>CAVPAQ010000022.1:0-125951 GCA_963701575.1 uncultured Acidimicrobiaceae bacterium
TCGGGGCCATCCGTGAGACATTAAGACAGAAACCGTCTCACCGTCAACCCCTGAGCCGAGCTCGGACCTGCTGGTCTCGAGGGTCGACGGGTCGACGAACGGCCGACTATCTCATGGCGCGCCAGCGCCGACGTACCGACGCAACGGCGATCGCATGAAGCTCCAGGTCTCAGGTGTCGTCAAATCGTTCGGCACCACGCGCGTCCTCGACAACATGAACCTCGACGTCGCCGACAGCGAGGTGATCTGTCTGATCGGAGCGTCCGGCTCGGGGAAGAGCACCCTGCTTCGCTGCATCAATCTGCTCGAGCCGATCGACGACGGACAGATCCTGCTCGACGGTGACGACATCTCCGAACCAGGCCGCGATCCGGACCCGATCCGGCGCCGGATCGGCATGGTGTTCCAGAGCTTCAATCTGTTTCCACACATGTCGGTCGTCGACAATGTCTCGATCGGGCCGCGCAAAGTGCTCGGCGTCGCCAGGCCGGACGCCCGCGAACAGGCGGTCGCGCTGCTCACCCGACTCGACCTCGCCGACCGTGCCGAGGCCTACCCCGACCATCTCAGCGGCGGCCAGCAACAGCGTGTCGCGATCGCCCGCTCGCTGGCGATGAACCCCGAGGTGATGCTGCTCGACGAGATCACGTCGGCGCTCGACCCCGAGTTGATCGGCGAGGTCTTGGACGTCGTGCGCGACCTCAAACGCGACGGGATGACGATGTTGCTCGCGACCCACGAGATGGGGTTCGCCCGCGAGATCGCCGACCGCGTGTGCTTCCTGCACCGGGGCCAAATCCTCGAAGACGCCGCACCCGGCGAGCTGTTCACGAATCCGCGCGAGGAGCGCACGCAGCAGTTTCTGCAGCGAGTCACCGACGCCGGCCGCATGTGAGGCCGTCCGTGAGGCCGTCCGTGAGATGGCCCCGATTGCAGGATTTGTGACCGCGCTGCCAGCGAATCGGGTCGGATTGGCGTAGATTCGCCAACCGTGCCCTCCCGGGTCGCACCGCGACTTCCGATCGTTCGATTCCTCGAAGAGCGAAGCCGAACCCAACGTCTGTTGGGTCTGTCGCTCGTCGTCATCTATCTCGCGTGGCAATCGCTCCGCGGCGTCAGTCGGATCCTGCTCGACCGCTGGTGGCTCGACACCGTCACCGATGCACCGGTCTGGTCTCGGCGCACGGCGGCGCAACTACAGCTCGGCTTCGGAACGGCCGCCATCGTCCTGCTCGTGCTCGGATCGTCCGTCTACCTGCTGCTCCGGGACGCCGCCACCGATCATGGGCAGACGGCTCGCCCGATCGAGCGTTATCGATCGCGTATGGGCCCGGCCCACGGCTGGGCGTTGGTGGCGCTGACCGCCTATCTCACGTGGCACATCGGCCGAGCGGCGGCGGGCAACTGGCAGCTCTGGTTGCTGTTCCAACATGGCGGCGACACCGGCGTCACCGCGCCTGAGGTTGGCGGTGACCTGGGGTTCTATCTGTTCCGTCTGCCGTTGCTCCGCGTGGTCAGCAACTTCCTGCGTCAGCTCGTACTGGTCACGCTGGTCGTCTCGGCGTTCGGCCACGTCGTATCCGGTGCGCTTCGCTGGCCTCGCGGCCCGCATCACTCGTCTGCCCTGGCGGTGACGCACCTGTCCCTACTGGCGTCGGTCTTGCTCGGGCTACAGGCAGCACATCAGGTCGTGGTTGCCCGGGCGCTCACCGCCGTCAACCGCATCGGAGCGTTCGACGGGCCCGGGTACACGGAGATCAACGTCACACGTCCGGCGCTCGTCGTCGCTGCCCTCGGATGCATCGCTACCGGGTTCGCGCTGGTGTGGGGCGGGCGCACCCGCGCCTGGCGCATCCCATCCGTCATCGCCGGCCTCACCGTGATGATCCACCTGATCGGCCTCGTCCTCGCGCCGGCCCTAACGGAACGGTTCATCGTGGTTCCCGCCGAAGCGGAGCGGCAATTGTGGTCGATCGAACACAACCTCAACGCGACCCGAACCGCGTACGGGCTCGACGACATCGTCAGCGAGCTGCAACCGGTCGTCGACGGCGCCGGCGGTGCGGTGACGCCAGTGTTCGGTGACCAGCGCGGAATTCCGTTGTTCGCCACCGGGCCGATGACGAACGCGATCCAGGTGCTGGCCGGAACCGCCGGTACTCGTGTGATCAACGTCGACCTGGCGTCGTACGAGATCGATGGTGTCGAACGCCCTGTGTACACCGCAGCTCGCCCGTCCAGCCGCCCGGATCTTCCCGAACGTGGATGGGTTCAGGAGCACCTCGTGTACACACATGGCGACGGTGTGGTCGCGCTGCTCGCAGACGTCGCCGACGTCGACGGCCGGCCCGACCTCACCCCGATCAAGGAACTCGACGGCGCGACACACAGCCCGCTGTACTTCGGCGAAGGTTTGGGTGGCTGGTACGCGATCACCGGCACGCGCCGCACCGAGGCGAACGGCACGGTCTACCGCGGTGACGGGATCGCTCTCGGCTCGTTCGGGCGGCGCCTGGCGCTGGCCCTCGCGGTGGGCGAGTCCCAACCGCTCGTCAGTTCCGAACTCACCGACAATTCGCTGCTCCTGTACCGGCGCGGCCTGACCGAGCGGTTGTCCTCGCTGGCACCATTCCTCGCGCTCGACGACGATCCGTACGCCGTCGTCGACGGCGATCGAGTCGTCTGGGTGGTCGACGCCTACACGACCGCTCGCACCTACCCGTATGCGCAGTTCCTCCCAGCCGGAGCGAACCCGAAGCTCTCCGGGAAGAACTATGTGCACGCCTCGGTTCTCGCCACCGTCGACGCCGCCGACGGCACCGTGCACCTGTACCGAACACTCGATGGCGAAGATGATCCGATCCTGGCCGCGTGGTCGAAGGTGTTCCCGGGGTTGTTCGAGCCGATCGATCAACTTCCGGATTCGGTGGCCGCACACATCAGGTATCCCGACGACCTCTTCTCCGCCCAAACCCAGATGCTGGGCCGCTATCACGTCTCCGATGCCGAGCTGCTGTTCAGCGGCGTCGATCGCTGGACGGTCAGCCCCGCAGTTGCAACGAAGGTCGGCGGCGAATCGTCGGGCCCGGCGCCGGCGGTCGACCTGTTCGCAACAGGCGACCAGTTCCAGACCATCCGCACGTATGGTCCCGGCGCCGCCGGTAACCCGGGCGCCACCCGCGACGAGCTCGCCGCAATGGCGGTCGCCAACCACTCCGTCGACCGTGGTATGCGGTTGCTGATCCCCGAGGGTCCTCGTCTCGGCAGCACACAGGTCGCGCAGAGCGCTATCGACGCCGACCCCGAACTCGCACAGCAGATCACGCTGCTCAATGCGAACGGTTCACACGTCGAGTTCGGCCCGATGACGCCGGTCCTCATCGGGAGAGGCATCGTGTGGGCGCGATCGATCATCGTGATCGGCACATCGCCCGCCTCGGCTCCGCGACTGTTCGGTGTCGCCGTCGTGTCGAAGGGTCTCGTCGGGATCGCGCCGACGCTCACCGCTGCGATCGAAGCTGCCCGCTAACGCACCGATCTGCCGGGGTCCGCCGGTTCCTCGGAGTGCTGCCGCCCGTCGGAGTGTTGCGGCTCCTCGGAATCGTCGGGGCCCTCCGCGCTCTCGTCCGAGTAGGCCTCGATCACATCGTCGATCGGCCCGTCCATGCGGATCAACCCCTCGTCCAGCCACAAGGCACGGGTGCAGTAGGACTGCAATTCGTTGAGTGAGTGATTCACCATCAACAAAGTCCCTGCGCCCTCGATGATCTGCTCGATCCGCCGTCGCGACGATTTGCGGAACCGCCGGTCGCCGACCGACAGCGCCTCGTCGATCAGCAGGATCTTGGGAGTAATCGCCGTTGCGATCACGAAGTGCACTCGGGCGCGCATGCCCGACGAATAGGTGTTCAGTGGGCGATGGATGGCATCGCCGAGCTTCGTGGACCGAACGAGGTCGTCCATCCGCTCGTCGGCCTCGTCGGCACTCATACCCAGCGCAAGGCACCCCAACCTGATGTTGCGATATCCCGAAGCCTGCCCCACCAGCGCCGACCCGACACCCATCAACTTGGGTTCGTCGGCGACCAGGATCTCGCCGGACGTGACCGGCAGCACGCCGGCGATCGCCGAGAGCAACGTCGACTTGCCCGAACCGTTGAAGCCGATGAGACCGAGCGCTTCGCCTTCGTGAACATCGAAGGACACCCCTCGAATCGCATGCACCAGCGATCGCCGAGAGGCGGTGCGGTCGATGAATCGAGATCGCAGCCCGGCCCGGCTGTCGCCGAACACCTCGTAGTCGATCTCCACGTCGGTCACCCGTACCGACAGCGGCCTCGCGTCCGAACTCATGGGCGCCCGTACCGATGCTCGGCAGCCACGAAGAACCGGAACCCGAACACGAGCGTGACGGCGCACACCACGGCCGTCCTGGCCATCTGCGCGACGTCGACGTGGGTGCCGAGAAAGACCCATCGATAGAGCTCGAGGAGATGAACGACCGGGTTCCAGACTATGAGTCGACTCAGCCACACATTGTTGGTTTCCGCGAACCGGGAGACCGGATACATCACGCCCGAAACGAATTGACCGAGACGAAAGATGAACGGGATGATCTGCTGCATGTCACGGTACGAATCGTTCAGTCGCGCGGCGATGAACGCACCACCGAGGTTGAACATCGTGTGGACCACAACGACCGCGGGGAGCGCCAACCAGCGCCGCGAGACTCCCTCGCCCGTGGCGAGGGCAACCACAGCCACGGCTCCGAGCTCGAAAACGAACGTCATCAGCTCGCCGATGATCACCGAGAGCGGCAGCAGCGCACGAGGGAAGCGGATCGCCCGGATGAGACCCATGTTCGACGAGATCGAGGTCGCTCCACCCAGCACACACCCCGTCGTCAGCCGATAACCGAAGACCCCGACGGTCAGCCAGAGCAGGTAGTTGTCGACACCCCGATCGACTCCGAGAACCACACCGAACACCAGCAGGTACACACCCACGGTCAGCAGCGGGTTGCCGAGGTGCCAGACATTGCCGAGGAACGTGTTCTGGTGTTTGGCGCGCACCGTCTCGGCGGGCATCGCAACGGCGAAGTCGCGTCGGCTCCACATCGCCCGGAGGTACGCCCGCGTAGAAACGGTGACATCGACAGGGCTGAGCCCGGTGGGGGTGTCCATCGCTTCCATGGTCGCCGTGAGGCGAAACGAATCTAGCCCGGATCGGTGGTTTGCGGCTCTCACATCCTGGCGCTGATGCGGCAGGGCAGGTCGAGGCGCAGGCAAAGCACCACTTCGTTGACGATTTCGAGCTGGTCCGGGGCGGTCCGGAAATCGGCGTGACCCGACCAGATGCCCCCCGACGACAAGGCGAGATCACCCGGCCGGCCGGCACCGACGAGAAATCGATCGCCGGCTGCAGCTGGAGGAGGTATACCGGGCGTCTCATCGCCACCTTCGGCGGGCAGGCTCCACTGTGCGGGCAGGCTCCACTGTGTCGTCGTCTGGCTGGCGGGCGCGGTACTCGGCGGCGAGAGCGGCTGCCCGCTCCGCCTGGCCGGCCTGGTCGGGACCGTCGTCGCCGCAGGCCGCCGCGGCCAGGGCGACGCCTACCAAGGCTGCGAGGAGGCGCGAGTCGGTCTCATCACCCCGTCGGCAATTCGTACATGGCGAATCGATCACGAAGGGTCTTCTTGGAGAACTTACCGACGCTCGTCTTGGGCACCTCGTCGATGAACACCACGTCGTCAGGGAGTTGCCACTTCGCCACTTTGTCGGCCAGATAGTCGAGCACCTCCTGCTTGGAGAGCTCTGCGCCGGCGACCGGCACGACACACGCGAGCGGACGTTCCGACCAACGCGGGTGGGGCACGCCGACCACCGCTGCCTCGGCGATCTTCGGGTGCGCCATCAGTTCGTTCTCGAGTTCGACCGACGAGATCCACTCGCCACCCGACTTGATGAGGTCCTTGGTGCGGTCGACGAGACGGATCCTGCCTCGACCATCGACCGTGGCGACGTCGCCGGTGCGCAGCCAGCCGTCGCTGGTGAAGCTCTCGCCGGCCCGTTCGTCGTTGTAGTACGTCGACGCAATCCAGTTGCCGCGGCACTGCAGTTCACCGCTGCTCTCGCCGTCCCAGGGCACCGGCGCCTGCGAGTCAGGGTCGACGACGCGCATCTCGGCACCGAAGCTGATCCGGCCCACCATGGTGCGCAGCTCGGCCTGCTCGTCGACCGGCAGCGATGCCTCGTCGACGTCGAGCTGACACACGGCGGCGATCGGGCTGGTCTCGGTCATCCCCCACGCCTGCAAAATCGGTAGGCCGGTCTGCTCGCGATACGCCTCGGACAACGCCTTGGGCACCGCTGAGCCTCCACACGGAATCGCACGCAGGCAGGACGAATCGCGACCCTTCAGCTCTGGCAGCACCTGCATCCAGATCGTCGGTACACCCGCCGCCACCGTGACTCGCTCGTTGACGATCAGGTCGGCGAGCGCCTTCCCGGACAGGTCGACACCGGGCATCACCAACGACGAGCCGGCGGCGACGGCTGCATGGGCGAGCCCCCAGGCGTTCGCATGGAACATGGGCACGACCGGCATGATCACGTCGCTCTCCCGAGCACCCAGCGAGTCGACCGTCATCGCCCCGAACGTGTGCAGAAACGTGCTGCGGTGGCTGTAGAGCACACCCTTCGGGTTTCCGGTCGTGCCGCTCGTGTAGCACATGCTGGCAGCGCGGTGTTCGTCATCGACGTGGAACTCCACGGGTGGCGCAGCCGCCAACAGTTCCTCGTAGTCGAGCAACTCGTGGCCTGACAAGTCAGCCGGGATGGTGCCCGTGCCGTCGTCCATCAACACGAGATGCTTGAGGTTCTCGAACGTCGGGAGCAGCGGAGCCAGCATCGCGAGCAGCGACCGGTCGACGAAGATCACCTCGTCGTCGGCGTGGTTGACGATGTAGGTCAGCTGGTCGGGAAACAGTCGGATGTTCAGTGTGTGCAACACCCGCCCGGTGCACGGCGCCGCGAAGTAGAGCTCGAGATGCCGAGCGGTGTTCCATGCGAACGTGGCGACGCGACCTTCGTCACCGATACCCAGCGTGTCGAGCACGCCGCCCAGTCGCCGCGTTCGATCGGCCCACGTCGCGTAATCCGTTCGTTCCGGGCCGCTGCCGGTGGCCGTGACGATCGTCTTGTGGCCGTGATACCGCTCAGCCCTGTCGAACAGATGAGTGATCGTGAGTGGAACGTCCTGCATCAAGCCGCGCATTCGCCCGAAGGTAGCCGAGCGTTACGCTCATCCGTCAACCAGCCACGTTGGCCGACCGCCATGCGTGCAAGCCACCCTCGACCGGCTACTTTCGGTCCGTGGCCGGCCAGCGGGAAGCCCATCGGGTCGCACTCGGCAATCGGTCGCTCGTTCGATACGTCGGGTCGCACCTGCTGGCGATCAACGCCGAATGGGCAGTCTTCATCGGCCTGCTCGTGTACGTCCACGAGCGCAGCGGGACGCGCGCGACGGGATTCGCGTCGATCGCCATGCTCGTGCCGTACGTGATCGTCGCACCGTTCGCCGGCGAGTTGGCCGAGCGGTACCGCCCCAGCCGGGTTCGGCTCGCCGGGCTCGGCACACAGGCGATCGGCTACGGCATTTCGGCGATCGCCGCGTACCAGGACTACTCGGCATGGGTGGCGGTGCTCGGCACGATGATCGCGCTCGGCGCCACGACCACACTGCGTCCGTCGGGCGCCGTGCTCTTGCCGGCGATGGTGCGTTCGTCGCGGGAGCTCACCGTGGCGAACCTGTGGGTCGGATACGCCGAGAGCACGGCGGTCCTCGTCGGCCCGATGATCGCGACCGCCCTGCTCGCGATCGACGGCGCACGGCTCGCACTCGCCGGCTGCGCCGTGCTCGGTGCAGCCGCCGCGTTGCTCGCATCGCTCGGCGCCGCGACCGATCCTCCCGCGATCCGCACGACGGTGAGACATGGGGCACTGCGTACATCGCTGAACGCCCTCGCATCGTTACGCCGGCGGCCCGGCGCCATGGGCGTGATGATCATCGCCGGCGGACAGTTCTTCCTGGTCGGGGCGCTCGACCTGGTGATGGTGGTGTCGGCACAGGACGTGCTCGACATGGGCGAAGCCGGTGCCGGGGTGTTGAGCACCGTGTTCGGTCTCGGGTCGGTGCTGAGCGTCGGGGTCACGACCGTGCTCGTACGACGTCGGCGGCTGGCGCCCTACCTGACCGCCTCGCTCGTGGTGGTCGTGGCGATGAGTGCGGTGTTCGGTGCCTCGATGACCATCGGCTCGGCAGTCGTGGTGCTTCCTCTGCTCGGACTCAGCCGCTCGTCGCTCGATCTGCTCGCCCGCATGATGCTGCAACGCTCGGCGCCTCCCAACGAGTTGAGTCTGGTGTTCGCGGTCCTCGAATCGACCGGCGGCATCGCCCTGCTGTTCGGTTCGCTGGTTGCTCAGGTAGCGATCGCTGTGAGCGGTCCGCAGGCGGCCATGTTCGGGATCGCCGGCTTCTTCGCCCTGATGCTGCTGGCCACCGCCGCGGCACTGCGCCAGGCCGACGAAAGCGCCGACATCCCGGTCGTGGCAATGAGCCTGTTCCGGCGCGATCCGGTGTTCTCGCCGCTGCCTGCCGCCGTACTCGAGACGGTGGCGCGCATGGCCGAAGAGATCGTCGTCGAGCCGGGAGAGGTCGTGATCCGGCAAGGCGAGCCCGGCGACCGCTACTACATCGTCGCCGACGGCAGGCTCGAGATCGCGCGCGAAGGCGAGATCAAACATGTCGCCGAACGCGGCAGCGGCTTCGGCGAGGTTGCGTTGCTCGCCAACGTCGCGCGTACTGCGACCGTGACAGCGACTTGCAGGAGCACACTGTTCGCGGTCGACAGAGTTCCGTTCCTACTGGCCGTCACCGGGCACGATTCGTCCCGGCAGGCCGCGTGGGGTGTCGTGCACTCGATGAACCTCGGCGACCAACTACCGCCGTGACGGTCCGCGTGACGGCCCCTCACGTCGGTCCGTTCTGTCGGCCCGCAGCCGATCGGCGGCGACGATAGCGTCAACCAGATGACCGAGGGCGCCCACGTTCACACACGGCCGCCGTGGGCACCGCTGACGCTGGTCGCCTTCGTCGGCCTCGTCGTGTGCACGAACATCGCCGGAGCGACCTGGGCGAAGCTGCTCGACTCGTCGCCCGAGGGTCTGCTCGTGCTGTCGTCGCGAAACCGCTACCTCGCGCTCGCACTCGGGGCCGATGTCTCGCCGGCCGCGTACTGGATCGTGGGCAGTCTCCGAATCGGCATCGCGTTCGTGGTGTGCCATCTCATCGGCCGGGCGTATGCCGATCGGGCGCTGCATTGGTTCGTGAGGTACCTCGGCGTCACACCCGAGGCGCTCGATCAGTTCAACCGGGGCTTCGCCAAGGCCGAGTGGGTGATCATTCCTTTCTTTGCCGGTAGCAATCTCGTCGCCGCGCTCAGCGGCGTCCACCGCACTCCGTGGCGGCGGCTGGCGGCGCTGCTCACCGTCGGAGTTCTCGGGCGGCTGGCGTTGATCTGGTGGCTCGCCCAAGTATTCGACGACCAGCTGACCGACTTCGTCGGCTGGCTGCAGAAGTACTCCTGGTGGGCGGTCGGAATCTCGGTGGCGCTCGTGCTGCTGGTCAATATGCGCAACTTCCGTCGCGGCGCAGCAAGTTGACGGATCTCCTGGTACAACTGGGCGACATGGCACAAGTGACCCTGCGCGGCAATCCCTTCCAGACCAATGGCGACCTCCCTGCGGTCGGCTCCGCGGCACCGAGCTTCTCGCTCGTCGGCAGCGATCTCTCCGAGATCACACCCGACTCGTTGACCGGCAAGAAGCTCGTCCTGAATATCTTCCCCAGCATCGATACCCCGACCTGCGCGACCAGCGTGCGCACGTTCAACGAGCGAGCTGCCGGTCGCGACGACACGGTCGTGCTGTGCATCTCCGAGGACCTACCGTTCGCAGCAGGTCGCTTCTGCGGGGCGGAAGGCATCGAGAACGTGAAGACGGGTTCGGCCTTCCGCGGCGATTTCGCCGAGGCCTACGGTGTCAAGCTGCAAGATGGTCCGCTTGCAGGGCTCACGGCGCGGGCCGTGGTTGTCGTCGACGAATCGGGCACGGTCACCTACACCCAGCTCGTCGGCGAGATCGGCGACGAACCCGACTACGACGCCGCGCTCGCCGCGCTCGACTGACAGGGGCTGCTCCCGGCGCTGGGTCAGATCCCGAGGTAACGATCCAAACCGATCGTCAGACCCGGGTGATCTGCGATGCGTTTGCATGCCAGCACCACGCCGGGCATGAAGCTCTCGCGGTCATAGCTGTCCTGGCGAATCGTGAGCGACTGGCCGAGCGCCCCCAAGATCACGTCTTGATGGGCGATCATGCCGTGCATCCGAACTGCGTGCACGTGGATCCCTGTCGGCCCCACGCCGCCGCGAGCCCCTGCATACACCTCGTGCTCGGTCGGGTCGGCTCCCCAGGGAATGTCGCCTCGAGCCGTGGCCATTCGGTCGGCTGTGGTGACTGCCGTGCCCGACGGGGCGTCGATTTTGCGATCGTGGTGGTACTCGATGATCTCGGCCGTATCGAAGTACGGCGCCGCCATTTCGGCGAAGCGCATCATCAACACCGCAGAGATCGCGAAGTTCGGCGCCAGCAGGCAGTTCGCGGGTCCGACCCCGAACGCGGCACGGAGTGATTCATGGTCGTCGTCGCTGAATCCCGTGGTGCCGACGACAGCGTGGATGCCGTGCATCGCGAGCCAGGGCAAGGACGTTCGGGCGGCCTCGGCAACGGTGAAGTCGACCACGACATCGCACCGGGCCTCGGCGAACGTGCGCAGCTCTCCGGAGATCTGGACACCGTGTATCGATGCCGCCGACGATGGCACATCGACAGCGGCCACGAACTCCAGATCATTGTCGACGTGGACGGCGTTACAGACCAGTGTCCCCATCCGTCCGCCGGCACCATTGACGCCCACCCGAATCCTGTCGCTCACACCTGCGACCGTAGCCGTGCCGCACGGTTCGGGCGAAGAAGTGTCCGAGGGGTTCATCCCTGCGTGTGTTCTCGCCGCGCCCGGTCGTGCTCGATCTGACGTTGCTCGAAGCGATAGCCGGCGAATCCGCCGAGCGCGCCGGTGACCACGATCAACCACACCATGCCCGTGCCGATCGCTAACGCCACCAACGCCCCGAGTAGAGCGCCGGTCATGGCGCCGATGCGCAGACCCAGCAAGGCGTCATACGGTTGGCGGCCCGCCGGCATGTGCCGAGATGCTCCCATCACATGTTCATGATGCGCTGCGCACCCGGCAGCGGCCAGGGCTGAACGTCCCGAACCCCGAGCGCCCCTGATCAGCCGGGCCCGAGCGCGACCGTGATGGGGGGGATCGCGCCGTACACGCGTTGGATCACACGCTCGACATCTTCGTGGGTGACAGCCGACCAACGCTCGATCTGGGACTCGACACTTCGAACCTCACCCAGCAGGGTGAGCTGGCCGCCGAGGCGCGACATCCGAGCACCGGAATCCTCCAGGCCCATCTCGTAAGATCCCGCGAGATAGCCGGTCGCGATGTCGAGTTCGTCGTCGCTGATGCCGTCGGCGATCAACCGCTCCAACTCGCGGGCCACGAGCTCGCCGACCTCGTCGGCGTGCTCGGGCATCGTTCCGGCGTAGACCGACCACGCCCCCGAATCGGAGTAGGAAACGGCCGACGAGAACACCGAATAAGCGAGACCTCGGCGTTCACGAATCTCGTCGAACAGCCGGCTCGACAGGCCACCGCCGAGCACATGGTTGACCACGTCGAGTGCCTCACGATCGGCGTCGGCCCGAGCGAGCGAGCGGCCGCCGACCATCAGATGTACCTGCTCGGTGTCGTCATCGATCCGGATCGGACCTGATCCGGCCGGCAGTGCGTCCGGCGACGAGCGGAAGGTCCGCCCATCACCACTCGGCATCGCATCGAACCGCTTCGCGACCTGATCGATCACCTCGTCGGCGTCGACCGCACCGGCAATCGCCACCACGGTGTTCTCACTGCGATACCGATCGGTGAAGAACGCTCGCAGACCACCAGGGCTCAGCCCGAGGACCGATGCTCGATCGCCTGCCGTGTCACGTCCGAGCGCGTGAGCGCCGAAGACCGCGCTGTTGAAGGCGCGATGCAGGACATCTTCCGGGCTGTCGTCGTCCATCGCCAACTCTTCGAGAATGACCTGACGTTCGCTGGCGATGTCCTCGTCGCGCAGCGCGGGATCGGTGAGTACGTCGCCGAGCAACTCGATGCCGGTCGAGGCGAACCGGCCTGGCACCCGGCAGTAGTAGGCCGTGTATTCCTTCGACGTGAATGCGTTGATGTCACCACCCACGCGGTCGACCGTCTGCGAGATCTCGATCGCCGACCGGCTCGTGGTGCCCTTGAACAGGAGGTGCTCGAGGAAGTGGCTCATGCCGGCCTCGCGATCGGACTCGTCGCGGGCCCCCACACCGACCCAGACGCCGATCGCAGCCGTTCGCGTCGACATCATGGGCTCGACCGCGACGGTCAGACCGGAGGGAAGCTGGACGATGCGTTCGCTCATGGAAGACGCCCAGTCAATCGGACAACGACAACTTCGCGGTTCGGCAATCCAAGATCGATGCCGTTCGGACACCACGGCGCCACGACGCCGACGCCCCCATCCGGCGAACCGGATGGGGGCGTCGAACCGAACGAATCGGTGAACGAAGCGTCGAATCAGCGGTGGCGGCGGCGACCACCACGGTCATCGCCGCGATCGCCACGGTCGTCGGGGCGCCGCTCGCCGGCCGGGCCGAGCTCGCCGAGCTCGCTCGCCAGCTCGGCGTCGAAGGCTTCCTCGAAGGACACCGTCTCGACCGCCGAGGTGCTCTCGCTCGAGGTGCTCTCGCTACGACGCGCCGCGGCAGGGGCACGCCGGCCACCGTCATCGGATGCCGGCGCGGACGCCGCTGCGTCGTCCGATTCGGGCAGATCGCCGGCCGGAACCAGGCTGACCTTGCCCCGGTCGTCGATCTCCTCGACCCTGACCTCGATCTCCTGACCGAGCTCGAGCACGTCTTCGACCGAGTTGATCCGCTTGCCGCGGCCCAGCTTCGAGATGTGCACCAGACCATCGCGGCCGGGAAGGATGTTGACGAACGCACCGAACTTGGTGATGTTCACGACGCGGCCCGTGTAGACCTTGCCGATCTCGGCCTTGGGCGGGTCGACGATCGCCATGATGGCGGCCATCGCCTCCTCCATGCGCCACGCCTCGACAGCGCCGATCGTGACGAAGCCCTGGGCGCCGTCGTCGTCGACGCTGATGTCGGCGCCGGTCTGCTGCTGGATCGTGTTGATGACCTTGCCCTTGGGCCCGATCACCTCACCGATCTTGTCCATGGCGATGGTGATCGTCTTGATCTTCGGTGCAGTCTCGGCCACTTCTGGGCGGGACTCGCTGATCGCGGCATTCATCACCTCGAGGATCTCGAGACGTGCCACCTTGGCCTGGGCCAGCGCAGCAGTCAGCACATCGGCGGGGATGCCGTCGATCTTCGTGTCGAGCTGCAACGCCGTGATGGCGTCAGCGGTACCGGCGACCTTGAAGTCCATGTCGCCGAACGCGTCCTCGGCACCGAGGATGTCGGTGAGGGTGACGTACTTGTCGTCCTGCTTGACGAGGCCCATGGCGATGCCTGCGACGGCACCACGGGTCGGCACGCCGGCGTCCATCAGCGACAGGCTGCTCGCACACACCGACGCCATCGAGGTCGAACCGTTCGACGACATGACCTCGGAGACCAAACGCAGCGTGTAGGCGAAGTCTTCCTGGCTGGGAACGACGGGCAACACCGCACGGGCGGCGAGCGCACCGTGGCCGATCTCGCGGCGCTTCGGCGAACCGACGCGGCCGGTCTCACCATTCGCCCACGGCGGCATGTTGTAGTGGTGCAGGTAACGCTTGGTCTCGGTCGGCGACAACGAGTCGATCATTTGGTTCATGCGCGGCATGGCCATCGTCAGCACGTTGAGGACCTGGGTCTCGCCACGCTGGAACAAACCAGAACCGTGAGCGGTCGGCAACACGCCGATTTCGGCGGTGACCGGACGCAGATCGGCGACGCCACGACCGTCGATCCGCTTGCCCTCGTCGACGATCCGCTTGCGCACGAGCTTCTTGGTGAGGCTGCGAACCGCTTCCTTGACCATCTTCTCTTGGCCGGCGAACTCGGAGCCTTCGCCACACAGTGCGGCGATCGCCTCGGCGGCGGCCTCGTCGGTGGCGGCGTTGCGCTCGGCCTTGCCGGAGATGGTGACCGCATGGGCTACCTTGTCGCTGGCCATCGCCTCGACAGCAGCGAACACCTCGGGGGTGTAGTCGAGGACGGGGTTGAATGCCATCGTCTCGATCGGACCGTGGGTGGCGATCACACTGGCGAGCAACTGACGCTGGAGGGCGATCGACTCCTTGATCCACACCTTGCAGGCCTCGAGCCCGCTGGCGAGCACGGCCTCGTCGACCTTCGGAGCGCCGTCTTCGTAGTAGTAGAAGCTCTTTTCGGTACCGCCGGCTTCGACCATCATCACGGCGACGTCGCCGTTGTCGAGTTCACGACCGGCGACGACCAGCTCGAACGTGCCGGCTTCGATCTCTTCGTACGTGGGGTGCGGGATCCACTCGCCGTCGACCGAGTAGGCCATCCGGACCGAGCCCAGCGGGCCGTCGAACGGGATCGGGGAGATCACCAAGGCAGCCGATGCGGCGTTGATCGACAAGATGTCGTGGGGATTGTGCTGGTCGGCGCCGATCACTGTGGTGACGACCTGGGTCTCGTTGCGGAAGCCGTCGGGGAACGACGGACGCAGGGGCCGGTCGGTCAGACGGCAGGTGAGGATCGCTTCCTCGGTCGGGCGGCCTTCGCGACGGAAGAACGAACCGGGGATCTTGCCGGCGGCGTAGGCGCGCTCTTCGACGTCGACCGTGAGCGGGAAGAAATCCATGCCCGGGCGAACGTCCTTGGCGGCGTTGGCCGTGGTGAGCACGCTCGTGCCGCCGATGGATGCCACGACGGCACCCTGGCTCTGGGGGGCGAAACGCCCCGTCTCAAAGGTGAGCGTCTTGTCGGTCCCTGAAACAGGACCGGAGACGCGAATTGGGTCAGCCACGAATGGCTCCTTTCAGGCGACGGCACACTGCCATCGCCACTCTTGGAGCAACCGAGCCGGTTCCCAGTTGGCAAGCCCGCACGCACTCGGATCGGTGCCACGGAATCGGCAACCGGCAACCAACCCTTGGTTGCTCAGTTGTGCGGGATACGGACCTTCCGTATCCCGAGTGGCAAGGCTACCTCCTCATCGACTCGAAATAGCGGACACGGCACTACTCCCCAGGCCGCAAGCGCGCCCGATCATCGAGTCATGGCTGTGCGGCGGGATCAGTTCGTGCGAGCGCAAGGCGCGTGGCGGAGAAATTGCCTGATCGGCAACGAGCCGCTCACGCAGCGCAGCGATCGTGCCAGCTGGCCCGGCTCAGCGGCGGAGGCCGAGTTCGGCGATGAGATTGCGGTAGCGCTCGACGTCGATGCCGCGCAAGTAATCGAGCATGCGACGGCGACGGCCGACGAGCATCAACAGACCGCGACGGCTGTGGTGGTCCTTGGCGTGCACCTTGAGGTGCTCGGTGAGATGCTTGATGCGGTCGGTGAGGAGCGCAATCTGCACCTCTGGCGAGCCGGTGTCGGTCTCCGACGAGCCGTGCTTCGCAACGAGTTCTGCCTTGGGCGTGAGCGCCATGATCGGTATGCCTTCCAGATGGAGGTCGCGTCGGCCCACTCGGACCGGTCGCATCACGCCAGAGCCACACCTCGACGGCGCAGCCCCAACGGACCCGGCAATGTTAGGGCCGGTGGGCCACGACTCACAACCGGCCTCGGCGAACGGCGGGACACTCGGCTCGCAACGACGCGGCCGGCAGGGCACCGGGTAGGTTCGCGCCGTGACTTCAGGCAACGGCCAGGGGATGAGAGCGCGCGGGGTGTCGAAGCGGTTCGGCACCGTCGAGGCCCTCTCCCCTGTCGATCTGACGGTCGCTCCCGGCGAGGTGGTCACCGTGCTCGGACCCAGCGGATGCGGCAAGACCACGTTGCTGCGGATGATCGCCGGTCTCGAACCGGTGAGTGGCGGGTCGATCGAGATCGATGGCGATACACCAGAGTCGGCTCGCGAACGGAAGCGATTCGGGTTCGTTCCGCAGTCACCTGCACTGCTCCCGTGGCGAACCGTCGAGGCGAACGCACGCCTCCTGCAGGACATCAATGCCGGCGCCAACCCGTCGCCGCTGCCCGACGTCGCCGAGCTCCTCGAACATGTCGGGCTGGGCGACTTCTATGGCGCCTATCCACACGAGCTCTCCGGCGGCATGCAGCAGCGGGTCGCGCTCGTGAGAGCGTTCGGACTCGGCGCGCCGTATCTGCTGATGGACGAGCCGTTCGCCGCGCTCGACGAGATCACACGCGCCGACATGCGCCATCTGCTGGCCTCGCTCTGCGAGCCCAGCAGTACCGGTGTGCTGTTCGTCACCCACTCGCTGGCGGAGGCGGTGTTCCTGTCGGATCGGGTCGTGGTGCTGTCGTCGCGCCCGGGCCGGATCGTGGGTGTCGTCGATGTCGACCTGCCGCGTCCCCGAATTCCCGAACTCGAGGACGAGCCGGCGTTCTTCGCGATCGAGACCGAACTCCGGCGGTTGTTGCACCACGGGGCGGGCCGGTGAACCGCATTCGCGGCAGTGCCACCTTCTGGGCGATCGTCGGCACGGTCGTACTGTTGGGGTTCTGGGAGTCGTTCGTACGGCTTCGCAACGTGCGCAAGTTCGTGCTGCTGCCGCCGAGCGAGATCGGTTCGACGTTTCTCGAGACCCCGGGCTTCTACCTCGACAACATCTGGGTGACGGCTCGTCACCTCGTGATCGGGCTGGCGCTGGCGCTCGCCGTGTCCTTGGCGTTCGGCGCCCTGCTCGCAGCGGTCCGACCTCTCGAGCAGGCGAGCCAACCGCTGCTCGTGCTGATCCTCGTCACTCCATGGGTTGCCTACATCAGCTCGATCGTGCTCTGGCTCGGTAGGGGGACGCCGTCGATTCTCTTCCTCGTCGCATTGGTCACCGTGCCTGCATTCGTCTACGCAACCGTGAGCGGCATGCGCGGTGCCGATCCAGCGGCCCGCGAACTGTTTGCGTCGATCCACGCGTCGCGGTGGGAGGTGCTGTGGCGCCTCCGCCTCCCATCCGCGTTGCCCTCGCTGTTCACCGCCGCCCGATTCAACGTCGGCCTCGGGCTCGCAGCTGCCTACTTCGCTGAGGGCGCCGCCCTCAGCACCGACGGGCTCGGCGAGGCCGGACGGCGCGCCGTGGCCTTCAACGACGGGAGCATCCTGTGGACGACCATCCTGTGCACGGCCGTGTTGGGAATCCTCGGTCAGGTCGGCGTCCTGATGCTCGAACGCTGGCTACTGCACTGGCACGCGTCACAACGACGCCCGTCGCGCTGATCAGGTCGGCCGCCGGTGGTCGCCCGAGGGGCGCTGGTAGGTAGGCTCGCCCCACACGACGAATACGGATTGCGCATCGCCCGCTTAGTAACGGTGCAGATCGGTCGTGTGCTGGCACATCCAATCGACCCCAGAACGATCCACGGAGGATTCCACGATGCAGCGCCAGCGCGCCCTCACCGCCACCCTTGCCAGCCTCGTGTTGTTGACCGCTGCATGCGGCGGCGACGATTCGGCAGCGGACACGACTCCGGCACCCACCAGCCCGAACACGACCGCCCCGACGCCAACCAGCCCGGACACAACCGCCCCGGACCCGACCGTCAGCGAGCCTTCTCCACTCGAGGTGATGGCGGGCGAGCCGTTCCCCAGTGCACGGTGTGACGCCAATCGGGAGGCGGGCACGATCAGTTACCTGACCGGTTTCGACTATGCCGCCACCGCCTCGATCGTCGACGTCCTCGTCGCCGACCACAACGGCTACTTCGACGAGCTGTGCCTCGACGTCGATATCGCCCCGTCGTTCTCGACCGCCAACTATCCACTGGTCGCCGGCAACGATGCCCAGTTCTCGTCATCGGGCTCGTTCAGCGAGCTCGCCACCTACTCCGCCGCCAACGAGGCCGATCTCGTCGCCCTCGCGGTCGAGGGCCGAGTCGCGATCGACGGCCTCATGGTGAAGCCCGAGTACGCCGGCCTCGAACAACTCGCCGGCACCACGATCGGCGTCAAGGGCAAGCTGCCGCCCAGCATCTCGGCGATGCTCGCAACGGTCGGGCTCGCAGAGGGGACCGATTTCGAGACCCTGCTGCTCGAGGGGTTCGACCCGACGGCGCACTGGGCGATCGACGGGATCTCGGCGCTGCCGGGTTGGAAGAGCAACGAGCCGGGCACGTTGGAGCGAGCCGGGATCGCGTTCGACCTGTACGACCCTGCCGACTACGGGATACCGGGGTCGTTCGGTCTGATCTACACGAACCGCCAGTTCCTGACCGAGCATCCCACCGCCGCCGAGGATTTCATGCGGGCGACGATGCGGGGCCTGGCCGATGCGATCGCCGACCCGGACGCGGCTGCGACGATCGCCGTCGATCTGATCAACGGCAACGGCAATCCGAACTTCCTGTCACCCGAGGGCGAGTCCTTCAGGTGGGCAACGGATGCACAGATGATCGTCGACAACACCCCTGCCGACAGCTTCCCCGGCGTCCCCGACGCCGATGGACTCTCCGCAGAGATCGCCGCGTACGAAGCGGTCGGGGTGTATGCCGACACGATCGTTCCGCCCGTCATGGGACGCTTCGACGCCACGCTGTTGGCCTCGCTCTACGCGGCTGACGGTTCCGTCATCTGGCCCGGCTGATTCACTGCTGGGGTGAGTCAGCTCAGTTCGATCCGCACCTCGGCGGCGCCCGGGGCTCCGTACCGCTTGACGGCATGGCTCCCCTGGCCGAGGTTGTCGCGTGAGACGGCTGCGTCGATCACCTGCCAGAGGGCGTCGGCATCGGGTCCGTAGGCGTAGAGCACGGCACCATCGGGGCCGACCGCATTGCCGTCGAACTCCCCAACTCCGGATCGGGCGATCGCCTCGATGATCGGGTCCTCGATCTCGTCAAGTCCGACGGTGTCGACCAGTGAGGGGATGTGCAGCAGAACCGCCTGTTCGACGGGGGTGGTCGGGCCCGCTCGGGGGCTCTTCTTCCAAAACGCCATACGGCCAGATTGCCGCCGACCACGACCTCAGGTCAATCACCATGAAGTTTCGTCACGAGATTCGTTCCAACGGTTCGGTCAGGGAATCTCGGGATGGACCGGATACCGGCGCCAGCCGTTCGAACGGCTGAATCGACAGCTTGTGCTCTGACCACAAACGTTCGCGCGGGTTGTGGCTGCATTCGCCCTGGTCGGGGAAGACTCCTCGACCACGAAGGATCACGGCCACAGCACAGCGCTCAGCATTCAGCGCGTTCGTTGGCCTGTTCGTTGGCGAAGCACTCGAGTTTTTCGATGCCCTCAGCAGCCTCGAACCTCATCCGTGTCCACGACCAGTGACGATCGCCTGCCCAGACCCGCAGCAGCCGCCAGGAACCGATCGCGATGAGCACGAGGGCGGCAGCTGCGGCAGCGTCGATCCACCAGTGATTGGCAGTTGCGATGATCGACAGGGTCATCAGCACCGGATGGATCAAGACCAGCCAGCGCCAACGCGACTTGAGCACCGAGATCACCGCCATCGCCTCGATCATCGCCCAGCCGAAGTGCAACGACGGCATCGCCGCGATCTGGTTGGCGGCCCCATCGACGGCGTTGGCCGGGTAGATGCTCGGCCCGAACTCGCGCATCGTGTCGACGAAACCGGTCATCATGCGGGGAGGCGCGAGTGGAAACACCAAGTGGATCACGAGCGCAGCGAACGTGACGAAGGCCATCAGGTTGCGGATCGGCTGATAGCGATCCTGGTGTCGCAGGTAGAGCCACAACAGCAACCCGATCGCAACCGGGAAGTGGAACCAGATGTAATAGTGATTGAGCAGCTTGATCAGAGTCGGGTGGTCGAGCAGGAACCGCTGCAGGTTGTCCTCGAAAGGCAACCCCAGCCACTCCTCGAACCGCAGCACCTCGCGAGCGTGGATGAAGGCCTGCCTGAGATCGGTCTTGTTGACCATGCGGATCGTGCGGTAGATGATCAGCAAGGCGCCGCACAGGAAGATCTCGAACAGCAGCTTGGCGCCGTAGCGGCCGCGCCACCACGACGCGAGACGACGTGGCGCGTCCTGCCCCCCGGTTGACACAGAAGTGCCCATCGCCTCTCCTCCACTCACAGAGTAACCCTGTAACGTCATTGACATACAGGCATATTTTGTGAATTCGCCAATTCGGACATGTGTCACAGGAGCATGGATGGAGCTGCCATGATCGCGCCACGCGAACTGGCTGCAGAGCCCCAACGCAGCGCCGGGGAGTATGACACCTTGGTTGCATTCCTCGACTATTTCCGGTCGGTGCTGATCCGGAAGGCTTCCGGACTGGACGCGTCGCAGCTCGCCACCACGCTGGGCCGGTCGACGTTGACGATCGGTGGCCTCGTCAAGCACATGGCATTCGTCGAGGATTTCTGGTTCGAAGGCGTCCTGTTGGGCAACGATGCCCCGCAGCCGTGGGCGTCGGCCGATTGGGCCGCCTCCCCAGACTGGGAGTTCGACACCGCGGCGAACGATTCGCCGGCCGAGCTGCTCGAGCAGTTCCGAACCAGCGTGGCCCGCAGTGACGTTGCGATCGCCTCGGTCGCCGACCTCGACACCCTCGCCGCCAGACGATCGCATGACGAGCCGACCAACCTGCGCTGGATCCTGGTGCACATGATCGAGGAATACGCCCGCCACTGTGGCCACGCCGACCTGATCAGAGAATCCATCGACGGCGTCACGGGCGACTGAGCAACGCTCCCGTGGCCGCAGCTCGAGGGCAATGCACCCGCCCGCGCAGCGTTCCACCACCGCGCCCATTTCGGGTGCAACCTTTTCGGGCCGCCGTTCGTCGACGAGGTGATGACGGGATGCGCGGTGGACGCTGAAGAGACCAGGGTCGAGCTCTTCGAACGCGAGCGGCTGCAACTCGTACGCCTCGCCCACACGATCACCGGCTCGAATCAGGTCGCCGAGGACATCGTGCAGGACGCCTACCTGCGCTGGATCGACCGGCCCGATCTCGCCAATCCTGGGGGATACCTACGAACGATCGTGGTCAACCGTTCGCGCGACGTGCTCCGCCGGCGCGACATCGCCGGTCGCATCCGCCACGACCCACCGGTCGCGCTCGACGAACCCGAGCTGGACGAGACCTGGGCAATCGTTCGCTCGCTCCCCGAGCGGCATCGAACTGCGCTCGCATTGCGGTTCTACGAGGACCTGCCCGAGCGCGAGATCGCCGAGCTGATGCAATGCAGCGTCGGCACCGTGAAGTCGCTCATCCACCGAGGCCTCGCCAAAGTCAGAAAGGAGCTCGAGCGATGACCGACCGGACCGACGACGAACTCGAGAACCTGCTGCGCCGCACCTACCGCGAGGTTGCGAATCGTACGCAGGCCGATTCGGAACGACCGGGCGTACCGACAGGGACCTCGCCGGCCTCGACGTCCCGCCACAGATGGCTGCTCGCCGCGGCAGCGGCACTCGTGATGGTTGGACTCGGAGCGGTCGCCGTGGTCGGCACCCGAGGCAGCGCGCCGAGCGACGCGATCGGCACCGGCGACCTGGTTCATGCCCTACCGACAGCCGTGCCACTGTCGTCCGCCGCCGCCCAGACGCGCGCCGGCATGCCTGTCGCACTCATCAGCAGCTCGCCGACCGCCGACACGATCCGCTACGAGGCCGACGATCTCACCGTGACGCTCACGGTGCACCGCGGTGCCTCCGAGGCAGGTCAGACGGCGGGCGGCACGCCGGTGACGATCCGCAATGGGCACACTGCAGCTCTGACCGCCGAAGCGGACGGCAGGTCGGGTGAGCTGTTCTGGGCCGACGGTGGTCTCGAGACGACCATCTCGTGGAACGGGTCGCTCCTCGATGGCACCGACGAAATCATCAGAATGGCCGACGGACTGGTGTACGTCGACGACGCCGACTGGGCCACCCGCACCGCGCATGCCGGCTTCGGTGCTCCGAATGACGCGCAGATCATGCGCCGCCGTCTTCCAGGCGGGGCGAACCTGTCGCTCGAGGGAACGCTCAGGAACGAAAGGGGGCTGAGCTATCGCATCGGGAACGTGGGCAGCACGATCACGGCAGGTGCGTGCTCGGTCCAATTCGGATTCGATGTCGATGGCTGGTCGGTAGTGGCACGTTCGACCGACACGACGGCGCACGTCACGTTCGCCGACGGCGATCAGGTGGACGTGGTGCTGGAGCCGATGTTTCCTGGCGCGATCATGAGCGTCGGCACGTTCCGCACCGACGCCGACCCGGCTCTATCGCCACAGGTCACCTGCGCGGAAGGAGCATCGTGAAGCGCCTTGCTCTGCTCGTGCTGGTCGGGGCGATCTCGCTGTCTTCGTGCTCGTCCTCGCCGAGCAGCTTCGACTGGTCCGAACCGCCATTCGAGGCAGCACTGACGTTGACCGAACCGACGGTCGTGGAAACCGGTGCCACGTACCGGCTGGAGGTCGGACAAACCGACGATCCGAACGGAGTCGACCCTCCGTCGACGTGCCTGCAGATGGTCTTCCGAGGCGCACCGCTGGGCTGCCTCGAGACGTCGCCAACTCCGGGCCGGGGCTACGGTCGGGACGTCCAGGTACGCGTCGGCGACGGCCGGATGATCTGGCTCACACGGTCGACCGGCGACTGGGAATCCGAGCGACGGCCCGACCGGTACATCGTCTGGTCGTCGTCATCACCAGCGGGCCGCCGCATCGAGCCGTTCGTGTACGGCGCGACGATCAGCCTGATCTGGGAGATGCAGCCCGGCGAGGAGCCGTGGGGTGTCGACACGCTCGACGCCGACGGCTTGTTGATCGAATCGCGAAGCTTCGTCGGACTACCCGGCCAGTGACGGGTCTCAGTCGGTGCCGGGGCGCCGTTCGGCCTCGGCCTCCGGGTCGCCCTTGTAGCCGGGCGGGTACGTGAGGGCCAGCTCTTCGGGGGTGGGATCCCTGTGCTCGCGGGCCTCGGGCGGCAACAGCTTGACGATCGCCTTCATGATCCGCTTCGTGTCGTCATCGAGGCTCTTGCCCTTGAGCTGGACCGGCTTGCCGACCGTGATCGACACCGTCGGCGGATCGGTGACGTTGAGGATGTTCGGCACACGGGATGACCTCGGCCACACCTTCTCGGTGCCCCACAGCCCCATCGGGATGATGGTGGCGCCCGTCATCTGGGCGAGCCGTGCGGCGCCCCAGCGCCCCTGCAACTCGGGATCGAAGAACGCCGGCCCGCGCGGAATCGTGCCCTCCGGCATGATGCCGATCATCTCCCCGCCGCGCAGCGCGGCAGCAGCGGCTTCGAGCGGCTCGTCGGATCCGGTGCCACGATCGACGCGAATCCCGCCCATCGCCTTCGCAATCGAACCGACCACGGGCACGTCGAACACCTCCTTCTTGCCGAGGAAGCGCACCGTGCGGCCCGACTTGGCCACCACCAAGGCGATCGCTGTGGAGTCGAAGTACGACCGGTGATTGCCAACCAGGATGACCGGCCCCTCCGCAGGGATGTTCTCGACGCCACGAATGTCGAAGTCCGCATAGGGCACCAGCGACGGCCGCGGAAAACGCCATCGCAACCTTCTGGAGTTCGAGGCCGATGCCGGGGACCTTCCTGACACCCGGCGAGACATCGAGGTTCTGGATCGGCCAGCCACGGGCCGCCGCCATGATCCGCATCCGCGGATCGGGGTTGACCACGACGGCATGACCGACGGCGGCCAACAGCGGCGTGTCGTACACGCTGTCGGAGTAGGCGTAGCTCTCACGCAGGTCGATGTCGTGCTCGCGAGCGAAGTCCCTGACCGCCTCGAGCTTGCCCGCCGACCAGACGAACGGTCCGGCCAACGACCCGGCGTACGTGTCTCCGTCGGGCTCGACCGCATAACGGGTCGCCACGACCCCGTCGAGGCCGAGCCGATCGGCGAACGGCTTGACCAGGTCGTACGGCGACGTGGTCGCCAGCACGATCGGACGACCTGCGGCGCGGTGCGTCTCGAAGACGGACTCGGCGAAGGGCTGGACCAAGTTCACCAGCTGATCGGCGACACTCTCGGCGGCGGCCCGAACCGCTGACTGCGAGCGCCCCCTCGCGAACGTGACGGCCTGACGGGCGAGCGCCATCGAGGGCAACGTCTCGCCCACCGTGTTGAACAGGTTGAAGACGAACTTCTCGCCGGGGATCGACCTCGACACCAGCCCCGCGGCACGCATCGCCTCGGCGAACACCTCACCACTCGCGCCTCGCAACAACGTGCGGTCGAGGTCGAAGAACGCGGCGCCGCTCGTCTGCCTCGCAGCCACCTGCTCGACGACATTCGTTGCCGTACCGGACTTCGTTGTGGTGCGTGCTGTTCCGGACTTCTTCGCGGTGCCGGACTTCGTCGTGGTGCGTGCCGTGCCCGACTTCTTCGCGGTGCCGGACTTCGTCGTGGTGCGTGCCGTGCCCGACTTCTTCGCGGTGCCGGACTTCGTCGTGGTGCGTGCCGTGCCCGACTTCTTCGCGGTGCCGGACTTCGTCGTGGTGCGTGCCGTGCCCGACTTCTTTGCTGTCCCGGACTTCGCCGTCTTGGTGACCGGGGTGGGCTTGGCCTGTTTGGTGGCCTTGGCTGATTTGGCGCTCGTTTCCACGTAGGCAGCCTACGCCGCAGGCGAATGACCGGGTTCACCGACACGTTCGAAAACGGGAAACGCCCCGATGGGGGATCGGGGCGTCTCAACCTGGAAATCCCTTCGGTGGGGGCCGATTTGTGGGATTTCCTACCGAGCGGAACATGGGGGGTGTTCTCGCGTCGTTCTGTTTGTGAAAGTATGCACGTGCCCGTTCGCATCTGGCAAGTAGAACTCTTCGATAGTCCATATCGGTTTTTCCGATAGGCTGCGGGCATGGATGTCCGCCAGCTCGCCGCCATCGTCGCGGTCGCCGATCACGGCACGTTCTCGGCCGCGGCGCGGGCCCTGTACACCGTGCAATCCAATGTGTCGGGCCACGTGGCCAAGCTCGAACGCGAACTCGGAGTCAGCCTGGTCGATCGCACCAACGGCGTACTCACCGAGGAGGGCGTTCGCGTCGTCGAACGGGCCCGACGCGTCCTCCACGAGATCGACGACATCGCCGCCGACATCGCCTCACTCGACGACGACATCTCCGGTGACGCCCGGATCGGCGTGATCGGCACGACTGCGAGATGGCTGATGCCCCAGCTGCTCGGCGCGATCGAACGCAAGCATCCGCGCGTCCACCCGATCATCAGCGAGGGCAGCACCACCACGATCGTCCCCGGTGTCATTTCGGGTCAGCTCAATGCAGCGATCATCCACCTCCCGATCGACGATCCCGAACTCGTGGTCGAGCCACTCTTCGCCGAGGACCTGCTGCTCCTCGCGCACAGCACTCATTCGTTGGCGGGGCGAGAGTCGATGTCGCTGGCCGAACTCGAGGATGTGCCGTTGCTGCTTCCACCGAAAGGTGCCGCGCTGCGCCGGGTGCTCGACAAAGCAGCAGATGGCGTGAACGTCACGCTGCGCGCGCAGGCCGAGATCGACGGCGTGCGCCTACTGGCGTCGCTCGCCTTCGACGGCTACGGAGCGGCGATCGTGCCGGCGACTGCGGCACCCAAGCAGCTCGATGGCGACTTTCGCCGGATTCTCGTTCCCGAGTTGCCCAGGCGAGTCGTCGCTTGGGTGCAGCGGCGCCGTCCCGGCCCGAGCGCCGCAACGAGCGCCGTCGCCGCGGTCCTCAGCGAGGTCGTCGGGCGCTACGCACACGACCAACCGGGCGTTCACCTCGGCTCGGACGCGTCCCCGCTGACCCGAACGCCGTAGCGCAGTCGGATCGGGCACGACGCAACAGCAGCACGGGCAACCGTCGTCGCACTAGTGTCCGCCGAGATGGCACTCGACGAACTCGATCTCGCGGCCCGCGTGCCGGGGCCGATCACCGCACACGTTCGCATGCTCGGCGAACGCAGGGTGTCGTGGCTCGAGTTCGACGACGTGCGACCTGCGGTTCCACTCACGCAGTCGATGACGTACGTCATGGAGACAGCGGCACGCACCGCGCTCGAGGAGCGGATCCCGCTGGTGTTCACCATCAACAGTGCCGGCGCCGACATCGGGGACGGGATCGCCGCGTTGCACGGATGGGGGCGAGTGGCCCGTGCCCTGACGCGTTGTTCCGGCACCGTGCCGACCTTCGCGATCGTCGACGGGCCCGCTGTCTCGGGGCCGGCCTTGTTGCTGGGCCTGATGGACTTCACGATCATGACCGAGAACGGCTACGCGTTCGTCAACGGGCCAGTGATGGTTCGCCAGTTCACGGGCATCGAGATCACCAAAGCTGAGCTGGGCAACGCGGCGAGCCTCGAGAAGAACGCCGGCCTGCCGATCGCGGTCGTACCTGACCGTGCGGCGGCAGCCGACCTGGTCGAGTCCGTGCTCGCCTATCTGCCCGATCACGTCGACGGCGAGCCGCCGTCGTGGCCGACCGATGACCCGACCGATCGGCCGTGCCCCGAGGCAGGCGCGCTGATCCCGGAATCCTCCACCGGCAGCTACGACGTTCGGCAGGTCGCCGAGGCGATCGTCGACGACGATTCGCTGCTCGAGGTCCGCGGCCGCTGGGCAGGAAACGTCGTGACGGCATTCGCGACGATCGGTGGGCGCCCGCTCGGCATCGTCGCCAACCAACCCATGAACCTGGCGGGCACGCTCGACATCCCCGCATCTCAGAAGGCGGCCCGCTTCGTCGCCTTCTGTGACGCGTTCAACCTGCCGATCCTGACCCTCGTCGACACGCCCGGCTTCTACCCCGGCAAGGACCTCGAGTGGCGCGGCATGATCCGCCACGGAGCGCAGCTCGTGTACGCCTACGGCCGAGCCACTGTGCCGCGCGTCTGCGTGATCCTTCGCAAGAGCTATGGCGGAGCGTTCATCGTGATGGACTCCAAGACCATGGGCAACGACGTCTGCCTCGCCTGGCCCTGGGCCGAACTCGCGGTCATGGGAGCCGGGCAGGCTGCAGCCATTCTCCAACGGCGGGCGACCGACGACGAGCGGTCAGCGTTCGAGGCCGACTACGCGGAGCGTCTGCTCAACCCGTACATCGCGGCAGAACGCGGATATGTCGACGCAGTGATCGATCCAGCAGACACACGCCGCGAGATCGCAGCGGCGCTGACCATGTTGCAGAACAAACGCGAGCGCATGCCGCACCGCAAGCACGGCAACTCTCCGCTCTGATGTTGCCGGCACCCACATGGCGGGCCGACCCTGACGCCGCGTCGGCCCCACCCCTGTTGGGGGCCGACGACCCGCAAGGGGTACATTGGCCGCCGGGGAGCAAGCCCCGTTCTCATCCGAGCGTGACACGAAGGAAGCACCGTGCCCGACACCATCACCATTACCGACGACCGCACCGGCAAGACCGTCACGGTCCCGATCGAGGGCGGCGTATTCCCGTCGAGTGCGCTGCGACAACTCGACCCGTCGCTGTTCATGTACGACCCGGCATACATGTCGACCGCCGCATGCAAGTCCGCGATCACCTACCTCGACGGCGAGAATGGCATCCTCCGCTACCGCGGATATCCGATCGAGCAGCTCGCCGAGAAGTCGACGTTCCTGGAGGTTGCCTACCTGCTGCTCCACGGTGATCTCCCGACGGCCGACGAACTCGCTGCCTGGGGCCACGACGTCACCCATCACACCTTCATCCATGAGAACATGCGCAAGCGCTTCGTCGATGGTTTCCACTACGACGCCCACCCGATGGGCATGTTCGTGTCATCGATCGCCGCACTCGGCACGTTCTACGACGGCGCGAAGGACATCCACAACGAAGACAGCAGACGCAAGCAGATCCTGCGCCTGATCGCCAAGACACCGACGCTCGCCGCGATGGCCTATCGCTTCTCGGTCGGCCTCCCCTTCAACTACCCCAACAACGACCTGTCGTATCCGGCCAACTTCCTCAACATGATGTGGAAGATCGGCACCGACTACGAGGTCGATCCCGCCCTCGAGCGGGCGATGGACGTGTTGTTCATCCTGCACGCAGACCACGAGCAGAACTGCGGCACCACCGCGATGCGTGTGGTGGGGTCGAGCCATGCCGACCCCTACTCGTCCGCCGCGGCGGCTGCGAGCGCGCTCTACGGCCCGCTGCACGGCGGTGCCAACGAGGCTGTCGTTCGCATGCTGTCCGAAATCGGCTCGATCGATCATGTTCCGGCATTCATCGAATCGGTCAAGGCGGGTGAGGGTCGACTGATGGGTTTCGGCCACCGTGTGTACAAGCACTACGACCCCCGAGCCACGATCATCAAGCAGGCTGCCTACGACGTGTTCAAGGTCACCGGGAAGAACCCGTTGCTCGACATCGCGCTGGCTCTCGAAGACGTCGCGCTCACTGACCCGTACTTCGTCGACCGCAAGCTGTACCCCAACGTCGACTTCTACTCGGGCCTCATCTATCAAGCGCTCGGTTTCCCGGTCGACATGTTCACCGTGTTGTTCGCGATCCCCCGCACGGTCGGGTGGCTGGCGAATTGGCAGGAGTTGCTCGACGATCCCGACCAGAAGATCTCACGCCCTCGACAGTGGTACGCGGGCCCGGACGCACGCGACTACGTCGCCATGGGCGATCGCTGATCGATCACCGTGAGGCGGCGCCGAGATCGGCGACCGCACCGGCGCAGAGCCACACCGGCACAGCTCAGAAGAGGCCGTCGAGGAACACCAGCCCCGCCCGCAGTGTGGCGAACGCGTCGCTGATCGACTCGTTCAGCTCGTAGGCGCCGTAGTCGCGACCACGAGCAGGCACCGGCGCCGGCTCGTGCGCCGGAACCGGGGGCCGACCGACCGCAACCCGAATGGGAACAGGTGGTGAATCGACCGCGACGACTTCGGTGACCGACGGTACGGGTGGCGTATCCACTGCCACGATCGCACCATCGACGATGCCGGGTTCGAAGTCGGCCGTCACGGAGGCGTCTCCGTCGGCGGCGACCGTGGTCGAAACCGCCCCGCAGAACACCACGATCACAGCGGCAGCGACCACGCTGCGGCTACGGGCTGGGAGTCCTCGCTGCGCCATGGCCACAGCGTAAGAAGCACAACCGAATGCTGTCACCAGCAACTTCGCGGATTATCGGGCTCTCTCGTCAAGACTCCATGAGGTAACGGCACCAGCACCACGAGACCGGGCATCGCGACCACGCTGCGTGACAGTTGGCGATTCGGCACGGCACAGCAACTCGCCGTACGATCGACCCCGATGGACTTCGCTTGGACTGCTGCTCAGCTCGAACTCCGTGAACAGGCACGGGCGGTCGCCCAGTCCGCCGTCGCCAGATACGGCCGCCACAACGACTCCTGGATCAACGGGTTCTCGAAGGAGTTCGCGAAGGAGATGGCCGAGCTCGGGTGGATCGGACTCACCTGGCCGACCGATTTCGGTGGGGGCGGCCGCCCGCCGGTCGACCGGCTGATCATCGGCGAAGAACTGATCGCGGCGGGTGCACCGATCGCGGCGATGTGGTTCGCCGATCGCCAGATGGGGCCGTCGCTGATCGCCTACGGCCGGCCCGACCAACAGCAGGCTTTCTTGCCGGGCATGCTCTCTGGCGAGGACACCTGGTGCATCGGCATGTCCGAGCCGAATGCGGGCAGTGACCTTGCGAGCCTCTCGACCCAAGCGGTGCGCGACGGCGACGAGTTCGTCATCAACGGCCAGAAGATCTGGACGAGCTTCGGCGCAGTTGCCGATTACTGCTACGTCATCTGTCGCACCAGCACCGAGGGTCCGCCGCACCAAGGGATCAGCGAGGTGATCGTCCCGATGGACACGCCGGGCGTCGAAGTGCGACCGATCAAGGACATGACCACCAATCAGCACTTCTGCGAGGTGTTCTTCACCGATGTGCGAGTCCCGGTCACGAACCTGGTCGGGATCGAGGGCAACGCGTTCAAGCAGACGATGCGACAGCTCGAGCACGAGCGAGGCGGTGTCGATCGACTGGTCTCCAACCAGGCCCTGTTCAAGATGGCCGTCGAGCGCTCCGACCGAACCGACCCGAGGGTGCGTCAGGTGATCGCCGGTCTCGAATCGGGTTACCGGATCGGCCGTATTCTCGTCACACGCGAAGTGTTGGGACAGGCGCCCAAGGGCTTCTCCGCGGCGACGAAGTGCTTCTGCACCGAACACGAGTGGCGGGTCGCCGAGTTCGTGGCCAACACGTTCGGGGCAGAGGCCACCGTGTGGAGCGACATCGTGCACGGTCTGCTCTACGCACCCGGGTACACGATCATGGGTGGCACCTCCGACATCATGCGCAACATCATCGGCGAGCGTGTGCTCGGCCTCCCTCGCGAGCCGCGTCCAGAGTAGGTTGCACACGGTGGGCGTGCTCGCAGAACAACGGGCCGACCTCGCAGGAGGCCGCAGGTGACTCCATCCGCGATCGCCCCGGAGACACTCCGGATCGATGTCGGCGACGCCGAATTGGGTGTGGTCCGGTGGCGCGGCACACCTGGCACGCCGATGGTGTTCGCCGTGCACGGGATCACCGCCAACGCATGGAGCTGGTCGGCGGTCGCACGACACCTGGGAGGCCAGGTCGGCCTCGTCGCCGTCGACTTGCGCGGTCGCGGCTCGAGCAGTGCGGCCCCCGGACCTCACGGCATTCGTAGGCACGCTGACGATCTGGCCGCGATCATCGAACGCCTGAACGGCGCCCCGGCGATCGTCGCCGGGCACTCGATGGGCACGTACGTGGCCCTCGCCGCGGCCGAGCGACATCCGAACGTCGTCGGTGAACTGGTGTTGGTCGATGGCGGCGTGGCACTCCCACTGCCCGTCGGCTCGTCGCCCGGCGAAACACTCGACGCACTGATCGGTCCAGCGATCGAGCGATTGCGCAAGGTGTGGCCCGACCGGGTGTCGTACCGTTCGATGTGGATGCAGCATCCCGCTTTCGCCGGCGAGTTGACGCCCGAGATCGAGCGGTACGTGCTGTCAGATCTCGTCGAGTGCGAGGGTGGCTTTCGCAGCATGGTCGACGAGGCAGCCGTTCGTTTCGATGGCGAGGAGTTGCTCACCGACCACGAGATCCGGACGTTGCTCGAGCGGCGCGCAGGACCGCTGACGATCGTCCGAGCCGAGACCGGTTTGATGGCCGCTCCCCCACCGCTCCTGCCGCTCGAGCTGATCGAGGCATTCCCCCAACACGACTGGCGCACGGTCGCCGGAGCGAATCACTACACCGTGTTGATCGGCGAGGACGGCGCGGCTGCGATCGCTCAGGCGCTGCTCGACGCGGTCAACTCCCGAGCGTGATCGTCGTCACCGCCACGACTGCCAACGCCATACCCACCAGCTGCGACCGGGTGACGCGCTCGCGGTCGAGAGCAATTGCGAGGATGATCGTGCTCGCCGGGTAGAGCGACACGATCACGGCGACGACCGACAGCAGGCCCTCCCGCGTCGACAGGAGATAGAGCCCGTTCGCCAAACCGATCATCAGACCCATCGCCACCGCCGGCCGCACGACCCGTCGATCTGCGGGCGCCACCCGCCCGCGACGGCGGGCGACAACGTATGCCGTTCCGAGCAGCGGCACCCCTCCCAGCCGCGACGTCAACAATGGCCACAGTCCGCTGTCGTCGCCCGCACGGGCGTACGCGATGAACAAGAGACCGAACCCGGCACCGACGAAGACCGCGAGGACGATCGTCGAGCGCGGGACGCGGCGACGAGTCGCCCCGGCTGCCCCGCCGATCAGCGCCACCGCGAGGATCGCCAGCACGATCCCGATCGCCGAGACCAGACCGGGCCGCTCACCCATGAGCAGTCCTGCGGCCACCGGCAGGGCGGCGGCGACGACACCGGTGATCGGAGCGACGGCGGTCATGTTGCCCCGCGACAGCGCGGCATACAAGCCGAGTACGGCAATGCTGCCGGCGACTCCGCCGACCATGCCCCACCAGATCGCCGCCGACGTCGGCCCCGAGTCGGCGAGCAGGAGGAACGACAGGCCGAAGACGACGAGCATCGTCACCTCGCTGAACCAGCTGATCGCGATCGGAGCGACGCGGCGGCTGGCGCGACCACCGATGTAGTCGGACGTGCCGTAGACGAACCCAGACAGCAGCGCGAGGACGATACCCACCGAGCAGGTGTAGCAGCGTGAGGGGCACGCGAGGAAGCCGACGACGGATCGATCGGGCCGAGACGGGCGATCGAGCATCACCCCCAGCCGATATCCCGGCCGGCGTTCCCGCCGGCGTTCCCGCGGGCGTTCCGGCTGACGTCGGGGACGAGCCCGGGAGTACCGTGCGGCATGGATCACGTTCGATTCGGCCGTACGGGCCTCCGGGTGTCGCGCCTGTGTCTGGGCACCATGACTTTCGGTTTCCAGTGCGACGACGAGACCTCGTTCGCCATCATGGACACCGCCTACGAGGCCGGCATCACGTTCTTCGACACCGCCGACATCTACCCGCTCGGCGGGCCGGTCGAGACGATCGGCCGCACCGAAGAGCTGGTCGGACAGTGGATGCAACAGGGTGGCCGCACCCGCGAAGACATCGTGCTCGCCACCAAGTGCTTCGCCCGCACCGGCCCGCACACGTGGGACCAGGGCAACAACCGCAAGAACATCATGCGGGCGATCGATGCGTCGCTGCGACGGCTCGGCACCGACTACGTCGACTTGTACCAGATCCACTTCTACGACCCGAACGTGCACATCGACGAGACGTTGCAGGCGATGGACGATCTGCTGCGGTCAGGCAAGGTGCGCTACATCGGCTGCTCGAACACGCTCGCCTATCAACTGGCGCGTTCGATCGGTCGCAGCGAGCTGCACGGCATCAGCCGGTTCGAGAGCGTGCAGCCCCGGTACAACATGCTGTTCCGCGAGATCGAGCGCGAGCTGCTGCCGTTGTGCGCCGAAGAGAACGTGGCCGTGATCCCCTACAACCCGTTGGCGGGCGGCATGCTCACCGGCAAGCATCGGCCGGGTTCGCCGACGGAGGGCACACGGTTCACGCTGGGCCGCGCCCAGGGCACCTACACCGAGCGCTACTGGCACGACGCCATGTTCGCGTCGGTCGAGGAGATCCGGGTGGTGGCCGAGGACGCGGGCGTGCCGATGACCACGCTGGCGGTGCAGTGGGTGCTCGCCAACCCGACGATCACCTCACCGATCATCGGTGCCAGCCGGCCCGAGCAGCTCGCCGCTTCGACGGCGGCGACGCACAGCCCGATCGACACCGACGTGAAGGCCCGCCTCGACGAGATCACCGCAGTCTATCGCCAGGGCGACCACGACCGCTGACGCGCTGTCGCCGACCGTCGGACCGTCTATCCGAACACCGCCGTCAGCGACGCCAACAGTTCGTCGGCGCTGCGCTCGCCCGACCATCGGGCGGCCACCGTGCCGTCGGCCTCGATCAGCACGGTGAACGGGAAGCCGTTGACTCCGAATGCATCGGAGGCGATGAACGCCTGACGGTCGAGGTCGATCCCGTCGGCGAGCGTGGGGATCTCCCAGGTCATGTCGGCCAACCAGGCATCGGGCGGAAAGTTGGGTGCATCGGGGTTCAGCCCGGTACTGACCGCAACCAGGTGTACCCCTTCGGGGAAGGCCCCGTCGGCCTGCAGCTGTTGCAGGCGCGGCATCTCGGCGTTGCAGTGCGGGCACCAGTGAGCCAGGAACACCACCATCGTCGGCCCTGACTCGGCGGCATCGATCGTCACCGCCTGGCCGTCATAGCCTTCGCCGCTCAGCACCGGAGCGGGCAGGCCGACGGCGACATCGACGGAGACCGGGGAGTCGTCCAGCCTGGGCAAGGGATCGCCGGTCACCTCCACCGGCCGAACGGCTGCGGCGAGGTCCGGGCGTAACTCGTCGGCGACTACCTGTTCGGTCGTCTCCGCCGGATCCGGGACGTCGATCCCACAGCTCGCAAGCACCGTGTTGAGGCGCTCGACGGCATTGCTGATCTCGGTCGATTCGGGATCGCCCCCGGACAGCAACTGCAGGTAGGCCTGGCGCGAGTCGACGTCCTCGACGACGGCCGATCCGACACAAGTCGATTCGGTCTCGGTGAGACCGCCTTGCGCCGAGAAGATCGTCGCGAGAAACGCTACGAAGTCGGAGCGAAGCATTTCTGCTTCGGCACGCTCGGTCTCGGTCGCTGCCTGCGCCTGAGCGAGCTCGTCAGCCGTGTTGCCGGCCTCCGACTCGAGCCGTTCGACGTCGGCCGCGAGCGCCTCGTTGTCGCTCTGAAGTGTCACGTACTCGCTCGACTGCTTGACGTCTGTGGTGCCACACGCGCTCACCATCGCCAACAGGCCGAACACCACTGCACCGCGCATGATTCACCTGTCTCTCGGATTCCGAACCTATGGGCCGGCAGCGACCATCGACAGAGGCTTTCGACCACTCACGGGCCGACATCTCAGCGTGCGCGGGGCGGAACCGCACGACGGTGACGTGACGGCCACTCGCATTCGCGTGCGCTATTGCCAGCGTTATTCGCACCGTGTAACTTTCGCATCCACAAACACAGCCCAACCGAGAGGTACTCGGCCTGCTGACCCGGAGGTTGTCCTCATGCATGCTCGTTCGTTGGCTCTGGCCCTCGCCGTATCTGCGTCCTCGTTCACGGCGATCGGCGTCGCATCAGCCGTCGGGTTGACCTACAGCGGTACGGTCGAGGGCATCTGCCCCAACGGCGAGCCGGCGGTCATCGTCACCAACACGGGCACGGGCGACATCGTGTACATCGCGAAGGTGATGCAACTCGTCACCGCAGGAAGCGCACCGGTGCAGGTGATCTGGCCCGACGTCCAGTTGACGCCGGTGCCGACGTTCAACTGGGAACTGATCAACGCCGACACGTCCAAGAAGTTTGACAGCGGCACCCTGTCGCTGTCCGATGTGTGCTCGACGGGAACGTCGTTGGAGTCGCTCACCCCGGCGCGTGTGTTGGAGACGAGGCCGGGTCAAAAGACGGTCGATGGTCTGTTCGAAGGCGCCGGGGTCAGCGCCGCCGAATCCGTGACCGAGTTGCAGGTGACCGGGCGCGGCGGAGTCCCAGACGACGCATCAGCCGTGTTGATGAATCTCACCGCAGTCACACCCGACGGTCCCGGCTTCTTCACCGCCTACCCGTGCGGAGAGCAACGACCATTGGCATCGAACGTGAACTACGTCGCCGGACAAGTCGTCCCCAACGCCGTACTCGCCAAAGTCGGCACAAACGGCAAAGTGTGCATCTACACCAAAGCCGCCAGCCACATCATCGCCGACGTCAACGGCTACGTCCCCGACGGCGGATCACCAACCTCGCTCACCCCGGCGCGTGTGTTGGAGACGAGGCCGGGTCAAAAGACGGTCGATGGTCTGTTCGAAGGCGCCGGGGTCAGCGCCGCCGAATCCGTGACCGAGTTGCAGGTGACCGGGCGCGGCGGAGTCCCAGACGACGCATCAGCCGTGTTGATGAATCTCACCGCAGTCACACCCGACGGTCCCGGCTTCTTCACCGCCTACCCGTGCGGAGAGCAACGACCATTGGCATCGAACGTGAACTACGTCGCCGGACAAGTCGTCCCCAACGCCGTACTCGCCAAAGTCGGCACAAACGGCAAAGTGTGCATCTACACCAAAGCCGCCAGCCACATCATCGCCGACGTCAACGGCTACGTCCCCGACGGCGGATCACCAACCTCGCTCACCCCGGCGCGTGTGTTGGAGACGAGGCCGGGTCAAAAGACGGTCGATGGTCTGTTCGAAGGCGCCGGGGTCAGCGCCGCCGAATCCGTGACCGAGTTGCAGGTGACCGGGCGCGGCGGAGTCCCAGACGACGCATCAGCCGTGTTGATGAATCTGACCGCAGTCACACCCGACGGTCCCGGCTTCTTCACCGCCTACCCGTGCGGAGAGCAACGGCCATTGGCATCGAACGTGAACTACGTCGCCGGACAAGTCGTCCCCAACGCCGTACTCGCCAAAGTCGGCACAAACGGCAAAGTGTGCATCTACACCAAAGCCGCCAGCCACATCATCGCCGACGTCAACGGCTACGTCGCTTAGGCAACAAGTTCCGTCGCGAGGCGGTGAGACCGACGGCAGGAGCGAGGTGGCAGTCAGTCGGCCGTGTTCGCCAAGTCGTGGAGCAAGTGGTCGATGATGGCGGCGAAGCGGTGCTGCGCGTCGCGGCCGGCTGCCGTGACCTCTTCGTGCGACAGCGGGTGGTCCGCGATGCCGGCCGCGAGGTTGGTCACGAGTGAGATCCCTACGACGTCCGCTCCGAGGTGCTGCGCGGCGACCGCCTCGGGCACGGTCGACATGCCGACAAGGTCGGCACCGAGCCGCCGGGCCATCTGCACTTCGGCGGGCGTCTCATAAGCCGGGCCGGTGAACCAGGCATAGACCCCCTCCTTGAGCGAGGTCCCCGCCGCGGCGGCCGCGTCGTGGGCGCGGGCGCGCAACGCGGCCGGATACACCGTGCTCATGTCGGGGAACCGCGGGCCGAGCCGCTCATCGTTGGGGCCGATCAACGGGCTCTGGCCGGTCAGGTTGATGTGGTCGCGCAACAGGACCAGGTCGCCGGGTTGCAGTCCATCGCCACAACCGCCGGCAGCGTTGGTCAAGACGACGGTTCTGCACCCGTTGACGACCGCAAGACGAGTGCCGAACACCAGGTCGCTGAGGGGGCGACCCTCGTAGTAGTGCACCCGCCCGGCGAGGATCAGCACGCCGGTGTCGCCGAACACGGCCGAGACGAGCTTGCCGCCATGACCGGCGACGGTGGGCACGGGGAAGTGCGGGATGTCCTCGTACGGGATCGTGACCGCGTCCGGCAGGCTGTCCGCGTAGGCGCCGAGCCCCGAGCCGAGCGTGATCGCGACGCGATGGTGACGCCCCGCGACCCCGCTGACGTACCCGCTCGCTTCGTGGAGTTGTGCGTAGAGCTCGGTCATGTCCATATCCTCGCCGCATTCATGTCGTGACAGCACGTCGGAAGTGGCCCGGTTCCGTTACCGGCGTCCGCTCCGCGACGCAGGCGGAATCGTCCGATTGCCGATCCTCCCCTCAGAGTGGCGGCCGAAAGAGTGGTGCCCGAACCTCGAGGGTCCCGGCGGCGGATCGGTCAGTGGTGCGGGTGTCGTGTTCGGTTCGCCCCCGATGGCCGTGCAGACCAGCCCGACGATCATCACGCCGTACATCGTGTCGGCGACGAGGGTCGCATTGCCGATCCTGTGGTCGTTGTGGCCTTCTGCCCTGGAGGTGACGACCGTCATCACGGATGATGGGCATGGAGGTGGCATGCCGTGCAAGCGACGACCGGCAAGAACCCGCACATGGCCTTCCGTCGTCGGGTGGCGATGGTGGTGGTGCTCGGCCTACTCGTAGTCGCCTGCAGCGACGTCCTCACGGGCAGCGACCGTGTCCGCGGATCCGGGGCTGTGACCGTGGAGGCCCGGTCGATCGCCGACTTCGAGCGCGTCGTGCTCGACGGCGAGGGCGCTGTTCTGTTCGGCGCCGGCCCGGACGGAGTCGTCGAAGTCGAGACCGACGACAATCTGCTCATCCACATCCGAACCGATGTCTCCGGAGACACCCTCACGATCTCGACCGAGGCGGGGATCGACATCGATCCCACCAGCGGCGTCACCTATCGGCTCGGCTGTCCGGCGATCACCGCCGTCGTCCTCTCCGGAGCCGGCACCATCGACCTCGCCGACTGCGCCACGAGGGATCGGCTCCAGATCGACCTTCCCGGAGCGGGAACGATCACCGCACCCGATCTCGACGTCTCGACACTGCGGGCCTCGCTCCCTGGAGCCGGCACCATCGTCGCCGGCGGCCGGACCGGGCGACTCGATGCCGTCCTGGCCGGCGCCGGTGACTTCGACGGCGGAGCTCTCCGGGCAGACGCCGCCTCGGTCGAATCGACGGGTGTCGTCGTGGCGACGCTGTGGGCAACCGATCAGCTCTACGTGTCCGTGACCGGATCCGGCGCCGTCCGCTACTACGGCGAGCCCCAGGTGAGTTCGTCGGTCACTGGCATCGGCACGATCGAAGCGCTGGGTCCCAAGTAGCTGGTGAGTGCCATACCGATCGTTCCCGACCGTCACCGAACGGGCGAGCGCCTCTCGACGGTGACCCCCGTGGTTCGGGCCGTGACCATCGACTCTGGCGAGTCGGAGACGTTCGTGATACCCAGAGAGCATGGCTGCTCGCTCGCCCGCTCAGGCTGGTCGTGAGGCCGATCCGTTCGATATCGGCAACGTGAGCGGCTCGGGCATCCCGATCATCCGGCTGACCGGGATCGAAAAGGTCTACCGCAGCGGTCGGGTCCAGTATCCCGCACTGCGAGGCATCGACCTCGAGGTCGATGCCGGCGAGCTGATGGCGATCGTGGGGCCGAGTGGAAGCGGGAAGTCGACCATCCTGAACATCATCACGGGTATCGATCGGCCAACCGCCGGGACGGTCGCGGTGACGGGTCGCGAACTGAACGAGCTCGACGAGGAGCAGCTCGCCGTCTGGCGCGGCGAGCACGTCGGCGTCGTGTTCCAGTTCTTCCAGTTACTGCCCACTCTGACCGCGCGCGAGAACGTGATGCTTCCGCTCGACTTCGCTCGACTGGGCTCGGTGGGCGAGCGTGCCGATCGAGCGGCCGCCCGGCTCAGACAGGTCGGGCTCGGCGACCACCTCGATCAGTTCCCGGCAGAGCTCTCGGGGGGCGAGCAGCAACGGGTCGCGATCGCCAGGGCGCTCGCCTGCGATCCGTCGATCCTCGTGGCGGACGAGCCGACGGGCAACCTCGACACCGACAGCGCCAGCGAGATGTTCTCCGTCCTCAGTGACGTGAATGCACTGGGCACCACAGTGGTCTACGTCACCCACGACCTGACGCTGGCCGAGCGGGCACACCGAGTCGTGTCGATCCGTGACGGGTACCTGAGAGGGTGACGATCGACGATGATCTCGGCTCACTCGCGCCGATCGATCAGGGAGCTGACGCGGCGGCGCGGTCGATCTGCGCTGACGATTGCGACGATCGCCGTGGCGATTGCTGGCGTCTGGCTGTTCGCGATCCCCGGCAACGTCGATGCCACGATGCAGCAGCGCGTTCAGGACGACGCCATGCACACCGCACGGCTGGCTCCGACCGCTGTCGATCTGACGCCCGATCAACTGGCGTCGCTTCATTCCGTGGATAATGTGGCTGCACTCGACACCCGCACGCTCGCCCGCACCGAGATCCGCATCGACGGCCGCACCCAGGGCGTGATACTCGTCGGTGTCACCGACTTCGAGCGGCAAGCCGTGAACATCGTCTCGCTGACGGCCGGAGAATTCCCTGACCGGCGGAATCTGCTGATCACCGATACCGCCAACGCCCGGACCGGACGCTTCAACGGTGCGGTGGGCGACACGGTCGAGTTGCGAACCCACACCGGTCGCTGGCAACGATTCGGGATCAGCGGCTCCGGCGGCACCGTCCGCTACAGCACGAGGTTGCCGAGGATGCGCCGGTGCTGTACATGGCGAACGCAGATGTGCAGCGCGTGATGGACTATCCGGCGCCCAACTCGATCGATGTCGTCGCCGTCGACCCCGCGCCGGCTGCGGTGGCCGCGATGGTCACCGAACTCCGCTCGATGCTCGCCGCCGACATCGACGACATCGCCTACTGGGACGTGCTGGAGGTCTGGCGGGCAGGGAAGTGGCCGGGCTCGGACGACTTCGGCAACTTCATCGTCGTGTTCTACGTGATCGCCGGAATCGCGCTCGTCTCGGCGCTGATCCTGATCTTCACGACCATGAACACGATGGTTCGCGAGCAGACCCGCGAGATCGGGATGATGAAGGCGATCGGCGGGACCCGCCGGATGGTCGCCTCGGGGTTCCTCCGAACTGCACTCATCCTCGGCGCAATCGGTACTGCTGTCGGTATGGCGGTCGGCATCCCGCTCAGCAACTGGTTGATGACCTACATGAGTGGTGAGTTCGGCGGGACTTCGGTCGTCTGGCGCTTCAGCGGTCTCGCTCTGGTGCTCAGCATCGTCGTCGGGCTCGGCGGCACGGCGGCTGCGGCCTGGCCGGCACTGCGACGGGCGTCCCGGATCACCGTTCGCGACGCAATTGAGGACCACGGAGTCGTCGCCGGGTACGGGCTGCGGAAGCTCGATCGGGCCGTGGCACGAGTCCCGATCACCTCACGTCGGAGCCAGATGGGGGTGCGCAACGCGACCCGGCGGGCAGGTCGGACCGTTGCGACCGCCGTGCCGGTCGGGCTCGCGGTCGGCACGATGCTGGCCTTCGGCTCGGTGTTGATCACTGCCGTCAACGAGGACGCAAGGTCCTTCGATCTGGAAGGCGGCGACATCATCGTGTGGAATCGAGATCCCGGTCTCGACGCACGAGCCGGCGAGCTGATCGAGACGGTTCCCGAGGTCTCGTTCGCCCATCCGATGATCTACAGCAGCGTCGAGCTCGATGGCGAGAAGTACGTGTGGGGGCTTTCTGCGACGAGCACCTATGACCACGACGTGATCGCCGGACGTTGGTTCTCGGAGGAGGAGGCCGACGATGCGGCCCGGGTCGTCGTGATCGGTGAGGCGCTCGCCAACCAGACCGGACTCGCTGTCGGCGACACCGTCACCGTCGAAACCCGCCGTGGGCCGATCGACCTCGAGGTGATCGGTATCGACGGCCAGCTCGTCAACGATGGGCAGGGCCTGTTCATGCCGTTCCGGACCGTGCTCGACTACGAAGGGTGGACCACCGGGAATTTCTGGGTGAGAACGACCGACCCGGATCCGGAGACCGTCGATGCCGCCGCCGCCGGGATCCAGGAGGTGTTGGAGCGCAACGGCTACCAGGTCGCGTCGAGCCTTCGCTACATCGACCGTGACCAGAACATGGCCGAGAACCGTCTGATCGTGACCGTCGTGATGGCGATGGGCATTCCGGTCGTGGCGATCGGAATGATCGGCCTCGTCAGTGCGATGGCGAGCAACGTGCTCGACCGCACTCGCGAGATCGGCATCCTGCGCAGCATCGGGGCGCGGCGGCGCGACCTGCGAGCGATGTTCCGGGCCGAGGGGCTGACGATCGCGATCCTCGGCTGGCTGCTCGGCATACCGGTCGGGTACGGGCTGGCGAGGTTCATCCTGTGGGTCTTCGAGCGCAGGTTCGACGCCGCCTTCACGTTCCGCTTCCCGCTCTGGCCCGTTGCAGTCGCACTCGTCGTCACAGCGATCACGACGTTGATCGTGATACGAATTCCCGTACGCCGCGTCGTACGAATGCCGCCCGGCGAAGCCCTCCGCTACGAGTAGGTAGGTATTCGCTGTCCACTGTCGCATGAGCACGGGCACGAGGAGGTTGGTCATGGGCTACAAGGTGCATCGGTTCGAGATCAACATGGAAACCGATTCCGCCAAGTTGGAGAGGTTCCTGAATGGACTCGACGGGGAGATCGTCTCGATCATCCCCAACGTCAGGAAGACGACCCTCGCTCAGATCTACGGGGTGACGCGCAAGGTCGATTTTCTCCTCATCGTCGAAAGGACCTAGCGGACGGCCCTCGATCGACATCAGGACCAGCAGTGCACCGCCCATGAACCGGCAGGGCACGGGCGCGGAGCCGAATCCTTGGACTCGCGATCATCGCCCGGACACAAAGCGTTCCGCGATTGCTGACATCCTCTGGACCCTGGCCGGCGGGCGAACAACAACAGTCCGTACGCCCGGCGCACACTGCACCGCTTCTTCAAGACCGCTCACCCAGAAGATGTTTCGGTTGAGATCGTTCCAGTGTTCTCCGCGGCTCGACCGGTCAACCGTCGTTGCGATCGCAACGGCAGACCCGGTCGCCGGGCTGGCCACCGGTATCGATGCTGTCGACGCCGGCCTGGCCGCACAGCCAGTCATCGCCGAGACCACCGTACAGCTGGTCGTTGTCGGGGCCGCCGTACAGGGAGTCGTCCCCGGCTTCACCGACCAGCGAATCGTTACCGTTGCCTCCGTAGAGCCGGTCCCTGGCTGGCCCTCCCCGCACGAAGTCGTCACCGTCGCCGCCGTAGGAGACCTGCCGGTCGCCGGGGCCCAGCACGATCCAGTCATCGCCGCCCTGCCCGTAGGCACGATCGGGGTCGCCTTCTCCGAAGATGTAGTCCCTGTCGGCGCCGCCGTGCAATCGATCCCAGCCAGGCCCGCCGGTGAGCACGTCCTGGCCGACGCCACCCCACATCTTGTCGCCGGCTTGGCCGCCGAACAGCGAGTCGTTGCCGGCGCCGCCGTAGATCCGGTCCTTGCCGGCGCCGCCGAGGATGATGTCGTCGCCGGCGTAACCGTAGATGACGTCACTTCCGCCGAGACCGCAGATGGTGTCGGCGTAGCGAGTGCCGTACAGCGTGTCGTCGCGGTTGGTCCCCACGATCGTGCAGTCGTTCTCGTCGACGACCGCCAGTGCCCACACGGTCAGTCCGGTGAGCGTGACGGACGCCTCCGTGTAGTCCGGCTCATCGGCGGTCGCCGCGAGGCGCAGGGTCTCGGCACCGTCGAGAAATCGCTGAATCTGATCGTTGTGGACATCGCTGATGCACACGACCTTGGTCTCGAGCGGAGCAGACGAGTTGTTGCCGATCCCGAACCCACCTTGGCCCGCGGGGCTGTACCAGAAGGTGATCGCTTCCCCTTGATCGAGCAGATCACCGGCGAAGAACGGCTGGAAGCAGACCCGAGTGATCGCTTCGAAGGTGGTACCGAACTCGAGCTCGGCGATCACCTCCGTGGTCGGATCCCCGTACACCAGGGTCGCCGGCAGTTCGGGTGTCAGTGTCACGTTCGCGGCGTAGGGGCCAACAGCGCGAACGGGTGGAGCCGAGTCGAACGCGGCCACTGCCGACGTCACCGCCAGCGCTGCGACCATCGTGGAAGTCAGAATCTTGTGCATCGTCGCATCCCTTCTCTGAGATCCCGAGCATCAGGATTTGTCAGGGGTGTCACGCGCAACAGCTGCCTTGGATCACCGCACCAGGAGTTCCAGAATCCTCGTGGGAATCCGGCTCGATGTGATGGCAACCCCTACTTCTACCCAAACATCTGTCGACCTCCGCTGGCAAGCGACATCGCGCCGAGTTCGACGAGACAGCCGGACGCAGATCTGGCGGCATGGGCGTCCGGCGTCCGCACGAACTGAGACACAGCGCAGCGGCGATCGTGAGCGCTGCGGGGCTGCCACTCGAGCGCGTTGGCGTGCACGATGAGCTCGATCCCTTCGGATTCGGCGACACCGATCTCGAGCATGCAACGGGCAGCATCGGCGCCGATGGGCAGGGTGAGGGCGTCGAGATCCGCTGTGCCTCGCTACCGGGGCAGGTGTGCAACTCGCCCGGCGGCTTCGGCGCGGAGCGTTGGGCACACGTGGCTGTAGATGCCCAACTTGATGGCGACCCCTGCCGGGGCCAATCGGCCTGGCGCCAGGATCGGGAGGAGCCGGTGACGGGCGATCAGCCGCGGACCTTTGCCACCAGCCTCACCCACCCGTCCGAATGTCCACCGCAAGACGGCTTCGTGCGACACCGACGCTGCTCGGCGGTTCGTAAGGTATCCACCGACATCAAGCCCAACACGCGAAGAAACCCCAGGTCATCTGACCTGGGGTTTTGTGGGCGTAGAGGTGTTGGCGTAGAGGGAATCGAACCCCCGACCTCATCCGTGTCATGGATGATCAGGGCGTCCGTGGACGTTCGCGGATGTTCGTGACGATGCGGTTGAGCAGGTCTTTTCCACTTTCGACGTTCGCCGAAGTTCGTGGTGTTACGCTGAGCGTAACTCACCAAGTGACTCACTGAGTTGCTTCACTCCACTGCATGGAAGGAGTCAACGTGGCAACGAGGGCCCCGCGAATGCGCGGCAACGGCGAGGGTTCGGTCTACCAAGAGGGCGCCAAGAAGGCACGCGAACTGGGTGAGGCCCCGACCGGTCGATGGGTCGCTCAGGTCCGCGTCGAAGGCAAGTATCGGCGTACGTTCCACCCGACCGAAGCTGCCGCGAAACGAGCGCTGAAGAAGTTGGTCGCCGCGGTCGACTCTGGGCACGGTGTCGCCGACGGCAACCTCACACTCGGCGATCTGCTGAGCCGATGGGAAGCGAAAGTGTTGGCCGGCCGCGACCTCGCGCCTCGCACGGCCGAAACCTATCGATGGGCGCTCGGAGTCCTGCGCGCCGACCTGGGGGCGAGGCGCGTCCGCAAACTCTCCGCCGACACGATCGAGGCCGCATTCGATGTGCGGGCGTCGGCGGGGATGAGCCGCGCATCCTTGGTCAAGATCCGCAGTGTGCTCGGCCAAGCACTCGACTGGTCCATGAGGCGCGGACTCGTCGGGTCGAACGTCGCCCGCATCGTCGAACTATCGGCAGAGGCCAGAAGGACGCCGCTCGGTCGGGCACTGACGGTCGAGCAGGCGAAGACGCTCCTGCGGGAGGCCGAGGGTGACCGCCTGCACGCCCTGTGGCTCGTCATGCTGATGCTCGGTCTTCGGCCAGGCGAGGCCACCGGGCTGTCATGGGTCGATGTCGACATGAAGGCCGGCATCGTGCACGTGCGCCGCTCGCTCAAGTTCGGCGAAGGCGGCACGCTACATGTGGACGAGCAACTGGAGACGTCGAGATCTCGACGTTCACTCGACGCGCCTCCTGCGGTGATCGTCGCACTCAAGGCACACCGCAAGCGACAGATCGCGGAGAGACTCGACGCCGGTCCGATTTGGATGAATCCCGACGATCTCGTGTTCACAACGAACGTGGGCTCCCCCATCAATCCGTCGAATCTCCGCCGATCGTTTGCAAGGCTGACGACCTCCGCTGGACTGGGCGTCTGGCATCCGCACGAACTGAGACACAGCGCAGCGTCGATCATGAGCGCTGCGGGGCTGCCACTCGAGCGCGTGGCGGACGTACTCGGTCACGACGGCACCCGCATGACCGCGCTCGTGTATCGCCACGCGGTTACCCCCACGGTCGCCGGTGCACGCCTGATGGAGGACGCTCTCGGCTGAGTTCACCAAACCAGTTCGGCACGTCCATCGGAGCGTTTTGTCGAGCGCGGCGCCCGATGTTGCGCGACTGATCAGGCGGTCTCGACGAGATGGCCGTAGCGCTGTTGGGCGGCTTGGGCGGAGGTGCCGAGCAATTCGCCGATGCGCTGCCATGAAACGCCTTTGGTGCGGGCGGTCGTGACGGCTTCGATGATCTGGCGTTCGCTGCGAGCACGAGCGATCGCAGCACGCTGGATCAGGTACTCCTCGACGGCTCGTTCGTCGCCGGTTTGTGGGTCGTAGTCCTCGAAGCGTTGGGCGAGTTCGTCGGCGTGGTCGAGGATCTCTTGGATCGATCGTGGCATGGTTCAGGGCTCCAGGAACTTGGCTCGGGCGGTCATGGCGTGGACGATGAACTCGATCCCTTCGGATTCGGCGACACCGATCTCGAGCATGCGACCGGCAGCGTCGGCGCCGATGAGCATGGTGAGGTCGTCGAGATCGAAGACTCGGATCGGATGTCGGTAGGCGTGCAGCATGTCGTCGTCGGTGATCTGGTGCTTGCGGGCTGACTGCAAGACCACCGGATCCACGACCATCAACTTACCTTGATGTCCGGTGGTTGTGGTGATCGGCTGGTCGCTTCGTCCATCGACGTCAGGGTTGGTTGACCGTCAACCAACGACGGAAGTGTGAAGGCGTCCGACCGATGCGATCGGGGTCGAACCAACACTGTCGGTCTGCGCTCAGAAGTCGATCTCGAGTCCCCGTGGTTCGATGGTCTGGTGGCGGGGTTCGATTGTCTGATGGCGGGGTTCGATGGTTGGTTGTGGTTGCCAGATTCCGTGTTGCTCGAGCCAGTCGAGGAGGGGTGCGGCGAGCGCGGCGTGGGCGCTACGGTGCTCGCTGAGGAGAGCGCCGGCGTCGATCAGTCGTTCCGGTGTGATCTGGTGGCCCGCGGCCCAGTGGTACCAGACGTTGAGCGCGTTGATGGTCATTTCGGCTGCTGCGAGGCGACCGTCGAAATGATCGAGTTCTTGGGTGAACTGTCGTTGCGCTTTGGCGTGTTGGCAGAGTCGGGTGTGTTCGGTGCGGAGTTGGTGGCGTTGGTCGAGGAGTGGTTGGGCGCGGCGGGTGAGCTCGTGGAGCGCCGTCTTCGCGGTCGCGACTTCGTCCGCGGCGAGCGTGACTTCGTGGCGGGCAGCGCGTCGGTGGAGCCGGCTGCTTTTGGCGAGGTCGTGTTCGGCTTGTCGGTGTTGTTGCCGGGCTGTGTCGAGATCGGCGGTGACGGCGGCGATCGCTCGGTCGTGTGGCGCACACTGCGGCGCGAGTTCGTCGAGTTGGGAGGCCAGCTGGTCGACGTCTTGTTGGAGTCGCACGTCGTGTTGATGTTCGGCTTCGTGTCTTGTGTGGGCGGCGGCGAGTTCTTGGGCGGCTCGCTGGTGGACATCGGTGAACCAGTCCGGAATCGCACATCTCGGCTGCAGGACGGGTGCTGGCGGGACGGCGGCGGCGAGGTCGCGGCGCACGCTGGTGGCGGGCAGGTCGGCGCGATCGGATGCGAGGATTTGTTCGAGCACGTCGATCGCGTCGCGGATCTCATGACCATCCGTGGCGACGAGCACGAGGTTCTCGATTTGGCCTCGGGTGATCGCGACGTACAGCCCGCGACAAGTCGTGGCTGGCTGTGATCGACACGATGATCGGCTGACCCGTACCGCTTGGCTTCAGCCGACTTGATCGCAGGTGGCGCAGATCATCGTAACGACGGCAACCACCCTTGGTGCTCGCGTTACGAGCGGCAGCGGCGACCCGTAGCGCTCCGCTTGAAGTGCCGATATCGGATGCCTCGGACTGCGGCTCCGGCTGGACATTCTGGGCGGTTGACAACAGTTGATAGCGGAGACAGACTGTCCAGATGAGCCGCAACACGATGAGCTTTGCACTCCCGGAGTCGATGCGCGACTACATCGACGCCCGCGTGCGCGATGGCAGCTACGGCAACACGAGTGAGTACCTGCGCGAGCTCATCCGACGCGACCAAGAGCTGCAAGCCGCGGCGCGGCTCCGTGAGCTGATCACCGAGGGGCTCGAGTCCGGTCCCGGCCGTCTCGTCACCGATGAGGTGATCACGGAGCTACGCGACCGTGCCTTCGACGGCTCGTGACGTCGACGTACGTTCGTCCGCGGGCCGAAGCCGATCTCGTCGAACGAACTCGCTACTACCGACGCGAGGGCGGCGACGAGCTCGGCCGGCGCTTCTTCGACGCAGCCGTCGCTGCGCTCGAAGCGATCGCTCGCATGCCCGGCGCGGGGACGCCGCGCGTGGGCGAGCTCTGCGAGATTCCGGGGCTGCGATATCGCCGGGTGGCCGGGTTTCCGTGCGGCTGGTTCTACTTCATCGCGGACGACGGGGTTGACGTCGTCCGTCTCCTTGCCGATGCACAGAACCTCCCCGCGATCCTCGCTGATATCGAGCAGGAGTAGCACTCGCCGACGTGCCGTACCCGAGCGCTCTCGCATGCGTAGTTGCTCGGCGTTATGAGCGGTCCCGTGGCTCAGTAACCGATCTGCTCGCTGGCGACGATCTGCTCATCGTGATCGAGGTAGCGGACTGTGGCGCGCGCCGCGGATTCTCGGGACATGGCGAACGCGCGCCTTCCCTCTTGGTCGGGTTCAGTCAACGCGAAGCGTTCCTGGGTTCCGTCCGGGTTGACGAGCACCGGATTGAGACCGTCGGGCACGACACCCCACACGACCTGCCGCCCTGCGCTGTCTTCGCCCATCCACCAAACGAATGGCTCATCGACGTCGGCGGGGAGATCAACGCAGGTGCTCTCAATCCCATCCTCGTACATGCAGCCGGTGCGACCATCAACGGTCACGCCGACCGCGATGACGACGCCGTCCGACAGCACCAGATCTCCAAGACGGCGGGTCTCATGAGGTGGACTCGGCGGTTCGGCGATCGTCGTGGTCGGGGCACCGTCATCGCCGCCATCGCTGGCCTGGCGAGGCCCGCTGGATCGTCCGGCCAACAGCAGGCCGGCTAGGAGCACCGTCGGCAACAGGACCGCGGCAGCCATCATCCATGTTTGAGGGCCTCGCCGGCCCGAGTCGGCCGAACTGAGTGCGAGATCGACGGTCGCCACATCATCGTGTTCTGGAGCGCTGGTGGGGAGGTGCGCGGTCTGCTCGACGAAGTAGTCGTGGAGTCGTTCCTGGAGCGAGTTCGTCACGAGAGCTCCTTTCGGAGGACGGCGAGCGCACGGCGCTCGAGGGAACGGACGGTGCTGGGGCGACATCCGATCGTCTCTGCGATGTCAGCCTCGGTCAGCCCGAGGTAGTAGCGCAGCACGACGACGGCGTGTTGACGCCAGGACAGCTTCGACAATGCGTCACCGAGTTCGTCGTAGACGGCGAGTACCGGTTCTGGACGAGGGAGCACCGTCCGGTCGCGAACGGCGCGATGGCGATGGTACGAACACGCCGCGTTCACGACCGAGGTTCGAACGTAGGCGCCCGGATTAGCGACCCGATCCCCGGCGCGCTGTAGTCGAACAAACGAGTCTTGGACGAGTTCCTCTGAGATTGCCTCTGAACCGGTCAGCAGGTAGGCGACGCGCAACAGCGTGGGCCATTCGCGTCGGTACAGATCCTCCAAGTCGTCGCGCTTCTCAGCGCTCACGCTTGTGGCCTCATCCTGCATCACAACATCATCGACGCCCGACTAGTGTCCTGTCAGGCTGATCCGTCAACGAATGTGGTGTTGGTGAGGTCGGCGCAGTAGCGGCCGAGTCGTTCGAGGATCTCGTCGGCGGTCTTGTGCCAGACGAACGGGGTCGGGTTCTCGTTCCAGTGTTCGACCCATTCGATGATGTCGGCGGCGAGTGCGTTGACGGAGTCGTGGGCGGAGCGTTGCAGCTTCTTGGTGGTGAGTGCGGAGAACCAGCGTTCGACGAGGTTCATCCACGATCCGTAGGTCGGGGTGAAGTGGAAGTGGAACCGGCGGTGCCGCAGCAGCCACTTGTGGACGGCCGGGGTCTTGTGGGTCGACAGGTTGTCCAAGATGACGTGCACGTCGAGGTGGTCGGGCACTTCGCGGTTGATCTTGTTGAGGAACTTGATGAACTGGGCCGACGTGTGGTTCGGGCGGAGGTCGTGGATGACCTTGCCCGACGCGATGTCGAGCGCCGCGAACAGATCGATGGTGCCGTTGCGTTTGTAGTCATGACTGCGTCGTTGTGCGGTGGTGGGCATCATCGGCAGCATCGGTGCGGTCCGGTTCAACGCCTGGATCTGGGGCTTCTCGTCGACGGCGAACACCGCCGCGTTGACGGGCGGGTTCATGTACAACCCGACGATGTCACGGATCTTGGCCACGAGTTGCGGGTCGGGGGAGATCTTGAACTCGTCGATCTCCCACGGCTTCAATCCGAACGCCCGCCAGATCTCGGCCACCGTCTGATGCGAGATCCCATGGCGTTCGGCCATCGACCGCGTCGACCAATGCGTGGCGTCCTTGGGCGTCGACTCCAAGGTGTCGATCACGACCTGCTCGACGGTCTCATCGGAGATCGTCCGCTGCGCCCCGGGCCTTGGCTCGTCGATCAGTCCGTCGAGTCGCTGCTCGGCGAACCGCTTCCGCCACTTCGTCACCGTCGCCGGGTTGCAGCCGACCCGATCCGCGACCTGCTGACGCGACAGGCCCGGGTCCGCACACGCCAAGATGATCTTGCAGCGCATCGCCAACGCCTGCGCACTCGAGTGCCGGCGCGCCCAACTCTCGAGCTGTCGTCGCTCGGTCCCAGTCAAGATGATCTCGACGGTCGGTCGTCCTCGCTTGGCCATGGCGTCCCTCCGATGTTGGCGTACAACACCGGACAACGCGACCGAATCAGAGAAATTCCCGATCAACCAATATTTCTCTACGGATCAGCCTGACAGGACACTAGGAGCTTGCTGAACAAGCCGCTTTCGTCGTGATCGTGGTGGGCGCAGCGTGGTGGTGGGTTTGGGGACTTGACCGACCGAAGAGCCGGTGTTCAGGGTGAGAGCCGGTCGCGCTGGTTGGGTAGAGCCGGTAGGTGTCGTTCCGTGCTTGTCAGCCCCGGGCCCGCTCGGTCAGGTGGCGAGGTTCCAGCCGTCGTGCCAGTGGAGGCCGAGGTTGCAGAGCCGTCGAAGGTTCAAGGTGGCGGCTCGGATGGTGAGCGCGAGGTGGTTGCGTTCGACGCCGCGATAGCGGACTCGGCGGTGTCCGTTGCGGGTGAGCCAGGCGATGGATCGTTCGATCAGTGGTCGGTGTTGCCGGTAGTCGGCGACGAGGCCGGGATCGGTTCGCCAGCGCTGTCGGTTGGCGGCGAGGAGTTGATCGTGGATGCCGATCGTGAAGGTCTTGCCGTTGCGGGCGGTGGTGCAGCGTGACCGCAGCGGGCAGCTGGTGCAGCGCTGTTTGAACTTGGCGGTGCCGGCGGTGTTGAACGCGATGGTGACACCGGCGGGGCAGGTGACGCTGCGGGCGGTGTAGTCGATGCGGTAGTCGTCACGATCGAACTGGTCGTCGCCGAGGTTCGGGTTGCGGCGCAGCGGCCAGGGTTTGATCACCGCAGTGTGTTCGGCGTCATCGAGCGCGGCGAGCATCTCGCCGGTGCCGTAAGCGGAGTCGGCGTAGACCTCGACCGGCTCGGCTTGGCCGGCGATGAGTGTGACGCCGGTGGTCCCGTCGCCGGCGTTGGCCGGGGTGAGCGCGCAGGCGGTGATGATCCCGGTGTCGGGCTCGGCAACCAGGTGGGCCTTGTAGCCGTCGCGGTAGGAGGAGCGGTTCTTGTGCATGTGGCGTGACTCGGGATCGACCGTGGAGATCAGGCGGTGCTTGGACACCTTGCGGGCGATCCGCCACGTCCCGTCGGTGTCGCCGGGCTCGACGTCTTGGCCGGCCACGAGCGCCAACAGCCCGACCAGCTCGGCCTGGACGTCATCGAGGACCACACCATCGAGTGCGTCGAGGATCGTGAGCGCATCGTTGACGAGCCGGGTGACGAGCGCCTCACGAGCGGCGGGGTCATCCCACGCGCACGCCGGCTTGGCGGACACCTGGTCGTAGTCGTCACCGATGAGCTCCGCAGCGGCAGCTTCCGGGACGGCCTTGCGGACCCGGCGGATCATCGACATCAGCTGGGTGACGGTGTCCTGAGTTGCGACCGCGTCATCCAACAGCGTCGAGTCCACCGCCCGACGGGCTTTGCCCTTGAGTACCCCGGTTTCGGCGACGACCTCGCGGACGGCGTCGAAGATCCGCTCCGGACGATCCGACGCCCGCAGCCGGTTGCGCCAATACGTCAGCACCGTCGGATGGAAGCCCTCGTCATCGAGCGCGAGACCGGCGGCGACCTTCCAGCGCAGATCAGTCCGCAACGCCTGCACCGCGTCACGGTCCGACAGACCCTCCAACGACTGCAACACCAGCACCGTCGCGACCAGCTCGGCCGGCTGCGACGGACGACCCCGACTCGAGGGGAACATGTCAGCGAACAACTCATCGGGGAACAACCGGCCGCGATGCTCAGCCAAGAAGGCGTACACGCTGTCGGCCGGCACCAGATGACCGACCAACGCCGCAGCATCGAGGAGTTCACGGTTCGGATCCGACGAGCCCTGCATACCCACCATTCTTTTCGATCCGAGCCCCGAACGCGAGCACCTCAGCCCGATTTCTTCAGCAGGCTCCTAGTCGTATCCGTTGCACACGACCAAGATCTGCCACATTCAAATCGACGGCGGATGCGGGCGGACCTGAACGTTCGACCGCACATGACGCTCAGCCCGCCCGTACCCGGCACGGCATGCGCAGTGAGGTGCCCCGGATGGCTCCGCCAGCCGACACCCGTCCGATAATGGGCGGCCCCGGAGGCGCTCCGGCCCATCCGATAGCCGGCATTGCGATCACCGACGCATCAGCGGGAGCCGCACAGAACGCGCACTCCGTAATCCGGTCGAACGCTGTGAGCCCGCGCCACAGTTCGAAGCCTCTTTGTGTCAACCCCTGATTTCGGGCGTGGTTCCGGGCGCGCGAGATTGTGCCTCTGGCGGAGCCGGAGGCTGCGTCGTAGGGTTGGTTGTCGGGTCCGGGAGTGACCTATCCGAAGAGCCGGCCGTTCAGGATGTTGAGCCGGTCACGCTGGATTTCGTGTCGTTCCTGATTGTCCTCCCGGACCCACCGATCAGCTCGAGGCTCGGCGAGCGTCGGCGATCAAGGTCCGGTAGATGACGTTGGAGAGTTGTCGCTTCAAGGCGCGGATGGCTTCTTTGGTGTTCTTGCCCTCGGCGCGTTTGCGGTCGTAGTACTCGCGCCCGGCGCACGGGTAGCGAAGCTGGGTGACGGCGGCGGTGTGGATCGCCCAGTTCAGCTGTCGGTTGCCGCGCTGGTTCAACCGGTGCCGCTTCTTCTCACCCGACGACGCTTCGATCGGTGCGGTGGCGTTGTAGCTCGCGAAGTGCCCAGCCGACGCGAACCGTGAGACGTCACCGGTCTGGCCGACGATCATCGCCGCGACCACGACTCCGACACCGCGGATGTCGACCAGCGAGGTACCTGACGCGGCGACTGCGGTGCGGAGTCGTTTCATCGACGCCTTCATCTGCGTCTCGTAATTGACGATGTCGGCGAGTGTTTCACGGGCGACGGCGAGGCGATGCTCGGTCATCTGCGTTGCCGGTTGGATCCGATCGAGGATCTCGTTTGCCCTGGTCACGGTCATTTCCTTGGCCATCCCGCCGGGCTCGAGTTCCATCAACAACGCATGCAGGCGACACGCCGCTCTGCTCTTCGAGCGGCCGAGATCGCGGTGACGTTTCACCAACAACTTCAACACCCGGGCGTGGTCATCGAGAACCACTCGGCCGAGCGCGTCGTGGCGCAACGCGGCGATCGCAACGGAGCGGGCATCGTTCGGGTCGTTCTTCTGCGCTCTGCCAGAACCCAACAGACGGGTCCGTGTCGACAACACAGGTGGGACGTCGACCACGGTCTCACCCGCGGCGACGAGCTGCTGGGCGAGGAGATAGCCGAGTCCGCGGGCGGACTCGATGGCCCACACCCGATCCGGGAATGGTGCCGCCCATGAGCGCAGCTGGTCGGTCTGTTTCGAACACGCCCCGACACGCAGTTCGTCGAGCACACACTCGGTGTTGTCGATCGCGACGGCGGTGTGTGACGCCTTGTGCGGATCGATGCCAATCATCACAGTCATCTGAAGATGCCTTCCTCTCGGTGGTGGGAAACCGGGGTGGGCACTCCTGATTCGTGGTTGTCGGGCTCGCGCCTCTTTCGAGCCACACCTCGGGTCAGAACACCGGTCGACAGACCATTCGTAATGAGGTCAACCCTCAGGGTGACAGGCCCTAAATGGAGCCATGCCGACCGGCGCTCTGAACGCTACGACAACCGCCGCAACGCACCTCGAGTATCAATCAGGCCCTTACGTGACGTCACACTTTCACGTGCATATCCACCGATATCGGGCGATCGGTAGGTGTCCGATGGGGGGAACGGTCAGCAAACGTTCTCGGAGCCCAGAGTCGGCAGGGCCTCCCTTTGGCGACAGGCATGAGTTCACGACAAGCGGGACGACGCTCGAGAATCGCAGGGCACCTGATTCGTGACGAGCGATGGTTGCACACGCCGCGTCAGGCTGAATCGGAGCCCGCATTTCCCCCCGTGGTTGTAACTCACTGTGGTTGTAACTCACCAACTGACTCACTCGCGACGTGGCGTCGGACCAATAAGAAAACCCCAGGCCTGTTGACCTGGGGTTTTTCGGTGGGCGTAGAGGGAATCGAACCCCCGACCTCATCCGTGTCATGGATGCGCTCTAACCAACTGAGCCATACGCCCGCAGCGGGTGCGTACGCTAGCAGCCGTGGCACCGGCCTCACACCTCCCGATCGAGCACCACCGTGAACTCGCTCTGATCGATGTCGCTCCACTGGTCGGCGGCGGCGACGGGGCGCTCGATATCGCCACTCGGATCGATACCGCATGTCGTGAGCTGGGGTTCTTCCTGATCACCGGACACGGCATTCCCACCGAGCTGCTCGCTCGTATGGACTCGGCAGCGCGCTGCTTCTTCGATCAGCCCGAGGCGGCCAAACAGCAGATCGCGATGTCGGTTGCCGGGTCCGCCTGGAGGGGCTGGTTCCCGGTTCGCGGCGAGGTGACCTCTGGCGTTCCCGACCGCAAGGAGGGTCTGTACGTCGGCCTCGAACATCCCGCCGATCATCCTCGGGTTCTCGATGGCACCCCGCTGCACGGCCCCAACCATTTCCCGCCGGGCGATCTCGGGCCAGCCGTCATGGCGTGGATCGAGGCGGTGATGCCAGTCGCGGCCACCGTCATGCGGGGCATCGAAATGGGCCTCGGCCTCCCGCCCGACTGGTTCGAGCGCGAGCTCACCGCCGAACCGACGGTGCTGTTCCGGATCTTCCACTATCCGGCGCTCGACGACAACGACGAGGCTCCCGAGTGGGGCGTCGGCGAACACACCGACTACGGATTGCTCACGCTGCTCGCACAGGACGCCGCCGGAGGCCTTCAGGTGCGCACACCCGAAGGGACGTGGCTCGACGTGCCGGCCGAGCCGGATGTGATCGTATGCAACATCGGCGACATGCTCGACAAGCTCACCGAAGGCAGGTACCGCTCGACCCCGCACCGGGTCCGCAACCTCAGCGGGCGCAGTCGGCTGTCGTTCCCGCTCTTCTTCGATCCGTCATGGGACGCCGTGGTGACTCCCCTACCGCTCGACGATTCACCGCCCGCCGATGACGCCGATCGACGGTGGGATCGAACCAGCTTGCGCGCCTGGTCCGGCAGCTACGGCGAGTACCTGGCCGCAAAGGTCGCCAAGGTGTGCCCCGACCTGTTCGCCGACGCGACTCGGCGCTGAGATCGCCGGGAGGCCGAGGACAGCACCTCGACCTCCCGACTGGAACTCACCCGCTCAACGATCAGCCGCTACACCAGGAGGGATCGGGAGATCCGACGTCGCAGCGGTTGTACTTGACCTTCACCAGCTCGCCGAGTGTGTTCAGATTGAGGTCGACCGGACCGATCGACGACGAGTTGCCCGTGGCGTGGTTGTGAACAACCTTGGCGCCCGTGGTGAGGTTGGACGACCCGTCCTCGTTCGGGAAATCGGTGACGACGATGCCGCCGGCGGTGACCGACTCCAAGTCGGACGTGTTGTCGTTGGCCGTGTTGTTCCTGATCGTGACACCGTGCAGCCCGGCCACGAGGATGCCGGAGATACCGACCGCGAACGGCCCGAACTGACACTGTGCGTTGTTGCCGTTCGTCGTGTTGCGCTTGATCGTGGTCTTGCCGGCCACGAAATCGCCGTCGCGGATTCCGTAGCCGCCGTCGGTGCCGTCGACCAACGAGATCCCCATGCAGCTCCCGGACGCCTTGTTGCGGTCGATCACGAGCTTGTACGTGTCGTTGATCGTCATGCCGTTGCCGTTGAGGCTGTCGTTGGTCGTGTTGCGGCTGACCCGGCCGGAGTACGACGCCAGGATCTCGATGCCGCTGCAGAACTGGCTGCCGGAGACGAAGTTGCGTTCGACCTCGAAGTACTTGGCGAAGATGACGAAAATCCCGTCACAGCCAGGGTCGATCATCGTGTTGTGCTCGACCTCGAGGTACTTCGTGAAGACCGCCCCGATCGCGTCGAACAACGGGTTGTTCAGCGTCAGCCCCTTGATCTTGACATGGCGGACGTAGTCGGATGGCCTGGGTGGGCCGTCGACAGGTGGGATCGGGTGGACGCAGATCAACGTCGAGAAGTCGACGTTGGGGCCGCTCTCGTCGCCACCGGTACACGGGTTGATGGTGCGCCTGGCCGGATCGGCGGGCATCGTGAGAGAAGCTCCCTTGACACCGACGAGCTCGATCCGGTTCTTGTGGATCCACACGTTCTCCTCGTGGTCTCCCTTCACGACGATCTTGGTGCCCGGCCTGGCTCTGTCGATCGCCTTCTGGATCGACTGCTTCTCGTGCACGACCACCGTGCGGTAGTCGTCGTGGTCGCGATCGTCACCGCCATTCGCCAAAATGTCCCCGCTCGGGACCACGATCACCGTTGCGAGCAGCGCAGCGACGACGCCGATACCTCGCTTTCGAACGGAAATTCGACGACCATTTGCGTCAGAGTTACGTACCAACATGACAGACCCCCCAGGTCTCAGTCTTTCCAACGGCCCCACCTCGTCGTTGGAGTCCGCCGCCATGACGAACGAAGCCTAAAATAGGTCAGTTATCGATGCGGTGCCATGAGATATCGGTCACATCGAACAGCTCGAATTGATCTCTATCACCCGATGCTTACGCGCTCTTCAACGAGGTCGGCGGCGACACCACGCGTCTGCCGCCGCGGGCTCACCGACCGGAGTAGTGCACCGAGCGGTCGGTCAGTGCAGGCGGGTGCTGATCTCGTTGGCCATCAGCCGACCTGACCGCGTGAGCACCCATCGATCGCTCCGTCGCACGACCATGCCCGGCAACGCATCGCCGTCGAGTGCGTCGAACGGCACGCCGTCGCGCATCCGCAATAGCAGCTCCATCCGCTCGAAGCGCCGTGTCGCGTCGTCGAGTGTCTCGCCCGCCGCCTCGGTCGACTCGCCGGCGGCGAGCAGGTCGATGTAGCGGTCGGGCGTGCGCACGTTCCACCAGCGCCGTCCGTCTTGATGCGAGTGGGCGGCACAGCCGAACCCTCGGTAGTTCTGCTGACGCCAGTACAGCACGTTGTGACGGCACTCGTGCCCTGGCCTCGCCCAGTTCGAGATCTCGTAGTTCTCCAGCCCAACTGCGCTCAGCAGGTCGTCGACCAACTCGTACTTGTCGGCCTGATCGTCGTCGTCGGGATGACGGTCGGGTTGCTCGGCCAGCGGTGTGCCGGCTTCGATCGTCAGCGCGTAGGCGGACACGTGCGGCGGATCGAGGGCGATGATCGAGCGCACGGTGTGCTCCCAATCGGCGACCGACTCCCCCGCCGCACCGTAGATCACGTCGAGATTGAACGTGGGCAGGCCGACCGCACCGATCGCCTCGCACGCGCGCTCGACGTTGCGTTGGTCGTGACGGCGGCCGAGCGTGCCGAGCACGTGTGTGGCCATCGACTGCACCCCGAGACTCACGCGATTGACACCGGCGTCCACGTAGCGGTGCAGCAGTTCGACACTCACGTCGTCGGGATTGCATTCGACCGTGATCTCCGCCGCACCCGAAACGGGTATCGCCGCGATCACCGCGCCGAGCTCGGCACCGTCGAGCATCGACGGCGTCCCACCACCGACGAAGATGCTGTTCGCCGGAGGCATCCCCAGATCGATCGCCTGACGAATGTCTGCGCGCAACGCACCCAGATACGCGTCGGTCAGATGGTGACGGTCGGTCCAGGTCGCAAATGCGCAGTAGTCACATTTCGAGGCACAGAACGGAATATGGACGTAGACACCGAAGGGTTCGCTGGTGTCCGTGGCCATCTGGCCAGTGAATCAGCTCAGGCCGGCCGAAACACGAGATCGAGCGCCTCGAGCCGTAGCGCGACCTGATCGACGGGAATGTCGAGCATGGCGGCGATCGCCCGCTTGTCGTCGTTGCGAATCGTCAGCACCCGGCCGTTGAAGTCCTGACGTTGCACCTGGATCATCCGCATGAACCTGGTGAGCATCTCGAACGGGGCGCCAGACAGCTGTGACAGCTTCAAGATGTCGATCGCCAGCTTGGGACGGATGCCCGTGCTGTCCTCATCGATGCCCGGATCGTTGGCGTGACGCGGCAGCAGCTGATCGACCGGTACCCGATAGAACTGCGCCAGCCGATCGAGCCGTGGCAACGACAGCGACCGCTCGCCGCGTTCGTACGCGCCGAGCACCGAGGCCTTGAACTCCTGTTGCGACTGGGCCTCGACGTCGTGGAGCGAGAGCCGCTTCTGTTTGCGAATCGCCCGCAGACGCTCGCCGACTTGCACGCTGTAGCCCGCGTCATCTTGTTCCTCGGAATAGTCCATGCCGACTTCGTCACCCCGTTCGATCTGTAGTTGTTCGATGTGTCATCGCAACTCGATGACATATTGGCACACTCCGTGAGGAATCGACTACATATCTGCCGAAATCTCACGAAGAGTGCACGGTAGCCCGCACGGCAGCAGCCAAGGCCGCCGTCTCGACACGCAGCACCGTCGGCCCGAGCGATACCTTGGCCGCTGCGAGTTCCAGCTCGCCGGGGCTCCAACCACCCTCTGGTCCGATCGCCAGGATGCGATCTGCCGCCCCGATCTCGCGACCGCCGGGTTCGGCAGCGGCCGCCACGGGGAGTAGCTCACAGGCAGCCGTGGGGCCGGCGACCGTCGGTAACCAGACACGCCTCGACTGCTGTGTCGCCTCGCTGGCGACCCGCTCCAACTTGGAGATGTGTTTGACGGCACGTTCGGCGTCCCAACGCACGACCGAGCGCTCGGCGTGCATGACGACCATCCGGTCGACGCCGAGCTCGGTCAGTTTCTGCACGATCCACTCGGGCCGATCCTGTTTGGGAATGGCGAAGGCGATCGTCAGCGGATTCGTCGGCGCCGGCTCGAACTGCTCGTCGCCGTCCGGCTCGATCGTTGCGCCGGAAGAACGGCACACACGCCACCGCCCGTGCCCGTCGGTGACCGTGACAGCCTCGCCATCACGCAGCCGCAGCACCCGGAACACGTGGTGCCGAGCCGCCTCGTCGAGCATGGGGTTGGCGACGTCGTCGACCAGGACATGGGCGGCGGCCCGGCGTAGCGACTCGGCGGCCGCCGGAGTCACGAGAACGCTGACTTGATCTTCGAGAACATGCTCTTGCCGTGTTCGCCGACCTCTTCGCCGCGTTGTGCGGCGAAGCTGCGCAAGAGATCGGCCTCGTCGGTCGACAGCTTCGTGGGCACCTCGACCCGGACGACCGCACGCAGGTCGCCACGACCGCGTCCGTGCAGCCGCGGAACACCGCGACCGCGCAACACGAACTGATGCCCGGGTTGTGTGCCGGCGGGAACCAGAAGGTCCTCGTCGCCATCGAGCGTGGTCAACGACAGCTTGGTACCGAGCGCCGCCTGCGCGATCGAGACCGGCACTTCGGTGACGAGGTCGTCCTCTTCGCGGCGGTATCGGTCGTGTGGGCGAACCCGCAGGTGCACGTACAGATCGCCCGGCGAACCGCCTCGCGGACCCGCCGCGCCGCGGCGCGTCAGGCGCAGCGTGCTGCCATCGACGACTCCTGCCGGGACGTCGACGTGGTAGGTCTTGTCGACCGTGATCCGGCCCTCGCCGCGGCACGTCGGACACGGTGTCGTGATGATCTCACCCATGCCTCCGCAGCGTGTGCACGGGCTGGTCGAAATCATCTGGCCCAGCACGCTCTGGCGAACTCGACGAACCTGACCTGAGCCGCTGCATTCGGAGCACGTCACCGGCTTGGTGCCTTCGCCGGCACCCGAGCCGTCGCAGTCGTCGCAGGACTGCGGCAGCTTGATGTCGATCGGAATCTGGTCACCGAACACCGACTGTTCGAACGTGATCGCTACCGCGACCTCCATGTCCTGGCCACGCGGCGGGCCCGAGGGCCCGCGGCGGCCACCTCCGAATGGGTTGCCGCCTCCGCCGCCACCGAAGAACGCATCGAAGATGTCGCCCAACCCACCCCCGCCGAAGAGATCGTCCATCGACGGGCCACCGCCGGCGCCGCCGACACCTGCCTCGCCGAACTGGTCGTAGCGGGCGCGCTGCTGGTCGTCGGACAGCACCGTGTACGCCCGCGACAGCTCTTTGAACCGCTCGGCCGCGTCGGGATCGTCGGGGTTGGCGTCGGGATGCAACTCGCGGGCGCGCTTGCGGTACGCCTTCTTGATGTCGTCGGCGCTGGCCGCACGCGAGACACCCAACAACTCGTAGTAATCGGCAGCCATCAGCTCTCCCCGAGTCGTCGACCGAGACGCTCACTGACCATGTCGACGGTTGCGAGCGCCTGCGGATAGTTCATTCGGGTCGGTCCGAGCACGCCGACCGAACCGAGATGCTCGCCGTCGACCACGACGGGCGCAACCACGACCGAGCACGCCGACAGCGGCTCGACTCCGTGTTCGACCCCGATCGCCACCGACATCCCGCGATCGACGATGTCGCGAACGAGCGAGACCACGACGAATTGCTGCTCGAGCGTGTGCAGCACCCGGCGAACGACGTCGACCGCGTCGAACGAATCGGCAACGGTGGAGGCACCTCCGACGTAGACATGCGAGTCGGTGGACACCGCCTGCATTGCGCCGACAGCGGCAGCACAGACGGCATCCGTGGCCTCGTCCCCGGTCGAGCCGAGTGAACCCACCGACGCCAGCGTCTCTCCGGTGAGCACCGTGGCGAGATGCACCGATGCGGCCGCCAACACGGCGTCCGATGTCTCCTCGTCGACAGCGATCACCTCGTTCTCGACGTTGCCGTTGCCGAACACGAGCACGACCGTGGCAGCGCTTGCCGACAGGCGCACGATCTGAGCACTTCGAATCGTGGCCGCCTCGGCCCGCGGGCCGAGGACGACGGCTGCGTTGTGGGTGAGGTGCGTCAGCAGATCCGACGTCTGGTGCAGCATCTCTTCGAGACGGCCGTGAGCCGCCTCGAAGAAGGCGCCGACCTCGCGGGTCATCGCCTCGTCGACCCGCCCCGGCGCGGCGAGGTGATCGACGAAGAACCGATATCCCTTGTCGGTAGGGATGCGGCCGGCCGAGGTGTGCGGCTGCACGAGATAGCCCTCTTGTTCGAGCACCGCCATCTCGTTGCGGACCGTCGCCGACGACACCCCGACGCCGGACGCGTTGGCGATGTGGGATGAACCCACGGGTTGCGCCGTCGTGATGTACTCATGCACGACAGCGCCGAGAATTGCGGTCTTACGCTCGTCCAACATCCTGGCAATCGAGGATACCGAGTGCCAGCCGTCGGTACTGCGTTCGCGCTCGTCGTAATGACGAAGAGTCGGTGAGCCGTTTCACGACGATGACTCGACGGCTTCCCGCTCGCGCATGCGCTGCGCGTACCCGATGGCGAATGCTTCTGCGGCATCGACGTCGTCCGATCGCACGAGCGTCGGCACACCTGCAACCACGCCGAACGCATCGCGATAGTCGGGAATCGACAGATCGTCGGGGGCGAGATCGAGCCGCATGTGCTCACACATGCTGCGCATGACGGACAGGCCGTTCCTGGCGCCTCGCGAACCGGGGCTGGTGGCAGCGAGCCCGACCAGCAGGCGTTTGAACACGGCCCGGTCGACTCGGGTGACCCAATCGAGGGAGTTCTTCAGCAGCGCCGTGGGGCCACCGTTGTATTCGGGCGACACGAAGATGATCCCATCGAACCGGGCGATTCGATCGTGCAACGCGACTGCACCGTCGGGCGGGCCGAACTCGGCCTCCTCGTCGCCGTGGTAGAGCGGCATCGGATAGTCCGTGAGATCGATCACCTCCGCCGCGAGACCCTGATCGACCAGGATCGGCACCAACACGTCCGCCAGCCGGCGGCTCATCGATTCGGAACGGATGCTGCCGGGCAGCAACGCGACTTTGGGGGATCCCACGCCGGATGCAACCAGGTCCGGCACCTGTCGCATTCCCGGTCACCCGATTCGCAGCGCGCCGTCGGTGGTCGGAGCCTCCATACTGGTGGGCGCTATGGCCACGCCTGACGACGAACGCCCGACCAGTACCGACTTCGTGCGCGAGCTGGTGCAGCGCGACATCGACGAGGGAACCTTCGGCGGACGTGTCCAGACCCGGTTCCCACCCGAGCCGAACGGGTACCTCCACATCGGGCATGCCAAGGCGATCACACTCGACTTCGAACTCGCCGCGGACTTCGACGGGATCTGCAAACTGCGCTTCGACGACACGAACCCGGACACCGAGAACGTCTCATTCGTGGAGGGCATCCTGGCCGACGTGCGGTGGCTGGGTTTCGACCCGGGCGAGCCGCTGTACGCCAGCGACTACTTCGAGCAGTTGTACGAGTGGGCCGAGCTGTTGATCATCGACGGCAAGGCATACGTCGACGACCAGGACAGCGACACGATCAGGGCCCAGCGCGGAGGCTACGGCAAACCGGGCATCGAATCGCCCCATCGTGATCGGCCGGCCGCCGAGAGCCTCGATCTCTTCCGCCGCATGCGGGCCGGCGAGTTCGCCGACGGCTCGCACGTGTTGCGCGCCAAGATCGACATGCAGCACGACAACATGCAGCTGCGCGACCCGGTGATGTACCGCATCCGGCGCGGCCACCACCACCGAACCCACGACGCCTGGGTGATCTACCCCACCTACGACTGGGCACACGGGCAGAGCGACGCCATCGAGGGCACGACTCATTCGCTGTGCACGCTCGAGTTCGACAGCCACCGCCCGCTCTACGACTGGTTCCTCGAACAGCTGCCGCTCCCTTACGAGCAGCCTCGTCAGACCGAATTCGCCCGGCTCGAGCTGACCCACACGATCACGTCCAAACGCAAGCTGGCCAAGCTCGTCGCCGACGGCATCGTCGAGGGCTGGGACGATCCGCGCATGCCCACGTTGCGGGGTATGCGACGACGTGGCTACCCGGCGTCCGCGATCCGAGAGTTCTGTGGATTCATCGGGGTCGCCCGCACCAACAGCCGCCATCAGATCGAGCTGTTCGAGTCGTTCGTGCGCACCGAGCTGAACCGCACCGCCCAGCGCCGGATGGCGGTCCTGCACCCGCTGCGGCTGCAGATCACCAACTGGCCGACCGATGCCGCCGGCGCGCCGGTCGTCGAGCATTTCGAGATCACCAACAACCCCGAGAACGAGGCCGACGGCACGCGGTCGGTGGCGTTCTCGGGCGAGCTGTTCATCGAGCAGGACGACTTCATGGCGGACCCGCCACCGAAGTATTTCCGGCTGTCGCCCGGTCGCGAGGTGCGCCTGCGCGGTGCCTACTTCGTGACGTGTACCGGGTACGAGACCGACGACGACGGCAACATCACCGCCGTGCTCGCCACCTACGACCCCGACACCAAGGGCGGATCGGCCACCGATGGTCGCAAGGTGAAGTCGACGATGCACTGGGTGTCGGCCCCTCACTGCGTTCCGGCAACCGTCGCGTTGTACGAGCGGCTGTTCACCGCTGAAGTTCCCGGCGAGGCGACCGGTGACCCGCTCGACGACGTCGACCCGAACTCTCGTCAGGTGCTCGACGAATGCCGTGCCGAGGCGGCGCTTGCCACCACCGCACCCGGCGAGGTCGTGCAGTTCGAGCGGCTGGGCTATTTCGCACTCGACCCTCGCGAGCCCATGCTGTTCCACCGCACCGTCGGCCTGCGCGACGAATGGGCGAATCTACAGAGACGCCAGGGTTGACGTGCCGGCGCCGAGCGGATTTTCGCTGGAATCGCGCAAGAACGGCGAGGTCGTCATCACCCACCTCGGTCAGGTCGCCGCGATCGTGCGCGGCAAGGCCGCCGAGCGGCTGCTCGACCGGATCCGGGTGTGCGACGAGCTCGCCGCACAGCACTTGATGGCGCGCGCAACGGGGAACTACAAACGTGGCAACGAACGCCGCGGCTCCAGCTGACCGACGGACGGCGCGACCCGGCTTCGGCCGGTCAGCAAGAGGCCGAGCTGGCGTGACCGGGCGATGAGCATGCCGTTCTGGTCCCACAGCGCACCCGTTTCGATCATCCGCCCGTCGCTGAGGTCGTCACATTCGAATCTGGCCTGCACCCAGCCCGGCGACGGCCGGCGACGCACGTGCACGGTCAGTTCGACGCTGGGTACCCACCCGATCCTGCCGAACCTCGAGTAGAGCGACGGCGGAAAGGCGTCGGAGAACAGCGGCAGCGCCATCGTGGTCGGTGCGCTGCCGTCGCTGAAGCGAATCCAACCCTCCATCACGGCGTCGGAGGATCCACCGGCAGCAACGCGGTCCGGATGGATCCGCACGTCGAGGCGATCGAGGATCGGCAGTTCGACGCCCTGATCGAGGGCACGACGGTCGATACAGTCGAGTGGTGGCGGCAACGACGGCGCCGCCATGGTGATTTCGGCCACCGGGTTGGGCGAGGGCACCAGCTCGCCGAACACCGCCATCACCGTCAGGCGTTCGCGACCATCGATCTCCAGCGAACCGCGCACCACGGAGGTCGTGCGGCCGGTTCTGATCAATCCGGCTCGCACCGTGCCGGTGTGGACGGAACCCTGGGTGACCTGCACCGGTCGCAGGAAGTGGGTCGTCACAGATATCGGGTCGGTGTGCTCACCGACCTCATGGAGGGCTCGCAACACCGGCGTCAAGGCGTACCCACCATTTGCGCTGGCGCCGATGTTCCACCGGTCGATGAATTCAACCCGCCACTCCCCGGGCGCGATCGGTTCGAGCGCTGTCTCGTCCTCGAAGGTCCCCACCCGCCCATCGTGCCAGAACACGTGGGGGCGGGAACGTGTCGACGAGGCGAGGTGTAGGGTTACCTGAACATGCCAGATGCGCCCACACCCATTCCGCTGAGCGACGACGATCTCGCCGCCTACGGCTCGGTTCTCGACGAAGTCCGTTCCGCGCTCGAGCATCGGGCCGCTCTGATGCGCGACGGAGCCGACATCCCGAGTGGAGCCATCTCGTTCGGCAAGCGGGTCGGCGAGGGCACCAGCTTCGCCATCCAGCGATTCGAGGACGTCGCGATCCACGGCCAGGTTCTCCAACAGCTGGCCGCCGTCGACCAGGCGCTCGAACGTTTGGCGGAAGGTACGTTCGGTATCTGCCCCGTGTGTCACCACCAGATCGCGATCGACCGTCTCGACGTGATTCCCTGGGCCGCCACCTGCGTGGCTTGCGCCTGACCGTGAACCTGAGCCGCCACCGTCATCGCCCCACGTCGGAATCGCATCCGCCCCAACGGCTCAGGCCAACAGGATGAACAACCGCACGCTGTAGCCCGACATGACGGTCCAGAACAGCACGGTGAAGGTTCGTTCGCCGGCTCGCCGGTTGATCGTCGATCCGGTCCAGGTGCCGGCCGCCATCAAGGGAACAGCGGCGAGAGCCATCAGCAACGAACCGCGACCCAGCAAATCGGCGTCAGCGAAGATCGCCGTCTTGGTCGCGTCGCCGGCGAACGACACCAGCGAGGCCGCCCCGACGAAGTGGCGGCGGTCGAGATCGAGGTTACGGATCGCCACACCTTTGAGCGGACCCGAGGTGCCCGAGAACCCGCTGGACGCCCCCGACACGAACGCCAGTACCGGTGAGAATCCGGTCTGGACCCGTTTGATCTCGAATCGCTCGGCGAGGACGGTGGCAACGAACATCATCACCACAGCCACGGTGACCGCTGCCTCCGGAGCGTTGACGAGCAGCGTCGACCCGATCGCCGCCCCGAGCACCACGAGGGTCGCGATCACGGCCGACGCCCTGAACGGAAGCGTTCGCCGGTAGGCGATGATCTTCATCACGTTGTTGCTGGCCAGCAGCAGGGCAGCGAGCGCGACACCCTCCTTCGAGCCGAGGAACAGTGCCAGCGTCGGCACCATCAGCAGCGAGCCGCCCAGCCCGGCCGAGGCCGAGATCACGAACGATGCGTAGACGAGCGTCAGGACGAAGCTCGCCGTCAATATGTCCATGTCAGTTCCGGCCGGATTCAGGTACCGATGATGCCGACGCCGAGCTCACCGAGCTGACGGTTCAGTTCGGCGAGGTCGCCGGCGATCAACGACCCGAGCGCCGCGAGTCGTTCGTCGACTTGGCCCGACAGCTTCGTATAGACGGCATACGACTGAGCGGTCGGGCGCGCATCGGCACTGCTGACCACCGGCACAAGGCTGCTCAGCTTCTCGAACAGCTGTTCGCGGTAGTTCAACGAATCGCCGGCGGAGGTGAGTTCGGGCTGCACGAGCTCGACTTCGACAGCTTCCAGATCGGTCTTCAACGCCGTGGCGGCTGCGACTACGGCGGCCGCCGATTCGTGGCCGGCCAGCCGCTCGGACCAATCGTCGAGCTGTCGTTTGACGGAGCGGATCGTGTTCACCCCCGTCGCGATCTCGGACAGCTTGTCGCGGATCTGAATGAGGAGATCGAACTGCTCGGCCAGATCGGCGTCGCTGGTCGAGACGCGTGGGTCCTTGAGCAACTCGAAGCTCTGTGACATCGACCAGTCACCGACGGTCAAGGTCGCGGTGTACCGTCCCGGCCTGGCCAACGGTCCGGTGGGGCGCTTGTGGAACTCGGTATCGACCATTTGCACGCCGTCGGGATACGTCATCGGCCACTGGAAGCTGTTCATCCCGGCGTCGGCCGTGATGTACAACCCATGACGATCCTTCTTGTCCCCGGGAATCGTGCTGGAGAAGGTCTGGATCTCGTTGCCGTCGGAGTCGCTGATCGTCAGGCTCGCCTCGCCGACCGCCGCTTCGTCGAGGAAATAGTTGAGCCGTACCCCGCGTTCGAGGTCGGCACCGGCGTCGAGGATCCGCATCGTCGTGTGGCCGGTTTCGTGCTCCTCGAGGTAGTACGTCGCGTTCTGGCCGATCGTGACGTGATACTCCTTGCCACCGGTCGAACCGCCCCATGCGGCGAACAAGTGCTGCGGTGAACGCACCGCGTCGCGCGGTGCGAGCAGATATCGGGCGGCGCCGAGCAGCTCGTCATGCATCTGGTACAACGGCGTCAGGTCGTCGAGGATCCAGAACGAGCGCCCATGTGTCGCGACGACGAGATCGGTGTCCTTGACGACGAGGTCGTACACCGGGGACACCGGGAGGTTGCACTGCAGCGATTGCCAGTGGGCACCGTCGTCGAAGGACACGTGGATACCGAGCTCGGTGCCGACGTAGAGCAGCCCCTTGCGGTTCGGGTCCTCGCGGATGACCCGGCAGAACTCGTGCGATGGCAGTTCGCTGTCGATGCGAGTCCACGTCGCACCGAGATCGGCCGATTTGAAGACGTACGGCCCGTAGTCGCCGGTCTTGTGTCGGGCAGCGGTCAGATAGACCGTGCCGGGGGTATGCGGTGACTCCGCAATCATCGTGACCTGCGAGAATTTCGGCAGATCGGGCGGGGTGACGTTCGCCCAGTCGCCGCCGTCGTTCATCGAGACGTGCACGAGCCCATCGTCCGACCCTGCCATCAGCACGCCCTGCTGATGAGCGGACACCATCAGCGAGAAGACCGTCGCATACATCTCGGCACCCGCAGTGTCCATCGTGAGGGGGCCCGAGACACCCAGCGTGTCAGGGTCGGCGTAGGTGAGATCGGGGCTGATGGTCTGCCAGCTGTGCCCCTCGTCGGTGGTGCGGAACACCTTGTTGCCGGCGGCGTACAGCACATTCGAGTCCTGCGGGGAGAACACGATCGGGTAGGTCCACTGGAAACGCACTTCGGCCGTTGCACCGTCGTGGTAGGCCTCCGGCCACACGCTGACGAGTTGGATCTGCTTGGTGCGATGGTCGTAGCGCTGGAGGGCATCGCCGCCGCCGGGCGAGCTGCCGATCGCACCCACGTACACGATGTTCGGATCGCCGGGCTTGGGCGCGACGTATCCGCTTTCGGCGGTGCCCGGCGGATAGCAATCGCCCCAGTTGATGGCGCCGAGCCCCGTCTGACTGGGCACGGCAATGCTCGAATTGTCCTGCTGCGATCCGTACACCATGTACGGGAACTGGTCGTCGGTGGCCACGTGATAGAACTGCGCGGTCAGCTGGTTGTAGATCGTCGACCACGAGTCGCCGGCGTTCGACGACACCCAGGCGCCGCCGTCGTCGCAACCGATCATGCGGTCAGGGTTGGTGGGATCGATCCACAGCGCATGGTTGTCGCCGTGTGGAGTGTGGAACTCCTCGAAGTTCTTGCCGCCGTCGATCGACCTCCACGCCTTCATGTTCATCACGAACACCGTGTCGGGGTCGGTGGGGTGGGCGATGACGTGCATGTAGTACCAGGGCCGCCAGCACAGATCGGGGTTCGACGAGACCTTCTCCCACGTCTCGCCGTGGTCGTCCGAGCGGTACAGCCCACGCTTGCGGAACTCGGCCTCGACGAGCGCGAACACACGACCCGACCGCGCCGCAGACACCGAGACGCCGATCTTGCCGAGCGTGCCATCGGGCAGACCTGGCTTCTGGCTGATGTTCTCCCACGTGTCACCGCCATCGCGCGATCGCCACAGCCCGCTGTCGGGGCCGCCGCTGTCGATCGACCAGAACGTGCGACGCGCCTGCCAGATGGTTGCGAAGACGATGCGTGGATTGTTGGGGTCGAGCGACACATCCACCGCACCGGCGCGCTCGCTGACGTGCAGCACGAGCTCCCAGTTCTCGCCTCCATCCGTCGATCGATAGAGACCCCGTTCGGGGTTGTCCTTCGACGAATGGCCGAGCGCTGCGACGTACACGACGTCGGGGTCGTCGGGATGGACGCGGATCTCGCCGATATGGCGCGATTCGGGCAGGCCCATATGACGCCAAGTGACCCCGGCATCGGTCGATTTGTAGATTCCGTCTCCGTGGGTGACATCGATGCGGATCGTCGCCTCGCCCATGCCGGCGTAGATGACGTTGCCGTCGGATGGTGCGACCGCCAGCGCACCGACGGACGCCGTCTTGAAGAATCCGTCCGAGACGTTCTCCCAATACTGACCGGCGTCGTCCGACTTCCAGACGCCGCCGGCGCAGGCACCGAAGTAGAACACGGCTGGACGCCTCGGATCGGCGGCGACGGCTACCACGCGGCCGCCTCTCGTCGGTCCGATGCATCGGTACCGGAGCTGGGTGAGATAGTTCGGATCGACTGCGGTCATGGGCGAATCCTGCCACCGCTGACGACCTGGCGACGACCCATGGATCCGGCGGGTCCCAGCCGGAGCTCGCGGCTACCCTGCAGGCAGTGGATCGATTCGGCACCCGGTGGGCCTCGGCGCCCGCACTGCTGGGATTCGTGCTTGCACTGACGGGTCTCACGGCATGCGGTTCCACTTCGCCCCCGACGGCCGACGACACCATCGATGCCAGTACCTACGCTGTGATCATCGGCCGCTTCCTACCACCGCCGCTCGACTCCGATGTGCCGCCCATCGTGTACGTGGCCGGCTCCACGGCGATCGAGATGTCGCTCGAGGACCAGGTCACCGTGATCGACAGTTTCGCCGCCACCCACGAAGTGCGCTTCGTCGACGACTTCGCCGCAGCGATCGACAGTGAGTCGCCGGGTTCACCTCCCAAGGACGCAGGCGTGCTGATCGGTGTCGGCAAGATCAGCCCCGAATCGCCTCACACGGTCCGCGTCGAGGTGTACGTGGACGCGGACCGTATCGAGGCACAGCTGGTGACCGTCGCCTACCGCAGGGGCGCGTGGGTGATCGAGAACGTCGAGCCGGTCGAACCCGAAGTGCTCGTCGGGGAAGAATGATTGGGCGACGAGCTCGTGGCATCCGCACCTGACTCGTCCACATCGACATCGACATTGCAAGGCAGCCGGATCGCCCGCTCGCTCAGGATGTGGTTCCTGGGCCCCGACCGGATATCCCGGCTGACGGTCACTCACTGCATACACAGCGCGGCCGAGGCCTTCTTCGTGGTGTCGATGGCCGGCTCGATCTTCTTCAACGTTTCGGCCGACGCAGCGCGCCCCCGGGTCCTGCTGTACCTCGTGGTGACGCTCGCGCCGTTCCTGGTCATGGCTCCGCTCGTCGGACCGATCGTCGACCGCGTGCGGGGTGGACTGGCAACCACGATGATCGCATCGTTCGCAGCCCGTGCGGTCCTGGCGCTGCTGTTGGCAGAGAACCTACGCACGTTGCTGTTGTTCCCGCTGGCGTTCGGCATGCTCGTCGTGGCCAAGACGTACAGCGTGTCGCGCAATGCCCTGCTGCCCGCGCTGGTCGACGATCGACAAGATCTGGTGTCGGCGAACGCGCGCCTGTCGCGCAGCGCCACGATCGTCGGAGGCGTGGCCGCCGCCGGGGCGGTGTCACTGTTCGCCGCCACGTCGGGGGCGTGGACTCTGCGCACCGGCGCGGTCGTGTTCGTGCTCGGTGCGTTCGCCGCGTATCGAGTCCGAGCCGTCGCCCAGCCGATCGAACCGATCGAACCGGACGCGTTGCTCGAGCTCGTCCGCCCAGACGTATCCAGCGCCGTCTGGGACATGATGGCGCTGCGCGCTGCACTCGGGTTCGCCCTCTTCCAGTTCGGCTTCTCGTTGCGATCCGACGGTGAACCTGCGTGGGTGTTCGGCCTCGTGATCCTGGCCAATGGCGTCGGTGGATTCGTTGGAACGGTGGTGTCGCCATTCCTGCGGCGACACCTCACCGAACGATCGATGTTCACGGTGATGCTCGTCAGTGCGGCCGGTGTCACGGCAGTGTGCGGCTTGGCGTTCAGCCGCGTGACGCTGGTCATCACGATCTTCGTGCTCGGGCTGGCCACAAGCGTGGGGCGCAGAGCGCTCGACGCGACCATCCAGACCCATGCGCCGCACGCTCGGCGAGGTCAGGTCTACGCCGGCCTCGAGACGCGTCTCGAACTCGCGTGGGTGGCGGCAGCGGTGTTGGCGGTTGCCACACGGATCGCGTCGTGGATCGGCGTGCTGGGCTTGGCAGCATTCCTCGCGGTCGTTGCGATCATCCATCTACGACGCCGAAGCGGGCTCGACATCCTGCGACCGGTCATCGCGAGCCCGCTTCCCGAGCGCCTGCTGCTGAGGGCCGAGACGCTCGCCGATCACGGCTACTACGACGAGGCGATCATCGTCGCGCGTGCAGCCGTCGACGCCGAGGCCCGTGCAGAGGGCTCGTCTGCAACTCAGTCGATCGGCGAACACCTCCGCACCGAGGCGGCAGCCCACATCGAACAGGCCCGCAGCCGCATCAAACCGCATCCGGACGGCCAGTGATCGTCGGTCCGGAGCCGGTGCCCGGCAAGCAGTCGGCCTGCGATCCTGGATCCGCCCGATGCCGAACACCGAACCAGCGCGACCCGCAGACGCAGCGACCCGAGCTCGCTCCTACACTCATCAATCGTGAGCGATCGGAGCGGACATGCTGCGCCAGTCGGCCGGTTCGGCGGTTCGGATCGTCCCCAAGGTTTCGATGATGTCGAAACCGCTGTCTTCGACGGCGAGGTCGTGCTCTTTCACGAGTCGGCACGGATGGTGCACCGGCTCAATGCGACGGCAGGGTCGGTGTGGCTGCTGTGCGACGGGCAGACGTCGGTCGACTCGATGGCGATCGAGCTGGGGGAGATCTTCGACATGCGGCCCGAGGACCTCTTCGAGGGCATCTATCAGGCGCTCGATCAAATCGCCGGCGCAGGACTGCTGGTGGGCATCGCCCCCGTCCACCACCATCACCACCACGAGCGTCCCGAGCTCGTTGCGCCCGATGGCAGCCGCATGTTGATCGCGCCGCCCGACCCTTGAGGCGCCACAGATGACCGCTCCGTGTGGGCGGGTTCCGTGTCGCTCCGCATCGGCGAGGCGCGCGACGTGCTGGTGGCCGTGCAGGCCGATTCGACGTCGTCGCTCGATCGCCTGCGCACGCTGTTCGAATCGTGGCTCGAACCGGAGTTCGCCGATGCTCCGCCGGTGATCAGGCCGGCGTTCAGCGTGCGGCTCGAACCGGTGCCCGATCGCGATCGTCAACGAACAGGCGGGCCCAGACCAGTCCCACAGCTGCGCTACGGATCGACGGTGATCGCCCGGTCGCGCCGGCCCGACGACATCGTTCGGGCCCTGGCACAGGTACTCGGAGGTGCCCATCAGCGACATCGCGACGATGGTCGGCTGTGGATCGACATGCGGCCGTTCGTCAACGGCCGCTCGATGGTCTTGGTCGACGCCGAACCGCCGGCGCTGGTCAACGACCGCCGACTCGCGACGACCGGCATCGAGGAATTGACCGCCTGGTCGGTGATCATCGACGACGACGGTTCGGTCTCGGTACCGCCGCCGCTCCCCCATCTGGCCTGGAACTCGATCGGGATCGAACCCCAGGTTTGCGAATCGCGCCACTTCCAGCTGGCCGGCATGTTGGTGCTGAACGAGGGCCAGCCGACCGAGGCCGAGATCGCCGTCATCCTGGCGCGCCACAGCCTCCAGAACCGGTGGGCAACGGTGATCGAGGCGCTGGCCGACGCCGGCTCGCTGCTGAGCGCCGTCGACCATCGGGGGCTGCGATGCCATATCGCAGCGCTGCTCGACGGTGCCGGCGCGTCCTGACGTCACAAGCGCTCGCCGCACCACAGCGAGATTCGTGATGGCGATCCCGCCGGCCGCTACCGACGGCTTCGAACGGCCGACACGCCGAGGCGCAGATGTTGGGGCCAGGTGCGATTGCGAGCCCGCATGCTGGCGCGCGATGGAACCGCCAATCCGACCAGGAACCGGGCGCGATCGATCGGGTCGAGCGCTGCCAACACGCTGTGTCCCTCCGGAGCCCAGCCCTGCTCCGACGGCGCCGTGTAGCCGGCGAACGCTCGCTCCTGCACCGGGTCGGGCACGTACGCGGCGGCCCATTGCAGAAGTGGGTGCCGGTGGTCGAGGCCCAGGTCGGTCCAGGTCGCGCGCGTCGCAGCGGCGATCACCAGCTCGATGCCGTCGCGGCGGGAGCGCTCGACCACGGCTCGCCAGTCGGCACCACTGATCAGCACCAGCTGTGCCACATCGCGCAGGGCCCTCAACCCCGAACCGCCACCCAGCACCGTGTGGCAACACGCCTGCAGCAGCCGACCCTCGCGGTCGAGGCCGCGAGCTTCGATGCCCGCCAGGTCGAACGGCTCGCTGGCCGTCGCCCACAGCTCGTCGTGGTTCAGCCGTGCACCGAAGTAGCCACCCGTGACCGCGAGATGGAGGTCGAGTTCTCCGCCGGTCGGCGCCCTGAACACGATCGCCTTGCCGAACCGATGCTCCCACCAGCTTCGCACCGGAGGTTGCACGCGGCGGAAGTCGGCCGCCTCCAGTGCCGATAATGCCGCCCGGTAGTCGGAGCGGCGAACCAGCAGATCGGCGTCACCGAACACCCGCTCCGCAGGATCGACATGATCCAGTTGGGCGATCGCGACGCCCTTCAGAACGCGGGCCTCGATCCCAGCGGAACCAAGCGCCTCGAGCGTCAGCGCGGCGGTCGCTTGCGAGACCAGGCAGGTTCGCAGCGCTGAGGCCAGCGCCTCGCGAGCGCTCGTCACCTGCGCCTCGGTGCCGATGACCACATCCGCTTCGACCGCCGCCCACAGCAGGCCCTGCACCCGGTGCCGATTGGCGAGGGCGAGCACGTCGTCGGACAGTTGCGGCGTTATCCCCGCGAGTGCGGCCTCCAGCTCGGCGCCTGGAAGCCCGTGGCTGACCGCCACCCGCAGCACGTCGAGGGCGTCGAGCAACTCGCTCACGTCGGCGCCTCGACATCCCCGCCCGTCGGAACCGACGGCCTGCTCGTACCGTGACGCACGGCTTCGACGGTACCCGCGACGACGTCGGCGATCTGACATCGTCCCCCGAATCCGGACGGACCGGAGTCAGAACAGCGAGGCGATAGCGGCGACGGGACCGGCGATGCCGTCGTGACGCAGCGAGTACGTGGTGCAACCCTCGACCAGGGCGACGATGTCATCGAGCCGGTCACCGTGCTCGGCCAGGTTGAAGGCGCCGCCGAGCAGGGCGATCACGGCGTCGATGGTGGCGATCGGAACGAGGGCGTTGTCGGCACCAGGTTCGAAGGTCGGCACGACCAGGTGGGTGAGCACGGCTCGCTCGACAACCGAGCCGGGGCGTACGTCAGTGGGTGCAATCCGCCACTTCGAGGACTCGCCTGCGAGACCATCGGGGTCGAGATGCGCCAGCAGGCGTTGGCTTCCCGGGTCGAGCGTGATCGGCTTCGGATAGGCGACGAGCTCGCCGGTGTCGAGGTCGATGGCGGTCGCTTCGTCGGTCAGGTAGTCGTACCCCGCCTCGACCAGGATGGTTGCCAGCGTCGACTTGCCCGAGTTGGCTTGCGCCGGGAACGCGACGGCAATGCCGTCGCGGGCGACAGCAGACGCGTGCACGATCAGGTACCGGCTCGAACGTTCGACCGCCAGGCGAGTTACCTGCCACAACAAGAAGTCCGTGATCACAGATTGGTCGGACGCGTTGAGTCGTCCAGTCTCGTCGTCGAGGTTCCAGCCGCCGACGCCGTCGCTCCACACGATCATAGTGGCGTCATCGGTCGGCCCGGCGCCGGGTGGCGGGACTGCCATCGAGTCAAGCGCTCGCTCGATCTCGGCTGCTATCGCCTTCGAGTCGTGGCACTCGATCGTAAACCTCAGGTCGAGCGCGGCGTATGGGCCGAGGCGACGCAGCGGTTGACCGAGCGGGCCGGGACTGTGATGTGGTGACGCAGCTGTGACTGTGGCAGTTCTGGGCGTCTCGACATCGGAGGTAACGGCGAGCAGACCGTTGCCGGCCAGATCCTCGACGAGGGCCAGAACGGCCGACCCAATCGACTCGGTCGTCTCGCCGAACTGCTCGGCGATTTCGCCGATGATCTCGTCGAGCGATGCTGTTCCGTCGCAACACTCCCACACGAGCAACGCCGTCGGGTTGAGCCGGTGAACGCGCACCGAGGCAGAGTCGTACAGCAGGCCATCGCTGCCGATCCGGACGAGCATCACGCCCGTTCGCCGTCGCGGGCGTGATGGAACCTCCATCGGCGGTGAATCCGTCGCCACGCCCCGACGCTAAGCGCTCAGGCGGTGCAGCACATGATCATCCGGAACTTCCAGTAGGTCGCTCCGGTCGGCGACGGCGGCGGGAAGGTGACTTTCGTACCATCGCTGGTGATCGAGATTCCAGTCGTGACACATTTGAATTTTGCCGGACAACCGGACGCCCCATTGAAGATGAGACGAGCATTGGCGGACAGAATCGTGCACCCCGTGGGGGCCGTGTACTCCAGACCGGCCCAGGTGCCCTGCGGCTCCAGCTTCGCGCCCCCGGCCGCGAACGCGGCGCAGGCGCACATGCTCGAGCCGGCTCCCACCAGTCCACACGATGGCACGGTGGCACAGATCGGAACTCCGTCCGTTGCGGGGTCGGTCGTTTCTTCCGAAGCGAAGGCGGAGTTGAACTGGACGTTCCTACACGTACCAGCGGCGTGCGCCGTCACCGATTGGAGCACCGGTGAAGCCCAGACGATTCCGGCGGCGCTGGCCGCTTTCAGCATGGTTCTGCGGCTGAGTTGTGGGTTCGTCATGGGATCAGTTCAACGGTATGGTCGGGTCGCCCAGCAAGGTCCAACCCAGGGTGATGTCGGGAGCGGATACTGCCGAGTTCAGGTTGCGTTTGGCGGTTCTGAGAGCGGCGCCGATGGTATCGGAAGATGTGAATGCATCCATCATGTGTCGACTGAACATCGCATCATGGACTTCACTCGTCAACGTCGTGGCGCCCAATACCGCCGCCCCGCCGGCCGGCGAGGTCACCAATGCCGAGCCGAGGCTCTGCTGAGCGGGGTCGGAGAAGTAGGTGTTCCAACACCCGAACTGCACGACGAGTGTCGGATCATCGGTGTTGGTCATCGCGGCAACATCGGAGGTGGTCAGCAGACCCTCGGCCGTCCATTGATCGGTCGACGAGTGACCGAAGAACACGGTCAAGCCGGCGCCGTTGTCGAGCCCACCCAGCAGCACCTTGCGAGCGTCTGCGACGGCGAGATCGTCGAGATGGGCAGTGGTGACGTCGTAGCCGGCCGGCAGAAGCGAGGCGACCTCGTCAGTGGTCCGGCCGTAGCCGGTGTCGGATGAGAACAATGCGGTGGTGTCTGGCGTGTAGGTGATCGCCTTGTCGATGGCGTTCGACAGTTCGTCCAGGTCGCGCACGGGGAATCGACCGAGCGCCAGATCGGGAACCTGGTCGTGATCGAGATCCACGAAGGCGGGATCGATCGGAGACCAGGCAATGCCGCCGATCCCGACGTCGCCATAGATCGTCGGAATGAAGGACATCGATCCAGTGCCGCTGTAGTCGCGGTAGTCGTAACTGTCGGCGCCGACCAACAGCACTGCCGGATCACCGAACGCGAGAGCGGCATCCGCGATGTACGCAGAGATCGCCGCTGGGTCGAACACCTCACCGGTGTAGGCGGCATACACGTCTTCGACCTCGACCACCTTGACATCGAGGCCTTGTGCCTGGCGAGCCGCCACCAGGTCTCCCAGGTGGTCGCTGAAGGCGGAGTGGGAGATGATCAGCAGATCGGCTTCGCCGTCCAGCAGGCCGGTCGCGGCCCTGGCCGGGGCGATGTCCGCCACGGCGGCGCCGCCGAGCTGCGTCACGGCGTACGTAGCTTGGGCGCCCGTGCCGGCGAAGGCGATCTCGTACGTGCCGTCAGGCTGCAGGAACGCCTTCGACCTGGCCACGCGAGCGACGCCGGCTCTGTCGAAACGCAAGATCCGCACGTTTCGGCTCTCCAAACCGGCCACGACGATCCGATCGGCCGAGGCTGTGAAGTTCGCCGTACCGTCGACAGCGACGATCCGCCGCGGATACGAGACGGCGACCTCGTCGAGGTTGACCCAGTCATAGGGCATGCCCGGAACCAGGTGCACCGTGATCGTCACCGTGTTCGCGCCCTCGACGAGTAGCCCGTCGGGAACTGAAGCATCGATCACCGCTGCGCTCGTGCCACCGAACTCGACCTCTCCGATGTCGACGCCGTTGACGGCGACGCTCACGAGGTGATCATCGATCGGGGCGAAATCGAAGACGCCCCACATCTTCACAGAGACGCTGCCCGGGCCGGACTCGACGTGATCCAGTTCGACGATGGTCTCCTGTGGCAGACCGAACGAGAACATGTTGAACCCGTACCAAGGGTCGTCACCGGGGGCGCTGACCGAATACAGATTCTGCTCGGCGGCGACAACCGTGTGCACGTAGCTGGTGGCCGTGTCGACGTTGCGCTTGGGAACCCTCGACCGGTCCTTGCGCACGCGCAGCCGCAGCGACCTATCCACCACCAGGTGGTAGACGTTCGTGCCCGTGTACAGGGTGTCGAGCGGCTCGCCCCAGAACACGACGGAGCTGCCCGGCCCGAAGGCCGTGCCCGCTGTCTTGCGGTAGGGAACCGGCTCGCCGTTGGAATCGGTGACGGCAAGATCCCTCATCTCGACGCCCGTCCAGTCCAGCCCAGCCGCCAACATCTGCTCGAACGTGACCCGGTGGAGACCGGCACGCTCGACACGAAGCGCCGCGGCCTGGCCAGATCCGATGCTCTCGATGCTCGCGATGCTGCTACCCGTGCCGATCGCGTTGTAGGCGGCGATCGCCTCGGCGCGTTCGGCCGACTCTGCGATCTCTCTGCTCTGCTGCTCGCTGCGCACGGCATCAGCCGCTTGTTCAGCGGTTTCGGCCACGGCCTGCGCGCTCTCCCAACCGAGCGGAACGGGAACCGGCACTGTGCCGACCGCCCGGCCGACCTCGTACGGCCCGTGCAATGTTTCCTCACCGGTCAGATCGACGTCGGCCAGCCACAAGGTGTCGTAAGCACCTGGCACCGTCTGCGTGTACTCCAGCGGCGTGAGCGAATCGCCGGCGCCCAGGACCAGGCCGGTCAGGGCGATCAGCTCGCCCTCCGAACTCTCGCCGTACACGACGTAGCCCACGTTGCCGGTCTCGGTGCCCGACCACCAGGTGACATCGATGTCGCCGGCGGCCACCTTCGAAGAGAAGTAGGCCACCGTGACGGGCAGCGTCGCCAGATCGATGGGGTAGTCCTCGACCTCTCCGATTCCGGGTGTTCCCGTGGCAGCCTGCGCCTGCAGCAGGGTGGGAGCGACACGGAACCGGGAGAACGACGTACCGTTGAGCCCGCCGACGCCGGTCCAGGTCAGGTTGGCCGTGGACTCGCCGGCGAGCACCTCGTCGCACTGCCGTTCTGCGGGGTCGAACACACCGCTGCTGTCGGTGTCGATCCATCCGCACACCCAGACGGACGCACCGGTCGTATTGGTCACTCCGACGTCGAGCGTGTAGCCGCTGGTGGTGACGACGGCGTTGTCGAAGTTCACGCCGTCGTCGGAGTCGGCGTTGTCGTAACGACCGTCCTGATCGGGGGTGACTCCGGCGCCGAGCCGCAATGACGGCGAGATCTTGGCCGAGGCGGTGCCGTACGTGGCCGGGGCGTCGCCGTAGTCGAGGGCGACGTCGAGGAAGTCGTTGCCGTTGCTGTCGACGCCGTAGCCGTCGAGCACCACCTTGATCTTGTTGTCGTTGAGCCCGAACACGTCGGACACGCTGGCGTGGCTCGTCGGGTCGGTCTCGACGACCAGGTAGGTGCCATTCGGCAGGTTCTCGAAGACGTACGTACCGTCGCCGAGTGTTCGCGTGGTCGCAACCGCCGGTCCGTCGGGAATGCCGTCGTCGTTGGCGTCACGGAAGAGCTCGATGAGCACGCCGGCGATCGTTCCGTCGCCGGACGAGATCGATCCGTCGCCGTCGAGGTCGTCGAACACGGTGCCGCGGATGTCGGCGGGTGTGATGCCAACCACGATTTCGGCGGTGTCGCTGTTGTTCGTCGGGTCGGAGTCGGGCTGGTCGACCCATGCGATGTTGGGAAGCCGGTTCGGGATGGCAGCGGTGTTGACGATCGGCGTTCCACGCGGCACGCCCGCCCCGACTGTGGCGACGATGGTGAGCGTCGCCGTGGCGCCGGGCAGGAGCCCACCGATGTTCCAGGCGCCGGTCCCTGACGTGTACACCCCGAGCGACGCGGTGTGCGAGACGTAGGTGAGCCCGGTGGGAAGGACGTCGTCGACCCGGATCCCCGTGGCGATCGTCGGACCATTGTCGGTGACCCTGATGGTGTAGGTGATGTTCGAGCCCGCCGTCGGTGTGCCGTTGCTGACCGCTTTGGTGACGGCAACATCGGTCGCCGGCACCCCACAGGCGACCGCCTCGTAGTCGCTGCCGATGCCCAACGGCTGGTAGGCGAGTGCGTTGATGCGTCCGCTGACGGGCGTCTTGTCGAGACGGTAGATGCCGCCCGGGTCGAGGCCGTTCGCCCCGGTCGTGGCGTACAGCTGGCCCTGCAGGTCGAAACTCAGGCCCTCGACGTCGGTCATCTTGATGTTCTGGTTCGGAGCAGGCCGGTAGAGGACACCGAAGATCGTGGTCGTACCGGTGAGCTTATTGATCCGGATGAGCACCTGGTCGCCGGTTCCGTCGGAGTTCGCGATGCCGTAGAGCGTCCCGTCGAGGTCGACTGCCAAGTCGTCGATGTCGTTGCGAACAGCGCCGCCGGAGGTCACCGACCTGATGATCACGAAGTCTTCACGCGTGTTGGTGTTGGCGTCGGTGTCGAAGGCGTTCTGGACGTACGTACCCGTCATCGGGTCGATTCGGATGAGCAGGTCCTCGGGGGTGCCGGCTCGCCTGACCGCTGCGTAGAGCAGGCCCGACGTCGGATCGAAGGCCAGACCGTCGATGTCGTTGAAGGGCAGCTGGCTCGTTGCGGTTGCGCCCACCGTGGCGAACCCGAATCCGGTACCGATCGCAGCCGGACCGATCGACGTGAAGGCTCCTGTGATCCGGTCGAGCGATCCGAAGTTGCCTGCATTGGCGGTGTAGATGACACCCGTCACCGGGTCGACCGCCATCGACTCGATGTCCACCGTTCCCGTACCGGCGCTCCCGACGCTGACGGCCTCGACGGCCCCCGTGTCGTTGTTGACCCGGGTCAACAAGTCACCACCGCTGGTGACGGGCGAACCGTTGTCCGCGACCGCGAAGCACACACCGCCAGGGAGGCCCACTGCGACTTCTCCAGCGCTGTTCGTCACCGTCACCGTCACCCTGTCGATGTCATCCTCGGCGAAGTTGTCGTTGCCGGGCGTGGAGTCAGGGTCGATCCCCGACACGCTCACGAGTTCGGCGGTGTTCGAGAGCTGGCCCATCGATGCCAGTACCACGACCATGCTCAGGGTCTGCGTGCCGACGGGCATGGAGGAAATCGTCCAGAGACCCTGGTCGTAGGTGCCGCTCGTGGCGTTCGCGCTCTGGAGGAGGAAACCGCTCGGGAGCAGGTCGTCGACCACCACGTCGTTGGCGGTGTTGGGGCCGGCATTGGTGAGCGCGACAGTGAACGTGTGGGTGCTGAGCAGCGGGGCGGTCAAGTGGTCCTGCCCGTCGATCTTCTTGACGACTGACAGGTCGGCCAGCGGAACGCCGAACGTGGCGCTCGCGGTGTTGTTGCCGGGTGTCGGGTCGATGACGGGAGCGATGTCGACCGACGCGGTGTTCGTGACACTGACCGGCTGCGAAGGTGAGCCGACGGTGAGCACCTTGGCGTTGATGCGCAGCGTTCTCGTCTGTCCGTTGGCCAACGAACCGAAGTTCCATGTTCCGGTGGTGGGGTTGTAGACCCCGCTCCCGATGGGCGTCGTGCTGTAGGTCTGGAAGCCGAGCGATGCCGGGAGGACGTCGTTGAGGACGCCTCCGGAGATCGCGTCGGGTCCGTTGTTCTTGACGGTGATCGTGTAGGCCACGATGTCGCCCACGCCGGCGTTGGCGACGTCGACGGTCTTGGTGACCGCGACCTCGGCGGTCGGCGGTGCGACGACGGTGAACGCCGCGGTGTCGTCGTCGTCCTCGGTCGTCGAGCCGTTGGCGGGCGTCGAGTCGGGGTCGCGAGACAGCGAGTCGGTCACTTCGGCTGCGTTGGTCACGACCATGTTGACGGTCAGCGGTCCGCTCACCGATGCAAGGATCGTGAGCGTGACGGTCTGCCCGTTTGCGACGTTCGGGACCGTCCACTTGCCGGTTGCCGGGACGTAGCTGCCGGTACCGCCCTGGCTGACGTAGGTGAGACCCGCGGGAAGCAGATCGGTGACCACGACGTTCGCTGTCGGCTGCGGTCCGTTGTTTTTCAGCGAGAGGGTGTACGCCACCGAACCACCGACGTAGGCGGTTGTTGCACTCACGGTCTTCGTCAGCTCGAGGTCGGCGCTGCGGGTCAGGCCGAAGTGGAGACCCGTGACGTCGGATGCGCCGTCGCCTCCCGACACGACACCTGAGCGCGAGCCGGTGGCCGGCGTCGCGTTGCTCCACGTCGTGGGAGCGGTCGGCGTCGTGTCGGCCAGGTTGTCGTTGTCGTCGATGATGACGGTGTACGTACCCGCGGGCACCAAGGTGATCGTGTAGGCGCCAGTGACCGTGTCGACGGCCGCTGCCTTGACCGCGGTGCCGCCGCTGTTGACCAGTTTGGCCCAAATCGGCGCACCGATTGCCGGGTCGCCGGCGTTGAGACCGCCGCTGTTGTCCTTGTCGAAGTAGACCGTTCCCTTGAACGACGGCAGGCTGACGACGGTGTGTGTCACCGTGTTGCTCGTGATCGTCGGGACCCCGGCCAACGCAGCGGTTGCGGTGTTGTTGAGCACGAGCGTCGTCACGCCGACACCGAGTGTGTTGACCGTTGCCTGGAAGGTGACCGTCGCCGTTTCCCCGGGAGCGATCCCGTAGTTGCCCGTGGTCACCACCAGCGTGGGTGGCGCCCCGGCGTTGGTGAGCGGGGTGATCACGTCACACAACCCTTCGACCTTGACGTTGTCGACGTAGAGCAGCTTGTCGTTCGTGATGGAGCTGCGGAATCGGAGTTGGGCTCCGGCGACGCGGAATGCAGCAGGGATGGTCTGGGTGTAGGTGGTGTAGGTGGCTGTCGCCGTGCCCGAGAACACGGCTTGTTGAGCCCAGTTGGCTCCACCGTCGAAGGACAGGTCGAGGTAGACCTCCTTGCCGCCGGTGAGGTCGTCCTTGCGGCGCCATTCGAAGCTCAATGTGGGCGTTCCGCTGGCGCATCCGGCGAGGTTGATCGGGCGGCGGATCGAGCGGCCGTCCTTGCCCTTGACGTAGAGGACGTTGACCCGCGAGTTCCCGTCGGCCGTGTCGGACTTGATCTCGATGTCGCCGCCGGTCGGTGAACCGCCGTCGAGGGTCTCCTCCCAGGGCGTGGCCCAGTTGGTGGTGCCATTGGTGTTGTTGTAGGCCTGTGCGTTGAACTGGTCCAGGTATTGCACCATCGTGCGGGCACCGGAGATCTTCGAGCTGCCGGGCACGTACGTCACGCCTGCGGGCAGGGTGTCGGCGACCTGCAGCGCCGTCAACGGGAGCGCGCCCGTGTTCTTGATGGCCACGGTGTACGTGATCGTGCTGCCCTGGACGACGTTCGAGCCACTCGCAGGCGAGGCGCTCTTGGTGATCGTGGCCACCTCCACGTTGTGCGTGACCGCGTTGCTCGTGGTCGCAGGAACCTGGTCTGTCGTGACGGTCGCGGTGTTGGCAACCACTTGGTTCGTCCCGTCGACGGTGGCCTGGAAGGTGATCGTTGCCGTTTCCCCGGCAGCGATCCCGTAGCCGTTCGTGGTAGCCACCAGGGTGGGTGGCGTGCCGGCGTTGGTGAGTGGGGTGATCACGTCACACAACCGGTCGATCTTGACGTTGTCGACGTAGAGCAGTTTGTCGTTGGTGATGGAGCTGCGGAATCGGAGTTGGGCTCCGGCGACGCGGAACTGTGCCGGGATCGTCTGGGTGTAGATGGCGTAGCCGGTGGTCTTCGAGCCGGCGAACACGGCTTGTTGGACCCAGCTGGTGCCGTTGTAGAGGTCGAGGTACACCTCTTTGCCGCCGGTGAGGTCGTCCTTGAGTCGCCATTCGAAACTCAACGTGGGCGTTCCGGTTGCGCAGCCAGCGAGGTTGATCGGGCGGCTGATCGAGCGGCCGTCCTCGCCCTTGATGTACAGGACGTTGACACGTGCCGGGCTCGGGTCGTTGTCGTCCTTGATCTCGATGTCCCCGCCCGTGGGGGAGCCTCCGTCAACCGTTTCCACCCATGGGGTCGCCGCCCAGTTGGTGGCGCCGTTGGTGTTGTTGTACGCCTGGGCATCGAAGCGGTCCAGGTACTGCACCAAGGTGCGCGCACCGGAGATCTTCGAACTCCCCGGCACATTGGTCACCCCGGCCGGCAACGTGTCCGCCACCTGCAGAGCCGTCAACGGCTCGGTGCCGGTGTTCGTGACAGCGACGGTGTAGGTGATCGCGTCGCCCTTGCGGACGGTGGATCCGCTGGCGGGAGAGGCGCTCTTGACGACGGTCATCGACGAGGCGGCCTGCACGGGCGACGAGAAGCGGTCACCGGCGAACGGCAGCACGACGACTTCGGCGGTCACCAGTGCGACACCGATCAATACGCGTGCGAAGGTCTGACGACCGCTCATTGACTACTCACATTTCGTTGGGGGGTGACGCGGCAGCGCAACAACGTGCGGCGAGAGCTCGGGCGGGGCAGAGCTGGCGGAGGGTGATGCATATCCTGGGAGCGCTTTCCGAAGTGGCGGCGGGTAGGCGTGGGTTGGCCGGGAGTCGGTCAGATGGGTATCGGCAAGTTCCTGTACCGGACATGAGATCTCCCGGTCAAACTTTGCGATCTTGTCGATTCCTTGCACATTTGTTCACCAAGAGTGACCAATCGGTGGTCACTCGGACTGCGAGTGAACCGGCGATTTCGCAGTCACGCCTCACGCCGTCACCCTCGACCAGAGATCGAGATCGGCCCCCAGCCGCCGGCGCAGCGTCCACGAAGGGACCTTGTCCTCATGAACCGCGTGAGCCGGGAGCACACACTGGAAATGTCGGAGCTGCACCGACCCGAACGCACGACCTGGTGAGGGCAAGATGAACGTGAAGATGATCCCATCGGAGCCGATGAACGGCACCGACGCCACCCTGTGGGACATCGAGCGAGACCCGTCGTTGCGCACGACGGTGGTCTCGATCCTGCAACTCGACCGCCCGGTCAGACCCGAGCGATTGCTGCGCTCGATCGACGAATCCTCACGCCTGATGCCGCGCATGCGACAACGTGTCGTCGAGGCCCCGATGGGTGTCGGTGCGCCACACTGGGCGATCGACGAAACCGTCGACGTTCGTGACCATGTGCGTTTTGCCGACCTCGAGCCACCCGTCTCCTTCGACGCCGTTCTCGACCTGGCCGCGAAGTGCGCCACCGATCCGTTCGACCGCGAGCGGCCGCTGTGGGAGTGCACCTACGTCGAGGGTCTCGATGACGGCAAGGCAGCGTTGATCATCAAGGTCCACCACTCGTTCACCGACGGTGTCGGCGGGGTCGGACTGCTCGATGTGTTCCTCGACGCGTCCCGACGGCCCAAGCGCCGATCACCCGATCAGCTCCCCGAGCTGCGCGCCGCCGTGTCGTCGGGCCCTTCAGCGCCCTCGCTCACGACGGTCGTCGAGAAGTCGGCCTCCGTCCAGTACAAGCTCGCCAAGACAGCACTCGACGCTGCCCTGCACCCGGTGCGCACCGCGACCCAGACCGTCGCAGGCGGTAGATCGGCGGTCCGACTGCTCGCCCCGAGCGGGGCCGCCCTGTCGCCGTTGTTCACCGAACGCGGACCAGGGCGCCGGCTGGCAGTCCACGAGGCAGACCTGGACCGACTGCACGACGCGGCCGCCCGTCACGGCTGCACGATCAACCACCTGTTCATCGCCGGAGTGCTGGACGGGGCTGCCGATTACCACCGACGGCGCGGCACACGCCCGGAGGAGTTGCGCGTCCTCGTGCCTGTGAGCATCAGGCGAAGCGGCGACCACGGCGGTGGCAATCAATGGGCGCCCGTGCGGTTGCGGGCGCCCGCCAACATCGACGATCCGATCGAACGGATGTTGACGATCCGCGAGATCACGAGCAGATCGCGGAAAGAGCCGGCGCTCGGTTTCAGTCATGCGCTGGCGGGTGCGATCCAGATCCTGCCGAGCGCGGCCACGGCGGGAGTGGTCGGCCAGATGATGCGCGGCGTCGATCTGACCGTCACGAACGTGCCAGGTCTGACCGAGCCCCGCTACCTGGCGGGCGCGTACGTCGAGCGCATGTACCCGTTTGCCCCGACCGCAGGCGCGGCGTTCAACGTGGCGCTGATGTCCCACGAGCAGACGGCGTGCTTCGGCATCATGAGCGACACGACCGCCGTCGAGGACGCCGACGAACTGAATGCCGCGATCGCGGCCGGCATCGACCGGGTTCTCGAGCAGGCGGAGGCTCGGCCGCCGGCCAAGGCGGTCGTGCCGGTCCAGGTCGACCATGCACCCGAGCGGTTGACGTCGCTCGACACGTCGTTCCTGCGCATCGAGACACCGGAGACACCGATGCACATCGGCGGTGTGTTCGTGCTCGAAGGCGACGCGTTGCGCGACGAGCACGGTGAGTTGCGGCTGCAGGACATCCGCCGCCACGTCTCGGCCCGGCTCGCCCGGGCGCCCAGGTTCATGCGGCGTCTCGCGGAGGTGCCGCTCGGGCAAGGGCGCCCGGTCTGGGTCGAAGACCCCGATTTCGACATCGCCCACCACGTGAAGTTCGCGTCGGCGGCCGCACCGGGCGGGGTGGCCGAGCTGTACGAGGCGTGTTGTGAACTCGACATGGAGTGCCTCGACCGCAGTCGCCCACTGTGGGAGCTGTGGTTCATCGACCACCTGGCCGACGGCAAGGTCGGCATGCTCCAGAAGGTGCACCACGCCATGCTCGACGGTGTCAGCTCCGTCGAGTTCGTCGCCACCGTGTTCGACCTCGAACCGTTGCCGGGGCCCGACATCCCGCTCCGCGGCCCCGTCGCGGCCCTACCCACCCGTGCCCAACTGTTGGCCGACGCCTGGTCGGAGAACCTGCGCGACCCGGTCGAGATGGTTCGACAGACGGCCCGCAACCTGATCTCGACGCCGGCTGCGATCGTCGACCAGCTCGGTCAGGTCGTGACCGCCGGGCGCGATTCGCTCGGCCCGGGGGCACGCGCACCCGAGACATCGCTCAATCGACAAGTCGGACGACGGCGCCAACTGATGTCGATCGATCTCCGGTTCGAGGACATCGACACGATCAAGTCGGCGATGGGTGGCAAGGCCAACGATGTCGCCCTGGCCGTGTTGACGGGTGGCCTGCGGGCATGGTTCGAGGGGCATCACGAACCGCTCGACGAGCTGCACGCGATGTGCCCGGTGAACCTGCGCGTGCCGGGAATCACCGGCGATTGGGGCAACCGCGCCGGCGCCATGCTGATCCCGCTCCCGCTCGCCGAACCGGACCCGGTTCGGCGGTTCGAGATCATCCGCGAGCGGACGACGCACGCCAAGGCTCGACACGAAGGCGCAGGCATCGCTGCTCTGATCGATGCCGTCGACCACGTGCCCGCAGCCGTTCCCGGTGTCGCCGGCGCTGCGCTGCGATCGTTCATCGCCCACCAACCGTTCGTCAACCTGGTGGTCACGAACGTGCCGGGTCCGCGAACTCCGTTGTGGCTGATGGGCGGCAAGGCCGAGTCACTGGTACCGATCGTGCCACTCGGACCCAACACGGCACTTGGTGTGGCGCTCGTCTCCTACGTCGACAACCTCACCATCGGCCTCCACGCCGACCCCGACCGCTGCCCCGACCTCGATCAGCTGGCGGTCGCGATCGGCGATGAGATGGACCGGCTGCTCGCCGAGTCCTAGCCACCGGCTCTGTCCCGTCCGGGACCCCCTTCGCTGACGCGTAGAGTTGCTCACCCGGGAATACCCGCCTCGGGTGTCACCCGATCCGGAGTCTCGTTCGTCTGTCTGAATGTTCGTCACAGATCGAGCCCCGCAGGAGGAACCGACATGGAGTGGTGGATTCTCGAGTTGATCTTGGTCGGTGTGCTGATCGGTGTCGTTGCCGTCCTCGGGCCACTGATCAAACGCTTCGGCAAGGCCTACGCCGCCGACGTGTTCCAGGCCAATCCGCGGACGGGCAAGAGCTACCTCGTGCTCATGGACTTCGCCTACTACATGATCTTCGGCGCCTACATCTTGTTCGTCATCCAGTGGGAGCCCGCCGACGGCTGGGCCGATCAGGTCAACGCCGAACAGATGCAGACGTCGGTCGTCCGACTGGGCGGCATGATTCTGCTGATGGGCCTACTGCACGGCCTCAACGTGCTGACACTTCCGATCATCGGTCGGGTGTTCACGCTCAACCGCCGCCTCGACGACGAGGTCAGCGGTCCACGCGCTGCCTGACGCCCGACAAGTCCGCAGAACTACCGGTCGCATCGCTCGCCACGGCGCCGGTCCGTCACCGGAGGTCCGAGTCATCGGACAACCGAACAAGAAGGAATCATCATGAAGATATTCATCACCGCTCTGGTGGCAGTCGTCGGGTTGACGGTCACCTCGACACCCGTCGACGCCGGAGGACGCCATCATCGGGTCGAGATAACCTCCGGCCACTTCCAGACACTGCCGGGAGGCGACGCCTACGACATCCGGGGCGGAGCCGTCATGTTCCGCTCCGACCGACACGGGGGTTTCACCACCGTGATCGTCCACATCCGTGGGCTCGAGCCGAATCTGTCGTATCCGACACACGTCCACAACCAGCCGTGCTCGTTCGATCCACCAGGTGGATCCCACTACCAGAACGTGATCGGCGGACCGGCCGACGCCGTGAACGAGATCTGGCCGACGATCTCGACCGGGCAGCGCGGCGGTGGGTTCGGGTTCGCGACTCACGCCGATCGGGCCCGCAACGACGCGATGTCGATCGTCGTGCACAACCCGGCCGATACGAAGATCCGTCTGGCCTGCCTCGATCTCACGTGATCTTCGTGACGTGATGGCCAAGGTGGCGAGCGGCAGGGGGCGGCGACCAGCGGTCGCTGCCCCCTGCAGCGGTCACCACGCGACAGGTGGGGTATGAGCTCCGAGGGCATCATCTCCGCCGCCATGACCGGCCGTAACGTCGATCCGGATCGGATCGTGGCCGACCTCTTCGCCACGGAGGCACGTTCGCTGGTTCGGCTCGCCCGCATCTTCTGCGACGACCGCAATGCCGCAGAGGATCTGGTGCAGGAGGCGTTCATCCGGCTCCACCGATCGGCGGGCACGATCCGCAACCCCGATCGGGCCCCCGCCTTCCTACGATCGATCGTGATCAACCTGGCACGCGATCACAACCGCCGCGGCCTCATGTCGTTGCGTCATCGCAGCACCATCGCCAAACCCGAGGCCGACCGCGGCTTCGAGGACCTCACGGTCGACAACCACGATGACCGAATCGTGCTCGACGCGGTACGAAACCTGCCGGAGCGCCAACGCGCCTGTTTGGCGCTGCGCTACTACCTCGAGCTGTCCGAGTCGGAAACCGCCGAGACGCTCGGGATCTCGAAGAGTTCGGTCAAGACTCACTGCCGCCGGGCGCTCGCCGCTCTGGAAACTGCCGTGGAGGCCCTGCGATGAACATCGAACAGCGACTGAGCACCGCGTTCCGTCACGTCGACGAACTCGACCCGAGCCCCGATCTGTGGTCGCGCGTCGTGCACTCGATCGACGAGGAGCGCAAACATCGCCGGCGTCAGATCACCACACTTGCGACGATGGCCGGAGCGTTGTCGGCTGTCGTGGTGGTCGCCGTTCTCGCACTCGAGAGGAACCGCCACGGCAGGTACATCGATCGGCCCACCTTGGAAGTGCTCGAACTCGTCGTGTTGTGCGTCATCATGCTCGCTCTCGGCCCGGCGATCAGGCGATTCGGGCGCGGATTCGCCGATGATCTGTGGCCGGACGGCAGCACCACTCCGAGGGCACTGCTCGGGCTGTTGGACGTCGCCTACTTCCTGGTGCTTTCGGGCTACATCCTGCTCAGCACGCAGTTCAGCTTCGGCATCGAGTCGTCGTCAGACGTGCTTGCCGACCAACTCCACGATGCGGCCCAACGGCTCGGTGGGATGTTGCTCCTGGTCGGGGTGTTGCACGCGCTCACGATCGGCGTCCTGCCATTCGTCGCGCTCGTCGACAACTCGACGCGAACCGGCAGACCGCTGCCGCGTTGGATGATCGTGGTGGGCATCATCGTCGCCATCCAGGTATTGCCGATGTTTCCGACGTTGGTGGTCGGCCTGATTGGCAACAGCTGACGCATTGCCGTTGCGCGACCTCAGGACACGCACTGCCCTGCCTGGGCCACTGCCTCGTCGCAACGCACGACCGACGGCGCCAGTCGGTGTCACCCGGATCACCACCAGGTTCGTCTGTCTGTTGTAACGAACCGGTTCGGGAGGCAGGTCATGGGAAGCAAGCGTGTGGTGAGATCGACTGTGGCGTTCGGGGCAGTCCTCGTCGCCTGTAGTTGCGGCGGTTCGGGCCCGGCCGACGCCGATGTCGACACCGATCACGCCCGCCGGCATCAGGTCATTCTCGACTACAGCCCGACGCTGTCGGACGTGACAGCACTGCTCTACCTGACGCAACATCCGGATGTCGAGTTGTTGGCGGTGACACTGAGCGGGACCGGCGAGTCGCACTGTGGGCCGGGGGTCGCCAATACGATCGGATTGTTGGAGTTGGCGGGGCTGCCCGATGTGCCGGTGGCGTGCGGTCAGACGACGCCGATCGGACCCGGGGGCGAGTGGCCGTCCGAGTGGCGCGATCGATCCGACGCGCTGATCGGTGTCGATCTGCCGACCGGGCGGCCGGGTCTCGTCATGGATGCGCCCGATCTGCTGGCGGAGGTCGCCTCAGTCCACGACGGCTCCGTCACGATCGTCGCCGTCGGTCCCCTCACCAACATCGCTGCTGCGCTCCAGCAGCACACGAGCTTCGCCGAGGATGTCTCGACAATCGTCACGATGGGCGGCGCCTTCGACGTCAGCGGCAACGCCCCGAATCGTTCAGCCGAATGGAACTACTTCATCGACCCGACCTCGGTCGAGATCGTGTTCGATTCGGGCATCCCGATCACGGTCGTTCCGCTCGACGCCACCAACGACGTGCCGGTCACCCGCCAGTGGTTCCTTGAACTGACCCGCCATCACACGACCCGTGCGGCGACCGTCGTATACGACCTGCTGTCCGCGACACCGGGTTGGGAGCTCGGGTTCTCGTTCTGGGATGAACTCGCCGCCGCCGTCGCGGTCGATCCGACGTTGGTGACTATCGAGGATCGCAACGCCGTCGTGGTCACTGACGGCGAGCAGGCCGGCCGCACCCGGACCGACGATGATGGGACCACGCTGCGGGTCGCCGTATCGGCCGACGCCCAACGTTTCGAGAACCAGTTGCTGACCGGTCTCAATGCCGGTGTCCCGGCCCCCGATAGGGACGCCCCAACCAGCCAGGAAGTGGCCTATTTCGAGGCGATCAGCGACTCGCGAGCGGCTGTCGACGCCGCCATCGAGGGGCTGTTCGAGTCGCCGGAGGCGAGCGCCATCGACGACGTCGTCTCCGAAGAACCGGCCGTGTTGACGCCCGAGCAGGAGCAGCTGTTGCGAGACTTCTTCGACAGCTTCTGGGCAAGCGCCGTCGATCTGATCGAGGTCCACGCCGGCGAGGTGGCCGGTCTCGACGCACCGGCCGACATGCGCCCGTTGCACGACGCGTACGTCGCCGCCTTGGAAGCGCTGGTCGACCACGAGGATGATCGGCGTGCGACTCTCGACGATCTGCATGGCGAGGAGCTGATGAGCTTCTTGTGGGCCACCGATACCGACATCGACCGTATCGAGGATGCCTGCAACGAGCTCGAGTTGGAGGTCGTGCTTCGCCACCTCGACATGAAGTTGTGTCCCACCTGACCTGTGGGCGATTCGGGCTCCCCCGGTTGTGTGCTGACCGGTCGTCACGCGCGAGATGAGCGCGCCGGCCCCGATGTGGTCGTCCTCCACGCCGACCCCGACAACATGGCATCGGGCGACGCGACGTGGTGGAAGGCCTACCAGGCACGATTGCACGACACGGCACAGCGGTTCGACACTCGCAGAGCCAGGCGCGATCCAGGACCGGCGCTCACCAATCGGTGGGCCGGTAGTCCTTGAGGAAGCAACCCCACACGTGGGTGCCGGTGTTGACGCCGTCGATGATCGGGTCGACGATCCGCGCCGCCCCGTCGACGATGTCGAGCGGCGGGTGGAACTGGTGTTCCTCGCGCTTCTGGTCGGCGATCGCGACCGGGTCCTCGTCGCTGACCCAGCCGGTGTCGACACTGTTCATGTGGATGCCGGTGTGGTGGTAGTCGGTCGCCGACGTGCGGGTCATCATGTTGAGCGCCGCCTTCGCCATGTTGGTGTGCGGATGGCGAGTGGTCTTGAAGCGGCGGTAGAACTGGCCCTCGACGGCGGAGACGTTGACGATGTGCTTGTGAGGGCCCGGCGTGCGGTCCATCAGTGGCCGAAGGCGGGCATTGATGACGAACGGTGCGACGGCATTGACGAGCTGCGTCTCGAGCAGCTCGACCGACGACACCTCGTGCAGCAGCAACCGCCACGAGTTGCGGTCGCGCAGGTCGACCTGTTGCAGGTCCTGGTCGAGCCGGCCGGCAGGGAACAGCTCGCCGGCGCCGACGACATCTTCGGGCAGCAACGGGATCTGTGACAGCTCGGCCGATCGGGTGAGCCCCGGGGCATCGGTTGCCTCGTCACCTATCGCCGAGCGGTCCGCACCCGCCGAGCCGATTGCGTCGACTGCATCGACTGCATCGGCGGAGAGCATGTGGTAACCGCGCAGCCCTTCGTACTCCCCCACCAGCCCGAGAATCGACGCCGGCAGCTCGTGGAGCATCGACGTTTCGGCGTGCATCATGTGCTCGTAGAAGCCGGGCGGGCGGCGCACGGTCTGGCAAGCGTTGTTGACGATGAAGTCGAGGCGGTTACGCGTACGCAGGATGTGTGAGCAGAATGCCTCGACGCTGGGCGTATGGCGCAGGTCGAGGCCGAACACCTCCAGCCGATCACCCCACTCGGCGAAGTCGGATTCGGCGGCGTAGCGCGCCGCAGCATCGCGCGGGAACCGTGTCGCCACGATCAACTGTGCGCCGCAGCGCAGCAGCTTGATGCCGGCCTGATAGCCGATCTTGACGCGGCCGCCGGTGAGCAGGGCAACCGTGCCGTCGAGGTCGGCCAGCTCGCCACGTTTGTCGAAGTTGAAATCGCCGCACGCCCGGCACAGCTGGTCGTAGAACCGGTGCAGGTCGGTGTACCGCTGTTTGCACACGTAGCAGTGCTGCGGATCGGCGGTCTCACGGAAGTCGGGTTCGGCCACATCGGCCTGCTCGAGCTCGGCGGGGGGAAACCGGTTGGGGGTGGTGAACACGGGCTTGGACCGCAACGTTCGGATGCCGGTCTCGTCGAGGGCGTCCTGGTCGTTCCGGCGCTTCTGCGACCGGCGCTTGGCAGCGCGTGCCTTGAGTTGCAGCCGCCGTTCGGTGGGATCGGGGCTGAACACGTCGCCGGCCGCATTCACGAATGCGGCACGCTCTTGCTGGCTGAGCACGCTGAGCAGATCGAGATCGCCTGCGATGTCTCGCAGGAAGGCGGTCGTCTCGGTCAGCCGTCTGTGCAGCCCGGCGTGATCGTCATCGGCCCCGGGTCCACTCACAGGTCGAATCTACCGAGCCGGTGACGGAAGCATGGCCGTCGACGCCAGGGCCTACTGTCGCGAGCATGAGCACCGATTCGATTCGGCCGATCGTCGTCAGCGGCGGGATCTTCACCGCGGATCCTGATCGCCCGTGGGCGGAGGCCATGACCGTCGTCGGCGACAGGATCGCGTACGTGGGCGACACCGACGAAGCGCGTCGGGTGGCCGGCCGCGATGCAGCATCGATCGACGCCGGCGAGGGCCTGGTCATCCCGGGATTCGTCGACGGCCACGCGCACCTGCTCGGCACCGGGGCGGCACTCACTCGCGCCGGCTTGCGAGCGGCGACCTCGCTCGACGAGATCACCGACGAGGTACGGCGATGGGCCGACGCTCATCCCGACGCGCCTCGTGTGCTGGGCGGCGGATGGGGGTTCTCCTCCTTGCCCGGGGGCATACCGACCCGCCACATGCTCGATGCCGTGATCGCCGACCGGCCCGTCTACCTCGACGCGAGCGACCACCATTCCGTGTGGTGCAACACCGCAGCGCTCGACGAACTCGGCATCACCGACGCGACCCCCGACCCGATCGGTGGCCGGATCGTACGCGACAGCGGTGGCACCGCTACGGGCTTCCTGCTCGAGAACGCCGGCTATCACCTCGCCTGGCCGACGATGAACCAGGCCACGCCGGACGACCACGACCGGCACCTGCGCGCAGCCGTCCAGGCGTATCTGGCCTCCGGCACGACGACGGCCGTCGACATGGGTCTCGACGACACCGGCCTCGCCGCGCTGCTGCGGGCCGAGTCGGCGGGCGACCTGCCGTTCACGGTCGTCGCCCACTGGCTCGTCAACCGCAGCGGCGACCCTACCGATGAGCTGACCCAGGTCGAGCGAGCCGCCGAGCTGGCGCGGCAGCACGCAACCGGGTCCGTTCGCATCGCAGGGATCAAACTGATCACCGACGGCACCATCGACGGGTGCACCGCCGGCATGTGCCTGCCGCTGACCAATGGCGAGCCGGGCGACATGGTGTGGTCCCGGGAGGCGCTCGAGCCCGTGGTGCTGGCCGCCGATGCCGCCGGGCTGCAGATCGCCCTGCACGCGATCGGCGATCTCGCCGTGCGGACCTCGCTCGATGTGTTGGAGGTGGCCGCCGAACGCCGATCCGAGCGAGGCGACACAGCGACGCGTCGCCACCGCATCGAACACCTCGAATACGTCGCCGCCGCCGACGTCGCCCGGCTTGCGCCCTTGGGCGTGACCGCCTCGATGCAACCGGTGCACGCCGATCCGGCATATCTCGGCAACTGGGCCGAACTGCTCGGCGACGAGCGCGCACAGCGCGGTTTCGCCTGGCCCGAGTATCTGCACCATGGCACGACGCTCGCTTTCGGCACCGACACGCCGACGGCGGCCCACCAGCCGCTGCCGAACATGTACATCGCCGCCACGCGGCGTTCGCCGTACGTTCCCGACGCCGCACCGTTGCGACCCGACTTCGCATTGCCGCTCGCCGATGCGATCGGGTACGCCACCCGTGATTCGGCATGGGCCTGTTTCGAGGAGAGGCGACGCGGGATGCTCCGTGAGGGGCTGGCGGCCGACTTCGTGGTGCTCGACCGCGACCCTCTGCGCGGCGAGCCGATCGACCTCTTGGAGACCCGTGTCGTGCGGACCGTCGTCGCCGGCCGCACGGTCCATCAGCTGCCGTAGACCGCTGCGAAGCACGCACAAGGTGGGGGTAACCCCACCAGTGCGACTGGGGTCCGCGGGCCTGACAGGCCGCACGGAAAGGAGGACGATAGAGGTATGACGAACTCTCTGAACTCCGCATCAGGGCCACAGGCGCCATCGCCGGCGATGCCCGACTACCCCACACCTCCCTTGCAGCCTCGGCGATCTGCCGGGCACATCATTGCGATCGTGATCGGATGCCTCATGATCGTCCCCGGGCTCGGACTGGTCATGGGCGGTGGCGCCATCGCGCTGGCACAGGCGGTCGCGACCGACGACGACGGCTACTTCCACTTCACCCTCGATCGGATCGAGAGTGACGGCGTCGCGATCGCGACGACGGACATGTGGCTCGGCGACGTCGAGGGCGACGCCTCACCGTGGGTGCTCGATTGGCTCGATCTCGACCTTCGGCTTCGGGTCGACGGGGCCAACACGACCGATGACGTATTCGTCGGGATCGCTCGCACCGCCGACGTCGAGCGGTATCTCGAGGCAGCCGACCACACACTGGTGATCGAGGTCGACAACCACACCCCGCTCTACCGCGAGGTTGACGGGACCCGCCGGGTCGGCTCACCACTCGATCAGCCGTTCTGGACAGCGAGCGCTTCGGGGCCGGGCGAGCAAGAGCTCACGTGGAACGCGCGCGGTGGCCGCTGGTCGGTGGTCGTCATGAACACCGATGGCTCACCGCTGGTGGCAGCCGACGTCGAGATCGGTGCCCGGTCGGGCGCCGTGACCCCGATCGCGATCGCACTGCTCGTGATCGGCGGCATCGTCACTGCAGCCGCCATCGCACTGATCGTGGTCGGCGGTCGCGGCCGCCGCTCACCGTCGAGCGATCAGCCGGGGTCGAGCACACCGCTGCCGCCGCCGGCGCCCAGCACCGCCGCCCAGCTCGACGACGAGGTGCGTCACGACCAATTCGTCGGCTGAGTCCGTCCCCCACCGCAATGAGGCCCTCCAGGCGAGGGCCTCGTTCGCGCACTCCTCCAGGTGAGACTCCGCCCATCGTCGGGCGCAGGGCTCAGCGCAGCGGGTCCTTGGTGACATTGCCACCGCTGTCGACCAGGAAGGCGTAGGCCTCCTTCACGTTGGAGTTGGCCGACTCCGTCACCACCAACACCCGCGTGCCGTCTGTGCGGACTCGCACGGCACCGAACACCAGCCGCTCGTGGGCAAAGAAGTACGGCTGACGTTGCCCCCTCGGTTTGTGCTCCAGAGTTCCGTTGGTGGTCCGGTGTTGCTCGGGCAAGATCCCGTCGCGGTAGGCGAAGAACGCGGCGAGCTCGGTGACGAACACCAGCGGTTCCGGGCCTCGCGAGGCGCGCCCGAGGGCCGCCATCAGGTTGGCCCGGGGGTGTACGTAGTCCTTGCTCGGGGTCTCGTCGCCGCTCGAAACGATCGACACCACGGGGTTCACAGCGTTCAGGAACTCCTGCTCGAACTCGTGGGAACCGTGGTGTGGAACCTTGAGCACCTCGGCTCGCAAGCTGAGGTCGGTCGCTTGATCGAGGTGCCGGCGGAGGTGTTGCTCGGCGTGGGTGTTGAGATCACCACCCATCAGGAAGTGCACGTTCTGGTAGCAGAGCCGCAGCACCACCGAATGCCCATTGATGGTGTGGCTGGCGCTCGAGTTGAAGAACCGCAGGGCCGGTTCGTTGTCGACTACGTCGGCGACCGGCCCGAGCACCTCGATGTCGACAGCTGGGCGGAAGGCGTCGAACTGGTCGTGATCACCGGAGCCGAGCCGCTTCACCGTGGCATTCGGTGACAGGATCTTGGGTAGGGCTGCTGCCCACTCGGCGAAGGGTTCGTTCATCTCGGGCGCATGACGCGGGTCGTCCCACAAGTCGGTGGCGAAGAGGGTGGTGCCCACCTTCTTGCTGGCACCGAACATCTCGCCGGCCGGACGAGTCTTGCGCGACCCGTTCACGATCTTCGACGACGGCAGCTTCACGAGCCCGTTGTGAAAGTACCGCTCGACCGCGACGTGGATCTGCTTGCGGGGTGTCGAATGAGTGGCGGCCTCGGCCAGCTTGACGAGACCGCTGAAATGGTCGGCGTCGCCATGGGTGACCACGAGCGCGTCGATGTCGAGCGGGTCGGCGGCGCTCGTTCCGGGGAACGTCGATGCCAGCAGTCTCGCGAGAAAGACCTCTTCGCCGCCGTCGACGACGATCAGTTTTCGATCCGGGGTGCGGATGATCGTCGCGTCGCCTTGTTGCACGTCGACGAAGGTGGCCTCCAAAAGGTACTTGTCGGGCCCGTCGCGCACCGCGAGCGGCAGGAACACACCACCCTGCTTCCGCTTCTTGATGTAGCCGTCTTCGAACCTTCCGAACCCGTAGTCGTAGATCCTGACGTTGACCCGGTCGGCCGCCGGGTCGGTGATCTCCGACACCGTCGGGACCTCGACCTCGTCACCCCAGTAGAGGATCTGTACGACCTTGTCCTGCTCGGTCTTTCCGCTCCACTTGTCGAATCGATCGCCGAACACTTTGACGAGATCGTGTCCGATCACCTGTTTCGCCATGACGCCCCCTGTCGCTCCGGTCCCGCGTCGACGATCGTGCGCCCACGCGGATGCGCTCATCACTCGTCGTACGCCCGCCCGTAGCCGCTGTCAAGCAACATGGAGCGGCGCACCCGTGGCGGGAACCAGATGAAACAGAGGGAGCATGCGCGCCGCCGAGTCGATGTCGTCGACGAGTGAGACGCCGATCCGCTTGCCGATCGCCTTGGCGGCCCTGGGGTGCCGGACGCGATAACGGTCGAACACCGTTCGGGCCTGTTCGGGGTCGAGTCGAACGGCGGTGGCGCGAGCCCGACTCCTCCCTCGGGTCACCCACACGTCGGGGTTCTCCGAGACGTTCTTGAACCATTGCGAGGAGACGCCGAATCCGCTCACGATCACGGGTGAATCGTCCATGGTCTCGACCACTTCGAGCACCGTTCGGCGCGTGAGCCCGGTGCTGCGACCCACGTGTTCGAGCAGGAGAAACCGTCCACCGAGCAAGCTCCCGAGGTGCAGTCGGTACAGCGCGATCGGAGCCCTCATCATGAACCGTTGAAGTCGTTTCATGACCGAATTGTCCGGCGCCTGCAGCTGCTCGCGCCAGGGCCGATCGCCTCAACACGGCGATCGGGTCCACGCCGTTGCAGGTTTTCGGTGCCGTCGGCCGTGGTCCTGGATGGCCACTATCCTGGAGCAGTAGGAACCAGGAGGTCGCGTGATGCCGATGCCGCTGTGGTGGGGGCAGATCAACAAGCGGGTCTTCAACCCGCGAGCGCTACGCAACGGGAAGTGGCAGGTGATCCACCACGTTGGGCGTTCATCGGGTCGGTCGTATCGCACGCCGCTCGAAGCGCACGAAGTCGACGACGGGTTCGTGTTCGTGCTGGTCTACGGATCCCAGTCCGACTGGGTTCGCAACGTCATGGCCGCCGGCACCGCGAAGCTCGAGGTCGACGGCGATACCGTCGATCTCGTCGAGCCCCGGATCATCGGCGCCGAGGAGGCATTCGCTCGGATGCCGGCCGGCACCAAACGGCCTCCCGGCTTCCTCAAGATCGGCGAGTTCCTCGTGATGAGTCGGGCAGACCACGAGGCTCGCTGAGGCGCAGCCCGATTGCAGCGACCGCATCGACCGGCCAGGCCCCGCCGCAGAGACCGAGCCGGTTGAGCCGGTTCACCCGTGCCGTCGTCGTCTTTCTGAAGCATCCGTCGTCCGACCCTCAGCGCACGCACGCAGCTCGGTCGACCGTCAGCCTGCGGGCGGATCCACCCATCCGAGGAGGCGGTCGGTCCAGGCGGTGTCGTGGGCCAATGGTGCGCCGTCGAGCTGCAGAATTGGTGCCACGAGCCGACCGGAGGAAAGCAGCCATGCACCGTCGGAGCGATGGAGATCATCGATCGTGATGAGTTCGTATGACGCGCGCACGCGCTCGGCGGTCGCCCCGGCGAAGGCAGCCGCCTGGGTGACCGAGGCCAGAATTCCGGTGCCGCCCAGACGGGTAGTGGCGATCCGGTCACCGATCCGCCACACCAGGGCCGAGCGAGGTGCCTCCAGGGCGTACCCGTCGGTCGACACGAACACCACATCGTCGGCGCCGCGCCGGTTGGCCTCACGCCCCGCGGCAACGTTGATCGCATAGGACAGGGATTTGATCCCACCCAGCAGCCACGGCACGTCGGTGATCGCATCGGCGGCGTGGCCGCGCGACAACGTGATCACCGAGATACCGGCCCGCCCGTTCAGAGCCGCCGCGTCGAGCGGCGTGATCGTCAGGACTCCCGTCACCGGTTGCAGCGGCGCCGATTCGCGACCACGCGTCAGCATCACCCGCAGGACGGCTTGGCCGGGGCGTGTCCACGCCGCAACGGCCTCGGCGATGAGAGCCCGCCACGCATCGAGGTCACACGGCAGCTCGAGACCCTCCGCCGAGCGCAGGAATCGTGTCAAGTGAGCGGACAAGTGGTCGACACGCGAGTTCCCCTCCCGGTCGGTGACGATCCGGGTGGCGTCGAAACAACCATCACCGCGGGTCAGCCCGAGATCGTCCGCGCAGAGGATCGCCCGGTCAGGGTCGTCGATCACGCCGACGCCCAACACAGCGATCAGTCGAGGGTGCCCAGCTTCGTTCACCCACCGATCGTAGATCGGCGCTGCCGTCCGATCATGTCGACGCGATCGACCGTGTCGACTGCTCGGTTCCTGTGCCCGACGTGCAGACCGCATCGCCCCCCGAAAGCGGGCCGACCGAACGGGTCTCGACGAGAACCGGCTTGGGGATGGGCCGAAGGTCTCTTCTCACCGTCGGCGAACGGTGACAGCATGGTGCCGGAGGAGCACTTCTGTGCTGGCGCTGCACGACGTTTCGAAGCGGTATGACCACGTGACCGCCCTCGACGGCGCCACCTTCGAGGTGGAACGAGGTCACATCCTGGGGTTTCTGGGCCCGAACGGCGCCGGCAAGACGACGGCCATGCGGTGCATCTTCGGAATTACCGAACCCGATGCGGGATCGATCGAGTGGGAAGGCCGGCCGGTCGCCTTCGACGATCGGGCCCGGTTCGGGTACATGCCCGAGGAGCGTGGCTTGTACCCGAAGATGCAGGTGCGCGAAGAGCTCACCCACTTCGCTCGCCTGAGCGGCGCCGGCAGCCGCGACGCCGAGATCGCGGCTGACCATTGGCTCGGACGTTTCGGCCTTGCAGCGCGGGGCCGCGCCAAGGTCGAAGAGCTGTCACACGGCAACCAACAGCGTCTGCAACTCGCGGTCGCGCTCGTGCACGACCCCGATCTGCTCGTGCTGGACGAACCATTCGCTGGTCTCGATCAGCTCGGGATCGACGCGTTGGCGCTCGTGCTCCGGGAGGTCGCCGACCGAGGCGTAGCGGTCGTGTTCTCCAGCCACCAGCTCGACTTGGTGCAAGACCTGTGTCAGGACGTCGCGATCATCGACCGCGGCAAGATCGTGCTCACCGGCGACCTCGGGGGCCTGCGGGCACGGTCGCGATCGCGACGCCTCGACATCATGGTGGATGGCAAGCCGTGGGCGCCGACCGAGTGGCGCGACGTCAGTGCCGCCGGTGACGGTGGACGGTGCGTGGTCGACCGTGACGTCGACCTCACGCGACTGCTTGCCGAAGCTCAGGATGCCGGGCGCGTCGATCGGTTCTCCTTCGGTCTCCCGAGTCTGTCGGACCTGTTCCGAGAAGCGGTCGCGCCATGAGTCCTCTCCGTCAGACCTGGGAACTCACCCGACGCGAGTTCGTTCAGCGGGCCAAGAGTCGCGGGTTCCAGGTCATGGCCCTGTTGACCGCTGGTCTGATCCTCGCCCTCGTCCCCCTCCTCACAGCGATCTCCACCAACGACGAGCCCATCCGCGTGGGTCTCACGTCAGCGGTCCCCGCCGGCAGTGAGGAGGCGATGCGACAACAGAGCGCAGCGATCGATGTGCCGATCGAAATCGTCGATTACCCGACGATGGACGCAGCGACGGACGGTCTGCGCGGCGGCGCCGTGGACGCGGTGTATACCGGCTCGACGATCGTGTGGCTCCATGAGGAATCGGCGGTCGTCCGGTCAGTGATCGTGGGTGCCGGGGCATCAGTGCGATTCGGTGACGCCGCCCAGCAGTTGGGCCTCTCCGAAACGGAGCTCGCCGCAGTACTCACACAGCCTGCGCTCGAGCCGACCATCCTCTCGCCACCGGACCCAGAAGCTGAATCGCGGCGGGTCGGCGCCCTCATCGGCGTCTTCCTCTTGTACATGTCGATCCTGGTCTTCGGGCAGTTCGTGGCACTCGGCGTGATGGAGGAGAAGCAGAACCGAGTCGTCGAAGTCGTCCTGTCACGAGTCGAACCAGCCCAACTGCTGATCGGCAAGGTCGTCGGCGTCGGGGCGCTCGGACTCGTGCAGCTGGTCGTCCTGGGCGGTTCGGCATGGCTTGCCCTCAGCCTGAGCGATGTGGCCGACGTCTCGGTGACGCGCCTCGGCGGCGAGATCTTCGTCAGCGTCGTCCTGTGGTTCCTGCTCGGATACACGATGTATGCCGTCATCTACGCCGCACTCGGCGCCACCGTCTCACGCCAAGAAGACCTCCAGAGCACATTGATCCTTCCCGTCATCATCATGTTGCCCGGCTTCTTCCTCGCACAGGTCGCCCAGGAGCAACCCGACTCGCTGGCTGTCGAGATCGCCTCGCTCGTGCCCCTCTGGGCACCGATGGTGATGCCCACCCGCGCTGCCGTCGGCTCGGTGCCTCCCTGGCAACTCGGCCTCGCCGTGGTGCTCGTCGTCATCTTCTCGTACCTGGTGATTCGGGCGGCTGCCCGCGTCTATCGCGGGGCGGTCCTACGCCTCGGCGCCAAAGTCAGAGTGCGCGACGCCTGGCGCACGACGACCTGACCCACGGATGGCGGACCGTCGTCGAAGTGGAGGACGTAGTCGGTCTCGCCAACAGGTGTGTTCCCTGCCGCGCCGTGGAACAGGACCGCGTTGATCGCACCCTCCACGAGGTTGGCGCCGAGGCCGATCTTGGCGTGATCGCGCACCGCATGTAGTCCGTGCCGTAGACGCCCATCGTGAACGTCGGCTGGCTCCATCCCACGCCGTGAGCGGGTTCCTACGCGAACGCTGATCTCGACCACTGGAAATGGAAGAGTAAGGCATGTCTTGGGAACAGATTCAGGAGGGATCCACCTTCGGATTCACCGTTGTTGCAATGATCGTCGTCTTCGGTCCGCTCATTGCCGAGCGGCTCCGACTGCCCGGCTTGATGGGCTTGCTGCTCGGTGGGGCTCTGATCGGCCCCAACATGCTCGACGTTCTTCCACGTTTCGACAGGCTCGACTCGGTGGGCAGCCTCGGTGTGCTGTACCTCATCTTCCTCGCCGGCCTGCAGCTCGATATCGACTCGTTCGTGCGGTATCGGAAGATCTCGGCGGCGTTCGGCTTGCTGACTGCGTTCATTCCACTGGTGCTGGGCACAGCGACAGCGTTGCTGCTCGACATCGACACGAGGGCGGCGGTGTTGATCGGTTCGTTCTGGGCGTCGTTCACGCTGATCACCTATCCGACCGTCAACCAGTACGGGCTGACCAAGAACCGGGCAGTGGCGGCCATCGTCGGCGCGAGTTCGATCACCGACACGATCTCCTTGGTCATCCTGGCGGTGATCATCGGCGCTGAGACCGGTGACTCGGGTGGTGTCGAGCTGGTTGTGAGCATCGCACTGGGCATGGTCGGGTTGGCCATCTGGTGCTTCTTCGTCTATCCCTTCCTGGCGCGGATGTTCTTCATGGGGATGGGGCAGGAACGAACCCTGCGGTATCTGATCGTGCTCATCGGTCTCACTTCCTCGGCGATCGTCGCCGAGTTGCTCGGGATCGAGGCGTTGATCGGCGCCTTCTTCGTGGGGGTCGGGTTGAACCGCCTCGTTCCGAACGCAAGCCCCTTGATGGCAGTGACCGACTTCATCGGGAACGCCATCTTCATCCCGACCTTCCTCGTGTCAGTCGGCATCCTGTTCGACCCCGAGGTGATGTTCACTGTCGAGACACTTCGGTTGGCGGTCGGATTCGTCGGCGCGCTGATCGTGGGCAAGGCGGCGGCCGCGTGGTTGTCCGGCCGCCTGTTCGGTCTCGACGTCGCCGAGATCGGCCTCATGTTCTCGATGTCGATTGCCCAGGCCGCCGCAACGCTCGCGGCAACCATCATCGGTCTCGAGGCTGGGTTGTACGGCGATGACGTCGTCAATGCCGTCATGGTCGTCGTCGCCGTGAGTTTGCTGATCACATCGACCGGCACGGTCAGGTATGCGCCCAGGATCACAGTGCCGACCTCTGAACGACGCCGCCCCGGCGAGGCTGTTCTCCTTCCGATAGGGAACATCCCCGACGAGGAGCTCGAACGGGTCATTGTGCTCGGCAGCCGACTCGTGGATCCCGTCGGCGGCATCCTCCAGCCCATCGTCGTGGTGCCGTCGACGGATCGAGATGAGATCGAGTGGGGTCGTGCCGAACAGATCCGCGCCGATCGCGTTCTGAGGCGGGTGGGCCAGGATGTCGAAACGCAGCTCCGCGCGGATCGCTCGGTTGCCTCGGGCATCAACCGCACCGCGATCGAAGACGATTCGTCGTTGCTGCTCCTGACGTGGCCCGGGCCGACTGATCTCCGCAGCCATGTGCTCGGAGCCAGCTACAGCGAGATCATCTCAGCCACCTCGGTGCCGGTCCTGATCGCGGCCCTCCACGACGAAGTCGTGGCGCGCCGCCGTGTTGCTCTCGTCGCCCACAACGTCACACCCGGCGGCGTGCCGTCGTTGTCGATGGGCGCTGAGATCGGTCGTCTGCTCGCGGGGAAGGATCGTCCCCTCGTCGTCGGCCCGGCAACCAGCGAGCAGTTGGCGGCGTACGGCATCGGCCTCCCCGAGGACACCGAGTACCGGAACGGCTCCAACATCGTCGGTTGGGTCGATGCCCACACCGATCCGGGCGATCTGGTGATCATGCCCTTCGTCGGCGTGGCCAACCGACCGATCGCTGAACGGATCTACTACAGCGGACGCTCAGTACTGGCTGTCGCCCAGAACCCTGGATCGCAGTCTGCACTCGGCAGTTCGACGATGAGCCTCTCGATCGGTGGAACCGTCAATCCTGCTTGACTCGGCTCTGCAGCCCAGGGCCCGATGACACCTTGATCTGACCTGAGCTGTCGGCTTTGATGCCGATCCATGGCGTGACATCGAACGGCTCGAGCGGTGACGCCACCCACTCAGGCATCGGGTGAGCCGACGTGCCTTGCCCCCCGGGGGGTGCTATCGCTGCGGTGCTTCAGAGCGTCGACGGCGCATCGCTGACGACGTCGCCGAGACGTTTGGCATCAGCGGGCGCAAGCGCGAACTCGAGCCGTGATCCGTCATCGAGGGTGACCAGACGACCAACAGCTGGGGTCGGCTTCTTCGGCCCGCCGCCGATGTCGAGTTGGTCAACAGCATCGACGGCGTGGATCTCCGTACGAAGCAGTGCTGCTCCGCGATTGAGCACCAGCACATCACGGACGAGGCGGCCGTAGGTGAGCTGTCGCGGCCATTTGTCGCCGTTCTCATTCCGCACGGAGGCGGCGAACACGCCCGGCTGTTGTTTGAACGATCGGCGAGTCAGCAGGATACCGATGAGGATTCCGACGATCAGCCAGATCGGAACCCCGAGGATTGCCAGCAGCGCCCAGATCACAGCTGCGCCCCCTCATCGAGGCATAGACATCGTGGTCGTACCGGTGCCGGCGTGGGCCCCCCGGTTCGACCTGCAGATTCGAGTTGCATCGACTCTGTCCCTCCTGATGGATGGAGTACTTGGCCTTCTGCCGCGATCACTTCGCAGCTCGCTGAGGTCTCATGGCAACTCTGACTCCTTCGGAACGGTTCCGATCCGACCATACGACACGACAACCGGGACGACAGGGCCGAAAGGCTGGGCGCCGGCATCCGACGTCGGCCTCGGTAGTCGCAACCAAAGCCACCTGCGAAACGGGCCGCTGTCACGGGGCGCTACTCGATGGGTTGGGAGTCCGTGCACTGCCACTGAGCAGGCAGTTCATGTTCTGAAGGTGGGGCGAACAACTCCTGCAGATCGTCTTCAGAACATCTCCACCCTGTCTCCAAGCGTCCCGACGACCATTCGTCGAAAGTGGAACTCGTCAATAACGACGAGCTCCGAACGGGGCTCACCGATCAAGGAGTACCACCCATGACCATCACCGAGAACCCCATCGACAACGGTGTCAACGTGGAAGCCCTCCTGGGCGCCCGCGAAGCCATGACCGGCATGCCGGCCGCTGCCGCATTCACCTGGCGTGCGAACAACGAGTGGGTCAACGGCACCCACAGCCGCACCACGGTCGAGAAGTTCTTCGGCGTCGGCGAAGAGCAGAGCCACAAGCAGCCGTACGTGCTCGATACCGACCACCCACAGATCTTCGCTTCCGAGGACAACGGCGTGACCCCGCCCGAGATGGTACTCGTCGGCCTGGCCGGCTGCCTCAGTGCAGGCGTCGCATCGGTCGCTCAACACCGAGGCATCCAGCTGAAGTCGGTGAAGGCCACCATCGAGGCCGACATGGACCTGCAGGGGATCCTCGGCATCGATGCCGACGTCCGCAACGGCTTCCGTGGCATCAAGGTCCGCTACGAGATCGATGCCGACGCCACCCGGGAAGAGATCGAGGCCGTGGTGGCCCAGAGCCAGAAGCGGTCGGCCGTCTACGACATCGTCACGAACCCGACGAACGTCACGGTCGAAGTCGTCTGATTCGTCACGAATCCCCAACACGAACACCAGGAGCGAGTCCCATGCACACCACACCCACCGCGGTGACAACCACCGTCACCATCATCGGAGCCGGCCAGGCCGGTCTCGCGATGAGCCGCTGTCTCACCGATCGTTCGATCGACCATGTGGTCCTCGAGCGCGGCGAGGTCGCCAACTCGTGGCGTACGGAACGCTGGGACTCGCTCCGCCTGCTCACCCCGAACTGGATGAGCCGGCTTCCCGGCCATCAGTACCAGGGCCCTGACCCGGACGGCTACATGACCTCCGCCGAGGTCATCAACTTCCTGGGCTCCTACCACGACTCGTTCGACGCCCCCGTCATGACCCACACCACCGTCGAGTCCGTGAGCTCGGTCGACAACGGGTACCGCGTCGCCACCAACCGGGGCACGATCGAGTCCCGGGCAGTCGTCGTCGCCACCGGTGCCTGCAGCACCCCACGCATCCCTGCTCTCGCAGCGGAACTCCCTGCTCACATCCACCAGGTCGCGCCGATCCGTTACCGCAACCCGGATCAGCTGAGCAGCGGGCGCGTGCTCGTCGTCGGAGCCTCCGCCTCCGGCGCACAGCTGGCCGACGAGCTCCAGCGCAGCGGCCGCGACGTCACACTCGCCGTCGGTGATCACGTCCGACTCCCCCGCACCTACCGCGGCATGGACATCCACTGGTGGATGGACACGATCGGGTTGCTCGACGAGCGCCACGACGAGATGGAGGACATCAACCGGGCCCGGCGGCTGCCGTCGCTCCAGCTCGTCGGCTCGCCGGACCGGCGGACACTCGACCTCAATGCGTTGCACGCCGCCGGCGTACAGCTCGTCGGCCGACTCGCCGGTGTCTCCGGTACGACCGCGCAGTTCTCCGGCTCGTTCGCCAACCAGTGCTCATCCGCCGATCTCAAGCTCGGCCGCCTCTTGGCGAGCATCGACGAGTACGCCGCCGCCCACGGCCTCGACGTCGAGCTCGAAGCGCCCGACCGGCCGGCACCCACCGCGGTTCCTGAAGCGGTCACCACCGCCGATCTCAGGGGGATCGACACGGTTATCTGGGCCACGGGCTTCCGACCGGACTACCCATGGCTGGAGCCGAACCTGCTCGACCGCAAGGGCGCGATCCGTCACGACGGCGGCGTGATGGACGCTCCTGGCATGTACGTGCTCGGGCTGCCATTCACCCGCCGGCGGAAGTCGAGCTTCATCGATGGTGTCGGCCCCGACGCCGACGATCTGTCCGCCCATCTGGCACAACACCTCCACGCGACGGCCACCAGCCGCATCTGATCTCAACACCAACCAGCACAGAAGAGAGCTATCCACCATGAGCACCACCACCATCCCCACCGAGTTCAACGGCGTGCCCGTCGAGAAGCTGCGCGGCACCATCGCGAAGCTGACCGACAACGCCGACCTCGCGCAGTTCCGGTTCACGGCCACGAACACCTGGGTCGAGGGCACCGCAACGCAATCGACGTTCCATGAGTGGTACGGCGCCGGCAGTGATCAACTCCACGCCGAGGAGTTCACCGCCACGGCCGACCACCCCACGCTCGGGCACGGTCACGGCCCGACCCCGCACGAGTTCGTACTCCACGGGCTCGCATCGTGCGTTGCAGCGGGAGTGGCCACGACCGCAGCGAACCGGCAGATCAAGCTGACGAAGATCGACACGGTCGTGCGCGGAGCGATGGATGTGCGTGGCATCCTCGGCATCGACCCGGACGTCCGCAACGGCTTCCAGAACATCGAGGTCGAGATCGACGTCGAAGGCGACGCGCCACGCGAGTCGCTCGATGCACTGATCGCCGCATCCACCAAGCGCTCTGCCGTGTTCGACATCCTCACCAACCCGACGACCGTCACGGTCCGTCCCAAGGCCTGAGCTGGCGGATCGCCGACAGGAATGCCGGCGAGTCGGCAACCGCCGGCCCGCCGGCGTCGCCGAAAGAGCCTTCGGACCGAGGGTCGACGGCTGACATCCCGTCACCGCGACCCTCGGGTGGGCTCCGGGGAGCGGATCCTCCTCGACGGTCGCATGGCTTGCACTTCACTTCCCGGCGAGGGCCATGATTGCCGCAGCGATGCTGACGGCAGCCATCGCACCCCACACCGCCAGTGCGACGAGGCCGGCCCGGACGCCTCCGACGCTGCCGATCCGTAGTCCGCGACCTCGCAACGCGAGCCGCACGATGATGCCCCGGCCGGCGAAGTACAGGTACACCCCACCACCCACCAGACCGAAGTACGCCCACGCCTCGCGACCGGTGGCGAGCAGCACACCGGCGACCACCATCACCCACAACGTGACGACGTCCCAGAGTGCTTCGCCCCGGACATCAGCCCAGAACGCCGGCTCGACCTCGGCTTCGACCTCGGTCAGCCCCCACCGAGCAGCAACCTCGGGCGCGAAGAACGACAGCAGCTGGCCTCCCCAGCACAGCGACGACAACACCGTGACGACAACGCCCCACACGATCGCCATCGCCGACCCCTCACACACCTCGATCGTGAGCCGACGTGGCGATGATCGCCTCCTCTGCAACCGGGGCAGCCTCGGGTCCTGCGCACTCGGAGATCGCGACCCGGTGGTTCCTGAGCGCACCCGTCGCCGCGATGAAGAATGCCCCGGCGATTCGTTCGGTGCTTCTCGTGGTCATCCTGACTGCTCCGAAGCAGACGGCTGTCGGTGCGCAGGATCGCTGCGATCGGTGTCGGCGAGATCCAGGCCCTCGATCTTCCCCAGCGCCAGCAACTGCCAACCCGTTCCGATATGAAACGCCACGATGGCGAGCACGCCGATGGCAGCAAACGCTGATCCGGGAACGACGACCGCGATTGCGGCGCCGACAATCCCCGCGACGCCGAGCCCGAAAGTGAGCACCGTCAGGCGGCCACCGAACGCAGGCGCGCTCCGCATCGCGACACCGAACAGAATGATCCCGATCGGCACGAGCAACACGCCCGTGACGAGCATCGTGTCGAACACGCTCTGAGCACCATGCCAGGAGTACTCGATCATCTGCCGGTCCGCGGGGGATGCCTCCGGCGCGGCGTACAGATCCGCCAACGGCGACGTCGACAGGTGCAGCATCGAGCTGGCCGCCATGATCACGAGCCCGAACGCAGCCATGACCGTGCCGAAGAGGGCAGCGGCCGAATGGGACGTTCTGAGCCCCCGATGCAGCACGAAGACGTGCAGGGCGAAGAGCATCAGCGCTGCGAGATACAAGAAGTGCTCGGCGATACGACCTGACTTGATATCGGCGAAATCCCGCAGCGTCTCAACGTCGGACGCATCGGGGAGCCCCCAGGCACCCACGACGACGAATGCACCGAGCATGCAGATCACGCCGGCCAGACCGGCGATACCGCCCCATCGCAGCATCTGGAGATCTTGATCCTGAGCGGATCGGGACGACTCCGTTCGGCGGATCGATGCCGCCTGGCTCGACGGCGTGTGGAACCGCGATACATCCGACATCTGCCGGCCTCCCTCCGGGTTCTGACACCCCGGCCGGAACTCCTGACAAACCCGACCGGAATGTCATCGACTTCATCCTGCTCGGCGTCGTGCCACAGCCACAGAGTCCAACGTCACCTTTCACACGGCAGCCCACACGGCGATCGTGTTTGTTTGTAAGACCGCCACCGGGCCCTACCCATGTCCCGTTCTGCGTGCTTCGGTGGTCGGAGCTGCGTTGCTCGGAGATCTGGGCGTCGCGCGCTCGTTGTCGCAGGGGCGACCCCGCCGAGTGCGGGGCGGGCATCTTGCCTCTATCGGCCGGCGGAGCCGGCGTCAGGTCCCCACCTGGAACTGGATTCTGGGCCTGGCTCGGGCTCGGGCTCGGGCTCGGGCTCGAATCATCGTGGTGGGGCTGATAGGTCCCGTGCGTTTGCCCGTGTTTGGACGAATTGCCTCACGGTTGCTCACCCGCGGTGAACATGTCGGCGTCGGCCTCTCGAGCGTTCGCCTGGTCTTCGACGCGTGTTGCTGCCTCGGCGAGTGATGTTCTGCGGATCGCTTCGATCCCGACGACGATGAGGGCCAGCACGATGAGGACCGTGAGCCAGTTACCGCCCGCGGAGAACGGCGACCAGGCGAGCACGACCAGGACCAACACTGCGAAGCCGATCCATGTCCCCACAGCGGAGCGTCGGAAGCCCTGCGCGGTGTAGTGACGTGCCCGCTTCGCGTACTGGGCCGGCCCGATCAGCGACGCCCCGAGCACGACCAGCAGACCGATCAGGATCTCGGACCATGCACTGCGCCGCAGCAGGGCGGTGCCGATCGAAAGGATCGAGTCCGCCGCCGCCCGACCCCCCGACGTGTCAGGTGTCCCTGCGATGACGCCGGTCCCCAGACGCAGTGCGATCAACACGATGAAGCCACCCAACGCGGTCGCGGCACCGACGTTGCGGATCGCCACCCGCCGCCAGTTGTCAGCCAGGTAGATCGCACCGCAGTAGAGCGCGACGACCAGCAAGAAGAACACGATGCTCAAGATCTTGATCACCTTGATGCCAGTTTGGGCTGACTCCAACCGGTCGGAGTCGACGACCTCGAACTGGCCGGCGTCGTCAGGAATCGCGTCGAGCACCCCCTGCGGGAGCCCGATCTGTTCACCGACCCGCACCAGCACCCCCCCGAGATCAATGACCACCGTGCCCCCCGCCGTCGAGATGTTGTCGCTGACGTCGTCTTCGAGGATCGCCACGACGGCCTCGTGGGCTTGCCGATTGGCTTGCTCCCACACCGCCCGTACCTGCTCGGTTTGGAGCAGCCGGTCAGCGTTGCGGATCAGCGGATCACGCAACACCCCCGACAGCGGGCCACCAAGACCCTGCAGTTGCTCGGGCAACCGATCATCTATCGCCGTCCCGACATCAACATTCTCATAGAGCGCTGTCACCAACCGGACCGACAACTCGGCGCGCACATCGTCGTCGTCGAGCAGCGCTGAGCTCGCTTCCACCCACGAATCGGTATCGAGCAACTGCCGCTCGACCCACGTGTTGAGCGTGCTCAACACCATCACGATCGTCCCGAAGACGATCAACAACCACACCACCGGCCGGTTCGAGCGCCGCGCTTCTATCTCGGCCATCGCCGCGGCCAGGTCAATCGAAGTCCCGTTGCTCACCGCTCGCTCCTCGTCACCCTCTTGATGCTGTTGGCACATTCCATCAATCGACTCCGTTCGCTGGCGGGGGATACTCAACGCGCGCTGTCCGATCGACTGAACGGCTCCGACGGCGTTGAATCTAGCCTCCATCCACGGCGCCAACTCCAGGAAGCCGGTGTCGCGATCACCACCCAGCCCGACTGGAACGACCCCGCGGTCGGCCAGTTCGCCCGCATCCACAATCCCGAAGGCAACCCCATCGAACTCTGGGAGCCGCCGGATCATCATCGATAACGACCTGATCGGAGCGCACTGCCTTTCAGTGACGAAGTCGTCAACCGCCGCTAGTGTCCTGTCAGGCTGATCCGTAGAGAAATATTGGTTGATCGGGAATTTCTCTGATTCGGTCGCGTTGTCCGGTGTTGTACGCCAACATCGGAGGGACGCCATGGCCAAGCGAGGACGACCGACCGTCGAGATCATCTTGACTGGGACCGAGCGACGACAGCTCGAGAGTTGGGCGCGCCGGCACTCGAGTGCGCAGGCGTTGGCGATGCGCTGCAAGATCATCTTGGCGTGTGCGGACCCGGGCCTGTCGCGTCAGCAGGTCGCGGAGTTGTGACGACCGGGGACGTTGTCCCTGTCGGGGTGGTGTTGGGGTGATCCCCCGGTGAGGTGAGCCCTCCGGGTGAGGCTGTGGGTCTTCCACAACTCACAACTCACCACGGAGGGACTCGTGACTCACGCTAGAAGCCAGCACCCCAACGCGCGGTTGACCCCGGAAGGGCGACGCACGAATGGTCGACTGCGTCGTCGATCGACGGCTGGACGATCGAGATCGACCGCGGAACGGTTCCAGGTCGACGCCAAGACGGTGCGCAAGTGGCGTGACCGCTTCCTCGCTGAGGGCGAGACCGGACTGTTGGATCGGTCAGCTCGCGACCACACCGGTCACCGAACCGGACCCTGCGGTCACGTCGCCACCGGGTGCTGCGTCTGCGCCGCAAGCGTCGTTGGGGCGCCGATCACATCGCCCACGAGCTCGGCCTGGCGGCGTCGACGGTGCAGGCGATCCTCAACGCCGAGGGCCTCGGCCGGCTCGATCGACGGTGACCGAGCCACCGAGCCGAACCAGTGCGCCGCTACCAACGCGACCGTCCCGGCGAGCTGATCCATGTCGACGTCAAGAAGATCGCCGGGATCCCCGACGGCGGCGGCTGGCGATCCACGGCCGCGGCAACGACCGCCACCGGCGGCCACTCCGGGGTCGGTTACCGCTACATCCACTCCGCCATCGATGACCGCACCCGACTCGTGTACTCCGAGATCCACCACGACGAGACCGCCGTCACCGCGGTCGCGTTCTGGCACCGAGCCGCCGCCTGGTTCGCCGCACGCAGGCATCACCTGCGAACGAGTCCTCACCGACAACGGCTCCTGCTACCGCTCCGGGCTCTGGCACCGACGCCTGCGCCGAGACGGGCACCACCGTGAAGAAGACCCGACCCCGCCGACCCCAGACCAACGGCAAGATCGAACGCTTCCACCGGATCCTGCTCGAGGAATGGGCCTACATCCGACCCTGGACCTCAGAGACCCAACGACACCGCGCCTACGACCGGTTCGTCCACTTCTACAATCACCACCGATCCCACGGCGCACTCGGCTGGGCAACACCCGCCGCCACCCTCGCCACCTTCAGGGACAACCTCCCCGGCGACCACACCTAGGAGCTTGCTGAACAAGCCGCTTTCGTCGTGATCGTGGTGGGCGCAGCGTGGTGGTGGGTTTGGGGACTTGACCGACCGAAGAGCCGGTGTTCAGGGTGAGAGCCGGTCGCGCTGGTTGGGTAGAGCCGGTAGGTGTCGTTCCGTGCTTGTCAGCCCCGGGCCCGCTCGGTCAGGTGGCGAGGTTCCAGCCGTCGTGCCAGTGGAGGCCGAGGTTGCAGAGCCGTCGAAGGTTCAAGGTGGCGGCTCGGATGGTGAGCGCGAGGTGGTTGCGTTCGACGCCGCGATAGCGGACTCGGCGGTGTCCGTTGCGGGTGAGCCAGGCGATGGATCGTTCGATCAGTGGTCGGTGTTGCCGGTAGTCGGCGACGAGGCCGGGATCGGTTCGCCAGCGCTGTCGGTTGGCGGCGAGGAGTTGATCGTGGATGCCGATCGTGAAGGTCTTGCCGTTGCGGGCGGTGGTGCAGCGTGACCGCAGCGGGCAGCTGGTGCAGCGCTGTTTGAACTTGGCGGTGCCGGCGGTGTTGAACGCGATGGTGACACCGGCGGGGCAGGTGACGCTGCGGGCGGTGTAGTCGATGCGGTAGTCGTCACGATCGAACTGGTCGTCGCCGAGGTTCGGGTTGCGGCGCAGCGGCCAGGGTTTGATCACCGCAGTGTGTTCGGCGTCATCGAGCGCGGCGAGCATCTCGCCGGTGCCGTAAGCGGAGTCGGCGTAGACCTCGACCGGCTCGGCTTGGCCGGCGATGAGTGTGACGCCGGTGGTCCCGTCGCCGGCGTTGGCCGGGGTGAGCGCGCAGGCGGTGATGATCCCGGTGTCGGGCTCGGCAACCAGGTGGGCCTTGTAGCCGTCGCGGTAGGAGGAGCGGTTCTTGTGCATGTGGCGTGACTCGGGATCGACCGTGGAGATCAGGCGGTGCTTGGACACCTTGCGGGCGATCCGCCACGTCCCGTCGGTGTCGCCGGGCTCGACGTCTTGGCCGGCCACGAGCGCCAACAGCCCGACCAGCTCGGCCTGGACGTCATCGAGGACCACACCATCGAGTGCGTCGAGGATCGTGAGCGCATCGTTGACGAGCCGGGTGACGAGCGCCTCACGAGCGGCGGGGTCATCCCACGCGCACGCCGGCTTGGCGGACACCTGGTCGTAGTCGTCACCGATGAGCTCCGCAGCGGCAGCTTCCGGGACGGCCTTGCGGACCCGGCGGATCATCGACATCAGCTGGGTGACGGTGTCCTGAGTTGCGACCGCGTCATCCAACAGCGTCGAGTCCACCGCCCGACGGGCTTTGCCCTTGAGTACCCCGGTTTCGGCGACGACCTCGCGGACGGCGTCGAAGATCCGCTCCGGACGATCCGACGCCCGCAGCCGGTTGCGCCAATACGTCAGCACCGTCGGATGGAAGCCCTCGTCATCGAGCGCGAGACCGGCGGCGACCTTCCAGCGCAGATCAGTCCGCAACGCCTGCACCGCGTCACGGTCCGACAGACCCTCCAACGACTGCAACACCAGCACCGTCGCGACCAGCTCGGCCGGCTGCGACGGACGACCCCGACTCGAGGGGAACATGTCAGCGAACAACTCATCGGGGAACAACCGGCCGCGATGCTCAGCCAAGAACGCGTACACGCTGTCGGCCGGCACCAGATGACCGACCAACGCCGCAGCATCGAGGAGTTCACGGTTCGGATCCGACGAGCCCTGCATACCCACCATTCTTTTCGATCCGAGCCCCGAACGCGAGCACCTCAGCCCGATTTCTTCAGCAAGCTCCTAGTCCTCGATGACGTCCAGCCCTTGCTCCCGGAGCCGTGCAATGTTGTCCAGCATTCTGTTCAGCACCTCGGGAGCGTGGCCCTCCCAGGCCTGCACCTCGTCGATGACGTGCAGCGGATGGCGAGTCCGGTAGGACTGCGTGATGTTGCCGGGGAACTTCTTGTTCGTCACGTTGGGGTCGTCCTCGAACGGTCCCGTCGGCTCGACGACGTAGATGTGCCCCCGCTCACCGCACCCCGCGAGCGCAGTGGCCAACTCCGCTCCCCAGACAGCCGTCTCCACGAGCGCGGAGAAGTAGATGTTGTTGGAGGTGCGGCCTTCGTGGAAGTTGGAGCCGTGGCCCGGCACCAGCTGATCGCCGACCTCACAGACGGACTTCGTCCCGTGGTAGAACGGCCCCTCGATGTGGTCGCATCGGTCGACTGTCACCGGGACGTATTCGGTGTCGTCCGCACCTCCGCTCAACTTCTCGTCGGCGTGTTCCTGGTTCGTCACCGAGTCCTCCGGTCCTGGCCTCGCGAATGTGAGCAGGCTGCAATTCCGCTCACTCGGTATCGAGAGAACGACCTGACCGACGCAAGCACAAATCTGGATGTGCTACAAGTCCCCCACCCGGACCTCCATCGAGCATGGCGACAAAATCCAGAGGTTGTCTCGGCCTCGAATCGCTCTCCGCAGATCAGCCGGCAGGCCCAGCCGCGTGCGGCTTGGTTGGGGCCTGGTCCAGGGTTCGGGCGGCCCGGCGATAAGCGACGGCAAGTGGCACAAAGAAGAGTCCGAGCCCGAGGAGAGGTAGCAGCAGAACGGACAGCGAGATCCAGAGCCAGCTGGCGAATCGCAACGCCGTTGTCGGCCGCCACCATGCGCCCCATCGGCACAGTCCCCCCACGGCCACCGCGGCGGAGATCAACGCCAGGTACAGCAGCGCCGCTGCACCGTCATCGCCCGTACCTGCATTCTCGATCCCGAGCCCGACGCCGAGTGAAATCGGGTAGCCGACAACAACAAACATCGCGGCTGGGAGCCTGGCAAGCCGTCGGGTGAGGTGAGTGGATGAGTTGAGATGAGCGAGCAGGCCGACAGCGCTCCCGGCCGCGGTCACGCCGATGAAAGATGGCCAGAATGCCTGCGATCGGTTGACGGTGAAGATCGATGCGAGGACCGGGGCGACAGTGACAGCCGTCCCGGCCGCCCACCACAACACGGTCCACGCTGCAGCCTTTGTGGGTGGTTCGGAACCGCGTTCTTCCGATACAGGCACCGTTGCTTGTTCCACTCGTGTACATCGGCCGAGGGCGGCCAGATCTAGAGAACGCCGAAGATCCAGTGCTCACGGCACTGCACGTTCTCGCGCACATGAACGCTCTACATCTCGCCGCCCCTCGTGCTGCCTGCCGAACCGCACAGCCCGGAAGATCTCGCTCCATCCATCTGGTGGTGAGTCGTTTCGGTGCGCTTCTTGTCGATCCATCGGCAAATCCATTGGCAACGACGCAGGGGTGCTCGTCGCTCCGTCAGCTTGGAAACGAGAGCTTCTCGCGGAGCCAGTCCGCGAGCCACGCTTCGTCGACCTCGCGGGCTGCGACGGCGAGCATCGCGTCGACCGCCTCGTCGACATCGGGCCCGCCGGCCGCGCAAGTGCGGATGGGGCTGTGACGCGTGGATCGTTCACAGCGGCTGCCGAGCTAGCCATTGGGTGCGACTTCACCAGCCAAAGTGCTGGCCTGGCCGGGCACAGGACTGCGATCTTGTGTTTCCGAAGGCCGCGTCGATAAGCGCGGACCTTCGGTCTAGCTCGATCGGCTCCGGATGATTCGCAGGATCGCCGACACCGCGAAGGCGGCGACGAAGACGAACACAAAGTTGCCCAATGCGGCCTCGGCCACTTCGCCCCAGGTGCCTTGCTCATCTTCGGGGCCCCAGAGCCGCCCGATCGAGGCGACCACGGAGATCACGATCGCCCACGTCAGCGCGATCGCCATCGGAAATAGCAGCAGGCTGCGCCCGGGCCGCAACGATGACCATCGTGATGGTTGGGCACGGCCGGTCACGCCGGAGTCGTTGAGTTCATCGATGGTGGAACGTCGCATCTCGACCTCCCCTCTACTCTCAGCGTGCACGTAAGTCGGTTCTTTCGCCAGAGGCCATCGTCCTGTGCCGTCCGCCTCTGGACGGCTTTTTCGCGTCTGGCGCACAATGAAGATGGAAGATGGAGTCGAGATGGGATCGACTCAGAATGTTCGACTGACCGACCGAGCACTCGGTTTCGGCGGGCTCGCTCTGGCCGTCATCGCCGCTGCCTCCACCACGCAGCGCATCGAGGTATCCGGCAACGCGGAGGTCGTTTCCGCGATCACCGGGATCATGATGGTCCTGGGTGTGCTACTCCTGACACTGAGACACCTTCGAGTCCATCGTGCCGGTCGCGGTCGCGGCTGGTTGGTCGCAGGCTGGGCTCTGCTTGGGGTCAACTTGATGTGGTCCATCTTTCAGGCGATCGACACCGCCGCGTTCGACGAAGGAATTCGGCACGGGCTGCAGGAGCTTGCCACTGGACCGCCGATCCTGCTCATCCTCGCACCACTGGTGCTCTGCTCGGTGGCCATGCTGCGCGAGGGGTCCGACGTACCATCCACAGACACCAGTCCCGAACCCCGCATCACCACCTCGACGTAGGCGAGCATGCCCCGAAGAGCCTCCTACACCACTCTGGTGTTGACGCCCGAAAGCTCTCCTCGTATCGCGCAGCCACGCTGCGAGCCACGCTTCGTCGACCTCGCGTGCCGCAACCGCGAGCATCGCGTCGACTGCCTCCTCGACATCGAGCCCATCGGCCGCCCAGATGCCGTCGTTGAGTTCCACGAATAGCACCATGCACGCCCACGCAGCGCGCTTGTTGCCGTCGGGTAGCGCGTGGTTCCACGAGATCCGACACGCGAGCACCGCCGCGCCGACCAGGCCCTCCACATGGGGCACTACGGCCCCGAAGGTGCAGAGCGCTCTCTCGAAGACGTGCAGGCGCGGTGCAGAGGCGCCGACCACTCGCGAGACGTCGCCACGAACCGGTGCCGGGGGGATCGTCGGCAGAGTTGTCGCTGCAGTAGTTTGGGCACATCGACCAGGTGAGCGAGCCGAAGAACGAAGCCGATCGGCTGTCTCGCCGATTCATCGAACTCTTCACCGCCGGGGAGCGGGACGAGTGGCTGCTGATGCTGTCCCCGGATCAGGTCACCAGGGATCGACGGCCGATCGTCGGCATCGACACCACCGGTGTGGACGAACTCGCCGAGGTCTATCCCCGTGACCGCAGCACCCGACCATTGTTCTCGACGGTCGAAACCATCGCCGTTCGCGCTGAGTCGTTTGCGCTCGTCCGATGGCACGCCACCTCCGGCAGCGGCCGCGAGTGGGAGTCGTTCCATCTCACGCAATGGAACGCTGACGGCCTGAACGTCCTCAACGTCATCTTCCCGTCCGACCGTTTGCACGAGGCACTCGCCGAGCTGGACTTCCTCTACCGCGAGTCGCTCGGCGATTCTCCCGAGGCCAAGCACAGCCACCGTTGACGAGGTTCGACCACGCGTTCGGGACGGTCGTTGGCCCAACTCGTGGCTGCGGGCTCAGCTCGAATCCAGCCGATCGGTTTCGACACCGACGTTCGGCCGATCCAGGCCCACTGGTCGGGATGAGCGACGTCCGAGTAGCGGGCCACTCGGCTCGGCCGCACGGGAGAGGTGTCGAAGGCGGGAGGTAGGCGAGGCCCCGTTCGGCGTCGACGACCATTGCGTTCCGCACCCTCTGCGCCTCTCGCTTGCCCCCACGCACGGTCTTGGTGACATAGCGCTGCTTGCCGCTCACCGGGTCCTTGCCGAGATACACCCTCAGATCCCAGGCCGACCCACGCTGTCGCAGGAAGCCCTTCATGACGTTCCTCCAGTTCGACCCATTGGCAACCCATAGGCAGCGGAGACCGAATACGGAAAGAGGCCCTCCGGAGAGGGCCTCTGACCTGGTCATTCTTGGCAGCCCGTACGGGATTCGAACCCGTGCCGCCACCTTGAGAGGGTGGTGTCCTAGGCCTCTAGACGAACGGGCCAAGCTGCGATGCCCGACGTTACCGCCGAGCTATGTGAACCGGACTTGCCGGTTGGTTGGGGTGCAAGGAATCGAACCTTGAATAAGAGAACCAGAAACTCTCGTGTTGCCAATTACACCACACCCCATGGGAGCGACGGGCCAGTGTATCGCCGGCTCAGAGCGTGCCCACCCCCTGGAAACTGCCTCAGCTCGTGCTCCGGAGGACCCGGATGGCACACCGGCACCGCCGAGTTCAGCCGGCCGGCTCGACTCACGCGAGCAGCGGCGTTCGAGTCGAAACGTCTCAACCCGTCAGTTCGCTCAACCGATCGAAACCCACGAGTCGACCGACGGAAACTCCTGCTGCCTCGGTTACCTGACGGCGCAACGAGGTCCAACCCCTGACCACACTCGTCGGCGTCGACGAAGCGTGGGCCTTCAAGCCCACTTCTTCGGCGGTCAGCTTCGATCGATAGGCGTGGTACGGGTCGGTCACCACGACCACCTCGGCCCTCTCCCCGTCTCCCGCTTGCACGTCCTCCAACAACTTCGCCACCGCGGCCAACGACTCGAAGGTCGTCGTACCACGGTCCTCCATCAAGATCACGTCCGCCGGGACCCCCCGATCGATCAGGTAGATCTCCGATGCCTCCGCCTCCGTGAAGCGGTCGCCGGGCTGATTGCCACCGGTCACCACCACGATCGGCGCAACGTCGTCGTTCCACAACGTGACGACGTGGTCGAGCCGTGCCGCCAACTGGGGTGACGGGCGGCCGTCGTACTGAGCTACCCCCAAGACCACGATCGCGTCGACCTGCGGCGAATCGTGCTGCCTACCGGCGGCCATGACCTGGATCAGGGTGACGCCGTAGTACACGAACAACACGAAGCAGACGCCGATCAACACCCGATTCCAGGACGGGCCGACGTGCCACCACGGGGTTCGGACGTGTACGACCTCAGGCGCGTGGGAGCGATCGACTACGTCATCCAGCGGCTGGAAGCTCAGCTCGTCGTCGGGAAGTTCGTCGTGCACGACGCACCCTTGTCAGCCGTCGAGCCTTGCCAGCGCACCACGAATACGGCGCAGTGCTTCGTCACGACCCATGACCTCGAGCGCCTCGAACAAGGGCGGCCCGACAGCACGACCCGTCACGGCCACCCGTGTCGCCGCCTGTGCCTTGCCCAGTTTGATGTCGTAGTCGACCATCAGTTGCTCCATCACCTCTTTGAGCGTGGCGTGATCCCACGGGCACGTCTCATAGGCATCGGCCACCCGGCGCAGCAGCACGAGCGCGAAATCGGGCTCGAACGCCTTCTGCCACGCCGCTTCGTCGATCTCCGGCTCGGCGAGGAACAGGAAATCGACCACACCGGGGGCGTCGGCGAGCGTGACCAGCCGCTGCTGGACGTGCGGCGCGATCTCGGCAAAGCGCACCCGGTCCCACTCGGGCGGCAACCACGGATCACACGCCGCGACCAGTTCGTCGATCGACATCATGCGGATGTACTCACCGTTGAAGGCGCCCAGTTTCTTGACGTCGAAGAACGCCGGCGAGAGGTTGACGTCTTCGAGGCGGAAAGCCGGCTCGATCGCCGACCAGGGCTGAATCTCCTGCTCCCCCGGCGACCAACCGAGCGTCATCAGGTAGTTGACCATGGCCTCGGCGAGATAGCCCTCGTCGCGGTACTGCTCGAGCGCCACCTTGTCGCGGCGCTTCGACAGCTTCTTGCGCTGCTCGTTCACCAGCACGGGCACGTGGGCCCAGACCGGCGACTGGTGGCCCAGCGCCTGCCAGATCATCTGCTGTTTGGGCGTGTTCGGTAAGTGCTCCTCGGCACGCACGACGTTGGTGATGCCCATCGTGATGTCGTCGACCACGTTCGCCAGCAGGAATACCGGGGTGCCATTGCCACGCACCAGCACGAAGTCCTCGATCGTGGCATTGTCGAACTCGACCTGACCACGCACCTGATCGTGCACGACCGTCGTGCCGTCGGGCACCCGGAACCGCAGTACCCGACCCGAGCCGGGGCCGAGCCCGAGATCGCGCGACCATCCGGCGTACCCCGTGACCCCTTCGGCCTTGGCCAGGGCCTGGATCTCGTCGGGCGTCATCTCGCAGTAGTACGCGTGGCCGGCCTCGTACAGGGCAAGGGCCGCGGCGAGATGAGCATCGGCGTACTCGCTCTGGAACAACGGGCCCTCGAAGTGCGGGTCATCGGCCGAGATCCCGATCCACGCCAGCGAATCGATGATGCCCTGCGTCCACTCGGGCCTGTTGCGAGCCTCGTCGGTGTCCTCGATCCGCAGCACGAAGGTGCCGCCCGTCGAACGGGCCAGCGCCCAGTTGAACAGCGCCGTGCGTGCGCCACCGACATGAAAGAATCCGGTGGGAGACGGGGCGAATCGGTAACGCGGCGTGGTCGGCATGTCGATGCCGACGCTACCGGTCGCGGCCACCTCGATGGCGTGCTTCAGGCGTCGCGGACCGAGGTTTGCGCGAGATTGCGCAGTTGCCGCAACGCGAACGGACAGGTTGGTGACGTCGAACGACTCGGCACGACGAATCTCGGTCAACAGTGCCGCGGCCCGTTCTGCGGCACGGTCGTTGGCCGCGATCCACGTGTCGACGGATCCGTCGTCGGCCTCCATCACATTGCTCGTGAGCAGGGCGAGTGCCGTCAAGAGGTCGTCGCGGAGCGCACCTCGCGCCTGGGTCTGCCAGCGATCCGACCTCGGCAGGGCACCGACGGCATCCCACAGCCACATCAACTCGAGCCGATCGAACAGGTCCCAGTAGGCGGCAGCGGCGACGAGCGGATCGGCCACGTCACGATCAGCGAGCTCGATCACGTCGAAGAGGGTGTGCAACAGTCGCCACCCCGCCGAGCGTTCGGCCAGCTCTTGCGGAACACCCTGCTTGACCCGCTGCTTCACCATCGTCGACATCGCCTTGCGCATCGGCCCCTTCACGAACCCACCGAGATGCGGAGCGAGGGCCCGGAACGGCTCTCGGAACCGAGACACCTCGTGCTCGATGTTGACAGGGGGACGACGATGCCGGAGGAACCACAGCGAGCAACGCTCGGCAGTGCGGCGACAGTCGAGGAACAGCTCGAGTCGGTCTTCGAGCGTGATCCCTTCCAGTGCTGCGATCTCATCCCACCAGTCGGGGAAGCCGAGCACCTCGCGAGCGACCAACCAGGCCCGGCTGACATCGGCAACCGACGCCCCCGTGTCCTCGGTCATGCGGTGGTCGTAGGAGATACCGGACAGGTTGACCATCTGGTTGGTGAGCGTCGTCGCCGCGATCTCGGCGCCGCAACCGATGCCCGCCGATGTACTCGCGGTACTTCTCGCGGCAGAGGGGTCGGGAAGTAGTTGACGACATCGGCCTGCATCAGGCGCACATCGGGCAGGTCCGTCTTGAGGATCTCGGCGATGTTGGCGTTCTTCGTGTAGGCGATCATCACGGCGAACTCTGGCGTTCGCAGACCCGAGCCGTTCGACTGGCGCTCGGCGATCTGCTTGTCGGTCGGGAGGAACTGAGTTCGCGATCGAGCCAACCCTCCCGCTCGAGCAGATCGATGTAGCGGGCGTGGACGTTCACCATCGGGAGACCCTGGGTGCGGGCGATCAGCAACGCCAAGGTCTGGGCGTGGTCGTCGTCGAGCACCAACTCGCCGACCTCGTCGGTCATCTTCTCGAGCAGATGGTTGCGCTGTTTGAGCGTCATCTCTCCGTCGGCCACGACGGCATCGAGCAGGATCTTGATGTTCACCTCGTGGTCGCTGCAGTCGACGCCCGCCGAGTTGTCGATCGCGGTCGGTGTAGATGAGCCCGCCGGCGAGCGCGTACTCGACGCTGTCCGAGCTGCGTGACGCCGAGATTGCCGCCCTCGGCCACCATGCGGCATCTCAGGTCGCGCGCGTTCGATGCGCACGGCGTCGTTTGCGCGATCGCCGACCTGGGCGTCCGTTTCGGTCGACGCCTTGATGTAGGTGCCGACGCCACCGTTCCACAGCATGTCGACCGGAGCTCGCAGCACAGCCCGAATCAACTCGGACGGTGTCAGTCGTTCGTCGGTGATACCGAGAACCGCCTGCACCTGGGGCGTGATGTCGATCGACTTCGCTGTTCGTCGAAACACCCCGCCACCTTCGGAGATCAACCCGGGATCGTATTCGGCCCACGACGACCGCGGCGTCTCGAAGAACCGCAAACGCTCTTGGAACGAGCGGGCGGGATCGGGATCGGGGTCGAGGAAGATGTGGCGGTGGTCGAACGCCGCGATCAATTTGAGGTGTTCTGACCGCAGCATGCCGTTGCCGAACACGTCGCCCGACATGTCGCCGATCCCGACCGCCGTCAGCTCGTCGGTGTCGGCATCCTTGCCCAACACCGACGCGTGCCGGCGCACGCTCTCCCACGCACCACGGGCCGTGATACCCATCGCCTTGTGGTCGTATCCAGCACTGCCGCCCGACGCGAACGCATCGCCGAGCCAGAACCCGTACTCGGCGGCGACCTCGTTGGCCGTGTCGCTCAACGTCGCAGTTCCCTTGTCGGCCGCCACGACCAAATAGGGGTCGTCGCCGTCCTTGCGCACCGGCGGTCAGGCGGTCCCACCGTCTGGTCATCCTGGAACGTTGTCCGTCAGGTCGAGCATGCCGCAAATAAACGTGCTTGTAACTCTCAGATCCCGGCAGCCATGGTTGCCTCGGCGCGAGCCGTCCGCCGGAGCCCGTTTGACCACAAAGCCACCTTTCGACCCGACCGGCACGATGACGGCGTTCTTGACCTGTTGGGCTTTCACCAATCCAAGGATCTCCGTTCGGTAGTCCTCTGGACGATCACTCCAGCGCAGGCCGCCGTGGTGATCGCCCCGCCGCGGAAATGGACGCCTTCGACGCGGTCGAACGAACACACGAAGATCTCATGCGCCGGCCGCGGATCGGGCAGCTCGGGCACGATGCTCGGATCGAACTTGAACGCCACCGTCGGGCCGCCCTGGTACGCCTTGCGCGCACTGTCGCCTCGACCAAGGCCAGGAAGGTGCGTCCGATTCGGTCGTCGTCGAGCGAGGGCACCTCATCCAAGGCGGCGCGGACGGCCGACTTGGTGGCGGCGACCAGCACGGCGCGCTGCATGTCGTCCGTTTCGGGGTCGAGTCGCGCCCTTTGAACAGATCGACGATGAGGCGAGCCAGTTGTGGCAGGCGTGCCAGCGAGTCGACGTAGCCCTGGCTGAACGTGAAGTCGGTTTGATGGGCGTACTTGGCATAGCAGCGCAAGATGTTGGCCTGCGAAGCGGTGAGGCCGGCGAGCAGGATCAGCCGGTTGAAGCCGTCCGGCTCGATCGTTCCTGCCAGCAGCCCCTCCAGCGCGTGCGGCGGATCTCGGCGTGACGGAGGTCGCCGATCTGCACGCCGAGTGGAACACGCACGCCGATGTCGTACAAGAAGCACTCCGTGCCGTCGACCACGAAGCGGTAGGGATGCTCGTCGAGCGCCCGCAGGCCGAGGCGCCCCGAACAGCGGGAGCAGGTCGGCAAGCGCCACGGGTTCGCCCTTGCGGTACACGCGGCATGCGCCACACGCCGTCGGCAGCGTCGATCGTGCGCGTCAGAGCGGTCAGGGTGTGCCGGTCTCCGGTGAGCAGCTCGTCGAGACGATCGCCAACCGCGGTCTGCGGGTCGACGCTGGTTCGATAGCCGTCCGGTGCCGCCGGCCCGATTCGATGAACGAGCGACGAGCCGCGTGATTCACCGAACTCATGGGTCGCTGCATCGACGACCCGATCGATCCACGCCGTCGTGAACTCATCGACGTCGTCGGACAACTCGTCGAGGTCGGGCAGCACCTCGCCGTGATCGACCGTGAACGTGATGCGGGCGAGGTTGCCCGACCCGATCAAGGACTTGAGGTCGTGTGTCGCAGAGTCGTATGCCTCGCCGACGATGCCGGCGACGCCTGCTCGGGCAACTGTGCGTTGAATCGGCTCTCTTCGGCAGGAATACCAGGATCGTCGACGAACGTCCGACCGGCTCGGGAACGTCGAACACGCGAACGATCTGTCGTTCCTGCAAGCTCACGACGTCGATCACCAGATGGGCGAGTCGATCGGCATCGAGCTCGAACACCAGGTCGCGGTGGAGCGTCTTCGGCCACCCCCCGCGCATCGAGCGACCGTGTGCGTCTCGGCGCCGGCCGCGGCCAGCCCGAGGACCGATCGGGCTCGGGCGCCGACCAACGGGATCGCCAGCAGCACGCTCTGCCGGTATGCGGTCGAAGCGAGCAAGCCGACGAAGCGATGCACGATCGATGGTGCGCTCCCGTCGGGTGGCAGCACCGTGATGACCGTGAGCCGGGTGTTGCGATGGATCGTCGACGTTCGACTCGAGCCGGGCAACGGCGACCACGGGGCCTTCGAGATCGATGTCGGGGTCGATCTCGCAATCGCCGGTGAGCACGCCCAACTGCGAATCCGGTATGCAGACCGGACCATCGGGACCCAACTCATAGGTGGCCGCCCCGAGAAAAACGAAGTGCCCCTGGGCCAACCAGTCGAGCATCGGATCGAGCTGGGTGTAAGCGAGCATTCGTTCGTGTATCGCAGCGAAGTCGGCAACGACCAGGTGCACCGCGCCGATGGCGTCGACGAGATCGCTTCGCAGCCGCTCGGCACGTTCGGCATCACAGCGGTCGATCTCGATCTGGGTCCACGCCTCGACCTGCTCGCCGTACCGTTCGGACCCGACATCGATGGCCAGGAGGTCGCCGGCCGGATCGTGGCGCACGCTCAACATCGGGTGAACGAGGAGATGGGTGGCAATCCCATTGCGTTGCAGCAGACCGGCGAGCCGTATCGACCAGGAACGGCGCTTGTCATCGGTGATCATCAACACCACTGAACGGTCGGAACGCCAACTGTTGCGTACCGCGATCGGGCGACAGAACCTCGATGATGGTTTCGCCTCGGGCCCGGGTGCGGCCCAATCCGAGGTGGGTCAGTGCAACCGCATACAGATCTTCCTCGCGGCGGTCGTCGACATCGAACTCGGGAAGCTCGTCGTAGTAGGCCGCAGGAACGCCGCCAGTACGTCGTCGTTGGATCGCCGTAAGGTCGCGAGTCGAGCGACTCGACGAATGACCGTCCCCTGCTCGACACCTTGTGGCTCGTGCTCGCCCATGTGGCCTCCCCGGCCTCGTTTGGGTGCACCGTCATGATCACGCCGTTGTGATCAGGAGTGGCCGCGCACCCGGTGGTGTTCGTGCGGCGACGCCGGACGGACACCACCCTTGATACTAGAGACTGCGGCGAGCGTCACGTGGATCAACGAGCCTCAGGCGTTCGGAACGCGTCGAAATGCAGCCGACCGGTCTCCCCGAAGACGCTCAGGGCGACGAGAGCGTCCACCGATGCCAGGGCTGCATCGCGCCGGTAACGTCGTCGCTGTGACCGCTCGCATCCACGAACCTCACACCGGGCATCGTTCGGTCTCCGGTGGCCTCGCTCGCGCCTCGGTGTTCGGGGTGAGCGATGGGCTCGTGTCCAATGTCTCGCTCCTCCTCGGTTTCGCAGGTTCGGGCGCAGCACGTCCGTCGTGCGCTTGGCCGGGCTGGCGGGTGCCGTAGCCGGCGTGATCTCGATGGCGGCCGGCGAATGGGTGTCGGTCACGTCTCAGAACGATCTGATCGAACGTGAACTCAACATCGAACGGCGCGAGCTGCAGTTCAACGTCGAGCACGAAACCGCAGAGCTCGCGGCCAGGTACGAGAGCCACGGTATGGGGGCCGAGCGGGCGGCGGCCGCTGCCGAAG
>CAVPAQ010000023.1:0-55335 GCA_963701575.1 uncultured Acidimicrobiaceae bacterium
TTATTGGCAGTTCGTTCTGTCACCAGATGGTCCGCTCGATCGTCGGGACGACCGTCGACGTCGGCATCGGGCGAATCGAGCCGGGCGCCATGCCGGAGATCCTGGCCGCCAAGGATCGGGCTGCCGCAGGCACCGTCGCCCCGCCGAACGGTCTCGTGCTGTGGCACGTCGGCTACGACGGTGAACGTTGGGATGCCGATCGCTGATCGGTGGACAGTCCGAGCGCCGTCCGGACCAATCGAGCTGCCAGGAAACGCTCGGCGACCTCGCTGGACGACGATCCGATGAAGTGCACGCCGTCCGGGCGCGACCGGACCTCGTCCATCCCCGACCCGAGATACCACCCCGCCAGGTCGATCACCGAGACGCGCCCGGAGTCATGGTGGGCCATCGCTTCGACGACCTCGCGCTGGCGCTGCATCGCGTCCTCGTGCATCATCGGCTCGTCGGCGCCGTCGCCATGACGGGCGGTTGGCGGGGTGATCCAGACGACATCGGGTACGCCGGCGTCGAGCACGCCGTCGGTGAACGCGACGTAGTCGGCGAGTTGGCGGGTGGTGAACCGGTCGTCGTCGTTGGAGAGGACGCCCTCGGCCTCGTTCCAGACACGGTCGGCGACGTCGGCGCGGGTCGACATGAGCACCACGATGTCGGGCCGCAGCTGATCGAGCGCCTCCGGGAGCCGCTCGTTCAACATCTCCTCGCATGGTTCGGTGTAGCCGAGCCCGTCGAACGCCGGCACCGAGCCGTTGCGAATGAACCCGCACGAGATCGCGATCACCTGTCCGACCTCGGCGTAGTCGGGGTGAGCATCGGCCCATTCGACCAGCCCGTTGCCGAGACTCCATGCGACCGAATCACCGACCACCAGTACCCGGATCGGTCGCGACGGAACGGCCGGCAAGGTGAGATCGACGGCGGGCTTCGGTCGGGCGGTGGCGGCATCGGATGGGATCGGCGCCGGATCCGCCCCGTCGGAACGGGACGGGGTCGAGGTGGTCGACGGCTTGGCGGTCGGCGCCCGCTCGGGAACTGGCGGGCGGGCGATCGCGGCCGTCGAGGCGAGTGCGGCGGGGCCGGCAGTCGGGCGGAGCTGGCCGGCCGCGAGTTCGGGGTGGGCGAACATGTCGACGCTTGCGAGCGGCAGCGTCAGCGCTGCCGTCACGGTCGCGGCAGTGGCGATCGTCGCCAGCGACCAGTCTCGGCGCGGGCGGACGACCCCGTTGCGGATCGGCTGTTCGAGGAACCGGTACGAGGCCTCGGCGACAGCGAGGGTGACCGCCAACTGGAGTGCGAACGTGACCACACGGGGGAGCGAACCGCCAGGGATCAGCAGGAAGATCGGCCAGTGGTAGAGGTACACGCCGTAGCTGATCTCGCCCAGGCGAACCAGGGGGGCCGCGGAGAACAGGCTCGTGAGGGTGCCCGGAACGAGCAGTCCGGCGATCAACGCCGCCGACACGACGGCGAAGAGAGGGAGCGCGCCCTGGTACGCAGGCCCACGATCGCTCGGCCATGTCACCGCACAGACCAGGATCACGATCAGTGCGGGAGGTCCGACCTTGGCGACGTGGAGCGGCAGCGTGCGACGCATCGTGAGCGCTGCCAGGGCGGCACCGACCAGAATTTCACCCGCTCGTGCGGGTGTCGACCAGTATGCGGCGTCCGCGCCCCAGCGCACGGCGATGACCGGAGCTGCCAGCGTGGCCGCGGCAGCGAGCCACACGATGCCCCGGATCGGGCGCCGTGACCGCAGCAACAGGATCATCACGAGCGGCCAGGTCCAGTAGAACTGCTCTTCGATCGCCAACGACCAGTAGTGCCCCAGCGGACTTCGCGCCCCGGCGATCTGTTCGGCATAGCTGGACGGGCCGAGCAGCTGGACCCAGTTGGCGATCTGTGTGACGGCGGCGACGGCGTCGCGCCCGAGGTTCGTCGAGTCGTCGAACTGAGCGGCGAGACGCAGAGCGAGCACCCCCGACACACAGGCCAGGCTGGCCGGCATGAGCCGACGGAGCCGACGGGTCGTGAATCTGCGGATCTGTATCGTCCCGGATCGAGCGTGCTCCTCGAGCAACAGTCGCGTGATGAGGAACCCGGAGAGGGTGAAGAACACCGAGACACCGAGGTAACCGCCCGGCATCCACGACCAGCCACCGTGGAAGCACAGCACGAACGCAATCGCCAAACCTCGCAACCCGTCCAGGGCGGGCTGTCGTGAACTCGGTTCGAGGGTCATCGAGCAGAAGTGGTCGTTGGCCGCTGGGGCGTGGCGTCGATGCCGATCGTAGCCCCCGACGACCGAGCGTCGAGTGTCGTGGAGTACGGCGCAGCGGGCCCCTGCCGATGCCCCCTGCCATGATGTTGGTCGCATGCACTCAGCTCGCACGACGTTCGGGTCGGCCTCACCGCCGTACGGCCGATTCGGATGGCTGTGCGCGTCACCCCGAGGCGCACTGTGACCGACGCTGAGCTCCTCCGGGCCGGCCGGCGCGAGCGAATGCTTGCGTTGCTGAGCAGTCCGCCGTCGCTTGCCGCGCTCATGTGGGCGGGGGTCTACACGCTGCTGTCGGCGACGGGCCAGGCGTATCCACTGCGGGTGTTGTTCGGTGGATGGCAGATGTTGCCGGAGGCGGAGTTGCGCTCCGACCCGCTCGGCAGCGTGTGGAACCTGCACATCCAGCCGCCGCTCTGGAATCTGTTGGTCGGCATCGTCGGCTGGGTCAGCCCGCTCGGGCTCGCGTCGAGCCATCGCTTCGTCTCGTTGTGCACCGGCATGGTGTTGGCTGCGGCGATCGCGGCCACGCTGCGCGAGCTCGGGGCGTCGCGTCGGGTGACGCTCGGGCTGACTGCGGTCGCGACGCTCAACACCGAGGTGCTCCGGCACGCGTTCGAGCCGCGCTACGACTTGGCGGTCGCAGCGCTCCTTGCGCTGCTGGTCTGGTCGGTCGCACGTCTCGCGCGCTCGGCGACGGCCGGCTCGATCGTCCTGCCGTGTCTGATCGCGACCGTGCTGGTGATGACCCGCGCCCTGTATCACCCGCTCTGGTTGCTCGGGACCCTCGCATTCTTGTTGTGGACGTATCGCGAACGGCTCGACGGCCGCCGACTGGCGATTGCGATCGGCGTGCCATTGCTCGTGGTCGGCGGCTGGATCGCGAAGAACGAAGTGAAATTCGGCGAGCCGACGTTGTCGAGTTGGACCGGAATGAACCTGCTGCGATCGGTGCAGCCTGCGGTCGATCCGGCCCGGATCGCCGAACTCCGAGCCCGAGGAACGGTGAGCGATGTGGCGGTGCTGGGGCCGTTTCGGGGCTATTCGGCCTACGCGGAGGTCGTACCCCCGTGCAGCCCGCCGCCCGGAAGCCATCCGGTGCTCAGCGAAGTGGTTCGCGAGATCCCCGAGTTCGCGCGGGCGGAGGGCATCTTCGCCCGCTCGGATGCGCCCAACTTCAACTACGAGTGTTACCTCCCGGTGTACCGGCAGGCCGGCGACGACGCGATCGCGCTGATCAGAGCCGAGCCGAGGGCGTGGGTGCGCGCCCGCGTCTGGTCGGTCAACAACTGGTTCGAGGCCGACGGCGCCGAGTTCGGGGACTCTTCGGTGTTCTGGCCGGCGCTGGCGGCAGTGTCCAGGGTGGGTTTGTTGGCCGTTCCTCACCCCGGGCTGCCGCAGGCATGGCAGGATTCCGAGCTCTGGGTGCACAGCACCCGCCTGTCGATCACCCACTTGGTGGCGACGATCGCAGTGCTCGTTGCCGGCTTTCGGGCGGTGCCCCGGCTCGGACGTACCCGTGCGGGCAATCATCGAGCGGGCCGACAGCGTGCAGTCGTGACGATATTGGTGGCGACGATCGTGGCCTGGACGATGGTGGCGGGGACCCTGCTCGAGCTCGGCGAGCAGAGCCGATTCCGCAATGCCATCGATCCTCTCGTGTTGGCAATCGGGGGATTGATCCTGGTCGACCGGTGGAAACGATGGATGACCGCCCGTCGCGAGGCCGCCCCCGGTGAGCTGGCCCCCGGATCGTCCGGCAGGCACCGGATTCGAACGATCTGGGATCGGGTGACGCGGGACGTTGCCGTGTGTCCACCTCGGGCCCTATCATTACCCGGTTCATTTGCAGTCTGTTGCTCCGGGCTGCCTGGCCGCGAAACGTGTCGCGGAGAAGTTGCGAGATCGAATGTCGATGAAGACGTACACCCCGAAAGCCAGTGAGATTCAGCGCGAGTGGCACGTGGTCGACGCCGAGGGCGTGATCCTCGGCCGCCTGTGCACCGAGGTCGCTCGCCTCCTGCGCGGCAAGCACAAGCCGACCTTTTCGCCCCACATCGACACCGGCGACCACGTCGTGATCATCAACGCCGACAAGGTCATCATGAGCGGCAACAAGGCCGGTCAGAAGCAGATCTACCGGCACTCCGGCTACCCGGGCGGTATCAAGAGCGAGACGTTCGCCAACCTGCTCAACCGCAAGCCGGCCGATGCCGTGCGTCGTTCGGTCCGGGGCATGGTGCCCAAGGGCTCGCTAGGACGTCAGCAGATGACGAAGCTCAAGGTCTACGCAGGCCCCGAACATCCCCATACGGCACAGGCGCCCAAGCCGTTCGAGATCAAGCGCTGAGAACGAGGAACGAATCGTCATGGCAACCCCGCTCACCCAGTCCACCGGCCGCCGCAAGCGGGCCGTCGCTCGCGCTCGGCTCCGTCCCGGTACCGGTCAGATCACCATCAACGGACGCGCCTTCGACGTCTACTTCCCGACCGATGCGCAGCGCATGATCGTTGCTCAGCCGCTCCACGTGGCCGAGGCGCTCGAGACCTACGACATCGACGCCTCGATCCATGGTGGTGGCGTCAGCGGACAGGCCGGCGCATTGCGGATGGCGATCGCCCGCTCGCTCGTCGAGCTCGATCCCGAGCTCCGTGGTTCGCTCAAGAAGGCCGGTCTCCTCACGCGTGACTCGCGCAAGAAGGAGAGCAAGAAGTACGGCCTCAAGAAGGCTCGCAAGGCGCCTCAGTTCACCAAGCGCTGATCAGCGCTTCGGGCAGTCGGGTTCGCTCGTGCGCTTTGGCACCGATGGTGTCCGTGGTCGGGCGAACACCGATCTGACCGCAGCCTTTGCACTCGACCTCGGTCGCGCTGCTGCCCAGGTGTTGGGAGCTCGGGTCGCCGTCGTCGGCGGCGACAGCCGCGTCTCGACCGCGATGCTGGAAGCCGCATTCGTCGCTGGGCTCGCGTCCGAGGGCGTCGAGGTGCATCGGCTCGGCGTCACCCCGACGCCGGCGGTCGCGTTCGAAGCTGCGAGGACCGGGGCGATGGGTGCTGTCATCTCGGCGTCGCACAACCCGTATCACGACAACGGCATCAAGGTGTTCGCACAGGGCGGAACCAAGCTTCCCGACGAGGTCGAGGCGCGGATCGAGGCCGCGATCGGGGCCCTGCGGCCCCCCAGCGGAGAACCCGGCCACGTCCACGGCCGCGGAGACACCGGAGACAGCTACGTCGAGCACCTGCTCACCGTCTTGGAAGGTCGCGATCTGACCGGGCTCCGGGTTGTGGTCGATGCCGCGAACGGGGCGGCATCGCACCTCGTCGCCGACGTCTTCCGGCGAACCGGCGCCCAGGTCGTAGTGATCAACGCGTCCCCCGACGGCACGAACATCAACGCCGGCTGCGGGGCCACGGACCCTGCTGGGCTCCAGGCGGTCGTCGTCGCCGAGCGGGCCCACGTCGGTATCGCACTCGATGGCGATGCGGACCGGCTGATCGCCGTCGACGAACTCGGCGACGTGGTCGACGGCGATCACATTCTCGCGATCTGCGCCACCGATCTGAACAGTCGTGGGCGTTTGCGTGATCACACGGTCGTGATCACGGTGATGACGAACCTCGGCTTCCGTCTTGCGATGCGCGCCGCTGGTATCGAGGTCATCGAGACGGGTGTGGGCGATCGGTACGTGCTCGAGGCGCTCGCCGAAGGTGGATACTCCCTGGGCGGCGAGCAGTCGGGGCATGTGATCTTCACCGACCACGCCACCACGGGCGACGGCATGCTGACCGCCCTCGTGCTGCTCGACGTGGTGCAACGCAGCGGACGTCAGCTGTCGCAGTTGGCTCGCGACGCGATGACACAGTTGCCTCAGGTGCTCATCAACGTGCGTGTCGGGCAGCGCCGTCCCGATGTCGCCGAGTTGCTGGCCGCCGAGATCGCGGCCGCCGCGGACTCACTGGGGACCACGGGGCGGATCCTGGTTCGCCCCAGCGGCACCGAACCGCTCGTTCGCGTGATGGTCGAGGCAGCGACGCACGAGCTCGCCCGCTCGATCGGCGATCACCTCGCGGACCTGATCCGAAATCATCGCGAACTCATGGCGTGACGTCGGCGCAGGCGTGATGAGCCCGATGTCCGATCGGGTCGCTGCCGTCGAGTTGGAGCGGACCCGTCTGCGGTCCGCGCCTCGGTAGCCTGATGGTTCATGTGCGGCATCGTCGGAGTGATCAGTCGTCCTGCCACCCGACCGGTGCCCAGTCCGGACGCGGTGCTCGGGCTGCTCGACGCAGCGATCGCGACGATCGGTGATCCGGTCGCGGTCGCCCGCCAAGCCGGGGCCGCGGATCTGCTGCTTCGCGGAGTTCCCGGAGTGTTGGCGCTGACGCACCACCACGAGCTCGTCGCGGCGATCGTCGGCCGACTCGATCAGCTCGACTCGTATGTCGACGACCTTGATGCACTGCTCGAATCGGGCGGTCACGACCCCATCGAGCTCGAGCGGCTGAGCGCCCAGGCGATCGCTGTGCGCGACGTACTGTGGGCGCTGCGCAATGATCGGCTGCGGACCGCCCGTGAGGTTTCGGCATTGACCGGTCGCGATGCGAGCGCGGGTGCAGTTGCGGCTTACCTCGCGATCCAACAGGCCTTGTCGGCGATCGACCGGCTCGAGGTTCGGGGCCGCGATTCGGCCGGCATCCATGTGCTCGTCGATCAGCATGCGCTGGACGTGGACGACCCGTCGGTGAGCGCCGCTCTCGAGGCTCGCATGCACGACCCGACGTTCCAGTCGGGCTCGGTGCGTGTCTGTGGCGACGTGTTGTCGTTCGTGTACAAGGCGGCCGCCGAGATCGGCGAGCTGGGGGACAACACGCGGGTGATCAGGAATGCCGTATCGGCCGACGATCTTCTGCGACGGGCTGTCGCATCCGACGAGGCGCGGGTCTCTGTGCTCGGCCATACCCGCTGGGCCAGCGTCGGCATCATCTCCGAGCCCAACACCCATCCGCTCAACAGCGACGAGCTCGAACAGTCACCGTCGGTGAACATCGGCCCCTACGTGGTGGCCGCGCTCAACGGCGACGTCGACAATCACGCCGATCTGCGCGTCGCTCATGAGCTGCGGATCCACCAGCACATCACGACCGATGCCAAGGTGATCCCGACGATCGTCTCCCGGCACGTCGCCCATGGCGCGGACCTCGTCGAGTCATTCCGGCGCACCGTTTCCGCGTTCGAGGGGTCGGTGGCGATCGCAGCCATGAGCGCACAAGCTCCCGACATGCTGATGCTGGCGTTGCGTGGCAGCGGCCAGGGTTTGTACGTCGGTTTCGCGGACGATTGCTTCATCGTCGCGAGCGAGCCCTACGGCGTCGTCGAGGAGACGAGCCGCTATCTCCGGCTCGATGGCGAGTCGGGTGGTGAGATCGTCGTCTTGCAAGGCACCGACGCCGGCGAGCTCGCGGGCGTCCGTCGCCTCGGATACGACGGCGTCGACGTTGCGACGGTGGCGGCGGACGTCGCCACCGCCGAGGTGACCACCCGCGACATCGATCGTGGTAGCGCCCCTCACTTCTTGTTGAAGGAGATCGGCGAGGCACCCCAGAGTCTTCAGAAGACGCTGCGCGGAAAGATCGTCGAGCGCGACGGGCTGCTGCGCGCGGTGGTGGGCGATCGTGCGCTCGTGCCGTCGATCGCCGAGCGCCTGGCCGACGGCAGCATCACTCGCATCCGGGTGATCGGTCAGGGCACCGCTGCAGTTGCAGGCCGGAGCACCGCGGCACTACTCGACGAACTGTGCCGGGGAGCGATCGACGTCGATGCGATCGCCGCCACCGAGCTGTCCGGCTTCCACCTGCGACTCGACATGAGCGACACGCTGGTGATCGCCGTCAGCCAGAGCGGCACCACCACCGACACCAACCGCACGGTCGATCTGCTCCGTGCGCGCGGAGCAGCGGTGATCGGCATTGTCAACCGTCGGGCGAGCGACCTCGTCGACAAGGCCGACGGTATCCTCTACACGTCGGACGGGCGCGACGTCGAGATGAGCGTCGCCTCGACGAAGGCCTTCTATGCACAGGTGGCGGCAGGCGCGATCCTGGCCTGCGCGATCGCCGAGGCGGCAGACTGCGGAACGGCACAACGACGTCACGAGTTGCTCACGGGGCTGCGGACCTTGCCGGCAGCGATGCGTACGGTGTTGGGCAAGCGCGAGCTGATCGGCGACGCTGCTCGGCGATTCGCCCCGTCGAAGCGATACTGGGCGGTCGTCGGAAACGGACCGAACCATGTCGCCGCCGAAGAGGTCAGGATCAAGCTCAGCGAGCTGTGCTACAAGTCGATCGCCTCCGACGTCACTGAGGACAAGAAACACATCGACCTCTCGTCCGAGCCGCTGATCCTGCTGTGCGCGGCGGGATTGCAGGGCAGCCTCGCGGACGACGTCGCGAAGGAGACTGCGATCTTCAAGGCCCACAAGGCGACGACGATCGTCGTCGCCGACGAGGGTGAGATGCGCTTCAGCGCTGCAGCCACCATCACGGTTCCATCGGTCGACCCCGCGCTCGGCTTCGTGCTGTCGGCGATGGTGGGTCACCTGTTCGGGTACGAGGCGGCGCTCGCGATCGACGCGTCGGCCCGCCCCTTGCGCGAAGCGCGTGAACTGGTCGAGCGGTCGGTCGCCGAGCACGACAACGGCGATGACGTGCTGGCTGCGATTCGCGACGGGGCCCCCACCGTGCTTCGGACGTTCCATGACGGGCTTCGTGAGCGGAACTATGACGGCCACCTCGAGGCCAGTACTGCGGTGCGATTGATCGGACTGCTGCGCGATCTCCGAGCACCGAACCCGGTCGAGACGTACGCCGCGTCGTCGGGCAAGGTCGGTACCCCCGGCGCGTTGATCGACGAACTCGTGGTTGCCCTGACTCAGGGCATCGAGGAACTCACGCGCCCGATCGATGCGATCAAGCACCAGGCCAAGACGGTCACCGTCGGCATCTCCCGCAGCGACGAAGGCGTACTCGACCGCCTGTTGGTGCAGGCGACGCTGCAGGCCGGGGCCGGGCGCGATGTCCTCAGCTATCGCACGCTCAAGGTGCTCGCTGATCTCAGTCCGACGGTGGTCGACGTCGTCGGCTTCACCCGTTATCGGATCGACGGTGAGTCGATCGCAATTGTCGATCGAGGCGGTATCTCGCGCGAGCTGAACAGCCGGGTCGATACCGATCACCGGCTCGTCGGCACCAAACATCGAGTCGCGACGGCGCGTGAGGTCCTGGTCGCACGCGGGCGGCGCGACGAACGCACGGTGATCTTCGTGCCCGAGGTCAAAGCCGATTCGTGTACCGGGATCACCTTGCTCCACGTGCGCCTGCACGACCGCTTACCTGCCGACGTGATGCGTGGCGCGCTCCAGGGTTACGACCACCGCTACGACCGGTTGGTCGACTGGGTGTCGGAGACGGAGGACGACTTCGACGAGTCGAGATTGGCCGACCTGCCCGTGGACCGACTCTTGATCGACCCGATTTCGGACACGGCCGACCTGTGGAGGAGCTGATCCGGTGATCGGCATCGGTGTCGACGTCGTCGAGATCGAGCGGTTCCGGCGTTCTCTGGAGCGCACACCCTCGATGCGCCAACGGCTGTTCACTGCGACGGAGCTGGCCTACGTCGCACCCAAGTCCGATCCGGTGCCGTCGCTCGCCGCCCGTTTTGCGGCTCGCGAAGCAGTGATGAAATCGCTCGGCGTCGGACTCGGTGCGTTCGGTTTCCAGGACGTCTGGGTCGAACGGGCGGAATCGGGAGCGCCATCACTGCGGTTCGCCGGGCGCGCCGCCGAGTTGGCCGCTGCGGCCGGGGTGCAGCAGTGGCACCTCAGCTTGACCCACACCGACCTCGTGGCCGTCGCATACGTCGTCGCCGAGTGACGACCGACGCGGTCTTCACTTGCCCGCCGCCGCGCCTAGCCTGCAGGTTGTGATCCCGGTCGTCACCCCGGAGCAGATGCGGTCGATCGACGCAGCCGCGCCCGAACCCGTTGGCGTCCTCATCGATCGTGCCGGCGCAGCGGTCGCACGAGCCGCGCTTCGGGTGCTGGGAGGGGCCTACGGGCGCACCGTGGCGGTGATCGTCGGGCCCGGCAACAACGGCGCGGACGGTCGAGTTGCGGCCGATCTGCTGCGCAAGCGCGGTGTCCGCGTCCACACGTTCGAGGTCGACGGCTGCCCGTCCGAACTCCCCGCGGTCGACCTGGTGATCGACGCGGCGTTCGGTACCGGCTTTCGCGGTGTGTGGCGGGCACCCGCGGTGGGCGACGCGAAGGTGCTGGCCGTCGACGTACCGACCGGTCTCGACGCGCTCACCGGAGTTGCCGCGCCGGAAACGCTGCGGGCCGATGCCACCGTCACGTTCGCAGCGATCAAACCCGGCCACGTCCTGGGCGATGGGCCCGACGTCGTGGGCTCGCTCGAGGTGGCCGACATCGGCCTCGATATCGGTGAGCCGACGATCTCGATCGTCGACCGTTCCGATATCGCGGCGTGGGTGCCGCCGCGTCCGCGCACGGCACACAAGTGGCGCGATGCGGTGCGGGTCGTGGCAGGGTCGCCTGGCATGATGGGCGCCGCCCACCTCGCCGCTGGCGCCGCGCAACGGACCGGCGCCGGCATGGTGGCCGTCTCGAGTCCCGGCATCGACGCATTGGCACCCGTGGAGGCGATCGATCGGCGGGTACCTGCCGTCGACTGGGCCGACGCGGTCCTGGCCGATCTACACCGCTTCCACGCACTGGTCATCGGACCAGGCCTCGGCCGCGAAGAGCCCACGGTTCCATCGATCGTGCGCACCGTGTTCGAGTCGGTCGTCCCCGTCGTGGTCGACGGCGACGGATTGTTCGCGATGTCCTGGAACGACGAGGGTACGCCGGAGTTCCTGCTCGATCGAATGGTGCCCACCGTGTTGACCCCGCACGACGGCGAATTCGGGCTGTTGACAGGATCCCGGCCTGGCGCCGATCGCATCGCTGCGGCCCAGCGACTCGTTGATTCGTGTGGGTGCGTGGTGTTGCTGAAAGGCGCGACGACCGTCGTTGCCGCGCCCGACACACCAACCCGTCTGGTGACCAACGGTGATCAGCGACTCGCCACCGCCGGAACCGGAGATGTGCTGGCGGGCGTGATCGGTGCCCTGCTCGCGAGGGGGGTGCCGGCCGCAGAGGCTGCTGCGGCCGGTGCCTGGATCCACGCCGAGGCAGCCGCGAGTGCTGCCAGGGTCGGGATGGTCGCCAGCGACGTCGTTGCATCGATCCCACACGTGAGCGACTGGTGACATCACGTCCTGCGGTGAGCCTCGGTCGCCGCATCTGGTTCGTCCCGGCGTCGGCCGGCGCGTTCACCCTCGCAGGATCGACGCCGGTGGCTGCGCGGACCGAGGAATCGGTACGGATGCCGACACGGCGAGCGATCCGGCTCGAAGCCCGCACAGCGACGGTCGATGCACTCGGATTCGACGCGAGAGCGGTCGTGGTCTGGTCGTGAGCGCCGATCGGTGGGCGTGGGCCGAGATCGACCTCGGCGCGCTCGCCCACAACGTCGAGTCGATGCGCCGCGTCGTCTCGCCCAGCCAGGTCTGGGCGGTCGTCAAGGCCGACGGTTACGGGCACGGCGCGGTCCGGACTGCCGGGGCTGCGCTGCGGGCAGGCGCCGAAGGCCTGTGCGTGGCGTTGGCCGACGAGGGCATCGAGCTGCGCGAAGCGGGGATCGACGCACCGATTCTCGTGCTCAGCGAGCAGCCTCCCGAGCGGGTGGTGGATCTGGTGAAGCACCGCCTGACTCCGACGGTGTACACGTACGACTTCGCCGACCGGCTCGCTCGCGCTGCGGTCACGTCGGACCAGGGACGCGTCGCAGTACATGTCAACGTCGACACCGGCATGCAACGCGTCGGCGTCGGTGTCGACGGTGCCGCCGGCCTGGTGCAGGCGATCGAGGATCACGTCCTCGCATTGCAGCTCGCAGGGATCTACACCCATCTGGCATGTGCCGACGAGCCGTCCTCGGCGGCATCGGCCGAACAGCTCGATCGCTTCGACGCCGTCTTGGCCCGACTCTCCGCCGATGGGGTGCGTCCGGCACTGGTGCACGTCGCCAACTCGGCGGCTGCCTTGGCGCTGCCATCGACCCGTCGGTCGCTGGTGCGCGCCGGCATCGCGATCTACGGCATCTCGCCCGGCCCCGGTGTGGACCATCTCGCGACGGGGCTGCGACCGGTGATGGCCCTCAAGGCCCGCGTGTCGCACGTCAAACGCGTCGCCGCCGGGAGCGCGATCTCGTACGGCTGGCGGCACCGCTTCGACGCCGCCACCACTGTCGCGACGCTCCCGATCGGTTATGCCGACGGGGTCCCTCGCCGGCTCGGCACCCTGCCCGACCGGTCCGGCGCCGATGTACTGGTCGGCGGTCGCCGATGCCCGATCGTCGGCGTGGTCACCATGGATCAGCTCATGGTGGACGTCGGGGACCTCGACGTGTCGATCGGCGACCGGGCGGTGCTGATCGGCGAACAGGGGAACGAACGGATTCGGGTCGAGGAATGGGCCGACCGGCTCGGCACGATCGGCTACGAGATCGTGTGTGGTATCAGCAAGCGCATCCCGCGTGTGGAGGTCGGGGCAGGGCCGAGCGGGTGAACATCGCGGGATGCCACCGAGCGGTCGTTCCGGGCGCTCACGTGTCCGGGTGCGGCGCGCATCTCGTAGCATCGCATCCCAGATGTTGTTGCGCGCCACCTCACTCACCGATACCCATGCCATCGCGTCGGCCCTCGCCGGTCTGGCGCGCGTCGGCGACATCATCGTGCTCGCCGGCGAGATGGGTGCCGGCAAGACGGCGTTCGCCCAGGGTTTCGGGCGCGCGCTCGGCGTGACCGAGCCGATCACGTCCCCGACCTTCACCCTGGTCCACAGCCATCCGTGTCCCGGAAAGCTCACGTTGCACCATGCCGATATCTATCGGCTCGAATCAACCGGTGACGTCGACGAGTTGGCGCTGCCCGAGTTGGCCGAGTTCGACGGCATCGTGCTCGTCGAGTGGGGTGATGTGGCGGCGGCCGGGTTCGGTGACCATCTCGAGGTTCGGCTCTCTCGCGACGATCGGGCCGGCGATGACCTGGCCGGCGACGATCGGGCCGGCGATGACCCGGCCGGCGACGATCGGGCCGGCGACGATCTGGCCGGCGATGACCTGGCCGACGACGATCTGGCCGGCGACGACCCGGCGACTTCTGACAGGTCCGGGTCGATCGACGACTTCGGGCTCGACGAGTCGCGGCTGATCGAGTTGCAGGCCACGGGGCGATCGTGGGCCGGGCGCTGGGACCGTGTCGTCGGGGCGCTCGAGGCGTACCGATGCTGATCCTCGGCATCGAGTCGGTGACGCAACAGGTCGGAGTGTCGATCGGAGGTCACGAAGGGGTGATCGCCACCTTCGAGGTCGCCCGCGGTCGGCGTCATGCCGAGATCCTCACACCGGCGATCGAATTCGTCTGCCGCCAGGCCGACGTGGAGCTGGGTGATCTCGGGTGCATCGCGGTCGATGTCGGGCCCGGCCTGTTCACGGGGATGCGCGTCGGGCTTGCTGCGGGCAAGGCCTTGGCGCAGGCATTACGGATCCCGATGATCGGTATCAGTTCGCTCGATCTCCTGGCATTCCCGAGTCGCCACACCGATCGCGTCGTGGTGCCGGTCATCGACGCACGCAAGGGTGAGGTGTTCTGGGCGATGTACCGCCAGGTGCCCGGCGGTGTGCAGCAAGTGAGTCCGCCGATCGCCGGGCCCGTCGACGATCTCGTGGCAGACCTCCTGGCGCGGAGCCAGGATGCGCTCTGTGTCGGCGACGGCGCCGAGCGATATCGCGAGGAGATCCTCGAGGGGTTCCATTGTGAGATCTCGGGTCCGGTGTACCCGTCTCCGGGCGCGCTGGTGCAGCTCGCTCACTCGCGGGCGCTGCGCGAGGAGTGGGTGCGCCCCGGGGAGATCGAGCCGATCTATCTGCGCGCACCGGATGCGCTGATCAACTGGTCGGTCCGGGAGAGCCGCCCATGAGCGTCATCTCCCGGTTGCTGGCCCGGGCGGATGGTTCGGCGCTCGATCAGCTCGTGATCGAGCCGATGCGACGACGCCACCTGCGCGAGGTGCTGCCGATCGAGGTCGGGGCGTACCCGAAGTCGTGGTCGCGTTCGGTGTTCGAGAGCGAACTCGACCAGATGAAGAGCGGTTCGCGCTGCTATCTGGTCGGTCTCGTCGACAAGCGTGTCGTCGGCTACGCCGGCTTGTGGTTCGTCGATGATCCCGACGGTGATCAGGCGCACGTCACGAACGTCGTGGTCGATCCGTCGCATCGGCGTGAGGGTGTCGCCACCCAGCTGATGCTGGCGCTGGCGAATGCGGCGATCCAACGCGGCTGTGTCGCCTGGACGCTCGAGGTCCGTGCCTCGAGTGTGGGCGCGCAGGCGCTGTACCGCGGGTTCGGATTCGGTCCTGCCGGAGTGCGCAAGCGCTACTACGAGAACTCCGAAGACGCGATCGTGATGTGGTGCCACGACATCCACTCCGCCGAGTACGCGGACCGACTGAGAGCGCTCGCCCGATGATCCCTGATGAATCCACGTTGATACTCGGCATCGAGACGAGCTGCGATGAGACCGCGGCGGCCCTCGTGATGGGTGGCAACGACGTCATCTCGAGCGTCGTGTCCAGCCAGATCGAGATTCACGCCGACTTCGGCGGCGTCGTGCCGGAGATCGCCAGTCGGGCACATCTCGACGCCCTCAACCCGGTCGTGGCCAGGGCGATCGTCGAGGCGGGCGTCGACGATCGGCGCATCGACGCGGTTGCCTGCACGATCGGCCCCGGGCTGATCGGGGCGCTGCTGGTCGGCGTGTCGGCAGCCAAGTCGTTGGCGTTGGCCTGGGATGTTCCCTTCATCGGCGTCAACCATCTCGAGGCTCACCTGTATTCGGCGTTTCTCGAAGATCCGTCGCTGGAGTTCCCGCTGGTGGTGCTGCTGGTTTCGGGCGGTCACACGATGCTCGTCGAGATGCGTGGCCACGGGCAGTACAGCCTGCTCGGGCAGACGATCGACGATGCGGCCGGCGAAGCATTCGACAAGGTCGCGCGGTTCCTCGACCTCGGGTACCCGGGCGGTCCGGCTGTCGATGCGGCCGCGCTCAACGGCGATCCCGATTCGATCCGGTTTCCGCGTGCGCTCAGCGATCGCGACAACCTCGACTTCAGCTTCAGCGGGTTGAAGACGGCGGTGATGACCTACGTGCGCAAGCATCCGGACGTCGCGTCGGCAGACGTCGCCGCCTCGTTCCAGATGGCGGTCGTCGACGTGCTCGTGAAGAAGGCGCGCCGCGCCGCGGAGATGGTCGGGGCGAAGGGCATCGTGTTGGGCGGCGGGGTCGCCGCCAACTCGTTGTTGCGCGAGGAGATGCTGGGCGCTTGTGCGGCAGCAGGGGTGCGAGGCTTTCTCCCCAGTCGAGCCATGTGCACGGACAATGCGGCGATGATCGCCGCCGCGGGCTGGTATCGATTGGCGAGCGACGGCCCGACCGCGCTCGACGCCGGCGCCTATCCCAACTTGAGGTTGCCGCTGCTCGAACGGTGACCCGTGACGATGATCGCCCGCCGGCTCGGTCGGTTCATCGCTGCCCCACGTGGTGTCCGCACAGGCGCGCGGTCGCGACGAACAGGGCGCGGTGGTCGTCGACCACGCCTCGGGTCCGGTTGGTGAGTTCGAATCGAGGGTGTCGTGGCGAAGCCCCCCGACGAGCGCCTTGCCGAGATCGCCCCGGTGTTCCGGATCGTGGTCGACTAGCGCCCGATTCGGGCCATGGGAACGTGGGCGATGCCGTCCTCGACGAACTCCGGGCCGCTGACGCCGAAGCCCATTCGTTCGTACCATCCGACGAGGTAGCTCTGGGCGTCGAGCACGATCGGGCCAGGGATCGTGGTGGTGAGATGCCGTATCAAGGCCGCGGCAAGGCCCTCGCCGCGGCAGCGGGGCGCCGTGACCACCCGCCCGGCTCTCGTCGTTCCGGCGTCATCCGCGAGCGTGCGGGCGTAGGAGGCGATCGAACCGCTCCGCTCGATCCAATGGTGCAGGGTCGTCTGCTCGGTATCGCGGCCGTCGATGTCGGGATAGACGCACGCCTGCTCGACCACGAACACGTCGCCCCGCAGGCGCAAGATGTCGTGGAGTTGCGTCACCGTGAGCTCCGCGAATGTCCGCGTCGTGACGGCCGGTGACTGCATGGTGCGACTGTACCGAGCGGCACCGGGCCGGGTGCGGGTACCGTTACACGGTCATGTTGCCGCTTCGCATCGGAGACTTCACGCCCGCCGCACCGGTGGTGCTCGCACCCATGGCGGGTGTCACCAACCGCGCGTTCCGAACGATGTGCCGCTCGTACGGACCCGATCTGGTCTACGTCAACGAGATGGTGATGGCGACCGCAGTCGCGTATCGCAACGCCAAGACGCTGCGCATGATGAGCTTCGGGCCCGACGAGGCGCCCCGCAGCCTGCAGCTCTACGGCAGCGACCCCGAGATGCTCGGCCGCGCCGTCCATTCCGTGTGCGATGAGGGCCTCGTCGACCACATCGATCTCAACTTCGGCTGCCCGGCCGCCAAGGTCACCCGCAAGGGCGGTGGCGCAGCCGTGCCGGCCAAGCCGAGGCTGCTCAGGGCGATCCTGCGAGCTGCCGTCGGCGCCGCCGCGCCATACGGCGTGCCGGTCTCCGCAAAGTTCCGCATGGGCCTGTGGGATGACCTGCGCACCGACGTCTCGACCGGGCTGATCTGCGCCGATGAAGGCGTCGCCTGGATCGCGCTGCACGCACGCACCGTGCAACAGCACTACTCGGGCGAGGCAAGTTGGGACGCGATCGGCGAACTGAAGCAGGCGGTCGACGGCATTCCCGTGCTGGGCAACGGCGATATCTGGCAGGCCAGCGACGCGGTCGAGATGATGGCCGCGACCGGGTGCGACGGTGTCGTGATCGGGCGCGGTTGCCTCGGTCGGCCATGGTTGTTCGGAGATCTGGCCTCGGTGTTGAACGGCGGCGAAGCACCTGCCCCACGGTTGCTGGGCGAGGTGCTCGACGCGATGCTGCGCCATGCCCGACTGTTGGTCGATCACTACGAAGGCTTCGGTGGCGAGCCGTTCGCGATGCGCGATTTCCGCAAGCACACGTCGTGGTACGTGTCGGGATACCCCGTCGGGCCGTCGATCCGTCGAGATCTCGCCCAGATCTCCTCGTTGGCCGAGATCGAACACATCGTCGGGCCGCTCGACCGGTCGACCCGGATCGTCGACGGTGGCGAGCGCATCAAGCGCGGGCACACCAACGGCCCGATCAAGGTCTCGCTGCCCGACGGGTACCTCGATCATCGAGATGACCTCGTGGTGCCCGACGATGCAGACGTGTTGGCGCTGTCGGGCGGTTGACGACACCGTGTCGGGCTTCGCGTCCGGCAACCCTCGGATGGGGTGCCACGCTGCGTGTCGTTCCGCATCGTTGCCCGTGACGAATCGTCACAGTTCGCGCCGCTGCTGACGAGACCACACGAACCCTGCTCGAAATTGACACCCGTCGGTGGACCGGCAAGGATCGGGGTCGCCGTGTCGCCCCGGAATCCTCCGGTTCGGCAGGCATCGGGGAAACGCGCGACGACAGGAGTCTCGACATGGCCGGTTCTGGCTCGATCTTGGGCAATGCGGTGCAGCGGTTGGAAGATCCGACACTGCTGACCGGTGAGGGGAAGTACGTCGACGATCTGGTCGAGACGGGCATGCTGCACGTGCACTTCGTCCGATCGGCGGTGGCCCACGGAGAGATCTTGTCGGTCGACACGTCCGAGGCCGAATCGATGCCGGGTGTGGTGGCGATCTACCACGCGGGCGGCGACGATCTGGGACTGCCGACGTTCCAGGGTTTCGCCATGATGCCGGAGACACTCAACCGGCCGGTGTTCGCGGTCGGCAAGGTGCGCTTCGTCGGCGACGTCGTCGCCGCGGTCGTCGCCGAGTCGGCTGCCCAAGCGAGCGACGCCGCCGAAGCAGTCATCGTCGACTACGAGATCTTGCCGGCCGTCATCAACGCCGCCGACGGGATCGCCCCCGACGCACCCCTGCTGTTCCCCGAGACCGGTTCGAACATCTGCTTCGTCAGCGAATTCGGCAAGGAAGGCGGCGACCCGACCGAAGGTGCGGACGCCGTCGCCGAGGTCACGATGGTCAGCCAGCGGCTGGCCGGCGTGCCGATGGAGAACAACGGTGTTGTCGCGGTGCCCGACGGCGACAGCCTCACGATGTGGGTGTCGCATCAGGCGCCCCACAGCATCCATGCCGGGTACGCGCCGATGCTCGGGATCGAGCCCGACAAGTTGCGAGTGGTCTGCCCGTGGGTGGGTGGAGGTTTCGGTCCCAAGGCGGCCGGTTACGTCGAGCACATCGTCGCCGCGAAGGCGGCGCAGGTTCTGAACAAGCCGGTCAAATGGATCGCCACCCGTTCCGAGGACATGCTCTCGCTGGTGCAGGGTCGCGACTACGTGATGACCGCCAGGCTCGGCGTCAGCAACGACGGCAAGATCGTGGGCTTCGACGGCACGGTGCTCGCCGCCGCGGGCGCCTATCCGGCGATCGGGGCGATCCTGCCGATGTTGACGCAGATGATGTCGGTCGGCGTGTACGAGATCCCGAAGGTTCGCTTCGATGCCAAGACCGTGCTCACGAACAACACGCCGATCGGCGCGTATCGCGGCGCCGGTCGCCCGGAGGCCACGCAGTTGATCGAGCGCGTGATCGACGTCGCCGCCGATCAGATCGGGATGGACCCGGCAGAGATCCGGCGCATCAATTTCATGCAGCCGGCCTCGTTCCCGCGGACCACCATCACGGGTGGCAACTACGACTCCGGTGAGTACGAGAAGTCGCTCGACGCCGTGCTCGCCGCATCCGGCTACGCCGACCTGCGCGCCGAGCAGGCCGCGCGCCGGGCTTCGGGCGACCCGAAGCTGCTCGGCATCGGTCTCTCGGCCTATGTCGAGGTCACCGCCCCCGTCGGTCTCCACATCGAGTGGGGCGCCTGCGAAGTCAACGACGACGGGTCGGCCACGATCTTCGCCGGAACCAGCGTGCACGGTCAGGGTCACCACACGGCGTTCGCAATGCTCGCCAGCGACATGCTCGGTATCCCGATGGACCAGATCAAGTTCGTCAACTCCGACACCCGAACCGTGCCGCGCGGCTCGGGGACGTTGGGCTCGCGGTCGTTGCAGACCGCCGGCAGTGCGATCCATCTCGCCTCCGAAGGTGTGCTCGAGCGGGCCAAGAAGATCGCCGCCCACATGCTCGAAGCGGCGGCCGACGACATCGTGGTCGGCGACGGCGGGCTCGAGGTGGCGGGCGTGCCGGCCAACAACGTGTCGTGGGTCGAACTGGCCGCGGCGTCGAAGGACGCCTCCAAGCTGCCCGACGATGTCGAGCCGGGTGCGCTGCGTCACGAGCTCGATTTCGACGGCTCCGACTCGACGTTCCCGTTCGGCGCACACGTGTCGGTGGTCGAGGTCGACACCGAGACCGGTCGGGTCACGATGCTGCGCCATATCGCTGTCGACGACTGTGGCCGGATCCTCAACCCGCTCCTGGTGCGCGGCCAGCAGCACGGTGGTATCGCCCAGGGCGCCGCTCAGGCGCTGTACGAGTCGGTGCAGTACGACAACGAGGGCAACCCGATCACGTCGAACCTGATGGATTACGCCATCCCGTCGGCCGCCGAGCTGTGCAGTTTCGAAACCTCGAACACCGAGACCGACAGCCCGCGCAACCCGCTCGGCGCCAAGGGCATCGGCGAGTCGGGCACGATCGGTTCCACGCCGGCCATCCAGAACGCCGTCGTCGACGCCGTCTCACATCTCGGCATCACCCACATCGACATGCCGTGTACCGCCGAACGGGTGTGGGCAGCCATCCAGAACGCCCGCGGCTGAGTTTGGGCCGCCGGCTCGTTCTCGCATCCCAGTCGCCGCGTCGCCGAGAGCTGCTTCGCACGATCGGGCTGGAGTTCGAGGTGCGTCCCGCCGACGTCGACGAAACCGACACCCCGAACGAGGACCCGCGCGCCTACGTCGAGCGGATCGCCCGGGTCAAGGCCTCCGTGGTCGCGGATCTCCTGGGGTCCCCGCCAGATGTCGCCGTGCTCGCAGCTGACACCACCGTCGATCTCGACGGGGTGATCCTGGCCAAGCCGATCGACGATCACGATGCCCGCGCGATGCTGCGCGGACTGTCCGGTCGCACGCACCAGGTCCACACGGCGGTGGTCGGTTGGACCGTCGAGGGCGTGCACGCCGCCACGGTCACGACCGACGTCACGTTTGCACGTCTCAGCGAGCAGGGCATCGACTGGTACCTGTCGATGGGGGAGCACCTCGACAAGGCCGGCGCCTACGGCATGCAGACGGCCGGGGGAGTGCTGGTGCAGCGCATCGACGGCAGCCCCAGCAACGTGGTCGGTCTGCCGCTGGCGGAGACGATCGGCGTATTGCGAGCCTGCGGCGTCGGCGTGGTGGGCAGCTGAGCGCCGGAGCCGATCGGCGGTGTCGCCGGTGGTAGAACGTGCTGATGCAGATCGCGGGGACGACATGGGTCGTGACGGGCGCGTCGGCCGGGATCGGCGAGGCGATCGCGGTCGAGGCCGCCTCGCGCGGCGCGCTGGTGATCGGCGTGGCCCGACGAGCCGACGTCTTGGCCGAGGTGATGGCGCGGGTCGACGGGATCGCCGTTCGCGCCGATTTGTCCGATCGCAGTGAGGTTGCCGGCCTCGTCGAACGGATCGAAACCGAGCACGGGCCGGTCGACGTGTGGGTCAACAACGCCGGCGCGGAGACGGTGGGCCGGTTCCGGGACGCCACCGCCGAGGATGTCTCGTCGATCCACGAGCTCAACCTGATCACGCCGATCGAGTTGTGCCGCCAGGTGGTCCCCAGCATGGAGGGCCGGGGGCGCGGCCACATCGTCAACGTGAGTTCGATGGCATCCAGTGCTGCGTTTTCCGGGATGTCGCTGTATGCCAGCACCAAGGCCGGACTCTCCAACTTCCACCGGGTGTTGCGGACCGAGATGAAGGACTCACCGGTGTCGGCGACGATCGTCGAGATCGGGCCGATCCCGACCGAGATGCTCGTCCGCGTCTATGCCCATCCGCCCACCGAGCACGGCTTTCGGCGTCTGCGTCGGATGCAGCTGATGCCGGAGATCCCGCGTGAGCGGGTCGCCAAGGGCGTCGTCGACGCCGTCGAGCAGGGCCGCGACTCGGTGCGCTACCCCAAGCGGGCGATGCTGTTCCCGTGGCTGACGTCGGCGCCCCAACGTGTCGTCGATGTGTTGGTCAAGGGGGGCAAGACCCCGGACCGACGGCCGTAGCGGCGACAATTTCTGTGCTGGCACTCTCGACTGCCGGTTGCTAATCGTGGTCTCAGCTGTCTAGCATTGGCACTCGCACGGGTCGAGTGCTAATGACCCTGGTCAGCGATATCAACAACCACCGTGACACGCCAATGGAGGCATGTGCCCATGAATCTGAAGCCGCTGGATGACCGTATCGTCGTCCTGCCGAACGAGGCAGAGACGCAGACCGCATCGGGTCTCGTGATCCCCGACACCGCCAAAGAGAAGCCGCAGCAGGGCAAGGTCCTTGCCGTAGGCCCTGGCAAGCGGTCCGACCAGACGGGCGAGATCATCCCGCTCGGCATCGAGGTCGGCCAGACCGTCCTCTACTCGAAGTATGGCGGGACCGAGGTCACCGCCAATGGCGAAGATGTGCTCGTACTCAACGCTCGCGACGTGCTCGCGATCGTCGAAGCCTGAACCCAACCCCTGTACGCAAACGAAGACTGAGGACACAAACGAATGTCAAAAATGCTGAAATTCGACGATGAAGCTCGTCGCTCACTGGAACTCGGCGTCAACAAGCTCGCCGACGCCGTACGGGTCACGCTCGGCCCGAAGGGCCGCAACGTCGTGCTCGACAAGAAGTTCGGCGCCCCCACCATCACCAACGACGGTGTCTCGATCGCCAAGGAGATCGAGCTCGAGGACCCGTTCGAGAACATGGGCGCTCAGCTCGTCAAGGAAGTCGCCACGAAGACCGACGACATCGCCGGCGACGGCACCACCACCGCGACGGTGCTCGCTCAGGCGATGGTGCGCGTCGGCATGAAGAACGTCGCCGCCGGCGCTAACCCGATGGCCGTCAAGAAGGGCATCGAGAAGGCCGTCGCTGCCGCGGTCGAGTCGCTCCAGAGCCAGGCCAAGGACGTCGACGACAAGAGCGACATCGCCAACGTCGCCACGATCTCGGCCGCCGACAGCTCGATCGGTGACGTCATCGCCGAGGCGATCGACAAGGTCGGCAAGGACGGCGTGGTCACGGTCGAGGAGTCGAACACGTTCGGCACCGAGCTCGAGTTCACGGAGGGCATGCAGTTCGACAAGGGCTACCTGTCGCCGTACTTCGTCACCGACATCGAGCGTCAGGAAGTCGTGCTCGAAGACGCGTACATCCTGCTCAACCAGGGCAAGATCTCGACCGTTCAGGCGATGCTCCCGGTGCTCGAGGCCGTGATGAAGACCGGCAAGCCGCTGCTCATCATCGCCGAGGATCTCGAGGGCGAGGCGCTCGCCACGCTCGTGGTCAACAAGATCCGCGGGACGTTCAACGCCGCCGCGGTGAAGGCCCCCGGCTTCGGCGATCGTCGCAAGGCGATGCTGCAGGACATGGCCGTGCTCACCGGCGGCCAGGTCATCAGCGAGGACGTCGGCCTCAAGCTCGAGAACACGACCCTCGACCTGCTCGGCACCGCCAAGCGGGTCATCATCACCAAGGACACCACCACCGTCGTCGACGGTGGCGGCACCCACGACGATGTGACCGGCCGTGTCAACCAGATCAAGGCCGAGATCGAGAACACCGACTCCGACTGGGATCGCGAGAAGCTGCAAGAGCGCCTCGCCAAGTTGGCCGGCGGCGTTGCCGTCATCAAGGTTGGCGCGGCCACCGAGGTCGAGCTCAAGGAGAAGAAGCACCGCATCGAAGACGCCGTGTCGTCGGTTCGTGCAGCCATCGAGGAGGGTGTGGTCGCCGGTGGCGGCACCGCCCTGATCCGGGCCCGCCCGGCCGTTCAGGCCGTGGTCGACTCGCTCGAGGGCGACGAGCAGACGGGCGCCCGCCTCGTGTGGGAGTCGCTGACCGCTCCGGCTCGGAACATCGCCGAGAATGCTGGGCTCGAGGGCTCGGTCATGGTGCGTGCGATCGAGGCCGAGACCGGCTCGAACGGACTCAACGCGGCCACGGGCGAGATCGTCGATCTGGTCAAGGCCGGCATCATCGACCCGGCGAAGGTCACCCGCTCGGGGCTGCAGAACGCAGCGTCGATCGCGGCCCTCGTCATCACCACCGAGTGCCTGGTCGCCGACAAGCCCGAACCTGCCGGTGCCGGCATGGGTGGCGGCGGCATGGACCCGATGGGTGGTATGGGCGGCATGATGTGATCCAGTCTCCTCGCTGAGACTGAACGCATCGACGTTCGTAGGACGGCCCGGGGCTTCGGCCCCGGGCCGTTCCGCGTCGGGAATCAGATTCGAGACATTGCCGCGATGGAGCCCGGAGCGCGGCCGTCGAGCGGACGCGCCGCCGACGTGTTCGACCACGGCGACGACACGGTGCCGCAGCGCTACCCAATCGAGCGCCACGTGGCCGACGAGGCGCGGCTGATGACAGGAGCGACGCGTTCGATGCGTGCGGCGGCGTTTCGCTTGCAGGATCGCAACATCACCCAGCTCGGACGGTTCCGGCTACAGCACATGAGCGGTTCGTGGGCCGATCGAGGGTGACCGCAACGGCGTGCCGCTATGTTGCGAGGGTGGGCGATCGTGCCATGCGGCCCTTCTGGGTCCACCAGCTTGCCGAGTACCTGATCGGTATCGCGTTGGTCGCGCAAGGCATGCAGGACCTCTCGCCGCTCGTGCCGACCGTCGCCGGAGCGCTGGTGATGGTGAACGCGTCGCTGGCCCGCGGGCCACTGGGCGCGTTCCGCCTGGTCGGGCGTGGACTGCATCGGTGGCTCGACGTCGTGGTGATGGCCGCGATCGCATTCGCCGTGGTGCAACCCTGGGTCGCCGTCGAGATCAGTGGCCGGTTGATCATGGCGGTGATGCTGGTGCCGCTCGGATTCTTGTGGTTCTACACGGACTGGGCCGAGCGAGCCGGTCGCAAAGAGCGCCGCGAGGCCCGGGCCGGCACGACCGGTGACGCCGTCGGCCGCTCGGCGGGCCGAATGGCCGCGAACGCCTACCTGACGGGCAAGAACGTCATCAAGAAGCGCTCTGAATAGCGGCCGCTCGAGCTGTTTCGATCTTGTCGGTGGTGAGCTTGGCTCGACCGAACATGAACAGGCCGAGGTGTACCACAGCGCAGGCGTACCACGTAGCGCGCAAAGCGAGGTCACGGTCGGCCAGTCGTTCGACGACGAACACGATCACGCCGCCGAGAGCGGCACCGATCGGCATCATCCCCCACGCGAAGAACCGGTACACGCTGTTGACACGTCCGAGTAGGCGCTCGGGAATGATCGTCTGGCGCAGGCTGACGGTGATGACGTTCCAGAGGATCCCGAAGAACGCCTCGAATCCGAACAGCACCAGCACGAACGGCCACCAGGCCAGCAACCCGATCAGGAACGGAGTCACGGCGAGGCCACCGATCGCGATCGCCAGCGCGGTGCCGCTTCCGAGCCGCTTCGAGACCGCTGGGGCGATGTAACCACCGGCGAGCCCGCCGATCGCACCGCCGAAGCCGATCACGGCGAACAGCAGTGGACCGACCCCCAGCACCTCCTGTGCGAACAGCACGAAGGTGGCCAGGCTGATCATCGACGCGCCGTTCATCAGGCCGAGGATGACTGCCATCGGCCGCAGGAGCGGGTGGGCCATCAACCACCGGACACCTTCGCCGAGTTCCTGCTTGAAGGTCTGCTTCGGTTGAGAGGCGTCGCGCTCGGCGCGGAACGTTCCGGGGATCAGGGCCACCAGCATCGCCGCCGAGAAGAATGTGCCGGCGTCGACGAAGAACGGCAGCGAGAACGCCACCACGAGCAGGATCGAGCCGAGCGGCGGGCCGATGAAGACGTTCATGACGCCTTCGACGCTCCACATCCGTCCGTTTGCCTTCTCGAGCTGGTGTGGCTTGACGATGTTGGGAAGGATCGTCTGGGCCGAGTTGTCGCGCAGCACCTCGGCCATGCCCAGCAAGAGTGTCGCCAGCAACACGAGGACGAACAGACCCGTTCGGGTGCCCGTCACAGCGTCGAGTTCGTCCGGTCCCGGCAGCGTGTCTTGGGAACCCAGCACGGATGCGGCGACCCCGACGGTGATCAGCCCGCGCGCGACGTCCATGGCGACCATCGCCCTGCGTCGGTCGACGCGGTCGGTGATCACGCCCGCCGGGAGGGCGAAGACCAGCCAGGGGAGTCGCTGGGTGACGAGCACGAGGGCGACGAGGATCGGATTGCGAGTGATCGCCGACGCCAGCCAGGGGTAGGCGATCAACGCCATGCCATCGCCGAGGTTCGAGACGACGGTGGCGCTGAACAACTTGCGATAGCTCGGCCCGAGCGGCTCGTTGGCGGGTCGCGCGGTGATCTTGCCGTCATCGGCCGAGGTGGGTGGTTTGGTCTCAGCCATCAGCGATCCGATCAGCGGTCTCCGGCTCGCTGGGTGGCGCGTGGAGGCGATTGGTCGGAAAGAGCAGGAGGTACATCCCGTACTCGACGTCACCCTCGCGAGGCTCGGCGACGAACTCGAGCGAGAGTTCCATCAGGCGGTCTGCGAAGTCGGCCGCGCGGTCGGCCGGGATGCGGGCTCGTCGATACGTGGCCGCGGTGGGGCTGTCGGGGTCCGTCTCGCGCTCCACGTCGACCTCGGCCAGCACCTCGCCCAGGAACGGCAAATCGCCCGGGTGGTCAGGCATCACGTACGTGGTCGCGGCACGGCCGTAGAAGCGCTCCTCGATGGCGCGCACCTTGCGGGTGCGAACCACCTTCAGCAGCCCGGCGGTGACGAGTACGCCGACGTGGTGGGCGACGGAGCCTCGCGGGCGTCCGACACGTTCGGCCAATTCGGTCACGCTCATCGCCCGTTCGAGCACGAGGTCGACGATCAGCAATCGAAGCGGATCCCCAAGCGCCTTGAGCCGCTCGGCGGTGTCGATGTGCAGCTGGTCAGCGAGTTCGTAGTCCAGCAGGCCGTCCGGTAGTGGTGGTCGATTCGCGTTAATGTCCGATATATCTCGAACATTAAAGGAATGCCGGACGTTGGGCAACTCGCCCGACAGGTCGACAATCGGGCCGTAGGCTGTCACACATGTCGACGTTCGAGCGTCCCGTCCCCGATCTCACCAAGCTGCTCAACGCCTGGGAGGAGTTCGAGCGCGGCGAACAACAGCCGGGCAAGGTGCTGGCGAACCTCAAGACGGCCGGCTTGCCGGCCGTGCTCAGCGAGCTGATCGAGAGTGGCTGGACCCCGTCGGGGTCGACGAGCTGACGTGAGCGATGTGGCGGCTCGCCGTCCCGGCGGGCAGCAGATCGTCCCCCGGCCACCCAGGTGGTCGCCAGGTCCGCTAGCACCGTGGCCGTCAGGTGCTGCGCCGTCGATGGCCGACGTGCTCGCTGCGGTTCCCGAACACGATCGCCCGGTGTTGCCGGCATTCGAGGGTGCCAGGGCGTCAGCGGTGCTGATCGCTCTGGCCGACGGCCCGCAGGGTCCCGAGGTGCTCTTGACCCGTCGCTCATGGGAGATGCGTACGCATCGTGGCGAGGTCAGCTTTCCGGGGGGCCGCCTCGACCCCGGCGAGACACCGGTCGACGCCGCGCTCCGTGAAGCGCACGAGGAGGTCGGCCTCGACCCGGGCCAGGTCAGCGTGCGCGGGGAGCTCGAACACCTGAACACGGTCGTCAGCCGCAGCTACATCGTGCCGAAGGTGGCGACGGTTCCCGAACGCCTCCCGCTACGGGCCGAGACAATGGAGGTCGACCGGGTGATGTGGGTGCCGCTCGCCGAGTTCACCCGGCCCGACACGTACCGATCCGAAGTGTGGGGTGTCGGAGCCACCGATCGATTGCTGCACTTCTTCGAGCTCGACGACGAGACCGTCTGGGGTGCAACGGCGCACATGCTCGTCGACCTGCTGCGTCGAACGCTGGTCGTCGCGTGATTCCGACGGCGGCGCTCAGCCGGCGCTGATCGAGGTCCAGAGCGCTTCGACGTGGTGGCGTTCGGTCGTGCGGGCGCCGATCGAGATGCGCATCACAGGGCGCCCGGCGAGCACCGTGCGCGTCACGTGGGCTTTCCCGTCGGCGTTGATGCGCTCGATCAGCTGCTCGGTGAGGGCGTCGTCACCGACGACACGCACGCAGAGCAGACTGAGCGGATGCGGTGCAACGATCTCGAACCGGTCGTCGGCGGCGATCCAGCCGGCCAGTTCGTCGGTGAGGGCGACGTCGCGACGGATCCGTTCCTGCACCGATTCGATGCCGTCGAGGCGAATCGTGAACCACAGCTTGAGAGCCCGGAAGCGACGGCCGAGCGGGACTTGCCAGTCGCGGTAGTCGATCGCGACGCCCGACTCGGCGGCCGCCGACCGGAGGAATTCCGGCAGGATGCTGAGTGCGCCCAGCAAGGCACCGCGGTCGGCGGTCCAGAACAGGTTGCAGTCGAAGTTGACCCCCATCCACTTGTGGGGGTTCGTGGCGTAGCTGTCGACTCGGTCGAGCCCCGTGTTGACCCAACGGAACTCCGGAGCGAGCGCGGCGATGCCGCTCATCGCGGCGTCGACGTGCAACCAGATCCCGTTTGCCGAACAGATGTCGGCCACCACGTCGGTCGGGTCGAAAGCGGTGGACGACGTCGTGCCGTGCGATGTGCACACGAAGAACGGGACGAGCCCTGCCTGGACGTCGGCGGCGACCGCCTCGGCGAGGGCGTCTGGTCGCATGGCGAAGTGTTCGTCATGGTCGATCAGCCGGGCGCGATCAGTGCCGATCCCTGCGATTCGGAGACCCTTCTCGAACGCCGAATGGGTGTGCGCCGTGCCGTACGCGACCAGTCGCGAGGTGTCGCCGGTGGCGTTCACCTCGCCGGCTGTCGCCCGCCACCGTGCAGCGAGGATGGCGACCAGCATCGCCTCGCTGGCCGACCCCTGGATGACGCCGCCACCGTGTTCGCTCGTAGATCGGAACCGTTCCGGAAGCCCGAGTAGCTCGTGCATCCAGTCGAGCATCAGGGTTTCGATCTCGGTACAGGCCGGGGACGTGACCCAACTCATGCCCTGAACGCCCAGGCCTGCCGACAGCAGCTCGCCCAGGATCGACGGGTAGCTCGTGTTGGCCGGGAAGTAGGCGAACCAGCTCGGATGCTGCCAATGGGTGATGCCGGGCAGCACGACACGGTCGACGTCGGCCATCACGGCATCCCACGTCTCAGGTTCGGTCGGAGGGTGCTCCGGCAACATCGCCCTCACGTCACCGGGCTCGATGTCGGGCACGATTCGCCGTTCCCCGACCGTCTCGAGGTAGTCGGCGATCAGATCGATCATCTGGTAGCCGTTGCGGCGAAACTCGTCGGGGGTCATGTCGTTGCCTTCGGGGACTTGGTCTTTCGGGAACCAGAGACGATCCGCCACGCGATGAAGGCGAGGCCGCCGAGGATGACGATCAGCACCAGCGATTGGCGCCAGCCACCACGGGCGTCGCTGCCACACCCCGGTTTGGGCAGCGAGCTGAGGCAATCGCCGAGCGAACGCTCCTCCGGGAAGAACGCGTTGAACGTGTCGCCGGTCGGCGTGGTGTCGGGCGGTGGGCTGTCTGCCGTCGCCGCCGCAGCGATGTGTGCGGGCCCGCCGGCGGTGGACACGTCGGCCGTCGGCGAGACGATCAGCAGAGCAGTGGCGATGGCGAAAACGCGCAGGAGCACCGCGACTGTCTACCATCGAGGACTTGAACGGCGACACTTCTCACCCCGACGTCTCCGATCGCGACGAATCCGACCGTTTGGGTCGTGACACGGTGCTCGTCGTCGACTTCGGAGCCCAGTACGCACAGCTCATCGCGCGTCGCGTGCGCGAGCTGCACGTGTTCTCCGAGATCGTGAACCACCGCATCACCGCGGCTGAGGTCGCGGCCAAGCGGCCATCGGCGATCATCCTCTCCGGCGGACCGGCGAGTGTGAACATCGAGGGCACTCCTCGGCTCGACCCGGCGATCTACGAGCTCGGTGTGCCGATCTTCGGTATCTGCTACGGGGCGCAGTTGATCGCGGCTCAGCTGGGAGGCACGGTTGGACGCGGCATGGCCGGGGAATACGGGCGGGCCCAACTGATGCGTACCGCTGACTCGTCGGTGCTGCACCCCGACGTACCCGACCACCACGACGTGTGGATGAGCCACTTCGACGCGATCACCGAGCCACCCCCCGGCTTCCGGGCAACGGCGTCGACCAAGGATGCGCCCGTGGCGGTGCTCGAGAACGACGAGCGACGCATCTGGGGCGTGCAGTTCCACCCGGAGGTCGTTCACTCGCCACACGGCATGGCGGTGCTCAGAACGTTCGTCCACGACCTCGCCGGTTGCGATCCGAAATGGCGGATGGCGTCGGTCGTCGACGAGCAGGTGGCGAGGATTCGCGCCCAGGTCGGCGACCAACGTGCGATCTGTGCGCTGTCGGGCGGCGTCGACTCGTCGGTGGCAGCGGCTCTCGTCCACAAGGCGATCGGACATCAGCTGACCTGTATCTATGTCGACACCGGGCTGATGCGCAAGGACGAGAGCGCCCAGATCGTCGAGACCTACGGGCGCAACATGAATCTCGAGCTGATCCACGTTTCGGCGGGCGATCGGTACTTCGAGGCGCTGGCCGGTGTCACCGAACCGGAGGCCAAGCGCAAGATCATCGGCGAGCAATTCATCCGGATCTTCGAGGAGAACACCGGCGGGCTGACCGAGGCCGCGTTCCTGGTGCAGGGGACCCTCTACCCCGACCTGATCGAGAGCGGTGGCGCCGACGGCACGGCCGATGTGATCAAGAGCCACCACAACGTCGGCGGACTGCCCGAGGACATGACGCTGGAGTTGATCGAGCCGCTGCGCGATCTGTTCAAGGACGAAGTGCGAGCGCTCGGCACCGAACTGGGCCTGCCCGACGAGATGGTGTGGCGTCAGCCGTTCCCTGGGCCGGGGCTCGGTGTGCGGATCATCGGCGAGGTCACTCCCGACAAGGTCGCCACGCTGCAGGAGGCCGACGCGATCGTCCGTGAGGAGATCGCCTGGGCCGGCCTCGAACGAGAGATCTGGCAGGCGTTCGCCGTGCTGCCCGACATTCGCTCGGTCGGCGTGATGGGCGACGAGCGCACCTACGGCCACCCGATCATCATTCGCGCGGTCACCAGCGACGACGCCATGACCGCCGACTGGGCGCGGCTACCGTACGACCTGCTCGAGAAGATGTCGCAACGGATCATCAACGAGGTCCCGGGCATCAACCGGGTGGCCTACGACATCACCTCCAAGCCGCCGGGAACGATCGAGTGGGAGTGATCGCGACTGCGACCCCCACCCGGCCCAGCAAGAGATGGTTCGCCCGATCGCAACCTGTTCGTAATACTCGGTACACTCTCGTCGGTCCCTATGAAGCTCTCGTCTGCACCCCGTCTCGGCCGGGCCATCCTCGTCGCCTCGACGCTGACGATGGTGCTGCCCGCCGTCTTCCCTGAAGTCGCTCGCGCCTCGGTCGGCGAGCAACAACGCGAGGTCGCGCGGATCGTCGACGAACTCGACCGCCTCGAGGAACAAGCCGACATCCTCGCCGAGGACTACGCCGAGGCCGTCGACGACAAGAATCAGCTCGATCTCGACATCATCGCGGCCGAACAGCGGGTTGCGCAGAAGGAGGCCGAGCTGCAGGGATTGCGCGGCGACCTGGCCGAGGTCGCGATCCGAGCCTTCACCGGAACCGGCGCCGACGTGCTGGGCCCGTTGTTCTCCAACGCCAGCGCGTATGGCGAAGGCCTGCGCCGCGATCAGTACAGCCGCGTCGCGTTGAGCGTCGGCACGAGCACCACCGACGATCTCGACGAGCTGATCAGCGATCTGGCCGACGAGAAGAAGGATCTCGAGGCCAAACGCAAACAAGCCGAAGTGCTCACGGCCACCATCGCCGACAAACAGCGCCAGACCGAGGAGCGCACGGCCGAGTACGTACAGCGCCGCGACGCTGCCGAGGCCCGTCTCGGCCAGCTCATCGCCGAGGAACAGCAACGTCGTGAGGAAGCTGCGCTCGCCCAGCTGCAGGCCGACTTCGCCGCCCAACAGGCCGCTGCCACAGGTGGAGGCGGTGGCGGCAACACCGGTGGCGGCGGCGGGAACACCGGTGGCGGCGGCGGGAACACCGGTGGCGGTGGGAGTACGACCTCGGGCGGCGGTGGCGGTGCCAGCACCACCCCTGCGCCGGTGGTCAATATCCCGTCGGTGTCGGGGCGTGCCGGAATCGCCATCGAAGCCGCCAAGAGTCAGCTCGGGGTCGCCTATCGGTACGCGACATCGAACCCCGGGGTGTCGTTCGACTGCTCGGGCCTCACCCACTATGCGTGGGGGCAGGCAGGCGTCTACCTGCCGCGCAATTCGCGTGCGCAGGCAGCGATGCTGCCCCGCGTGCCGGCCGCGGCTGCTCAACCTGGTGACCTGCTCTTCTACTACTCGCCGATCAGTCACGTCGGCATCTACCTCGGCGGCGGATTGATCCTTCACGCGCCGAACTCGGGCACCGTGGTGAAGATCGCCAGTGTGAGCTGGAGCAAGGTCACCGCCGTCGGCCGTCCCGGCTGACCCGCCACGACCGATCAGCCCCGGCAGACCGCCCACGTCGCCGGCCTACCCGATGGGCTGTCCGTCTCGGGCGCCTTCGAACTACGGTCGTCGTTCGTGCAGGGCATCCACACCGAACGAGTCAGCGCATGGCTTGCCGCCAACATCGAGGGTGCGCTCGCCCCGTTCGAGTTCGAGCTGATCGTCGGTGGGCGCTCGAACCTCACCTTCCTCGTCACCGACGCGGCAGGGAACATGTTCGTGCTGCGACGCCCGCCGACCGGGCATGTGCTCGCAACGGCTCACGACATGGCCCGCGAGCACCGCATCATCACCGCCGTCGGTCACACCGGTGTCCCCGTACCTCGCACGCTGGGGCTGTGCACCGACGAGTCGGTGAACGATGCCGCGTTCTACGTGATGGAACACGTCGACGGTGTCGTGCTCGACAGCCCCCAGCGCGCCGAGGCACTGGCCCTTGAACTGCGACGCCGGACCAGCGAGCATCTCGTCGACGTGCTGGCCGATCTGCACGCCGCTGACGTCGACGCGATCGGTCTCGGTGACCTCGCCCGCCGGGAGGGCTACATCGAGCGCCAGATCAAGCGTTGGTCGACGCAATGGGCGAACTCGAAGACCCGCGAGTTGCCTGCCATCGACCAGGTCGCCAGGCATCTGGCTGCACATGTTCCGGTGCAGCACGGTGTGTCGATCGCGCACGGCGACTATCGCTTCGGCAATTGCATCGTCGATGTCGAACACGGGCGCGTCGCGGCGGTACTCGACTGGGAGCTGTGCACACTGGGAGATCCGCTGGCCGACCTGGGTTATCTGGGCGTGTACTGGGTGGGGCCCGACGGCGAGGGTCGCCACAACGATCCCACCAGCGCCCCCGGCTTTCTGTCGTACGCCGACGTGGTCGCGCGCTACGCCGCCCGTACCGGACGTGACGTGTCGCAGATCGACTACTACGTGGCGTTCTCGTCGTGGCGGCTGGCCGTGATCAGCGAGGGCGTCTACGCCAGGTACCTGCACGGTGCGATGGGTGATCAGGTCGACCTGGAGGCGCTCGAGCTGTTCCGCACGGGCACGGAGGATCTGGCCGCGAAGGCCCTGGATGCGGTGAGGAGACTGTCATGAGCGATCCACTGACCGGCTGGGAGCGTTCGTCGTTCACGGCTGCCGGTTTCACACACGACACGTATCGCAAGGGCAGCGGGCCCGGTGTGATCGTGATCCACGAGGTGCCGGGCATCACGCCGAAGGTCGCGGCCTTCGCCGACGACGTGGTCGATCGAGGGTTCACGGTGGTCATGCCCGATCTGGTCGGCACGCCCGGAAAGCCGGTCAGCCCGCCGTACCTCCTCGGCAGTCTGGTGAAGGTCTGCATCTCGAAGGAGTTCACGTCGTGGGCGCTCAACCACACCTCACCCGTCACGGCCTGGCTACGGGCGCTGGCGCGGGCGATGCACGCAGAGCTCGACGGGCCGGGAATCGGGGCCGTCGGGATGTGTTTCAGCGGTGGCTTCGCCTTGGGGATGATGGTCGACGACGTGATGGTGGCACCCGTCCTGTCGCAGCACTCGTTTCCGATCGCCCGTGGCAAGGGCGAGGGCAGTGGCAACCTGGGGCTGTCGCCCGACGACGAGGCCGCCGTGATCCAGCGGGCGGCCGATGGTTGTCAGGTGCTCGGCCTGCGCTTCACCGGCGACAAGGCGGTCGGCACGAGGTTCGACACGCTGCGCGAGAAGCTCGGTGACTCGTTCATCGCGATCGAGCTGCCCAGCCGGACCACGCGCGACCATTCGGTCCTCACCGAACAGCGCGACGAGGCCAGCGTGAGGCGGGTGCTCGACTTCCTGGCCGAGAAACTGCTGGTCTGAACTCTGGAGGCCGAGCGGTGAGGCCGAACGGGCCTGACGGATCGGTGGGGTACCCTGGTAGGGTATACCCATGAAGAACCCGGGGTATCACGACGACAAGGCCGCGGTGCTCGCCAGGCTGAAACGGGTCGAGGGCCAGATCCGTGGCCTCCAACGCATGGTCGAAGACGACACCTACTGCATCGACGTGCTGACCCAGGTGTCGGCGGCGACGCGGGCACTGCAGAGCGTTGCCGTCCAGTTGCTCGACGATCATCTCCGCCATTGCGTCACCCATGCGGTGCAATCCGACGATGCCGCCGAGAGCGACCGCATCATCACCGAAGCAAGCCGCGCCATCGAGCGCCTGGTCAAGTCGTAGCGACCAAGTCCCAGCAAGGAGTGCACATGTCCGAAACCCTCACCCTCTCCGTTCCCGGAATGACGTGCGGCCACTGCGAAGCGTCGGTCAAGAAGGAGGTCGGCGGCGTTGCCGGAGTCAGCAACGTCGACGTCGACCTCGAGACGAAGGACGTGGTCGTCACCGGAGCCGGCCTCGACCGCGACGCCATCGTGGAGGCCATCGATGAAGCCGGTTTCGACGTCGCCTGACGGAATGGCGCCAGGCGCCATTCCGCTCCGCACCGATCAGTTCCCGGAGCGTCGCAACTTCGTCGATCTCGACGTCACGGGTATGACCTGTGCGGCGTGCGCCTCGCGCATCGAGCGCAAGCTCAACAAGCTCGACGGCGTCACCGCCACGGTCAACTATGCGACCGAGAAGGCCCGTGTGCAGATTTCCGCCCCCTCGATCGAGGTGACCGAGCTGATCGCGACGATCGAGGCCACCGGGTACGGCGCACAGCTGCCGTCGGCCGACTCGGATGGTTCCGACCGGGCGGCCTACCTGCGCAAACGGTTGATCGTCGCAGTCGCACTCGGGCTGCCCGTGTTGCTGCTGTCGATGCTTCCCGCCCTGCAGTTCGATGGTTGGCAATGGGTGGCGCTCGTGCTCGCCACCCCGGTGGCGACCTGGGCCGCATGGCCGTTCCACCGGGCGATGGTGCTGAACCTTCGTCACCACCAGACCACGATGGACACCCTCATCTCGGTGGGAGTGATCGCCGCCTACACCTGGTCGCTCTGGGCGTTGCTGTTCACCTCGGCGGGCGAGGTCGGCATGGAGATGTCGATGTCGCTCGACGGCGGTTCGGGCGACGGGGCTCACCACATCTACCTCGAGGTGGCGTCGACTGTTGTCGCGTTCATCCTCGCCGGCCGATATTTCGAGGCGCGGGCGAAACGGCGCGCCGGCGACGCGTTGCGCGCGCTCCTCGATCTCGGCGCCAAGGATGTCGCCGTGCTCGACCCGGACGGCAGCGAGCGTCGTGTGCCCGTCGAGCAGCTCGTGGTCGGCGACCGCTTCGTCGTGCGCCCCGGCGAGAAGATCGCCACCGATGGCCGCGTCGTCGAGGGCGCCTCGGCGGTCGATCAATCGCTGGTCACCGGCGAGAGCGTGCCGGTCGAGGTCGGGCCTGGCAACACCGTGATCGGAGCCACGGTGAACGCTCACGGGCGGCTCGTGATCGAGGCGGTGCGGGTGGGCGCCGATACGCAGCTGGCGATCATGGCGCGACTCGTCGAGGACGCCCAGTCGGGCAAGGCGCCCGTACAGCGACTCGCCGACCGGGTGGCCGCGGTGTTCGTGCCGATCGTGATCGGCCTGTCCCTGCTCACCCTGCTCGCGTGGCTGATCCGCACCGGCGATGCCGAGCGCTCGTTCAGCGCCGCCGTCTCAGTGCTGATCATCGCCTGCCCGTGCGCGTTGGGCCTGGCGACGCCGACGGCGTTGCTCGTCGGTACCGGTCGCGGCGCACAGCTCGGCATTCTCATCAAGGGCCCCGAGATCCTCGAGAATACGCGTCGGGTCGACACGATCGTGCTCGACAAGACCGGCACCGTCACCACCGGCACGATGTCGCTGGTCGGTGTGCGCCCGGCCGACGGCGTCGATCACGATGAGCTGTTGCGATGGGCTGGCGCGCTCGAGTCGGGAAGTGAGCACCCGATCGCCAAGTCGATCACGGCGGCAGCCATGGATCGATTCGGTTCGCTCGAGCCCGTCTCGGAGTTCACGAACTTGCCCGGAGCCGGCGTCGACGGTGTCGTGGGTGGCGTGGCCCTGCAGATCGGACGCCCGACCGCAGCTGCGGACATCGGCCCCGGCGAGACGCTGGTCGAGCTGCGCCGCGTCGACGGAAGCGTGCTCGGCCATCTGGCCGTCCGCGACACCGTCAAGCCCACCAGTGCCGCTGCCGTTGCACGGTTCCGCGACCTGGGTCTGGAACCGGTGCTGCTGACCGGCGACAACACGGCGACCGCCGAGTCGATCGCCGCCGAGGTGGGAATCACGCAGGTGATCGCCGAGGTGATGCCGGCCGACAAGGTGGCGGTGATCACCGAACTGCAGGGTGCAGGCAAGGTCGTCGCCATGGTCGGCGACGGGGTCAACGATGCAGCCGCCCTCGCAACCGCCGATCTGGGGATCGCGATGGGGAGTGGCACCGACGTGGCGATCGAGGCCAGCGACCTCACGCTCGTGCGAAACGATCTCAACTCGGCAGCCGACGCGATCCATCTGTCGCGGCGAACCCTGGCCACGATCAAGGGCAACCTGTTCTGGGCGTTCGCCTACAACGTGTTGGCGATCCCGCTCGCGATGTCCGGCCGCCTGTCACCCGCGATCGCAGGGGCTGCGATGGCGTTCTCGAGCGTGTTCGTCGTCACCAACTCGTTGCGGCTCAGGCGGTTCAAGGCCACATGACGATGTGCGGACGCCCCGACCAGCGTCCCGGGATCATTCGGCGAGGGCGTCGACGGCGAGCTGTCGGGCCGCCTGGTAATCGGCCTTGCCGTTGGGTGCCCGGGGTACCTGGTCGACCCATACGACCCGCTTGGGCGCCTTGAATCCGGCGAGCTGGGCCTTGACCGAAGCGATCGCCTCGGCTTCGCTGACCGACGCGCCATCGGCGACCGAGGCGACCGCCGTCACCGCCTGGCCGAACTTCTCGTCATCGACACCGACCACCAGGCAGTCGACGACGCCGTCGACGCGCTTGACCGCCTCCTCGACCTCTTCGGGGTAGATCTTCTCGCCGCCCGAGTTGATGACCTGGCTGCCGCGGCCGAGCAGGACCAGGTTGCCGTCGGCGTCGATCTGGGCGAGATCGCCCGGGAACGAAAAGCGCACGCCGCCGATCGTGCGGAACGTGCGAGCGGACTTCTCCGGATCCTTGAAGTAGCCCAGCGGCACGAGGCCTCCGGCGGCGACCATCCCGATCTCGCCCGAACCCGGCACGACCTCGGTGTCGTCGTCCTTGAACACCCTCGTGGTGGGATTCGAGGTGAACTTCGCCGTTTCGGTCTTGAGACCGCGCATCGTGACCTGGTTGCCCATCGAACCCTCGCTCGAGCCGATCGCGTCGAGCAGCACGACCTGTGGGATGAGGTCGAGCAGTTCCTCCTTGACCTCGGTCGTCCACATGACCCCCGACGAAACGATCATCTTGAGGGCCGACGTGTCGTACGGCTCGCCCCGGTCGATCGCGGCCCGGAGGGCCCGAATGATCGGCTTCGAGAACGAGTCGCCGACGATCGTGTTGTGCGTGACGCGGTGGCGCTGCATCGCCGCCAACAGCTCGTCGGCGTCGAGGCTTCGGCTGGTGAGCGTGATCACATGGCCGCCGGCGAGATGGTGCATCATCGCCCCCAGCCAGAGCCCGGTGCCGTGCATCAACGGCGCACCGGTGATCGACACCGATGCCTGGCCTCGCTGGTGGATCTCGGCCACCATGGGCGCAAGCGCCTCGGCGGACTCGGGCACGGGCAGACCGATCCCGCTGAAACCGAGTTGACAGAAGTAACCCGTGATCAGGCCGATGTCGTACATCACACCCTTTGGCATGCCGGTGGTGCCGCCGGTGTAGAGCATGTAGATGTCGTCGTCGGAGCGTTCGATGCGCGGCATCGGCTCGTTGCCGGCCATCACGTCGCGGTACGACGCGGCGCCCTCGACGTGGTGTTGGCCTCCGTCGTCGACCTCGATCAGCAGCTTCAGCTTCGGCAGTCGTTCGGCGACCCGTTCGACACGGTCGCCGAGCGAAGTGTGGAACACCAGCGCCTCGGCATCCGAGTTGTCGAGCAGGTACCACAGCTCCTCGTCGAGGTACCGGTAGTTGACGTTGACCGGCACGCCGCGGATTTTGAACGCGCCGTACTGCGCCTCGAGATACTCGTTGCCGTTGTACAGGTACAACCCGATCTTCGAGTCGGTGCCGAGCCCGGCGGCGGCGAACGCCGACGCGAGCCGCGAGGCCCGTTCGTCGTATTCGCGCCAGGTGCGGGTGACATCGCCGTTCGTGACGGCGGGAGCGTCAGGAATGACGTCGCTGATCGACTCCCATGCGGTTGCCCAGTGCATCTCCATGGCCCGCGACACTAGGCGCTCGGCCGAGCCCGCTGTCCCAGCGGGGGTCCCGGCTCACCGTCGTCGCGACGGGCCCGGTGCCGACCTGATCGATGAGGCGATCGCCCCTGCCATGCAGGACAATTCGTGGGGAAGGCCCGCCCGTCGGATCGTCGTCGGCCGTCCACGGGTCATCGCGGTACGAGTTGTGGCAGGCTCTCGACGTGGATGCGAACGATGCCCGCCATCGCGAGGTGATCGCGGCTGCATGGCGTGACTACGGCGACCGGCGGACCATCACCAACGTCCACGAGTTGAGTGCGATGGTGTCCACGAACCGGGTGTACCGGCTCTCGCTCGACGATGGCTCGAACGTGATCGCCAAGTCGTCGAACTACGGATCGTTCTTCTTGTTCGCCGAGGACCACGATCGCCTCCATCGAGCGACCCAGCTGCTGCACGGGGGCCCGTACGAACACTTCATGGCAGGTGTGCTGACCCGCGGTGGCGCGCCGTACCTGTGGTACGACGGCGAGATGTGGGCGGTCTTCTACCATGAGGTCGCCCACCGCGATCGGCTCCCGAAGGTCCTCTCCGATGCACAGGTGGCGAATCTCGGCCGCGAACTGGCGAAGTTCCACCGTGCCTGTGCCGCGATCTCGCGCCTCGTCCCGCCGCAGTCGAAGACCGCCAAGAGCGATGCCGTCAATCTGTTCGAGATGCTGGGGTCCCGCAATGCGGGGGAGCAGTTCGGCCTCGAGCAGAGCCGCCTCGATCTGGTCCGCCGGCATACCCACCGATTCCTGATGTCGCTCCACGAATCGGGCTACGACTACTGGCAGAAGATCCCTGTCCTGATCGATTGGAACCTCGGCAACTTCTCGGTCGAGCCCGATCCGGCCGATCCCGGTGCGTTCCGGCTGTTCAGCCGCTGGGACTACGACTGGTTCCGCATCGAGTCGCGCCTGCTCGATTTCTATTTCTTGTCTCGCGTCTCGTCGCGAACCGGTGACCGCAGCTCGTTCACCTACAGCTCGCACACCCTGCTCGAGCCTCGATTCCGCCTGTTCCTCCGGGCGTACCATCAGGTGTTCCCGCTCACCGAGCGAGAGGTGCTCTTCTTGAAGGAGGCGTATCGCTTCTTCCTGCTCAACTACGTGATTCGCGAAGGGCGCCACTTCTTCAGGTACGACTTCTGGCAGCACCTGCTCCACGACGCTGTCGACGTGCATCTGCCTTCGATCGACGCCCTCGATCTGTCGCCGTTGGTCGACGAGCTGGGCCGAGGTCGGCGTTGAGTCTCAGGTGAGCGCGTGCTCGTTGCGCGTCGCGAGCCGCTTGATGTTCCCGAGATGGCGAACCATCACGAGCGCGCAGATGCCGGCGGCCGCGAACACCTCCCATGTGTCTTGGTGTACGAGCCCGACACCGAGCGGCAGCAACGCCACGGTGATGATCGAGGCGACCGAGGCCTTCTTCGTCAGCTTCGACAACACGAACCACAACGCGACGATCGACACGAACACGAGTGGTGAGAGCACGGCGAAGATACCGCTGCCGGTCGCGACGCCCTTGCCGCCCCGGAACTTCTGCCACACCGGGAACACATGGCCGACGACCGCCGCCGCACCCAACCAATAGCCCCCTGGACGGCCGGCTGCAGCCAGTCCGAGCCCAGCGGCGAGGCCGCCCTTGGCCGCGTCGAGCACGAACACCCACATGCCCCGCCGCCAGCCGAGCACGCGAGCGACATTGGAGGCGCCGGGATTGCCGGAGCCGACGGTGCGTATGTCGATCCCGTTCGCCCTGGCGACGATCGACGCGCTCGGGAACGTGCCGATCAGATATGCGACCGGCAGCAGCAGCATCCACACCGGAGTGAACCTACTTCCGGATGAAGGCGACCGGCGTGGACCGTGACGACTCGGACCGTGACGACGCGGACTGCGGCGACTCGGACCATGGCGACTCGGACCATCGCGATCGGGACGCTGATGACCCGGAGCGCACTGGCTTGGAGTGGTCCGTCATCGGCCGGGGGACGACGCCGGACACACCCGACAACGCCAGCTCACCCTCGCCCCCGACACACTCGGGGTCGGGGCCGTCGAGGGGCAGGCCGGTGAAGAACTTGGCGGCCATGCAGCCGCCTTGGCATGCGTCGTACGAGCCGCACGATGCGCACGCGCCCGCCGACTGCGGTTCGCGCAATCCGATGAACAGGTCGCTGTGTGTCCAGACCCGGCTGAAGCCGCCCGGATCGCGCACGTTGCCGGCCTTGAACTCGTCGTGGATGACGAACGGGCAGGCGTACACGTCGCCGATCGGGTCGATCAGGCAGACCACCCGGCCGGCGCCGCACAGATTGAGTCCCGGCAGGTGCTGGTCGCCGAGCGCGTTGAGGTGGAAGAACGAGTCGCCGGTGAGCACGTTGTCGCCGCGCGCCAGCAACCATTCGTAGATCTGGCGCTGCTGGGCGTTGGTGGGGTGCAGGTCATGCCACGCGTCGGCGCCGCGGCCCGACGGGCGCAGCCGTGTGACGCGCAACTGTGCACCGTACGAATCGGCGAGCGTCTTGAACCCGTCGAGTTGATCGACGTTGTGGCGCGTGACGACGACCGAGATCTTGAACGGCCCGAATCCGGCATCGCGAAGGTGGTCCATCGCTCGCCGCGCCGTGGCGTACGAGCCGTCGCCGCGTACAGCGTCGTTGGTCGCAGGATCGACGCCGTCGAGGCTGATCTGGATGTCCAGATAGTCCATCGCCGCCAGCCGCCCGGCCTTGTCGGCGTCGATGAACGCGCCGTTCGTCGAGAACTTGACGCCGATGCCCCGGGAGATCGAGTACTCGATCAATTCGAAGAAATCGCGCCGGATCATCGGCTCGCCGCCACCGATGTTGATGTAGAACACCTGGAGGTCGTGCAGTTCGTCGAGCACCGCCTTGGCCTCCTCGGTCGACAGCTCACGAGGGTCGCGGCGGCCTGACGAAGACAGACAGTGCACGCACTCGAGGTTGCACGCGTACGTGAGTTCCCACGTCAGACAGATGGGAGCATCGAGACCACCCTTCAGTTGCTCAACGAGGGCGGTCATGGAGCATCTCCGAATCGATCAACGAGGACAGGGCACGCTCGAACGCACGGAATCGGCTCGGAGCGATATCGCAGGCCACCAGTGTGGCCCCGACGGTGTCGTGGTGCTCGAGGGCTTCCACGACGCGCACCACGTCAGGGTGCTTGAGGAACACCAGTCGTCGGGTGTCGTAGTGGTACGCCAGGGCACCGAAGGGCTCGGGACGAAGGGCGACCTGCGGGTGCAGGCACAGCGCCCGATCGAGCAACGCGCCAGGCGCATCGACGACGGTCATGGTGTGGTCGGCCGACTCAGTAGACGCCGCACATGCCATCGATCGAGATTTCCTCGATCAACAGCTCGTCGACGATCTCGGCGTCGACCCCATCGGTCAGGTCCGGGTCGAGCTGGTCCGGGTCGAGCAAGTTGGTGTCCTGGTCCATTCCGGTGACTGTACCGCCCGGGCTGTGGCGGGCTCGAACGCTCGCGTCAGGAATGGGCGTCGTCGTCGGACGGAGGTGGATCGACGGGTTCGCCTGCGGCCGCATGCGGGTCGGCGGCCGCAGGCTTGGCAACGTGGTCGAGCGCCCGGCGCAGCAGCGGCCCGGTGTCGTCGGGCACTCGTAGCTCGTCGACGTGACCACTCTCGGCGTCGATGCGATCACGAATTGGGCGCCCAGCGCTGTCGGTCACGCGGGCGAGCGCCGATTCGAGGTCGATCATCGGAATCGGCGCAGGTTGTTCGGGTCGGGGCGGTGGCGCTGTCGTGACACCGGTTGCGGCCGACCGGCCGGATCTGAGGCGCAGGAGCAGGAACGCGCCGACCGCGACGCCGAGGGCGACAACGATCACGATCGGAATCAACAGTTGCACGACTGCCAGGGTAGTCGGCTCGGTCATCGCGCCGGGGTGACGGACGCAACGAACTCCGGGTCGTGGTCGTGCAGGCGCCAGGTCGCAATTCGAATACCGAGATGCATCACGCCCCACCCCACGGCGATCGTGAGGACTCCGAACACCGACACCAGCCCGACGCGGCCGCGATCGGTCGCCCAGAAGAGGGCGAGCGCAACGGGCAGCGTGACGATGGCGAGCCCTGTCAGCACGACGAAGAGCAGCAGTGCTGCGACCATGCCCTTGCCGGATTCGCCGCTTGCGAACGGGTTGTCCGACTCCGGAATCGCGATCGGCACCATCGCCGACTGAACGATCGCGGCGCCGGTACCGGCCATCAGGGCGCCGATGCCCACGCCGAACCCCGCGGCGAGGTATCGCCACTCACCGGTGATCGACGCGGCGAGGAGCGGGCCGATCACGGCCAGTGGCGAGGCGACGATCGCGATGCTGCGAGCCTTTCCACGAGCCAAGAGCCGGGCATCGGCGCCGGCGAGCAGTTCATGGGTGAGGGCAGGGCCATCAGCGCCGAAGCTGTTGCCCGACATGAACAGCACGGCGAGCTGAACCGCACCGCCGACGAGTACGGCCCCGCTGCCCGGGCTGTCGCGCAGGAGCGTCGGTACCAGCACCGCCGCGAGGCCGACACCGCCACCCGTGAATGTCTCGAGCGCTGTGCGCGGCGTGCGGAACCGCGTGAGCAGACTTCGCCATGCGATCGCCGCACTGGGGCCGTCACCGCACGCCCGCATCGCCGAGCGGCCGATCCAACTCGCCTCGGCGTCGCTCGTTTCGAGCCCGCCCGTCGTTCGGACCGCCCGTGTCAGACGTCGCGCCGACCAGCTGAAGGCGACCACGAGCACGGGCACCCACAACGTGCCCAACACGAGATGCCACGCAGCCTCCACTGTGGAATCGCCGGCCGCGCCCAGCGCCGCGCCGAGTTGCCCCGGCGGTGTCCAACGCAGGATCCGAGCGAGTCCGGTGCGCTGCTCGTCATCGAGCCCCCGGATGAACGCCGGCACGAACTGGAACATGCCGTAGAACACGAGGCCGAAGCCCCCCACGGCCAGTTGGCCGACCCGCGCGAAGCGGTTGATCAACAGCGCCAGCAGATTGGTGGCCGTGCGGGTGACGAGCAACAGTGCGATCAGCCACGACACGACTGCGCCGGCGATCAATGGCACGCTCGCCGGCCCGCGCGTCATGCCGCCTCCGAGCCCGATGCCCAGGGCGATGCCCGCCAAGCCCGGTGGCCCGAGGGCAGAGGATGCAAGCAGGCCGACGGCGCGCTCCCGGTCCGACAGCGGCTCGGCCGCGATCACCCGTGGATCGATGGGCTGCGCCACGCCTGCGACGACGCCGAATCCGACAAGCAGGATCACCACGATCGTGCAGAAGATGACCGCCAGCTCGTCCGGCCGGGCGACATCGGTTCCGGCATAGAAGATTGCGGCGCCCCCGCCGAGGCCGACCAATGCCGACGCCACCGTGGAGACGATCGCGCCGACCTGTTCGGTGCCACCGTGACGGATGGCGCCTTTCAGCAGCCGCCACCGCAGCCCGACGAATGCAGTTGCGACCCGCACGTGTGCTCCTCAGCCCAGCCAGGAGAGCGCGTCGTCGTCGACCTCGGAGGCCCCGACCACGTCGATGAACGCCTCCTCCAAGCGCCGCCCATTGCGCAGGTCCTCGGTGCGGCCGCTGGCGACGACTCGGCCGTGGTGCATCACGGCGACGTGATCGCACAGGCGCTCGACGAGGTCCATCACGTGGCTCGAGAACACGACGGTGCCGCCGCCGGCGCGGAATCGATCGAGCATCGATCGCATCGTGCGTGCCGATACGGGATCGACACCCTCGAACGGTTCGTCGAGCAGCAGCAGCCGCGGCCGGTGCAGGACGGCGGCCGCCAATGCCGTCTTCTTGCGCATGCCGTGGCTGAACCCGGCGATTTGCCGGTCGGCATCGACGGTCAGCTGCAACGTGTCGAACAACTGGCTGCTGCGCTCGGAAACGAGGTCGGGATCGAGCTGACGAAGCTCGCCCATGGTGGTGAGGAACTCGCGCGCTGTCAGACGCTCGAACAACTGGAGTGGATCGAGCACGACGCCGATCTTCGTGCGGGCCAGCTGGAGCTCGGTCGAGATGTCATGGCCGCAGACCTGGATGCTGCCGCCGTCGGGCCGCATGAGGCCGATCACCGATCGCAGGGTGGTCGACTTGCCACTGCCGTTCGGGCCCACGAGCCCGAAGCAACTCCCGGCCGGCACGTCGAGGGTGAGCGCATCGAGCGCCAAGGTTTCGCCGAACCACTTGGTGAGGCCGGCGATGCGAAGTGGCATCGCGGCGGGAGGTGGCAACGACATGACCGACAGTTTGCCGCCGATTCGTCGATCTGGAGAGCCATGCCGGATTTCGTCCGGTCCCGACTTCAGGAGACAGCGGTGCCTCCGTCACAGGTGATGACGGCGCCGACCGTGAAGGCTCCGGCTCGCGAGCTGAGGAAGATGGCGAGTCCGGCGATGTCCTCGGGTGTGCCGACGCGCCCACGCGGGGTGATACGGCCAACGGCGTCCCAGTCGGTTCCGTCGACGTCGCCGCCCGTTCCGACCCCTGTGCTGAGCATCCAGGTCGGGAACGGGCCAGGTGCGATGGCGTTGGCGATGATGTTGCGTCGCGCCAACTTGGCCGCCAGTTGCTGCGTCATCGTGTGCAGGGCCGCTTTCGAAGGCCCGTAGGAGTACGTCTCGAACACCGGTGGTCTGATGCCGTCGATCGAACCGATGTTGATCACACGGGCCGGGTCGTCGGGCGTTCCGGCCGCATCGAGCAGCGGCAACAGGCGTTGGATCAGGAAGAACGGCCCTTTGACGTTGGTGTTCATCACCTTGTCCCAGCCGATCTCCGGAAACTCCTCGAGTGATGCTCCCCATGACACGCCGGCGTTGTTGACCAGGATGTCGAGCCGGGTCTCACGGTCGGAGAGCTCGCTCACGAGTGCGTCGATGCCGTCGATCGTCGAGGCATCACCGGGCACTGCGATGCACTCACCACCGAACTGCTCCATCAACCGCGTCGCTGTCGCCTCACACGCGGCCGCCTTGCGTGAACTGATGTACACCTTGACCCCGTTCGCGAGGAAGCCGGCCGCGATCATCTCGCCGATGCCTCGCGATCCGCCGGTGACGAGGGCGATCTTGCCGTCGACTGAGAACAAGCGTTGGATATCCATGGTGGGTCCCTTCGGTCGGCCGATGATGCCGCCTCGATGATGCCGGATCAGACTGTCCGGTGACGACCCAGGGTCGCTGTGGCGCTGCAGCGTTAACATCGAACACCCATGTCGAACGAGCCGTCGGTCGAACTCTTCCCTGAAATTGGGACGCGAACGCGAGCGGCTCGCGTTCGCACGCGGATGTCGCGACCGCATGATCGAGCGGCTCGAGCGCGTCGATCCCACCAGTGCTGCCGACTACATCACGGCCGAGTACGTGGAGATGACGGTGTGGGAGGCGCTCGATTCGCTCCGGTCGCCGGGCGCGGGGGAGTTCTTCGGTCGCATCGACGAGCCGTCGCCGTCCGGTACCGGTACCGATCGGTGGTACATCGGACGTCGCCACATCGAGGACGACGACCACGACCCGGTAGTGGTCGACTGGCGGGCGCCGATCGCTGCACCGTTCTACCGCGCCACCGCCGTCGACGCCTTGGGCGTCACGTTCCGGCGGCGCTTCACGCTGTCGGACGGAGACATCTCCGCGTACCTCGACGAACACCTCGACGATCCGGACGCAGCCGACGTCGCAGCCGGCATTCCCGATCCGGTGTTGGCAGAGATCGGGGCGGCCCGATCAGGGGCGATGCGTGAGATCGTCGCCACGATCCAGGCCGAACAAGACATCGTGATCCGTGCCGACATCGATCAGGCGTTGATCGTGCAGGGCGGGCCGGGCACCGGCAAGACGGCCGTCGCGCTGCACCGCGCCGCCTATCTGCTGTTCGAACATCGTGGTCGGCTCGCACGGGACGGCGTGCTGGTGGTCGGCCCGAACCGGGCGTTTCTGGACTACATCGCGAACGTGCTGCCCTCGCTCGGCGAGCGCAGTGTTCGGCAGTGCACGGCGCTCGATCTGTGCATTCCCAAGCTCGACATCTCGGCCGTCGACCAGCCCGACGATGCGCGATGGAAGGGATCGGCCGAGCGGTTGGTCGAGTTGGAAGTGTGCGCGCTCGCGGCGATCCAACCACCGGACACAAGCGTGCGTGTCCCGATCGGCGCACGCACCCACGTATTCGAGCCGGCGTTGATCGCCGAGTGGATCGACACGGCCAAGGCCGGCGTCGTGCCGATCAACCAGCGTCGAGAGCGACTGCGAGCTTTGGCGCAACAAGAACTCAGGCGCCGGTGCGGCGGCGACGATCAGTGGTCCCGTGCCGCTCCGCTGAAGGTGGTGCTCAACAAGTGCTGGCCCACCCAGAAGCCGATCCCCCTGGTCGACCGCTATCTGCCGGGCCCGAGTGGCAAACGCCGGGTCTGGACCGCTGCCGATCAATATCTGGTCGACGAGGCGAACACGTTGTTGAACGGCACCCCGTTCACCTATGCACACGTCGTCGTCGACGAAGCGCAAGACCATTCGGCTGTTGCGCTGCGCGTGATCGGGCGGCGATCCCCGGCCGGGTCGCTGACGCTGGTCGGAGATGTGGCACAGTCGACCACGCCCGCCGGTCAGGAGCGGTGGGCCGATGTGTTCGCCCACCTCGGAGCCAGAGGCGTGCAGGGGTCGATCGCCGACCTCACGATCGGCTACCGCGTACCCGAGCCGATCCTCGAGGTGGCGAACCGTTTGTTGCCGATGACGGGCGTCGACGCCGCGGCGAGCCGCTCGGTGCGAGGCGAGGGTGACCCACCGAGCTGGCATCGCGTCGACGACGCCGGCTTGCCGCAGGCCGTTGCCGATGTCGTCGCGCAGGTCAAGCACCGTCACCGCCTGACCGGGGTGGTCGCCCCGGTCGAGCTTCACCAACAGATCGGGGATGGTCTCGCCCGGGCCGGCTTCGTGGCAGTCGACCACGTGCACGAGCTCGGCCATGACGACGTTCCGCTGTTCGGGCCCGAGGCCGTCAAGGGGCTCGAGTTCGACGGCGTCGTCGTGGTGAACCCGCACGACATCCTCGGCGATTCCCCGCGAGGTGCCCGGCTGTTGTACGTCGCGATGACGAGAGCCGTCCAGGAGCTTGCATTCGTCACCTCCGGTGATCGCCCGCCCGTCATCGCATGAATCGCCAGCGCAGGTCTCGCCAACGCGGCGGCGAGCACGCATGACGGCCGTGCACGTGATTCTCGAGACCGACCGGATGGTGCTGCGACGGTTCACCCCGGACGACCTCGAGCTGCTCGTCGAATTGGATGACGACCGAGAGGTGATGCATTACATCAACGGCGGGCTCCCCGTCGACCGCAGCGACGTCGCCGAGGCGCTCGATTGGTGGCTCCGCTACTACGACCGTGGCGATGCGTTCGGGTTCTGGGCTGCGATCGACCGTTCGGACGGTTCGTTCCTCGGCTGGTTCCACTTACGGCCGGGCGACGGCCACGACGCATCGGAACCCGAGCTCGGATATCGCCTGCATCGTCGGGCCTGGGGGCGTGGCTTGGCGACCGAGGGGTCCCGAGCGCTGATCGATCGTGGGTTCGAGCAGTTCGGAATCGAGCGGGTACTGGCCGAGACGATGGTGGTTCACGAGGCTTCTCGTCGGGTCATGGTGAAGTCGGGAATGCGCCTGGCGAGAACGTTCCGCGCCGAGTGGCCCGTGCGGATCGAGGGGGACGAGCACGGTGACGTCGAGTACGTCATCGACCGCGCCGAATGGGAGGCGGGACGCGGCACCTGACGTTCGCCGTCGGTCCGTGGTCGGCGGATCGTGGATTCCGGCGCGTAGCATCGCCGAGATGCGGCGGAGTCTCGGGTTGGTGATCGCGGTCGCCGGTTTGCTCGTTGCGTGCTCCTCCGGTGGCGGCGATCCGACGGCCTCCGACGCCTCCACCGGCGAGGCCGACGCCGTCGACACGACTCGACCGTCGGCGCAGCCCTCGGTCGACGGCACCGTGTCGGGGGACCGTACCGGCATCGAACTGCCGGGCTTGCTCGACACCTCGGACGAGTCGATTGCGAACGACGATGCGGTCCGCACGGGCGTGCTCGACAACGGTCTGCGGTACTACATCCGCGAGAACGACAACCCTGGTGGCAAGGCCGACCTGCGGCTCGCGATCAGGGCCGGCTCGGTCGACGAGGTCGGACCCTCGACGGGCCTTGCCCACTTCGTCGAACACATGTTGTTCAACGGCACCGAGAAGTTTCCCGAGAACGAACTGATCGACGTACTGCGCAGCTTCGGCGCCGCATTCGGCGCCGACATCAACGCCTACACCTCGTACGACGAGACGGTGTACCTGCTGACCGTGCCGAATGCAGAGGAGTCGGTCGAGGCCGGGTTGAACGTGCTCGAACAGTGGTTGTCCCACGCTACGTTCGATCCCGACCAGGTCGTGGCCGAGCGAGGGGTCGTGCTCGACGAGTGGCGCGTGCGCACCCAGAGCACCAGCGGCCGGCTGTTCGATCTCGCCGAGCGCATGTACCTCGCCGGCACCGCCTACGACGGTCGTTCGCCGATCGGATCCGCCGACTCGATCTCGTCCATGACCGACTCGGAACTTCGCGCGTACTACGACGCGTGGTATCGGCCTGACAACGCCGCGATCGTCGTGGTGGGCGACATCGATGCATCGGACATCGAGGCCGACCTCGAGCGCCTGTTCGGTCCAGCCATATCGCGTGCCACCGCCGAGCAGGCGGTGGTCGATGTCGTGTTCCCGGTCGACACCGAGCCCGACTTCGGGCTGCTCGGCGATCCCGATCAGCGGACCGTCGACGTCGAGGTCACCTTGCCGTTGCCGGCATTCGTGGGTGTGGGCACGGCCGCCTTGCGGACGCAGTTGCTGGATCTGATCGTGAGCGACGCGTTGGTGCGACGGCTGGATCAGGACATCGCGGCCGGAACTGCAGCGTTCGATCGGATCGGCCCCGGCACCAACAGCCTCGTCGAGGCGCTCGACGCGCCGGCTCTGTTCTCATCGACCGACGCGGCGCGTGTCGTCGATACCCTGCAAGCCTTGCTCGACGAGTACGAGCGGGCCAACCGATTCGGGTTCTCCGCCGAAGAGATCGAATTGGCCAAGAGCGAGCTGCGGGCCGACTACGAGACGTTCTACGCCGGCCGCGACAGCGCGCAGGATGACAGATACGCCGACGACTACGTCGATCACTTCCTCATGGGCTCGCCGTACCCGTCGATCGCCGAGGAGTACGACATCTCGATCGCCCTGCTCGACGCGATCGAAGCGGAAGCAGTGGATCTGCGGTTCCGAGCGCGGTGGGCGAACAGCGCGCCGCATGTGATCATCTCGGCCCCAGCTGCGGTCGCATCGCAGATGCCGACCGACGACGAGGTGATGACGATGATCGACGGCATCAGCGACCGTGAGCTGTCGCCGCGCGACGGGCAGCGCGAGCTGCCCGATGCCTTGATGCAGCGGCCGGCCAGTGTCGAGCCGTCATCGATCGAGCAGGTGCTCGCCGGTGGGGGCGTCTACTTCGATCCGGTCGAGCTGGTGTACCCCAACGGCGTGCGGGTGATCCTGAACTCGAACGCCATCGTCGAGGGTCAGGTGTTCTTCCAGGCCGGCAGCCCGGGAGGATCGTCGCTGGTCGCAGACGAGGATGTCGTCGATGCGCTGTACGCGGCCGACATCGTGACATCCGGCGGCGTCGCCGAGTTCAACCAGGCCGAACTCGATCGGATCCTTGCCGGCCGCGACGTCGAAGTCGGCGCCTGGATCACCCCGTACCGCGAGAATTTCGGCGGGTCGTCGGCCACCGTCGACGTCGAGATCCTGCTGCAACTGCTGAACCAGTACATGACCCGACCACGGTTCGATCCGGTGGCGCTCGACCAGTTGCGCAGTCTCGTGGAGCCGTCGATCGATGATCCCGGCTCGTCACCCCAGCTGGCTGGACTCGATGCGCTGCTCGATGCCCGCTACCCGGGTGAGCTGAGATATGCGTCGCTGCCGACGCCCGACGAGTTCGCCACCCTCGACCTCGCCGGCGTCGAACGGGTGTGGACCAGCCGGTTCGGCAATACGGGCGACTGGGTATTCGTCTTCTCCGGTGACTTCGACATCGACGAGGTGACCGACCTCGCAAGTTCGTATCTCGGCACATTGCCGGCCGGCGAACAGGAACGGTGGATCGATGTCGAGGATCCGCCGCCTGCCGGTGTCGTCAGCATCGACGTACGAGCCGGAACGGGTGACACGGCCGCGCTGACCCAGTTGTACACGAGTCCCGTCAGCGGGATCGACGCCCGGCTGCGGGTCAACGCCGACGTGGCGACCGAGGTGATCGATGCCCGATTGACCGACGTGATCCGTGAGCAGAACGGTGACTCGTATTCGCCGTCGGCGAGGATCTACGTCACCACCGACCCCGACCCGGTGGTGCAGACCTACGTGTCGGTGACAGGTGCGCCCGATCGCATCGACGCGGTCGCCGACCTGGTGGCCGCCGAACTCGCGGACCTCACGGCGAACGGCCCTTCGGACCAGGAGTTCTCCAATGCCTTCGCTCAGGTGGAGGAGTCCTACAACTTCGTCAACAACGGCGAGTTCATCACCGAGCTGCTCGACGCCGCGATCGACCCTGCGTCCGACCTCGACGATTATCTGCTCGAGTATCCCGAGCTCCAGAACGTGTCCCCCTCGACCGTGCGCTCGTTGCTCGCTGATCACGTCGGCGTCGACGATTACATCCAGGTCGTCGTGTTGCCGCGTTAGGTCAGTGGTGGTCGGTTCGGACTACAGCTCGACGATCCCGGAGATCGAAGCATCGACGCGGCCGCCGACCCAGATCGTCCCGTCGTCATCGCGATCGAGGTGCACCCGCCCGTTGCGCCCGAGCGCGGTTCCCTGCCGGGCCGTGTACGAGCGCAGCGCCGGATCACGCTCCATCAACCATTGGGCCAGCGAAGCATTCAAGCTGCCGGTCACGGGGTCTTCGTCCATGGCCGTGAGACCCGGGTGGAAGGCTCGCACCTCGACGTCGTAATCCGTGCCGGGCTCGGCCGGGCCGACGACACCGAGTTTCAGATCCAGTGCGCCACCGAAGTCGGGTTCGAGCGCCACCACTGCCTCGGCCGAGGGCAGCAATGCGGCGATCCAGCCGGGACCGTTGTCGGCCCACGCTACGTCGACGACATCCGTGCGCAGCGTTCGCTCGATGCGGGCGCGCAGCGCGTCGTCGACGGGGCCCGAACGGATCAGGCCAGGTGCGGCGAACGCCAACCCGCTCCCGTCGCGGCGAACCCGAACGAGACCGACGTCGCACTCCTGCACGATCGTGTCGGCCCGGCTTGCGATGCCACCGTGGTCGAGCCACGCTTGGCACGAGCCGAGTGTCGGGTGACCGGCGAAGGGAAGCTCCCTGGTCGTGGTGAAGATCCGTACGCGGTAGTCGGCTGCGGGGTCGGTCGCCGGGAACAGGAAGGTGGTCTCGGAGAGATTGGTCCAGTTCGCGAACCGTTGCATGACGTCGGTCGACAGGCCCTCGCAGTCGACGACGACCGCCAGCGGGTTGCCTGAGTGCGGGGTCGTGGCGAACACGTCGAGCTGCTGGAATCTGCGTCGCATCCGAGCAGCTTGTCAGACGCACGATCACTCCGGTCGCTGCGGGAACGGTCGGCCCGGAGCGGTGCGAGCCAGGCGAAAGCGTTACCGTCGTCGCCGTGAACCCACACGAACTGGTCGAGCGGCTGGCACACACGGTGGTCGGTCGGCGACGCGAGATCGATCTGGTCGTGGCGGCCCTCGCGGCCGAGCGCCACATCTTGCTGGAAGGCCCACCGGGCACCGGCAAATCAACCCTGCTGCGCTCGGTCGCTCATGAGCTGGGTCTCGGGTTCGAGTTCGTCGAAGGCAATGCCGAGCTGACGCCGGCGCGCCTGATCGGTCATTTCGACCCCGCCCGGGTACTGGCCGACGGCTACGACCCCGATGTCTTCGTCGATGGGCCGCTGGCCGCCGCGCTGCGGACCGGCTCGCTGCTGTACGTCGAGGAGCTGAACCGCGTGCCCGAGGAGACGTTGAACGTGCTGGTCACCGTGATGAGCGAGCGCGAGTTGCACGTGCCACGGCTCGGCCGTGTCGTGGCCGCGCCCGGATTCCGGCTCGTGGCGGCGATGAACCCGTTCGACGCCGTCGGAACGGCCCGCATCTCGTCGGCGATCTACGATCGGGTCTGCCGACTCGCGGTGGATTACCAGAGCGCCGATGACGAGGTCGCCATCGTCGCCCGGCACGGCGCCGGCGTGGACGCCGAGTGGGTCGCCCAGGCCGTCGACCTGGTGCGTCGCACACGATCGCACCCGGACCTGCGCGTCGGTTCGTCGGTGAGGGGGGCGATCGACCTCTGTGCGGTGGTCGAGTCGCTCGCCCATGTTCGGGCCCGTCCCATCAGGGATCGTGACATCTCGTTGGACGCCGCGCTCGTGGCGCTCTCGGGTCGGGTACGGGTGCGGGAAGGGTCGGCCCGCGACGCCGAGTCGATCATCACCGAATTGTGGCAGGACGTGTTCGCCCCTGAGGCCGCTGAGGCCGAAGCGGGAAAAGGAATCGCCCCGACGGGGGCGACAGCGCCTCGCTGACGCCCCCGGCCGCGTCTGGTTCCGTTGCCGACCGGCTCATCGACGAGGGGCGTCGCCGCACGGTGTCGCGCCGCGAGCTGTCGGGTTCGTCGCTGTTCGACGAGATCTCACCCGAGCTGGGTGAGATCGACGAGGCGGCCGTGTCGGAGGCGCTCGAGGCTGATCCCGACGAGTTGTTGTCGTTGCTGGCCGAGATGAGCCACGCCACCGATGTCGGCTTGCGTGGGCTCGCCAAGGACCTCGCGGCCCGGCTCGTGCTCGGTGTCGCGCGGGAGCAGACGCCCGAGTCGCCGGGGATCGGACGGATCGTCACGGCGCCGTACCGTCCTGACGGTGGCGATCTCGACGTCGAGCGCAGCCTCGAGGGCATCGTCGCGGCCCACGCCCAGCGGCGTCTCGTCGAGCCGGAGGAGTTGGCGGTGCGCTCGTGGGCGAGCCCGACCACGGCCTGGTGTCTGGTCGTCGACCGCAGCGGATCGATGCATGGCAGACCGTTGGCCACGGCGGCGCTCGCGGCCGCTGCCGTCGCACTCCGTGCGGATCGGGAATATGCGGTGTTGTCGTTCAGCCGGGAGGTGGTGGCCGCGAAGGCGATGTGGGAGGTTCGATCGATCGAGGACGTGATCGACCGGGTGCTGGCGTTGCGCGGGCACGGCACGACCGATGTCGCTCGGGCGTTGTGGTCGGCGGGCCGGCAGCTGGGAACTGCGAGTGCCGCCCGACGGGTCACGATTCTGCTGTCCGACTGCCGATCGACCGAACCTGGCGACGCGATCGCGGCCGCCAGGGCCCTCGACGAGGTCGTGATCCTGGCTCCTGAGGGGGACAGCGCCGAAGCGGCCGAGCTGGCCGATGCAATCGGCGCCCGTTGGACGACGGTCGAAGGGCCCTCATCGGTGGTCGCTGCCATCGCCCGTGTACTCGATCGCTGAGCGATCGCTCGCCGGTCAGTCGCAAGAAGCAGCGGCGTTCGGGGCGATCCCGACGACGTTCTGATCGGCCACGACCTGGGGCAGCGTGGTTGCCGCCACATCGTTGGCGTCGTCGCCGGCCGTGCCGCCGTCGGAGCCGGCGGCGGGCGTGGTCGTGGTGGTCGACGTCGAGACCGAGGTCGAGACCGGCGTCGTGGTGGTGTTCTGGGGATCGAACTGCTGCTCGGGCGCCGACGCCAGTGCCGCCTCGCCGCGGAACACGGCGAGGATCGCCTTCATGTTGTCGCCGGCGATGCGCGGCCGCTCGACCAGCTCACCGCTGCTCGTCTTCTCCGACGTCGACTCGATGCGGTAGGTCGTGATCGTTCCGGGGTCGAGCCGGCGCAGCGTGTTGCCGAATTCCAGCATGCGGCGCACGGTGAGGCCCGTGTCGGTCACCAGGTAGTCGCGGTTGGTCGTGATCAAGGCCGTTGCCACACTGGGCGAGTAGAGCCCGTCGTTGATGACCTTGGCGATCACGCGTCGCAGGAAGTCCTGCTGGCGGGCGATGCGACCGAAGTCGGAGGTGCCGTCGGTGCGCCAGTTGTCGCTGCCCGGAGGATCCTCGTACTGGTAGTGCCGCGAGCGCACGTACGCCAGCGCTGAGTCGCCGTCGAGGCGCACGCAACCTGCGGTCGGGACCGACAAGCCACTGGCTGCGTCTCGGGCCGGGAACTCGAAGGGTACTTCGATGCCGCCCACCGCGTCGACCAGGCGCTGGAACGCGCAGAAATCGACCTGCACGTAGTGGTCGATGGGGATGCCGAAGTTCAGGTAGATGGTGTCGATCAATCGGGACGGATCGTCGCGGCGGTAGGCGCTGTTGATGCGCGCCTTGCGCCCACCGGCGATGTCGACATAGAGATCGCGAGGCAACGAGAGCACCGCCAGCTGGTCGGTCTCCGGGTTGGCCCGCCAGATCATGATGGTGTCACCGCGTTCGCCCAGATCGCTGCGATCACCGATCGTCGGGTTCTGGTTGTCGAGGCACCCATTGCTGTCGGCGCCGACGATCAGGAAGTTGGCAGCCGCAGGCTCGGCGAGCT
>CAVPAQ010000024.1:0-128316 GCA_963701575.1 uncultured Acidimicrobiaceae bacterium
AGCAATGTCTACTCGTCGGTAACTTCTCGAAGGGATCGAGTCACACCGCTATTGCCAGCAGGGCCGGTGCGATCGTGTCGTAGATCAGTTTGGCGCCCGGCTCGTACACGTGAACACCGTCCCAGCGATACCCGAGATCGGAGGCGATCACCTCGTCGGTGCACCATTCATCTGGCCCTTCGACGAAGGTGACGTCGGGTCGCGAGTCGGCGACCGCCCGCTGCAGATCGTTGAGGTGGGCGACACGGGCGTCGTCACCGCGCTCGGGCAATGCCGGCACGCCGGCGCCTTCGACGGCTTGCGGGCGCATGCACGCCATCTCCAGCAGGGCGACCTTGGCCCCCGTCGCCGTCATCGTGTCGACGCCCATCGACAGATTCGTGACGAACAACTGATCGAACTCGGCCGAGGCGAACGGATACGGAACGCCGTCGATCTCGAGGTCGAACACGTCCCAGGCTCCCAGCACCACCAGCACCAGTTGCGACCGGCGGGCGGCGTTGGCCCAGTCGTCGAGCCAATCGCGACAGATCGAGAAGTTGTTGTCGAAGTCCTCGCGTGAGCTGCGTACGCGTCCGGAGGCGTACACGCTGCACCCGTCGAGCGAGCCGTCCTCGATCGCGAACGTGGATTCGATCCCGGCCGGGAGATTGACTGCCAGCGAGTGAGCTTGCGAGTCACCGACGATCGACAACGATCTCGGCGACGGTGCCGCCAAATCGGCCGGCGCCGCGTCGATGACGGGCGGTGTCGCGGTCGGGACGGTTGCGGAAGCCGGAACGTCGGGCTGCGAGGTGTTCGATCCCAATTCGAAGTTGACGTCGTCGCCACCCGCCGCCACGTCGTACGACTCGACCGACACGTAGAAGACGACCAGGGCAAGGCCGAGCACGGCTGCTCCCCCGAGTGGCGCCCACGGCATCTGTTCACGGGTGCGCCACCAACGGCTCAGTGCACCGCGCCGCACCGGTGTCTCGATGTAGCGGTAACAGGCTTCGGACAGCACGATCGCCACGAACGATCCACCGAGGAAGCGCCACACCGAACCGTGGGTGGCACCCAAGATCACGAAGATCGGCCAATGCCACAGGTACAGGCCGTAGCTGCGCTTGCCGACCTGGACGAGCGGTTTCCAGGACATGATCAGACGCGACCCGGCCGCAGCCGGGTGCACGACGACCAGGACCGTGACCAGTGACAGCAGCGACACGACGGTGAGCAGCCAGGGGTACATGTAGCCGGCGGTGAGCCGCGCTGCGATGAAACAGCACACGAGCAACCCGAGGCTCATACCCATCGCCAGATCGAGCGGGCGACCCGGAGCCCGGCGGGCGTTGACCGACTGCCACGGCCGCCACACGAACGCTGCAGCAGCACCGAGCAGCAGCCCACCAGCTCGGGTGATCGTGGACAAGTAGTTGAAGTTCACCCGATCGGCCCCGTCGAACACGCCCCCCTCGATCGGCGCCGGAGCACCGCGCTGCACCCACCACATGATGACCATCACGACGGCGGTCACCCCGAGGAGGAATTTGGCGATCCGCGCCGACCTCCAACCGGATCGGACCAGCAGCACGAATGCCAGCGGCCACAGGAGGTACCACTGCTCCTCGACCGCCAGGCTCCACAGATGCCGCAGCAACGGCGGGTCACCGGCCTGGAAGTACGGGATATCACCGAGGATCTGGCCCCAATTCGCGACGTAGAAGATGGACCAAGGCAGATCGTGCCGCATCTGCGAGGCCTGTTCGGCCGTGCCGAACAGGGCGGTCCACATCGAGACGGCGAGCAACATCGTGAACAGTGCCGGGAACAGACGCCGGATCCGGCGTATCCAGAATTGGCGCAACGAGATCGCTCCGGTGCGGCCGCGTTCCTCGATCAAGAGCGAGGTGATGAGGAAGCCCGATACCACGAAGAAGACCTCGACACCGAAGAAGCCACCGTGCATCCAGGTGAAGCCGGCGTGGTAGAAGATCACTGCGATCACCGAGATCGCCCGCAGTCCATCGAGCCCCGGCTGGTATCCCATCGACGGACGTATCTGGCGTGAGCGAGACGCGCGCTGGCGGACCGTCGACATACCGATTCGAGCCTAGGGGGCCATCACGTTGTCAACGGGGACCGCCGGTCGACCGCTCGACGAGGCGACGCCTCGAAGAAGAATCGGCGACGGGTGCATCCAGATCGACGGCCCGCTCCGTATCCACTTCTGATCACCGCTTCACGTGATCGTCACCGCCAAACCTCAAAGGAGATACGAATGCGCAAGTCACTTTTCGTCGGCATCGCTGCCGCCGTGAGCCTCGTTGCCATCGCCCCGACCACCGCGTCCGCGGGTGGGGCCATGGAGGCAAAGCCGACCCTGGCCGAAATCTTGTTGTCGGATTCCGCCAAGGATGACGCCAACGGTTTCGACAATCGCTGGTGGGACTACGACATCGTCACCCAGGCCTTGTTGCTATTCCCCGACCTCGTCGACGCGGCGAGCAACCCCGACGCCGAATTGACGGCGTTCCTCCCCAACGACCGCGCGTTCCGTCGTCTCGTCTTCCAACTGACCGGTGAGCGCCTCGGGACCGAGACCGAAGTCTTCGATACGGTGGCCTCGCTGGGCGCCGACACCGTGAAGACCGTCCTCACGTACCACATCGTGCCGGCCAAGATCTCGTATCGGCAGGCACTCCGCGCCGATGGTGCGGTTCTCACCACGCTGCAGGGTGGCACGATCGAGGTCGACGTGCGCTACGGCTGCTGGAAGCCGATCAAGCTCATCGACGCTGACACCGACGATCGCGACCCGCGCGTGATCCGGGGCAACGTCGGCGGCAAGGCGTCCAACGGATTCGCACACGGCATCGACCGCGTGCTGCGTCCCGTCGATCTGCCCTGACACCCCGCCGGACTGTTCAGTCCAACAGCGATCGGGCGTCACCGCATCCGCGGTGGCGCCCGTTTCGCGTCGGCGGGACGGTGCGGCTTCAGCGACGAACGGTGGTGCCGTCCTTGGTGGTCTCGACCGTCCAGCCGTCGGCCTGGAGCTCGGCGCGGATCGCGTCGGCCGCGGCGTAGTCCTTCTGCTGGCGAGCCAGATCGAGCGACCTCGCCTTGGCGACGACCTCGTCGGGGACCTCGCCGGCGCCGCCGAGCTCGAGGCCGAAGGTGGCAGCTATCTCGTGGGCGGCTGCAACGAGCGCCGGCGCCGATGCGTCATCCGCATCGAGGGCAGCGTTCGCCCGCCGCACGGTGTCGAACAGCAGCGCCGTCGCCTTGGGCGTGTCGAGGTCGTCGTCCATTGCGGCACGGAACGCATCGAGGACGGCGGGATCGGATGGAGCGCTGGGCACGGTCGCGGTGCGAGCGGCGAACGCATCGAGCCCGGCGAGCGAGTTGGTCGCCGCATCGATCGTGTCGCCGTTGACCGTGATCGGGCTGCGATAGTGCGATTGCAGCAGCACCATCCGGTAGGCGCGCGGGTCGTAGACCTCGACGAAGTCGAGCAGGTTGCTGACATTGCCGAGGCTCTTCGACATCTTCTCGCCCTCGGCATCGATGATGAAGCCGTGATGCATCCAGTGATTCGCGAACCGCTTGCCGAGCACCACCGCCTGCGCACGTTCGTTCTCGTGGTGCGGGAATCGCAGGTCCTGACCGCCGCAGTGCAGATCGAACCCCTCGCCCAGCAGGTCGAGGCTCATCACGACGCACTCGCTGTGCCAGCCAGGCCGACCGTCGCCCCAGGGCGATGGCCACGCCGGTTCGCCGGATTTGGAGAGTTTCCACAGCACGAAATCGGCTGGATGGCGCTTGTGGTCGGCTCCGACGACCTCGCGCTCGCCGCCGCCGGCCAACATGTCGTCGAGCGACTGGTGCGCCAGCAGGCCGTAGTCTGGTACCGATTCGACCGACAGATAGACGCCGTCATCGCTGATGTAGGCCGAGCCGTTGGCGATCAACTCGCCGATCAACTCGACCATCTCGTCGACGTAATCGGTTGCGTGCGGTGTGTCGGTCGGGCGCTTGAAGTTGACGGCATCCATCGCCTGCCACCAGATCGCCTCGCACTTGGTGGTGATTTCCTGCCAAGGACGATCCTCACGCTTGGCACGGTTGATGATGTGATCGTCGATGTCGGTGATATTCGACACCAGGCGGACATCGAGTCCGGTCCACTCGAGATAGCGGCGAAGGATGTCGTACGCCAACGTGGCGCGCCCGTGGCCGATGTGGGGTGGGCCGTACACCGTTGGCCCGCACAGGTAGATACCGACCTTGCCCGGCTCGCGCAGCGCGAGCTCGCGGACCTCCCTGGTTGCGGTGTCGTACAAATGCAGCACGAGGAGCAGCCTAGGGCTCCGCCTCAGGTGGGCTGACGGAAGTTCGGGTTTTCGGGGACGTCGACGGCTGCCAGATTGCCGTGCCACGGACCGCCGGCCGCACCGAGCTTGAGCGCCAGGATGGTGGCGTCGCGAGCGTTTTCGAAGACCGCCTCCTCGTCGTCGGCCTGGGGCGCGACCCACACCGAGGTGATCAGGCACAGCTCACCCTCGACGTCGTCCATCTTCAGGTCGAGCACAGCAGCGGCGACGCCCGCCTGCCCGGCGCCCGTAGTGAGCTCGGCGTGGCGTTGGTCGGCGATCTCGACGGCAGGAACGAACAGGGTGAACGGCACCACCGGAAGGTTGGGCCTCGCCACCACGACGAACGGTGAATGGCCTGCAGAGGGTGAGGCGATCGAGCTGGTCCATGCCGTACCCACCGGCCCGGAGCGCTCTCCGAGCACCGTGGCGACGCGCACCGCCTCGGAGCCCACCCCCGCCGAACCCTCTCCATACTGTGGTGTCATGCTGTGCTCCAGTCGTTTGCGCTTCCATGACGGCGGCAACGACTCTACGCTGGCCACATGCCGATCCACCTGCGCGCCGATGCCGGCGATTATGCCCCCAACGTGCTCTGCCCGGGCGACCCGCGCCGTGCGACCTACATCGCCGAGACGTTCTTCGACGCCGGATACAGCCGTGTCAACGAAGAGCGCGGACTGCTCGGTTACACGGGCACGTTCGAGGGCGCACCGATCAGCGTCCAAACCACCGGGATGGGCTCGCCCTCATGCGGCATCGTGTGCGAGGAACTCGTGATGCTCGGGGCAAAACGGCTGATCAGGGTCGGAACCTGTGGCGGCTTGAAGACCGGGATGCAGATGGGCGACACCGTGATCGGGATCAGCGCCAGCGCTGACGACCCTGGCGCACTGCGACTGGCGCAGATGGAGTCGTACGCTCCGGCCGCCACCTTCGAGCTGGCCGAAACCGCTGCCCGACTGAGCCGCCAACAAGGCACCACGGTGCACGTCGGGCCGATCGTGACGAGCGGCGTCTTCTACGATCCCGACCCCGGCACGTTCGCCCGCTGGAAGCGGGTCGGTCACATCGGCGTCGAGATGGAAGCCGCGATGATGTACACGATCGCCGCCATCCACGGGATCGAGGCGCTGGCAATGATGACGGTGTCCGACATCCTCGAGGAATCGGGCGATACCACCCGCATCAGCGACGACGAACTCAAACGGGGCGTCGACGCCATGATGCAGATCGCCTGCCGCGTCGCCGTCAGCTGACGGGCCGGTTTCGACTCGTGCGCTGCCTGAGGCCGGCCACCGACAATCCGACCTCCGACGAGACCATTCGATTCCCTGAGGCAGAGTCAGATCGGCCGAGTGCAAGGCGCGGTGAGCCCGAGCTGCCTTCGGGCAGCGAGCGGCGAGCGATCGACCCGGCCACCGATGATCCACCAACCCGCGAGGCAAGATTGCCACTGAGGCGAGATCGGTTTCGCCGAGTGCAAGGCGCGGTGAGCCCGAGCTGCCTTCGGGCAGCGAGCGGCGAGACGCAACGCAGCAATCGGTGAAACCGGCTCGCCTCAGGAGCCGCCGGAGGCTTCGGCGACCTTCTGCTTGCCGGCGCTGATCCAGGGCATCATGGCTCGCAGCTCGGCTCCGACGACCTCGATCGGGTGCTGTTTGCCCTCGTCCTGCAGGCGGTGGTAGTTGGCACGACCCGCCTCGCTCTCGGCGACCCACTCGTCGGCGAACTGGCCCGACTGGATCTCGGCGAGGATCTCTTTCATGGTCTCTTTGGTCTGCGGGGTGATCACCCGCGGGCCCCGCGTCAGATCGCCGTACTCGGCCGTGTCGGAGATCGAATAGCGCATGCCTGCGATGCCCTCTTCGTACATCAAGTCGACGATCAGCTTGACCTCGTGCAGGCATTCGAAATAGGCCATCTCCGGCGCATAGCCGGCCTCGGTCAGCGTCTCGAATCCGTACTGCACGAGCTTGGTGAGGCCGCCGCACAACACGACCTGCTCGCCGAACAGGTCGGTCTCGGTCTCTTCGGGGAAGGTGGTCTCGATCACGCCGGCGCGGGCGCCCCCGATCGCCTCGGCATACGACAGGGCGAGCGCCTTGGCGTTGCCGGTCGCGTCCTGCTCGACGGCGATCAGCGCCGGCACGCCGCCACCTTCGGTGTAGGTACGACGCACGAGGTGCCCGGGGCCCTTCGGCGCGATCATGATGCAGTCGACGCCCTCGGGCGGGGTGATGCGGCCGAACCGCACGTTGAACCCGTGCGCGAACGCGATCGCGTCGCCGGGCTTCAGATGGGCAGCGATGTGGCCGTCGAAGATCGACTTCTGCTCGGTGTCGGGGGCGAGGATCATGATGACGTCGGCCCACTCGGAGGCGTCGTCGATCGACATCACCGTCAGGCCCGCATTCTCGGCCTTCTGTTTCGACGAGGACCCGTCGCGCAGGCCGACGCAGACATCGACGCCCGATTCCTTCAGGTTCAATGCGTGGGCATGGCCCTGCGAGCCGTAGCCGATGATCGCGACCTTGCGGCCCCGGATGATGGAGGGGTCGGCATCGGCTTCGTAGTAGACGTTGGCGGCCATGTCAGCGCACCTTTCCTTTCGTGTTGCCCCGAGGGCTGTTGGGTGTGTCGGCGCGCACGTGAGCGCCGCGATCGAGTTTGGGCAGCGCCACCCGGCCGGTGCGCTGGAGTTCCACGATGCCGGAGTCACCGAGGAGTTCTTCGAAATCATCGAGCTTGTCGGGGTGGCCCTCCAGACTGATCGTGAGGGCGTCGACGCCGACGGCCAGGATCTTGGCCTCGAAGATCGTCGCCAGTTCGACGATGTTGCTGCGTTGCTCGGCGTTGGCGCGGACCGTGGCGAGCAGCAACTCGCGCTCGACCGAGCGGCGTGGATCGAGCTCGCTGATCTTGATGACGTCGATCAGCTTGAACAGCTGTTTGACGATCTGCTCGAGCGGGGCCGAGTCGACGTCGACGACGACGGTGATACGGCTCATGCCCTCGTCCTCAGCGGGGGCGACGGCGAGCGAGAAGATGTTGTAGCCGCGGCGGGCGAACAGGCTGGCGACGCGCGCCAGCACGCCGGGCCGGTTCTGCACCAGCACGGACAGGATGTGGTGGTTCAGCGAGGAACCGATCGGGTTGATGGCAGTCATCAGAGGACCTTTCGGCGAGCGTCGAAGCGAAGCGGAGATGGTGAGCCCGGGAGGCGAGCACCGGCGAGCGCGATCATGAGAGGCGATCGCGGATCGACTGTTGGGTGGGATGCACGAGCAGCTCGTCGTTCGACTTGCCCGCAGGCACCATCGGGAAGACCTTCTCGTTGGCGTCGGTGCGGAACTCGATCACGACCGTACGATCGTTGATCGAGTTGGCCTTCTCGATTGCCGGGGCGACCTCTTCGGGTGACTCGACTCGGATCCCGACACATCCCATCGCCTCGGCCCACTTCACGTAATCGGGGTACTCGGTCGACAGGTAGACCTCGCTGTAGCGCTCGTCGTAGAACATCTCCTGCCACTGACGCACCATGCCGAGATAGCTGTTGTTGAGCAGCGCCACCTTGATCGGGATCCGCTCGACCGTGGCGGTCACCAGCTCTTGGGCGGTCATCTGGAAGCAGCCGTCGCCGTCGACGGCCCACACCGTCTTGTCGGGGCGGCCCATCTTGGCACCGATCGCGGCAGGGATCGAGAAGCCCATCGTGCCGAGGCCGCCCGAATTGACCCAGGTGTAGGGCTCTTCGAACTGCCAGTGCAGCGACGACCACATCTGGTGTTGACCGACGCCGGAGCACAAGATCGTGCCCTCCGGGGCAGCGTCGCGAAGCTGCTCGAGGCAGTACTGCGGCTTGAGCGCGGCACCCGGCTCGCTCTGTTCGTAGGTGGTGGGGAATTGTTCGTGCCAGCCGGAGACACGGCTCTTCCACGGGCCGAGGTCGGGCTGTTCGGCGCCACCCTGCTTCAACTCCCGGATCGCCCGCACGATCTCCTCCGTCACGAGCCGGCAATCACCGACGATCGGCACGTCGGGCTTGCGAACCTTGCCCTGCTCGGCCGGGTCGATGTCGACGTGGATGATCTTCGCCTCGGGTGCGAACGTGTCGACCGTGCCGGTGATGCGATCGTCGAAGCGAGCACCCAGGTTGATCAGCAGATCGCTCTTCTGCATCGCCGTCGTCGCCGTGGCGTTGCCGTGCATCCCCGGCATACCGAGGTTCAACGGATGGCTGTCGGGCAGGACACCGCGCGCCATCAAGGTGGTGACCACGTGGATGCCGGTCAGATCGACCAGCTCGCGCAGCACGTCGGCAGCGCGGGCCTTGAGCATGCCGCCGCCGACGTAGAGGATGGGTCGCTCGGACTGCATGATCAGCTTGGCGGCCTCCTTGATCATGCGCGGGTGACCCTTGATGTTCGGGCGGTAACCGGGCAGCGAGGCCTTGACCTCGTCGTCGCTCGGCCAGTACCAGCTCATCTCGTTCTGCAGGATGTCCTTGGGCAGGTCGACGAGGGTTGGCCCCGGCCGGCCGGTGGTGGCGATGTGGAACGCCTGCCGGATGATCATCGGGATGTCGTCGGCATCGAGCACGAGCTCGTTGTGCTTGGTGCACGAGCGTGTGATGCCGACGGTGTCGCACTCCTGGAAGGCGTCCATCCCGATCCCGTGGCTGGCGACCTGGCCCGTGATGCACACCATCGGCACCGAGTCCATGTAGGCGTCCATCAGCGGGGTGACCATGTTGGTGGCGGCCGGGCCGGAGGTCACCATCGCGACCCCCGCTCGGCCCGTGACGTGGGCGTAGCCCTCGGCCATGTGCCCGGCCCCCTGCTCGTGGCGAACGAGCACGTGGCGGATCGATGATTCGAGGAGCGGGTCGTAGGCCGGCAGGATGGCGCCGCCCGGCAGGCCGAAGATGGTGTCGACGTTCTCCATTTCGAGCGCCTTGATGAGAGCTTGCGCTCCCGTCATTCTGGTCATGTCTGTCTCCTGGTTGCGGTATTGCGAGGGGGTCGAGCGAGGCGGAAAAACGAAACGACCTCCCGATCTGGGAGGTCGAGGCGCACGCGGCAGGGGAGCCGGGTGCGCTAGTAGATGAGTACTACGAGGGTGCTGATGTGGGCACGCATCGCCTATGAGTTTGCCAGAGAGCACGACGAAACACAAGCTCGACCCTCTCGACCTGACCGCCGTGCGACAACCATCTCGGAATGGGAGCCGTCGTCACGACCCCCGGCGGGGTCGCCGTCGGCGACGAGGTCGTCGCCCACTCACCCCAGTGACGCACGCAGGGTAGGCACCGTGTCCGACAGATACCCCTCGATCATGTCGGGATCAACGGGGGCCCGGAGGGCGATGTTGACCATGTCGGCGCCCGCGTCTCGGTACTCGAGTATCCGTTCGACCGCCTGCTCGGGGGTGCCGTGCAACGAGCCGCCCGATACCCGTTCCCACATGTCGCCCCACTGCGACCTGAGCGACGACTCGTCACGGCCGAGGTCGAACATCAGATTGATCGAGCGCTCGACACTCGCGGGATCGCGGCCGGCATCCTCGCAATGTCGATCGAGGATGCGACCGAGCCGGCCGTATTCGGCGGGAGAGATGTAGGCCGCGTTCCACCCCGTGGCGTGCCGGGCGACGATCTTCAAGGTCCGCTTCTCGCCAACCCCACCGATCCACAGCGGCATATGGCCCCGCACCGGTGCCGGGAGCATCGAGGCGTCGTCAGCTCGGAAGTACCCGCCCTCGTGCGTCGTGCGATCGTTGGCGAAGTAGCTGTTGATCAGCCCGGCAGCCTCGTCGAGCATGTCGAGCCGGGCACCGACACCCGGGAAGTCGTATCCGTACGCCTTGGCCTCCCACTCGTGCCAGCCCCCACCGATACCGAGTTCGAACCGGCCGCCGGAGATGTGATCGATCGTGGTGGCGGCCTTCGCCAGCAACCCCGGATTGCGGTAACCGACATAGAACACCAGGCATCCGAGACGGGCGTGCCGCGTGTCGGCGGCAAGCGCACCCAGACAGGCGACCGCCTCGAAATGCGGGATCGTGCCACCTGCGGGCGGCGCCTCGTACAGATGATCCCAGACCGAGATCCAGTCGATGCGAGCGTCGTCGAAGCGGCGCCACAACGATCGCATCTCGTCCATCGTCATGTTCTGCTGGCCGATGTGCACCCCGAGCTGCATGCTCCGACCGTAACGCCGGGACCTGGGGTCACGCTGTTCGGAGCTGCGCAGCGAACTCGTCGACCGCCGGGTCGTGCAACGAACCCGTCCGTGCTGCCAGCACGAGCCGGCGACGGATCAGCTCGGGACCCACGACGAGTTGACGGTCGATGAGCGCGGGGTCGACCGGCAGTACCGACCAACCCAAGCCGAGTGCGACCATCTGCTCGAGCACGTCGGGCTGGTGGCTCTCGGCCGCGATCCGGATCGGAGCACCGATCTCGAGCAACCGTTCGGTGATCCGGTGCCGCGTGTGTGAACCGCTGGGAAACATCAGCCAGGGCCCCCACGAGGCAGGCTCACCGATCGCGACGCCGGGTGGAGCGATCACGGTGAGCGGCTCGCTGAGCAGCGAGGTCATGTCGATGCCTGCTGGCGCGTTCGGCGGCTCGACGCACACGACCAGGTCGACGACGCCGTCACGCAGGTCGTCGAGCAGAGCCGCCGAGGGCGCGACGGTGAGGGTCAGCTCGACATCGCGACGCTCGGCGCGAAACGAGCGGATGACATCGGGGAAGTGCACGACGGCTGCGACATCGATCATGCCGATGCGAACCCGTCCGGCGCGGGCGGTACGCATCCGGTCCGACCACTCGACCAGAACCCGGGTGAGCCCGACGACCTGCCGGGCATGATCGAGCACCGGCATCGCCGACGAACGGAGCACGCGGCGCCGACCGTGCGGTTCGAACAGATCGACGCCGACTCGCCGCTCGAGTTCGGCGAGCCCCTGCGACAGCGCCGATGGGCTGACACCCACGCGCGCAGCTGCGGCCGCCCACGTGGGGGCGTCGGCAATCGCGACGAGATATTCCAGTTGCCGGATCGACAGATCGGGAAGGGCGGGGGCGGTCACCCTCCGCAGTTTAGTTCAGTTTTACTTCACCATGACTTCCGTCTGAACAGATTCGCTTATCATGAGAGCATGCCTCAACCCCAGATCGCTCCCGCAGACGGCAAGCTCGGTGTCCTCACCGTCGGCCTCGGCGCCGTCGCCTCAACCCTGATCGCCGGCGTCGAGCTGGCCAAGCGGGGCCAAGGCGAACCGATCGGTTCGCTGACGCAGATGGACACGATCCGGCTCGGCAAGCGAACCGACGGTCGCAGCCCATTGATCAAGGACTTCGTGCCGCTCGCCAACCTCGAAGACGTCGTGTTCGGCGCCTGGGATCCGTTCCCGGACGACGCCTACGTGGCGGCCCAGCGCGCCGGCGTGCTCGAGTCGGGCAAGCACCTCGAAGGCATCGCCGACGCGCTCCGCGACGTGCGCCCGATGCCGGCCGCCTTCGACCGTACTTACGTGAAGCGGCTCGACGGCGAGCACACGATGGCGACCGTCGACAAGCGTTCGATGCTCAACGCGATTCGTGAGGACATCAACAAGTTCCGCGACGAGAAGCAGGTCGACCGCGTCGTGATGCTGTGGGCGGCGTCGACCGAGATCTTCATCGAACCCGGCCCGGCACATCAGACGATCGAGGCGTTCAACGCCGCCATCGACGCCAACGACCCCAACATCGCGCCGTCGATGCTGTACGCCTACGCCGCCCTGCTCGAGGGCGTGCCCTTCGCCAATGGCGCCCCCAACCTCACCGTCGACGTTCCTGCCCTGCGCGACCTGTCGGTGCAGCTCGGCGTGCCGATCTCCGGCAAGGACTTCAAGACCGGTCAGACACTGATCAAGACCGTGCTCGGACCGATGCTGCGAGCCCGCATGCTGGGCCTCAGCGGCTGGTACTCGACCAATATCTTGGGCAACCGAGACGGCGAAGTGCTCGACGACCCCGACAACTTCAAGACCAAGGAGGAGTCGAAGCTGGGAGTGCTCGAGCACATCCTCGACCCCGAGCAGTTCCCCGAGCTGTACGGAAACGTCTACCACAAGGTTCGCATCAACTACTACCCGCCCCGCGGTGACAACAAGGAGGGTTGGGACAACATCGACTTGTTCGGTTGGCTCGGCTACCCCATGCAGCTGAAGGTCGATTTCCTCTGCCGCGACTCGATCCTCGCGGCTCCGCTGGCGCTCGACCTCGTGCTGTTCAGCGATCTCGCCCAGCGGGCCGGCATGTCGGGCATCCAGGAATGGCTCAGCTTCTACTACAAGGCCCCGATGGTGGCGCCTGGCCTGCACCCCGAACACGACCTGTTCGTGCAGCTCGAGAAGCTCAAGAACACGCTGCGCTGGATGATGGGCGAGGATCAGATCACCCACCTCGGTCGCGAGTACTACGACGAGAGCTGAGAGCACGGCGACAGGGGCTCGACCACGATCGCCAGGTCCCGCACGTCGTCAATGGCACGTGTCCGCGCCGGAGTCGGTGTAGAGCCGGCCGTCACGGGGTACGAACCGCCATTCGTAACGCTCCGGTAGGAGTGTGAGTTCCAATACCCCGAACGTCTCGGAGTCCAACGCCTCGCTGTTCGTCATCGCCTGCTCGACGGCGTAGTGCGATTTGCCACCCGACCCCACCACGAACTCCCGGATGCCTGCCGCCGGGTCGAGGTTCCCGGACGCGTCTTGCGGGGCGAACCGCTCGTAGTGGTGATCGTGACCGGCGATCGCGACTTCGACGCCGAATTCGTAGGCAGCTCGGTACAACGGGGCAACCTCCGGGTTGTTCCCGTGCTTGCCCGACGAGTACAGCGGGTGATGCCAGTAGACGAGCGCGCATCGCTTCGAATTGGTTGCGAGATCGGTTCGAAGCCACGACTCCTGCGGCGAACCCTCCGAGCAGCTCACCACGTCGCAGTTCGAGTTCAGCGCGACGAGATGCCAGTCCCCGATGTCGTAGCTGTAGTACCCCTCGTCGGGGTCACCTGCACTCGACCCGAAGTACGAGTAGTAGCCGGACGCGTGCGACGTGTGGTACTCGTGGTTTCCGGGAACCGGGAACGTGATGTCCTTCACCCGCCCCCAGCTCGGGTCGTAGCTGGCCATGAACGCCTGATCGGTACCGTCCTCGTATTGCAGATCTCCCAGGCCGAGGAACGCCGCGTACCCTGCGTCCACCACCAGGTCGGAAGTCGCTTGCTGCTGGCACGAGGAATCGGTTCCCAGACCGCCCTCGAAGCTGGAGCTCGACGGGTCGCACGCAATGTCACCGACCGCGACGATCCTGATCCCGTCCGGTTCTTCCGAGGGTGCCATCGTCGTCGTCGGAGCAGGAAGTGCCGTGGCGACCGTCGGGCTCGCGGCGCGCTGATGGGTGGTCGTGGGGGCGCCGGTCGATGAGATCGTCCCACTCACGGACGGGGGGTTGACCTGTTCGGACGGGACGCTGACCTGGTCGAGGGTCGTCGGTGGCACGACCGCTTCGGATCCGCTGTCTCTGCGGAAGAACGCCAGTACAGCCACCACCAGGACGACGAGCACCAGGGAGCCGCCCCAGGCGATCAGCTTTCCCACCCGCCGAAACGAATCACGACCGGTCATCTCCGCTCCGATCTGTCACGGCACCAGGCTCGCCTGCGTTCGCCCCACCACCCCTCCGTGTGACCGCAGGAACGCACCATCGATCCAGGTCTATCAGAAGCTGGATCCGACCTTCGAGTGTGGACGTTACCCACGAGTTCTGCGCGATCCGTGGAACGCACGTCCGGATCCTCGCCGGGGCGACGCTCCGTGGTCGCCGAGCCGACACCTCGACCACTCGAGAACCGGCAGCAGCGGTGGCTCTGACGGACGGGCAGCTCGGCAGGGCCGGCGCCTCAAGATCCGCTCTCGACCAGAAACCCTCGACAACGGAACGCGCCGAAGTTGCCACTCTCCGCGTCATCCTGGAGAAAAGTTGCCGACTCTTTGCCCGTATTCCGTCCCGGGTCGATGTGTATGATGGTCCCGTTCTACCGGTCGAATCCGCGCTTGACTTTGCACGAATGTGCAGCTGAGTCACAGATGTGCGGGCAGAGTAGATAATATTTGTCGTAGATTTCACGAAATTTGAGATTGGGTGGGTAACGAGACATGGCGGAAACCACGACTGATTCGGATGTCGACATCGCGTTCATCGGGGGATGGGGTCGTAGCGGAAGCACCCTGTTGTCGCGCATGCTCGGCGAGGTCGACGGATACGAATGTGTCGGCGAGATCCGTGACGTGTTCCTGCGCGGACTGGACGAGAACCGCGTGTGCGGATGCGGTGATCGCTTCCAGGACTGCGCGTTCTGGGCCGCGGTGGGTCAGGCTGCGTACGGTGGCTGGGACCAACTCGACGTCGAACGGCTGGCTGTGCTGCGCGACCTCGTCGACAAGCCGTGGCACGTGCCCGCCGTGCTCCGACCCGGACTGCGATCCACGACGGATGCGGCGGTCGCCGAGTACGGGGAGATCCTGCGTGATCTGTACCGCGCGATGCGCGAGGTCTCGGGCGCGAAGGTGATCGTCGACGCCTCCAAGATCGCTTCGTTCGGGGCGATCCTGGCCGCCACGCCGGGGTTGTCGCCCCGTTTCATCCACTTGGTCCGCGACCCACGGGGTACGCTCAACTCGTGGATGAAGCAGGTTCGGATGGAGGACGATCCCGACACCACCCGCTACATGCCGCGTTATTCATTGCTGACGGGGACCAGCCGTTACGTCGCCTACAACAGCGAAATGCACCTCGTCGCACGGAACTCGCCACACTTGCTGATGCGGTACGAGGACCTCGTCGTGGAGCCTGAGAAGCACATCCGTGCGGCCCTCGAACTGGTCGGCGTGCATGCCGATGCCGATTTGAGCGACTTCGTCGGACCCCAGGGCGTTCGCCTGGGCGTCACCCACACGGTGATCGGCAATCCGATGCGACACCAATCGGGTTGGATACCGCTGCGCGCCGACGACGCTTGGAGGCAGAGCCTGCCGACACGAACCAGGCATACGATCACCACCATGACCTACCCGCTCCTGCGCAGCTACCGCTATGCCGCACGTTCGTAGCGCTCGATGCTTCCGGCCCAGCGCTGGAAGATCGAGGCGTGGTGCCGGGCTGGTCGCCGTTCTGGTGTTGGCCGGCGTCTCGGCGACGTCGGTCGCGCATGCCGATCTGCCGACACAACCGTCGAATACGTGGCAAACCAACGGATCCGTCAACGCCATCCTTCCGGTCGGCCAGACGGTGTTCATCGGCGGATCGTTCACGGAGATGGACGATCACGGCGGTGCCACGGTCACGCGTACCAATATCGCTGCGATCAATGCATTGACAGGCGTCCCCACCGGCTGGAACCCGGACGTCAACGGCGAAGTGTTCGGCATGACATTGTCGCCCGACGCCTCGACCCTCTACGTCGTCGGCAGTTTCACGAAGATCAACGGGCTGACGAGGAAACGGATTGCTGCCTTCGACACCGCGTCCGGCGTGCTGCTCTCGTTCAAACCGCCGAACCCGAACAAGTCGGTGCGTGCGGTCGCGACCGATGGGTCCAGGGTGTACATCGGCGGTCTGTTCACGACCGTCGGCGGCGAACCGCGTATGCGACTCGCAGCCCTCGATGCTGCGACCGGCGCGCTCGAACACTCGTGGACGCCGGTGGCGAACGCAAAGGTCACCAAGCTCATCGTCGATCCTGATCGCATCCACGCGGGGGGAAGCTTCTCCAAGATCAACGACCTCCCGGCGCGCGGCTTGGCGGCCCTCGATCCGGGCACCGCGGCACTGCTCGTCACCGACCACACGACGTATCCGGTCGTCGACATCGAAGCGGTCGGCACGCAGATCTTCGTCGCCGGCGCCGGTCCAGGTGGACGCGCCGCCGCCTACGACCGAGCGACCGGAACGCATCAATGGACAGTCAACGCCGACGGCAACCTGCAGGGCGTCGCGGCGATCGGTAACTTCGCGTACTTCGGCGGGCACCACACGAGGATCGACGGTGTCACCGTGCAGCAGCTCTCGCGTCTCGACACGTCGACCGGAGCGGTGGACACCTCTTGGATCCCGTCGGTGAACGGTCTCAAAGGGGTGCTGGAGATCGCTGCCGATGGGCCGTACCTCTATCTCGGCGGCGATTTCAACCACGTCTCCGGCGTCGCCCAACAAGGCTTTGCCCAGTTCATCGACGATCTCGTTCCGAACGTGGCCGACCTCTCCATCACTGCGATCGACTCGACCGACCCGGTGTCGGTCGGAGATCCCGTCACCTACACCGCCCAAGTCACCAACGTCGGCCCGGCCACCGCCTCGGGTGTGTTCGTCACCACGGTGCTGGCGCCGCAGTTGAGCTTCGTGTCGTCCGCCTCCGGATGTAGCTACGCCGAGGCAACGCACGAGGTGACCTGTGCGATCGGGTTGCTCGATCCCGGTTCGATCGGCACGGTCGAGTTCATGACAATGGCCACCGACGCCGGGGCCGCGTCCAGCGATTTCAGTGCGTTCTCCGATGCCACCGACCCGAACCCTGCAGACAACTCGACCACAGTCGAGACCACCATCGACGCGGTGCTCGGAACGGCCGATCTGTCGGTCACTCAAGCGTCGTCGCCGGACCCGGTCGAGATCTCGTCGACCCTGAGCTACACCGTTACGGTTTCGAATGCCGGGCCCGGGAGCGCCGTCGATGTCAACCTCGTCGACCTCCTGCCTCCCGACGTGGCGTTGCAGGGTGTATCGACCACCGGTGGCACCTGCACGACATCGGCCGGAGTCGACTGCGATCTCGGCACGTTGGCGTCCGGCACCTCGACCATCATCACGATCGACGTGCTCGCACCGCCGATCCCCATGACGGTCACGAACCCGGCGGTGGTGTCGTCGAGCAGCCTCGACCCGGATCCGTCCGACAACTCGTCGACCGTACTCACGACCGTCCGGATCCAGAATCCCGACGACACCCAAGCGCCGGCGCTCACGGCGCTCACCATGCTCGATTCGAATCACAACGGTCTCGTCGACGCGATCGCTGCGGCGTTCGACGAGCCGCTCGCCGCCTGCCCCGCTCCCTGCACGACCGGCTGGTCGGCCACCGACGTGCCGTCCAACGGGCAGTTCGTCGGCGTCGCCGTCGCCGGCTCGACCGCGACGCTCACCATCCAGGAGGGCTCCGGCGATCCGGCAACCGCGGTGGCTTCACTACTCGTGGCCCTCGCCCCCGTGAACACGATCCAGGATGCGGCAGGCAATCATCCATCGTTCGGACCAACCGCCCCCGCCGACGGAGCCGGACCGGTTCCGACGGCATTCCGCAAGACGAACGCCGGCATCAACGGTCTTGCCGAGCAAGGCGACACGCTCACTGTCGAATGGAGCGAGTTGATCGCGCCCGGGTCGTTCTCGCCGACGATCGACGTGATCCTGAGCGATCCACCGGGCCCCGGCAACGATCTCCTCGACGCGCCGACGTTCCTGACCGGCCTCTTCGACACCGGATCCGACGCCTTCATCACCGGTGACGGATCCCAGGCCGTCTTCAGCTCGTCGACGTTGACCGTTGGCGGGATCGGTGAAGTACTGACCCTCACGCTCGGTCCGTGCTCGGGCGCTTGCCCGTCGCTCACGGTCGGGCCGAAAACGGCCGTCGTCTACGTCGCACCGTCGACGATCACCGATCTGGCTTCGAATCCCGCCGCAGGCAGCTACGCCAAGACCTTCCGGCTGTTCTAGGCCTCTGGACGACAGTGATGGACCAGAGCCAGGACGCCGGGATGCCGACCCACGAAGCGACGACATGTCGAGATTCGCACCGCGAGCCGTATGACATCTTCGTCACCGTGGGCACCGATCATCATCCGTTCGATCGAGTGATCCAACAGGTCGACGAGTACGTGTACCGACGAGGTCTCGATGGTGCACCGGTGCGGGCGTTCTTCCAGACCGGTACCTCAGCGTCGCCATCGAACTCCGATTCGGCCGACTACGTCGAACCCGACGACATGGCCTGGCTCATGGCGACCTCGGCTGTCGTCATCTGTCACGGCGGGCCGGCCACGATCGTTGATGCCCGCAACACCGGGCGGCTGCCGATCGTGGTGCCGCGCGATCCAGAGCTGGGCGAACACGTCGACTCCCATCAGCAGCGGTTTGCACGGTTCTTGTCGGAACGGGGCCAGATTGCGCTGTGCCCGGATCAGCAGCTCTTGTGGGAGGCCATCGACCGCAAGCTTGCAGATCGCGCGCCGGACGAGCTCGAGCGGACCGAAACGGAGACCGGCGAGGCGGTCGGCCGCGTCACCGGATTGGTCGACCGGGCGGTCTACCTCGGCGAACGTCCCGGTCGACGCTCGCTGCCGGCCCGCTTCCGCCGCCGCCACCGAGAAAGTGTCGACGCCGAGCAGTACCGCATCCTGTTCGCCACCTCCGGTGGGGGACACTTGGCCCAGTGCCTCAAACTCCGGCCGTGGTTCGAGCGACACGAGCGATCCTGGGTGACATTCGACATGATGTCGGTGCGGTCCCTGCTCGGCGACGAACAGGCTCACTGGGCGCACTTCCCGACGACTCGCCACGTCGGCAACCTGGTGCGCAATCTCGTGCTTGCCAACCGGCTGCTCCGGCGTGAGCGCCCGGATGTCATCGTGAGCACCGGCGCCGGTGTCGCAGTTCCCTTCTTCTGGCTCTCGCGGTTCTACGGCGTGGTCACGGTCTTCATCGAGGTGTACGACCGCATCGACCTGGCGACGATGACCGGGAAGTTGGTCCAACCGACCGCCGACCTCATGGTAGTCCAATGGCCCGAGCAACAGGAACTGTACGAACGGGGCATAGTTGTGGGCACGCTGCTCTAGACCGTTCGAGTACTTCCATCCCCCCGATTCAACTTTGGAGCCAACCGCTCATGGACCAATCCGGCCAGACAACATCTGACACGCTGGACTTCACCGAGTACCTTGCCATCATCCGGCGCCGGCGACTGCTGATCGTCGCCGTGGCGCTGTCGGCCTCGATCATCGGTTTCGTCGGCATGTCACTTCGCAAGCCTGCAGCGATTTCCTATGTCGCAACCACCGAGTTGATCGCGCCGAGGTTCTCGTCTTCCGGCAGTTCGACGTCGGCCGAAACCGAGGCCGACCTGATCCGGTCCGATCGAATCGCGGCGATCGCCAGAGACCTGATGGGCATCGATATCCCGCGCAGCGAGATCGACGAGTCGCTCACCGTCATCAGCACCGACCGCACCGAGATCATCACGATCGAGTACCGATCCGCCGATCCTGAGCGAGCACGACTCGGCTCGGAGAGTTTCGCCGAGGCTTATCTGACAGGTCGGGAAGCCGAGCTCGAAGCGGAACGACAGGGCCGCCTCGACCGGGTCGAGATCGAGATCACCCGGATCACCGATCAGCTGTCCGAACTCACATCGACCGTGTCCAGCAGCCTGGAGGGCTCCGCGACACAAGAGAACGCCACGGCCCTCATCGCCGTCCTCCAGAACCAGCTCACGCGACTGCGGACCGAGGCGAGCTTGACATCGGTGGAACCGATCGAGTCGGGGCTCGTGGTGCGCAGCACCGAGGTCGAAGAGGTCCGTAGCAAGGGCATCCCGCCGTTTGCGCTCTCAGCAGCCATCATCTCGTTCAGCCTGCTGCTCGGTATCGGTGCTGCGTTCGCGGTCGATCGGTCGAGCCCGTTCGTGCGCTCGACGAGCGACGCTGCCCGCGTGGCCGGCGCGAACGTCCTCGCCGAGGTGCGGTACACAGACGTTGCACTGACCGGAAAGGTGATGCCGGTCGAGTTCATGCGGGCGGCCACGGCCGCACAGTCGGCTGCGATGCAGGCGGGCCAGCGAACGCTGGTCTTTGCTCCGATGCTGTCGGCGGCGGACCGCTCGCGTGCGATCGACAACATTGCGATCGCGCACAGCATGTCCGGACGAAAGACGGTTGTGATCAGTCTGAGCGGTACCGCTCAGAAGCCGGATCTCGACGATCGTGTCGAGGTGGTCGATCTCCCGCCGAGACCTCGGGAGGGGTCGAGTTCGGGCTGGATGAAGGATGTGTTGGCGACTGCGCACGACTTCGTCGATCACAGTGCGGGCCTTGCCATCATCAAGTCTCCGCCGCCGCTCACCAGCCCGGAGGCGTTCGATGCCGCCTTGACCGCTGGTGCACTGGTCCTGGTGATCCGGGTCAATCGCACACGCCGTGACGACCTGCAAGCGGCACTCGCGCTCGCCGCCAACTCGGGAATCCCACGTTGCTGGGTCGTGGTCGAGCGACGGCCGACCCCGACCGACAAACTCCGCGCGGCAACGATGCGGGCCCGCAGGACGCAGGAACCGGCCGCCTCGTGACCGACACGGTGACCGCCGAACCAGCCGGGCCGCCGCCTACCAAGTCGGTGCTGGGCGAACCTCAACCGCGTGCGGTCTCCATCCTGCCTGCCTGGTGGCCGTTGGCGTTGTTGACACTCGGGTTTCCCGTGTTCTGGGTACTCGGGCTTGCGGCGCTCGCGTGGCCGATGGTTTCACTGGTACTCGTCCCGGGATTGCTGAGAAACGAGCACCTGCGCGTTCCCCGCGGGTTCGGACTGTGGACGCTGTTCGTGCTGTGGGTCACGGTTTCCGCGACGCAGCTCGGGTCTGTGGACCGGATCTTCTCGTTCGGCTACCGGTACAGCGTGTACTTCGCCGCAACGGTGTTGTTCCTCTACGTCTACAACCAACCGGAGCACCGCCTCCCGACGACTCGTGTCATCTCGTTGTTGGTCGGCCTGTGGAGTTCGGTCGCCCTCCTCGGCCTCATCGGCGCCGTTGCACCACGGCTCGAGTTCCCGAGCGTTGCCGAGCTCCTCCTGCCGAAACGAGCGTTCTCGAATCCGCTCGTCTACTCGCTCGCTCATCCTCGATTCGCTCAGGTCTCACGCCTCTTCGGCCAGGAGATCGGGCGTCCGCACGCTCTCTTCCCGTATACGAACGGGTGGGGTTCCACGTTTGGCATCCTGTTCACCGTTACGGTCGCCTGGCTCGCTGGGCGATGGTCGTCGAAGATGTCACGATTGCTCGTCGTGATTCTGATCGCATTGTCGCTGTTCAGCGTCATCGCATCGCTGAACCGGGGTTTGTGGCTGAGTCTCGCGTTGGGCTTGGTGTACACGAGCGCCCGCTTTGCCGGGCAACGTCGTCCGGCTCCATTGTTCCTCGCCGGGATTCCGATCGTGATGGTGGCCATCACGCTGTCGGTCACGCCACTCGGCACGCTCTTCACCGAGCGCGCCGAGGAGGGACACAGCGACGAGGGGAGATCGAGCCTGTACGTGCAGTCGATCGAACTCGGGACAGAACGGCCGATTCTCGGTTGGGGATCGCCCCAGCAACGAACGGACAAGGACGAAGGCCCCAACGTCGGTACCCACGGTCACGTCTGGCTGATCCTCGTGAGCCAAGGCTTCGTCGGCCTGGCGTTGTATCTCGCGTGGTGGACGAATGCCATCGTTCGGACCTGGCGGCAGCGAACGACGACGGGCATCTGGTTGCATGCGACGATGCTCGTCGTCGTGATGCAGGCGTTCGTCTATGAACACACGCCCATTCAGCTCCCGATCGCCATGATCGTGGCGGCGCTGCTGTTGCGTGCTGCCCGAAACGACGTCGTCGCCCCGCCCGAGCTCAGTGGCGTCCGTTACTGATCGGTCAGATGTGATCTGATCGACCGCCCTGTCGGGCGTGGTCTGATCGACCCGGCGCCGAACTGCGGATGCGGCAGCCGGACAAGATCACGAAAGACACCGTTGCGGATGCGGCAGCCGGACACGATCACGAAAGTCACCGTTGCGGGAGTCAGCAGGTGTCGTTGGTGGCGAAGTGGGGGTCGCAGGCCATCGCCCGAAAGGCGTTCCACGAAGCCGTGGACGTGTCCGCCCAGTAGTCGTAGCCCTTCGGCGAGTTCGAGTGGTAATACACCGTTGCCTTGACCTGACTCCACGGACCCGTGATCAACGAATTCAACTCGTTCAAGAACCCGGCCTTCCACTGCGAACTCGACGGATTCTCACGCAACCCGACCCACAACAACATCGGCTTGCCACGCTGGCTCGCCCAGTTATACCAATCGCCGTAGATCGTCACCGGATCACGCCACGAGTTGATCGGAACAGCAGACGCACCGATCCAATCCACATACGCATCACCCGGATAGAACTTCTGACCCTCACCCTTGTTGAACGACGCAGCACGCGGCGCCCACACCCACACCGCGTTCGTCGCACCCTCACGCTCGAAGAAATCGTGCACATACCGCCACGCCGCAATGAACTCAGCCGGCGTACCGATGTACTGCGCGCTCCCCGGAGACTGATCCATCTCCCAGTTGAACCGAATCAACACCTTCGCGTTCAACCCCTTCACACCCTGAGCCATCGCCCGGATCTGCGAGTCGAACTGACCCGCCACGATCTTCTTGGCACGATTCGAATCAGTCGTACCACTGGTCCCGTTCGGATTATCCGTCGCCCGCCACGACATCATCACGATCCGACCATCAGCGATGTACTGCCGATCGAAATGGAACGAGCTGCTCACACCCGACGAGAACGTGTGGAACCGATTGATGATCGCCAACTGACGACCCAAACTCTGCTCGAAACGAACCGTCGAGTCATACTGATCCCCCGCACCACGCTTCGACACGAACGCACCGAAATGCGTCCCCACCTTCGGCGCCAAGATCTCGTCAGGAGCGGTGCGCGTCGGCGGCGGATTCGGGGTCGGAGCAGGCGGTGCCGGAGGCTTCGGTGCCGGCGGTGCCGGTGCCGGCGGTGTCGGAGCAGGCGGAGCCGGAGCAGGCTGGGCCTCGGGACAACCGGTGCCGGCCGTGGACACGGCATTGCCGATGAGATAACCACCGACGTCGACCACCAAGTGCGCAGCGCTGAGTGTGAACAGGCAGACATTCCCGTTCGCGCCGATCGGCGCGACCACGGCATTCGGGATCGCCTGACCAGCCGTGTAGTTGAGATTCGAGGCGGTCGGCCGCTTGGCGCCCGCCGGGAACACTGTCACGAAACCGGGGCCATCTGATTCGGCAGCGGTGACGTTGAGTACGACGGCCGTCGCGTTCGTCGGCACACCGGCTCGGCCGGCAACGTGCAGCTGGGTGGACGTACCAGCACCGGGGCGACCGGCCTGCTGGAATGCTCCGTCGAATGTCCGACCGGTCGGGCGGGTGTCGAGGATTCGGCGAGGCGCCGTCAACGATTTGAAGGTCGTCCACGGCAGTACACCGGTGACATCGACCACCAGATCGACGCGGGCACTCGTGTACACGCATGTGCGGCCGTTGTCCGACAGGGCGGCCACGACCGTGTTGGCGATCACGTCGCCGGCGACGAAGTTCACGTTCGAGGCGGTCGGGCGCTCGGCGTCACACGGATAGACGGTCACGTATCCGGCAGTTGATGCCCCGGTGGCGGTGACGTTCAAGATGACTGTCGGTGCACCCTTGAAGACGCCTGCCCTGCCCGTGACCGGGAGTTGGAGCGTCGAGCCTGCACCCCGAGCTCCGACGGCCGAGTACTTGCCGTCGGCGGTCTTGGCACCCGAACGCGTGTCGAGGATGCGCTGGGGGGCCGCGAGTCCCTTGAAGGTTCCCGATGGGAAATAGCCGATCGCGTCCACCACGAGGTGCGTTCGCGATTTGGTGTAGAGGCAGATGTCGCCACCGGATTCGGCCGACGCCACAACCAGGTTGGCGATGACCTCGTCGGGACCAAAGTTGATGTTCGAAGCGATCGGCCGCGGTTGCGAACATGGGTATGCGGTCACGAATCCGGCCCGTTCCGGGCTGACGACCGTCAAATTGACGACAACGGCGTTCGCGTTCGACGGAATACCGACCCGACCGGCGATCGGAACTCTGAGCGTCGTACCGGCGCCTTGCTGACCGATGCCCGCGAACTTGCCATCCGCCGTCCAACCGTCGGCGCGCGTGTCAACGACCCGCTTAGGACTGGGCAACGCAGTGAACTGTGATGCCGCATCGGCGCGAGGGCTGGTCGAGAGATCGCCGACCACGACCGCACCGGTGAAGGCAACGGCAGCAGCGAGGCCGGCGAGCACGGCGGCTCGGCGCCGTGATGTCGAGTGACGAGTAATTGGCGGTTGCATCGTTGTCATCAGTCCGTGCTCATTCGTGGTCGGTTTGCGGTCGTGGATATGGCCCGCGGTCTGTCGAGGTCGGTTTGCGTCGTGGACAATGGTCTGTGCTCAGCAGGTGTCGTTGGTGGCGAAGTGGGGGTCGCAGGCCATCGCCCGGAAGGCGTTCCACGAAGCCGTGGACGTGTCCGCCCAGTAGTCGTAGCCCTTCGGCGAGTTCGAGTGGTAATACACCGTTGCCTTGACCTGACTCCACGGACCCGTGATCAACGAATTCAACTCGTTCAAGAACCCGGCCTTCCACTGCGAACTCGACGGATTCTCACGCAACCCGACCCACAACAACATCGGCTTGCCACGCTGGCTCGCCCAGTTATACCAATCGCCGTAGATCGTCACCGGATCACGCCACGAATTGATCGGAACAGCAGACGCACCGATCCAATCCACATACGCATCACCCGGATAGAACTTCTGACCCTCACCCTTGTTGAACGACGCAGCACGCGGCGCCCACACCCACACCGCGTTCGTCGCACCCTCACGCTCGAAGAAATCGTGCACATACCGCCACGCCGCAATGAACTCAGCCGGCGTACCGATGTACTGCGCGCTCCCCGGAGACTGATCCATCTCCCAGTTGAACCGAATCAACACCTTCGCGTTCAACCCCTTCACACCCTGAGCCATCGCCCGGATCTGCGAGTCGAACTGACCCGCCACGATCTTCTTGGCACGATTCGAATCAGTCGTACCACTGGTCCCGTTCGGATTATCCGTCGCCCGCCACGACATCATCACGATCCGACCATCAGCGATGTACTGCCGATCGAAATGGAACGAGCTGCTCACACCCGACGAGAACGTGTGGAACCGATTGATGATCGCCAACTGACGACCCAAACTCTGCTCGAAACGAACCGTCGAGTCATACTGATCCCCCGCACCACGCTTCGACACGAACGCACCGAAATGCGTCCCCACCTTCGGCGCCAAGATCGCGCCCGAACCACCGGGTGACGGCGGTGTCGGAGCAGGCGGAGTCGGAGCCGGCGGTGCCGGTGCCGGCGGTGTCGGAGCAGGCGGAGCCGGAGCCGGAGCAGGCGGCGTGGGAGCACTGGGCACCGTCGTCTGGCCTGTCGCCCAACTGATGGCTGCATCGAAGATGCTCCATCCCGACGCGCTCAGGGCCCTCGACGAGTTCTGCACGAGATACAGACCGACCCGAGGTCCAGCAGCGGTACCACCACCCGGTAGGGCGGCGCCCGCGTCATAGGTGAAGACCGCGCTCTTGGCGGCGTCGCCGGCGAGCGTTGCGACCACATCGGCCGCAGGGCCAACTCGGGCGAACGAGACCTTGCGATCCTTGGTCGACACATCGACCACACCGGACAGGCCGGCGGCAATCGGGTGGCTGACATCGACGACGTCGATGCTGCGTCGCAAGCTCGCCTCGCCCGCGGTTCCGGACGCACCGGTGGTGAGACCGAAGTCGTCGTACAGCGCCGGCTCCCAGATCACGACCGGCTGGGTGGTCTGCGACAGCCGTGTCGTGATCCTCGGCACATAGACCGTCGATGACACCAGCACCACGTCGGCGCCGGATACGGCTTGCAGGCCCGAATCTCGAACCTGGTCGTCGTCGACCGGACGCACGGTCCAGCCCAAGGACTCGAGGCGGGCGACGATCGCCTCGTCCGCGCCAGGAACGGGGACCGTTCGCGTGACGAAGGCGACCTCGTTGACGGTTGCTCCGGTGGAGAGTGCAGGCGGCGCCAACATGGCCGCCGCGGCCAGGGCTACGCCGGTGGCAATTGCGATGAAACCGGTCGGGCGACGTCTCGAAGTGCGAGTGGGCTTTCGTGTCATTTTCGTGTCGGATCCTTCGTTCGGGCTACGCCTGGGGAGCGGAACTCCAGGTTTCATCGGCTTTGGACTCGAAGCACTATATTACGGTTTGATGTCATCTTGCGTTCGCGAGTGCGCTGAGAAGTACAAGATTCGCCCAAGTCCTCCCTCTTGATTCGCGTGAAACGACGCTGCGTGCCTGCGAGACCACTCAAGAGATAATTCACATGACGGCGCTGAAACGTGCTCGCGACGGCGCACAACGAACACTGCCCGACGGCCAGGCGGCCATCGGGCAGTGTTCAGATCGGTCGAACGTCGTGGTTTCCGACGACGATTTGACGAAATCGACTCGCCGCGGGCATTCCCCCGGCGACCCGCAACGGGTTACGGATACGGATTGACGAGCACCTTGAATGCCGTGGCACCCGCCTTGATCTTCACGGCGACGGCCCAATCCCCGGTCGACGTAGCCGTGTAGGTGAGCGTCTTGGGCGACCCGTTCTGCGTGGTGTCGGTCGTGACCCCAATGTTCGACGGATCGCGCAGGAACACGTTCATCAGAGCGGTGGGCTCGTCCCACTCGAGGACGACGGTGATCTCCTCGCCGGCGACGACCGGGAACTTGAACTTGTGGAACGACTCACTCGTCGCGCTCCCTGCGCCGGAGAACTCGAACTCGGCCTCCGGCAGGGGCGGACGGAACTGGTTCCCAGCAGACAAGAAGGTCAGATCCCCATCGCTCCAGTCGATCCCCGGGGTACTGATGACGACATCGGTACCAGCGACCGGCTGGTCACCGTCGAGGTCCACCCGGTGCAGCGTGCCATCGCTCGTTCCGTAGTAGAGCCTTCCCTCCACGGTCGCCATGCCACGCACCGACGCCCACGGCACGACCGACGAGGTCGACCCGGTGAAGGTCTGGGCGCCGACGATCGGCGTCTCGGGCGTGAAGTACCGGTAACGCAGAGTCGAGCTACCTGCCTGGGTGTAGTAAAGCCGACCGTTCACATCATCGAAGAACATCCCGGTGATACTCGAGACCGGGAAGTAGCTCGATGTCAACCCGTTCAGGTCGACCTGCACCGGCGGATCGAGCACGTTGCCGTCGAAGCCCTGCTGCCAGAACGTGCCGTCGGAACGACCGTAGAACAGCGCACCGCCGAGGTGCACGAGCCCGCGAATGTTGTTCCAGTCGACGTCGAGATCGACCTGCTGCTCGCCGCTGAGCGAGTTGCCGTCGTAACCCCAGGACCGCAACTCCCCAGAACCGGAACGGAACAGGGTCGTGGGCAGCGAGGGAGGCGTCGGCCGTGGCACCGGGCCACCACCGAGCAACGGCATCAACTTGAGCCGCGGGTGGTACTCGCCGTTCATGAAGTCGGTGTCGTCGCCGATCCAGAGTCCGTCGTCCTCGACCACGAGGTCGAAGGTGCCCAGCCCACGAGGCGATCGGTCCGACCGCCACGAGTACGGCAGGCCGTTGAGTGGATCGAGCGCGGCTATGCCTCGCCGGACGACGGCGCCGGCCCCGCGCCGATCGGCTGCGAACGGGTTGTTCATCCAGCGCATGTGGCCGCCGACGTAGACCACGTCACCGGCGACGGTGACGCCGTAGAACGTGTCCCCACCCGAGTACGACACCCAGCTTGGCTGGATGTTCGACCCGGACGTGGTCAGGTCCCAGCGGGTGACGCTGTCGCAAGCGGGGTTGCCATTCGTGTACGCACCCGTGGACCCCACGATGAAGTAGGTCCCGTCGGGCGAGACATCCATGTCGCGGATGTATTGCGGCCATTTCGTCGCCTGGCACTGGATCGAGAACGTATTGGTCGACCAGTCGGCCAATGTCGCCGGGTTCGATGAGATGTCGATCACGGCAAGCCGTGGCCGGCTCACGCCGTTGATCGAGGAGAAGTTGCCGACCACGACCAGCCGGCTCCCATCGGGGGTGACGTCGATCTTGTCGACGCTGAGCGATCCAGTCGTCCGGGACGTGCTGTACGGGCCGGCGAACGTGAGGTCGATGTTCGGCAGGATAACGCCGGTCACGGCATCGAGGGCGGCGAGCGAGTTGACGGGCGTGCTCTTGACCTGGGAGAAGTTGCCGCCGATGTAGAGCACTCCGCCGAGTTCGACGAGCGACGTCACCCTGGCGTTGGTACGACCGGCGAAGCCGGACACACGGTTGCCGCCGAGGTCGAGCTTGGTGAGGCCCTTCCTGATGAAACCGTTCACCCTGGTGAACCGTCCGCCGACGAAGACCGAATTGCCGTCGTCGCCGGGCGCCAACGCCCAGACATGGCTGTTGAGTTCCGGCACGAAGTTCGAATCGATGGCCCCGGTTGCCCGATCGAAGGCGAAGATGTTGTTGCGGGCGATCACTTCGCCGCCTGGCTCACGGACCTGCGTGAACGTGCCACCGACGATGGCGAGATCACCGACCATGGCGATCGCTCGGACCTGGCCATCGAGCACCTCAGGCGTGAACTCTGCCGGGTTGGTGGACACGATGCCGTCGTGCGTGGAAAACGAATCTGCACTCACGATCGAGGACGTGACCAGGCACGACGCGAGCAGAATCCCGAACGTGGTACGTCGCGACCGATGCGCGCGCCGCCGACGCGACCCGGCCGTTCCGACCCGGCCTGGGAGAGGGGAGGTTGTCAAGTTCATTACCGCCATTTCACTGATCGCTGAAGCTCCGACCCCATGATCGTAGCACGCTGAGCGAGATTCTGACATTACCGACCGCTCTGCGTCAAGAACCCGGATCGCGCCCTCCCGTCATGCTAAGTTTCCGCGAAGAGACGTCTGTCACTTTGTAATAGATTTGCATGAGCGTGAAGAGCAGTGCTAGATTCCATCCAGGTGCAATACTTGTGATCACTGCAGAGCATTGGCAGTGGGACACGACAAGGCGGCGGTTTCTTTCCGGCCTGGTGGGCATGGCCCACCGGATTTGGTCGGCAGAAGAATGTGAAAGGGCGAATCATGGCGGTGGCTGACGAACAGCATGGGGCTCCGGTCCTGCGCGACCGAGTTTCAGATCGAGTTCCGTCCCGAGAGCGCAGCTCAGCGCCACTGCTCACTCCGGTTCCTGATCCGGCTGACGACGGCGCGGAACGGGCTCTGACACCGCAGGCAGTTCGTGCACGCCTCATGATGGCCGACGCGGCGGCCGGAACCGTCGGGGTCCTGGCGATGACGGGCTGGCTGCTCGCCTTCGGTTACTTCACACGGACCACGGCCATGGCGCACGTGGCGCTTGCCGCAGCCAGCACGCCCGCCTTCGTCGTCGGCGCCCTGAGCAATCGCCTGTACCAGGCGCGAGCGAATGCCCGCGTCACAGAAGAGTTCTCCAACATCGTTCGGTGCACCATCGTCGGCGCCCTCTGGATGGAGCTGATCGCATACTTGATCGGCGTCGATGGGTTCTCGCACGTCTGGGTGGTCCTGGTCACTGCCTCGATCGCCACATCGATCGCGATCGAGCGCCTCATCGCCCGCAGGGTCTTCGCACGACTGCGTACCAACGCCCGTCTGCGTCGCCGCATCGTGATCGTCGGAACCGACTCTCGCGCCGTGGAACTGATGCAGGTGTTCAACCACGACCCGTCGCTGGGGTACGAGGTGCTGGGCTTCGTCGGCAACCGCGGTGATGTCGCAGGCAACAAGGTGATCGGATCGATCGAGCAGCTCGAGCGAGTGCTCGAGCGCTATTCCGCAAGCGGCGTGGTCATTTCACCGTCGTCCATTCCGGACAGTCAGATCAACACCATGACACGGCGCCTGACCGACGCCGGCTACCACGTCATGTTGTCATCGGCTCTGTGGGACATCGACATTGCGAGAATTCGCCCCCAGGTGGTGGACGGTCGAACGATGATCTACGTCGAGCCGATCGCCCGCAGCGGCGCCCCGGTCGTCGCCAAACGAGTCTTCGACGTCGCGTTCGCCTGCTCGTTGCTGTTCCTCTCGGCGCCCCTGCTGCTCGCATCGGCACTCGCGATCAAGTTCACGTCGCCAGGGCCCGTGTTCTTCCGGCAGACCCGAGTCGGTCGGAACGGCGTGCCGTTCACGATGATCAAGCTGCGCACGATGGTCGCCGACGCCGAGGTCCGCAAGAGCGAACTGCAATCGATGAACGAGGCCGACGGGCCGCTCTTCAAGATCAAGGACGATCCACGCATCACCCGTGTCGGACGCTTCCTCAGGCGGTACTCGATCGATGAGCTGCCTCAGCTCGTCTCGGTCTTGACGGGGGCGATGAGCATGGTCGGGCCGCGGCCGGCGCTACCCGACGAAGTCGAGCGCTGGGACGACACCACGACCGAGCGCCTCCGCGTGCTGCCCGGGCTGACCGGACTGTGGCAGGTGTCCGGACGCTCCGATACCTCGTTCGAGAGCTATCGGCGCCTGGACCTGTTCTATGTCGACAACTGGTCGTTGACCCACGACGTCCGGATCTGTGCCCGCACCGTCGGCGTCGTGCTCACGAGCCGAGGGGCGAGTTGACCCGTCGTCCGGCCGTCGACACCGTGTGACGAGTCGTATCCTCTGCGACCCGCCGGCGTCAGAACCCGGGGCCGCTCATCGAGCTCGGATCGCGGCGACGGCCAGACCGCGCTGCATGTCGCCGTTCACCTTCTTGAAGGTTCCGCCGAGGACGAGCAGACCATCGGAAACCTCGAGCGTCTGCACGCCCTTGGGCGTGTCGGCTCGGACCAACGGGGTCGCCGAGCCGTCCACGAGCGCAACTCGAGCCGTCTTGAGCGATGACTGACCCGACACGGTGTCGAAATGGCCGCCGATGATGAGGTCATCACCGCTGATCGTGCAATCGCGCACGCCACCGTCCGTCCACGGTTCGAACGAGGGATCGGCGACGCCCAATCGGGTGAAGCGACCGACGTTGCGTTGTTGATCCCCGTCGCCACGGCCCTCCGTCGTCCACCAGTCACCGCACAGGTACACCCAGTCGCCGTCGACGATCACGGTACGGATCTGGACACGGCCGTCCTTCGGGTTCGTGTCCGAGAGAGCGGGGTGGAAGTTGGCAGTGACTCGTCCCGTGGCTCGATCGACGGCACCGATTCCCTCGGCAGGCTCGCCGTTGAGGGAACCGAAGTCACCGCCGACGTAGACCCGGCCATCCTCAGCTTCGGCGAGCGCTGTCACGACAGGACTCCTGGATCCGTTCGCCCCGACGACGGGCGAGAACTCAGCGTCGAGTTCCCCGTCGGCCGTCAAGCGTGCGATCCCGTCCCGAGCAGCGCCGTCGATCGACTTGATCGCCCCTCCGAGGTACACCGAACCATCATCCGTGACGGAGATCGTGTGCACGCCGCCGATCACGCTTGCCGGACCCCAAGCAGCGTTCACGGCACCGGTCGCGAGGTCGACCGCCGCGAAGTTCTTCCGATCATCGGACCCGGCGAGTGTGAACGAGCCTCCGACCAGGATCGAACTGACGTGCTTCGCGATGGACCTCACCTCGCCGTCGATCGGCCCGAGATCCAGGTCGAGAATCCGGCCGTCGTCGAGACTGCAGGCGGCCACACCATCGCGGGCTTGCTCGGCGCCCGCGGCGTCGGTGACCGACGTGAACTCGCCGACGAAAAAGACCGCGCCGTCGGCGACGGTGAGGTCGGCGACCGAACCGTTCACACCACACGAGGGAACCATGACCGGATCGAAGGGTGCGACGACCGGCGCAGCGGTCGCCGGGCTGGTCGGCGCGGGCTCGGATGCGCCTGGTTGCGGGCCGGGAGGCGCCGCAGACTCACCCGAGCAGGCGAGCAGGAACAGCGGTACGAAGGCGCACGGTATCCAACGCCTCCGGTCGCCGGACCAGATCATGTCACGTCCAGTCGAGATCCAGACCCGTGATCTCGCCGACCCGCCGATTGGAGTCGGCGAACCGGGCAGCCAGTTCCTGGCGGAGCGCTGCGGGCATCGCGTCATACGAACCGCTGTTGTGCTTGGCGAGGTGCACGGCCCCGGACGGTTCGAGCCCGATGAAGCGCTGGATCTCGACGAGCACGGATTCCGGATCGGTGACCAGGTGTTCGGTGGCGACAACCAGGACCTGATCACGCGGGAAGTACTCGTACACCCGTTCGATCTGATCGGCGTACATGCCCCGATCGATGTAGCTGAAGTGCTGGTGTGCTGATGACCGGTACGTGGGGTCGGCGTCGAGGCGGGACGCCTCGCCCCGCAGCCGTTCGTCCTCGGCAGCGAGCGCAGCTTCGAATGTCGGTAGCTGCTCGTGCCCCTCGAAGACCATGTGCTGATAGTGAGAATGGGCACGGGCCACCGGGTCGCGAAGCAGGATCACGAGCCGCGATTCAGGAACGAGTTCGTGGATCCGCCGGGGACCGGCCGGGTGGTAGAGGTAGTACGGGCTCGACTCTCCGACGATCGCGGGCCAACCCGTGGCTGCCTGCACCTTGGAGCGCTGCTTCGTGGTCGGGAAATGGCCCCGATACCACTGAGTCGAGCGGTCGAAGTTCATGTCGAAGTAGTGTGCGCCCTTCGCCCCCACGACGAGTTCGAGAACGTTCTCGTGTGCGGTGAGCGCCCGATACAGCGAGGTGGTGCCGCAGCGCTGGGCGCCGATGATCATGAAATCGGGGAACGGGCGCTCGCCGCCGCCGAGCCGCCGACCGGCGACGGCACCTTCGAGAACGACGCGACGGGCGATCCGGCGAGCCCGTCGCCGGGTCGCGAGTAAGGAATCTGCAATCGGCATACGGTTTCGAGGCTACTGGCGACCGTCGGAGCAGAGACAGCAAACGACGCGGGAACCCCCGTTTCGCTTCCTCGTCATACCACGAAGACGACGACCTTGGCAGTCTGACTCCTCAGACCGCCCAGACCCGTGGCACGCGCGAACGCGACGACGTCGACCGGTGTCGGCAACGACATCGTGTACGACCAAGCACCACCTGTCACCTCGTCGACCGGCACCTGAGTCCAGCCCGATTGCCAGGCGGTTCCGTTCCAGTACTGCGACGTGCCACGCCGTTTGATGATCATCGTCACGGTCGAGAGGCCGTCATCGCTGACCGTGCCGGCGAAGGACACGGGATTGGCGGACGTCGCCCTGTGCGACGGGGAATCGAGCGTGATCGTCGGTGCGGTCCCGACAGTCCCGACCGTGATGGTGGCGTTGCGCGACACGTTCGCACTGCGCTGACCACCCGAATCGATGGCGCGTACCGTGATCCGAACCGCGGTCGTGCTCGGCGGCGAGAAGCCCAATGACCAGTTCGCCGACCTGTCGCCCGGAGCGACGACAGCAGCGTCCAGTGCTCGCCATCCGCTCACGAAGGTGGTCCCGTTCCAGTATTGAGAGGTTCCGGCGCGTTTGATGATCACCTGCACGCCGGTGACGCCGAGGTCATCGGTCGCCGTACCCGAGATCGTGGCGGGGGCAGCCACCGAGCTGCCACCGGTGGGCGCCTGAACGCTCACGGTCGGCGGGAGGTCGGTGAGGACCGGCTCGTACACGGCGGTGAACGTCGTGTCCTGCGTCGGCGTGGTGATCTGGTGTTGTCGGCCGCCGCCGTCGGACCAGCCGGCGAACGCGAATGCTCCGCCTCCGAGGCTCTGTTGGCCGGGCGCTTCCAATGTCCTCGCGACTCCGGCCACCGCCGTGAACGTCGCCGGCGTCGTGACGGGAGCACCATCGAGGAGCACGGGGAGCGACGACGGGTCGGCGTCCAGTGTGATCTGGACGTGCAGCGGCAACACGTCCTGGTACACCGTCCGTGAACTCCCGTCGCTGTCGGTCGCCGTCAGCGAGATACGGAAGTAGACATCGGGGTCCGTCTCGTCGTTGGCGGGGATGTCGAAGGTACCGGCGTCGACGCCGGCGAGATCGGAGATGAACGGGTGGGTGTGGACACCGTGATGGAAGACGATGTCCCACGAGAGCGCCGCAGGGCTGAGCGCACCGTCCTCAGCATCCGTGGCCGAGCCGGCGAATACGTACCGCTGGCCGGCGATGTAGCGCAGCGCCGTGTCGGGCGCGGTGATCACGGGCACCGGAGCCGTGTTGGCGGAAACCGTCAGCGTTGCCGAGTCGCTGGTCAGCTGAGCTCCGTCGGCATCGGTGACGACCACGTAGAACTGCGCACCGTCATCGGATGCCTGAACCGCGCCGAGATCGAGCACCGACGAGTTCTCTCCGACCGGTGCAGCTGCCCCGTCGTACCACTGGTAACCGAGCGGAGCTCGACCGCTCGCCTGCACGTCGAAGGTGACATGCTCGCCGACGGCCGCCGAGACATCCGCCGGCTGACGCGTGATGGTCAGTTCGGTCGAACTCCCGGCGAAATCGATCCGCCCGATTCCGCCGCTGTTGCCGACAGTGTCGCCTGCGTACTCTCGATCGAGGTAGTACAGGGCGCCCGTCCTGGGGTTCACCTTGACCTCGACCAGCCGATCCGCTCCGGTCATGAAGCGTGTGTCCTCACCGGTCGTCATGTCCAGGTGAGCGATCCAACCGAAGCAGTGATCGCCGTAGAAGAAGTCGCCGCGGTACTCGGCCGGGAACGGCTGGACGTCGGCTTCGTAGAACGACCCACCGGTGATCGCGCACCCGTCAGGATCGTGGGGATACGCATGGATCGGATCGGTGTAGGCCGGATTGCCGACGACGCCCGAGACGAGGGGCCAGCCGTAATTCGCACCCCGCTCGACCTGGTCGATCTCCTCCCAATCGGTCGGTCCGACCTCGCTCATGTACAGCTCGCCGGTCGACGGGTGTCGCTCCATCCGATACGGGTTGCGGAGTCCGTTGCCGTAGATGGCACGGAACTCCCCCTGGAGGCTGTCGTAGAACGGGTTGTCGGAGGGAATGCCGCCGTCGGGATCGAGGCGCAGGACCTTGCCGAACAGCGAATTCGACGATTGGGAGACCAAGGTGCCCTTGACCCGATCTCCCAGCGCCCAATAGAGCTTTCCGTCCGGCCCGAAGCCGATGTCTCCGCCTTGGTGCTGTTGTTGAGTGGGATCGATGTCCACGACCTCGAAGAGCACGGTCTCACTACCCGGATCGGCAACGTCACCATCGGAAGCGAACCGGGACAGCCGGAATCGCTGCGGCCCGGAGACGACGGTGGGGTTGGTCACATAGGACACGTAGACATCCCCACTCGACGCGAAGTCGGGCGCAAACGCGAGACCGAGCAGGCCGGAACCCAGATTCGCGGCTTGTGGGAGCGGCAAGAAAATCCCCAGGTATCCGGAGTCGTCGAACAGCTCGATCCGGCGGCTGTTGCCGGCCAGCACGAACAGTCGACCGTCAGGGTCGACTTCCATACCGACCGGATTCTGGATGTTGGTGGCAATCGTCGTTTCGGTGAATCCGACTGGAGGACTCGCGGCCGCCGCAGAATGGCCACTGACGGAGACGATCCCCGCAACGACGAAGGAACACACGACGACATACCCGACAACAACGTGATGACGCATTCGAACAGCCTTTCCGCACGCGCACCTTGCGCGCGGGAACCATAGGCTTCGCGGGATCGGAAGACCGCGGACCCCCGGAACGTCGCGTCGTCCAGCGATCGGAAGCCCCGAAGGGTCCGTCAGCCCTCGGACGGACCGCCCGACTGGACCGGACGCAGTGTCAACGCCTTGAGCAACGGCCCGAATTTGGCATCGTTCGCGACCAGCCCGGCGGAAACGGCTTCAGCGAACCGGACGACCATCTCGAGAACTGCCAGCGCCGTCAGCACAGGGGCCTGGTCACTCGAACGACCGGCCAACGTGAGCAACTCGGCCGTGTGACGCTCGAGGAGCGCGACATCGACCAGCCGCGAACCGTCGGACCGGCCATCGTCGATCAACGCGAAATGTGCGAGATCGAGATTTCTCGGTATGTCCGCGTGGCTCCGTTCCCAGTCGATCGCGACCAGCTGTTTGCCCGCCAGACCCAAGTTCGACCTCGACCAGTCGCCGTGACCCCGTCCGAACTCGAACTCGCTGGCCCCCCAGCGGTCCTCGACGTACTCGATCGATGACTCGATCAACGCCACCTGCGGGACATCGGACGACCGCAGCTCTTCCAGTCGACCCTTCATGCGATCCCAGAACCCACTCGCAGCGAGTTCGACGGCCTGCATACCCGATAGCCGACAGAGATCGTCGGAAGCCCGGTGCGCCGTCACGGCCGCGCGGGGCAGCCGTCGCATCGACAGCGCCGTCGTGATGAGCGTCTCGACCCCTTGCCATTCGCCGGCGAACAGGATCTCGGGGATCACCATTGAATGCTCGATGGCCGCGACGTCTGCCAGGGTCTGTGCTTCGTGTCTCACCAGTTCGGCGACGTGAGGGCCGCTGGCCAACTTGGCGAAACAGAACGGCTCGCCGTCCGGCGAGATCGCCGCCACGACCAACTTGGCGTTCGGCCGACCCGATGTGAGCCGGATCGCAATCGAGAAGTCGGGCGTGTGCAGCACGTTCTCGAGGAGGTCCCGCAAGGGTGAGCGGGCGGCACTGTCGTGGGCGACGAGCGAAACCTGCCGGGCGAGCACGCGATCACTTTGTCCGAGGCGCACCGCTGCCCAGAGTCCGGACGAAATGGCTGCTCCCCGCAACCCGCGACCATTCGCAAAGGTCGTATACGATCCGATCAACTCGCTGCCGGAGGCTGGAGCGAGCAACCGCGGCCGCCCCCGGGGAGGAAGGATTCGGAACGTCTCGAGCGCACCCGAACTCGGACGCCCGTCGACGAGTTCATAGCCGGCCATCCCACCGCTCAACGCGCCCAGCGCCGCCCGCAGCTGATCGCTGTCCGCGCCGGCGCCGGGGCGACCAGAATCTCGGCTAGCGGCCCGCCTTCGCATGACGTGATTCTAGACGTTCGCCGACTCGAAGGCTCGAATGGCTCGAATGGCTCGAGCGCGGCCGCGGGTCACTCACCCACCCGCTGCCAGGTCGTCGGGATGGGGAGCGTCGATCGAGGGAAGCTCGATGAGTTTCCACCAGCGATAGACGAGCGCCAGATACACCAGAGCACCCGGAACCGCGCCGACCACCACGGCCTGGAACCCCACACCGAAGATCGACACGGCAGCCAGCGATGACCCCCCGATCACGACGAGCGAGGCCACGATCACGCGGGCATACATCGCGCTGACCGGGTGAATGCCGAACATGAACCACACCTCGAAAACGGGGATCACGTTGCGGACCAGAATGCTGGCGGCCCATGCCACCGCTGCCCCGTCGATTCCCCAGACGGGAATCAACAAGAGATTGAGCGTGATGTTGACGACGAGAGCAGCCCCCCAGTTGGCGACGCTCAACCAGCTCTTACCGGCCATCAACAGCACGTTGTCGACTGCGCCGCAGGCGGCCGCCACCAACATCGCGACGGCGACGATCCGCAGCGCCGAGGCGCCTGCCACGTACTCATCGCCGAACAGGCGCAGCAGCCACGGCGCAAAGATCGCGATGCCGAGATAGGTCGGCCAGACCGCCGCTACGATCCAGCTTGCGGTTCGCTGGTACAGGCCCTGGGCACGTTTGATCGAGCCCTGGGCCAGGAACTCCGCCAGTCGCGGGCTCATCGCTTGGAGCAGGGCGCCGATCACGAGGTGCCCGATCAAGAGGTACCGGGTCGCCACCGAGTACACCGCAGCCTCGTCGATCGAACGCAGGAACCCGATCAGGATCGTGTCGGCCCACAGCACCGTGACCTGGAACATGGTGGAGAGTCCCCGCGGAGCCGAGAACGTCCAGAATTCGCGAACGGGTGGGGCCGTGTGGGCGCCGCTCGGGGGCGGCAGATCGTGCTCGAACCGCGTCAGCAGACGCGCGATCCAAATGGCCAGCACCACGAGCCCCACGGGATAGGCAATGCCGTACGCAGCCACCACCGCGACCGCTCCGACCGGGGCGAAGATGGCGAGGCCGATCACCTGCACGAGCGATCGCCCGATCTTGTCGACCGCGACCGCCGGGGTCATGGTGCCGAACGCCTGGGAGAACTGCGACGCCACCAGGAACAGACCCGCGAACGGCACGAGCGGGGCGATGAGGCGGAGGTAGCGGACGGCGAGTTCCGCATCGGCGTCGCCACCGAGCAGTTCCGCCATCGACGAGGCCGCGACCGTCAGGATGACCGCTCCTGCGATGCCCGCGATGGCCACCGGCACGAACACCCTGGGCACCAAGGGACGGACTAGATGTCCGTCGCCGCGTACCCGCATCAACGCGACGAAGCGCACGAGACCCGTATTGGCGCCGAGCTGAACCGTCTGCGACAGAATCGTCAGAGCAGCGACGCCCACCATGAAGGCACCCACCTGCTCTTGGCCAACGCGGCTGGTGAGCACGACGACCAGCAAGAACGTGAGCACGGCATTGGTGCCCGCCCCGACGAGGTTGACCATGCCGCCCCTCGCGAAGCTCTGGCGGCGTTCGCCGGCGCGTGGCGAGGGTGGGGCTACCGCCATGGGCGCCTGCGCTGTCGGCGTCGGAACGAACGCGCTGTGACCGCCGGTGGAACAGCGCCGTTGTCGCAGATGACGACCGGCGCGATCTCGTCGCCCGATCCGGAGTCGGTCAGGGAGGAGCGGACGCCGATCGCCCGCATCGCGCGCATCAGCGGCCCGGTGATCGCCAGCCGAGGTCGCGGCCGAGGTGGTCGTAGAGTCGCACATTGTCGTCGTGCAACTCGCGGGTGAGACGGTCGAATACAGCATCCGAGATCGGGCGCTTGACGTAGCTGTTGTGAATCTTTGCGTCGCGGAGTGCGAACGGTTCGAGGCCGAGGAACTCGAGCAAGGTGGCGAGCGTGGACTGTGGGTCGGCGAACAGGTCTTCGCTCGTGAGCACCAACACCTGGTCGCGTCCGTACACCGCCTCCCACCGCAACAGCTGCTCGAGGTAGCGCCCCCGGCTGACGTACGAGTGATGCTGGTGTGCGTAGCTCTGGTAGGTGCCGTCGCTGATCAGCCGTTCGACCTCGCCCTCCAGACGAGATGGTTCGGCGTCGAGCGCAGCCTCCAACGACAGGTCCTCGCACCCTTTGGCGACCTCGTGCTGGTAGTGCGAACGCGCTCGCTCGGCAGGGTCCCGCAGCAAGACCACGATCTTCGCATTCGGCAGCTGCTGACCGGCACGCCCCGCCGCCAGCGGATGATAGAGATAGTACGGGGTTGCGTCTCCGCTGATCGCTCCGTCACGATGCTGTGGGAAATGCGAGAGGTACCAGTCGAGCCCACGCGCGTAGTGGCGGTCGAAGTAGTGGACTTCCTTGCGCACCGGCGCCACGAATCCGGGATGTTGCTGGAGGTACTTCTGCAACGAAGTCGTACCGGATCGCTGCGCCCCGACGATCAGGAAGCTCGGCACGAGCGGTTCGCGACCCGGTATGTACTGCCGGATGCCGATGGTTCGCTCGAGCGTGGCGTAACCGAGCCGCTCCGCCTGACCGCGCAGTTTCCTACCGAGGCTCACCGGCACGACGAATTCACCACGCGTACGACAGCAACGACGAAGGGTTCGGGATCCATGGGTGGCAGTTCTCAGGGGTGGGTACGATGATGCCTGGACATCGTAGCGACGCACAGAATACCTCAGAGTGGCGGCCGAGCCGCTGACACCGACGCCAGGCGACACGTCGCGACGCCGAAGCCGGGTCTATCAGCCCGAGGGGCGAAATCCGGCGATCCGCCCTCGCATTCGGGCGATTCGCCCTCCCGGTCGCCTACGAACACCAGTGACAGCCGAGGTCGGTCGCCACGGCGCTCAGCCGGACATCGTGTGGTTCGGTCGGCAGCGCGGCGACCAATTGGGGACCGAATCCCACTCCGATGGTCACACAATCGGCGCGGATCTGCGGCAGGAAGCGGTCGTACCAGCCGCCACCCTGACCGAGCCGGTCGCCCGCACTGGTGAAGGCGAGCCCAGGCACGATGACGACGTCGACCAGTCGAGGATCGATCGCCGGTTCGTCCTCTGGGAGCGCGACCCGCTTGCCCTCCCCCACGCACCACGCGATGAACGGGCCGGTGATCGGCTCGCCAGGCACCGAATCGAACACCATCACCGTGTTCGCTGCCATGACCTGCGGGAGCGTTCGCACATGGCTCCACACCCGTTCGGACAAGACGTGCTGAGCAGGGAGCGCTCGGCGCATCGCTCGCATCGTGCGACGTAGATCTCGCTTCGCCTCGGTCACTTCGGCCACGCTGACCGACTGTACCGGGGTCCGGTCGGACCGGATCGCCGCGCATTGCCGCCGATCAGCCGAATGCGACCGATCAGCCGAATGCGATCGGGATCACGATCGCCGACGTCACGATCGTCGACAGCGTCAATGGCGCGCCGACACGTGCGAAGTCGGTGAAGCGGTAGCCGCCGAGCCCGAACACCATCAGGTTCGTCTGGTATCCGACGGGCGACAGGAACGAGCACGAGGCTGCGATCAGGGTGGCAACCGTCAGCATTCTGGGCTCGGCGCCGGTGTCAGCGGCGATCGAGAGCGCGATCGGAATCATCAGTGCCGCCGCGGCGGTGTTCGTCAGAAGTTCGGTCAGCACGATCGTCACCAGCATCACCGCAACCACGAGCGCTATGTCGTTCGTCTCGAGCACCTCGAACCTGAGGATCAGTCCGGCGATGTCGGCCGCCAAGCCGCTCTCGGCCACCGCTGCACCAAGACTGATGGCGATCGCCATCGTGAGCACGACGTTGAGGTTGACCGCGCGCCAACCCTCGCGCGCTGAGATCGCACGCCCGGCGACGACGAGTATCGCTGCCGCGAGCGATGCCTCGAACAAGGAAACGAGGCCGGCCGCGGCGACCACGATCGCACCGATCACCGACAGGATCACGAGCCATGACTTGCGAGCCCGTGCAGGTGGCTGCTCGTTGAGCGCTGCCACGAGAGAGAAGTCGGCATCGCTACGCCATTGCTTCTCGAACGACTCCCGGGAGAGCACGAGCAGCACGTCACCGCCGCGGAGTTGGATGCGGCCCAGTTGTCCGGCGAGTGCCCCGTCGGCACGATGGACTGCAATTACGGCGCCGCCGTACCGCCGACGGAAGTCAGCCGACTTCAACGTTGCGCCGACCAGTCGCGAGCCCGGTGACACGACGGCTTCGAACACCTTGGTACCCGTGCCTTGTGCCTCGAGCAGGTGGGCGCGCTCGAGATTGGTCAGGCCGACGATCTCGTGCAGATCGAGCACGCGACCGGCGTCGCCGACGAAGCAGCAGACATCGTTGGCCTCGAGCACGGTGTCCGACGAAGCGGCCAACGCCGATGACCGGTTCTCGTCGAGACCGGGTCGTTCGATCATGGCCAGGAAGACGCCGTCGAGGGCCCGCAGGCCCGACTCGGCGATCGTGCGACCGACCAGCGGGCCATCGGGATCGATACGCGCCGCCATCTGGAACTCGCGCGCCCGCCGACCCAGATCCGACGAGACGGCCACCCTCTGGGGCAAGAGCCGCGGTCCGATCGTCGACAGCACGACCACGCCCATGATCGCGACCGGCAATCCGACGACGGTGATCTCGAACACCCCCAGCGGCTCGGCGCCGGCCCGTTGGAGCACGTCGGACACGACCAGGTTGGTCGAGGTGCCGATCAGTGTCACGACACCGCCCAAGATGGTGGCGAACGACAGCGGCATCAGGAACCTCGACGCGTTGACGCCGTGGCGCTGCGACCAGCGCACGACCCGTGGCGCGAACATCGCGACGAGCGGAGTGTTGGGCACCACCGACGAGATGGCGGCCGTGCACGCCGTCAGCTTGAACATCGAGCCGCGCCCGTCCAGCATGCGATCGACGATCCCGGCGAACGTGCCCGTCGCCGTGGCAGCCCCGGCAAGGACGTAGAGCGCTGCAATCGTGGCCGGGGCCTGGCTCGACAACCCGCTCAGTGCGGTCTCGGGCTCGATCACCCCGGCGAACAGCAACGCCGCCAAGGCGCCACCCAACACCATGACCGGAGGGAACCGGTCGAGCACGAGCATGACGACTGCCGCGACCAGGACGACCAGGGTGATCGCTGCATCGAGACTCATGTCGCAACGATTCGGTTGGCCATCGAGGAGCCCCCGACAGTAGAGCGAGCCGGAGGTGAGCCCAAGCTCACATCACGATGCCGCGCAGCCGAAGCGTCGCGATGACGAGTTCGGCCGCGTCCTCGGGGTCGAGGTTGGCGGTGTCGAGGTAGAGCTCGGGTGACTCGGGCGGCTCATACGGCGAGTCGACCCCGGTGAAGTTGGCCAGTTCGCCCTTGCGCGCCTTCGCATACAGACCCTTCGGATCGCGGGATTCGGCAAGCTCGACCGACGCATCGACGTGCACCTCGACGAACTCGCCCTCCTCGACCCGATCCCTCGCGAGCTGACGCTCGGCCCGGAACGGCGAGATGAACGAGACCAGCACGACCAGGCCGGCATCGACCATCAGCCCGGTGACTTCGGCGATGCGCCGAATGTTCTCGACGCGGTCGGCATCGGTGAACCCGAGGTCGCGATTGAGGCCGTGCCGGACGTTGTCACCGTCGAGCAGGTAGGTGTGGACGCCCAGCGCATGCAGCTTGGCCTCGACGATGTTGGCGATCGTCGACTTGCCCGCACCGGACAGACCCGTCAACCACACGACGCCAGGGCGATGACTCTTGAGGCCGGTGCGTGCCGCCTTGTCGATCCTGACGGCTTGCCAGTGGATGTTGTGCGAGCGCCGAAGGGCGAAGTGCAACAGCCCGGCACCGACCGTGTTCTGCGAGATCTTGTCGATGATGATGAAGCTGCCGGTGTCGCGGTTGTCGTTGTACGCGTCGAAGGGGATCGGCCGATCGAGACTGAGGTTGCACACGCCGATCTCGTTGAGCTCGAGCTTGTTGGCAGCCAGATGCTCCATCGTGTTGACGTCGACACGGAACTTGGGGTTGGCGATGGTGACGCCGACCGTGCGGGTTCCGATCTTCATCAAGTACGGGCGGCCCGGGAGCATCGGTTCCTCGTGCATCCAGATCACGTGGCCCTCGAACTGATCGGCGACCTCCGCCGGAGAGTCGGCTGCGCAGAACAGGTCGCCGCGCGATGCGTCGATCTCGTCGTCGAGCGTCAGCGTGACCGACTGGCCGGCGATCGCCTCGTCGAGATCGCCGTCCATCGTGACGATGCGGCGGATGGTGCTGGTGGTCCCGGCGGGCAGGACCCGGATTCGGTCGCCCGGTCGGACGGTGCCGCCGACGATCTGACCCGAGAAGCCTCGGAAGTCGAGGTTCGGCCGGTTGACCCACTGCACCGGCATGCGGAACGGTTGCTCAGCACGCTCGTCGTCGACCGGAACGGTTTCCAGGTACTCGATCAGGGTCGGGCCGTCGTACCAGCTCATGTTGTCGCCGGCACTGGTGACGTTGTCGCCCTTCAAGGCCGACATCGGGATGAACACCATCTGATCGAGCCCGATCTGGGCGGCGAACTCTCGGTACTCCGCCACGATCTCCTGGAAGCGCTCCTGTGAGAAATCGACGAGGTCCATCTTGTTGATCGCCACGACGATGCGCTTGATTCCGAGCAACGACACGAGGAAGCTGTGACGACGAGTCTGGGTCAGCACGCCTTTGCGAGCGTCGACCAGGACGATCGCGACGTCGGCGGTCGAGGCCCCGGTCACCATGTTGCGGGTGTACTGCTCGTGGCCGGGGGTGTCGGCGACGATGAACTTGCGGCGTTCGGTCGAAAAGAACCGATAGGCGACGTCGATCGTGATCCCTTGCTCGCGCTCGGCCGTCAGTCCATCGAGCAACAACGCGAAGTCGATGTCGTTGCCCTGTGTGCCGACCTTGACCGAGTCCGCCTCGAGTGCGGCGAGGTGATCCTCGAACACGAGGTGCGACTCCCACAACAGACGACCGATCAGGGTCGACTTGCCGTCGTCGACACTGCCGCACGTGATGAAGCGCAGCAGCGACTTGTACTGGTGCGACCGGAGGTATCCCTCGATGTCGGTGGCGATGAGATCGGATGAGTGCGCCATCAGAAATACCCTTCTTGCTTCTTCTTCTCCATGGATCCTGCGCCATCGAAGTCGATGACGCGCCCCTGGCGTTCGGACGTCGTGGCGAGCAGCATCTCCTGGATGACCCCGGGCAGCGTGTCGGCTTCGCTCTCGATCGCTCCCGACAGGGGGTAACACCCCAAGGTGCGGAATCGGATCGACTTCATCTCCGGCACTTCGCCTTCGTTCAACCGGAACCGGTCGTCATCGACCATGATCAACATGCCGTCGCGCTCGACCACCGGGCGCTTCTTGGACAGGTACAGCGGCACGATCGGAATCTGTTCGAGGTGGACGTACTGCCACACGTCGAGCTCGGTCCAGTTCGAGATGGGGAACACGCGCAGGGTCTCCCCCGGGCTGCGGCGTCCGTTGTAGATCTGCCACAACTCCGGGCGCTGACGCTTGGGATCCCACTGGTGCTGCGGTGACCGGATCGAGAACACTCGCTCCTTGGCCCGTGACTTCTCCTCGTCGCGCCGGGCTCCCCCGAAGCACAGATCGAACTTGTACAGATCGATCGCCTGCTTGAGTCCCACGGTCTTCCACATGTCGGTGTGCAGGGCCGAGCCGTGATCGAACGGGTTGATGTTGCGCTCGACACACTCGGGGTTGCGGTGCACGATCAGGTCCATGCCGAGGTCCTTGGCCGTCTGATCACGGAATGCGTACATCTCGCTGAACTTCCAGGTCGTGTCGACGTGCACGAGCGGGAACGGCGGGATGCTCGGATAGAACGCCTTGCGAGCCAGGTGCAGCATCACAGAGCTGTCTTTGCCGATCGAGTACAGCATCGCGGGTCGCTCGCTCTCGGAGACGGCCTCCCGCATGATCTGGATCGCCTCGGCTTCGAGACGCTGCAGGTGCGTCAACCGGGCGGCTTGGAGCAAGCTGGTATTTGTCATATTGTCCACCACGACCCTGGACAATACAGGGAATACCAGGGAGCCGCCACCATCCAGAAAATATCTTGAGACTTCGGATGGCTCGCACAGGGTCCGGCCGACCGGCGGACAGCTCGGCTTACCCGCCGTCTGAGCCCGGCGCGCCGGCATCGTTAGTATCGAATCGATGAGCGAGATCGCCGACCACGCATTCGACGCACAGGAGTTCCGAACCGTGCTCGGGCATTTCCCGACAGGCGTCACGATCGTGTCGGGGCTGCACGAGGGTCAGCCGGTCGGATTCACGATCGGTTCGTTCACCTCGGTATCGCTCGACCCCCCACTGGTCGGGTTCTTGCCGATGAAAGACAGCGCAACCTGGGCGGCGATGGCCGAGACCGGTTCGTTCTGCGTCAACGTACTCAGCCGTGATCAGGCCGATCTGTGCTGGAAGTTCGCGAAGGCCGGCAACGAGGGCGACCGCTACACCGACGTGGCCTGGCACGCCGCACCGACCGGCTCACCGATCATCGACCGCGCCGTCGCCTGGATCAACTGCACCGTCGAACAGGTCATCGAGATGGGCGACCACTACTTCGTACTGGGCCGAGTCGTTGCACTCGAGGCCGATGCCGATCACAACGGTCAGGGCCCGTTCCCCCTGCTGTTCTTCAAGGGCACGCTCGGCGGCTTCGCCGCCGAAGGCTGATCCACATGCAGCCGGGAACATCCGAATGGCTCGAGCAGGTCAGCGAACCGATCATCGACCCCGAGCTGCCGATCATCGACCCGCACCATCACCTGTGGCCGGTCGGCGGCGCATTGCCCTACGACCTCGACATGCTCGCCGCCGACACCGGATCGGGTCACCACGTCATCGCCACGGTGTTCGTCGAATGCCACGCCGGCTATCGGCCCTACGGTCCGGCCCACATGCGGCCCGTCGGCGAAACCGAGTTCGTGACCGCCCAGGCGCGAGAACTCGCCCGGAGGCATCCGAGCGCGGCCCCGATCGCGGGCATCGTCGCCCACGCCGACCTCGCGATCGGTAACCGGCTGGCGGAAGTGCTCGATGCACATCAGCTGGTGGCGGGAAGTCTCCTCAAGGGCATCCGCGACGCACTGTCGAGTCCGCTCGAGCCGGAGGCGCTCACGATCCCGGGGCGAGCGGCCTCGGGCCGCTTCGCCGACGAGATGTTTCGGCAGGGCGTTCGCGAACTCGGTCGTCGCGGACTCACCTACGACACGTGGCATTACCACCATCAGAACGCGGAAATGCTCGAACTCGCCCGCGCCGTACCCGAGACCACGATGGTGCTCGACCACTTCGGTACACCACTCGGGGTCGGCATGTACGCCGGCCGACGCGACGAGATCTTCGACGAGTGGGCCGACGGAGTGGCGCAACTCGCCACCTGTGACAACATCTTCGCCAAGTTGGGCGGACTGGCGATGCCCGACAACGGGTTCGGCTGGCACGAAGCCGATCGTCCGCCGACCTCCGACGAGTTCGTCGAGGCACAGGCGCACTACTACCACCACACGATCGAGTGCTTCGGTCCCGAGCGCTGCATGTTCGAGAGCAACTTCCCGATCGACCGCTTCTCGCTGTCGTATCCCGTGCTCTGGAACGGTTTCAAGAAGATCGCCGCCGGTTACAGCGCCGACGAGAAGACGGCCATGTTCTCCGCAACCGCCCGGCGCGTGTACCGGCTGTAGCCGGTCACTGCGGTTCCGCATCGACGCAAAGTCGCCAACCGCGCACCCGGTGGTGCGGACTCCACGGAGAGTCGGTCGGACGCGACTCATTCAGGCAACGGCAGACTGGTGACATGCAAGCAGATCGCCGTCTCGAGCTGGCCATCGGTCTCGACGTCTTCGTCGTGGTCTTGTTCGTCGCGATCGGGCGACGAACGCACGAGGAAGGCTCGGCGTTCACCGGAGTGCTGAAGACCGCGCTGCCATTCCTGATCGGCTTGCTGGTCGCGTGGGCAGCGGTGCGGGCGTGGAAGCGACCCGCAGCGGTGCTCACCGGATTGGCAATCTGGCCGATCACGGTGCTGGCCGGCATGATCGTTCGCCGAACCGTCTTCGACGGCGGCACCAAGACCTCGTTCGTGGTCGTGGCGACGTTGTTCCTCGGAACGTTTCTCGTGGGATGGCGCTGGATCGCCGGCCTGCTGCAGGCGCGGGCAGCGCGAGCGCATCAGGTGTCCGGCGGCGTCTTCAGCGAGAAATAGGCACCGACCAGCAGTGCGATCAGCACGACCCACACCACCGAGCGCAGCACGAAACTGAGCGTCCCGATCACGATTCCGAACAGCCACATCACGATCAGGGCAACGATCACCCAACCGATCGCCGTGGCGAGGACGGAGCGCGGCTTGGTGGCCATACGCCTTCACCATACGGACCGGGACACCGAACGGTCAGAATGACCGCGTGCCCAGCCCATCGAACCACCCTGGGCCCGCGCTCGAAGGAAACCTGCGGCTGATCCCCATCCATCAGGCGTTGACGCGCGCGCTGGCCTGGATTCCCGTCTTCGTACTGTTCACTCGCGCCCGCTTCGACCTCGACGGCGCACTGCTGCTGGCGTCGCTGTACTACCTGTTCGTCGTGGTGCTCGAGGTGCCGTCGGGTTGGATCAGCGACCGGGTCGGCCGCGTGCTCACGCTGCGGATCGCGGCAATCTGCTGGATCGTCGCCCACGTGTGCTTCATCGTCGGTGACGATTCATTCGGAGTGATCGCGCTCGGACAACTCATGTTGGCTGCCGGATTCGCATCGTTGTCGGGGACCGATGTCACGTTCCACTTCGACACGCTCGAATCGCTCGGGTTGCACAACGAGTTCACGCGGCGCGAGGCCCGCGTCAGCTCGATCGGCTTCGTCGCCACAGCCATCAGCGCAGTCGTCGGCGGCGCGGTGGGCTTGATCGATCTGCGCTGGGCGTTCGGCGTGTCGCTGGCCCTGGCGATCTGCCAGCTGGGCGTGACGTTGCGTTTGGTCGAGCCGCCGGTTGCCCACCACGCCGACCCGTTCGTCCGACAGATCCGGTTGTGCGTCGGCTACCTCGAGAACCGATATCTCGGCTGGATCTTCTTCTACGGCGTCGTGCTGGTCACGCTCGAACACGTCGCCTTCACGCTGATGCAACCATGGCTGACCGAGGTGCTCGACCGCAGCCCGAACGACGTCGGAGCGACCCCACTGTTCGCCGGGGTGTTGTACGCCGCCACGGCGATCGTCGGCGCCGGCGCCGCTCGGTCGAGCGCTCCGCTCAGCGAGCGGTTCGGGATCGTCGTCACCCTGATCGGCCTGGCAGGCGTGTCGGCCGCGATCGTCACGGGGATGGCACTGTGGGCTCACGTCGCCGTGCTGGCGTTGGTGATCTTCCGCAGCGCTCAGAGCGCGGCGGCCCACGTCTTGATCAGCTCGGCCGTGGCACCGCTGACCGAACGCCGGCACCGCGCCACGATCCTCAGCCTCAACTCGCTGGCAGGACGGTTGGGTTACGGCGCGATCCTGCTGGTCGTGTCCGCCGACGCCAACGACAACGTGCGCGGCGTACTGGCATCTCTGGCCATCACGTCGTGGGCCCTGGTCGCGATCCTGATCGTGACCGCAGTCGGCGCGATCGGCCTCGGCCGGCGTCGAGCGTGACGTCACACGATGTTGGTGATCGCACCCTTCTCGGCGCCTTGGGCGAGCTTGGCGTACTTCGCCAACACACCACTGGTGTAGCGCGGCGCGTTCGGCTCCCAGCCGTCGCGGCGACCGGCCAACTCGGCTTCGTCGACCAGCAGATCGAGCGCGAACGTCGGCACGTCGATCTTGATGATGTCGCCGTCGCGCACGAACGCGATCGGACCTCCATCGACCGCTTCGGGTGCAACGTGGCCGATACAGAAGCCCCACGTGCCGCCCGAGAAACGTCCGTCGGTGATCAGCGCGACGTCGGCACCGCGACCTGCGCCCTTGAGGGCGCCCGTGATGGCGAGCATCTCGCGCATGCCCGGGCCGCCCTTGGGACCCTCGTAGCGGATCACGATCACGTCGCCGGGATTGATCTCCCCCGCCATCACAGCCGCCATCGCGCCGTCTTCGCCGTCGAAGACGCGGGCCGGCCCCTCGAACGAGCGCTGCTCCTTCGACAGGCCGGCGACCTTCACGACCGAGCCGTTGGGGGCAAGTGTGCCCGTGAGGATGTTGAGGCCACCCTCGGCGTTGATCGGGTTCGAGATCGGGTACACCACGGTGCCGTCGGGCGCCGGCGGATCGATCTCGGCCAGATTCTCGGCCATCGTCTTGCCGGTGACCGTCATCTCGTCACCGTGCAGCATGCCCTCTTCCAGCAGGTGCTTGAGGACCACCGGCACGCCCCCGATGCGGTCGAGATCGGTCATGTGGAACTTGCCGCCCGGCTTCATGTCGGCGAAGTGCGGCACCCGGGCCGCGACCTTGTTGAAGTCGTCGAGGTCGAGCGGCACGCCGGCCTCGTTGGCGATCGCCAGCAGGTGCAGGACGGCATTGGTGGAACCACCGAGTGCGTTGGCGAGCGCGATCGCGTTCTCGAAGGCACCCTTCGTGAGGATGTCGTGCGGACGCAGGCCGGTCCTGAGCATGTTCACCACGGCCTCGCCGGCGCGACGAGCGTCGTCTTCACGGCGACGGTCGACGGCAGGCGGAGAGGCCGAACCGGGCAGGGACAATCCGAGCGCCTCGCCGATCGAGCTCATCGTGTTGGCCGTGAACATGCCACCGCAAGCGCCCTCCCCAGGGCAGGCGTTCTTCTCGATCGCGAACAGTTCGTCCTCGGTGATCGTGCCCGCCGCGCAGGCACCGATCGCCTCGAACACCGACGTGATGTCGAGCGCCTTCCCGTTCAGGTACCCGGGGTGTGTCGAGCCGTTGTAGACGAACACACCGGGCAGGTCGAGTCGGGCGATCGCCATCATCATGCCGGGCATCGACTTGTCACAGCCACCGGTGGCAACCAAGCCGTCGAGGCGTTCGCCGTGCATGACCGCTTCGACCGAATCAGCGATGATCTCGCGGCTCACGAGCGAGGCGCGCATCCCCTCGTGGCCCATCGAGATGCCGTCGCTGACGGTGATGGTTCCGAACTCGAGCGCCACTCCCCCGGCGCTGCGGACGCCCTCCTTGGCGGCCGCCGTGAGCCGCCGGATCGAGGCGTTGCACGGCGTGATCTCGTTCCACGACGAGGCGATGCCGACCTGCGGCTTGACCCAGTCGTCCTCGGTCAACCCGACGGCGCGCAGCATCGCCCGTGCCGCCGCCTTCTGGATGCCATCGGTGACATCGCGCGACCGAGGCTTGATGTCGACGGGGGTCTCGCTGGAATCAGACGTCATCCTCGCGAGGGTAGTGCCCGGCGGCTGCGCCGATCCTGGTGTGGCGGCGCCGATCCTGGTGCGGCGACCAGATGATCGGCACGCCCGAGATCGGCGCGCCGGATAGCGTTGCCGGCGATGCGAGCTGGCGAGCGCGGTTCCTGATGGGCGGGGCGCTCGTCCTGCCAGTGTTCGCCGGGGTCGCCGCAGCGCTGCTGTATGCGGCGTACCGGTACCGAGAGGCGCAGCGCGCGAAGATGCGAGCGGTCGCCGCCCAGCACGGGCTCGAGGTCGACGTCAGCTCGAAAAAGCCACCACCGATCGACTTCGACCTGTTCGACCGCGGCAGCAGCAGGCGAGTCGATTGTCACATGTGGCGCGCCGGCGAGCTCGACAGCGTCATCCAGTACCAGTTCACCGAGGGGTCCGGCAAGGATTCGCACACATACGAGTTCAGCGCCGCACTGGTCGACATGCCGTTCCTGGCGCCACATCTCACGATCTCCAGCGAGAACCTGTGGTCGAGGATGAAACGAGCCGTCGGACTGCGCGACGTCGAAGTCGAGTCGCCGCTCTTCAACGAGCGCTACCAGGTGCGCTGCGCCGACGATCGATTCGCCATCACCCTGCTCGACCCGCCGATGATCGCCTGGATGCTGTCGCCTGCCAGCGGGCAGGGAACCGTCACGTTCGAGTTCCTCGGCCCGTGGTTGCTGTGCCACTGCAGTCAGCTCCAGATCGAAGAGCTCCCGGGCCTGCTCACCTGGGCGCAGTCGGTCCGAGCCCAACTGCCGGCGGTGCTCGGTGAGCTCTATGGGCGCTGAGGTCGCCAGATGTTGACCAACGCGGTCGCGATCGCCGTCGTGTCGATCCTGCTGATACCGGGCAGCTGGTGGGTGTCGCACACCCGTCTGGTCGCCGCCCGCAACGACGTCGCCAGCGGGTGGGCCGACGTCGCCGCCGAACTGCAACGACGCCACGACTTGGTCCCACAGCTCGTCGGCACGGTGCAGGCCGCGGCCACTCACGAGCGGGAGCTACTGGTCGAACTGGCCCGCCGTCACGACGTTGCCGCTGCCGCCCCGCACACACCGGCCGCAGCCAACGAGCTCGAACCGCCCGTCGCAGAAGCGGTGGCGCAGGTGCTGGCGCTGCGCGAGCGCTATCCGCAACTGAACAGTCAATCGAACTTCCTCGACCTGCAACGTCAGCTGTCGCTCACCGAAGATCGGATTGCGGCGGCGCGCCGCTACTACAACACCCGGGTCGAGCAACTGAACCGACGAATCGACGCCTTCCCGTCAGGGATCGTCGCCCGCCGTCACGGATTCGCGAAGGCCGAATTCTTCGACGTGTGATCCTCGTCGGGAATCGCGGCGACGAATGGCGCTGCCACGACGGCGCGCCACAGCATCACCAGCCCGACCATGGCGATCAGGGCGCCGCCCAGGAAGCCAGCCCGCTTCGTGAAGATCTGCCCGACGGCGCCCAGCACCACCCCGCCGACGATCGTGCCGACCTCGAAGAACATCGTGAACGAACTCAGCGCGCTCGCCCGCTCGTGATCGCCGACGCGGTTCACCACGTTCGCCATCAGCGACGGGTACAGGAACGCCATGCCGACACCCATGAACGACGCACCGATCCAGAGCGCCCAGGGTTCGGCGACCGCTGCCATCAACAGCAGTCCTGCTGCGAGCGACACCAGGGCGACCGACACCATCGAGTGCTCACCGAATCGCTCGGGCAGGGTGGCGCCGAACAGCCGCAGGCTCAGGCTGATCGCGCTGTAGACCAAGAACAGGCCGGCCGCCCCGGCGAGGCCGACCGAGCGGGCGTGCTCGGGGATGAACGCCGAGAACACGGCGAACGACGCGATCCCGCACGCCAACACGAGCCCCGGCCACAGGGCCGCCCGGTGGAACAACGGCGGCTTGCCCTGGACAGTGGGCGCCGACGAGCGGTCGACCCGGCTCGGCACACCGAGGACGGTGATCGCCGCCAGCGTGGCGAACCCGGCCGCCACCAGGAACGTCAGGCCGTAGCGGTCGTCGCCGAGCACCCATTCGCCGAGCGACGGACCGATCCCGATGCCGCCGTACACGGCAACCGAGAAGTAGCTGGCGGCCTCGGCGCGGCGATGCGGCGGCGACAGGTCGGCGATCAGTGTGGCGGCCGCGACGAACAGCGCCGCCTCGCCGAGGCCCATCACGGCACGCAGCACCAGCACCTGCCACAACTCGGTCGCGAGCCCCAGCACTGCGCCGGCCGAGGCGGCCAGCAGCGCCCCGGCCATCATCAGCGCCCGGCGCCCGAAGCGCTCGGTCAGTCGACCGAGGAACGGCCGGGCGACGACGGCAGCCACGGCGAATGTCGCGATCGCCAGGCCGATCCCGAACTCGCCGTAGCCGAGCTCTTCCTCGATGAAGCGCGGCACCGTGACCAGCACCATGCCGATGTAGAAGAAGAAGATGAAGGCGGTCACCGTCACCGACAGGAACGGACCAGTGATCAACCGGTCGGAGGGCTTCGGTTCGACGCTGGTCACGGTTGACATGGTCGCCGGTGCAACGCCCATTTCCGTTATCGGATTCCGGAACCACGCCGGTCGTCGGTCACACCCGCCCCGCCTCGGCCCCGACCTCGGCCCCGATCTCGGCGCAGGTCAGATGCGGGCGACATCGACCGAGACGTACAGATCTTGTGACGCCGCGGGGCCGATCATCACACCGCGAACGGGCGTGACGTCGGCGTAGTCGCGCCCCCAGGCCACGGTCACGTGATCGTTTGCGGGCAAGTGGCCGTTCGTCGGATCGAAATCGACCCACCCATCGTTGGGCGTCCACACCGAGCACCACGCGTGGGACGCGTCCGCCCCGACCAGGCGCTCCTCGCCCGGGGGTGGCAGCGTCTCGATGTAGCCACTCACGTATCGGGCCGCCAAGCCGATCGATCGCAGGCAACCGATGGCGAGGTGGGCGAAGTCCTGACAGACCCCACGCCGGGCTGCGAGCACCGAATCGAGCGGTGTTGCAACGTTCGAGAAGTGCGGATCGAACTCGAATTCCTCGAAGATGTGTACGCACAGGTCGCGAACGGCATCGACGATCGGTCGCCCGGCGGTGAACACGTCGTCGGCGATCTGGTGCAATCCCGAGTCGAACGCGGCAGCATCGACCAGCGCAGACGACGACCGGAACGATCCGACATCGATCGCGAGGTCGCCATCGGCAACATCGAGCAGCTCGACGACGCGTTCCCACGGGGTGTCGTCGGTCGGTGGCGGACGTTCGTCGACCTCGACCACGCTGACCGCCTCGACCGTCATCTCGGTGTGTGGCTCATGGAGCCCGAACTGGTTGACGAGATTGCCGAAGGCATCGAGATACGAGTCCCACTCGGACGCGTGCGGCACCAACGACACGTCGGCTTCGTGCACCACCTGGTACTCGGTCGGGCGGGGCACGAGACACGCGATCGAGTAGCCGTCGGTCATCGTCGCCCCGTATCGGTACGACGTGCGGTGTACCACTCGGAACGTGCGACCGGTCATGCTCCGTCTCCGGTCGGTCGCATCACGATCGGGTTCACGGGTGTCGAGAACCAACGGCCCACGACGCGGTCGCCGGCTCGGGTGACGATCGCCCGCAGCTCGGGCACCATCGATGCAAACGGCAGCGCGAGTGCCGCGCGGGCGCGTTCGACGAAGTCATCGCCGAGTGCCGGCTCGCCATCGGCAGCGTGCTGGGCGAGGCGCTCGATCGACGCCGCCAGCGAACGAGGGTTGGAGGCATCGCGAACGAGCAGGTGGAGCGCAGCCTCGAGCTCCACGTCGCTGCGATACCGACGGCGATACGCCACGAGACTGTCGTTGGCTGCGAGCAACACCTCGATGGCCGAGGCGTCGACCTCGTCGCGCGCGGACGAATCGTCGACCGAGGGATCGAGTGCGCCCTCGATCAGATCGAGCACGACGAGGCAGCGCTCGAGTCGCCGACCCGTGTCGCCGATCCGCCACGCGGGACCACGGACGGTGCTCTCCTGCCAGAGGCCGGCGAGCGCGGCGAAGTCGGCCAGCATCGCATCGAGATCGTCGACCATCGTGACATGGCGCTGCAGCGACGACCTCAATTCGGCCAGGTGCGACAGCACCCTGCCGGTGGTGACGGAGAGGTACTCGCGCACGGTCGAGGCCTCGGTCAGCAGCGATCCGATCTCGCGCGCCACGGCGTCGCCGACGTGCGACAGTTCGGCGTTCAGCATCTCCGCATCGATCGACGCCGATGCCCCGAGCACGGTCGAGAAGTCGCGGCGAACCGTGGCCGTGACACGGCGCATCCGATCGCCCCACGCCCCATCGTGCATCGCAACCAGCCCGGGATCCTGTTCGATCCGCGAGGAGATCACCCGCATCGAGCGTGTCATCGCCTCGGCCCGCTCCGCGGCGCGATTGGTCCAGTACAGCGCGTCGGCCGCCCTCGTCGGCACCGACCGCCCGAAATCCACCTGCGGGAGACGAAGCCCGACCGAGGGTGCGAGGGTCTGGCCGAGCACCCAGACGTCTTTGACGGTGCAAGCTGTCGGCACACGCGGATCGTCGCCAGGGGCGAGCACGCGACCCGAACCACCGGGCAGCACCGACACCGACTTGCCGTCGCTGATCGCGAACAGGCGCAGCACGACGCCGGCATGTTCGACCTCGGGCGACAGCGATCCCGGCGCCAGCGGGAGCTGCACGAGGGGTCGCATCGGATCCGAGAGGCGTGGCAGCAGCTGTTCCATCGGCCGCAACCGATCGATCGCCGCGTCGAGCAGCGGCTGCACTTCGGGTGCCTCGATGGCGCCCGCACCGTGGGCATTCGCGAGCGTCACGCCACCCGAGCGAACCGCTTGGAGCAGACCTGGTACACCGACCGAGCCGTGGGCAGCGACCTCGAGCGGATCGACCGTCGAGTCCTCGAGACGCCGATACAACACGTCGACCGGTTCGAGCCCATCGAGCGTGCGCAACCACACCTTGCGCTGACGCACCACGAGGTCGGCGCCCTCGACGAGGTTGACCCCCAGCTGGACGGCCAGGAACGAGTGATCGACGTAGGACGGGTGGTCGAGTCCCCCGGAGAACAGAACGGTGCGAGGGCTGTTCACCGGGCTCGCCGTGGCGAGCGCCCGAAGCAGCGCCCCCGGAAAACGGGCCAGCGAAGCGACGCTCACTCGTCCCATCACGTCGGGCACCACCCGGGTCATCACCGATCGATCGAGCAGTGCATACCCCAGCCCGGGCGGCGCGTCCGTGAGGTCCTGCACCACCGACCACACGCCGTTGGCATCGAGCACGAGATCGACTGCGTAGGTGGTCAGCCATCGGACGGGAGCCGAACCGACGGCATTGATGCGGTATCGCTCCGTCGATGCCAGCACCTCGGCCGGGACGATCCGCTCGCGCACGAGATGCCGGGCACCGTAGACATCGGCCAACACCAGCTCGAGCGCCTGCATCCGTTCGGTGATCGCCAACGACAGCCACCGAAATGTCGCCGCGTCGAGCACGACCGGAATCGGATCGACCCGCCAAGGACGACTCTCGATCGTGGCCAGGCGACCGTCGGCGCGCACCGGAAGGTCGTGAACGAGATGGCCGGCACCCTCTGCTGCCAGCAAACGGTCGGCGCGCGCCTGTCGAGCCCGCAGCTGATCGGGGTCGAGCAACTCGCGCTGGAGGTCACTGGGGGCATGCAGGGGCGATCCCCCCATGTCAGTGATCATCGGTCCCACCGCGACAGCGTCGCATCCCTGAGCATGCAGAGCCAACCAGCATGACCGTCAGAGCACCGATGCGACGTAGCGATCGCGGATGGCGCGGTCGAGCCGGACGATGGAGGCCTGGGTCGCCTCCATGGCGCGATCGAGCTCGACACCCGTGTCGACATCCGGATCGGACGCGCTGAGTGCCCGCTGGGTCTCGTCGAGCACTTCGATCACCGCGTCCGGACCGGGGAGCTGTGCCAGGACCCCCCTCATGTCGTCGAGGCATCCCTGCACCGATCGCGGGAACGGCGAGTGCGACAGCAGGAACCGCACGACGGACAATCCGTCGATCGGCCCGCGCACCGCTCGCTGGTACATCTGCAATGCGGAGACCGAGCGCAACACGCTCATCCAGCGCACCTGATCGATCGAGCGTTCATCGCGATTCGCAGCCTCGGTTTCGAGGATGCCGGCCGCTGCGACACCCAGCACGCGCGTGGTCATGTCGGCCCGTTCGAGGAGGCGTCCGAGACGCAGAATCCGGAACTCGTTCGAGCGGGTCATCGTCGATTCGAGAATGCCGTCGAGCCGCCGGCTGATCTCGACCACCCGAACGAGGAACCGGTCGCGCAGTTGTCGCTCGACAGCGCCCGACGCCGTGGCGTCGACGTAGTGCGACAGCTGGTTGACCGCCTGCCACGCCTCGCGCGGCATCACCTCGCGGGTCGTACGCAGGTTCTCGCGCGACATTGCCACCGTGCTGACGATGCTGCCGGGGTTGGATCGATCGGCAAGCAGGTACCGCACGACCGTGATCTCGCCGGACGGATCGCCGGGCGGCACGTACACCGAGGTGTCCGACCCGGCCAGTGCCGCGAGCGGCTCCCAGCGCAGCATCTCCTGGCTCGGGTAGTCGACGACGAGCTCGTTGTAGGCGCGAACGATGCGGGCCGTGTCCTCGGCGCGCTCGATGTAACGGGCACCCCAGTACAGACGATCGGCGGTGCGGGCGAGCAGCTGTGCCATCAGTCCGAACCCGACCCGTAGATGCCGTCGATGATCCACGTGTCCTTGCTGCCGCCACCCTGCGACGAGTTCACGATGAGCGAGTCCTTCGGGAGCGCGACACGCGTGAGGCCACCCGGCGTCACGTAACTGCGATTGCTCGTGAGCACGAACGGCCGCAGATCGACATGCCGTGGCTCGATGCCTTCCTCTACCAGGGTCGGTACGGTCGAGAGCGACAGGATCGGCTGGGCGACCCAGTTGCGCGGATCGGCCTCGATCGCGGCGGCCGCCTGATCGAGTTCGTCGCGCGTCGCTCGGTTGCCGATCACGATGCCGTACCCGCCGCTCTCGTTGGCCGGCTTGATGACGAGGTCACCGATGTTGTCGAGTACGAATCGGCGCTCGTCGTCGTACATCGTGCGATAGGTCGGCACGTTGGCGATCAGCGGCTCCTCGCCGAGGAAGTAGCGGATGAGGTCGGGCACCCATGCGTACACGACCTTGTCGTCGGCGACGCCTGCGCCGGGAGCGTTGGCCAGGCCGACGTTGCCGGCCTTCCACGCCCGCATCAGACCTGGCACCCCCAACATCGAGTCGGGCAGGAACGATTCGGGATCGAGGAACAGATCATCGATGCGCCGATAGATGACGTCGACGCGTTCGAGACCGCCGATCGTCTTCATGTACACGCACTCGTCGCCGCCGACGACGAGGTCGGCGCCCTCAACCAGCTCGGCACCCATCCGCTCGGCGAGGAACGAATGCTCGAAGTACGCGGAGTTGAAGATCCCAGGGGTGAGTACGGCCAATTGCGGATCGGTCACGCCGTCCGGTGCGAGCGACGTGAGCAATCGGTTGAGCTCGTCGGTGTACCCATCGACCGGACGGATCCGCTGGCGTTGGAACAGCTCGGCGAACGCCCGCTTCGCCACGCCGCGATTCTCGATGACGTAGCTCACGCCCGACGGGACCCGGAGGTTGTCTTCGAGCACGTACATCTGGCCGTCGTCATCGCGCACCAGGTCGGTCCCGGAGATGTGGGCCCACACTCCGTGTTTGGGATGGATGCCGCGCAGCTGGGGGCGGTAGTTCACCGACGCGGCCAACAGGTCGGCCGGGAAGACGCCGTCGGCGATCACCCGTTGATCGTTGTACAGGTCGTCGATGAACATGTTGATCGCTCGCAACCGCTGCGAGAGACCCGACGAGATGCCGTCCCACTCACGGCCGTCGATCACCCTGGGGATGATGTCGAACGGCCATGCACGGTCGATGTTCTGGCCGTCGGAATACACGGTGAACGTGATGCCCATCGTCAAGATGTCGCGCTCGGCGATGCGCTGACGCGCCCGCAACTCGTCTTCACCGATGCGGTCGATGAGCTGCAACAACGCGGCAGCAACCGGTCGCGGCGCCCCCGATTCGGCGATCAGCTCGTCCATCCGCACCGACCATAGACCCCATGAACATCAGTGTCACCGGCTCGGCCACTTGTTCACGCCGCCGTCACATGCTGAGGTTCGGCTGGTTCACCGGTTCAGGGGTTCGGCTGGTTCAGGGGTTCAGGGGTTCAGGGGTTCAGGGGTTCGGCGGTTCAGGGGTTCAGGGGTTCAGGTCGGTCGGCGCGGGCCCGATCGAGCGAGCGCACATCGCGGTTCCTCGTCAGCAGGATCACGAGCAGCGTCAGTGCGACCGACACGGCGATCAGTATCAGGGCTGGTCCCCGTTCCGGACCGACGCCGATGATCCGCCCGATGGACGACGACAACGCGCCACCCTCGGTCATCGCCGGCGCCGCCAGATGCGCTCCGGCCAAGCCGGCGGTGACGGACCCGAGTGGATAGAGCACTTGTCCGAGCACACTACGCAGGCCGAAGACGCGCCCGTGCATGCCGTCGGGCACACGTTCGTGGAACAGGGTCGACACGGACGCCGACCCGATCGGCACCGACGACAACGCAACTGCGGCCCCGATCAGGAGCAACCAGAACGACGGGCGTATCGCCGCGATCACGGCACCGACCGCCATCAGCACGATGGCAAACGCCAACGCGCCGGTGCGACGGTCGGGTAGTCCGCGCTTGGCCATGATGACGCTGGCGGCGATCATCGCAAGGCCCCCCACTGCCGGAGCGAGCCCTGCCCGCGCCGCGCCCCCCAGGTCGACGGCGAGCGCGAACAGAGCGAGACTGAAGAACGCCAGTACGAAGTTGATGCAGGCCATCACGGCAAGCAGCACGAGCAAAGTCCGACCCGGGCCCCTGAGCCACGCGAATGCGGCGCGACTCGATCCGTCATCGCCGGCGTGCTGGGTACCGATCGCGGTGAACTTGGTGAGCCCGGTGGCCGCCGCCCCGACCAGGAACGTCGACAGGTCCACGACGAGAATCGCCTCGATCCCCCACCACGCCACGATCGGCGTGGCGATCGCCGGGCTGAGTACGAGTGCCGCCGCTGGGCCGAACTGCACCAAGCCGTTCGCCCGCTCGATCGCGTCGCGGTCGACCAGATGCGGTAAGGCCGCCTGGTACGCCGGAACCTGGAACGACGTGCCCAGCCCCCCGGCGAATCCGGCGAACGCCAGGTGCCAGGGTTGGAGATCACCGAACAGGGCGATCGTCAATGCGACGGCCGGTCCGATCGCGGCGGCGATGTCGGCTCGGATCATCACGGTCCGCCGGTCGTACCGGTCGCTGAGGCGCAGGAACGGGCTCGTCAACAACACCGGCAGTGTCTCCACCGCGGTCAGGAGGCCCAGCCATACCAGTGAGCCCGTCGTGACGAACACGTACACGGCGATGCCGACACCCGACACCGCCGAGCCGACCGTCGAGATCGTCTGTCCGGTCCAGACGGTCAGGAAGCGCCGCCCGAGTTGGGGTGATTCCGGCTCGAGCGCAGGGTCGGTCTCCGGGACCGTGCCCAACCGCGGCGGGTCGATCAGCGCCACGGGTCGGATCCCCGGTGGTCGAGCATGTTCATGCAGCCTGGCGACGCGACGGCTCGATGATCGCGGCGAGGTTCTGCTCGATCGCAGGTTCCCGACGGACGATGTCCAGCCCTCCGCTCGGCATGCCTGCAGCGTTCGACTCCACGGTGCGCGACGCCCCGGCCTGCGAAGGCCGTCGCAGGAGCCGCCGCAAGCGGGCCAGGTCGCCGTCGCGTTGCAGGCGTTCCGACCGCTCGGTCAGAACCGCTCGCTGGAGGGTGAGGTCGTAGAAGAGGCTCATACACTTATTCAATCAGGCTGAATGAAGATATTCAAGTCATTTGAACATATATTCACGACCATTGAACAATATCCTGATCGACATGCAGCCATCGCATGATCCGACGCATCCGGACGAGCCGGTCTGGGAAGCGGTCCCCGGGGTCGAGGAGCCCGTCGATCGGTTCGAGCTCGACGATCTCGACCTGCTCGCCGACCTCACCCACCCCGTGCGCGGCGTGATCGTCCGCATGCTGAAAGAGCCGCACTCCGTCGCAGACCTTGCTGCGCTGCTCGACGTCCCCGTCACCCGTCTCTACCATCACATCAACAGGCTCGAGAGCACCGGCATCATCCGCGTCGTCGCGACCCGCCGAGTGGGTGCAGCCACCGAACGTCGCTACCGGTCGAGCGGCAAGTCGTATGGGCTGCACTCGCGCCTGCTCGAGTCGATCGACGACGCCGAACTGTCGCATGCCTTCGGCGCCCTGTTCGATGTGGCCAAGCTGGGCATGCAACGTTGGGTCGAGAGCGGCGGCGTGCACGGCGCCGAGGCGGACAGTGAGATGGTGCTGTCGCTCGGTGACCTGCGACTGGGGCCGGCGGGACGCCTCGCGCTGCTCGATCAGCTCAAGCAGATCATCGAGGGCTACGAGTCAGAACCCGACGGCGACCACTTCACGGTCTTCGTGGCTGCCTATCCGGAGACCGTCTAGCGAGTTCAGCCCGGCTTGGGTTCCTTGGGGAGACCGAGCACCCGTTCACCGACGATGTTGCGCTGGATCTGGCTGGTGCCGCCCCAGATCGTCTCCGAGCGCGAGAAGAAGAACGACGACATCATCGGGCTGACCGGATAGCCCTCGCGGCGACGGTCGCGGCCCGACCCGGGCCACGAGCCCGATTCGGGGCCGGTGTCGACCAACATCGAATCGGCCCCGTAGATGTCGAGCGCCAGCTCCATCGCCCGTTGGTGCATCTCCGACCAGAACATCTTGTTGGTGGCGCCGAGCGCGACCGTTCCCATGTCCTTGGACTCGTTGAGCGTCGAGGTGAGATTGCGCAGGCCGTTGATCTTCAGGATCTGGATCTTCGTGTAGTACTGCATCAGGCGCTGGCGGATGTCGGCGTCGTCGATCCGTCCGTTCGCCGTCGCCGCCTCGCGCATCAGGCGGAACTCCTCCTCGAATCGTCGGTATCCGGTGGTCGCAGATTGGCCGCGCTCGAACGCCAGGGTGGAATTGGCGACCTTCCAGCCGTTGTTGACGCCGCCGACCACGTTGTCCTTCGGGCAGCGTGCGTTGTCGAAGAACACCTCGCAGAACTCTGCGGTGCCGTCGGGCTGCGTGATGCCGCGCACCTCGACGCCGGGCTGCTTCATCGGCACGAGCAGGTAGGTGATGCCGGCGTGCTTCTTGACGTCGGGATCGGTGCGGGTCAACAAGAAGCAGTAGTCGGCGTGGTGCCCCTGGGTCGTCCAGACCTTCTGGCCGTTGATGACCCACTCGTCGCCGTCGAGCACGGCGGTGGTCTTCAAGCTGGCAAGGTCGGAACCCGAGTTCGGCTCGGAAAAGCCCTGACACCAGCTCGTCCTGCCCTGCAGGATGCCCGGTAGGAACTGCCGCTTCTGCTCCTCGGTGCCCCACTGCAGCAGGGTCGGACCCACGAGGGTGTCGCCGAAGAAGTCGCCGCGCATCGGCGCCTTGGCACGGGCGAACTCTTCGGCCAGCGCGACGCCCTGCATCGTGGTCAGCCCCTTGCCGCCGTACTCGGCCGGCCACGTCGCGCAGATCCAGCCGCCCTCGAACAACTTCTGCGGCCACTCGGCATTGAATTGCTTGCGCTCGGCGTCGCTCAGCTCGAAACCCTCGTCGAACCAGCCATCGGGCAGGTTCTGCTCGAGCCAGGCGCGAATCTCGCCCCGGAATTCCTCAGCCTCAGCGGGGTACGTCAAGTCCATGGCATCATTTTGCCCCGAGGCTTGACCCGCGGGTCAAGTCGCGGGCAAGTCGCCGGACACATCAGGCCGGGATGCCGAGACGCTCGTACGCCGGAGCCAGGCGATGCAGCTCGGGCAGCACCTCGCGGGCGAACAAGTGCATGTTGCGCTCGGCCTCGCCGTAGGGCATTCCGGCGTAGGAACAGACCGCCATGTAGGCGTCGTTGTACGTGTTGTCCTGGATCGTGACGATCTTGTCGTACACCTGCTCGGGGGTACCCCACACCTGGAGCCCGAGGAAGAAGTCGAGCATTCGTTCCTGGCCACCCGGCTCGGTCAGGCGTTCGTACATCTGTCCGTGGAATTCGTACCCCGGCGTCTTGCTGAGATGGTCCCGGTCGAACTCATAGTGATTCACGACCGTGTTCCAGTAGCCCCCGATGTATGTGCGAGCCATCTCCTCCGCCCGGTCGGCCGACTCGTCGACGAACGTCCACCCGGCACAGAACGGCGGCGGCGGCTCCTCGCCGTTGGCCTCGCGGTAGATACCTCGATAGGTGGCCAGCTCTTCGCGATGCACCTTCCAGGGCTTCTGCGGGATGATCAGCAAGCCGACGCCCATGCGAGCCATGATCTCGGCCGACTCCGGCGAGATCGCAGCCGCGTACGTGCGACCGCGAAACGACTGCGGCGGCTGCGGTCGCAGATCGACGCGGGGTTGACGGATGTACTCCCCGTCGTATTCGACCCATCCACGTTCCAGTCCGGTCAGGATCATGTCGGCCGACTCGGCGAACCGCGCCCTGGCTTCGGGCATCTCGACCTGGAAACCATCGAACTCGATCCGTCCCGTGCCGCGCCCGATCCCGAGGATCACGCGCCCGCCCGACATCACATCGAGCATCGCCACCTGTTCGGCAACCCGTAGCGGATCGTGCCACGGCAGCACGCACACCATCGAGCCGAGCTGGATGCGTTCGGTGCACCCGGCCATATAGGTCAGGAACTGCAGCACGTCGGGGCACATCGTGTAGTCCGTGAAGTGGTGCTCGACGCTCCAGATCGAGTCGAAGCCGAGTCGCTCGGCTTGTCGCGCGAGGCGTAGATCGTCGGCGTACACCTCGTGGTCGGCCCGGGCGCGGCCCGGATTCTGGAAGATGACGGAGAGTCCGACGTGCATGTCCGAACGTTAGAGCTTCGTTCACACACCGTTTACACCGGACGAATGCTGCGGTCATCTCGGCGCGGCACGCTGGTCGATGTGACACGGCCCGCTCTCGCATCAACACTGCAGCGCCAGACGCTGCCGGATCCTCACCCCCTCGAGCATCTGACCCCCCAGGAGCGGGCCGTGTACACCGTCTTGGCGGCCAACTCAGGCCGCGTGCTCAGCCGATCCGAGATCGCGCGGCGAGCCGGCATCGCCGACCTGAGCGAGCGTCGGTGCGATTCATTGATCGTCGGCATCCGGCGGCGGATCGGCGCCGAACGTATTCGCACGGTACGGCGGCGGGGGTGGATGTTGATCGCCTGACGCCATCGCCGTCCTCCCTCGGTTTCCTGGCGGGAACACCGCACTGCCGCAGCCTCCGCAGCTGCGGCAGTGTCGCGTCCGGGGTGGCTCGTCGAGTCGGCCGATTGCGTCGAGGCGCACACGAACTGGTCACACAGACGAAACATCGACAAGACAGCCACGAAATGACCGGCTCCTACGGTGCGGCGCAACCCGGTCGGCAACGAGGCCTTCGCCGGGGGCACATCCCTACCAACCCCCGAACCACTCTGAGGAGGACCCCGTGCGCAACAAACGTGCGCTTCGAATCGTTTCCGGCCTTGGTGGCGCCGCCGCCATCATCGCCATCGTTCCATCCATCGCTCATGCCCAGGAGGTGTCGGAGACGCAAGCGATCCTCGACAACATCTGGGTGTTCATCGCAGGGTGTCTGGTGTTCTTCATGCAGGCAGGCTTCGCGCTCGTCGAGGCTGGGCTGACACGCGCCAAGAACGTCGTCAACATCTTCGCCAAGAACCTGAGCGATGCGTTGATCGGCGTGCTCGCCTTCTTCGCCTGCGGATATGCGTTCGCGTTCGGCACCGGGGGCGGCAAGCTGATCGGCAGCGGCCCGTTCTTCCTGCGCGGCGAGGACCTGACGGCCTTCCCGGGCATGGACGATCCGTCAGCCGTTCACCTCACGGTGGCCACGACGTTCTTCTTCCAGGTCGTGTTCGCCGCGACGGCGGTGACGATCGCCTCCGGCGCCATGGCCGAACGCACGAAGTTCAGCGCCTACCTGATCTTCAGCGCCGTGATGACGGCGTTCATCTACCCCGTTGTCGTCCACTGGACGTGGGGGCAGGGCTTGATCGCCCAGATGAACATCGGCGATGCGGTGTACTCCGACTTCGCCGGTTCGGGCATCGTGCACATGACCGGCGGTATCGCAGCCCTGATGGGTGCCGCATTCCTCGGTCCCCGCATCGGCAAGTACGGCCCCGACGGCAAACCACGGGCGATCCCCGGCCACAACATCCCGTTCGCGATCCTCGGTGTGTTCATCCTGTGGCTCGGCTGGTTCGGCTTCAACCCCGGCTCCGAGCTGTTCGCCGACGCCTTCGTGATGACGGTCGCCCTGAACACGATGCTCGCCGCCGCCGCCGGCGGCGTCGTCACCACGATCGTGATCTGGGCCAAGGCGGGCAAGCCCGACCTCGCCATGATCGGCAACGGTGTGCTCGCCGGGCTGGTGGCGATCACCGCCCCCTGCGGTGCGGTCACACCGATGATGTCGGTCGTGATCGGCGCAATCGCCGGCGTGCTGGTGGTCTACTCGGTGTTCTTCTTCGACAAGGTCCACATCGACGACCCGGTCGGTGCGGTCAGCGTGCACGGTGTCTGCGGTGCTTGGGGCGTCCTGTCGGTCGGCCTGTTCGCCACCTACGACGACGCGTTCCTCGGCCGTGAGGATGCCGGGCTGTTCTACGGCGGCGGTATCGACCAGCTCGCCATGCAGTTCGTGATGGTGCTCGTCATCGCCGCCTGGGTTGCGGCGACGACCGCTGCCGCCTTCTTCATCCTCAAGAAGACGATCGGCCTGCGGGTCACCGCGGAAGAAGAGATGCAGGGCCTCGACATCCTCGAGCACGGCCTCGCCGGTTACGCACCCGACATGGCTCACAGCTGAGCAGCGGCAATCCACACGACAGCAATCGAAAGAGAGACACCATGAAACTCATCACCGCAGTCGTCAAGCCGTTCAAGCTCGACGACGTCAAAGACGCCCTCAAGGCAGCCGGCATCGCCGGTATGACGGTCACGGAAGTCCGTGGCTTCGGTCGCCAGGGTGGCCATACCGAGACCTACCGGGGCACGGAGTACCAGATCGACTTCGTGCCCAAGGTCAGCATCGAACTGGTCGTCGATGACGGCCAGGTCGATTCGGTCGTCGACACCATTCTCCAGGCAGCCTCGACCGGCAAGATCGGCGACGGCAAGATCTGGGTCACCGATGTCGATCGGCTCGTCCGCATCCGCACCGGCGAGGAGGGGGCCGACGCGGTGTAGCCACCTCGTCGGTACTCGCCTCGCGGCGACACACCTCTCCGCCACGGCGTAGGGACGTTGCGGGGTACGGGACATCCCGGGTCACGATGATGTGGCCCGGGATGTTCCGATTTCGGGTTCGGAAACGCGCCGACCAGCGGCGCCGCGTCAGCGGCCGGGCTGGAGATGCGATCGGCGGGACTTGCGGTTGTTCGACTGCGGCTTGCCCGAGCGGGTGCCGGACGGACCGCTGCTCGGACGGTCGCTGCGGTTGCCTGGCTCGGGGGATGCGCCACCACCGACACTGGCAGGCGGACGACCTGCCGAACGTGGTTGGCCGTCGGCGCGTTGACCGCTGTCGGTGCGTCCGTTGCGAACGCCGGGCTCGCGGTAACCGCGGCCGGCACCGTGCTTGCGCTGCGAGCGGTTCGACCGGTTCGTCGGGCGGTTGCGCTCTTGCGGTTCGCGCGACGGCCGACCTGCTGGTGCGAGCGTGCGGTCGCCCGACAACGCCCCCTGCGGCACCTCCGCGTGGAGTTGACCCATGACGGGGTCGGTGACGGGGTGATCGAGGCCGATCATGCGCTGCATCTTGCGCAGCTCCTTGACCTGCTCGGACGACACGAGCGACACGACGAGACCGTCGGCCCCGGCGCGAGCGGTGCGCCCAGAACGGTGTACGTAGGCCTTGTGGTCCTCCGGCGGGTCGTAGTGAATGACCGACGCAACCCCGTCGACATGGATGCCTCTGGCTGCGACGTCGGTGGCCACGAGCGCGTGCACGCGACCCTTGGTGAAGTCCTCGAGCGCACGGTTGCGCTGACTCTGGCTGCGGCCACCGTGGATCGGAGCGGCCGCGAACCCGAGCTTGTCGAGCTGCTTCGCGAGTCGATCGGCGCCGTGGCGGGTGCGGCAGAAGATGATCGACGGCCACGCCGCGTTGACCACTTCGGCGACGATCGGGTTGCGGTCGGCGCGCTCGACCTTCCAGAAGCGGTGCGTCGCGGCCTGGATGTCGGGGGTCTCCTCGCCGACCTCGTGGCGCACCGGATTGCGCTGGTAGTCACGGGTGAGCTTGGCGATATCGCCGTCGAGCGTGGCTGAGAAGAGGACGGTCTGACGGTCGGACGACGTCTGGTCGAGCAGCCGGCGAACCGAGGGCATGAAGCCCATGTCGGCCATGCGGTCGGCCTCGTCGAGCACGACCTGACGCACATCTCGCAGATCGACGTCGCGACGCTCGATCAGGTCTTCGAGACGGCCGGGACAGGCGACCAGGATGTCGATGCCACGCTTGAGGGCGCTGAGCTGACCGCCGTAGCCGACACCGCCGTACACGGCGTCGACACGCACGCTGCCGGAGAAGCTGCGCAGCTCGGTCGTGATCTGCTCGGCCAGCTCACGCGTCGGAGCGAGCACCAATGCGGCCGGGCGCCGTGGCACCGACTTGCCGAGCGCTGCCATGTTGGCAACGAGCGGCACGCCGAATGCGAGGGTCTTACCCGAGCCGGTTGGTGCACGTCCGCACACATCGCGGCCGGCGAGGCCGTCGGCGATGGTTGCGGCTTGGATCTCGAACGGTTCGGTGATGCCGCGCTTGGCCAGTGCATCACAGATGAACGAGGGGACGCCCAGTTGGGCGAAGGAGGTTGACATGATGTCGCTTTCTGGCCCGCGACGTTCGCGGGCGATGGTTTCGTGAGCGAGTGCGCACTGGCACGTCGTCTCGGGTTACGGCTGTTGTTGGCTCGCTGCGCTCGCCCAACGGCGCCGTAACGATGTGATCGCCTTGCCTGACGGCTCGGCTTGATATGGGTTCGGGGGTTCGATGGCTCACGTTGACAGAAAGAACCAGACCCGTCTGCGAACCCAACGGCGACTCACCAGTTTCCTGGTCGGCAGCCGAAGCGACGTGAACCGTAACCGAACATCCGCGCGATTCCTCTCGACGAGGCCACGAGCTGACGCGTCCGAGGGCACATCACACGCTTCACACCTTGCGTTCACACTCCGGAAACAATCGCTGCCTAGGTTCCCCGCTCGATGGATACCGGAGATACCGCCTGGCTGCTGACATCTGCCGCCCTCGTCTTGTTCATGACGCCGGGGCTGGCGTTCTTCTACGGGGGCATGGTCCGGTCGAAGAACATCCTGGGCATGTTGATGCAGAACATCTTCGCGATGGGAGTCATCAGCGTGATCTGGGCAGTGATCGGGTTCTCGCTGGCATTCGGGGGCGACGGTCCGCTGATCGGCAACTTCGACTACGCCTTCGTCTACGACATCGCGACGGGCCCAGGGATGGCGTTCTTCGCCTTCCAGATGATGTTCGCCGTGATCACACCGGCGCTGATCACGGGAGCGACCGCCGACCGGCTCAAGTTCAGTGGGTACGCGGCGTTCATCGCGATCTGGTCGGTGCTGGTGTACTCGCCCGTCGCCCACTGGGTGTGGGATCAGGGCGGATGGATCTTCGAGATGGGCGCGCTCGACTTCGCAGGTGGCGCCGCCATTCACATCAACGCAGGCATCGCTTCGCTCGCCGTCGTCGCTGTGGTCGGCAGCCGTCGCGGCCACGGCACCGAGCCGATGCCACCGCACAATCTGCCCTTCACGGTGCTCGGTACCGGCATCTTGTGGTTCGGCTGGATCGGGTTCAATGCAGGATCCGCGCTGGCGGCCAACGGGATCGCCGCGCAGGCGCTCGTGAACACGCATCTCGCCGCAGCTTCGGGGATGCTCGGCTGGCTGATCGTCGAGAAGGCCAAGGCCGGTCACGCCACCACGCTCGGTGCCTGCTCCGGCGCGGTCGCCGGGCTCGTGGCGATCACCCCGTGCGCCGGTTTCGTGGGTGAGATGTCCCCGATCATCATCGGCTTCCTGGCCGGCGTCGTGTGCTATCTGGCCCTCCGGGTGAAAGAAGCGCTGCGCCTGGACGACAGCCTCGACGTCATCGCAGTGCACCTGGTCGGCGGCCTGTTGGGCACGGTCCTGCTCGGCCTGTTCGCCGATACGGCGATCAACGCCGACGGTGCCGACGGCCTCTTCTACGGTGGAGGCTTCGAGCTCATCAAGGACCAAGTGGTCGCGGCCGCCGCGGTGCTGGCATTCTCGGGCGTGATGTCCTACGTGATCGCAATCGGCGTCGACCGCACGATCGGTCTGCGGGTCGACCCAGACTCCGAGCTGGTCGGTCTCGACCAAAGCCAGCACGCCGAGTCGGCGTATCAGGCATGATGGAGACGGCAGACGCCACTCAGCCCTCGCCGCGAACGCACCTTCCATCCACACATCTGGAGCCGATCTCATGAAGCTGATCACCGCCATCATCAAACCGTTCAAGCTCGACGAAGTGAAAGACGCCCTCAAGGCGGCCGGGATCGCCGGCATGACGGTGGGTGAGGTGCGCGGGTTCGGGCGACAAGGCGGTCACACCGAGACCTATCGTGGCGCCGAGTACCAGATCGACTTCGTGCCCAAAGTGGTGCTCGAGGCAGTGGTCGACGACAGCCAGGCCGATCTGGTCGTCGACACGATCGCCAAGACAGCATCGACCGGCAAGATCGGCGACGGCAAGATCTGGGTCACCGACGTCGAGCGCATCGTGCGCATCCGCACGGGCGAGGAAGGCACCGACGCCGTCTGACGGCACCATTTCCTGGTCGGGGTCCTGGTCGGGGTCACAGACGGGAACAGCCGAGAACATCGGCGGTTGCATCCATCGCGTGCGGTCGCTTCGTAGAGGTAGGTGTTACCCACCCCCATCTACGAAGGAAACATTCATCATGCGTAATCGCACCCCCAAGATCGCAGCCCTCGTTGGCGTCGTCGCCATCACGCTCTCCGCGTGCGGAGATGACGGCAACGACGAAGCCGTAGCCGCGGCACCCGCCACGACCGTTGCCGCCGACGGCGAGATGACCGACGGCGAGATGACCGACGGCGAGATGACCGACCCCGGCACGATCGTCGACGTTGCGGTTGCCAACGGCGACTTCATCACGCTCGTCGCCGCCGTCCAGGCCGCCGGCCTGGTCGAGACCCTGTCCGGCCCCGGCCCGTTCACGGTCTTCGCGCCCACGGACGAGGCATTCGCCACCGCCCTGGACGCGCTCGGTATCACCGCCGAAGAGCTGTTGGCTGACACCGAGACGTTGTCGGCGATCCTCACGTACCACGTCGTCGCCGGCGCTGTGCCTGCAGCCGACGTCGTCACGCTCGACGGCCAGTCGGTCGCCACGGTCAACGGCGCCGACGTCACGATCACCGTGGACGGCGACACCGTCATGGTGAACGACGCCAACGTCGTGGCAGTCGACGTCATGGCCAGCAATGGCATCATCCACGTCATCGACTCGGTCCTGCTTCCCCCCGCAGGCTGACAACTGACGGGTGGGCGCCGGTCGACGACCGGCGCCCACCAAGGTCCGCCATGAGCACCCCTGTTACAGCCCGTTCGATGCGGCACTCTCCCGCTGCTGCCTTCCGCTGCTGCGTGCCGGTACGATCTCGGTATGCCGTCCGGATCACGCATCCAGAGCGCAACGCATCTCGATCTCGCGTTTGCGTCGGGCGAGGCAGACCTGAAGGTGGCGTACGACGAACATGGTTCGCTCGTCTATGGGATCTGCCGGAAGGCGCTCGACGAGCATGCCGCCAAGGAAGTGACCCAGGACGTGTTCCTCAGCGCCTGGCGGGGGCGGCACCAGTTCGATCCGGACAAGGGCACGCTGGCCGGCTGGCTCGTCGGTATCACCAAGCGCCGGATCATCGACCACCTCCGATCCGAACGACGTCACGCCGACCGTCGCACCGACGAACAGACCGATGCGGTCGACCAGACCGCGGAGGCCGACGTCGTCAGGAGTGCCGAGCGGATCGTCCTGGCCGAGGCGCTGCGTCAGCTACCGGATCGAACACGCGAAATCATCGAACTCGCCTATCTACAAGATCTCACCCACAACGACATCGCCGAGCGCACTGGTGTGCCGCTCGGAACAGTGAAGAGCGACATCCGACGGGGTCTCCTTCGGATTCGCGACGTCATGGAGGCCACTAATGGCTGACCAACAGCCACTCGACAACTCGGATCTCGGAGCCATCGAAACGATGCTGCGCGACCTCGACGTCAGCGATCTCGAAGTCATCACCCCACCAGCCGACGTGTGGGAAGGCATCGAGCGGTCGCTGCGAGCCGAGCGTTCGATGGAGACCTCCCCCGCTGCCGACGGTCGGGCCGAAGTGGTCTCGCTCGCGAGCCGCCGTCACCGGTTCACGACCCGAGCGCTCGCTGTCGCAGCGGCGATCGTGCTCGCCGTGGCCGGTGTCGCCGTGTTCTCGGGCCGGGGCACCACCAAGTCCGATGTGCTCGCCACGGCCACGCTCTCGTACGACGCTGCCCAGTTCGACCCGCTCGGCGCGAACGCAACGGCCTCGGCGTCGTTGATCAACGTCGACGATCACCTCGAAGTCACACTCGATGCGACCAACCTTCCGACCGATCTCACCGAGCCTGCCGATCTGGAGGTCTGGCTGATCGAGCCCGATGCGAACGGTGGCGTCGCCGATCTCGTCTCGCTGGGTGTGGTCCATTCGTCCGATCTCGAGACGTTCGCAGTGCCCGATGGATACGACCCGGCTGTCTACAAAGTGGTCGACATCAGTGTCGAGCCCCACGACGGCAACCACGACCACTCGGGCCGATCGATCCTGCGCGGCGCCCTCTCCGCCTGACCGGACACGCATCCAGGACCCCACTGGCGAAATCGAGACTCGTCGTTGAACGGTCGTCGCCACGTCGACCGTCATCGTCGATCGTCGTCGCCAACTCTGTCCGAGCGCTCTCGAAGAGCACACGGCAGATGCCGCGGCCAAGCTGAGCAAGGCGTGTTACGGGGCGTGCCGCACTCGACCTGCCCCACACGGTGCGCCGGCTACCGAGTGACCCTCAGCGGAAGACCTAGTCTGCGTCCGTGTATCGCGATGAACGGCCTCCGACGCAGTACGCCAAGTCAGGAGAGCTGCACGTCGCCTATCAGACCATCGGCGAGGGGCCCACCGACATCATGTTCGTTGCGCCCGGGGTGGCCAGCGTGGAGACAGTGTGGGATCAGCCGGCGATGTCGCGCTACCTGAGGGGGCTTGCCGGAATCGGGCGACTTGTCCTGTTCGACGCCGTTGGCTCGGGCTTGAGTGATCCGCTCCCCGAACTTGCTCACTCCTTGGATTCGTGGACGACCGATGTTCGCATCGTGATGGACGCTGTCGGCCTCGAGCGGGCCGTGCTCCACTGCTACGACTCGGCCGGCACCATGGCCAATGGTCTTCGCCGCGCTCTACCCGGAACGGGTGTCGTCACTCGTGCTCGTCAACACCTTCGCCCGACTTCGGCAAAGTGACGACTTCCCGATCGGAATCAACGAGGAGCAATGGGGCCGGTACCGGAAGTTCGCGATCGAGAACTGGGGCAACGGCAAGTTGTCGCGGTTCTATGCGGGTGGCGATGTGGGCGGCGTCGACCTCGAACAGCTGGGACGCCAGGGGCGGCGTATCTTCAGCCCCGGGTCTCTGGCCAGGCATCTCGACCGGGAGTGGGCTGCCGACGTACGGGGCGTGCTGTCGATGATCCAGGCACCGACATTGATACTGCAGCGGGCGAACAACCGGGTGGTCCCGGCGGCCCACGGCCAATTCCTCTCAGAGCAGATCCCCGGAGCGGTGTACGTCGAGGTGGAGGGCAGCGCTCACGCTCCCTTCGACGGCGACTCGACAGCGTTCCTCATCGAGATCCGGCAGTTCCTGACGGGCGAGCGTGAGGCCCCGAGAGTTGACCGCGTGCTCGCCACGATTCTGTTCACCGACATCGTCGACTCGACTCGACTCGCATCCGAACTCGGCGACCGGCGGTGGCGTGAGGTGCTCGACGCGCACGACTCAGCCGTCTCCGCGTCCATCACACGTTTCGACGGGAAACTGATCAAGTCGACCGGCGACGGCGTGTTGGCCACGTTCGCGAGTCCCGGCCGTGCGATCGCGGCCACGAAGTCGATCGGCACCGCCCTGGGTCACCTCGGTTTGCAGGTTCGAGCCGGCTTGCACACTGGCGAGTGTGAGATCCGTGGTGACGATTTGGGAGGTATCGCGGTGCACATCGCGGCGAGGATCGCAGCGCTCGCCGGACCGGGACAGGTTCTCGTGTCGCGGACTGTCACCGACCTGGTCGTAGGAGCCGACATGCGCTTCGCCGATGCCGGAGAGCACGAACTCAAGGGCATCCCCGGCAAGTGGCCCGTCTTCGCCGTCGACTCGTCGGGCCCGGATCGCCCGATCAGCCCGTCGGACCCACGCGATAACCACTGACCGGGGCGACGCAGTCCGCGCCGCAGCGCCGGCGAAGTGTGCCGGGATCGATACGACCCGACGCCGCACGTTCGGTCGCCAGCGATTGGCAAGTCGCCCAGTCGGGACTTCGCGGTGCCCGGCTTCGTCCACGGACCGAGCGCTCTGTCCGCAGACCGTTTGTTACGAGGGTGTGAGCCACGAGGGACAAGACGGTCCTCGATCAGTCGGCAGCGTCTTCGGTCCACCGGAACTCTTGGATGAGCCACGAACCGTCTACTTCGACCAGGCGTATGACCTCTCGTCCGGTCATGTCAGGGCTTGCCTTCGTAGTGACGCGGTCCGTCTGTTCGGCGACGTACGCGTCGCCGTCACGCTCGATCGTGAGTGGACCGCTTGACTCGACGTGGAACCCCACGTTCTCGTAGTACTTGTCGAGGTAGTCCACGTACTCGGTGCCTGACACCACGTCACCCGTGGACTGCCAAGTGAAGTCCTCGGTGAGCAGTGCGAGGAGCGCCTCGGAGTCGTAGGGTTGGTGGCGTCGGTGAACGCTTCGAGCGTAGATGTGACTCCTGAGGGAATTTCAGATGCAGCATCGTCGCTTCCACAGGCGACGATTCCACCTCCGAGTAGGAGCGCCCCAGCCAGGATGAGTACCGAACGAATCATGATGACCTCCTGTCGGTCGTCCTTCGTCTCCATTGTGCGAGCAGTCGTGGTACGCACGCCAGAGTCCGTGGCCAGCTGATGTCGGTTCGTGTGTGCGACCCGGTCGCCGGCATCTCAAGAATGGAGCAATCTCACCGAACGACGCGGTGAGGCGTCAAATACCGCCGATCGTCCGGATGACGTTCCTGTCGGACACTCGATGTACCCGTTCGGCGTTGGCGTTGGCGTTGGCCGACTGAGACTGCATTCGACGGCAGCCGAGGCGATCAGATGTGCTGATCTGCGCCGTCGGTCGACCCGACCGTCTCTGAGCCCAGCGAGGTCATGTTTCATCGAGGAGGCCGGCGAGGTCGCGATCGTTGGCTGACTTTGGTCCCTATCGGGGCAGCGTCCGCCATTCGTAGGTTGGAACTGTCGAAGGCGGGAGGAGGGAGCGATTCTTTCGTTTCACGGTCCGGCCACTCGGGCAACGAGGTTCCGGACGAGCATTCCGAACACCGCCCGCGGTCCAATCACCCCGAACGCGGGCAGAACCGCCCAGGGTGCAACCGACACGGTTTCGACAGCGAACACCTGCTGCGCTCTGGGAGACTGAGAGCAGGGAGTAGCCAATGAACCGAATCATCCGAGCCGCGCTCGTGGCGATGATCGTGGCAGCAGGTGCCGTTGGCACCCACGGCGCACAACCGACGTTCGCCGATCAGAACTGCCTTGGATGGGAGCGTGCGTTGCGCGCCGGCGCCGATGGCCGCGGTCGACCCGCCATCGACCGCCTGGACGGAGACCGACCCTACGGTCGGGTCCTTCGCGACTGGGTCGCCGACAACTGCATGCGACTGAACTACGTCCAGGTCGTCGGCACGCACAACAGCTACCACGTCCAGCCGCGAGACCCACTCCTTGAGTTCATCGGTCGTCTCAGCCCCGAACAGGCGGCAGCCATCGAGTACACACACCGTCCTCTCGCTGAACAGCTCGACGTGTTGGATGTCCGTCAGTTCGAGCTCGACGTCTACGTCGACCCGGGGCCCGGCCTGTTCGCGCTCCCATTGGGGCAGCTCGTCTTTCCAGTCAACCCGCCGACACCAGATCCGATCAAGCCGGAGCTGCTCACGCCCGGGCTGAAAGTGCTCCATGTCCCAGATGTCGACTTCGAGGCGACCTGTCTCACCTTCGTCTCCTGCTTGCAGAGGCTCGAGGACTGGTCGGACGCGAACCCGGGCCACCTCCCGATCATGGTCCTGGTCGAGGCCAAGCGCGACCCGGCACCGATCCCGCCCGGGCTCCTGCCGCCCGGCCTCCCACCGCCTGTCACGCCAGTGCCCTTCGGGGCAGACGAGCTCGATCGCATCGACGCCGAGATCCGGTCCGTGTTCTCCGAGGATCAACTGATCACGCCCGACGACGTCCGCGCCGACCGGACCACCCTCGAAGCCGCGGTGCTGACCGACGGTTGGCCGACCCTCAACGAGACGCGCGGGCAGTTCTTGTTCACATTGGACAACGAGGACGCCACGCGGGACACCTACATCGCAGGACATCCATCGCTGGAAGGACGCGTGCTGTTCACGAGCTCCCCGCCCGGAACTCCCGAAGCGGCATTCGTGAAGATCAACGATCCGATCGCCCACGGCGCCGAGATCACGTCGCTCGTGGCTGCGGGCTACATCGTGCGCACCCGAGCCGACGCGGACACGATCGAGGCCCGATTCGGTCTGACGTCCCGTCGGGACGCAGCGCTGGCCAGCGGTGCCCAGTTCGTGAGCACCGACTATCCGGAACCGGACCCCGGGTTCGGCACCGGGTATTTCGTCGATCTGGCCGGTGAGAACGTCGCCCGCTGCAACCCGGTCCTGTCACCGCCGGGCTGCGATGCATCGACGTTCGAACACTGAACTGCACAAGCAGGGTGCAAGGCGAATGTCTGGATCGCGGTGAAGTCTCGGCAAGGCATCTCGACGGGAGTGCTGATCGGTGGCCTCCCGCTCGAGTCGCCAAGCGGTGACCCGTCGGGCTCTCGGACACGAGGTCACCGCTGCAGCCAGGCGATCACGTGCCCTGCCGTGAGGTCGCGGAGGACCCCTGTCGAGAGATCGAGCAGCGAAGTGGTGCTCGATCGGGCGGAGCCGAACTCGACCCCAGCCAAGGCGGCGTCGGGGTCGACTCGCGCGAACACCGCGCCGTCGAGCGTGATCGTTTCGCCTGATTCGAGATCGAAGATCTGCAGCGGCTGGTCGTCTCCGAGGCCGATGACCACCAATTCATCGCTGAGGGCGCCACCGCTGACGATGGTGCGGTCGGGTGTCGACACGAGCTCGGTCACACTCCCATCACCAACGTCCACGGCGACCACGCGACCGGCTCCACGGTCAGAACCCGACACCGCGTCGTCGACGATGACGAGCCCAGGCCTCGAAGCGACGGTGGCCGACAGACCCAAGCCGTCGAGCTCGGGCAGCTCCGTGAGCGTCGCCGAAACCGGATCGACGTGGTACCAACTCGACAGCGCATCGGTGCCGTGCTCGATGAGCACTCCGGCGCTGGTGGGGTCGGCGAACATGCTCCCGAGACGATCACCGGGCAGCGCACCGATGTCGACCGTCGACTCTGCCGTGACGACCGACACGCGGCCACCCGACGCCTCGGCGACGACGAGCGAGTCATCGCCCCACACCGCACGTGGGGCACGGTCCGACGTGTACCAAACACGTTGACTCGTCGGTTCCGACGCCGGCGAGACGAGGAACTCCGTGGTGTTCCGATCCGTCACGATCGGCGACTTCCGCGCGAGTAACTGAGAGCCGGAGTCGTCGTACGACCACCCCGATCCAGTCTGGCTGTCGAGCTGATCCACGCTGCCGACCGCCACATCGACGATCACGGTGACCAACTCGTCGTTCTCGGTGGTGGTGACCACGAGCCGATCGCCGGCAGGCACCGCCGACAAGAAGCGCTCGAACGAACCGATGTCGTGTCGTGTGAGGGTCCTCAGGTCGATCACCTCGAAGTGCTGATCGGTGCTCACGATCAGCAACCGACCTTCGGCGTCTCGCCACTCGACCTCGGCACCGGTCAGATAGGTCTCGAGTTGCAGTGTCTCGGTGTCGAGCGTCGCGAGCCTGTCGCCGGTCTCCACCAATGCGAGCCTTGCGCCCGGCGCCTGATGGATCGCACGAATTGCGAACCGTCCGTCGAAGTCGGCGGGTGGCGACAAGGTGGCCAAGTCGCTGCCATCTTGTGCGACCACGGCATATGAGACGTTGCCGGCTTCGTCCGGATCGAAGCGCTGCACCACGAGGACGTGAGGTGACGATGCAACGGTGGCCGGCGCGGTCACGGCCGGAGCGGTCGTCGCTTGGGATGTCGCCGGCGAGGGCGCGACGGTCGACGTCGACCTGTCGGCTGAGCTGCAGGCCGACGCCAGCGTGATCGCACCGACCAACGCGGCCGTTCGCTTCGTCATCCGACGGATCGTACGTCGATGGCCGCGTCGGCTGTCGGACTGCCGGCTGTCGCCGCTCCGACCGCCCGCAATCACGGCTCCACGTTACGCGGCAACCGCACGGGTGGCCTACGGTTCAGACCATGACCGTGACCGATGCCGGGGCCCCGCCGAAGAAGGAACGTTGGACCGCTCAGTGGAAAGAGCTGTACAGCGAAGTCATCACGACCGGACTGTGCACCGGTTGTGCCGGATGTGTGGTCACCTGCCCCCACGACGTGATCGGCTACGAGCACGAAGAGGGCAAGTACGTCCCGTTCCATCTCGAAGAGGAGCTCGGGCTCGACAACTGCATCCACGGCGAGAAGGGCTGTACCACCTGCACCCGCGCCTGCCCCCGCTTCGGCGCGTGGGAGCCGTCAGCGGACATGCACCTGTTCGGCCGGACCCGTGAGCCCGACGAGATGGCCGGCATCTGGCGCCAGCTGTATCTCACCCGGGCCAGCGACGACATGGTCCACCAGATGGGCCAGGACGGTGGCCTCGTGTCGGCGATGCTGATCTGGCTGCGCGACCACGACTACATCGACGGCGCCCTCGTGTCGGGCGTCGAGGACGATGACGCGTGGAAGGCGAAGCCGGCTTTCGTGGTGACGAAGGAGGAGATCCTCGCCACCGCGGGGAGCCGCTACACGTACTGCGCCAACCCGCTGGCACTTCCGGAGGCGAAGGAGCGCGGGCTCGAACGGCTCGCCCTCGTCGGCATGGGCTGTCAGACATCGTCGCCACCGACGATGTGGGACCGCAAGGCCGGCAAGGTGTCCAAGCCGTTCCAGTTCAACATCGGGCTGCTGTGCTCGAAGACCTTCGACGACGCGATCTTCACCGAGCTGTTCGAGGCCAAGTACGGCCTGAAGAAACAGGACATGGTGAAGATGAACATCAAGGGCGTCTTCCAGATCTGGATGAAGGACGGCTCGTACCACGAGATCAACCTCAAGGAGTGCCACGCCTGGACCCGCAAGGGCTGCACACACTGCCCCGATTTCGCCGCCGAGCACGCCGACGTGTCGACCGGTGGGATCGGCGAGGACAACGACTGGACGCTCACGATCGTGCGCACCGAGCTCGGCGAGGAGGTGATCGAGCGCATGATCGCCGACGGCTCGATCATCGCCAAGCCGGCCCAGACCGACGAAACGGCGATGCGCTTGCTGCGCCTGTTGTCGATCGTCAGCCGCCGCCGTTGGCCACAGGACGCCGACCCGAACCCGGCGATCGGGGTTCCCCCGCCCAAGAAGAAGGCGGCGCCTGCGCCAGAGCCCGCCGGCTGATTCGGAGTACGGGCCATCGGCGGCCCGAACTAGCCTCCGGCGGTGAGCTCCACAACCCTCGGCCGTCCGTTCTGGACGCTGTGGACGGCGTTCACCGCGTCCAACCTCGGCGACGGCTTAGGCCTGGTGGCGATGCCGTTGCTGGCGATCCGACTCACCGACGATGCGCGCCTGGTCGCAGCCGTTGCGGTCTGCCAATACTTGCCATTTCTGATCATCGGCCTGCCCGCCGGCGTAGTACTCGATCGGTTCGATCGACGCTGGATCGCCGTGACCGCACAGGTCGGGCGAGCACTCGTCTTGAGCGGGCTGGTGATCGTGGTGGCCAGGGGTGGCGCGACGATCGCGGCACTGATGCTCGCTTCGTTCCTCATCGGAGCGAGCGAGGTCATGACCGACGGTGGGCTACCCGCGCTCGTCCGCGACCTCGTCGACCCACCCCGGCTCGAGGTCGCCAACGCCCGCCTGTCGGCGACCCAGACGGTCAGCAACAGCTTCGTCGGTCCGCCGCTCGGCGCGCTGTTGTTCCAAGTCGACCCGGCACTGCCACTCACAGCCTCGGCTGCCGCCGCGCTGGTGAGCGTCGGCATGCTCGTTCGACTGCCGGGCGATCATCAGCCCGAGCAGACCGACGAAACGGCAACGTTCAGGACGCGCACGACCGTCGGACTTCGCTACGTGTGGGCCCATCCGGTGCTGCGGCCGCTGGCGCTGACCGTCGCCACGTTCTCGTTCGTCGGCGCCGCCGGCAATGCGGTGTTCGTCGTGCTGGTCACCGAACGGTTCGGTCTCGGCGGGGTTGGGTTCGGCATGCTGATCAGCGTCGATGCGATTGCGTCTGTGCTGATGTCCTTCCTCGTCGCCGGCCTGATCCGGCGTACGAGCCACTCATGGAGCATGCGACTGAGCATCGTCTGCTTCAGCGCGGGAGCGCTCTTGTTCGGGCTGAGCACGCTGGCCGCGATCGCCTTCGTGGCGGCTGTCATCAACGGAATCTCCGACCCGACCTGGAACATCGTCAGCGCGACCGTTCGACAGCGACTGGTGCCCGACGAGGTGTTCGGGCGGATGATGACCGCCTATCTGTTCATCGGCTGGGGCATGAAGCCAGTCGGTGCCTTGATCGGCGGCATGGTCGCAGAGCAATGGGGCGCCCAATGGGTGTCGGTCGGATCTGCGGTCGTGGTCGGGTCGCTCTTCATCCTGGCCCGACCGATGTTCCACCGCGTCGACGCCTCGATGCGGGCCGCCGCTGGTCCGTGACGATCGGTTGATCAGTTGCAGGAGGCGAGCGCGGCCTGGAAGTCGGCCATGATCGCCAGCGCCAACTCGTTGCCACCGTCGGCCTTCGCAGCGACGTCGTCGAAGTCCTTGAAGCCCGTGGCCTGTTCGGCGGTGAGGCCGAAGTCGGCGACTTCGGCTTTCATGCACTCCTTGACCGAGTCGCTGACGTCGAGCGTCTCGATCACCTCGTCGGCGAGTTCCTTGGCGGGTGGCGCCGAGGCGCCGCAGGCGGTCAGCACGCTGACGGCGACAACGAGGGGAAGAAACCAACGACGGGGACTCACAGGGCGTTGAGGTTATCGGCGAAGCCCTGCGACCGACGGAATCCGGCGGTGATCGAGCTCGACCGGTTTCTGCCGACGGCGAGGACCTCGTGTCGTTGCTGCGAGCGCCGGGCCGCACTCCCGAACCTCCGATGAACGACACGCCCGCGTTTTCGTTCCGCTGCAGAACGTGCATGATGGGCGGCGTGATTCGCATCGGTTTGCTCCGCATGGCAGAACTCCCCGCTCCCGCGCTCCGCGTGGCCGGCCCGATGGCCGGGTTGTACCAGCAGCTGTTTCCGCCCCGCACGGTCGAGATCCTCGACGTCCCGGTTCACGAAGGGGCGACGCCCGAATCGCTCGATGACTGCGACGGCTGGCTCATCAGCGGCAGCCCGGCGTCCGTGTACGAGGACCTCGAATGGATCCGTACCGGCGAGGAGATCGTTCGGACGGCGCTGGCCGAGGAACGCCCGCTCGTGGGCATCTGTTTCGGTCATCAACTCGTCGCCCAGGCACTCGGCGGCCGAGTCGAGAAGGCGGCCGTCGGCTGGGGTATCGGCGCCCAGCGATACGAGACCGTGGTGCCGCTGCCCTATCTCGACGGAGAATCCCTCACGCTGCTCGCCTCGCACCAGGATCAGGTCGTCGAGGTGCCGGCCGGGGCCACGGTCTGGAGCACCTCCGACTACTGCCCCGTCGCGGGGCTCGCGATCGGCGAGCGGATGCTGACGGTGCAAGGCCACCCCGAGTACTCGCCGGCGCTCGTGTCGGCGCTCTACGAGAGCCGCCGAGACCGTATCGGTGACGCAGCCGTCGACACTGCCCAGGCGACGCTCACGAACCCGCTGTCGAACGCGTCGTTCGCCGATGCGATCCTGCGACTGATCGCTAGCTGATCAGCGCCTTCGCCCGCTCGAACACGTCGTCGAACATCGGCTCGGTCAGGCGGCCGGTGAACGTGTTCTGCTGACTCGGGTGATACGAGCACAACAGGGTCGGACGACCCTCCGACGGGACCACCACACCGTGCCCGAAACTCGGTCGCGGGCGCACCTGGAAATGGCGACAGGCGGCGGAGTAGCCGAACGCCCCCAGGCACACGACCACCTGAGCCCGGATCAGCAGTTCGAACTCACGCCGCAGGAACGGAGCGCAGGCATCGCGCTCGGACGGCAACGGTTTGTTCGCCGGTGGCGCACACTTCACGGCCGCGGTGACCCAGACGTCCGTCAGCCGCATCCCGTCGTCGATCGACACCGACTCGGGCTGATTGGCGAGCCCGGCGCGGTACATCGCCCGGAACAGCCAGTCACCGCTGCGGTCGCCGGTGAACACCCTGCCGGTGCGATTGGCGCCATGCGCTGCAGGCGCCAGCCCGAGCACCACGATCCGGGCATTCGGGTCGCCGAAGCCAGGGATCGGACGCCCCCAGTAGACCTCGTCCCGGTACGACGCCCGCTTGTCGATCGCCACCTGCTGTCGCCATTCGACCAGTCGTGGACAGGCCACGCACTCGATCACCTCGGCTTCGAGGTCGATCAGGTGCTCGGCATCGCGGGTCATGAGGATCGACAGTAGGTTGGGAGTCACATGGCGACGAAGAAGACCGATTCGAACGCACCGAGACCGACCACCGTGCTGCTCGTGCGGCACGGCCAAACCCCCACCACCGGACGCCTCCTGCCAGGCCGCGCCCCAGGGCTCCACCTCGCGGAGCAAGGTGTTGCCCAGGCCGAGCGAGCCGGCCAACGGATCGCGGAACTCACGCGCGTCGACGCCATCTATTGTTCGCCTCTGGAACGGGCGAGGGAGACGGCGGCGCCGATCGGCTCGGCGATCGGCCTGCGACCCAAAGTCGATCGTGGACTGCTCGAATGCGACTTCGGCGACTGGACCGGCGCCGAGCTGAAGAAGCTGATGAAGCTGCCCGAATGGCGCACGGTACAGAAGGCGCCCTCGACGTTCCGGTTCCCCGACGGCGAGAGCTTCACCGAGATGCAGGTGCGCATCGTCAGCGCGCTCGACCGTCTGCGCGCCCGGCACCCAGGTGGTGTCATCGTGTGCGTCAGCCACGCCGATCCGATCAAGGCAGCGATGGCGCACGCGCTCGGTACCCATATCGACTTGTTCCAGCGGATCGTGATCTCGACCTGCTCGATCAGCGCGATCGCCTGGTCGACCGACGGCCCGATCGCACTGACGGTCAACTCGACGGGCGGCTCGCTCTCCGAGCTGACGCCGTCATGAGGGGCGTAGGCGGGCGGGCATGAGTGTCTTCTACGAATTCGAGGACGTTGACGCGTTCACCACCGGGGCGATCGGTCAACCGGGCGCCCGCATCTTCTTCCTGCAGGCCAGACACGGCCGCAAGCGGGTTGCGGTCAAGTGCGAGAAGCAGCAGGTCACCGCGATCCTGCAGCACCTCGAGCGCGTACTCAACGACCTGCCGCCACCGGAAGACCGCCCGATGGCAGGGGCGCTCGAGCTCGCCTTGCCCGTCGAAGAGGCCTTCGTACTCGGACCCATCGGCCTCGGATACGACCGCAGTTCCGACCGGATGATCGTGCAACTGGAGGAGGTCGGAGCGTACGACGAGGAGGGCGAAGAGATCGAGGGCCGCGACGGCCACATCCGCCTCTACATCACGCGCGCCCAGGCGGCAGCGTTCTGTGAACACGCTGCGAAGGTGGTGGCGGCCGGCCGACCCGACTGCCAGTGGTGCACCCATCCGATCGATCCCGACGGTCACGCATGCCCACGCATGAACTGAACGTGCTGGCGACCGAGCAGATCCCCGACCCGATCGCGTTCTTGATGAACGCCGAGCCCGAACTCGAAGGGCGCATGCCCTGGAGTTCGAACGCAACCTTCCTGGTCACGATGCGCGTCGCCGATGTCGAGCAGCGCGCGATCTACAAACCGGTGCGAGGAGAACGCCCGTTGTGGGACTTCGAACCCGGTCTCCACCGGCGCGAGCGGGCTGCATACCTGCTGAGCGAGCATCTCGGGGTCGGCGTCGTACCGCCCACCGTGATCCGTGACGGTCCGCTCGGAGAGGGCTCGTACCAGTGGTTCGTCGACGCCGACCACCGCGAGCACTACTTCACGATCTTCGAGCAGCACGAGCATCTCCACGACCAATGTCGCCACATCGCCGTGCTGGACATCCTGGCCAACAACACCGACCGCAAGTCGGGCCACTGCCTGCTGGCCCACGACCGCGTCTGGGCGATCGACAACGGGTTGTGCTTCAGCTCGCCCTACAAACTCCGCACCGTCATCTGGGAGTTCGGCGGCGAGGACATCGCCGACGACCTGCTCGAGCGCGTCGCCGCGTTCGTCGAACGCATCCCCGTCGACATCGCGGCGCTGCTCGACGAGGACGAGATCGTCGCCATGCAGCACCGCGCGACCATGCTGGTCACCGAACGTGTGCTGCCCGATGACGAGCACGGTCACCGCTACCCGTGGCCACTCGTCTGATGGCCCCATGTCGACACCACATGCCGTCGTCGCGCCGGCACCCGGCGCCGGGCGGGGTCGGTCGTGACTGAGCCGGCCGGCGACGGGCGCCTCGACGGGCTGATCCACTCGGTCGATCTCGACGGGCTGGTCCGGCTGATCGACGACCGGTGCGCGGGACACGACTGGGCGGGGCTGCTGCGGCTGCGCGACCGGTGCCTCGCCGCAACGCGCGAGACCGGGCGTCAGCTCTGGCCGGCAGCGACACTGGCCGAATACCGGCTGGCGTTGCTCGCTCCACCCGAATGGGCGGCGACGGTGCTCGACGGCGAGGCCGGGCGCTTCACCATCGGACCGCTGTCGGAGGTGGTCGCCGTGCGGCACACGTGGGACGAGCTCGCTCCTCATCTTGCGCCCGTACCGATCACCCTGTTCGTCGCCCACGAACGATCGATCCGCGGGGAGGTCATCGACCCGCGCTCGCTCGACGAGCTGCCGCCGGTGCTCGATATTCCAACGGCGATCCAGGTCTGGGAGCCCGACTACCCGGTGTCGAACTACACCGATGCCGGAGCCGAACACCCCGACCCTCCGACCTCGGGCGAGCTGCACACGGCCACCGCGACCCGGAACGGCAAGTTGGTCGACGATGATGCCACCGAGCTGGCGGTGCGCCAGCTGATCGAGGCGTGGACAACCGCTTCGACGGGCCGGGCGGAGGTTGCCTGTGTCGAGGGCAGCGGCCTCGACGCGGTCGGCGCGTTGGGTATTCGCTCGGCCCGGTTGGTCGAGATCCCTGCCTCGGAGGCGATGGCACGGATCGCGTGGGCCGGAGCGAGCGGGGCCGCCCATGGGCGGCGGCGCGGCATGGCGATCGGCCGCTTCTCGATGTGGTGGCTGCTGGGCGCGATCGGTGACCTGCACGAGCAGTGGCCACCGACCAACGACGAGATCGAGGAACTGCTCGCCAATCTGCGCTGGTTTCGGTGGGACGCCCACGAGCCGGAAGGCGGCTGGCGGCTACAGCTGCTGATCGAGGACACCGCCGAAGGCCTCGCCTGGGCGATCAACGCCACCGACCGGAACTGATCGCTTCACCACGCAGGCCAGGGTGCCGATCAGGTGTCGACTGGTTCGACGTGGGCGATCTGGGCGAGCTGACGCCAGATGCCGGCCAGGATCACACCCGATCCCACGAACGCGAACCAGAACGGCGCCGTGATCCCCCACGTCCTGGCGATGACCCCGCCGAGTCCCGCTCCGACCACCAAGCTGCCCTGCACCCCCACGAGGTACACGCTCGCCACCCGACCCTGGAATTCGGTCGGCACCGCACGCTGACGGATCGTCGCCGCCGTCGTGCCCCACGCCGCCTCGTGGGCGCCGAACACGAAGAAGATCCCGATCGCGACCGCCGCCGAGGTGGTGAGCGCGAGGGTGAGATGGGTGACGGTCTCGATGATCAGGCCGATCCGCATGATGTTGCCGAGCCCGAGATGCCGTTCCAGCCAGCCGTACGACGAGGCACCCACGATCCCGCCGAGTCCCGCCGACGTGGTGAGCAGCCCGAAGCCGAGGGCCCCGAGCCCGAGACGTTCGAGCGAATACAGCACCAAGATCGAGATCGCGGCACCGAACGTGATGTTGAACAGGATGACCGTCATCGTGAGTGTGCGAATCGGGGGATGGTTCCACAGCCACCGCATGCCCGCCGCGATCTCGGTTCGCATGCGCGGATGTGCTTCGGACCGAGTCGGCATGGTCGCCGACATGCGCCTGATCAGGATCGCCGCCAACGCGACCGAGACGGCCTGCGTGACGAACGGCAACGACATCCCCGCCGCGAACAGCAGCGCGCCGATCGGCGGACCCATCAGCCGATTGAGCGTGATGTCACCGAACATCAGGCGGGCGTTCGCCACACCGAGGTCGACCTTGGCGACCACCATCGGCAGCAGTGTGCTCGCTGTCGTGTCGACGAAGGTCTCGGCAGCACCGAGCACGAACATCGTCACCAGCACGACGGTGACGTTGACCGCGTCGGTCACGATCGTCGAGGCCAGCACCACGAGCACGCCGGCCCGAGCGAGATTGACCACGACCATGATCAGCCGGCGATCGAGACGATCCGCGAGCACTCCGGCGTGCAGTCCGAAGAGCAGCCACGGCAGACGCTGCAACAGCGTCGCCAAGGCGACCAGGACCGGGTCTCGGGTCTGTGACGCGACCAGCAGCGGCCCGGCCGCGAGCACGATGCCATCGCCGACGTTGCTCACCCACGACGACGCCAGCAGCCACCGGAAATCCGACCCCATCCTCGGGGGTGCGACGGTGTCGAGGATGCGGCTCACGGCCGCCGAACGCTATCCGCCCCCGTTCGCCGAAGTCGGGACGGATTGCCTACTGTCGCCGCCATGCGAGGACTCATCGAACGTGTCGTGATCGTCACCGGCGCCGGGGGCGGTATCGGCGGCGCGACGGCGCGACGGTTCGCCGCCGAGGGGGCCGTGGTCGGTGTGCTCGATCGTGACGCCGGCACGGCGGCATCGACCGCCGACGCCATCGTGGCAGCGGGCGGGCGGGCCCTGGCCGTGCAGTGCGACATCACCGAACTCGACGTCGTGCGGGCGGCGATCGCCCAGGTCGAAGCCGAGTTGGGCCCGATCGACGTGCTCGTCAACAACGCCGGATGGGACATCTTCAAACCGTTCCTGGAGACGGTGCCAGACGAATGGCGCCGCCTGATCGACATCAACCTGGTCGGCGTGCTCAACATGCATTACGCCGCGCTGCCGGGAATGGTCGAGCGCGGCGGTGGCCGCGTCGTCAACGTCGCCTCGGACGCTGCGCGAGTCGGGTCGTCGGGCGAGGCGGTCTATGCGGCTTGCAAGGCCGGCATCACCGGACTCACCAAGACGCTCGCGCGAGAACACGCACGCCACGGCATCACGCTCAACGTGGTGTGCCCGGGACCGACCGATACCAACCTGTTCGCGGGCTTCCTCGAGGGTGCCGGCAACCCGCTCAAACTCAGGGCGGCGTTCGAGCGGTCGGTGCCGCTCGGGCGGATCGGGCAACCCGACGACCTTCCCGGCGTGATCTGCTTCCTCGCCAGCGACGACGCATCGTTCATCACCGGTCAGACGATCAGTGTGTCCGGCGGCCTCACCATGGCCGGCTGACGGAGCCCGATCGTTCCGGCCGCCTGGCCGCAGGACCGGCTACGGCACGGGGACCTCGATCGCGTTGCCGCGTGCCGGGCCGACCTCGACGATCGCCGGAGCGATCTCACTGGGCGGTTTCGGTCCGGTCGTGGTCGTCGGGGTCGTCCCCGTGACGACGACTTTCTGACTGAACACCGCATTCGTCGAACAGTTGACGCCCACCCGCAACCAGCTCTCGGTGGCCCCGCTCCCGCCGGTGGTCCCCCACCGTGTGAGGTTGGCGACACCGAGGAAACCGGCTTTGATCTCCTGCACGTGCTCGCTGCCGTGAGCGAGGACCACCGGCTTGCCGAATGCCCGCGCCCTGGCCTCGATCCGGTCGCGTGTGTCGACGTAGCCGGCGCCCGTGTTGGGCCGCTCGTGCATGAGCAGCAAGACCCCAGCACTGCCGGCAGATTCGGCCCGGTCGAAGATGCGATCGATCCACGCGACGTTGGCGGCGATGCGGTCGGCCACCTCGCTCTCGCGGTTGCGCTTCTGCGTCGGTGTCTCGTTCCTCCACGGATCGAGACCGTTGCGCGCACCGACCTGATGAATCGATCCGAACGTGACGCAATCACGGTGGAACCACACGTTCTCGACGTACGGCTCGGATTGTGGTGTGACCGCCATCTTGAAGCCGCCGGTCGTGGATGTCGGTATCGGATAGAACAACGTGCGCAACGCCGCGAGCCGATTCAGCGGGTTGGAAGGAGGAGCCGCCGCGTGGCAGTCGGTCCAGTCGTTGTCGCCCGGCGTGAACCAGAAGGGATCGTCAAACCCCTGATAGAGGTCGAAACGCGCCGCCATCACCTGATCGGAACATGCGAGGCCGCCCGGCTTCATATCGCCGACGTGAGCGACGAACCGAACACCGGGATCGTTGTTGATGTCGGCGACGAGGTCTCCCATCGATGCGACGTCGGCGTCGGTGTACGGCACGTCGCCGATCAGGGCGAACGAGAACGAGTTCGCTGCCGACCCGGAGCGTCCGACGACCACCGAGAGCACCAGCATCACCAGACCGGTGACGCCACCGATCAGCCGTCCGTGAGCCGCCATGATGACAATGTTACGGCCGATCGGACGCCGTCGCAGAACGCCCGCCACGTTGTTCCGCTCACACCCCGGCGACTCGCCGACGTCCCGGAACTGCGCGCCACGATGGACGATCTGATCGCCCTGCTCCACGACACCCGCACCGTCATGGGCTGACGTTCGCAGTCATCCACCGGTCGGACCGCCCCGAGCGGTGCCACGTGGACGCGTCGACGGCCCGCCGCCGAAGCGCCGGGCCGTCGAGCGGACTTCTCGTCAGATGATGTCAGCGGCCCTGCAGGGCCTCGATCAGCTTCGGCATCACCTTGTGGACATCGCCCACGATGCCGAGGTCGGCGACACCGAAGATCGGTGCCTCCTGGTCCTTGTTGATGGCAATGATGTTCTTCGAGCCCTTCATGCCGACCATGTGCTGTGTGGCACCGGAGATGCCGCAGGCGATGTAGACGTTCGGCTTGACGACCTTGCCGGTCTGGCCGACCTGCATCGAGTACGGCACCCAGCCGGCATCGACGATCGCGCGCGATGCCCCGGCGGCACCCTTGAGCAGCTTGGCGAGGTCGTCGACCATCGCGAACTTGTCCTTGTCGCCCAGGCCGCGGCCGCCGGACACCACGATGCCGGCCTCATCGAGTTTGGGACCGGTCGACTCCTCGACGTGCACCGCCGTGACCTTGGCACTCCCGGCGGCACCGAGATCAGGGACCGGGGCGGCCACGACTTCGCCGGCGCCCGCAGCACCCGCCGCGGCCTCGAACGACTTCGGACGGAACGCCGCCAGAAACGGACCGGAACCCGTGAACGTGGTGGTGACCATCGTCTCGCCACCGAACACCGGCGTCGTGACCTTGACGGCATCGCCGTCGACGGCGATGTCGACGTTGTTGGTGAGCACTGTGCGGTCGAGCTTGACCGACAGCCGGCTCATCACGTCGCGGCCTTCATAGCTCTGCGGGAACATGATCAGGTCGGGCGAATCGCCCCCGCCGATCACGGCCTGCATCGCTGCGGCACCTGCCACGCCGGGCAGCGTGCCGCCGAGGTCGCCGGTGGAGTACACCTTGGCGGCACCGTACTCGCCGAGCGCGCTCGCCAGCGCAGCGCCGTCGCCGACGACGAACGCCGACACGGTGCCACCGAGCGAGGCAGCCTTGCTGAGCAGTTCGAGCGTGCTCGACGACGGTGCTCCGTCGGCGCCTTGAGCGAAGACCCAGATGTTGTTGATACCCATGATTCGATTCTCCGTTCTCTGCTTCGCTCAGATGACCTTGAGGTTTTCGAGGAACGCCACGATCTTCAAGTGCGCCTCGCCGTCGTCTTCGATGATCTCGCCGGCCTCGCGGGCGGGCGCCTGCTCGACACCGGTGATCTGCTGATCGGCGCCACCCCAACCGACGGGTGCGACTCCCAGGTCAGCGGCCGTGACGGTCTCGACCGGCTTCGACTTGGCTGCCATGATGCCCTTGAAGCTCGGATAGCGGGGCTCGACGACGCCGGCCGTCACGCTCACCACGGCAGGCATCGGGCACTCGACCTCGTCATAGCCGTTCTCGCTCTGGCGATTGACCTTGAGGGTGCCGCCCTCGACGGCGACGCTCTTGGCGAAGGTCACCGACGGCAGGCCGAGCACTTCGGCCATCTGCTCGGGCACGGTGCCGGTGTAGCCATCGCTCGACTCGGTGCCGGCGATGATCAGGTCGGCGTCGCCGAGCCTCCTGGCCGCAGCGGCGAGCACTTTGGCCGTCGTCAACGCATCGGAGCCGCTGAGTTCCGGGTCGGACACGAGCACACCCTTGGCGGCGCCCATGGCGAGTGCGGTGCGCATGCCCGACACTTCACCGTTCGGAGCCATCGAGATGATGCTCACTTCCCCACCGCCGGCCGCATCGACCAGCTGGAGAGCCATTTCCACGCCATAGCTGTCGGACTCATCGAGGATGAGTTTCCCGTCGCGCTTCAGCGTGTGGGTCGAGGGATCCAGCTCGCCCGGCAGGGCCGGGTCGGGAATCTGCTTCACGCACACGGTCACGTTCATAGATTCACAAGCTACCGATCGGTAGTGGCTCGGCCCAAGCCAGAGCGTGTCTTTGATGCGTCGCTCGACACACGTCACACCCGCGCTGCTACCGTTCGCGTCCTTGCGGATCATGCTCGTGGTGAACTCGTTCGCGTCATCGGTGACGGCGCGCAACACGGTCGTCGTGCATCGGCGGCTGGCGCGCGGGCACGACATCGAAGTCGTCGAGACGAATCGTCGAGGCCACGCAACTCGCTACGCGCACGACGCAGCGCGACGCGGCGTCGACGTCGTCATCGGTTACGGAGGCGACGGCACGCTGAACGAGGTGGCGACCGGGATCGCCGGGACCGATACCGCCCTGGGGGTATTGCCGGGCGGCTCGACCAACGTGTTCGCCCGCACGATCGGGCTCCCGAACGATCCGGTCGCAGCCGCCGACCTGCTGGCGAACGGCATCGACGCCGGCGACATGAGACCGATCGGTCTCGGTCGCGTCAACGGCCGCTTCTTCTGCTTTCACACAGGTATCGGCTACGACGCAGCGGTCGTGCAGTCCGTCGAGCGACGAGCGTCGATGAAGCGCTGGTTGGGACACCCCTTGTTCATCTCGGCGGCACTCACCACCTGGCTGCGCGGATACGACCGGCACCATCCGCACTTCTCGCTCGACGCCGGCGAGCACGGTCGGGTCGAGGACGGCTACTTCTCGATCGTGTTGAACACCAATCCATACACGTACCTCGGCAACCGTGGACTCGATCTGTCACCGGCGGCCACCCTCGATCGTCCGCTCGTGGTCGTGACGTTCCGCACGCTGCGCGTGATGCCCATCCTGCGCGGGCTGGGATCAGCGCTGCGAGGCGGTGGCGTGACCGCGAGCGAGCAACTGGTCGAATGGCGCGACGTCGACCACATGGTGGTCGAGAATGCCGAGCCGTTCCCGTATCAGGTGGACGGCGACTTCCTGGGTTCGGTCAACCGACTCGAGTTCGATCACGTACCGAACGCCGTGCAGCTCGTGTTCCCCGCTCGAGCCGAGTGAACCAACGCCTCGGACCCGGCCACCCGCAAGCAGACCAGCCGCTCACGACCGGTCATCCGCCGAGCAACTCGTTGCGCACCGCCAGCGCAACGTCCGGCAGATTCGTGCAGATCCCGTCGACACCCCATGCGATCAAGTGGCGCATCCGGTCCGGATCGTCACAGGTCCACGTGTTGACGGCCAGCCCGGCGGCGTGGGCCGACCGGACCAGGTGGGCATCGAGACCGACATGGTGAGGATGGATCGCCACGTGTCCGGCGGCAGCGGTCGCAGCCACCTCGTCCGGGCCGATGCCAACGACCAACCAGGCGGTTCGCACGTTCGGCGCCACACGGCGCACCGCATCCACGGTGGGGAGCCGAAAAGATCGACACCAACCAGCGCGGATCGGCGCCCCTCGCGGCGAGTTCGATGACCGTGCGATGAGCGACCCAATCCGAGGGATCGAAGTCGGGATCCGATGGATCGTTCTTGATTTCGACATTGACGAACGCGCCGGCGCAGGCGTCGAGCGCCGCCGACAACGACGGCACATGGTCCGGCAGCTCGGCCGATGGCGTGCGGCGGATCACGCGGCCGTCCGCGAGCGCTGCATCGTGGTGGACGACGAGGGCATCGTCTGCGGTCCGCCGCACGTCGAGCTCGATACCGTCCGCGCCGAGCTCGACGGCTCGCCGGAAGGCGGGAATCGTGTTCTCGGGCTCGGCGCGCGAGGCGCCTCGATGGGCGATGACTACGGTCATGGCACGATCGTGGCAGATCGATTGCTCGACATCATGCGACCGACCAGCAGATATCTGATTTTCCGATGGCCACCGACGTTCTATCTGATCTTCTTGCCAACGGTCCGGACATAACCTAACGTTGGCGGTGCGAGCCGGACTATCTCTTCACCCCCCGTTCATCTCCACGATCGGTGACGTGAAGCATTGATCCCCTGCTCGTCGGCCCCAGGGCCGCCACCGTCTCATCTTCGAGGAGTTCATTCCGTGTCGAACCTCGCGTCCACGATCGCCCTTGCCGTCGCAGAAGACACGTGGCGGGATTACGCGCTCTGTCGGGACACCGATCCGGATCTGTTCTTTCCGGTCGGCACCACGGGCCAGGCTCTGGTTTCCATCGATCACGCCAAGCAGGTCTGTGCCGAGTGTGCAGTAACCGGCGACTGCCTCGATTTCGCCCTCGAGACGAACCAGGATTCCGGTATCTGGGGCGGTCTGTCCGAGGAAGAGCGTCGGGCGATCCGACGTCAGCGCGCCGCTGCGATGCGCGCCGCTCGCGCAGCCGGCTGAAGCGGCTGGGGCAACTCGACCTAGTGTCCTGTCAGGCTGATCCGTCAACGAATGTGGTGTTGGTGAGGTCGGCGCAGTAGCGGCCGAGTCGTTCGAGGATCTCGTCGGCGGTCTTGTGCCAGACGAACGGGGTCGGGTTCTCGTTCCAGTGTTCGACCCATTCGATGATGTCGGCGGCGAGTGCGTTGACGGAGTCGTGGGCGGAGCGTTGCAGCTTCTTGGTGGTGAGTGCGGAGAACCAGCGTTCGACGAGGTTCATCCACGATCCGTAGGTCGGGGTGAAGTGGAAGTGGAACCGGCGGTGCCGCAGCAGCCACTTGTGGACGGCCGGGGTCTTGTGGGTCGACAGGTTGTCCAAGATGACGTGCACGTCGAGGTGGTCGGGCACTTCGCGGTTGATCTTGTTGAGGAACTTGATGAACTGGGCCGACGTGTGGTTCGGGCGGAGGTCGTGGATGACCTTGCCCGACGCGATGTCGAGCGCCGCGAACAGATCGATGGTGCCGTTGCGTTTGTAGTCATGACTGCGTCGTTGTGCGGTGGTGGGCATCATCGGCAGCATCGGTGCGGTCCGGTTCAACGCCTGGATCTGGGGCTTCTCGTCGACGGCGAACACCGCCGCGTTGACGGGCGGGTTCATGTACAACCCGACGATGTCACGGATCTTGGCCACGAGTTGCGGGTCGGGGGAGATCTTGAACTCGTCGATCTCCCACGGCTTCAATCCGAACGCCCGCCAGATCTCGGCCACCGTCTGATGCGAGATCCCATGGCGTTCGGCCATCGACCGCGTCGACCAATGCGTGGCGTCCTTGGGCGTCGACTCCAAGGTGTCGATCACGACCTGCTCGACGGTCTCATCGGAGATCGTCCGCTGCGCCCCGGGCCTTGGCTCGTCGATCAGTCCGTCGAGTCGCTGCTCGGCGAACCGCTTCCGCCACTTCGTCACCGTCGCCGGGTTGCAGCCGACCCGATCCGCGACCTGCTGACGCGACAGGCCCGGGTCCGCACACGCCAAGATGATCTTGCAGCGCATCGCCAACGCCTGCGCACTCGAGTGCCGGCGCGCCCAACTCTCGAGCTGTCGTCGCTCGGTCCCAGTCAAGATGATCTCGACGGTCGGTCGTCCTCGCTTGGCCATGGCGTCCCTCCGATGTTGGCGTACAACACCGGACAACGCGACCGAATCAGAGAAATTCCCGATCAACCAATATTTCTCTACGGATCAGCCTGACAGGACACTAGCCGCCCACGCTGTTGTCGAACAGCGCTTGCTCGGTACGTCCGACCAAGCGATCGCGTTCGCGATCGCCGAGTGCGCGACCCGTGACCACATCGATCTCGACCTCGCCGGTCGAGTGATCGCGTGACGCGAAGTCGCCGACGAACACGACGTCGGTGAGACCGTCGGTACCGGCCAAACCGCGCAGCAACTCGGCGGCCTCCGCGGCGTCCGAGGAATCGGGAACTCGCAGACGCAACGTCGATGTGGCCGCTTCCTGCGACAGGTTCCGCAGACTGGTCAGCGCGTGGTTCGGGAAGTGCAACGTGCTGCGCTGGTCGCGCACGCGGGTACTGAAGAGACCGACATGGTCGACGATTCCCTGCACCGGCTCGGCCCATCCCACGTCGATGACGATCTCGTCGCCGACGCCGTAACGGTCCTCGAAATGCACGCTGAGCCCGCTGAGATAGTCGTTCACCTTGTGCTGGCCGCCGATCGCCAGCGCGGCACCGATGAATCCGGCGCTCGACAAGAAGAACGCCGGATCGACCTCGAGCAGATGGAACGTGACGATGCCCGCGACGACCCAGATCATCAAGGCGACGAGATGGCTGACCATGCGCGATGCGGCGTCGATCCGTTGGCGGCGGCGCTGCTCGCCGGTCTCACCCGACTCGCCCTCGACCCTGCTCGATCTCGCCCGCCACAGTCCGCTCGCCGCCGCGCCCGAACGTTGGGCCGTAACCGAGCTGCGTCGGGCGAGGCGGCGGATCGCCCGACGGATCACGAACGCCGAAAGCCGTGTGGCGACGAACGCCACGAAGGCGGTCGTCAAGACGACGAAGGGCGCGGAAAGTCGGCTGCCGGACAGCCACGAGACGAAATCGGAGAGCACGGACGTCAGTGTGTCACCGCCACGCCGAATATTACGATCACGTGACGGATTTCTCGTCGCCCGCTCGAACGAACGGCGTCGTGCCGGCCGCGATCAGTCTTCGGACAGCGGCACGGCCAGTTCGACCACGGTGCCACGTGGCGATCCGGATATCTCCAGACCCACCCGTTCGGCCGCGTCGATCGTCAGTGGATACATGACGATCCGGCCGTTCAGTTCGGTCGTCACCAGTGTCCGCACGATCGAGAGGCCGAGCCCGGTCGGCTCTTCGAGCCGGAAGCTACCGTCGACGCCGCGACCATCGTCGACGACCGACAGACGTAGCTCCGAACCGGTGTTCTCGAGGTGGACCATGACCGAACCGCCACCCGAGCCCTCGGGGAACCCGTGATCGACGGCATTCTGGAGCAACTCGGTCAGCACGACCGACAGCGGCGTCGCGATCGCCGCCGGGATCCGGCCCCCGTCGCCCTGGACCGAGAAGCGGACCGGCCTGTCCGCGGACTGCAGACCCTCCTCGGCCAACCGCAAGAGCGGCCGGACGATCTCGAGGAAGGTGACGTCATCGCCGGGCTCGCGCGAGAGTGCCTCGTGCACCAGGGCGATCGTGCGGATCCGACGCACGGATTCGGCGACCGCGGCGATCGCCTCGGGATGGGTGAGCCGCCGGGCCTGCAGTCGCAACAACGACGAGATGGTCTGCAGGTTGTTCTTGACGCGGTGGTGGATCTCGCGAATCGTGGCGTCCTTGCTCAGCAAGAGCCGGTCTCGCTTGCGCAGCTCGGTGACGTCGCGCAGGAGCAGCACCGCGCCCGAAACGCGGTTGCCGTCGAGGAACGGGACGCAGCGGCACAGGAGGGTCACCGCCGGGCCCTGCTCGAACTCCTCGATCACCGGCACGCCGCGCTCGAACGCCTGCCGGACGGGGCCGTCGTGAAATCCCAGCTCGGCGAGGCGCATGCCGATCGCCGAGGCCTGGATGCCGACGCGGTGCAACGCCGAGTTGGCATTGGGCGACACGTATTGGACCTCTGCGTTTTCGTCGAGCCACATCACACCGTCTCCGACTCGCGGCGCGGCACTCGAATCGCCGACCCGGTGCGGAAACGGAAATGCTCCGTTCGAGATCATCTGCACGAAGCGATCGAACACGGTCCCATAGGCGCGCTCGAGTTCGCCGGGTCGACGACCCGTCAACTCGATCCACTCTTTCGTGAGCACCGCGATCGGTTGCCCGTCGAACATGACCGGGATGGCGAGCATGCGGGTCTCGTCCGGGATGCCCTCGACGGTGATCTCGCCCTCACTGGGTTCGGCCGACCGGAACGCCTCGCGCAGCAACGTGGCCTCGGTCGGGTTCGCCCACGAACCGACCCAGTCGGTTTGATACATCGTCTGGCCCGTCGCCGGCCGCACTTGAGCGGCGACCACCCAGCGGTCGTCGGAGGTCGGCACGTACAAGAGCAGGTCGGCGAAGCAGAAGTCGGCGAGCATGCCCCACTCCGAGACGAGTCGGGTGAGGTGCGCCAACTGGTCACGGTCGAGTGTGGTCTGCTCGCGGACGAGTTCGGTGAGCTTCGGCATCGGTTCCAGAGTCTTACCGATCCGGGCGCCAACTCCTGCGACCACACGCGATCGACCTACCATGACCGGCATGAGCGACACAGATCTGCGAGCCACGTTCACCACGTTCGAGGAGTCGACGCAGGAGGACTGGGCACTCATCGCGAGCCAGCTCCCTGCGACGCAAGCGATGGCCGGCGAGAACATCATCGAACAGATGCGGATGCTCGCCCGCGACCACGGCGGCTTCCCCGTCTCGCGTCTGGAGCATTCGCTCCAGACCGCGACCCGGGCCGAGCAGGATGGACGCGACGAGGAGTACGTGCTGTGCGCCCTGCTGCACGACATCGGCGACACACTGGCCCCGTACAACCATCCGGCGATCGCCGCCGGGATCGTCAAACCGTTCGTATCAGAAGCCAACCACTGGATGGTCGAGCATCACGGCATCTTCCAGGGGTACTACTTCTGGCACCACATCGGCATGGACCGCAACACCCGGGATCGCTACGCCGACTCGCCGTACTACGACTACACCGAGGAGTTCTGCGCCAAGTACGACCAGACCGCGTTCGACCCCGACTACGTCAGCGCCCCGCTCGAGCACTACGAGCCGCTGATCCGCAGGTTCTTCGTCCCGACGACGTGAGCCGTCACGACGACGGAGGCGTCATCGACCGGGATTCGTTCGGGGTGCGCCCGACACACTTCGAACCGACAGGTAGACGGCCTTGAGGTAGCCGCCGTACTCGAAGCCGATGGGGTGATCGACAGCGTGGCCGGTCCGACGGGTCTCGTGCACATCGGCACCGGCCGACGCGGCCGCACTCAACACCGTCGACACGAACTCGTCGGTGCTCACCCGACTCGAACACGATGCCTGGATCAAGGTCCCGCCCGGCTTCACCACGGCGAGACCCAATCGGGTCAGCCTGGCGTACGCGGCGAGCGCACGCGGGACCGCTGCCTGGTTGCTCGCGAACGAAGGAGGGTCGAGGATGACGATGTCGAACCGCTCGCTGCGCTTCGCCAACTCGGTGAGCACCTGAAAGGCGTCGCCGACGGTGGCGTGCACCGCGCAGCGCCGCACCTGGGCGAGACGTTCGTTGTGGGCGATGTTCTGCTTGGCGGTGGCGAGAGCCGGAGCCGATTGGTCGATCATGTGCACCGATGCCGCGCCCCCGGCCGCCGCCGCGACCGAGAAACCCCCGGTGCTGGCGAAAACGTCGAGTACCGACGCGCCCTCGGCCATGCTGCGCACGAGCGCGCGGTTGTCGCGCTGGTCGAGGAAGTGCCCGGTCTTCTGGCCGTGCACCACGTCGGCCTCCATCGTGAGGTCGCGCTCGCGGAACAGCACCGGGCCGGTCGGAGGAGGCCCGACCACGGTGTCACCGTCGGACAGCCCATACGTCTCGCCCTGCGCGACGCTGCGACTGAGCCGCAACACGATCCGCACGGGCGCGAGCAGATCGACGAGCGTGTCGAGCACGTCACTCAGGTGCGGAAACCACGCCGACGTGTAGAGCTTGACAACCAGCGTCTGGTCGTACCGATCGACCACGAGACCGGGAAGCCCGTCGTTCTCGCCGTGCACGAGGCGATACGCCGTGGTTTCGTCGTCGTCGGCGAGCGCCGCCCGTCGGTCGAACGCCGTCGTGAGCACGGTGCGCCAGAACGCGCCGTCGATCTGGGTCGGCGAGCCACAGTGCAAGACCTTCATCCGGATCGGCGAGGTGGGATCCCACAGCCCGATCGCCGCGAACTTCCGATCGTCGTCGAACACGACAGCGAGATCACCGGCCGCGCCCTCGTGGCTGACCGAGACGATCGAGCCGTCGTACAACCAGGGGCTACCACCACGGATCTGGCGCAGTGCGTCCGGCGTGACGCGGACTGCGAGCCGCCGATCGCCGATCGCCGGAAGGTGCGTCATCGAAGTGGTCATTCCGTGAAGTGTGCCGCGAGTTCGAGCAGGTCCGCGACGTCGTTGACATCGCGGTCGAGCATCGGCGCCGCGACCATCAGCTGACACAGCTCGGACAGCTCGGATCGACGCTCGGCTTCGCGGGTCGCGACGACCGCCACATCGTGAAACCTCGTGCCGATCTCCACCAACACCTCGCGAACCGTTTCCGTCGGCGCGCCGAGCTCGTCGGCGATCTGAGCGGTCAACGGTCCCCCAGCGGCCTTGACAAGCTTGCGCGCGCTCGCGCTCGATGCCTTGGCGGACATCGACGGCGGCAGCACGCGGTTCGCGATGATGGCGCCCAAGTGGTACTGCCGTCGCACCAACTCACGTGCCAGATAGGTGGCCTCGTAGCTGGGGGCGGCCTCCAAGGTCGACACGACGACGAAGGTGGTGCGCGGATCGGCCAGGAGACGTTCGACCTCGTTGGCGTGCCTGACGAAGCCCTTCTCCATGGCCTGGAACAGCATGAAGAACTCGGCGATGTCCTGAAGGAATCGAGACCCGAGGATGCGATCGGCGATCTGGTAGAACGGTTTCGACGCCATGGTGAACAGCCGCGACCGATACGGCACGGTCAACCACCTGAGCAGCCACGACCGGAAGAACTCTTTCATGTGCCGCGGCGCATCGAGGATGTCGAGCGCGTTCCGCGAGGGTGGCGTGTCGACGATGATCAGGTCGTATTCGCCGGACGCGTGCAACTCGTGCAGCCGTTCCATCGCCAGGTAGTCATGGCTCTGCACGAAGCGGCTCGCCACGTTCTGGTAGGTCGAATTCGCCAGCACCGCCTCGCGGATCTCGGCGTCGGGTGCATGCAGACGGATGAGGTCGTCCCATCCGGCCTTGGTGTCGAGCATCGCCGCCCACAGCTCACCGCGCGGCTCGACGCCGGCATCGAGGAACGCCGAGTCGGGCACGAGCGTGGCGTCGTTGCCGATGTGACCGACGCCGAGCGCGTCGGCGAGTCGGCGGGCGGGATCGACGGTGAGCACGAGGACCCGGCCACCGATCTCGGTCACCGCCGACACGGCCATCGCTGCGGCCACCGTGGTCTTGCCGACACCACCGGAGCCACACACGAGGACCATCTCCTTGGCAGCCAACAGCGCCTGCAGGTCGACCCGGTCGGTCGCTCGTCGCCCGGCCATCAGTGCATCTCCTCGTCGAGCGCGTCGGCCACGAGCGTGACGACGCGGCGACCGGTGGCCCTGGTGAACAGCTCGGGCACGCTGATGATCGGTAGATCGGATTCGGCTCGCAGCCGGTCGAGGTGGCCCGCCCCGATCTGACGGCGCACATCGGTGATTCGGGCCGCCTCGAGCACGGAGCGGACGCCCTCACCAGCGCCGTCGACGAGCAGCGATGTCACGTCGGACAGCCGGTCGGCAACCACCCGCTGCCTGGACGCGAACAGGTTCGGCAGGACCCGATTGGCCACCAGAACGCTCGGCGACACGCCCGTGTCGCGTTCGAGACTTTCGAGCAGGGCCAGCGTCTCGGTGACGGGCATCTCCTCGGGGGTCGTGACCACGGCGACACCCGTGATCGAAGGGTCGTGCAGCACATGGAGCATCCAGTCGGTCTGATCCCTGACCAGACCGACCTGGGCCATCTCCCGGATCACCATCGGTGCGCCGATCTGGCTGACGATGTGGCCGGTCGCTTCGGCGTCGACGATCACGATGTCGTAGTGGCGCTCACGAACCTCGTAGCACAACTTGCCGACGACGAGGATCTCCCGCACACCCGGGGCGGCATCAGCAAGGAAATCGAACGTCCGGGCGAGCGGACCGACCCGTCCGATGAAGGGCACCTTGACGAACAACCGCAGGTACTCCTTCAGAGCGTCCTCGGTGTTCATCGTCATGGCGAACAGATTGGGCTCGACCTCGCGCGGCTCGAAGTCGAGCGATCCGACGTCGAAGGCATCGGCCAACGAGCCCTTGTCGTCCATCTCGCACACCAGCGTGCGCTTGCCGCGCCGGGCCGCCAGGTGCGCCAGGGCGCCAGCGATCGAGGTCTTGCCGACCCCGCCCTTGCCGGTGACGAAAACCAGACGTCTGTCGAGGATCGGAATGTCGACCCCGGAGGGCATCAGCCCCCGAATCCGATTCGACGTTCGCCCTCGGCCGAGCCGACCTCGACGTAGGCGATCTTGGCCGCGGGCACCCCGACGTCGCGCCCGCGCTTGTCGGTGATCCACAACACGTCGGTCGCACCGCTGAGCGCGGCTTCGACACGGGTCTTGAGGTCGTCGCGCACCGCGTCGTCGACCTCCAAGGAGATCTCGCGGGGGGCCTGCGTCACACCAATTCGTACGTCCACGACCGAGACGGTAGCGGCGGACCCCGCCATCCGCATGCGAGTGACCGACCGGTACATTCGTCTCGTGCCCGAACCGACCGCAACCGAGCGAGCCATCGCCGACCACCGGGCCCGGTGGGGCGAGCCCGATCTTGCCGTACGCGCGCCCGGTCGCGTCAACCTGATCGGCGAGCACACCGACTACAACGAGGGATTCACCCTCCCGATGGCGCTTCCGTTCGACACGGTCGTGGCGATGAGCTCGGTCGGCGACCGGATCACGGGGTCGGTCGAGATCGCATCAGAGGGGTTCGGGTCAGTCGTCATCGAACCCGACGCCGACCCGCGATCGACGGCAGGTTGGGCACTGCACATCGCGGGTGTCGTGAGCTTGTTGGCCGACCGGGGTGTGCCGACGGGTGGGTGGCGGGCCACGATCGCGACCGACATCCCCACCGGGGCCAGCCTCTCCTCGTCAGCCGCCCTCGAGGTCGCCGTGATCACGGCGCTGCTCACCCGGGCGGGCGCGACGTGGTCGCCGATCGACGTCGCCCGCCTCGGGCAGCAGGTCGAGAACGAGGTCGTGGGGCTCCCCAGCGGCATCATGGACCAGTTCATCTCGGCCGGAGCGGTCGCAGGTCACGCAAGTCTGATGGACTGTCGGACGCTGACGCTGACCCCGACGCCGCTTCCCGACGGCGTCGTCATCGCGATCATGGACACCGGCACGAGGCGGGTGCTCGCCGACGCCGCCTACGGAGCCCGCCGCGCGTCGTGCCAGCGCGCGGCCTGCGAGCTCGGGTTGGCCGCCCTTCGCGACGCGACCCTCGAACAGGTCGCCACGCTCGTCGACCCCGTCGATCGCCGGCGGGCGCATCATGTCGTGACCGAGAATCGCCGGACCCTCGACGCGGTCGATGCCATGCATCGCGGTGACATCACCACGCTCGGTCACCTGATGATCGAGAGCCACATCAGCTTGCGTGACGATTACGAGGTCTCGGGTCCGGGGCTGGACGCGATCGTCGAGGTCGCAGGCGCCGCGCCGGGCTGCCTCGGCGCCCGTATGACCGGTGGCGGCTTCGCTGGATGTGCCGTTGCGCTGGTGCGCAACACCGATGCGGCCCAATTCCGGCAAACGGTGCTCGAGCGGTACCACTTCGACGGACATCGCCCCCAGGTCTGGATCTGTGCTCCGGCCAGGGGCGCCTCCGTCGTTCCAGCGGCCCAGTGGCCGGGCTGAGAATCTTGACGAGCGTTTGATTTCTTGTCGGAGATCTGAGTACACACAGCCACGTCTGGGTTCTTACACTGGCGAGTGACCCATATGTCCCTGAGAGGAACCAAAATGAAACGCACCCACGCCCTGGCAGTTGCAGCTGCACTCCTGGTTGGCGGCCTTGCGGGAGCCCAGTTGACCTCGGGTGCCGCCACCAACGAGCCTGCCTCGTTCGTGTCGATCACACCATGTCGACTGTTCGACACCCGCCCCGCTTCCAAGATCGGAACAATCACGACGCTCGGTGAGGGGTCGAGTCGAGTGGTCACCGTCCGCGGTTTCAACGGCCAGTGCAACATCCCCCTGAAGGCGACCGGGGTGGCGATGAACGTCACCGCCGTCAACGGCAACAAGGCCAGCTTCCTGAGCTTGTGGCCCAGCGATGCGGATCGACCGGGAACGTCGAATCTGAACTGGGTGCCGGGCCAGCCGCCGACACCGAACAAGGTTGACGTCGCGCTGTCGTCGCAGGGGAAGGTGTCGCTCTACAACCGGTTCGGGTCCGTCGACGTGATCGCCGACGTCGTCGGCTACTACGAGCCGGTGATCGTTTCCCGGGGCACGATCAGCGCTGTCGAAGTCGTCACGGAGCAGATCATCATCAAGCCGGGCTTCAACAACGGCTCGAACGGCAATGCGGTCGCGGTGTGTCCGAAGGGGATGGTCGCCATCGCCGGCGGCGTCGAGAACCCGATCGGTGTCGCGATCAACACCCGGTCGACCCGCCCCGAGCCGCCGACCGGCAATCCGACGGGCTGGTTCGCTGACGTGCGCGCCTCGGTCGACGCCACCAAGTACTCGCCGACGGTGTACGCGATCTGTATCACGCTCAACCTCTGAGCATCACAGTCGGCCAGACCGGTCGGGTCGCGCGCGCTCGCCGACCCGACCGGTCTGTTCGCCACCGACGCACCGCGCCGGTGACCGTCGACGTAACGTCTGTCCGTCCGAGCACTCCGGGCCCGGGCACGACGAAGTAGACAGTGGCGATGGCTGATGACATCACGCACTACGACGCGATCGAGGGGTACTGCGAGCAGCTGAGCTACGCCGCCGGCGACACCGTCGGGCTGTGCGTCTCGACCGCAGCGACGAGCTTCGACGTCACCGTGTCACGCTGGGGCGCCGACCGCACGACGGTCTGGTCGGCGAACGCGCTCGGTGGCCTCGAGCAGCCAACCCCCGATACCGCCGACGCCACCGGTTGCGGATGGGTCGCCAACGTCGAGTTCGACATCGATCCGACCTGGCGCAGCGGGTTCTACCTGGTCGAGCTGATCGCCGGCGACGGGCCACCCGAACGCCGGGTCGCCCACGCATGTTTCGTCGTCCGCTCGTCGACGCCGACGGGTTCGGCGTTGTTCGTGCTGGCGACCAACACGTGGAACGCATACAACGACTGGGGCGGTCGCAGCCTGTACACCGGCGGCCACCAGGTCTCGTTCCGGCGACCGTTCGGACGTGGGATGCTGACGCGACCCGCGACCGAGCGCGACGATCGGAAAGCACGGCCCCGCCGGCGGGGCGAGGAGCCCGACGTCGACGGCGAGGTGTACCAGCGGTACCGGTACGCACACGGATATCCGGGCTACATGGGCTCCGCCGGATGGTTCACCTACGACCGCCGCTTCGCCGAATGGGCGGAACGGGCCGGGATCGAGCTCGACTTCGCCGTGTCGAGCGACCTCGAACGCGTCGAGGGTCTGACCGACGGCTATCGCCTCGTCGTGGGCGCCGGCCACGACGAGTACTGGTCGGGTCCGCAGCGCGACGCCCTCGAGCGTTTCGTGGCGAGCGGCGGCAACTACGCCTCGTTCTCCGGCAACACGATGTTCTGGCAGGTCCGCCTCGTCGACGACGGTGCCTCGATGGTGTGCCATAAGTACCGCGCCCACCTCGATGACCCCATCGCCGCTCGCCACCCGACCGCGATGACGGGGATGTGGTGCGATCCGTTGGTCGCCAGACCCGAAAGCAGATTCCTGGGGGCCTCGTCGATGTACGGGTTGTACGCCCGGTTCGGCCAGGCGACGCCGAGGGGGGTCGGCGGGTTCATGGTGTACCGCGACGACCACTGGATGCTCGCCGGGACGGGCCTGCGATACGGCGACGTGCTCGGTGGCGACGACGGCGTCGTGGGGTACGAGACGGTCGGGACGCGGTTCACGTTCGACGACATCAACCTCCCGGTGCTCGTCCGCGATCCGTTGCTCCCCGATCCGAACGACGTCGAGATCGTCGGTGTCACGCCGGCCAGCAATCTCGCGATGGGCGAGTACCCGGCGTCGATCGCCGCGCTCGACGACCAGGGCGACCTCGAATTCGTCGCCGAACGGGCTTTCGGAGGCGGGCCGGACGCGCTGGCGAAGGCGCGTCATGGCAACGCAGTGATGATGGCCGGCCGACCGCTCGGCCCAGGCACGGGCCAGGTGGTCACCGTCGGGAGCACCGACTGGATCTTCGGGCTCGGCGACCGTCAGGTCGGACGCGTCACGCAGAACGTGGTCGACCGCCTGTCCTGATCAGCTCAGCAGGCAGACACGATAGGCGAACTCGTATCGCCCGGCGGCGAGCCGGTACGAGGGCAGCACGTCGGGCCCACAGCTCGCCGTGCCGAGCCCACGATGGGCCACGTCGAGGCACACGACGAGACCGTCGCGGCGCTGCAGTTCGGTCGCCGTGGTTGCCTCGAAGAGGTCGCTGCCGGTGTGATGTGTCGCCGAGACGTGCATCGCCCCTGGCTGCAGCACATCGATCCGTAGGACCTCACTCGAGGCCTTGTCGGACGCCTCGAACCAGCGACAGTCGGTCCTCAGACCGAACTCCTGTGGCACGAGATACGGCGATTCGTCCGGAGCCGAACTCCAGATCCCCAGCATCGCCGAACGATTTCGGTCGGGGTAGTTCTCGTGGGGGCCGCGGCCGTACCAGCGCAGCGTGTCGAATCTCGGCGGCAACGCGAACCACACGCCGACCCTGGGTAGGTCGGCCAGAGATTCGGGTACCTCGACGACGTGTCGATACGTTGTGCCGGCCTCGTCACCTTCGACCGTGACGTGATGGTCGACGAGCGACTCGGGGTCGAGCCGATCGAGACCGGCCGCCCGCCAGTCGTGGAGGGCGACCCTCACAGCCCGTCGACGCTGGCGATCGGGCATCAACTTGAAGCCGTCGTTGTCGGTCGCCGCTCGCCACAGGTTGAGGCGCGGCGTGACCAGCGCCCGAGGGGCGATCGACGCCCGCCTCGGCACCCGGGGGGAGCGACGACGTCGGCCGAGCGCGACTTGATCCCAGGCGACGAGGTGACCGGCCGGCGCGAACCACGTCGGTCGCCGCGTCTCCCAGCGCACACTGAGCTCGACCTCGCCAGTCGTGTCGGGTGGATCGCACGGCAGCGCCACGGTCACGGTCGCGCCCGGTTCGATGGTCGGCACGCGAAGGGTGCCGTGCTCGACCGTTTCTCCCTCGACCAGCAGCTCCCACGTCGCACGCAGCCAACGGACGTCGGTGAACGACTGACGGTTCTCGATCAGTAGCCCGCCCCGGGCGCGTGCCACGGTCACCGGCCGATACACCCACGCCAGCTCGCGCATCGCCGGGTGTGGTTCGAGCTCGGCCGACACCAGGCCGTCCGCGACGAAGTTGCCGTCGTTCGGGGTGTCACCGAACTGACCGCCGTAGGCGAGCCGTACCCGGCCGTCCGGCAGTCGCTGCCGGAGCGCTTGATCCTTCCACTCCCAGATGAAGCCACCCTGCAGCCCCGGCGTCGACGTAATGGCATCCCAGTAGTCGGCCAGCGAGCCGTTGCTGTTGCCCATCGCATGGCTGTACTCGCTCATGATCAACGGACGCGATCCTCGGCCTGACGTGCCGTACTCGCGAATCGACTCGATCGTCGGGTACATCGGGCAGACGATGTCCCCGACGGGCGGATCTTCCTCGACCCAGCCGCGGTGGAGGATCTCGCCCTCGAAGTGGATCGGCAGCGAGGGGTCTGCGGCTCTGATCCAGCCGGCGAGCGCATCGTGGTTGACACCGTGGCCGCTCTCGTTGCCGAGGCTCCACGAGATGACGCACGGGTGGTTTCGATCGCGCTGGACCATCCGTGCGCCACGCTCCAGCCACGTGGCCCGGTAGGTCGGGTCATCGCAGAGGCTCGTGTTGTAGGCGTGGCTCTCGATGTTGGCCTCGTCGATCACGTAGAACCCGAGCTCGTCACACAGGTCGTAGAACTTGCTGTCGTTGGGATAGTGCGACGTGCGGATCGCCGTGATGTTGTGGGCCCGCATGACCTGCAGGTCCGCCCGCATGTCGTCATCGCTGACCGCCTTGCCGCGGTCGGGGTGATGATCGTGACGATTGACTCCGAACACCCAGATCGGTCGACCGTTCACCAGCAACTGACGGTCACGGACCTCGACGCTGCGGATTCCGACGTGCTGGATCTCGATCTGATGCACACGGCCCCTGGGGTCGACCAGCTCGACCGTGAGCGAGTAGCGGTGGGGGGTCTCTGCGCTCCAGGGTCTGGCCCGGCGCAGCTCCCATCGACCGGTGACCTGGAACCCCTCGAAGAAGTAGGGCCGCGCTGCTTCGTGACGCACCTCGCCGCTGAGCACCCGACCGACCTGACGCCCCGATGGGTCGCGCAGCGTGGCCCGCACCGTCCAACCGGCCTCGGGCGCACGGTCGACGTCGATCTTGGCCGTCGCCTCGACCGTCCCGGCACCGGTCGCCGGGTCGTAGGCGGTCCTCACGGGAAGATCAGCGATGTGCACGCTCGGTCGCGACTCCAGCCACACCGAGCGGTGCAGGCCGGCCATCCACCACTGGTCCTGATCCTCGACGTAGCTCTGGGCGCTGTACCGAACCACCACGATCGCCAACTCGTTGCGACCGCGGACCACGAAGCGGTCGAGGTCGTACTCGCTCGGCAACCGACTGTCGGTGCCGTAGCCGACGAAGCGTCCGTTGACGTACACGGCATGGACGCTCTCGGCCCCCGCGACGTGCAGCACGGTACGACGCCTGATCCATCCCGCCGAGATCGTGAACGATCGACGGTAGAGACCGGTGGCGTTGCGCTCGGGAAGCTGCGGCGGTGGGCCCGGGAACGGCATCTGGACGTTCGTGTAGTGCGGCAGGTCGACGAACCCGCCGAGCTCCTGCATCGTCCAGTTGCCGGGCACGTCGACGGTCACGCCGGCAGACCGCTCGCCTCGCAACGCGGCCGCCGGCACCCGATCGGGATGCTCGAACATCTCGAGCGACCAGCGACCGTCCAGCGAGCGGCGCTCGAACCCCGACAGCGGCACATGCGCCGGCAGTCGATTGATCTGGACCTGAGCGGGATCGGCCCACGGCCGGATCTCCCCGATCACGGGCAGCATCGCAGGGTCCCGCAGCTCAGCTGCCGCGATCGACGGTGTTGCCGGTCGGCGAACGCTCCCACGTCGTGCCGGTGGCGAGGGCGACACACTTGTAGGCGCCGTCGTAGATCCCGATCTGCTTGTTCCTGACGATCGAATCGCAGAACATCTCGAGCAGATCGGTCTCCCGGGTGATCAGGTCGATCGCCTGCAGCGTGCGCGGGATCGTGCGCATCTCGATCGTTCCGTCTCCCAACTCGGCACTGCGGATCGCACCCCATGCTTCGTGGGCACCGACCCGGGCGTTGAAGATCTTGGGGATCGGGTAGAACGCCAACTCCGATGGTTTGGTGATCAACACATCGCTGACCCGCATCAGGTAGTTGGTCGCGTAGACCCCGTGGAACGTGTTGTCGAACAGGAACACGTGCAGCCCGCGCGCCTCTCCCTCCCGGATCCCGTCGACGAATCCGCGGGCGTCGTCCCACGTGAGGTGTGTTTGCACCGACGCCGCCGCCGGTCCGAGCTCGGCCTTCAGCCACTCCCAGTTGTCCGCGTGATCACCCAGGTTCACGAACAGCGTGAGCTCGTCGCGGTCGATCATCGGACGGCAATGGTCGATGATCGCCTTGAACAGTTCGCGCTGTGCTCCGGCACCACCCATCGTGAGCACGAAACGGCGCGGTTCACCGTTCGCCATCCGCCGCAGGCGCGCAGCGCAGTCGACCTCGATGTACTCGACCAACTCGTGGTCGACGTGATGACCGACGTACTCGATCGCGTCCGCAGGGGTCGGGTTGAGGATCCTGTCGTCCTCGTCGAACTGGTTCATGATCCGGAAGCCGTAGTAGCCCGACGGCGACTGCACGGCGTGGGTGGCGCCCTCGGTGAGCTGGAACGCCATCGGCCAGTTGTCGAACATCATGTCGACGACGTTCGTCATGCCGCCAGCGACCGCTCCCATGCAGTTCCACATGTGGGCCGTCAGGATCGGCATGTCGGACGGCATCGCGTGGTGCAGGTTGGCGAACAGTTCGCTCTTGCGATAGTCGCGGGCATTCGCCTTGAGGAACCGCCACGGCCATCCCATCGCCTGGTTGTTGAGCAGCCAGTTGAGGCCGGGCAACGTCTTGTCGCCCGAGGTCACCGACTCCCAGACGTACTTGTCGAACAGTGAGCTGCGCTGCGACACCCGCGAGTACTTGCTGTAGTTGGTGTTCCACCAGTTGATCGCATCCTGGGTGATACCGGGAATCGCCAGCAGGTCGAGCCAGTACGGCGTACGTCCCATCGCCCGAGCAGCGGACGCCCCGGCCATCGCGATCCGGTAGTGGCCGTATCCCATCCGGATCGTCGAGATCACGACGCCGTTGTCGCGATCGATCGGATCGCCGTCGGCGTCGCGGCGGATGTCGCGGATGCCGAGCATTTCGCCGAGCTGGGGATTGTCGTGGACGCTCAGTTCGTACTGCTCGTTCGGGTCGTAGTCGAACTGCTTGACGAACATCTGCTGCCATTCGAGCGCCTTGCGGTCCTGGGCGGGCGTGATCTTGTTCCCGTACAGCGAGAACTGCTTGGGGTCCATGGCGAGCTCCTTGGTCGGTCAGCCGAGCTCGCGGATCCGAGCAGCGACGTCTTCGGGGATGACGGGGTTGAAGTATTCCTCACAGGCCACTTCGGCGGCGGCGATGAAGCGCTGCACACCGGCCGAGCGCCACGGTGACACGATCTCGATGTTGAACCAGGCGTCGTCGTAACCACCGGTGACCGTCGGGCGCTGGTTGAGCCACATCATGTACGGGATCGGCTGGTCGTACAACCGATCGAAACGCGCCAGCACGTCGACCAATATCGCGGCCAGTCCGTCGCGGTCGTCGTCGGTCATCGACGGCAGATCGGTGAGACGGCGGCGCGGCGCCACTTCGACCGCGAGCGGGAACGTCGGCGCGTACGGCACGGCAGCAAACCATGGGCCGTGATCGGCGACGATCCGCTCGATGCCGTCGCAATCCGGATGCCATCCGGCGGCGAGCCGTCGCGCCTGGCGGGCGGGCACGTGGTCGTAGGCGTAGATCTGGCCGTGCGGGTGGGCGATCGTCGCCCCGACCTCGGCGCCCCGGTTCTCGAACACCAGCACGTAGTCGACGTCGTCGCGAGCTCCGAGTTGGTCGGTACGGTCGGCCCAGAGGTCGACGACCTTGCGGGCGCCATCGAGACCGAGCGACCAGAACGATGCATCGTGCTGCGGGGTGTACAGCACGACCTCGCAACGGTCCCCCTCCATCGCCGGCCAGCGGTTCTCGAACCACCGGACGTCGTAGGGGTCGGGCGCCTCGAGCCCGCCGACGCAGAACGGGCAGCCCGTCGACGGCAGGTTCGGCCGTTTCTGTCGCGTGCCGACGACGTGTACGACAGTGCCCAACAAGGGGTCGACGCGGGTGTGATGGGAACGTTCCATTGCCGTTTGATCGGTGGTGTCGTGGGTCGTAGAGGGTGAGATGTGCGTCGTCACCGAAGTGGATCGCCCGTGGCCGGATCGAAGAAGTGGGCGAGATGGGTCTTCACCGCGAGCCGGACGTCCTCGTCCTCACGCACGGTGTGGATGCCCTCGACGCGGGCGATGATGTTCGTTCTCGACGTCTCCAGTTCCTCTTCGCCCTCTTCGGCCGCCACCGGCGCCCCCTCGATCTCGACGGGTGGTAGGTCGACGTGGGCATGCACGTGCACCTCGGCGCCCATCGCCTCGGCCAGATCGACCCCGATCGTGAGCTTCTGGTCCTCCGGCAGGTCTGCATCGCCATCCATCACGAAATGCTCCGGGCGAAACCCCACGATCACCGAGGAGCCGATTCGCTCGGGCAGCCGCGGATAGCGTTCGATCGCCCTCGGATCGATGGCGAGGGTGTGGTCGGCGAACGTCACCGTCGGGCGCTCCGGGCTGCCACCGAGCGACGCGTTGAGCAAGTTCATCGCCGGGCTGCCGATGAACGCAGCCACGAACAGGTTGGCGGGCCGGTGATACAGCTCTTGGGGCGGCGCGACCTGCTGCAGCAGGCCCTTGCGCATCACCGCCACGCGGTGACCCATCGTCATCGCCTCGATCTGGTCGTGGGTGACGTACACCATCGTGGTGCCGAGCTTCTTCTGGATGTGGATGATCTCCGATCGCATCTGGACGCGCAGCTTGGCGTCGAGGTTCGACAGCGGCTCGTCCATCAGGAACACCTGGGGGCTGCGCACGATCGCGCGGCCCATCGCGACCCGCTGGCGTTGACCACCCGAAAGTGCTTTGGGAAGCCGGTCGAGGTACTCGGTCAGACCGAGCATCTCGGCGGCGTCCTCGGTGCGCGACTTGATCTCGGCCTTGGGCACCTTGGCGACCTCGAGTGCGAAACCGATGTTCGAGCGGACCGTCATGTGCGGGTACAGGGCGTAGTTCTGGAACACCATCGCGATATCGCGGTCGCCGGGTGGCACATCGTTGACGACCCGGTCACCGATCGCCAGCTCGCCGCTGCTGACCTCCTCCAATCCAGCGATCATGCGGAGTGCCGTCGACTTCCCGCAACCCGACGGGCCGACGAGCACCATGAACTCGCCGTCCTCGATGACGAGATCGAGCGAGTCGACCGCCAGCGGGCCATCACCCTTGTACTGCTTGGAAACGGAGCTGAAGCTCACTACTGACATGGGTGAATCCTTTACTTGAGACCGCTGGAGGCGGAGTTCTCGACGAAGTAACGCTGGGCGAACAGGAAGACGAGGATCGGCGGCGTCATGGCGATCACCGCACCGGCGAACACCAGGTTGATGTCAGTGGCCCCACGGCCGCCCAGCGTCGACAGGGCGAGCGACAGGACGCGGCCGTCCGGATTACCAGAGTTGATGATGACCAATGGCCAGAAGAACGAGTTCCAGGCGTACAGGAACCCGAACGTAGCGAGCGTGGCGATCGCCGGTCGAGCGAGCGGCACCATGATCTTCCAGAGGATCGTCGACCTCGACGCGTTGTCGAGCAAAGCCGCCTCCTCGATCTCCTTCGGGATCGCCACGAAGAACTGGCGCATCAGGAACGTTCCATAGGCGGTGAAGGTGAACGGGATGATCAGCGCTGCAAGATTGTCCAGCCAGCCGACCTGCAACATCAGTTGGAACAGCGGGATGATCAACACCACGAACGGGACCATCACCGAACCGAGGTACAGCAGGAACAGCTTGTCGCGGCCCTTGAAGTCGATCCGGGCGAACGCGTAACCACCGAGGATCGAGGTCAGGATCTGACCGGTCACGACCATGATCGTGACGAGCACCGTGTTGGTCAGCGAACGGCCGATGTCCTTGTCGACCACGACCTCTTTGAAGTTCTCGAGTCGCGGGCCGAACTGGGTCTTCGGTTCGACGACGTTCACGAGCTCGACGCGAGCATCGGATGGGTCTGCGACGTCGACGAACAAGCCGCCTGACGTGAGTCGCGATCGATACGCCTCGACCGTCGCCCCGTCGACATCGATCAGGAACAGCTTCTCCTCCTCGCCATCGATCGTGACCGTCTCGCCGGTGTCTTCACCATCACCCACCTCACGCCGGATGATCCGCTCGGGATCGTCGAGCGGTCGGAATTCGGCCACCGACACGTTGTTGTCGACCAGCGCGAAGCTGGCATCCGTGTCGGGGAACGAGTAGAGCGGAAGCGGATCGCCATCGAGGCCGACCTTGGCCGCCTCGACCGTTTGGTTCTCGCGGGGGATCAGGGTCGGCGGGTATTTGAAGACGTCCTGGCTGTTCTTGGTCGACGTCGCGACCGCCACGACGAACGGGAACACCACGATCGCCGCGACCGCAACCAGGACGAAGTAGGTCAACACCCGAACGGCAGTGGCACGTGGACCCTTGCGTCGGACGCTCATGACAGACCTCCCGAGGTGGCGGCGTCACGTTGTTGTCGGAACTGCAGCGACGTGAATCCGAAGATGATGATGAACAACACCCAGGCGAGTGCCGATGCGTAGCCCTGACGGTTGTTGGTGAACGCCTCGTTGTACAGGGTGAGCACCGGTGTCTGGGTCGCGTTGTTCGGCCCACCCGGCAGCGGCCGGGCGAGGATCCACACGATGTCGAACAGCTGCAGCGCCAGGATCGAGGTCGTGATCAACACGTAGAACGTGGTGTTGCGGAGCTGCGGCACCGTGATCCGCCGGAATATCTGCCAGGGGTTGGCACCGTCGATCTCGGCGGCCTCGTAGAGCTCCTTGGGAATCCCTTGATGACCGGCGAGGTACAGCACGGTGTTGAAGCCGAAGTTCATCCAGCCGAACACGATCACCATCGACAGCAAGGCGGTACTGCGATCGGTCAGCCATCCTTGACCGGCCCCGGCCTCGGACAGCCCGACCAGGTCCATCAGATAGTTGATCCACCCGATCGTGGAGTCGAACATCTGGCCCCACACGATCGCCACGCCGATCACGCCGGCGACCGACGGAATGAAGTAGATCGCCCTGAAGACCTTCATGCCGGGCAGGCGGGAGGCGAGGATGCTCGACAGCACGAGCGCCGGGAGCACCGCCAGCGGCACGGCGAGCATCAGGAAGACCGTGATGTTGCGGAGCGACAACCAGAACTCGATGTCGCGGGCTCCGAGCACCCAGTGCTGGCCGAACCAGTCCATGTTCATGAGCACCTGGTAGCCCGACTTCAATACCTCGGTGCCTGCGCTGGCCTCCGGCGCGCTCGAGAAGTCGAGTGAGAGCGCCTGGATGTAATTGCTGAAGCCGATGAAGTCGCGGGTGGTGTTGGTGGTGTCCCAGTCGAAGAAGCTCACCCACAGCGAGAACAACAGCGGAAAGGCGAAGAAGACCATGAAGCCGAGCAGGTTCGGCGACAGGAAGGCGAGCCCGCTCAGCGCTTCCTCGGTGCTGGCCTTGGTGCCGAAATGCTTGGCGGCCGCACGCGACCACATCAAACGAGTGGCGAGCGCGGCCCCCACCGTGAGCGCCAGTGCGCCCAAGGTGAGTGGCCGGGTGATGTTGTCGCCGATCGACGCGATCATGCCGCTCGGGTCGGCCTTGATGACGAACCACACGCCGGCCAGCGCCGCCAGGCCCCAGCCGGCTCTGCGGAGGTTGGTCGGACCGACGGCAGTCGGGTGGTTGGCGAGCAACTGGCCGGCGATCAAGACCCACAACAGCCCGACGCAGATCACGAGGAACGGGATGAACGCCTTGTAGAGCCCCTCGCCGAGATCACCGATCGCCTGGTAGGCATTGAACAGGTGTAGCGTCGCCGAGGCGGCGATCAGGGTCACCAGATAGTTGACGGCGAGCGATGCCGGGCGGGCCCAGCGTGTTCGGGCCGAGACGCCGTAGGCGCTGGCGATGTGTCCGACGAAGGCGAAGCTGAAGAAACCCTGGAGTGCGTAGCGCGGCATCCACGGCAGCTCGTCGGCGCCACCTCGGCGGGCGAGCAGGAGGCCGATCACGCTGGCGGCGGCGCCGAGCAGATGCCAGACCGACAGCAGTTTGAGTCTCGACGCGAATTCGAGTCTCGGTAGTCCCCGTCGGCGAGGCCGGCTTTCCGAGCTGTCGATGACATCGTCGACGGTCTTGGTCTCCGACACGAGTCCCCCCAGAGGTCAATAAGTCGGTGGTGTGCACGGCCGGAGCCGGTACACAGATCGGTTGGGTCGGGGCCGAGCTGGTGCTCGGCCCCGACCCGCTGATTCAGTAGCTGATCGGGAGATCAGCCGCCGAAGGCGACCGCGGTCTCCGCGCAGATGTTCGCTGCGTAGTCCTCGATCGTACGCTCGCCGTTGACGACCGCTCCGATGGCAGTGCCCATCGCAGCGTCGTACTCGGGCCAGCTACCGGCCCACAGCGGACCCTCGGCGGTGGGCGAGTCGGCCAGGCCATCGATGAACGCCTGGTTGTTCTCGGGCGGGGTGAAGCCGAGGAAGGCGTCGATCGCGGCGTCGCTGCGACGGCTCGGGATGTTGGCCCCGAGCTCGCTGATCGTCGCCTGCGTGTCGGCCTCGGTCAGCGCCTTGACGAGATCCCACGCTGCTTGCGGGTTCTCGGTGTCGACGTTGACGACGTAGGCGCCCCAGAACAGCCAGTTGCCCTGTGTGCCGCCCGGGCCGACGGGAAGCTGGACGACGTCCCAGTTGAACGGTGCATCGGAGCGGGCGCCTGGCGTGGCCCAACGGCCGGTCATGGTCATCCCGACCGTGCCAGCCTTCCAGGGTGGGTCAGCGGCTTCGCCGTACGGCACTGCGATGCCACCTTGGAAGACGGCCGCCAGCTGCGTCACTCCAGCGATCGCCTCAGGTGTGTCGAGGGCGCACTCGGTGCGATCTTCGTTGAAGAAACTGCCACCGGCGGCGTTGATGAAGTAGCCGTACGGACCCCACCAGGCGTCCATCGAGAAACCCTTGTTCTCGCCACCCAGGTCGGTGACCTTCGTCGCCACGTCGGCGAACGCCGCCCAGTCCCACTCCCCGGCCGCTGCGAGCGCACGCGGGTCGTCGGCGCCGGCCTCGGCGATCAGGTCGTTGTTGAGGTAGAGCGCAAACGTCGACACGTCGCGGGGCAGGCCCCACAACTTGTCACCGGGTGCGCCCGCCTCGGGGTCGTAGGTGAGGTGGTACATCGGCTCGGGATAGAATTCATCCGTGCTGAACCCATCCGCTGTTGCCAGCGGCGCCAGGTCGTAGAGCAGACCGGCGGTCTGGAAGCGGGCGATGTCGGTGCCGGGGATCCAGAACACGTCGGGCGCGGTGCCGTTGGCGATCTCGGTGACCAACTGATCCTGATAGTTGCTCGTGTCGGTGGTTCCCGGCTCGTAGGCCAGCGAGACGGCGTCGCCGTTGGCGGCGTCGATCGTGTCGCTGATCGCGGCGTAGACCTCGGCCTCGGCGTCGTTGTCGGGCCGGGTGCGCCAACGAATCGTGACGGCCTCACCATCGGTCATGTCCTCGCCTGCCGTCGTTGCCGTGGTGGCATCCGTCATGTCGTCGGCGGTAGTTGTGGCGGTGACGGCATCGGTCGTGTCGGTGGCGGTGTCATCGTCACCGCCGCAAGCGGCCGCGATCAGTGACAGGGCCACCGCTGCGGTGACCAACCTTCGTGTTCTCTGCACAGTGTGCTCCTTGTCTCGTGGTGACGGGCTTTCCGTCACCAGTTGCTCCCCCTGCCCACGCATGTGGGCCGGTTCCGTACGGGTCGGGGACCCGAACGATCTGTTGTGTCGTCATGCGACTAGGCGATGACGACGTCGACTCCTCGTTCTCTGATGATGTCGAGATCGGATGACTCGGCGCGTCCGTCGGTGACCAGCACGTCGACCTCGTCGAGCGTGCACACGGGCGCCAGTGCCCGCACGCCGAGCTTGGTGCTGTCGGCGAGCACGACACAGCGTTGCGCCGAGTCGATCATGGCCCGCTTCACGACCGCCTCGGGCAGGTTGACGTTGGTGACGCCGCCTTCGACCGACACACCGTTGCACCCCAAGAACACCGTGTCGACCCGCAACGATTGGAACATGCCGGTCGCGAGCGGTTCGACGAGCGAATGCTGCTTGGGCCGCAAGGTGCCACCGGTGACGACGATCGTGAACCTGGGATGCGCTGCTTCGAGCAGCAGCGCGATCTTGATGCCGCTGGTGATGACATTCAGCTCGGTCAGATCGGTGCGGTCGACGAGGGCCTGCGCCAGCGACGCCGCGGTGGTGCCGACGTCGACCACGATCGTCTCGCCGTTGGACACGAGCGAGGCGGCCATGGTTGCGATCGCTGCCTTCTCGGCGACCTGTCGTTCGACGACCTCCTCGAACGGGCGCTCTCCGCGAGCTCCGTTGAAGGGCATCGCGCCGCCGTGGACCCGAAACGCGAGTTGACGCTCTTCGAGCTCCTGCAGGTCGGTGCGCACGGTGACGGTGCTGACGCCGAAGCGTTCGGAGAGATCACGGACACGCACGAACCCCCGTTGTTCCAGCAGCTGCTGGATCAGGACCAATCGCACCTCCGCAGGGAGATGCGCGTCCGGATGCCCCCTCAGACTTTCCATCGCTTTCGATATCTTTCCCTCCTTTTGGGTTATCTGTCAATACGAAACTGCTATTTTCGCATCGTGAGCAATACTCCTCCCGATCGGGCCGAGCCAACGTCAGTCGGTCGGCCCGGCGTCCTCGAGGATTACGAGTTCGATCTGCGCGGTTACCTGGTCATCCGCGCAGCGCTGTCGGCCGACGACGTCGCATCGCTCAACGACGCCTTCGACCGTTTCCCCGAACTCGAAAACGGTCAGTGGTACGGCAACGCCCAACGCCGCGACTACACCGCCGACACCGGGTTCGAGCTGCACAACCTGCTCGATTGCGGCGACCCCGCGTTCGACCTGCTGATCGACCACCCGTCGTGGCTCGGCCATGCGCTCCACTACGCCGGCGAGGAGGGCACCTACGTGCAGGGCACGATGATCGACGAGGCGATCGCCACGATTCGCTCCAGCGGTGGCCACCACCCCGTGCACTCGGGAGGCCACGACGCCTCGATCCGCACCCAGTACGGGTACCGCAACGGCCGGTTCCGGTGCGGACAGCTGAACGTCCTCGTCGCCCTGCGCGACATCGGCCCCGGCGATGGGCCGACGATGATCGTCCCCGGCAGTCACAAGCAGAACCTGTCGCACCCTCTCATCGGCGATTACGCCAAGGGCGACCGGATGGACGATCTGCCATGGGCCGAGCCCGTGTACGCGAAGGCGGGCGATGCCCTGCTGTTCGTCGATGCCTGCCTGCACGGTGGCGCCAGCCGCACCAGCGATGGTGAGCGCCGGGTCGTCATCTTGCGGTACGGCCCGCCATGGTCGCGGCCCCGCTTCGGTTACACGCTGTCCGACGAGCTGCTCGGCCGTTTGACGCCTGAACGGCGCAAGATCCTCCAGCCGATGCCACCTCAGCTGACCGGCAGCACGAACGTGCCACTCGACCTGCACTCGAGCTATCGGGCAGACTCCTGACCACATGATCCATCTGAGGGGGCGCACGAGTGACGTGCTCGTCGACGCATCGACGGGTGCGCCGAGGATCGTGCACTGGGGCGCGCCGCTCGACCGCCTCAGTGACACGGACGACATCGACGATGTCATGGCGGCGATCGAGCGCCCGCTGGTGCACGGCTCGGCCGACATCGTCAGCCCGCTGTCGGTCGTACCCGAGCACGGATCGGGCCACACCGGCCGACCGGGGTTGCTCGGCCATCGCCGGCGCGGTGTCGCATGGGCCCCTCGTTTCGTGGTCGCGCACGACGGCTACGAGTTCGATGATCACCGACTCGTCGTTCGCGCTCGCGATGACCTCGCTGGGCTCGCGCTCGACATCAACTTCGAGCTCGATCACACCCTGGTCGTCTGGGCACGGCTGACCAACACCAGCCACGACGAGCGCTACCTGCTCGACGCGCTCACGATCACCCTTCCCGTACCGCAACACGCCGGTGAGCTCGGCTCGTTCACGGGTCGCTGGACCCGCGAGTTGCAACCGGTGCGTATTCCGTGGCCTCACGGCGCCCACACCACCGAGAACCGGCGCGGTCGCACGTCCCACGAACACCCGCCGCTCGTCTTCGCCGGCACGCCCGATTTCGGGGAGTGGCGGGGCTCGGTGTGGGGGGCGCATCTCGCGTGGAGTGGCAATCACACGATCCTGGCGGAACGCCTGTCCGACGGACGACGATACGTACAGCTCGGTGAGCTGCTGCACCCCGGCGAGCTGGCGCTCGAACCCGGCGCGTCGTACACCACCCCCGAGGTGATCGCCGTGCACAGCGATCGTGGGCTGACGGCAGCCACCCAGCAATTCCATCGCCACCTGCGAGCGCGCACGACCCATCCGGTCGCACCCCGGCCGGTGCTGGTGAACACCTGGGAGGCCGTGTACTTCGACCACGACCTCGACACGCTGCGGGCCCTCGCCGACCGCGCAGCACGCGTCGGTATCGAGCGGTTCGTGCTCGACGACGGCTGGTTCGGCTCGCGGCGTGACGATCGGTCGGGTCTGGGCGACTGGGAGGTGTCGTCGGACGCACACCCGAACGGCCTCGCTCCGCTGATCGATCACGTGCGACAGCTCGGTATGGACTTCGGCATCTGGGTCGAACCAGAGATGGTCAACCCCGACAGCGAACTCTACCGTGCCCATCCGGAGTGGGCGCTGACGACCGACGGCTACGAGCCCGTGCTGTCGCGTCACCAACTGGTGCTCGACCTCGCCCGGCCCGAAGCGTTCGAGTACGTGCTCGGCCAACTCGACGCGCTGCTGCGCGACCACCACATCGCCTACGTCAAGTGGGACATGAACCGCGATCACATCGGTGGTTCCGGTGCCGACGGTGCAGCCGGGACGCACGCTCAGACGCTCGCTCTGTACCGGCTCATCGACGAGCTCCGCTCGCGGCATCCGGACGTCGAAATCGAGTCGTGCTCGTCGGGCGGCGGGCGGATCGACCACGAGATCCTGCGCCGCACCGAACGGGTCTGGACCAGCGACTGCAACGATGCGCTCGAACGCCAGACGATCCAGCGCGGCGCGTCGATGCTGATCCCGCCCGAGCTGATGGGCGCCCACATCGGCCCCGAGCGCTCGCACACCACAGGCCGTCGCCACGACCTTGCGTTTCGTGCCGCGACGGCGCTGTTCGGCCATCTCGGCGTCGAGTGGAATCTGCTGTCGTTGGGCGAGACCGAACTCGATGCGCTCGCCGAGGTGATCGCCCTCCATCGGCGGTTCCGCCCGCTGCTCCGCGGCGGCGACGCAGTACGCTTCGACACCGAGCCGGCCTACGTCGCGCACGGCGTCTACTCGACCGATCGCCGCGAGGCGATCGTGTCGTTCGCCGCGATCGCCACGGCGATCAGCCTGACGCCACCACCGTTGCTGCTTCCCGGGCTCGACCCCGATCGCAGATACCGGGTCGAGCGCCTGCACCTGCCCGGCGAGCGGCTCGGGCCCGGTCGAACACAACCGGCATGGTGTGTCGAAGGCACCACGATGACCGGGGCGACGCTGGCCAGCATCGGCATTCAGCCCCCGGTGATGCACCCCGAGACGGCCGTGCTGATCCACCTCACCGGCTGACGACCGCGCCGGCCCACGACCTTTCGACGGTGGTGCGCTCGGCCCCGAGTTCACCGTGTCGGATCGGCGCCGCGCCAGACTGTGTCCATGCCGGGCACATCTCCACCGGATTCCAACCCGGAACGGGTCGGCCCACGACTCGCTCCCGACGATCGGCGGCGGCATCTGCTCGACACCGCCCGGGCGATCGTCGAATCCGACGGTGCGGCGGCCCTCACGATGGAGGCGGTCGCCCACGCCGCCGGCGTGTCACGCGCCCTGTTGTATACCTACTTCGACAACCGGGCCGGCCTGCTGCGGGCGTTGTGGGACGAGGTCGCGGCCCTGTGGGACGTCGACGCGATGCCACCGGTCGAGGAAGTCCTCCGCGAGGCTTCGCCCCGGGACGTCTTCGAGGAGCGTTTGGTCGCCAACACCCGCTGGTATTTCGACCAGATCGAGCAGGGTGGTCTGTTGTTCTACCGGTTGCTGTCCGAGCCCCATCTGGAGACCTCCGTCGAGATTCTTCGCAAGCGGGTCCACAGCGACAACGTGGCCTGGTGGGCTCGGCTCTTGGAGACGATGGGGATCGACCAGGAGCGAGCGCTGGTGTACTCGAGCCTCTTCAACGGAGCGAGCCAGACGATGTGGGAACTGATCGCCAAGGGCGAAGCCGATCGCGCCGTCATCGAGGAGGTCTTCTTCCTCAGCAGCCGCGTCACACTCGACCGGTTGCTCGAACTGACCGGAAACGAGCGGCCCGCGTCACCGCCCGGCGGTTCGTGACCGCTCAGTACCTGACCGACTTCACTGCGCCCCCGTCGATATGCAGGTTGGCCGCCGTGGTGTAGGAGCTGATCGGGGAGATCAAGAACGCGATCGCTGCCGCGATCTCGTCGGGACGCCCCAGGCGACCCATCACCGAAAGCCGCTCGGCCATGGCATAGAGCTTCGGCTGGTGCTGGCCGACCCGATCCCAGAAGCCACCGTCGACGTGCACCGGCCCGGGTGACACCGCATTGACCCGCACACCGTTGGGGCCCTCGATCTGGGCGAGCTGCGACCCGTAGCCGACGAGCGCCGCCTTCATCGGTCCGTAGGCCCGATCGAGATCGGGCAGCTGGGACATCATCGAGGCGATCGACGAGACGATCACGATCGAACCGTGGGACGCGCGCAGATGAGGAAGCGTCGCCTCGATCGCCCGGATGTGCTGAAACAGATCGATCTCGAAGTTCTCCTGCCAACGTTCGAGATCCGTGCGGTACACGCGGGCAGAGACATTGCTGACGAGCCCGTCGAGCCCATCCCAGCACGCAGCGTTCGACTCGATCCAGCCTTCGAGGGCATCGCCGTCGGTAACGTCGACCACGTCGCCGACCACGTCGGCGCCACCGGCGCGCAGACCCCCGACGACCTCATCGAGCGTCTCGCGGCCGCGGGCACACGTTGCAACCCGGGCGCCCTCGGCGCACAACAACTCGACGGTCGCCCGGCCGATTCCGCGACTCCCTCCGGTGACGAGGATCCTCTTGCCCGTCAATTGCAGATCCATCTGGCTTCCTTTCGTCGGGCGTACCGCAGACGGCGATCGTGCCCGCAGCGCGTTCGGTTGGCTGGTGTTCCGGACGCATTCGGACTTGCGCGGCGGACCCGGATGTTATTAGATATCTTGTCAACAAGGCAGGTGTCAAGTGCGCGGATCGAGGTCGCAGAGCGTTCGGAGAGGCTGAGTCATGTTCACAACCAGCAGCGAGGGCACGCCGGCGGCCGGCCGCGACGGCACCGAACGGGGGCGGCGACCGTGCTGATCGGGCTGCACCACGTCGGACGTGTCGTCCACGACCTCGACTGCACCGCGCGGCAACTGCAGGCACTGACCGATTGGCCGATCACCTCGTCAGCGGCCGGCGACGACCCCCTGGTCGCCGGCCGCGACGTGCAGGCGAGCGCCCGGGCCGCGGGCCCCAATGGATGGATCGAGCTGGTCTGCGTCGCCGGTCCGGTCGGCCCGAGACGGGAAGTCAACGAATCCGGGGTGACCCATGCAGGCATCCAGACCGGCGACATCGGAGCGGTCATCGAGCGAGCCGCAACGGCGGGCATCACGTCTCATGCCGATCCGGTGCAACTGGGGACGGGCTTCCGGTACCTGTACGTGCGCGACGCGGAACAGCTCGTCACCGAGATCGAAGGAGCGCCGCACGCCCCTGCCGACCTCGACGCATGGCTGGTGCACGGAGCGATCGCCACGTCAGATGCCGAACGTCTTCGCACCGCCTACGAGGAACTGATCGGTTCCCCGGCACTGAACACCTCCCGCCTGCGGGGGCATCCAGCGGTCGATCGACTGTCGGCGCTGCACGACGTCGATGTCACCGGCACCTGGGTGCCCCTGGCCAACGCCAAGGTGGAGATCTGGCAGTTCCACCATCCGGCCACCAGCGCTGGAGAGCAGCCGGACTACGAGACACCCGGAAGCGGCCATCTCGCGTTCGAGATCGACGACCTGGCGGCCGACGTCGCCCGCGCGACCGCAGCGGGCTTCACCGTCGAGGACGAACCCGCCGGCACGGACCGACTCGGGATCGCACGACTCCGCGATCCCGACGGCAACTGGATCGAGCTGCTCGCCTTCCACCGAACCGACGACGAACTCTCGCTGCGCACGCGACCCGATCTGCACCGCCCGGCCCGGATGGATGCCCTGCTCCACGGCGGTCGACGATGAGCACGGACGCTCGACGCGTGGCCATCGTCACCGGCGCCGCCCGCGGCATCGGGCTCGCGGCCGTGGGCCGTTTCGTCGGCGCCGACTACGACGTGCTCGCGGTCGATCTCGCCGGCTCGCCGTTCGAAGATCTCCCGGCGGTGCCGGACGGTGGGCCGAGCATCCAGACCGTGAACGGAGACGTCAGTTGCGACGCCGATTGGGAGCACGTCATGGCCATGTGCCACGACCGGTTCGGGCGGCTCGACGTGCTGTTCAACAACGCCGGGATCGAGGGAGCCCTCGGTTCGATGGTCGACTACCCCGTCGCGGCGTTCGACCGGGTCATGGCGATCAACGTGCGCGGCGTGTTCCTGGGAATGCGTCACGCCGTCGCGCCGATCGCGCGCGACCGGGGGCGGTTCGATCATCAACAACGCCTCGATCATGGGCCTGCGAGGAGGCGCCAACATCATCGGCTACAGCGCCAGCAAGCATGCCGTGGTCGGGCTGACGCGGAGCGCGGCGATCGAGTTGGCGCCGAAGATCCGGGTCAACGCCGTGTGCCCGTCGCCCACGAACACCCGCATGATGTGGGACATGCACGACCGGGTGGCGGCCGACTCGAGCCCGGATGATTTCGAGCGGGCCTTCACGGCGACCACCCCCATGGGGCGCTTCGCCGAGGCCGACGAGATCGCCGACGCCGTGCTGTTCCTGGCGGGGAGTGGCTCCTCGTTCATCACCGGCGCGATATTGCCCGTCGACGGCGGCAACACGGCCGGATGAGCCGATCGGGCACTCGATGATCGACAATCGGAGACCGACCCAGGAGCGTCGACAGGCAGCGCCTGGAACTGGAGCGACAACCGAGACCACCCCGCGACACCGAAAGCAGGAAACCCCGTGTCCGAAGCATCCGAGATGATCACCCCGGCCGCCGATCGCCACGCGGAGCTCGGCTGGGTCGGCCGCGACCGTGATGCGCCTGAGGTCGTGGCACAGCGCGAGTACCTCGCTGCGAACAACGGCATCAGAGACCTCGAGATCCTCCACCCATCGGAAGTCGAACGAGCCGTCAAGTTGTTCCATCGCGATGGGTTCGTGGTGGTCCGCGACGCGCTGGAACCCGAGCAGACCGAATTCCTGCGCGCCGGAGTGGTCGAGGTGGTCGACGAGATCGTCGCGCTCGACGCCGGTCGGGCAGGCAACCGAGGTTCGCATCGCTACTCGTTCGGCGGGTCGAGCGTCACCCGTAGCATGCTGCATCGCCCCGAATGGCAGATGCTCGTGGATCTCCCGACGGTGACACCGATCCTCATGGCCATCTTCGGTTCTGCCGACTACATGGTGCGCGCCGCCAGCGGCGACTTCTGTCTCCCAGGCGCTGTGGAATACCAGCCGTTGCACGCCGACATGCGCGATTACATCGACGCCGGCACGACGCCGTTCAGCTCGTTCCACGACCCCCGCGGCCACATCAGCACCCGCGACCTCCCGTGCCCGTACGTGTGTGTGAACTTCCTCCCGACCGACCAGACGGCGTTGAACGGCCCGACCCGTCAGATCCCGGGCACACAGCACTCTCGGGCCCCGTTCCCGACGCTCGACGAAGAGCCCGAGTGGATGCGGCTCAGCACGGTGTGCCCGGCGCCGGCCGGCTCGGTGCAGATCCGCGACGTCCGTGCGTGGCACGGTGGGACGCCGAATTTGTCCGATGACCTGCGCGCGATTCCGAACATCGAGTACTACGCACCGTGGTTCCGCGAACCGGTGATCCCCGGTATCTCGTACGACGACCACCAGCGGCTCACCGAGCACGCCCAGCGGCTCACCCGGTTCGTGGTCATGGACTCGTCGCAGGAACTCCCGTCCGGTTACGTGGTCAAGCCGCTGCCCCAGCGACTCGCACAGGTCCGCCCCGGCGACGGCTGATCGACATCCTGGAGGCCGCGGGCAACGGTGCGGTGCGCCGCTACCAGGCGTATGCCTCCGGTGCCGGGCCGGGCCCCGGGAAGATGTCGTCGAGACGAGCCAGGAAATCGGCGCCGAGGTCGATGTCCGCCGCCACCAGGGCGCTCGTCATCTGTTCGACCGATCGCGGCCCGATGATCGGCGCCGTCACCGCCGGCTGGTGGAGCAGCCACGACAGGGCGACCTCGCTCGGACCATGACCCAACTCGGCACAGCTGCGCTCCCACCGCTCGAGCTGTGGTCGCCTGGCGTCGATCCGCTGCCTCATCTCCTCCGACGAGCGACGACCGGTCGACGCGTCCGACAGCACGCCGCCGAGCAGCCCGCCGGCGAGTGGACTCCACGGCAAGACGCCGAGCCCATAGGCCTCGCACGCCGGCAACACCTCCAGTTCGACCGTGCGTTCGGTGAGGTTGTAGAGACTCTGCTCGGACACGAGGCCGAGGAAGTGGCGGGCCTTCGCGGTTTCGTTCGCCTGGGCGATGGTCCATCCGGCGAAGTTGCTCGAGCCGACGTAGATGATCTTGCCCTGGGCCACCAGCGTCTCGATCGCTTGCCACACCTCGTCCCACGGCGCAGATCGGTCGAGGTGATGCATCTGGTAGAGGTCGATGTGGTCGGTCCGCAGGCGGCGAAGGCTCCGTCGCAGGCTCGGCGGATGTGCACGGCCGACAGACCGCGGTCGTTCGGGAGATCCGACATCGGCTCGTAGAGCTTCGTGGCCAGCACGATCCGCTCACGACGCCCGCCGCCCAGTGACAGCCAGCGTCCGATGATCCCTTCCGTGGCGCCGACACCGAGGTCTCCGCCGTACTGATCTGCGGTGTCGACGAAATTGATGCCCATCTCCACCGCCAGATCAAGGATCTCGAACGCGTCCCGTTCGGCGGTCGTCGGACCGAAGTTCATGGTGCCGAGGCACAACTCGCTGACCTGCAGAGCCGTTCGACCGAGACGGCGGTATCGCACTGTGCCTCCTCATGGGCTGGTTCTGATACGACCACGCGGAGACTAGACGGTCGGGTCGACGGCGCTGGCGGTTCCGACCGATCTGCCCGTCTGCCATACTCGTGCTCGCCGTGGCCATCAGAACGTCGGTGGCTCGGCATGGAACTGACATCGGTCGTCGTGTCTACTATGGGGGCCGCAAGCCGAGCGACAGATGTCTCTGGCCCTCGGGCCAGCCACCACAGCACCCCGGACGAAGGAGAAATCATGGCCACGGTCGTACTCGACAACGTGAACAAGGTCTACGACAACGGCTTCCACGCCATCCATGATCTGAGCCTCAGATCGAGGACAGCGAGTTCCTCGTGCTCGTCGGACCCTCGGGCTGCGGCAAGTCGACGGCGCTGCGAAGATTCGGTCGTTCTCGGCCCGACGAATGCGTTCCTGTTCGTCCCGCCGGGCGCGTTCGACTCTCAACCAATCATCGTCGGACATTGTCCATCTCCGGGGCTCGGCTCGAACACCTTGCCGGGCTGCGTCGCTAGTTGAATAGACGGACTAAGGGACGAAAATCGCGAGGAGCATCCGAATCGTTCTCATAATACGGGTCCCCGGACGCCTGCTGAGGTGCCGGCTTGACACAGCGGATTCGGGCCAGACGTCGCCGAGAAAGGGAAGCGGGAACCCTGACGCTACGAGCGCGAGGCTCTGTGGCGTCGTCCGTAGATTACGACGCCGACGACCGCGACGAGTAGCACCGCGGCCGGCGCAAGAAGCGGTCTGCGCGCTGCCGGCGGGAGCGTCGCGAGACGTGAGACGGACCGATAGGTCTCGAGCCTCACGATGCCTTGAACTCCTTCAGGGTTATGGCAGTGGATGCAATGCTCGTCGAGAACGCTCTTTGCCTTCGGCCACTCCGATTCGTGCGCGCCGGCATCGATCCACTCGACGAGCGCCGTTTGAGCCTCGGGGGTCTCGAGGTACTCACCCATGGTGCCACCGGTGACCTTCTCCCGTAGGATGGGAAGCGACTTCCGCGGGCGCGCCGAGCGTCGGCGTAGTTGTCGAGCGGCAGGACTTCGAACGAAGCGTCGGAGTAGTGGCACGTCGTGCACCGCGCTTCGAGCACACGCTCCACATCGGGCCAGTCGTTCTGAGGTGCTCCCGCCGCTACCCAGGACAAGATGGCTTCCTTCTCGGACGCGCTCTCGAGAAACTCCTCCATCTCGCCGCCGTCGACGACAGCAGCGAGTCGCGGAGGACGGCCGTAGTCCGGGTGGGGCAACGAGCGCGCGGACGAGAACTCCGGCTGCGATGAGTCCGATGAGGCTGAGCCCTACAAGAGCAATCCGGGCCCTCATGCTCTCGCCATTTGCCCCCAGAACTCGGTATGGCCTTCCATCACGCGGTGCATCTCGGTGCGGCTCGGCTCGAGCGACCACTCGCCTCGCTCGTGCGTGCTGCCAAGGCAGATTCCATCCCGCCGCGGGATCATGTAGAGGCCGCCGCCGACCATCATGTAGTCGATCTCGGGCTGCGGCAGAAGAAACGTCAGCTGGCCCTTGATGGGCGTCAGCGTTTCATCCCCGAAGAGATCGCGCGCACCGAGACCGCTGCAGTTGACGACAGTGTCCTCGTCGAGAGCGAGAACGTCCTCCAGCGTATCGAAGGCGTGGACGACGAGCTCACCGCCCGCGATCCGAAAGTCGCGAAGAAGGGCTCTCAGGTACCGAGGCGGCTCGATGACCATCGTCCAGCTTCGTTGGACGTAGGGCCACGGGAAGGGGTGGTCGCCCTCGGACAGGTCTTGCCCCTCCGGGAAGAGATCGGCGATGAGGCTACGGGCGGAGGAATCCGAAGGCTGTTCGGAAACGGCGTAGCGAGGGCGCCATTGCACGCCGTACTCCAACCCGACGTAGTTCTGGTAGTAACGGTTTGCGAAACGAGCCGCTCGGACGAACTGCTCGTCGTAGGCATCGGTCCGCTCGCCAGGGTCGACGGTCGAGCCGGGGCTCCACCAGGCGGCGGACATGTTCGACGTGGTGCTCGGCGGGATGTCTTTCGAATAGATCGTGACGTCCTTGCCCCGCTTCTGAAGAAGTCGGCCGGTCGACAGCCCCATGACGCCGCACCCAATCACGGCGTATCGTTCCGCTCCGCTTTCGATCGCCTTTTCGACGGCGAGATGCGACGATCCCCAAGACAGTGACATCCCACCGCCGCCGTGGCCGTAGTTGTGGACGACGGTCTTGCGATCGAACGTCTCGGCCTCGACACGAAATCCGGACGGTCGGAACGGGCGAAGACCTACCGTGGTGCGGGTCACACGCTCGGTCGAGACGTTCACGGGGGCGACGGGGGCGAGGCCTCCGCTCGATGGAGCATTTCGGCAACCGGCCCCCAGTGTGAGCAGCCCCGCGGCTTTGAGCCATTGTCGTCGATCCATTATCGTCTACTCCTTCAGCAGAGCGGCCAGCTCGTCGTAGCTCAAGAGGATCTCGGTCGAGCCCAGCGCGTACGCCGCGACGTCATACGGGTTGTAGTAGAACGTGAGCCCGTCGGCACCGATGGCGAAGTTGTCGGTCAGGGCGAACTCGCCGTTGTCGAACGTGAAACCGGCGTCGGCGAGGCTCATACCCTCCTCGATGGAGCGAGCCTCGCGAAAGCGTGCCTCCGCGAGCGGCAAGAGCTCGGCCTCGTAGCCCACGGTGAAGAGATCGGCAAGCTGGATTTGTTCGCCGGTTCGTGGGTCGAGATTTTGAAACGTCAACGTTGCGCTCCCGTGAGCGCCGCCGGTGAACATCCGCTCGAAGAAGCTCAACGAGAGAACCTCCGGCGTGTTGTGGAGGACGAAGACTTTGCGCTCTAGAAACCACGGGTGAGCGTAGTCGGGCATCGCCGTTTTCAAATCCCGGTATTGGTCGAGAAAACCGGTCATCAATGCGTCGACGCTCGAGTAGTCGCCCTCGTCGGTATGGCTGGCAGTCACCGAGGAGAATACGGCGTCGGTTACGGCGTCCACCGCGTAGCCATCGGGAGCGTCAATGAGAACCGGGTAGTCGAGCCTCACGTAGGTGCATCCGTCGGCCCCGGCAACACAGTCGTCGAGCGTCTGCTCTTTGGTCAGCATTTTGAACACGAGCTGCTCGGCGCTGGGCGCGGGCTCCTCCGTCGTGTCGGGCGAGGAGCAGGAGCCGGCGATGAGAGCCGCGATCCACAACCGATTCCTCATGGCGGGGCTAGTATACTTGGTCGCTCGGCTTTTGACTCCGGGCCCACGCGGCGGGCTCTAGCTCTCTTCGATCTCCTGGGCATCTTCAGGTGGCGCGTCTTGCTTCTCCGGCAATTGCTTGGCGGCACCGAT
>CAVPAQ010000025.1:0-144538 GCA_963701575.1 uncultured Acidimicrobiaceae bacterium
ACACTACGCTGGGCGAGATGGCTATCGTCCGCCTCTTCGCTGCCGCGCGTGATGCGGCTGGGACCGCTCGTGATGAGCTGTCCGGCGACACCGTCGGAGACGTGCTCGCTGCAGCTGCTCATCGATATGGCGACGGCTTCGTCGCAGTGCTCGCTTCCAGCAGGATCTGGGTCAACGGCGAGCCGGCTCAACCGCAAGACCATGTCGGCTCGACCGACGAACTGGCGGTCCTGCCGCCGGTATCAGGAGGGTGATCGTGAACGCAGTCGATCCGGAATCGCTGTCGCTCGACGAGTTGCGTCAGGTGCGCAACCAGTTGCAGAACGAGGATGACGTGGTGTCGTACGTACGGCGAGTCGCGCAAGCTCGACTCGATCTGGTTCGTGCCGAGGCCCACCGGCGATCGCGCGGAGAGGTTTCCGAGGACGTGTCGAGTGAACTGCGAGTGGTGCTGTCCAGCCATCTGACCAGTGGTCCGGCTCGCCCCCCTCGGCCGGTCGAGAATCTCGACGACAACGATCTGTCCGATCGACTCGACACGATTTGCTCGACGCACGGATTCAGCCGACTCGAGAGCCTCTCGAGCGACGAGCTCGACAACCTCGATCGTCATCTCACCGCGTTCGAGCGTCAGGTCTCCGACGACCGTCGCGATCGTTACGAACACCTCGATGCGCTCAGCGCCGAACTGGTGCGCCGTTACCGCGAGGGCGAGGCGTCGGTCGACGGTCTGCTCGGGAGCTGACGTGGCCTCGCGCTCGTCGGCCGACGGGGACGACCGGGACGATCAGGACGACGACAGCGGTTCGACGGGACCTCCACTCGCCGAGCTGCTCGACGTCGGCACGTTCATACGCAGCCAGCGTGAGCGTGCGGAGATGTCGATCCGGAAGTTGGCCGAGCTGGCGGACGTGTCGAACCCATATCTCTCCCAGATCGAGCGCGGGCTGCGCAAGCCGTCAGCCGACATCCTCCAGCAGGTCGCCAACGCCCTGCGGATCAGCGTCGAGTCGCTGTACGTACGGGCCGGCATCCTGCCCGACATCGAACGGTCGGTCAGCACGGTCCCGGAGGCGATCGACAACGACCCCGATCTCGCTCCCGAACAGAAGCTCGCCCTGTTGAACGTGTACGAGAGCTTCGTCTCCCGCTCGCACTGAGCGGATTCCCACGTCGGCAGCGCGTCCGCTGCTCGGGAATGTCGACCGGGTCGGTAACGTTTCATTCCTGTGATGCGCCGAGTTGCCGTGATTTCCCTGCACACCTCGCCGTTGCTCCAACCCGGTTCGGGTGACAGCGGTGGCATGAACGTGTATGTGCGCGAGCTCGTCTCGTCGCTGTCACAGGCCGGACTCGAATGCACGACCTACACCCGAGCCGACCGTGAAGGGTTACCGGCCGAGGTACTCGTCGAGCCGAACCACAGGGTCGTGTACATCGAGGCCGGCCCCCATCACCTGCCGAAAGAGGCGCTGCCGGAGATCGTCGACGAGTTCACCGATCGGGTGCTGGAACACCTCGCTGCGAACGGCGGTGCCGATGCGGTGCACGCCAACTACTGGCTCAGCGGCCTCAGCGCGCATCGCATCAAGCACGAGCTCGACATCCCGTTCGTCTCGACGTTCCACACGCTGGCGCGGGTGAAGTCGGAGGGCGGCGATCCGGAACCGGGTTGGCGGGATCGCACCGAGGCCGAGCTGATCAACTGTGCCGACGCGATCTGTGTCAGCTGCGTGCAGGAGGAAGAGCAGTTCCGCCGGCTCTACGGCGATCCCCAGGGGCAGATGGAGATCGTCGCTCCCGGTGTCGAACACGCGTTCTTCGCGCCGGGTGATCAGGCGGGCGCTCGGGCCGCGCTCGATCTGCCGGGCGACGTCCCGGTGCTGTTGTTCGTCGGCCGGATCCAACCGCTCAAGGGCCCCGACGTGGCGATCCGGGCCGTGCACGCACTCGGGCGTGCCGATGCGTTGCTCTTGATCGTCGGCGGTGCCAGCGGTTCCAACGGCGACGGCGAACTCGAGCGTGCCCACCAACTCGTCGACGAGCTGGGTCTGCACGATCAGGTCCGTTTCGTCCCGCCCCAACCGCATCACATCTTGTCGACCTACTACCGGGCCGCCGATGTGGTCGTGGTGCCCAGCCGCAGCGAGAGCTTCGGTCTGGTTGCGCTCGAGGCGGCTGCTTGCGGCGTGCCGGTCGTGGCCAGTGCCGTGGGTGGACTGCAGTCGCTCGTCGATCACGGCGAGACCGGTTTCCTGCTCGTCGATCGTGATCCGATGATGTTTGCGAAATCGATTGCCCGGATCCTCGACGACCCGATGCTGGCGGCCGCCATGTCATCGGCAGCTGCCACCAAGGCCAGTCGGTACACCTGGGGTTTCGCCGCGGCGCGCCTGCGACGGCTGTACGCGGATCTCACCTCGCGGCAGCTCGTGCTCGGCGAATGACGGATCTCCACGTCGGCTCGCGACTCGACGACCTGCGGGTCAAGATCGACACGTGGCTGAACGAGTTCGCATTCGAGAACCCGATGGTCGCCGCCGTGGATCGCGGCACCAGCGACGACACGCCGCTCGGCGAACCCCGCTGGTACGTGCGCATGATCGGTGACGACAAGGACTTCATCACCGTGTGGCTGACGCTGGGTCAGCGCACGCTGCGTTACGAGACCTATGTGATGCCTGCGCCCGAGGAGCATCGCGAAGCGGTGCTGGAGATGCTGCTGCGCCGCAACGACCAACTCGTCGGCGTCCACTTCTCGATCGGTCAAGAGGACGCCGTGTACCTGCGTGGCGAGATCCCCGATGCGGCGCTGTCCGACACCGAACTGGATCGTGTGCTCGGCACGGTCTACGTCGCGGTCGAGAGCAACTTCCGGGCGTTGCTCCGGCTCGCCTTCGCCAGCCGTTTCGCGGATTGAGCCTTTTCACCGGTTCGAATCCTGGTCCGATCAGCGGTCCAGCTTCCCCTTGTCGTTCCTCGTGACCTTCACTGGTATGTCCGGGCGGCGTATCGGGGAAGTCGGAAACTCCGAGCCGCCCGGACACTCTGCAACAGAACACTCTGCAACAGGACGCTCTGCAACAGGACGCTCTGCAACAGGACGCTCTGCAACATGACGCTCTGCAACAGGACGCTCTGCAACATGACGCTCTGCAACATGACGCTCTGTAACAGGACACTCTGCAGGGGACCCGACCGAAGTGGGGCCACCCGGTGCGTGGCCGTTCCGAGGTGATTCGGCGCATCGGCAATCGAACGGTCGACGTTGAGCCGATTAGCGTCTCACCGATGACGTTCGAACTGGTGGTGATCGGCGGGGGAAACATGGGCGCTGCCCTGCTCGGCGGTTTGCTCGAGTCGGGCGCGGTCGCTCGCACCGATGTCGCGGTCGTCGAGCCGTACGCCCCTCGTCGTACCGAGCTCGAGGTGTTGTTCGAAGGTGTCACCATCGCCGCCGAGGTGCCCGCCTGCTCGGCGGCCGTGCTGGCAGTGAAGCCTCCGGACGTTCCGGCGGTCGCCCGATCTGCCGTCGCCGCCGGAGCGACGCGTGTGCTCTCGGTCGCCGCCGGCGTGACGACGGCCACGATCCAGTCGGCGACCGGCGACGGTGTCGCCGTGTTGCGCACGATGCCGAACACGCCGGCTCTCGTCGGCGAAGGTGTGTCCGGCCTGTGCGGAGCGCCGGGCACCGTCGACGCCGATCTCGACTGGGCCGAACGGATCCTCGCCGGTGTCGGTCTGGTCGTCCGGGTCGCCGAGTCCCAAATCGACGCCGTGACCGGGCTCACCGGATCAGGCCCGGCCTACGTGTTCCTGGTCGCGGAGGCATTGATGGATGCGGGTGTCGCGGCCGGACTGCCCCGTGCGACGGCCGAGCAGATGGTCGCCCAACTGCTCGTCGGCTCGTCGAAGCTCCTGCTCGAGCGCGGCGACCCGTCGGCACTCCGGGCAATGGTGACATCGCCAGGCGGCACCACCGCCGCCGGTGTGAGTGTGCTCGAGGATCGTGCGGTGCGCGCCGCGCTGATCGGCGCCGTGCGGGCGGCGACCGAGCGAAGCCGTGAATTGGGCCGAAAGTGATCGTCACAACAAAAATTGGTGTGACTCTTTTCTCATCGCCCGACTTGCCCTACAGTGGCGATTGGTGAGCGCACCGGCGAAAGCCGGGCAGCGCCGAAGGGCCGGTGCCATCGGGGGGTTGGCACCGGCCCTCGTCGCGTACCGCCTCGGTCGTATCTGCGGTCGTTCGCGATCGACCGGTCACGGTCGATCGTTCGTGTCTACGGGCGCGAGATAGCGTCGATCCGGTGACCGGCCCCCGCTTCGACACCGTCTCGTTCCTCACCGACTACGGAACGGCCGACGAGTTCGTCGGGGTCGTCAAGTCGGTGATCCGGGACATCGCTGGGCACGTCGGGGTAATCGACCTCACCCACGAGGTCGCCCCTTTCGACGTCCGGGGTGGTTCCTTGGCGTTGGCGCGTTGCATCGGCTACGTGCCCAGAGGCGTCGTCCTGGCGATCGTCGATCCGGGCGTGGCCACCGATCGGCGGGCTGTCGCGATCGAGGTTGCCGCCGGGGCCGGCGTGGTGATCGGGCCCGACAACGGGTTGCTGGCACCGGCCGTCGCGATGGCCGGCGGCGCAGAGCGTGCAGTCGAGCTCACCAATCCCGACTACCAGCTGGAGGCCGCCGGCGCCACGTTCGCCGGCCGTGACATCTTCGCTCCCGCTGCTGCTCACGTGTGCAACGGGGTCGACCTCGCCGAGCTCGGGCCCGAGATCGACCCGATCCTGCTGTTGCCGGGCACGATCCCGCTTCCTCGTGAAGATGGAGACGCATTGGTGACCGAGGTGTTGTGGGTCGACCGCTTCGGCAACGCCCAGCTCAATGTCGGCCCGGACGATCTTCCTGCCGATTGGGGTTCGCACCTGCAACTCCAGGTCGGGGCTCCCACCGATCCGAGCGGAGTGTCGGTTCGAAGTGCCGTTCGTTCCACCCATTTCGCCGAGCTCGTCAGGGGAGCCGTCGGATTGGTGCTCGATTCGTACGGCATGTTGGCGGTGGCGATGGATCAGCGGTCCGCCGCGCACGAGCTGGGGCTGACCGCCGGCGATCAGGTGACCATCCGGTCGCTCGATGGCCCGCCCGTCGCCGCCACCAGGGTCGAGCTGGGTCGACGGTGACCGGTCGCAGGTAATCTGGCGGCATGCGTCCGGCCACCACCCTCACCCTCGGTCTCCTGTTGGCCGCCATCTTGGCTTCAGGCGTCATCGCTCTCGTTCGGTTGTGACCCGTCAGAAGTGAGTACCATGGGGAAGTGGGGGACGAACGAATGAATCTGGCTCGGGTGATCGAGCCGCACGACGCGGACCGAATCGCATTGATCTCGCGCAACCATGAGACCACCTATGGGGTCCTGCGCGACCAGATCGAGCGTTTTCGCGGCGGTCTCGTCGCCGAGGGTGTCGGCTCCGGCGACCGGGTTGCCATCCTGTGCGGCAACAACCCGTATTTCGTGATCTCGTATTTCGCCGTGATCGGGCTCGGGGCCGTTGCCGTGCCGCTCAATCCCACCAGCCCGGGTCATGAGATCGAACGTGAACTCGAAGTCGTCACGCCCAAGATCGTCATCGTCGGGCCCAGCGCCATGGCGAACTGGTTGCATGTCGCGGTCGATGCGAGCGACTCGCCGTACACCGTGGTGATCGCCGAGGGTGAGGTTCCTGACGGCGCCCGGGCGTTCGCCGACCTGTTGCTGGCCGATCCGGCTCCCGTCGTCGATGTCGACGATGATCACATCGCCGCGATGATCTTCACCAGCGGCACCGCCGGCGAACCGAAGGCGGCGATGCTCAGCCATCGCAACCTGCTGGCGAACATCGAACAGGACACCACCGCTCGCGATCACATCAGCGCCGGCGACATCGTCTACGGCGTACTGCCGTTGTTCCATATCTTCGGTCTCAACGTCGTGCTCGGCGTCTCGATGACGGTCGGCGCCACGGTGCTGTTGGTGCAGCGCTTCGATCCTGCGACGGCGGCGCAGTCGATCGTGCAGCGGCAGGTGACCGCCGTGCCCGGCGCTCCGCCCATGTGGATCGCGTTCAGTCACTTCGACGAGTTGCCCGCCGACACGTTCGCGTCCGTTCGCCTGGCCGTTTCGGGCGCCTCGCGCCTGGCACCGGCGGTGGTCGAGCGCATGCGCGAGCGCTTCAACCTCGAGATCCACGAGGGCTACGGCCTCACCGAGGCGTCACCCGTCGTCACCAGCTCGGCGGGCATGCCGTGCCGACCCGGTTCTGTCGGCCGGGTGCTGGTCGGGCAGGAGGTTCGGATCGTCGGCGACGACGGTGCAGACGTACCGATCGGCGATGCCGGCGAGGTCTGGGTACGCGGCGACAACGTGTTCAAGGGGTATCTCGATGAGCCGGAGGCGACCGCCCGGGTGCTCGTCGACGGCTGGCTGCGCACCGGTGACATCGCGACGGTCGACGATGACGGCTATCTGTACCTCGTCGATCGCGCCAAGGACCTCATCATCGTGTCGGGATTCAATGTGTTTCCCGGCGAGGTCGAGCACGTGCTCCAGATGCACCCGTCGGTCGCCGAGGTCGGGGTGCTCGGCGTCCCGCATCCACATCACGGCGAGGCGGTCAAGGCGTACGTGGTGCTGCACGAGGGCGCCGATGTCGACGAGGAGGGGCTGATCGAGTTCGCTCGTGACTACCTGGCCCGCTACAAGTGCCCGTCGAAGGTGCTCTTCGTCGATCAACTACCGCGCAATTCAGCCGGCAAACTGTTGCGTCGCGAGCTCGAAGGCACGATTCTCGGCGGCTGATCGCGCCGTCCGAGCCTCGCGCCGGTCGGCCCGGAGGTCCGTCACGCTCTCGACTCCGTCTTGTTGCCGGTTTGTGCCGGCACAGCTTTGTGAATCCGTGCACATGCGTTCTAAGCTCGCGTTCGATGCCCCCCCATCGCATACGACGACGTATTCCCGACGCCACGGTGGCCCGCTTGCCGATCTACTTGCAGGTCCTCGCCGAGCAGTCGGCGGTCGGCGTCGAGAACATCTCTTCGGAAGGTCTTGCCGACCTGGCCGGCGTGAACGCCGCCAAGGTTCGCAAGGACCTCTCGTATCTGGGTAGCTATGGCACCCGAGGGGTCGGGTACGACGTCGACCATCTCGTGTACCAGGTCCGGCGCGAGCTCGGTCTCGACCACGACTGGCCGGTGGTCATCGTGGGCGCCGGCAATCTCGGCCAGGCGCTCGCTGGTTATGGCGGTTTCAACGATCGCGGCTTCCCGGTCGCCGGTATCGTCGACATCGATCCGGGCAAGGTCGATGCGGTGGTGGGAGGCGCTCGCGTCCGCCCGCTCGACGAGCTCGCCCAGATCGTGGCCGCCAAGAGCATCTCGATCGGAGTCATCGCGACTCCGCCGATGGCGGCCCAGGACGCAGCGGATCGGCTGGTGAAGGCGGGCGTCACCAGCATCTTGAACTTCGCGCCGGTGGTGCTGTCGGTACCGGCGGGGATCACCGTCCGTAAGGTCGACCTGGCCGTCGAGTTGCAGATCCTCAGCTATCACGAGCAGCGCCGTTCGGTGGCGCAGCAATCCGGCCAGTTGCCGGGGCTCCCCGCCCAACGTGGTCGAGGCGCGACCGCCTAGGCTGGAGCTGTCATGTCGATCCTCGTCATCGGAGTCAATCATCGCAGTGGGCCGCTCAGCGTGCTCGAGCGCGTGACGCTGCCCGGCGACGAGGTGCCCAAGGCCGTCACGGGCCTGGCCGGGCGCGACAACGTTCGAGAAGTCGTCGTGCTCAGCACGTGCAATCGCACCGAGATCTACGCGGTCGCAGAGAAGTTCCACGGTGCCTACGCCGACATCCGCGATTTTCTGTGCGACCTCGGCAACATCTCTCCCGATGAACTGCACCCGCATCTCTACTCGCAGCACGACGACGCCGCCGTCCGGCATCTGTTCGAGGTGGCGGCCGGACTCGACTCGGCGGTGGTCGGCGAGGCCGAGATCCTGGGGCAGCTCCGACAGGCATGGGAGATCGCCCAGCGCGAAGGCGGTGCCCGTACCTCGCTGAACCTGCTGTTCCGCCATGCGATCGGTGTCGGCAAGCGGGCCCGCACCGAGACCGGGATATCCCGCGGGACCGCCTCGGTCAGCCATGCCGCGGTCGAGATGGCCGTCGAGCACCATGGCAGCATCGAAGGGCGCAAGGTCACCGTGGTCGGAGCGGGCGCGATGGGCGAAGGCATCGCGGTCGCGTTGCATGGCGCCGGTGTCGGTGATGTCCAAGTGGTCAATCGCTCGCTCGAACGGGGCCGTTCGCTCGCCGAACGTGTGCACGGTGTGGCGCTCGGGATGGATCACTTGGTCGGTGCCATCGACGGTGCCGATCTGGTGCTCACGTCGACGGGGGCCGGAACCCCGATCGTCACCCGCGAGCTGATGGCCCGACGTTCCACTCCCGGCCGGCCGGTGTTGTTCGTCGACATCGCAGTGCCGCGTGACGTCGCTCCCGATGTCGCCGAGCTCGACGGTGTCACCGTGCTCGACCTCGAGGACCTGAGCGCATGGGCCGATCGGGGTCGCGCCCAGCGGCTGAACGAAGTCGATCACGTGCTCCAGATCGTCGGTGAGGAGGTCGAGCGGTTCGCCGTCGAATCAGCGGCCCTTCAGGCCGCGCCCTTGGTGTCCGCGCTCCGAGATCGTGCCGAGACACATCGCGCGGCAGAGCTCGAGCGGTACGCGAAGCGCATTGCGCAACTCGACGAGGCGCAGCGCGAGCTCGTCGAGTCGATCACCCGCGGCATCGTCGCGAAGTTGTTGCACGAGCCGTCGGTCCGCCTGCGCAACCAGGCGGGCACCCCGCAGGGCGAGCGAAACGCAGCGGCTGTCGCCGACCTGTTCGACCTCGGCTGACTCCATTCGAACGTGTCGACAATCCGGATCGCCACCCGCGGCAGCGCTCAGGCCGTCACCCAAGCGGAGCATGTCGCCGACCGCATGCGGTCGCAGGGGTTGCACGTCGAGTTGGTGCTGGTCGATACGCAAGGCGACCGTTCGCAATCGGCCAACGTGCCGCTCCACACGATCGGGGGCCAGGGTGTCTTCGTCAAGGAGGTCCAGCTCGCCCTGCTCGACGGGCGAGCCGACGTTGCCGTCCACTCCGCCAAAGACCTGCCGACCACTGCTCAGGCCGGTCTGATGATCGGTGCCTTCACCGAACGGCGTCACGCCGCGGATGCGCTCGTCGGGCGTCCACTCGTCGAGCTGTCGTCGGGCGCCACGATCGCGACCGGCTCCGTTCGGCGTCGGGCCCAACTTCATCGGGCCCGACCAGATCTCCGGTTCGTCGAACTGCGCGGCAACATCCACACCCGGCTCGGCAAGATCCCGGACGGTGGTTCGATCGTGATGGCTGTTGCAGCGCTCCAGGTCCTCGGGTTGACCGAGCACATCGCCGAGGTACTCGATCCCGCCGAGTTCGTGCCGGCCGTCGGGCAGGGGTGTGTCGCGGTCGAATGCCGTACCGGTGATCGGCGGACACTCGAGGCACTCTCGGCGATCGACCATGCTCCGACTCGCGAAGAGGTTTTGATCGAGCGGGCGTTCCTGGCCGAGCTCGGGTCGGGCTGCGCGCTGCCGGTCGGCGCCCACGTCGACGGGGGCAAGTTGTACACGTTCCTCGCTGGGGACCGAACAGGCATCACCATGTCCGACACGATCGAGTTGACCGGCGACCTCGACGCCGACACCGAAGTCGCGCGCCGGGTCGCCAGGGCGGCCCATGAGCATGTCGACGGGCGGTGAGGCCGCCGTGGGCGGCCGAGCCCTGGTCGGTCGCCGGATCGTCACGACACGAGACGAACCGGGTCGGCTCGAGTCGTTGCTCGCTCGGGCCGGCGCCGATGTCGTGCATGTCCCCCTCATCGTGATCGACGAGCCCCCAGGTGGCGCGGGGCCGCTCGCGCAGGCGTTGGCGGATCTGGGCTCGTTCGAGTGGCTGGTCGTCACGTCGCAGCACGGGGCGCGGCGCGTGGGTGCCGCAGCGGCGCGGTTCCCGCACGTGAGACTGGCTGCGGTCGGCCCGCGGACTGCCCGCGAACTGGCGAGTCTGGCGGGCAGAGCTCCTGACGTCGTACCCGATCGGCACACGGCCACCGACTTGGTCGCAGCGATGCCGGCGGCAGACGGTGGCACCCGGCTGCTCGTGGTGCAGGCCGATCGCGCCGACGACACGGTCGCCACAGGCCTGCGGAGCAAGGGTTTCGACGTGTGCGTCGTGGTCGGCTACTCGACACGATCTCGTATTCCCACGGCCGCTGAACGCAGCGCTGCATTGGAGGCCGACGCCGTCGCATTCGCCAGCGGTTCTGCGGCGCAGTCGTGGGTCGAGGCCTTCGGCGACGCGATCCCGGCGGTGGTGGTGGTGATCGGGCCGACGACACGGGATGCAGCGATCGTCGCGGGGCTTCAGGTCACCCGTGTAGCGGCCGATCACAGTATCGAGGGCCTCGCCGCCGAGATTGCTTCGGTGTTCGAATCCCGGACGTAGAATTGACCGGGCCGCCCGAGAAGGAGACCATGCGACGACCCACATCGATCATCCGGCGTGCAGCCACGGCGATCGCGATGGCATGTGCCGTCTCGGGCGTCGTGGCATTGCAACCGGTTCTGGCTGCCGACTCGGTTGCTGACGATGCCGTCGACATCGTGTCGGGTGACGTCGCCGACGCGAACGCCCCCCAGGTCTCCGGCGATGGCCGGTGGGTCGTGTTCGGCGGTCGCGCGGGCGAGCGGTTGTCGGTGTTCAGGACCGACCGCGAAACGGGGGTCACGGCGGAGATGTCCCCGGTACCCGCCGGGGTCAGGTCCGGCAGCACCGTCCACGCCCGATTCTCTGCTGATGGCTGTGTGATCGTGGCGATCACCGAGATTCCGTTCGACCTGTTCCGCGACGACGATCGCGACGATCGCTGGGACGTCTATCGATTGGTCGTGCCGGAATGCGGCGGTCAACCCAACGGATGGGAGCTCGTGTCCACCAACGAGCGCACCGGAACGGCTCGTGACGACGTGTTCGTCGAATCGCCACCGGCGGTGTCCGGATCGGGCGCGGTCGTCGCCTTCGTGCACCCGCTGCTCGGTGCCCCGGACGGCGTGGGCACGATCAGCGTCGTCGACATCACCAAGCCCGTCAACGAACCCGGGCGCGTGCAACACGTGGCCGGCATCCCGATCGAAGCACCCAATCGCGCCTACCTGTATCGGGGGGCGTCACAACCGGCTCTGTCGCAGAACGGACGACACGTCGCATTCGTCTCCGACACCACGGCCTCCGACCTGCTGCCGGGCTGGGCGGACGGAACGGCGCCTGGCGAGTACGCGACCCGACAGGTCTACGTGTGGGATCGAGGCGCGGCCGACCAACGGCGCAGCGTCCGGCTGATCTCCGGACGCGACGGGCAGCGCAGCCTGGCGGGTGGTGATTCGCCGGCGATGTCGGAAGACGGACGCATCGTCGTGTTCACGTCCCGCGACCGGTCGCTCGTCACCGTCGAGCTTCCGAGTTGCCTCCCGGAGTGCCCCAGCCAGGTGTACCGCTTCGACCGTGACACCGACGGCAACGGCATCTTCGACGAGCCGCCGCGGGAAAGCCCGTTGGCGATTGTGTCGGCGATCGATGCCGGGGTGGTCGACATCGGGGTGCCGCGCGCCGGCGATCGATCATCGAGGGCGCCGGCCGTGAACGCCGATGGAAGCCAGATCGCCTTCGTGACGGATGCGATGAACCTGCTGCCGAGTCGACGGGGGGGAGGCGGCGACGCCGCCGATGGCGACCTGCTGGTGGCCGAGTTCGAACTCGGCCAGATTCGCAGGGTGCTCGACGCTCCCCACCTCACCGGCGTGCCGGGAGCGCACGGACGCCCGTCGTTGTCGACGACCGGGCAGGTCCTCGCGTTCGAGACGATGGCGGCGGGCCCATTGGCCGGTGTCCGGCCCTGGACCACGGGCCGGGCGATCGCGACGGTCGAGGCGACCCCGGTGCTGTCGTTGGCGGCGCTCGACTTCGGCACCGTGTTGCTGAATCTGCAGAGCACCGAGCTGTATGCGCAGGTGCTCAACGCCGGTCCGGCGGCGTTCGAGCCGACGGATGTGCAGGTTTCCCCGGGGTTTGCGATCACCGGCGGCACGTGCACGCGCGGCGTGATCGTCGCGGCCGGTACCTCGTGCTCGGTGAATCTGACCTTCACCCCGACGGCTCCTCGGGGCTACTCGGGAACGCTCACCGTGACGGGCATCGGCCCGAACTCGCCAACCGTGTCCACCACGATTCGTGGCGCGGCCGGCGAACCGACGTTGCTCGCCAACCCCGGCGGCATCGACGTCGACCCCGGAATCGTGGGCGCCCAGGGCGGTCGGGTTGCGGTCGACATCACCAATGTCGGCTTCTTGCCGACTTCGGTGGCGCGGATCGAACTGGGTGGTGCACACCCGGACGATTTCGAGATCGTCACACAGAGCTGCACCAATCGTGCTCTCAATCCTGACGCCAGCTGCACGATCGAGGTCGAGTTCAGGCCGACCGGCCAGGGTTATCGCAGCGCGTTGTTGGTCGTGACCACCCCGATCGGGCAATACACCTCCGCTGTGCTCGGCGGCTTCGCGCGTTTCGCACCGACGTTCGAGACCTCCCAATCGGTCGCCCGCCCAGGCGGCACCCTCGGCCTCGGCGGTACCGGGTTCCCCGTCGACTCGGTCGTCTCGATCGGGTTCGACGACGGCGGTGCGCCGATCACCGTGGTCACGGCCAACGAGGATGGTGCCTTCTTGGCGATCGTCACGCTGCCGGGTCGGCTTCGCGCGGGTGAGCGCAGGCTGGTGGCGTCGTCCGCTGAGGGTGCCGTTGCGACGGTGGTGGTCGACATCGATGCCCCCGTTTCGCGGTGGACGCCGCACCAGCCCGGGTTCGGGCTGGGCTGAGTCCGCCGTCGATTCGTGTAGCCGTTGCGTGCAGCCGTCGAATCGTTCAGCCGTCGACCGGGACCAGACGCCCGCCGAGCAGCGCCGCGATCTCGCAGCCCGTGCCGGTGGACTGGCCGGCGACGTCGCATCCGACCGCCAAGACCAGGTTGTCGCCCGGATCGAACGGAAGCGGGCTGATGCGCGGCTGGAACTCGTTGGCAGAACTCATCGATCCGAGGTCCCACTCGTAGATGATGTCGGCGTTGCGCAGCAACTGTGCGGTGCCGAGATCGCCGTTCGGGTTCTGCAGTACGACATCGGTGAGCAGGAAACGCGAGTCGGGCGCGACGGAGATCGACTCGCTGCGTTCCTGGGTGATGCCGACGTCCACGGCGATGCGGTACGCGACCGGTTCGCCTTCGTCGACGACGGCAGCGACAGCCGGGGTCGTTTCGTCGGGCGGCAGCGTGTCGGCCACCTCTGGCACGGTGTCGACGGTGAGGGCGCCGAGCTGCTCGATCCGGTCGTCGACTTCGCGCTCGACGGCATTGCGCAGCTCGGGTCGCACGACGCTGAACCAGGCGACGATGATCGCGGCGCCGACCGCGCCGAGCATCAGGACTTGCCACGCCAGCCGACCGGGAATCGTCGGCGTCTGCATCAGCGTGGCGCGCCCGGTCGCGGGCTCGTGGTCGGGCTCGGTTGCCTCGATCTCGAAGTCGAGCTGCCGTTCGGCTCGTCGGAACAGGCCGCTCTTGGCGCGCAGCTGCAGCCTGACGAGGCTGGCCGCACCGGGCGCGACCCCTACGGCGGGCGGATCGAACGAGCCGTCGACACGATTGCTGGCGTCGACCAGGTGCAGCCGGCAACTGGCCAAGTTGTTGCCGTGGTTCTCGACCATGAACTCGAAGACCCGGCGTCGGCGGCCGCGCTGAACGGGTTGCAGCGTCGTGATGCGGCGATCGTCGAAGGATCGTACGGTCGCGATCGTTTCGGCGACGACGGCCTCGTCGGGCTCGCCCTGGGGGATGACGCGTACCGACAAGGCAGTGGGGCCGGCTGTGGTGGAGTGGATTGCCGGCGGGCGTACCACCACTTCGACGATGTCGCGCGAGCCTGCGAAGAGCGTGATGTTCGGGCGCGTCACGGTGGTCCAGGCAGCGGTCAGGCCGGCCGGGATGATCGTGTAGCTCTCGGTCTTGTCGCCGACGTTCTCGACCTCGAGTGACAGCGCGGTCGACTCACCGGGCCGCATCGAGATCTCCTCTTGGGCGAACCACACCTGTACCGACACGACCATGACGCTACCGCCCAACGGCGTCGGCCCTTCGGCCATCTGAGATGCGTCGCGCCCGACGGTACGGTCGAGGGTGCGGTGCAGTGGTGCCGCCCCTACCATGCGGGCATGGCAGCTCGAGGGCCGATGGCAGATTATCCGGTGCACCGGCCGCGGCGGCTTCGCACCACCCCGGCGATGCGCGACCTGGTTGCGGAAACGAACGTCTCGGTGACCGATCTGATCGCCCCGTTGTTCGTCCGCGAGGGCATCGACGAGCGGGTCGAGATCAGTTCGCTGCCCGGCGTGTACCAGGACACCCGCGACAGCCTGCGGCGCGAAGTGGTCGAACTGGCTGGGATGGGGGTCAAGGCGATCATGCTGTTCGGCATCCCGGCCACCAAGGACGAGACGGGTTCGGGCGCGTGTGACCCGAGCGGCATCGTGCAGCTGGCGCTGTCCGATCTGCGCACCGAACTCGGTGACGACGTCGTGTTGATGGCCGACCTGTGCGTCGACGAGTACACCAGCCACGGGCATTGCGGCATCGTGCGAGCCGACGGCAGCGTCGACAACGACGCGACGGTCCAGATCTACGCCGACGCGGCGGTTGCCCAGGCCCGCGCCGGGGCGCACGTGGTCGCCCCGAGCGGCATGATGGACGGCCAGGTGGCGGCGATCCGGGCGGCGCTCGACGAGCAGGGCTTCGGCGAGGTGGCGATTCTCGGCTACTCGGCGAAGTACGCCAGCGGTCTCTACGGGCCATTTCGCGACGCCGTCGACGTCAGCATCGCCGATGGCGGTGACCGGAAGGGCTACCAACAGGACTTCCGCAACGCGCGAGAGGCGCTCGTCGAGGTCCACGCCGATATCGCCCAGGGTGCCGACATGGTGATGGTGAAGCCGGCGCTCGCCTATCTCGACATCATCCACGAGGTGCGCAGGCACGTGGACGTTCCGCTCGCCGCGTATCACGTCAGCGGTGAGTACTCGATGCTCGAGGCGGCAGCGGCCAACGGCTGGATCGATCACGACACCGTCGCGCTGGAACACCTCACGGCGATCAAGCGGGCCGGAGCCGACCTGATCCTGACCTACCTGACGAGATGGTTCGCCGAGCGCGGCGCGGGGCGGCCCGCCACATGATCCCCCTGTGTCATCCCGAGCGATGCCTCGCCGCCGGTTGCGCCGCCACCGTGTGCACCGGGGCGGGCCTGGCGTCCAACGACGAGGTCTTCTCGCGGTCGACACAGGTCATTCCCGGTGGGGTCAACTCGTCGATTCGGGCGTTCACCTCGGTGGGTGGCCGGCCCTACGTGGTGGCCCGCGCCGAGGGCGCGAAGGTGTGGGATGTCGAGGGCAACGAGTACATCGACCTCGTGCAGAGCTATGGGGCGGTGATCCTCGGCCATGCCCATCCGGCGATCACCGAGGCGGTCGCAACGGCGGCATCGGGCGGCACGTCGTACGGGGCGCCGACGCCACGGGAGATGAAGCTCGCGGAGGCGATCAGCGAGCGGGTCGAGTCGTGTGAGCAGGTCCGTTTCATGAACTCGGGCACAGAGGCCACCAGCACGGCAGTGCGGCTCGCACGTGGGTTCACGGGCCGTGACCGTGTCGTGATCTTCCACGGCAACTTCCACGGCGCCACCGACGCCTTGCTCGCCGCCGGCGGCAGCGGGGTGGCGACACTCGGCCTGCCCGGCACGGCCGGCGTGCCGGCGGGTGCGGTGGCCGAGACGATGGTGATTCCGTACAACGAGGTGCCACAGCTCGACGAGTCGGTCGCCTGCGTCATCGTCGAGCCCGTTGCAGCCAACATGGGTGTGGTGGCGCCGCAGCCCGGGTTCTTGGCCGGCCTGCGCGACGAGTGTGACCGCGTGGGCGCCGTGTTGATCTTCGACGAGGTCATCACCGGCTTCCGGCTGGGTGAAGGCGGGGCACAAGCCGAATACGGCGTGTCACCGGACCTCACGACCTTCGGCAAGGTGATCGGTGGTGGCCTACCGATCGGCGCGGTGGGCGGCCGTCGCGAGATCATGGAGACGCTGTCGCCGCTCGGCCCCGTCTTCCACGCCGGAACGCTGTCGGGTAACCCGATCGCGACAGCTGCCGGCCTGGCTGCGCTCGACCTGCTCGACGCCGACGTCTACGCACTGCTCACCGAACGCGCTCGGCGATTCTCGTCCCTGATGACACAGGCGTGTGTCGAGGCCGGCTTCGCAGCGAGCTTCCCCGTGGTCGGCACGCTCGTCGGCATGGTGTGCGGCGATGTCCGCCCGGTGCACAACTTCGCCGACGCCAAACGCACCGACGAGGCTGCCTACGCCCGGTTCTTCCACGCGATGCTCGGCCAGGGCGTCGCGATGGCGCCGGGCGCATACGAGGCGATCTTCGTCGGGCTCGCCCACACCGACGACGTGATCGATCAAATCGTCGCCCGAGCGCGTGAGGCCGCATCGGTAGCCGCCGCCGGCTGACGGCCGACAGCAACTAGCTTCGTCACCACCATGCGGCAGATCTTCAGCGTGCGCTTCTTCGCCGCCGTCGGCGCAGTCGTCGGTCTGTTCTTCCTGCTCACCACGATCTTCGCGACCAGCGAGGTGATCGACGGGGGTGGGGCAGGCGAGACGACGACGATCGCTCTCCACAAGGTCGATTTCGTCGACCGGGTGTTCGCCGTGTCGAATGCCAAGTTCAGCGTCGGAAGCGACGGGCTCGCCGACGGTGACACCGACCTCCTCATCGACGGCTCGCGAGCGGTCCGGGTGGTGGCCGACACCCCTGGCGAGATCTTGTGCCCCGATCTCGGTGAACTGGGTGCCTGCGCCGTCGTCGCCGATCTGCTCGGCGAGGCCGTCGTGTGGTTCGCTCTCGTTCCGATGGGATCGAACAACACGGTCCGGCTGCCTGCGATCGACACGCTCGAGGGTGATACCGCAACACTGGTGAACGGCTGGCAGGTGCCATTTGCGCCGGTGCTCGACCGCCGCTGCGAGGACGAGTTCGTGTCGTATCGCGATTTCCGCGAGGCCTTCGGTGACAACTTCACAGCGATCTACGACATCGAGGATCGCCGACTGTCGGCGGTCGAATGCCAGGTCAAGGTGCCGTTCGCGCCCAAGTCGACGACCACCACGACCCGCGCCAGGAGGGTTACCACCACGACGCTCACTGCGACCATCGCCACGATGGACCAGACGGGCACGACCGCTCCGGTCGCGACACCCTGACGGGCGACCGCTCGTCAGCGGCGGTCGTCGGCGTACATCTCCTCGACCATGTCGTGGTACCGCGCGATCACGGTCGAACGCTTGACCTTCATCGTCGGCGTCAGTTCGCCGCCCTCGATCGTGAACGGCTCGGGAAGGAGCCGCCAGTACTTGATCTGCTCGACCGGGGCGTGCTCGCGGTTGACCCGGTCGACAGCAGCCGCGATCTCTGCCCGCAGCTGTGGGTCGTTGATCAGGTTGTCGATGTCGGCAAAGGCACCGTGTCGATCCGCCCAGTCTCCGGCGTCGTCAGGATCGAGGGTGATCAACGCCACGAGGTACCTGCGCCCGTCGCCGACCACGACGGCTTGACCGATCAGCGACTCCATGGCAAGACGGCTCTCGATTTCCGACGGAGAGATGTTCTTGCCGGCGGCGTTGATGATCAGATCCTTCTTGCGGCCGGTGATGCTGACATAGCCGTCGGCGTCGATCGTTCCGAGATCACCGGTGGACATCCACCCGTCGGTGTCGATCAGTTCTGCGGTCGCCTCGGGGTGTCCGAAATAGCCGGCACACACGCTGCCACCGCGCACGCGCAACTCGCCGTCCTGAGCGGCCACGACTTCGAGCCCCGGCAGGGCCTTACCGACGGTGCCGATCCTGATCGCGGACGGCGGGTTGATGGTCGCCGGACCGCAGTCCTCGGTCTGACCCCAGACTTCTGCAATGGGGAGCCCGAGGGCGTGGAACCACCGCACCAGGTCGGGATGGATCGGGGCCGCCGATGACACCACCATGCGAACCTGATCGAGACCGAGCTTGTGCCGTAGCTGGGCGCCGATCGTGCGGTCGAGTGCTCGGTGCAGACGCGCCTCGCGGCGGCTGAGTGGCGGCCCGCCTTCGGCGGCGCGCAGCGCAGCATGTCCGAGCGCCAGGTAGCGCTCGATGAGCACCTGCACCGGTCGAGGCTTGGCATCGATCTGATCGAGGATCGCGTCGTGGAACTTCTGCCAGACGCGAGGTACGGCGAAGAAGATCGTGGGGCGGCATGCTCGCAGATCCTCGGGCACGGTCGCCAGGCTCTGAGCGAACCAGGTCTCGCCGCCGGAGACGATCTGGCCGACGTGGCTGACGATCCGTTCGGCGATATGGCTGAGCGGGAGGTAGCTGAGCAGCCGATCGTCGGGAGACAGCCCGACCATCGACTCGACGGCACTGATCGTCCACTCGAGGTTGCCGTGGGTGATGATCGTGCCCTTCGGAGGTCCGGTCGTGCCGCTGGTGTACACGAGGGTGGCGACGTCATCGGCCGTGAGTCGATCGGTGCGTTCCGCGACGAGCTCGGGCGTGGCAGACAGAGCGACCCAGCCACGCGAACGTACTTCGTCGAGATCGATCACGAGCGAATCGCGATCCAGTCCGGGGAACGGCGTCAAACCGACGACGAGTTCCAGATCGGGGAGCTCGGGGAGGTGGAGTAGTACCTTCGAGAGCTGGTCCGCACTGTCGACGAAGCAGATCCGAGCGCCGGCGTCGCGCAGCACGAAAGCCACCTGGGACGACGAACTGGTGGGGTAGACGGGCACCGTGACACCACCGATCGACAGCGTCGCGAGATCGGCGATGTGCCATTCGGGTCGATTGGCGGAGAGCAGGCCGACCCGATCGCCGTGGGTGATGCCGAGCGTGGTGAGACCGGCTGCGGTCTCTTCGACGGCACGGCCGTAGTCACCCCAACTCAACGGTTCCCAGCCGTCCGCAGTGCGATGACGAAGCGCCGGCCGCTCGGGTTGGGATGCAACCCGCTGCAGGAATCGGTGGACGATGGTCTGGCGGCCGTGGACGGTGGTCTCCGGCCGCGCCGACGCGATCAAGGCAGCGTTCGACATGACGCACCTCCAAGTTCACTCAACTGATGATCTCGATGATGATCGGCATCGGCCCGCTCGGCAAGTGCCGAAGGTCCCCTCCCTGACGCCCGGGCGTCGACGAAGCGATGACGGTCAGGCGAACGCGCGAACGGCTTCGGCGGCCGCCAGGCCGGATAGGAACGCACCCTCGAATTTCGGGCCGGCGAACAGATCGCCGGCGAGCACGACTTGGCGTTCCTCGTCGACCCAACACGCGTCGGGCCACGGCTCGACCGGGTCGGCGAATCGCCACTTCTTGACCTGGGCCTCGGTCACGATGGCGTGACCGATCCAAGGTTGTGCACGCTCGAGCAGCAGTGCTCGAAGCTGGTCGTGCTCATCGTCCCAATGCGCTTCGCTCCAGGGCTGCGTTGCGTGGAAGGTGACCGCGGGAACGGTACTGATGCCTTTGCGCTGATTGTCGGCGATGAAGCCGAACGGGATCGAGTCGTGACCAGGGTCGAACTGCACGCCGCCCGGTTCGGGCACCGAGCTGGGGCGGTCGAGCACGGTGAGCAGGGCCACGGTGCGGTGGTAGGCGCGCTGGAACAACGCCTCGGGGATGGCCAGCTCGGCCTGCGCGAGCAGCGCCCACGACTGCGGCACCGGGCAGGTCAGCACCACCGTGTCGGCAGTGATCACCGTGCCGTCGTCGATCACGACGTCCCAACCGTCCTCGGTGCGGCGCACCATGAACACCATCTGGCTCGGTCGGCAGTCGAGATCGGCCGCAAGATCTTTGGCGAGCGAGTTCATGCCGTGCGATCCGCAGTATCGCGGGTGCCCGTCGGCCCGCTCGGCGAATCCATGGCACCAGACACGCACGAGACCGCGCTCGGTCCAGTCGTCGACCTGGGCTTGCAGGGCGGCGCCGCGCACGGTGAAGAACTGCGCCCCGTGGTCGAACCGGGCGTCACCGATACGTCGAGTGGCCAGGCGGCCGCCCACGGACCGGCCCTTGTCGAGCACGACGACGTCGTGCTCGGTGTGGAGTGACCGGGCGGCCGTGAGACCCGAGAGGCCCGCGCCGATGACGACGACCCGCATCAGCTGGCGTTGGCCGCCGCGTCGTGCGTCTCGACCTGACCCTGTTGGTACGCCGCCTCGGCGCGACCGAGGAACTCGAGGAACACCCGATTGAAGGTGGTCGCATGCTCGACCATGAGGCCGTGTGCCGCACCGCTGATGACGACGAGTTCGGCGGTGGGGATGCGATCGGCGATGTCCTCGGCGTCGCCGCGCGGGGTGAGGATGTCCTGGTTGCCGACGATCACCAGCGTCGGTGCCGTGATGTCACACAGTTCGTTCGCGAGCGAGTCGTCGATCGACAAGATCGCCGCGACCTGTCCGGCGAACGCGTGCGGCGGGCGCGAGAAGGCGAGTGGCCCCATCCAACCGATGGCCGGCGCGAGGCGACGGAACGATCGCGGCCCGATCACCCAACGCGCCGCCTCGCTGGTCATCGAGCCCATGCCGTTTCGGATCGCCGAGTCGGCCCACTCGGCGAGCAGTTCCTTGCGCCATTGGTGGTGCATGCAGGCGGTGCACGCCAGCGTGAGCGACCGCACTCGCTCGGCGTGGCGGACCCCGATGATCTCGGTGATCGCTCCGCCCATCGAGGCGCCGATCACGTGCGCGGTCTCCACCCCGGCATGGTCGAGCACGCTGACCGCATCCTGGGCCATCTGCTCGAGCGAGTAGTCGCCGTAGGGCTTGTCGCTGCGCCCCGCGCCCCGGTTGTCGAGTGCGATCGTTCGGTACCGCCGCGCCAACGCCAGTCTCTGGAGGTTCCACATCTGCTTGTCGGCGCCGAGGCCCTGGATCATCAGCACGGGCGGGCCGGACCGGCGTCCGGTCTCGCTGTAGTGCAGGCGGATGCCGTCGGTCGCTCGGACGTACGGCATCAGACTCGCCCGACCAGGATGTTCGGGAGCCAATCGATCGGCGTTCCGGCCATGGTGCCCTCGAGCTCGTCGAGGACCGCGTTGATGCGGACCTGCAACTGGTCGGCGGTGTCGAGTTCCTCGAGCGGTCCGCGCCGTCGCTGACTGAGCCGGATCGGATGACCGATCTCGACGCGAGAGTCGCGCCGCATCGGCACCGATATGGTCGCCGCCGGAAGGACTCTGGCCCTTGCGGCGACCGCTGCGCCGACCAACCGATGGTCGATCGTGCCGGTGTGGAGATTGGTCCTGGTGTGCGCTGCGCCCAGCACGACCAACTGGCCCGCGCCCAAGGCACCTTCGATCTCGGCCTCGATCGGCAACAGCGCGCCGAGTCGCTGCATCATCGGGCCCAGCGGAGCGACGTCGGGGCGACCGACGAACCGAACAGGCCGGCCGACGGCAGCCCCGATCGCGAGCGCAGCGAAGAGCGGGGCCAACGCATACCGTCGGGCATTGACCACGATCAGTGCGCCGGCACGCTTGGGTACGTGCTCGGCGCCGCCGACCGAGGTCGCCCAGCGCAGGTGGCTCAGCGACCAGACGCGGCTCACGAACGCGTCATCGCGACCCCAGTCGTCGACCTGGTTGGTGGTCCAGCTGCGCAGGTGTGCGACGGTACCGGTGGCGACCGAGGACGCCTGGCTGCCGGCACTGCGGGCGGGCATGGTGATGACGTCGGCGAGCTTCTGAACGGCATGGGCCATCACGCCACCTCCTGGACGGCTGGGGTGTGGACGACGCTCGGCCAGCCGTACAGCTGCTCGATCACGTCGCTGGTGGTCCGGCCCGGGGCAAAGCCGATCAGCTCCTTGGCCCGACCGTTGTCGGCAAGGCGGCCGCGGTGCAGCATCTCTTGCACGTGGTCGGGCACCGGTGCCCCGGCCAGGTAGGTCACAGCCCGCGCGATACCCCACTCGGGCCCGATCAGCGGCACCGGCACACGTCTGCCGCGACGGATCGCCTGCAGGGTGGTGATCGCGCCCGGGGCGACGATGTTGAGCGGTTCGTCGATGCGGGCGCGGGCCGCCAGCACGAAGGCCTCGGCGGCATCATGCTGGTGGATGACGGCGAATGGAGGGTCGGCCAGTGCGCTGAAGGGCACGGCTGGTAGCCGCAGCACGCGGCCGAGTGCACTCGGTACGTGGGGGCCCAGCACCGTGGCCAGTCGCAGCGCGCCAACCGACACGCCGACGCGCCGGCCGATCGAGTCGGCGGTCTGCTCGATCTGCTCGACCATGTGGCCGTATTCGCTGGTGGGGTTCACCCCGACCAGCTCGCTGGGCCGGGTGACCGACCCTCGTGCCCGGCCGTAGATCTCGATGCCACTGCGCACGATGATCGATTCGAGTGCCCTGCATTCAGCGGCGGCCCCGAGGATGGAGGTGGCAGCGTCGTCGGTGAGGGACCGAGCTGTTGCGGTGGCGGCTCGTGCGTGTGGCTCCCAGACAGCGACGTGGACGACCACATGTGGGTTGAAATCGGTGACGACCTTGACCGTGCGGTCGTGGTGACCGGGCACGATACGATGGAACACTGTCCGGCGCAGCCGGCGCCGAGGCGGATCGGCGTCGATGCCCTCGATCGAACCCACCCATGACTCATTTTCGAGCAGACTGGCAACTCGCGAGCCCAGCTCACCGCCCATGCCACTGATGAGAACCCGCATCCCTGCCACGTGAACAACGCTAGCTTCGTATCCCCTCCGATGACCCGATCCTTCCGGATCGTCGTCGTGGTCGCCATGTTCGTCCTGGGCGCGTCCGTGGTGCGTGCCGAGCCGAACGGCATCGACGGCGCCGCCGATGTGGGGCGGACGGCAACCCGCGTGTACGTGGCCGACCAAGGCCTCGCGTTCCCGATCGAACCGTTCCCGATGTGCGAGGTCTTCAACAACTTCGGTGGCTACAGCAAGGCGTTCGGTGCGGGCGGGCACCAAGGTGTCGACATCGGCGCCCAGCTCGGTCAGGCGGTCTACGCGGTCGAGGACGGCATCCTCTACCGCGACTTCAGCAGCGGCGCGTCGGGTATCGGGTGGGGCCTGTGGTCCGACACCGACACGAAGTATCGCTATTACCATCTCGATGCGACGGCCGAAGGGCTCGCCGTCGGCGACCGGGTGCTGCGCGGCCAATTGATCGGCTACGTCGGTGACACCGGTAACGCGACGGCCGGTGGTTGGCATCTGCACTTCGAGGTGCGGCCCGGGCCGGAACCCCACGACGTGCCGGTCGATCCGGTGCCGCTGTTCGACATACCCAGCAGCTGCAACGTGTACTGAACGCGCCGGCGACGGTTGAATTGATCGAGGCCTGAGACCGGACGGATCGGCCTCAGGGCTGGTCGCGGAGGTTTGCGGCGACCATGATGACGTCACGGGCCCATGGATCGAGCTGACGGCCGGTGAGCCGCTCGGTGACCTCGATCGCCTTCGTATCGCTCTCGACCAGGCCCGACCAGCGGATGTAGCCGCCCATGATGCCGACCAGACGATCGCCGAGCTCCTCGCCGTGCACGAGCACCTTGTTGCCGTGGTGGAGCAGATCGTCGAGTTCGGTGTAGAACGCCTTCAGCCAGCGATTGCGGTCGTCGGCCTGGAAGGGGCGATGGCGATACGGCAGGTTGAGCTCGTCGTAGTTGTGCAGGTTGTGTGTGGCCTGGATGATGGAAATCGCGTAGTTGAACCCGTTCTCACGGATCCAGATGATCTCTTCCTGACGGCGCACGCGACGATGGTTGTCGCCGTAGCCGCCGGGGCGCTCGCAGATCGCGAGCTTGTCCTTGAGGATCCAGGTGAAATGACGGGGCGTGATCCCGAGCGCCCATTTGCCACGCAGCTTCGGAGGCATCAGCGCTTACCCCAGTTCAAATCGGTCGTCGAACACATTGCAGGAGCCAACTCTAGCGGCCGGGGGCGATGATGCGGAACCGTTGATTCGAGCGTTCGACGCGCCGCCCACCGGTCAATTCGCATGCCTGAGCATCGCCGTGTGCGACGCTCAGCACGCGATCGATGCTGGCTGCGTCGGGCGGATACCCGTCGACGGTCAACCAATTCCGCAGCGCCCGCCGGGCCAGTACCGGCGGTGCGGCGGCCACCATCCGGGCGTCCGTCGGGTCGATTCCGGCTGCCAGCGCGTCGAGGTAGGCATCGTCGTCGCGCAGCAGATCGGCTGTCCGGGTCAGGATCGGTGTCAGATCGCGCGCAGCGATGTCGGTTGCGAGCGGGAGCAACTCGTGTCGAATCCGGTTGCGCCACACATCGCGTCGATCGTTCGATTCGTCACGTACGGGCGTGATGCCGAGCTCGGCGCAGACCGCCTCGGTCTCGGTGCGTCGCAGGCCGAGGATCGGTCGGGCCGGGCCGGGTGCCATCGCTGCCAAACCGCCGCTGCCGCTGCCGCGCAGGAGTCGGATGAGCAGCGTCTCGGCCTGGTCGTCGGCGGTGTGGCCGGTCAGTGTCTCGGGAGGCAGGACAGCTCGCCGGGCGGTGCGCGCACGCGCTTCGTGGTTGGGCCCCGGTTCGACGTTCAGCTCGTGCAGTTCGAAGTCGACCCCGAGCCCGTCGGCGATCGATCGAGCCCGGCCTGCGTCGCGCCTGGACGCTGCTCGAAGCCCGTGGTCGACGTGGTGGGCCGTGACGATGCAGCCGTGGCGGCTGGCGAGCGCGATCAGCGCGGTCGAGTCAGGGCCTCCCGAGAAGGCACAGTCGACGGGCGTGTCGGTGTCGGGGAACGTGCAGCGGGCGAGGAGATCGTCGAGCAGATTCAGAGTTCTTGCTCGCGCCCACGCTTGCCGCCGGGATAGCGCTGCGACGACACCTGCTTGAGATACTGAGCGATCAACCCGATGGTTGCGCCGACGCCGGCGAGCAACATCGCGAGTCCGATCCACCAGTGCCAGATGTAGGCGGCGAGCATGTCGGCCAGCGTAGCGACCATGACACTGGTCCACCCAAGCCTGGCCCACCCAAGTTGGTGGGAAACGGCGGCGGCTCACCTCGTGGACGCGCTCCCCTGAGCACGAGCGACTCGGCGGGACTAGGTGTGGTCGCCGGGGAGGTTGTCCCCGAGTGTGGCGAGGGTTGCGGCTGGGGTTGACCAGCCGAGGGCGCCGTGGGCGCGGTGGTGATTGTAGAAGTGGACGAAGCCGTCGTAGGCGGTGTTGCGTTGTTGGTCGCTGGTCCAGGGTCGGACGTAGGCCCATTCCTCGAGCAGGATCCGGTGGAAGCGTTCGATCTTGCCGTTGGTCTGGGGTCGTCGTGGTCGGGTCTTTTTGACGGTCGTGCCCGTCGCGGCGCAGGCGTGAGCCCAGCGCTTCTTGTAGCAGCTGCCGTTGTCGGTGATGACTCGTTCGCAGCGAACACCTCGTTCGGCGAACCAGGCTGCGGCTCGGGCCCAGAACGCGCATGCGGTGTCGGCGGTCTCGTCGTGGTGGATCTCGGAGTACACGAGTCGGGTGCGGTCGTCGAGGGCTGAGTGGATGAACCTGTAACCGACACCGGAGTGTCCGCCGGTGCGGTCGTTGCCTCGCCCGTGGAGTCGCCAGCCGCCGCCGTCGGGGATCCCGCCGATCTTCTTGACGTCGACATGGATCAGCTCGCCGGGACGGTCGCGTTGATAGCGGACTGGTGGCTCGGTTGTTCGGTCGCCTCGATCGAGCCGGCCGACACCAGCTGCGTTCAAGATGTTCTGCACCGTCGACGCCGCGAGGCCGGTCTCGTGTGCAATGTGATCAGCGCCCCAACGATGCCAGCGGCGCAGATCGAGCACCCGTTGGCGAAGATCACCGCCGGTCTGGTTCGGTGACCGGTGTGGTCGCGAGCTGCGATCCAGCAGTCCGGTCTCGCCCTCTGACAAGAACCGGTCACGCCACTTGCGGACCGTCTTGGCGTCGACCTGGAACCGTTCAGCGGTCATCTCGACCGTCCAGCCGCGATCGACAACGCAGTCGACCATCGTGCGTCGATGCCGCGGTGTCAACCTCGCGTTCGGGTGCTGGGTCCTAGCGTGGGTCACGAGTCCCTCCTTGTTGGAGTTGGTGAGTTGTGGAAGACCCACAGACTCCCAAGGAGGGCTCACATCAACCGCGGACCCCCAACACCACCACGCCAGGGACAACCTCTCCGGTCGTCACAACCTAGGTCGGACCGATGATGCCGTCGTCGTCGAGATCGGTGTCGAAGCACATCTCGATGCGGCCGATCAGGCCGGGCGGCAGCTCGTCGGTGCTGCATTTGCGGCGAATCGCGAGCTTCAGCTCGGCCTGGAAGTCGAAGGCCTGGAGGCAGTCCGTGCACGAGTCGAGGTGCAGGTGGATGTGCGTCCGGACGTCGTCGGGAAGCTCGCCGTCGAGGAAAGCGTCGAGCTCTCGGATGGTTTCGTTGCAGTTTGCCATGTGATTGGTTTGCGTCGTTCCGTCAGCTCTCTATGGGCTCGGTGTCGATGTGGTGGGTCAACCCACGCGCCTCGGCGTACTCGTACAACGCTCGTTGCATCGCTTTTCTTCCCCGGTGCAGGCGCGACATCACCGTGCCGATCGGGATGTCGAGCATCTCGGCGATCTCCTTGTAGGCGAAACCCTCCACGTCGGCGAGCAGCACGGGCAATCGGAAGTTGTCGGGCAGGTCTTCGAGCGCCTGCTTCACTTCGTCGTCGGTGAACAGGTCGAGAAACTGTTCCTCGGCTGACATCGAGGCAGCCGCGGTCTCCATCGAGCCGAGGCGCCGGTAGAGGTAGAGATCTTCGATCTCTCCGAGCTCACTCTCCTGTGGTCGCCGTTGCTTGGCGCGGTAGCTGTTGATGTACGCATTGGTCAGGATCCGGAACAGCCACGCCCGCAGGTTGGTGCCCTCTTGGAACGTGTGGAAGCTGCGAAACCCTCGGAGGTATGCCTCCTGCACGAGGTCTTCGGCGTCGGCCTTGTTGCGCGTCATCCGGAGCGCGGCGGAGTACAGCTGGGGCGCGTACGTCATCGCCTGTTCGGCGAAATCTTGCTGATCGGCCACGAATTGCGACACTACCGGTTCGCGCACGCGGTCGCCCCGGCGGCCGCCGAAGCGGGCGGCGCACGTAGTGTTGATCGGTGGCTGTCGATCGACGGGTCAGGACCGAGAACGACCTACGACCGGACACGACACGATGATACGACGACACGACGACACGACGACACGACATGGTGCTCTTGAGATGACGAGTCCGGATCAGCCGCACAGTGCCGGTCCGAGCGCGCTCGGTTCGTTGCAGGTGTTGGCCAGATCATCGGCAGCGATCGCGCCCGGGCTCGAACACATCGAGATCTACACACCGCACGGTCTGTTGTCGATCTTTGCCCACGCCGCGCCGGACGGGTCGCCACCGCAGGCCGCGATCGTCGCCTGCGGCGGAGCGATGGGCGGAGTGCTCGGCCCTGGTCATGCCCTGTTCCACGAGCTCGGGCGAACGTGGCCACGAGCGCGCCGTGAGCGTGTATCGCGTCGGATACCGGATACCGAACGACCTCGACCGCTGTGCCCACGACGTCGCGTGTGCCGTCGAAATGGCGCTCGATTCGGGTGCCCATCGGGTAGCGGTGATGGGGCACAGCTTCGGCGGCGCAGTGGCCGTACGAGTTGCCGTCGTGATGGAGCGCGAGGTCAGCGGCGTCGTCACGTTCTCCACACAGTCGGCTGGGTGCGAGGTTGCCGGTGCGCTCGCCGGGCGTCCGCTGTTGCTGTTCCATGGCGATCGCGACGAGCTGCTGCCGATGCAGTCGAGCGAGATGGTGCGGATGATCGCCGGCAGCGGTGAGTTGATCGTGTTGCCGGGTGAGGGGCACCTGTTGGGCCGCAGTGACGCCGTCATCACCGAGAAGCTCGACGAATGGCTGCCCGGCGTACTCGATCTCGCGGCGGATGGGTAGCGGGCGAGACCGGCCGGTGGTCGGCGTGTTCGGTCAGTCGTCGCGGGCGAGTTCGGCAACCAGCTGATCGATCGAGCCGACGAACCGCTCGAGGTATTCGGCGAACTGCTCGCGCTCTGCCTCGTCGAATGGTTCGAGCAGGCGCTGCATGCCGAGGGCTCGCAGCGTGGTGACGCGGTTGATCATCTTGCGCCCGCCCGCAGTTGCGCGGGCGATGACCACGCGACGGTCGCCTCCGTTCGTGCTCCGTTCCGCGAGGCCGAGCTGTTGCAGCCGATTCACGGCGCGCGTCGCGGTGCTCGGGTCGACGTGCATCGCGTCGGCGAAGTCGCTCATCCGCCATCCGTCGGCTTCGCCGGCCAGGATCTCGAGCGCGTCGAGCTGCGTTTGCTCGAGGGCCGGGCCGTCAGGGCCGAGGAGGTGGCTGCGCAGCACGGCGCCCGTCGCACCGCGCCGCAGTTCACGCCACGACGCCGCGATCCTGCGGGTGGTCGCCTCGTCGTTGGCCATGCCGGCTCAGGTCGACATCGAGGAAGACGGTGCCTCGACGCCGCGCAGATGGTGGTGGGCATCGATCTGGTCCAGATACCACTGGTAGGTGGTTGCAAGCCCGTCGGCCAACTCGATCGACGGCGACCAGCCGAGCGAACGCAGGCGAGTGACGTCGAGCAACTTGCGGGGGGTACCGTCGGGTTTCGAGCTGTCCCACACGACGTGCGCATCGGGATTGACGACCCCGCGGATCGTCTCGGCGAGCTGCTTGATCGAGAGGTCGACACCGGTGCCGACGTTGATGTGGGAGTCCTCGGAGTAGTGCTCCATCAGATACAGGCAGGCCGCCGCAAGGTCGTCGACGTGGAGGAACTCGCGAAATGCGCTACCGGTGCCCCACACCTCGACCTCGTTGGCGCCGCCGCTGTGCTTGGCGTCGTGGAACTTGCGGATCAGCGCGGGGATGACATGCGACGAGTCGAGGTCGAAGTTGTCGCCAGGCCCGTACAGGTTGGTCGGCATCGCCGAGATGAAGTCGCAGCCGTACTGACGGCGGTAGGCCTGACACAGCTTGATGCCGGCGATCTTGGCGATCGCGTACCACTCGTTGGTCGCCTCGAGCGGTCCGGTGAGCAGCTCCTCCTCGGTGATCGGCTGGGTGGCGTTGCGCGGGTAGATGCACGACGAGCCGAGGTACAACAACTTGCGAACGTTCGTCTCGTGGGCCGAGTGCACGACGGTGCCGTGGATCATCAAGTTGTCGTAGATGAACTCCGCGGGGCGGGTGCTGTTGGCCAGGATGCCACCGACCGTACCGGCGACGAGAAACACGTAATCGGGTCGGTTCGCCTTGAACCAGTGCGACACCTCCGCCTGGTCGCGCAGGTCGACCTGGGCGCGACCAGCGGTGAGGACGTTGGTGAATCCTTGCGCCTCGAGGTGCCGAACCACCGCCGACCCCACCAGACCACCGTGACCGGCCACGTACACACGAGCATCTCGATCCAGCTGCGCCATACGCTGACGTTAGCCCGGCGCAGGTGATGTGGAACGGTGGGTGGCGACCTCCCGCTAGGTCCAGCGGATATGGGCGACACAGAGGGTGCTGCAGTAGAAGATGTCTCGATGGCCGCCGGCGGTGAGGAACATGCCGTTGGCGATTCGTGAGCCGATGGTCACCCGATCGAGCAGCTCACCGGTGGCAACGTCGACGACGACGAGATCGTCGCTGCCGTCGGAGGTGAAGTCGTTGATCACCAGCTCGCCCGACTCGGGGAACACGACCGGTTGCATGCTGGCGCGTACGTCGAGGTGCCACGCGACCTGCAGCCCGCCGTGTGCGGTCGAGACGCCGGCCACGCCACCGTTGACACTGTCCCAGGCGATCGCCATCGCGGCCTCCGGTACATAGACGGGTGGCGCGATGATGCCGCCGCCGGGCGTTCCGAACGGCTCGATCGTCTCGATCTGGGTGGGGTCATCGAGCGAGACGCGCAGCAGCCGTTGAGCCCCATCCCATGGTGCCGGAAGCCGCCACGAGAGGTCTCGTCCAGGTGGTTTGTCGAAGCGGCCGTTGGGCTCGGTCTCGTGGATTCGGCGCACTGACCAGACATCGCCGCAGTCCATCGCCCAGCAGTATTCGCCAGACAGACACGCGTCCCACGCCAGTCCGTAGCGGTCGTGGGCGGTGCGGTATCGGGGCAGCCACTCGTCGATCGTCAACTCGTCACCGTCGATGCGCAGTCGCCACAGATGCTCGGTACCCGGCACGTACACGAGGTCGTCGCCGTTGGGCGTGGTGTCGGCGGCGATGCGGCCCATCGAGCCCTCCGGCAAGACGATCGGCCGGCCGACCAGTTCGAGTGTGTCGGGGTCGAGCCGGGTGATCGTGGTGCCACCCTGGCCTTCGAGGCGGAGGTCCTTGGTGATCAGGGTGCCGTCTGTGAGCGCCAGCAGGCCATTGTGGGACCGGTCGGCGGGGAGCTCACGCTCGACGACGATCGACAAGTCGTCGGGGTCGATCCGATGCAGGAAGCTGCCGTTGACCGACATGATCGAGCCGTTGGCGTGGGCGAGGACTGCCCCGCACCACACGTGCTCCCCGCACGGAAGATCCGGCGAGACGGCGAGCGCTTCGAGCGTGTCGGGGTCGATCCGTTCGACCCATCCGTGTGGTGGTGGACCGGAGAAGGCGGGCATCGTGCCGCCGAGGTACCACTGCCCGGGGTCGCGTTCGATCGCCATGACGTGCCACTTGTCGTCGTGGCGTGCCGTGACATGGGCGGTGCCCGCGGCGGCGTCGAGGCGCCCGGTGCTCGATTTCTGACGTCGGTTGCCACCGCACTCGACCGGCCATGACGAGGGCCAGTAGCCGGGGTGATGCTGCGTGCGATCGAGCGCTGTGACCATCCGACAGTCTCGTGCGGTTGGTCCGCTCGACACGAACCGGCGGGCGAAGGACGGTCAAACCGGTCGACGCGATCAAGCCGGGCCTGGCGTCTTCGAGTCGTTGGTTCGGCCTTGGTTCGGCACTGCTCGTCGGGTGCGTTCCCGCTCACCGGGCCGGCACCGGAATATCGTCGCGGGAAGATGACTCCAGCCCCCTCCCGACGTGGCTACAGTCCCGGTCGGCGCAACCTTGCGTCCAACACCCAAGGGAGATACCCGTGAGACCCGTGAACAAGGTCATGAGCGTTGCCGTCGTCGCAAGCCTGCTGCTCGCAGCTTGCGGCGGTGACGACGACACCACTGCTGACACCACCGGCGCCACTACTGCCGACACGACTGCCGACACCACCGCCGACACGACTGCCGACACGACTGCCGACACGACTGCCGACACGACCGCCGACACCACCGCCGACACCACCGCTGATACCACCGGCGACACCATGGTCGACGATCCGCTCGCCGCGCTCTATCAGGAGTGCCTCGACAACGGGGCCAAGGTCAACCTGATCGCGCTCCCCGACGAGTGGGCCAACTACAAGGGCATCCTGGCCTCGTTCGGCGAGAAGTACCCCGGGATCGACTACCCGGTCCAGAACCCGAACGGGTCGTCACAGGAAGAGCTCGACGCGATCGTCAACCTGGCCGGGCAGCCCGACATGCCCGACGTGATCGACGTCAGCCCTGCCAAGGCGCAGGTCGCCATCGACGAAGGTCTCCTGCAGGTCTACACACCGACCAGTGACGCCGAGATCCCTGCCAACCTGAAGGATCCGGGTGGCTACTGGGTCGCGGCGTACTACGGCATCATGGCGATCGGCACCAACACGACCATCGTGGCGAACGCACCCAAGACGTGGGCCGACCTCACGAAGCCCGAATACAAGGGCCAGGTCGCACTCAACGGCGATCCTCGCACGTCGGGTTCGGCGTTCGCTTCCGTGATGGCCGCTGCGCTCGCCAGCGGCGGTAGCGCCGACGACATCATGCCCGGTATCCAGTACTTCGCCGACCTCAAGGCGTCGGGGAACCTGATTCCGACAGAGGTGACCCAGGCAACGGTGATCACCGGTGAGACCCCGATCGCCCTCGACTGGAGCTACAACTACCCTGGTCTGGTCAAGCAGATCGAGGACGCGGGCTTCACCGTCGAGGTCAACTTCCCGTCCGACGGCGTCTACGGTGGCTTCTACAGCCAAGGCGTGGTCGCAGGTACGCCGAACCAGGCCTGCGCCCAGCTGTGGGTCGAGCACATCCTGTCCAACGAAGGCGCACTCGGCTACCTGCAGGGCGGCGCGATGCCGGCTCGTTTCGCAGCGCTCGAGGCCGCAGGTGTGATCAGCGAAGAGGACAAGGCCAACCTGCCGCCGGCAGATCTGCTCGCTCAGGTGAGTTTCCTGACGCAGGCTCAGGTCGACGCCGCCAACGCAGCGATCCAGGACAACTGGGGCCCGATGGTGGCCGACGCCTGATCGGGGCGCCACGAATCGGAACACGGTGACCGACACCACGATCACGCTCGATGGGGGTCGCACTGACAGTGCGGCCCCCGCGGCGCGACCGGCTCCAGGCCGGATTCGCTTGGGCGCGTGGATCGGTCTGCTGCCGTTCCTGGGCTTCTTGTTCCTCTTTCTGCTGCTGCCGACCTACGGGGTCGTGAAGAAGGCGTTCTCCGACGAGACCGGAGCGTTCTCCACCGCGGCGCTCAACGATGTGCTCAGCACCGAGCGTCAGGCCTTCTACGGTTCGCTGAAGGTGTCGTTCGTCACCGCGCTGCTGGGTGTGGTGTTCGGCACGATGCTGGCTTACGCCGCCGCCACCGCGAAACGTCCGAAGTGGTTGCGTTCGCTCGTCTCGGCGTTCAGCGGTGTGGCCGCCAACATGGGTGGCGTCGTGCTGGCGTTCTTGTTCATCACCCTGCTCGGTCGGCAGGGGCTGGGCACCAAGCTGGTTCGCGAGGGGCTCGGGTACGACCTCTACGGCACGAGCTGGTTCGACATCTCCAGCTTCTGGGGCTGGGTGACCGTGTACATGTACTTCCAGATCCCGCTGATGGTGCTCGTCACGCTCCCCGCCATCGACGGACTCAAGCCGGCATGGCGAGAGGCCTCGTCGAACCTCGGCGGGACCACCTGGACCTACTGGCGTCGCGTCGGCTTGCCGGTTCTGGCGCCCTCCATGCTGGGCGGATTCCTCCTGCTGTTTGCCAACGCCTTCAGCGCCTACGCCACCGTGTATGCGCTCAACACGCAAGCGAACGTCGTGCCCGTCAAGATCAGCTTCGGCCTGCGCAACGACGTGGGAGGTCGGGTCACCACGCCGTACGCGCTGGCGACGTTGATGATCGTCGTGATCGCGATCGCGATGGGTGGATATCTCCTGCTCCGCAAGCGAGCAGAACGGTGGCAAGGGTCATGAGCGGGCGACCTCTGAGCGCCCGGTTCGCCCGACTCGGACCGAACCTGGTCCTGCTGGCGGCGTTCGTGTTCTTCACGGCCCCGCTCGTTTCGACGGCTCGTCAGGCGCTCCAGACGGTGCCGATGCCGCTGCTCGACTGGAACACGATTTCCGACAAGTGGACGCTCGCCGGCGTGAAGCGGATCTTCGACGAGGAGAACTTCTGGCCCACACTCAGGACCAGCCTCGAGTTGGCGGGGGCGACGGTGGTCATCACGCTCGCCCTCCTGGTGCCGACCGCGCTGTACGTACACCTTCGCCTCCCGAGGGCCCGTGCGCTCGTCGAGTTCCTGACGGTGCTCCCGTACGTCGTGCCGCCGGTTGCCCTGGCGGCGGGCGTCGCTGCCTTCTACCGGGCCAACGCCCGCTGGTTCTTCACCTCCAGCTACGCACTGGTGCCGTTCTACGTCGTGATGGCGTTGCCGTTCACCTACCGGGCGATCGACGCCGGGATCAAGGCGATCGATGTGCGCACTCTGGTCGACGCCTCGCGCAGTCTCGGTGCCGGTTGGGGCACGACGATCCGACGGGCGATCCTGCCCAACATGGCGTCGAGCCTGATCTCGGCCTCGTTCCTCACCGCCACGGTCGTGTTGGGTGAGTTCACCATCGCCATCACGCTGGCGAAGCAGACGTTTCCCACCTTCGCGTACGAGTTCTTCGGGCGGGACTTCCAGGGTGGCGTCGCGCTGGCGCTGCTGACGCTCGTCGCGACGACGGTGCTGCTCGGCTTCCTCACCGTCGTGACCCGCCCGAAAGCGGTGCGGGCGGCCCGTCGGACCGACCGACTCGCCCGCGCTGAACGAACGACACGATCCTGATCATGAGCAACCTCGCCTTCAACTCCATTCGCAAGACATTCGGGCCGACGGTCGCCCTCCAGGGTCTTGACCTCGACGTCCACGAGGGCGAGTTGATCTCGCTGCTCGGACCGTCCGGGTGCGGCAAGACCACGGCCCTGCGCATCGCGGCTGGTTTCGAGACCGCGGACAGTGGCGACGTCGTCGTCGGAACCAGGAACATCTCGAACCTGCCTGCCCACAAGCGGAACATGGGGATGGTGTTCCAGAGCTACAGCCTGTTCCCCAATCTGGATGTCGCGGCCAACGTCGAGTACGGCCTGCGAACCCGCAAGGTCGACAAAGTCGAACGCCGGCGGCGGGTCGCCGACATCCTCGAGCTCGTCGAGCTGACCGATCAGGCGATCAAGTACCCGCACCAGCTCTCGGGCGGGCAGCAGCAACGCGTCGCCTTGGCCCGCGCACTCGCGATCGAACCGTCGGTGCTGTTGCTCGACGAACCACTGAGCGCGCTCGATGCCAAGGTGCGGTCCAGCCTGCGCGACGAGATCCGACGGATCCAGACCGAGCTCGGGATCACCACACTCTTCGTCACCCACGATCAGGAGGAAGCGCTCGGCATCTCCGATCGGATCGGTGTCATGTCGCAGGGTTGCCTCGAGCAGCTCGGCACGCCCGCCGAGATCTACGGCAATCCGTCGAGTGCGTTCGTCGCCCGCTTCATCGGATCGATGAACGAGATCCCTGCGGCCGTGGTCGACGCCCGGGCCGTTCGGGTGCTCGAGACGGTGGTGCCGACCGCGCGTCCGCACGACTTCGCGGACGGCGATCGCATCAATCTGCTGGTCCGCCCCGAGGACACGAGCATCGTCGGTAACGGCGACGACGGACTCGTCGGCACGATCGTCAGCCAGACGTTCCAGGGGTCCTCGACCGACGTCGCCGTGCGGCTTGCGGTGCTCGACCGCCTCATCACCGTGCACGTTGTCGGGTCGACCGAAGGCATCTTCCGCCTGGGCGATCAGGTGACCGTTGCGATCGACGGTGAGCGCGCGGTGTTCGAGCCCGCCTCCTGAGTTCGCCGCATCGATCCCGCCTCAGCGCGACAGGCGGTAATGGTGTGATTTCGGTCGGGTCAGCGCGTGGAAACCCCACTTCGACAGCGAGCACCCGCGGCCGGTGTCCTTGACACCCACCCACGGCAGCGCCGGGTCGAGATAGTCGCAGCGGTTCATGAACACGGTCCCGGTCTGGAGCTCGTGATCGATTCGGCGGACCGCCTCGGCGTCTCGGGACCACACCGATGCCGACAGGCCGTATCGGCTGTCGTTCATCAGCCTGACCGCCTCGGCGTCGTCGGTCACCGGCATGATCCCGATCGCGGGGCCGAACGTCTCCTCGTTCATCAGTGCCATCGTGTGGTCGACATCGATCAACACCTGGGGCGCCAGGTACGCGGTGCCAGGTGTGTCGGCCGGGAATTGCGCCGGGTCGATCAGTGCCTGTGCGCCGGCGGCGACGGCATCGGCGACCTGGCGGCGCACGTCGTCGGCTGCTCGGGCAGTGACCATCGGTCCGAGTGTGGTGGCGGGATCGAGCGGGTCGCCCAGGATCAGCCGGTTGGATTCGGCCACGAACAACTCGACGACCTCGTCGAAGATGCCGGCGTCGACGTAGATCCGCTCGATCGCGCAGCACGACTGGCCCGAGTTGAAGAAGCTGCCCTCGACGATCGACGGCACCACGTGGGCGAGATCGGCATCGGCGCGCACGTAGGCCGGGTCCTTGCCGCCGAGCTCGGTGGCGACGCCGATGAAGCGGCCGGCGGCTGCCTGCTGGATCGTTCGACCTGCTTCGACCGAGCCGGTGAGCACGACCTGATCGACGATCGGTTGGCGGATCAGGGAAGCGGCGACATCGTGCGACATCGCCAACGGCACGAGCAGATCATCGGGGAGGCCGGCGGCGCTGAACACGTCGGCGAGGCGCTGCGCACACGGCGTGGTTTGCGAGGCGTGTTTGAGCAGCACGGCGTTGCCGGACAGCAGCGCCGGAACGATCGAGTTGATCGACGTGAGGTACGGGTAGTTCCAGGGCGCGATCACGAACACGACGCCGAGCGGCTCGCGCGATGCCCACCGGTCGAATCCGTCGAGGTCGTCGAAGTGCTGATCGGCGAGCGCCTCGGGCGCAACGTCGATCAGATAGTTGGAGCGCTCGATGACACCCCTCACCTCGCCCGACCCTGCCGAGACCGGACGGCCCATCAGCCACGCGAGTTCGTCGACGATCTGTTCGCGTTGGTCCGCGAACAATTCCATGAACCGGCGGCAAACCGTTTGCCGATCGTGGAGCGGAACTCGGGCCCACTTCGCTTGGGCGCGTTGGGCCCGCAAGGCGGCACCGATGGCCTGCTGGTCATCCGACAACGGGTGGCGGGAGTACGGCTCGCCGTTGACGGGCGACACGATCTGAAGGAAGGCGGACAACCTACGATGCTCCTCTGTGACACTGGATCCCGGGTGCTGACGAAGTATGCCAGGTGGGCGCCGTCGAACAAGGGGCCGGCCCGGGTCGAGGCCTTAGGCTGACCGGATGTCGGTCCTGTCGCGTTGGAGTTTTCCCACCGAGATTCGAATCGGTGCCGGCTGCGTGGCCGGGCTCGGTGACGCCTGTCGGCGACACGGCATCGCCCGTCCGTTGATCGTCACCGATCCGGGCTTCGTCGACCTGCCCGCGATGGCCGTCGTGCTCGCCGGCATCGATGTGCCGGTATCGGTCTTCCAGGATGTGCAACCGAATCCGACGGGCGGCAATATCGAGGCGGGTGTCGAGGCATTCCTGGCCGGCGGCCACGATGGGGTGATCGCCGTCGGCGGCGGTTCCGCGCTGGATGCCGGAAAGTGCGTCGCGCTGATGGCGCGACAGACCCGCCCGATGTGGGACTTCGAGGATGTTGGCGACAATTGGACCCGCGTCGATCCCCAGGGGATTGCACCGGTCATCGCCGTGCCGACGACCGCCGGAACGGGCAGCGAGGTCGGGCGAGCTGGTGTGGTGATCAACCAGGCCGAGGCCAGGAAGGTCATCATCTTCCATCCGGGCATGCTTCCGGTTGCGGTGCTCGCCGACCCGGAACTCACGGTGGGGCTTCCGCGCGTGCTCACCGTGGGCACCGGCATGGATGCCTTGTCGCACTCACTCGAGGCGATCTGTGCACCCGGTTTCCACCCGATGGCGCTCGGTGTGGGGATGGAAGGTTGCCGGCTCGTGTTCGAGCACCTGCCCCGTGTGGCCGCCGACCCTGGTGACGTGGAGAGCCGAATGCAGATGATGGCGGCCGCTGCGATGGGTGCGGTTGCGTTCCAGCGGGGTCTCGGCGCGATGCACGCGTTGTCGCATCCCATCGGTGCGATGTTCGACACGCATCACGGCATGACCAACGCCGTCGTCATGCCGTATGTGCTGCAGGCCAACGCGGCTGCGATCGGCGACGTGATGGAGCGGCTCGGCGCCTACTGCGGGATCGCCGGCGGAACGAAGGGGGTGATCGACCGGATCCTGGAGCTGCGCACCGCGCTCGGTGTTCCCGACACGCTCGTCGAACTCGGCGTCGATCCGACCGCCACCGATCGTGTCGCGGCCGCAGCTGTCGTCGACCCGAGTGCGGCCGGCAATCCCGAGCCGCTTACCATCGACAAGGCAGCAGGCATCTTCGTCGCTGCCTGCACCGGCAGAATCGAGGACCTGGGTGTCACCTGACGAACTCCGCACCGAGATACAGGCAGGCCGCATCGATACAGTCGTGATGGCGTTCCCCGACCATTACGGGCGGCTCATGGGCAAGCGATTCGATGCGCAATTCTTCCTCGAAGCGGCGCTCCACGATGGCAGCCATGCCTGCGACTATCTGTTCACGGTCGACATGGAGATGAACCCGGTCGAGGGGTATTCGTACGCCAGCTGGGAACGCGGCTACGGCGACTTTCACATGGTGCCCGATCTCGCGACGATCCGCCCCTGCGGGTGGACCGATGGCGCGGCACTCGTGCTGTGCGACGCACACGACAACGCGACGCATCAGCCCGTCGATGTCGCTCCGCGATCGATACTGCGCAGCCAGATCGATGTGGCCTCCGCCCAGGGTTTCGTCGCGAAGGGGGCGAGCGAACTCGAGTTCTTCCTCTACCGCGACAGTTATCGCGACGCCAACGCCAAGGGGTACCACGACCTGGAAGCCGCCGGTTGGTACGTCGAGGACTATCACCTCTTCCAAGGGGCCAGGGTCGAGGATTACGTCGGCGCCGCGCGACGTGCACTCGCCCGATCCGAGATCCCGGTCGAGAACTCGAAGGGCGAGGCGGCGATCGGGCAGCACGAACTCAACATTCGTTACGCCGAGTTGTCCGACATGGCCGACCGCCACGTCGTGATGAAGCAAGCTATGAAGGAACTCGCCGACTCGCAAGGCGTCAGCGTCTCGTTCATGGCCAAGCCCCACGCCGACCAGTCGGGCAGTAGCTGTCATCTCCACGTCAGTCTCTGGCGCGGCGACCGGAGCGCGTTCTGCCACGCCGACGGCACTGCGACCGACGAGTTCCGGTGGTTCCTGGGCGGTTGGATGCAGCACACTGCCGACCTCATGCCGTGCTATGCGTCGACCATCAACAGCTACAAGCGATATCAGGGCCAGTCGTGGGCGCCGACCGGGTTGGCCTGGTCACACGACAACCGTACGACCGGGTTCCGGATCGTCGGGACCGGTCAGAGCATGAGGATCGAGTGTCGACTGCCAGGGGCGGACGCCAATCCCTATCTCGCGTTCGCCGCTGCCCTCGCCAGTGGTCTCGACGGCATCGCGAACCAGATCGAACCGCCGGCGGAGTTCCACGGCGACGCCTACTCGGCGGACGTGCCGGCCCTGCCCAAGACCCTGGCGGAGGCGAACAGGCTGTTCTCCACCAGTGCTGAGGCCCGCCGGTTGCTGGGCGACGCGGTGGTCGATCACTACGCGCACTTCTTCGCGACGGAGTGTGCTGCGTATGACGCGGCGGTCACCGACTGGGAACGCCGTCGGTACTTCGAGCGAATCTGACCGACGAGATCGCCGTCGATGCGGCGCTGGGGGAGCACGCCCGACCCCGATCGCGTCACGCGACGCGACACCGATCCTGCGACTTGGCGAACCGGTGGGTTCGATCGGCGCGACAGTACGGGTGTGCACGAGCGTTTGGGGGGCTGTAGCGATGCGGACTTGCTCGCGATGGTCGCCGACGAGCATCGTGACGCGCTCACCGAGTTGTATCGGCGACACGCCGGATGGTTGCTCGCTCGCCTGCGGCACCGATGCGCCGACGACGGCGTCGTGGCCGAGGCGTTGCAGGACACCTTCGTCGCCGTGTGGCGTGGGGCAGGCAGCTACGAGGGAACGGGCGCTGCGGCCGGATGGATGTGGTCGATCGCGATCCGTCGCCTGATCGGCATCCTTCGCAAACGTCGCCCGGAGCCGGCACCGACGAATCCTTTCGCCGTGGACGTCCTCGCCGACGTCGAGGAACTCGTGCTGTCTCGTACCGAGCACGGAGATCTGGCCGGCGCGCTCAGGTCGCTGTCACCAGAGCTTCGAGCCGTCGTGCAGGCCACGGTGCTCGATGGCCTGACGACCCGTGAAGCAAGCCAGTTGCTCGGCATCCCGGCCGGAACGGTGAAGACGCGGATGATGCGGGCGCGAGTCGAACTGAGAGGAGCTTTGGCATGACCTGGCACGTGGATGAGGAGTCGGCGCAGCGGTACGTCGCTCGTCGCCTCGACACGGCGAATACCTCGTCGATCGAATCGCACTTGCTCGCCTGTGATCGCTGCCGGGCGGCCGTCGGCGGGGCGGTCGACGGGGATGTGCTGTCGTTCGTCTGGGGTGAGATCTCCGACGCTCTCGACCGGCCACGATTGGGATGGGCCGAGCGGACCCTTCGCCGGCTCGGATGCTCGGATACGACCTCGCGGATCGTCGCCGCCACGACTCGCGCCCGGTTCTCCTACGTGATCGCGGTGGCGATCAGTGTTGCGATGGCCGCCGTCGCGGCACGGTCGGGTGGAAATCAAGCGTTCGGGGTGTTCCTGGTGCTCGCACCGATCGGGCCGCTCGTCGCCACAGCCGGGGCGTTCGGGAGGTGGGCAGATCCCGCCCATGCGGTGCTCTCGGTGACGCCGACGTCGACGTTGCGGATCGCGTTGGTCCGCACCGCTGCGTCGGTGGTGCCGGCGATTCTGCTGACCGCGTTGTCGATTCCGATGTTGCTCGATCGCGGTTGGTTGGCGATCGCCTGGCTGTTGCCGACTCTGGCGTTGGCACTCGGAGCCCTGGCGCTGTCGAGCTGGGTCGATCTCGAGATCGCCTCGTTGATCGTCTGCGGACTCTGGCTGTCGATGCCGTTCCTTATCCGTGTTCCCGGCGGGGAGCTGATCGATGTCTTCGGCGAGCAGATCCAGATCGCTTCGATCGCCGTCGCAGCGTTCGGAACGCTGACGATGGCGCTGCGGCGCAGCAATTTCGAATACGGGGAGGCCTGATGGATTCGTACGTGCAGATCCGAAACCTGACCAAGCGATATGGCCGCGCCGATGCGGTGAGCGAGGTCGATCTCGATGTGGGCGCCGGAGTGGTCGGCCTGCTCGGGCCGAACGGTGCCGGCAAGACGACGTTGATGCGGATCTTGGCCACCTCGCTGGCGCCGACGTCCGGCACGGTGAAGGTGCTCGGTCACGACCCCGGCGACGCAGGGGGTCGGCTCGAGATCCGGCGCAGGCTCGGCTACGTGCCCCAAGAGGTCGGGCTGTACGAGAATTTCACGGTGTTCGACTTCATCGACTACATCGCGATCCTCAAGGAACACACCGATCGACGAGCCCGGCGCGACGAGGTGCGGCGCGTGATCGATGCGGTCGATCTCGGCGACGTGAGCTCGAAGAATATCCGCAAACTGTCCGGCGGGATGCGACGCCGGGTGACGCTCGCCCAATCGCTGCTGGGCGATCCAGATCTGCTCGTGCTCGACGAGCCCACCGTCGGGCTGGATCCCGAACAGCGGCTGCGCTTCCGCGGGCTCGTGTCGCAGCACGCCGAACGGCGCTGTGTCGTGCTGTCGACCCACATGACCGAAGACGTCGAGGCCCTGTGCGACCGGGTCGTGGTGATGGACTCGGGTCGCATCACCTTCGACGGGACGCCCGCCGAGCTGGCAGCACGGGCGAACGGGCAGGTCTGGGTGGCCGACGACCCCGATCCTCGTGCGCTCGTCTCGTGGCGCACCGGTGAGGGCCGCCATCGCAACGTCGGCATGGCCCCCGTTGGCGCCGAGTTGATCGATCCGACCGTGCAGGACGGCTATTTGTTGCTCAGCGGAGGTGTCGTCGACGAGGTGATCGCGTGACGACGCCGGTCGTCCCCCTGGCCCGAGCAGAGGGTGAGCGGTTGGTCCGCAACCCGGCGCTCTGGTCCGCCCTTGCGCTGACCGGATGGTGGCTCGCCGTCGCGATGCGCGGAGAACCCGGCATCGGATCGCAGCCCCTGTCGAAGTACCTGCTGTTGCTCGGCTATGGCTTCGCTGTGCCGGGCCTGGTGTTGTTCGTCGCGGTCGTGCTCGCGGTGCTGCGCGGCCGGATGGAACACACCGAGGAACTGTTGGGCACGCTCGCTGTCGGTCACGATCGCCGCAGCATGGCGCATGCGCTGGCGAACCTGGGCCCGGCCGTTCTGACGCTGCTCGGGGCGTTCGTGATCCTGGCGATCATGCGACCGGGTGCCAGTCTGGGCAGCGACTTCGATCTCAACGGTTCGGGCGCCGTCGAGATTCCCCGACCCAACATCGCCCAGCTCTTGCAGGGCCCCGCTGCGGTGCTGGCGTTCACCACGATCGCGGTGGCCCTCGTGCGCTGGATCCCGACCTGGCTGGTGATCGTGCCGACCCCGTTCTTGTTGATGGTGCAGGTCGCGTTCTTCGGGCTGTACCTGGGCACGGTGACGAGCGCGGCGAACTGGCTCGGCGTCGGCGGTTTGCTCGCCCATGGCGTCGTCAACGGCGAGTGGGTCGGGTGCGGTGAGTACGACGCACGTTGCGACCTACCGATCAGCGGTTTCGACCGCGCAACCCCGTGGTGGCACCTCGGGTACCTCGTAGCGCTGGCCGTGCTGTTCGCCACCATCGCCGTGCTTAGGCATCGGCGCGACGCTCGGGTGTGGTCGGTGTTCGGATTGGCACTCGGCGCGACGGTCTCGTTGGCCGTGGTGCAGATCGCCACGTTTCAGTCCTTCGTGGCGCCATGATCGACCGGTCTGGCCTGATCCGTGATGTCGTCCGGCGCATGCCGTGGGTTGCACTGGGCGTCACTGCGTTGATCGGCGGTGGTTTCACACTGGCCGGAGCGGCCGTGACCGACAGCTCGGGTGAGCTGTTGTTGCTGCTGCGGCTCGACGCGTTGATGCTGGCTGCCACTGCAGCGTTGTGTCTGGAGGACGGTTCGGAGGTGTTGACGATCAGTGCCCCGCTCGGTCGCCGAAATCGCCGGCTGTTCTCGGTCGCGGTCACGGGTCTGTCGTCACTCCTGCTGTGGAGTGGAATCGCCGGGCTCGCCGCGACCGTCGCCGGCCGGTGGGCCGATGTGCCGTTCGGCGGGCTCCTGATCGAATTGTCGGCGTTGACGGTGACCGGTTGGCTGATCGCAGCGATGGTCAACGGGGCCTTCGGATGGCGCGGTTCGGGGCCGCGATCGGCCGCAGTGCTCTGTCTGGTGACCGTCTGCACGTTGTTGGTTCCGCGCACCCTCGAGTGGTTGTGGCGGGGTCCCGGCCCGGCATGGCGAATCGTTCACATTCGTTGGTGCATCATCGGTCTCGCGTCATCGGCGGGATTCGTCTTGCTCAGTCGTGATCCCGCTCGCCGCAAGATTCCGGCCGTACCCGACGCGCGGAGGGAGCTGCCCGCATGAACGACCCATTCATCACCCGATGGTCGTTGTTGGCGATCGCTGCGTTCATGGCCCAGACAGCGCTCCAGGCGGCGTTTGCGCCTCGATCGTTCTTCGACGACTTCCCGTTCGGGCGCGGATGGGTCGCGGCCGAAGGGGGAGCGTACGACGAGCATCTCGTTCGCGATGTCGGGGTGCTGTTGATCTCCTTGATCATCGTCACGATCTGGGCGGCGTGGCGGCGGGAGGCGACGACAGCGGTGGCGATCGCCTGGATCGTGCAAGGCGTGCTGCACCTGTGGTACCACATCGGCCACCTCGGCAACCTCGGTTCGTCCGACGAGATCGGTCTCGTTGGTTCGCTGGCGACGATCCCGGTGTTGGCGCTGATCGCCTTGTGGGCGTCGTTGCACGGCTCACGACATGCAGCGACATGACGGATGCTCCGACGCCCCGGCCGCTTCAGCACCTCGTGCTCGAGCAGATCCGAGTCCTCGTCGTGGCGGGGATCGGTACCGGCGCGATCGTGGTCGGTGTCGGGAGCCGCCTCGCGATGTTGGCCCTGCGCCTGACGTCTCCGGACTCGGTGATCGGGCGCCAGAGCGACGACGACTTCACGATCGGTGAGTTCACCCTCGGGGGGTCCTACAACTTGCTGCTTCTTGGTGCGGCAGTCGGGATCATCGGTGTCGCCGCGTATCAGTGCGTTGCGCCTCGACTGATCGGTCCGCTGTGGTTCAGGTGATCGACCGTTGCGTCGGCGAGCGGTGTCGTCGTCGGATCGATGCTGGTGCACGCCGACGGCATCGATTTCCGCGTGCTCGAACCGATGTGGTTCGCGATCGGTCTGTTCGTGCTGTTGCCGGCGCTGTTCGGGGCCGCGATAGGCGCCGTCGTCGACCGCGTCAGCAATCCATCGTCCAGTGCGCAGGGCCGACTTCGTTGGATCCTGCCCGTCGTGCTGTTCGCCTGTTTCCCGCTCACGATCGTCGTGCTCGCCCCCGGTGCGCTGATCTTCACCGTTTGGCTGTGGGCTCGGGAGCGAACCCCCCTGATGGCTTGGACCCGGAGTCGTCCGGCAACATTGCTCGCCAGGGCGGGTTGGCTCGGCATTGCCGTCCTCGGTCTCGTCGCGCTGATCGGCGACGTCACTGCACTCGCCTGACTTGCGAACCGTTTCGTTGACGGTGCGCGACAGATCGGGCATGACCGCCGTGATGGCCGTTGATGCTGATCCCTCGGACGTTCGCCTGCGCCGGTGGATGCCGATCGGCGCTCTGGCGGGCTTCGCGGTCGCCGTGATCGCACGATTGTGGATGCGCTGGATCTCGACCGACCCGGAGTTCTCGTGGCCCGGCACGATCGGCATCCTGACCGGGTTCACCGTGTTCGGTGGCATGCAGGCCGGCGCGGCGGCGTACCGGCGCCGCGAACGGTCGCGACGGCGAACCACCCTGGTCAGGGTGGTGTCCGGCGCGTTGTCGATGGGCATCTTCGGCGCCGCTGGCGCGGTGATGTTCCCGACCGTTCTGTTTGGAGGCCTTGCAGTGTGGCGTCCGGACTGGTGGCCGGCGGCTCGCGTCGTCTCCGCAATCGCGGCGGCACCGCTCGCCATTCTCACGGCCGTCGGAATCGTCGACGACTTCGGCTGGTCGATTGCAACGCTCGGGCGACTGACGGTGTTCATCGCGATCTATGCAGTCGTGATCGCGGCCACGAGACCGACGATTGCTCCCGTCGCCGACGGCTGGCGTTTGCCGCGCTCGGTGGCCTGGACGCTGTCGACGCTCGTTGTCACGGTCGTCGTCGTCAGCGTTGCGTTCCGCGATCAGCTGTTCGTGTGAGCAGAACCGGCGACGCCGGGCGAGCATCGACATGCGGTCGAATCGCTTCATCGCTTCATCGCTTCATCGCTTCATCGCCGGTCGTGGTCCCGAGCTGAACCCGTCGTCGAGTCGCGACGGTTTGGAGAACCAATCGTCGGTGCAAACGCGACCAACGGGTACCGGGCCATTGAGCGTCGAACGAAAAGGGGTTCGCACTGAAACATCTCACTCTTCGACGACTCGCCGTTCGGTCGCGATTGGAAACGGCGGTTGACGTATTGCCGGCGATCATCGAGGCTCAAGGCGTGGGGGCGTGATGCACGTTTGGATCGATCAGGACCTGTGCACGGGTGACGGCTTGTGCACCGACCACTGTCCCGAGGTGTTCATACTGCTCGAGGACGGCATCTCGTATGTGCGCGAGGTCGGGACCTCGCTGCCGACCGGCCCGGGTCAGCGGCTCAGCATGGTGCCCGTGCCGCGCTCGCTCGAATCCACCGTCGTCGATGCCGCGCTCGAATGTCCCGGCGAGTGCATCTTCGTCGAGGAGGACATCGCCTACGACCGCGTCGTCGCAGACGGACAGAAGGAGTCCCGATGATCGAGCCGTACCCGGACGGACACTGGTGGCCGAACGGACACCGCGTCATCGAACGATTCCCGCTGATGTGCCGGGGGAACACGGGCGAGGTGTATCCCAACGTGGTGAGCCCGCTGTGCGGCTCGGTCATCGGTGTGCCGTTCGGCGAGGGACAGCGCCGCGCCGCGATCGACGCCGGCTTTGCGACCCGCCGTCAGATGGTCGACTTCGACGGTCACACGTCGGCGCTCGCCGCCAACATCGCCGGATATCTGTACGCCAATGTGTCGTTGGCGCGGTCGGTGACCGCTCGGACACCCGGGCTCACGGTTGAGGTGGTCGACCGCCAGATGTACGGGTTGAGCGGGGCGCCGCCGTACCGGCGAGGGCCCGGCGACCGCAGTCTGCGAGCGTCCGCTCGCGCCGGGCGGACGATCGGTGCCGCGCTGTTGCGCCCGAACGACCGGAGTCTCCGCGAGACACAGGCGATGGTCGATGCATTCCTGGATGCAGCTCCCGACATCACGACGGCATCCGACGACGAGTTGCTCGCGTTGCCGGTCGCAGCTTTCGATGTGCTCGTGCGACTGATGCGCGGGTTGATCCTGGCGTCCGCGTTCGCGGCGACCGGCCGGTCGATCGTGGAACGCCTCGTGGTCGATCAGGGTGGCGATGGGCTGGTGAACGAACTCACGTCGGGTCTCGGCACGATCGAGTCGGCGCAACCGGCAGCAGATCTGTGGCGGCTCGGCCGACTGGTCGTCGAGAGCGCCTGGCTGACCGACCAGTTCGACGCCGGCCTCGACGGTTTGCACAGCCGGCTCGGCGCGGCCGCTGACGAGATGTGGGAGGCCGACGCCTTCCTTCGTTCCTTCGCCCACTTCCAGATGCTGCACGGTGCTCGTGGGCCCGACGAGTGGGAGCTGGCGTCTCCGACGTGGGGGAGTGATGCATCGATTGCGTTGGCGATGATCGACCGGTTGCGGGGCTCACCCGAGGGGCGCGATCCCGCCGTGGTCGGTGAGCGTCTCGCCGAGCGGCGCGAGCTCTTGACGGGCTCGGTACGCGCCGGCTTGCCGCGATCACGGCGGCGGCTGTTCGACATCGGCCTGCGGGCGGCGGGGGAGTACGAGGCGCAGCGTGAGGCGACCAAGGCGGCAGCGGTTCGGCTGTTGTCGCCGATCCGGTCGGGTCTGGCAGAGCTGGCACGACGGTCGGCGTTCGACCACGACGATTTCTTCCTGCTCCGGTTGGACGAGGCGCGCAGTGCTCTGGATGACCCCGCGGCGTGGGAGGAGACCGTCGCCGAACGGCGAGCGCGTCGCGACTACCTGCAGGCGCGCGTGCCGCCGTTCTGGTTCGAGTACGAGATTCCGCCCCCGTCGACGTGGGAGCTGAAGGCCGATCTGCGCCGACCCGTTCACGAGGCCCGTCAGATCGCTGGGCTCGGGGTGTGCTCGGGCAGCGCAACGGGGAGGGCGTGCGTGATCACGGACCCGGCGGAGCCAGGCGACCTGGAACCCGGTGACATCTTGATCGCCCCGATCACCGATCCGGCGTGGACGCCCTTGTTCCTCGCCGCAGCGGGTGTCGTGGTGGACGTCGGGGCACAGATGAGCCACGCTGCGATCGTCGCCCGCGAGCTCGGTATTCCAGCCGTCGTGAGTGCCACGGGAGCATCGCAGACGATCCCGAATGGAGCCACGATCACCGTCGATGGCACGAACGGCCTGGTCACGGTTCACGCCGCGGACGACTTGCGCCGCGAGCCATGAGCCGGGTTGCCGGGAAACGATTCCCGTACGAACCTCGTGCCATCATGATCAGCGGCACCTTCGTGCCGGCGACCCCGACCGGCGCCGCGCTCGCGGCGGTCAACCCGTCCGAGTCGGCACGCGGTCTTCCGACTCAGGGTCGTCTCGGTCGGATCACCGCTGCCCGGTCGACTGACGGCCCGATCGACCTGGTCAGGCGACCCGTGCGATGAAGTCAGCGATCTCACCGATCGTTTCGTCTCGGTTGGTCTCATTGACGAGTTCGTGGCGGGCACCGGCGTAGAGCCGGATCGTCACGTCGGTGGACGGCATCGCCTCGACCGCCGCCAGCGACGTCCGATAGTCGACGAACGGATCTTCGGTGCCGTGACAGAACAGCACCGGCATGACGAGGCGGTCGAGTTGGTCGCGGAAGCACTCGAGCGTCACGATCTCGGCTTCGAGCAGTGGCCGCTTGTAGGGGCCGCGGTAGATCAACGGATCGGACGCGTAGGCCCCTACGGCGACGGGATCGCGCGACATGCCCGAGAAATCGGTGGTCGCTGCCGGCAGCTCCGGCTGGGCGAGCACCTCTCTGGCCCAGTGCCAGTCGCCGATCACGGCACCCAGCAGGACCAGGCCCGCCACGCGGTCCGGAAACCGTTGCGCGAAGCGGGACGCCAGCAGGCCGCCCATCGAATGACCGATGATCACCAGCGGGCATGACGGGTGCTCGTCGGCGATGATGTCGGCCAGGGTGCGAAGGTCGTCGACGACGTGCTCGAAGTCGGTGATCAGGGCTCGTTCGCCGTCACTCTTGCCGTGTCCGATGTGGTCGGGTGCGTACACGGCGGCGCCCTGCTCGACGAGGACTCGTGCAACGTGGCGGTAGCGGGCGCCGTATTCGGCGTAGCCATGCACGATCATGACGACGCGTCGCGACAGCCCGGCCGGTTGCCAAGTTTCGTAGTGGACGGTCCCTTCGCTGCCTTCGAACGTTGCCATCGTGCGCCTATCCCTGAGTGACTGCGGTGTTGCCGGGCGTGCCGCCGGGTTCGCTGGCCGGGCCGAGCAGCGACAGGATGTGAGCGACCGTGTCGGTGCCGGATGCCGAGACCTCGTTACAGTCGGCCGGGAACGCGGCCGACTCGGCGAGGCGTCGGGTGACGAAGATCGGCACACCCGGTCGGTTCTTGCGGTGCAGCGCGACGAGGTGTTGGGTCTGTTCGTCGTCGGGGTCGAGCAGGATCACGATCGCGTCGGCGCTGTCGGCCAATGGACAGCGCCCGCCATCGACGACCGGACAGCCGCCACGCTGTCGGCGACCGGGCCCCGAACACACCGCCGTCACACAGCCCGCCCTGCTCGCGGCGTCCTCACCCGACCACCGACCACCCGGTGCCGCAACGAGCAACTTGTGTCCCTTGGCCTTGGGCGGCCATGACGGGAGATAGCCCGCGGTACCGATCGTGAGGTGCACGGCGCCGCGAGAGTGTTCGAGGTTGACGGCGCCGCGCCGGTGCAGGATCGCCAGCATCGGCCGGTTCTCGAGCAGCACGTCGGCCTGCAGGCTGCCGATCGCCCTCGATGCCGCGTGGCGGGCGAGCACGTCGATCAGATACGAACCGAGCCAACCTCTCCACTTCGGGGCGACCGTCACCGCGAGGTCTCCGTCCCCGTCGCTGCGCAGGGCATAACCGGCTTCACCGGCCACCTCATCCCGGTCGGCGTGGTGCACGATGGCGATCACGCCGTACCCGCCGCGTTCGCTGACCGACGCCCAATCGCGACACCAGGGGAGCTCCGGTCTGAACGCGCTGAAGAAACGTCGATGCCGGTCCTCGAGTGACAGGGGTTGGTACAACTCGCAGATCAGTTCGGCGTCTGCGATCGTCGTCGGCCGGATTTCGAGTGTCCGGTCTCGACCGAGATCGATCGACTCGTCAGTCTCGTCCTGCACGACCTCACCGTAGGCCGACGTCGAGCGACCGAGTAGATACGAAGGTCACCAACACTGGTTCCTCAGGCGAGTTGGGTGTGTCGGACAGCCGGTCAGCCGGATTCGCTCGTTTCAGATCTTTCCGACCTCGATCGTGTCGAGCCGACCGGCGTGGCGTTGCATGACGTCACGCACAGCGTCGGCATGGCCGTGGCTGCATACCACAACGAGCACCTCGCCCTCGTCGAGCTTGGTGTACCCGATGTTCTCGTGCTCGATCCATCCCGACTCGCCCGCCACAGCTCCCAGATACGCACCGACCACCCCGCCCAACAAGGCGGATGCACCCGCCATGGCGAGCATGCCGCCAACCGCGACGGCACCGATCCCGGACGCCGTCAACGCAACCAGGCTGATCCCGGCGATGGCGCCGATCGGAGCACCGGCCAACGCACCGAGCTCTACGTCGTGCAACAGTTCGGCACCGGCGTCGTGCTCGAACACCACGGCGTCGTCACCGTTGACTGCGATCCCCAGGTGCTCACTGCCGAGACCGAGCGAGCGGAGTTCGTCGACGGCATCGACAGCGTGCTGACGATCGGCGAACACGCCGGCGAGATGGTCGTGCTCGTCGTGTGCTCGGATGTCCGCGGGCGAGAAGCCGACACCCTCGGGGTCGACCGTGTGCTCATCCATCGTTCGCTCCCTCATTCGCTTGTCACTCAACCACAGATCCGTTGTCGGTGGCAGGGGCCAACGTCATGCTTGCGGCAGCGACCCGCCCGATCTGACTGGTCGGCTCAGGCCGGCGGCGTCGATGAGGGGGAGTCGGCGTAGCGCAGGTACGGCTTGACTTCCATCACGTTCTGCAATCGGGCCTTGGCGTCGTCGGTCGACACGGTGGTGGACACGATGACGCGGTCAGCGGGGCGTCATTCGGCGGGCGTGGCGATGGGGTCGCGATCGGTGGCCTGGAGGGCGTCGATGACTCGCACGATCTGCGGCCGAGTTCGGTGGTGCACACCGGGGTGAAGTCGGCAGGATGGCTGAAGAACACGGCCCACGAACCTTGCTTCCAGTCGTGGAAGGAGATCACACCATCGGTGGTCTCTGCGGTGAAATCGGGGGCGGTGTCACCCAGACGCAGACTCATGGTCGTTCCTCTCGTTCGAAGCGACGGTGAGACAGCGCCTCATATGTGCGGACAATTACTGAAACGGCTTCGCTAGCTGGACCATTCCGCAGCCGAGGCGGGGGGCGGTTCGGGGATGATGCCGTGTTCCATCAGCACCTCGGTTGCCGTGCGAGCGGTCTCGATCGCGGTGCGGGCCGCCACCACCAGCTCGTCGTGCGAGCGCTCGGTCGCTGCCAGGCCCTGACGTTGGGCGGTCATCCCGACGGCAGCGGCGATCTCGGGGACGACCTCCCATTCGGTCATCATCGGGAGCAGTCCGTGCTCGAGGCCGCGTCGGCGGGCGTAGTCGGCGAGCACATCGGCAGCGGCCAGCGCCATCTCGTCGGTGATGCTGCTGGCGCGCACGTCGAGCACACCGCGGAAGATGCCGGGGAAGCCGAGCGAGTTGTTGACCTGGTTCGGGAAGTCGGAACGACCGGTGCACACGATCCGGGCACCCGCCTCGCTGGCGTCCCACGGCCAGATCTCCGGTGTCGGATTGGCGCAGGCGAACACGATCGCGTCGTCGGCCATCTCGGTGATCCAGGCCGGCTCGATGGTGTCGGGCCCGGGTCGCGAGAACGCGATGCAGACGTCGGCGCCCCCGAGCGCTTCGCGGATACGGCCGGTGCGCCCACGGGCGTTCGTCTCGCGACATACCCGCCACTTGTCCCGGAACTCGAGCCGGCGTTGCTCGATGTCACCTCGTCCGAGGCCGAGCACGCCGGTGCTGTCGCAGGCAACGACCCGCCCTGGGTCGACCCCGGCCGCCTCGAGCAACCGGAATACGGCCACGTTGGCGGCACCCATGCCGATCAGGGCGATGTCGATGGTGTCGATCGACTTGCCGACGATCTCGAGCGCGTTGCGCAGGGCGGCGATCACCACCGTTGCCGTGCCCTGTTGGTCGTCGTGCCAGACCGGGATCCGCAGGCCGGCCCGCAATCGGTCGAGCACTTCGAAGCACTTCGGCTGGGAGATGTCTTCGAGGTTGACGGCGCCGAACGACGGCTGCAGCATCTCGACCAGGTGCACGATGTCGTCGGAACTGTGGGCGTCGACGCAGATCGGTACGGCATCGACCCCGCCGAGGTATTTGAACAGCAGCGCCTTGCCCTCCATCACCGCGAGACCCGCTTCGGGGCCGATGTCGCCGAGGCCGAGCACCCGCGATCCGTCCGACACGATCGCGATCGTGTTCGCCTTGTTGGTGTGGCTGTAGACGAGCTCGGGGTCGGCGGCGATCGCGCGGCTGCTGGCGGCGACGCCGGGCGTGTACCAGACGGCGAAGTCGTCGAGCGTACGCACGGGACATTTGAGGGCTGTCTGGATCTTGCCCCGGTAGAAGGGGTGGAGCCGAAGCGCCTCGAGTGCAGGCTCGTCGGCGCGGCGTTGGCGATCGAGCGTCTCTGTCATGCTCCACCAATGCGCCCAACCTGTGGTCGGGCGCAAGAGGCGAAGGTATGTTCCCGGCTGGCGCTCGGTCGTTCGGGTCGTCGGCCGACGGACGCGTCCGGGACGAGGTGGCCCGCCGACCTCGCGCCCCGGTCGGAGTCGTCGGCCCCGGGCGATGCATCAGAGCGATCCCAACGGACTTGTGGCGGACAATGCCGCGATTCAGGAACCGCGCCGATGCGTCGCCGATGACGGCGCGGAGATCGCCTCCGCGACTACGGGCGAGGGCCCTCCCCTCGTGTTGCCCGCCTGGTGGTCAGCGACTTGGAGACAGACCGGCAGGACCCGAGCCGGCGAGTGCTCCTCGACCAGCTCGGGGCGTGCGCCGACGGTCCGTCAGGCTGGACGCTGGGGTCCCTTCACCAGCGTTCGTCACGGAGTTCTCGTGAGGTGAGGTCGAGGACGGCGCGACGCGGGTCCTTGCCTTCGTGGAGGATGGCGCAGACCTCGGAGGTGATCGGCATCTCGACGCCTTCGCGGCGGGCGAGCTCGCGTGCCGAGCGACTGGTGAGCACGCCCTCGACCACCTCGTCCATCTCGGCCAGGATGTCGTCGAGCCGACGGCCCTGTCCGAGAGCGAGGCCGACCGTGCGGTTTCGCGACAAATCGCCGGTGCAGGTCAACACGAGGTCGCCCATCCCGGACAGCCCGGCGAATGTCAGCGGGTCGCCACCGCGGGCGACGCCGAGCCGGGTGATCTCGGCCAATCCTCGCGTGATCAGCGCGGCGCGTGTGTTGCGGCCGAGGCCGAGACCATCGGAGATGCCGACAGCGATCGCGATGACGTTCTTGAGGGCGCCTCCCAGCTCCGCGCCGATGCTGTCATGGGAGGAGTACACGCGAAACGAACCGGTCGAGAACAGACCTCGGACGTAGTGCACCGAGGCCTGGTCCTGGCCGGCCGCCACGACTGCGGTCGGTTGATCGGCGGCGACCTCGGCGGCGAACGATGGGCCGGACAGGACGACGACTCGTCCATCGGGCACACCGAGCTCGGTCAGGATCTCGTTCGGAGTCATCAGCGTGCCGAGTTCGATGCCCTTCGACACGGTCACCACGAGGTCGGTTCCACCGAGCGCACTTCCGGCACGTTGCAGGACCGACCGCATGTGTTGGGTCGGGACGGCGTTGATGACCACTTCGGCACGCTCGAAGGCCTCGTCGAGGTCGCCGGTCGCTTCGAGATCCGGTCCGAGATCGAAACCCGAGAGGAAGGTCCGGTTCTGGTGGAGGGTCCGGATGTCGTGGACGACCTCGGGCTCGTGGGCCCAGATCAGCGTCGGCACACCCTTGTTCGCGAGGAGGCGGGCGAGAGCGGTTCCCCACGCTCCGGCTCCGATGACCGATGTTGGCCGCTGGGGATCCACACGACACCTCCGTACTCGCTGCAGCGGGCTACCAGCCGAACATACACCGGCCTCGCATGATCGTCACAGTGCCCGGAAACGGAACGGCACGATGGGGAACAAACGTGATCGCGGCGGACTCGATCGACGCAGACGACCAACGCTGACGAGTTGCCGGGCGTCCGGCCATTGCGTGCGACAGCCATGGCGACCCTGACCGAATTCCCCTACCGGATTCCGGGTCGAATCTTCGATGGCGCCGAGCAACGCACTGGAACTGTCGAGCCCAGAAGGAGAATTGAACTCCTGACCTACGCATTACGAGTGCGTTGCTCTACCGACTGAGCTATCTGGGCGGGACCGGTCGAAAACCTGGGAGAAAACCCGGAGGCGTCTCGAACGGTTATGGCTGGTGCAGCGTATCGCTGCAGAACGGTCGCGCCGACCTCGGCGGCGAGAGCCGATCTCGGCGCCACGGCTGCGCCGGACACGGCGTGGCGAGCAGATCAGCCGCCGAGGTCGGCGCGTGGTCACATCGAGCCTGGCGGCCCCGACCACGCCCCGTCCGATGTCCGAGACTTCGGTCCCTTGTCGCTCGTGGGCGGGCGGTGCACGATCTGGGTGTGGCCAAGTTCGCAGCGCTCGCAGGCGCGGTGACCGTGTCGTCGGTGGTGCTGGTGTGGTCGGTACACGCGTTCGGAGTAAGCAGCGTCTGGTTCGCTTTCCTCGTCGTGTGGGTGCCGATGGTGGCGGTCGGAATGCTGAGCCGAGTGGTGCAGGTGCACCTACCCGATCGGTATCACGAATTGCGCCGGTTCGAATGCAGCGGTCGGGTCTACGAGCGGATCGGTGTGCGCACGGTGAAGTGGATACTGCGACGGGGCCCACTGGCCGTTTTCAATCCCGATCTCCACCTGCCGGCCGATCGCACGCCGGCCAAGCTCGCCCATCTCGATCAGCGCATGCGCGACGCCGAGGCGAGCCACGCCGTGTTGTTCGTGGCGACGCTGCCGATCGTCGCCCATGCAGCCGTTCGCGGCTGGTGGGTGGCGGCCGTGTGCACGCTGCTGTTCGATGTGCTGATGAACGGCTACCCGGTGATCCTCCAGCGCTACAACCGAGGCCGACTCGCCGCCCGTTTCGCGACTACCACCACCGGCAACCCATTGGTCGGGTAGGGAGCACCGGTCGCACAACGCTCCGGGAGGACGCGGCATCCGAGCGGGATGTCGGGCGGCAGGAGGTCTCGTCGAGCCACGCGCTCACGTGGGCCGGCGAGCCTGGTCGGCAGGGATCGGTGATGGCAATTGGGGCGGGGCCCGGCCGCCTACCGGTCAATCTTGACCCACCGTGTTCAATCCGCCACAGTGGGCGTCAGAGGAGAGATGAAGAGAAGTACCGGCGTGCTCGTCGAAGGTGTCGAGCGTCGATGAATGGGGACAGCGATGGCCAGCTCGATCGTGAGGGCAGTCAGATCGATCAGCCCCTCTGAGGACGTCCGCACCGGTTCGCGCGAGGACTCACCGGTCACGCGAGCCATCATGAGATGGCCACCGCTCGCACCCTGGATCGCGGCGTCCTCCGTGATCCTCACGGTGGTGCTGAGTCTCGTGTTCGGGTGGGCTGCCCGCCCTGCGCTCGTGATCGACACGTCCGGATTCGTCGTCGTCGCAGGGTTGTTCGTCGGAGCGCTGGCGATCGAACGGTTGACAGAACTGCTCATCGCCCCTTGGGTCGGAGCGCTCCCGCACAAGACCGCCCGCAGTATCGTGATCGGCTCCGTCGCCAGCGTGTTCGGTGTGCTCGTCGCCGGCGGATTGGGTCTCTACCTGCTCGAGATCTTCACGTCCGAGGTGCTCCACACGCCGGCCGAGTTGGCCGCGGCTGAAGGCCGAACGAGCACCTGGCTGATTCGCTCATTGGATGTCTTCGTCACCGGGATGGCAATCGCCGGTGGCACCAAGCCGCTGCACGACCTGATTTCCGGACTCGAAGTGCGCGCCTTCGTCGCCAAGGAGAACTCCGACGTCGACGCCGCCGACAGAATGAGCGGCGGCGTCCATGCTCCCTACGCCATGACGGTTCGTCTCCCCGAGATCGCGCAAGGTCGCCGAGGCGAGGTCACCGCCGACATCGCCCTGATCGAACCGACGTTGTCAGCGCGATTTCTCGACGACACGTCGCTGCGCTTGACGGGCTCGGTGCCGTACCGGGCGGGTAGCACCCCGTACGTGAGGGAGGTCTTCAACCGTGCGTACCGGCTCGCAGCAGCCGGCTACGACGTCGAACCCGAACTTGCAGCACCAGCAGACGTCGTGCTCAGCCGCGAGACGATCGACCCTTCACCGATCGCTCTCGATCGGCGCTGGGCGCTCGATCAGATGAACCTCACCGAGGATCGCATCGCTGCGAGCGGCGGGGGGTCGGGCGTCAAGGTGGGACACCCCGATACCGGGTACCGGCCCCATCGGCTCCGCCCGAACTGGGACGTGCAGGCGGGCTACGACTTCGTCGACGACGACACCGACGCGTTGGACCCCTTCCTCGATCAGCCGGGTGTGTTCGAACCCGACTTCGTCCCGATACCGGGCCACGGAACCGGCACAGCGAGCATCATCTCCGTGCCACGCCCGGTCGACGGCTCGGCACCGGAGGTGTACAGCGTCGCGCCGAATGCCACCATCATCCCGTATCGGGTGATGCGCGGACCGGTGCATTTGTTCGACTCCGATGTGGCCGAAGCCGTGAATCGCGCGATCGCGGATCGCTGCGACGTGATTTCGATGTCGCTCGGCGGGTTCGGATTCTCAGGTCTTCGCGACGCCGTCGCCGCAGCGGTGGACTCAGGAATCATCGTCGTCGCAGCCGGCGGGAACCTCGTCGGCACCGTCGTGTCTCCCGCCGACTACCCGAACACGATTGCGGTGGCAAGTTCGACTGCGAGCGGCAAGCCCTTCACACAGGGCTCCTCGCAGGGCCCCGAGATCACGATCACTGCGCCCGGAACTGAGGTGTGGCGGGCCAGTTTCGCAGCCGACGGAACCGATACCGTTCGCCCCGGCACCGGCACGAGCTATGCGGCAGCCCACGTCGCGGGGTTGGCAGCGCTCTGGCGCGGACAACACCGGGAAGCGCTCGACGCAATGGATCCTGCCAACATCCCGCGCCTGTTTGCCCATCTGCTCCGGACCACGGCCCGGACCTGGCCCGACGACGAGGACGCCGCACCCGATTTCGGGGCCGGCATCGTCGACGGAGAGGCCCTCCTGAACGCTCCGATCACCGGACCGGACGCACCGACCCAAGAGGACCTCGATGCCGCGCTCGCGGGAACCGACGCCGCGTCAGCGGTGGAGCGCACCCTGGCGATCGGCGCAAACATCTTCACAGGCGAAGGAACCAAGGACATACGCGTCGGGATCATCAGCAAACTGATCGGATTCCTGGGTGCCAAGCCGGCACTCGGAGCAGACCTCGAGGGCGAAGCCCTCGAAGACCAACGCAAGCAGAACCTGCGATCGCTGATCCAACGCGAAGCCGAACATCACTACCGGACGGATCCCGCATTTCGGGCGGACCTCAACGATCCGTCCGTCCGTCCTTCGACCCCCGCGTCGGCGACCAGCCCATTCGCCGCGGTCATCAGCGTCACGGACCCTGGCGGCGACGATGCCGGACCGAAGTCGCGTGAACTCCGACGGGCGCTCCACGGCAGAGCAACCATCCGCGGCCGTTACCGATGGTTCGGCCTGCTCCTGCTCCTGGTTGCCCTCGCGGTCGCATTCGTCTTGGGGTTCGCACTCGATACCGGTGACCCACTCCGCATCACGACCTCGGCGACCGTGTTCATCGCAGCGTTCTACGTCGCGGCACAGGCGCTCGAACGATCGGTCGAGTTCACGTTCAGCCGGTTCGTGTTCCGCCACGACGAGAACCGCGCGACCGAACGCGCACTGATTCTGCTCGGTGTCACGGTCGCGATCGGTTGTGTTGTCGCAGGATCGACCGGCCTGCTGCTGCTCGATCTGCTCGCCGGAACACAACCTCGTCCCGAGACCGACGACTTGCAGCGGGCACTCAGCATCTTCGTGACCGGACTGGCCATTGGGGGCGGCACCAAACCCCTGCACGACCTCCTCACCCGAATCCGAGCGACGAGCACGATCCCGAAATGAAGGGAGACCTACGACCGCGACACCGGTACCGGATTCCCATCTTCGTGTGCCTGGCATCGGCTGCCGCACCCGGCTTGGTGGTTCCGACGACATTCGCCGACAGCCCACGACAGGACCAGCCGCCCACCGTGCTGGTCGACTTCGAGGATGCGCCCTCAGGTCGCTCGGGCACACCGGTTCAAGAGTTCGACGACCTCTATGAGGACCTCGGGATCGTGTTCGAATTCCCGGTCACAGCGCTCGTCTTCGATGGCGAGAGCATTCCGGCACTCGAGGACTTCGCCCGGTCGGGCTCGACCGTCGTCACCGACTGTTACTCCCAGGAATTCTGCTCGAATCGAATCGTCGTGTCGATACCTCGACGACCACAGACGGTCAGCCTGTGGATCGGCAGCATCCGATCCATCGACGAGCAGGCTTCGGTAGTGCTCGAGGGACTCGATGAACGTAGGCAACTGGTCGACGTCGACGTCGCCACGCTTGGCCCCAGCGACGGACCGATCCCGGTACGTACCCCACTTCGCCTCGTCGATGAGGGCGCTCGGATCGCGACGATCGAGGTTCGCTGGGAAGACGAGACGTCATTCCGAAGTGACCTCGCGATCGATGACCTCGAACTGATCCCGTTGATCGTGCCCGATACCACCACCAGCACCGCCACGACCGAGCCACGGGACGACGACACCAGAAACCGGACCGAGCCGACGGAACCATCCGTCGAGACCACGATCCGAGCCACTTCGGCACCGTCCATCGTCGATGACGAGGACGGCTCGACACCCCCGACATGGCTCGTCCTGATCGCCATCGCGGGTTTGGCACTCGTGGTTGGCAGCCTGGTTGCTCGCAGGCTGTGGCATCGTCCACCACGGGTCCGGCTCATTCCACGAGCGGACGCCGGCACGCAGCGCGTCCAACCCACCCGTCGACCCGGTGTCCTCATCCGAGGCGCCTTCTACCCCGGGGACGGCACCACCACCATCGAAGACTTGGGAGAGCCGAGACCATGACCACCGTGACCAGTCTCCTGTTCGGAGAACCACCCCAACGCGGGCCCGCTCTGCACGAGGCATTCGGCAGGATCGACAACCCGCTGTCGAACGTCCATGTCGCAGGTGTCTCGCTGCCCGATGTCGACTTCACCAACGCGATCGCCGACCTGCTCGACCTCCCCGTCGGCAATCTCGCTCTGCACGGCTGGCAACAGCACCGCCGAATCGCCGACGCGATGGAGCGAACCCGAGCCGACGGCACCGCTCGCGAGATCGTCAAACTTCTCGAGCACAAGGTTCACAGCAGCCAGAAACCGGGCATCGACATCGAGATCGACGGGGTGGCGAAACGAATCCTCGACCTCGCACTCGACGTTGAAATCCAGTTCGCAAGTGTCGAACTCGTGATCGAACGAGGAACGATCGCACTCGTCCGGCCGGGTGCAGCGACGGCCCGAGCGTCGCTCTCGGCGTCAGGGATCACTCTGGCGGAGCGATCGTTGACACCTGTCGATGCGACACCTTCGATCTCGGCAGTATCCGAGTCTCCGACGGGGGCGTGAACCGACCGGAGCGCGAGCGCCGTGTTGCCGTGCACGTGGGGCGGGCTCGCCGAGATCGTCATCGCGACCGTCATCGGGCTCGTCGAGCCGGTCGCGATCAGACCGGCCGCGGGCTGTCAGGCGGCTCGCTGGTCGGTGGGAGTGGCACCGGATTCGGTGGGTGCGGTGAAGGCGTCGGCGGTCGACTCGGTCCAGTAGCCGTCGGGGGCGGGGTCGACCAGCCACCACAGCAGGATGTAGGCGAGCAACGATCCACCACCGAGGAAGAGGACGGCGACGAACGCGACGCGCACGAGGAGTGGGTCGACGTCGAAGTAGCGGGCGAGCCCGGAGCAGACGCCGCCGATCTTCTGGTCGTTCGTGTCTCGGTAGAGCTTCTGGTCTCGGCGTGACATGTCGGGGGGTTCCTCTCGATGTGTCGTGCGACCGATTGATTCGATCGCATCGTGTTGTGTGACGATTCGATCGTCGCGTCCGGACGTCCCGGACACCATCCGGCTAGCCCGAATACCGCGGGTGGGGCGCGCCGGTGTCATCCCATCGCGGGTCCATTCGTCGATTCAGACGGCCGAGCGGCGTGGCTCGCTCGAGCACATGGCTTTCGCCGCCGGCCGGTACCGTGCCCGGCGATGACGAGCGACAGCACTCTTCTCGATCGGTACCTCACCAGGGTCGACATCGAAGCCGGTCCACCGTCGTTGCCGCTGCTGAATCAGATCGTCAGGCGGCATCTCGAACTGTTTCCGTTCGCGAGCGTCGGGCCCCAGCTCGGCGATCCGTTGCCGCTCGACCCCGAGTCGCTGTTCGATCGCATCGTGGTTCGGCGCAGAGGCGGGTATTGCTTCGAGCAGAACGGCTTGATGTTCGAGCTCCTGCGCCGACTCGGGTTCGGGGTCACCCTGGTGCTGGCACGAGTGCTGCACGACCCTTCGCCGCATCCACCCCTGACCCACCGGTTCACGATGGTCGACCTCGATCATGAGCGATTCCTGGCGGACGTGGGGTTCGGCGCGACCTGCCCGCCGTTCGCCGTGCGGTTCGATCCGTCGAACCCGGGTGAGGGTGCCTATCGGATCGTCGAACACGAGCGCGGGGAGTTCCACCTCGAGTTCGACAAGGCCGGCGACTATGTCTCGCTGTATCGATTCGACGACGTGCGCTACGGGGCGGCCGACTGCGAGCTCGGTCACTTCTACTCGCACCGGCACCCCGACGCGGCGTTCGTCAACAATCTCGTGGCATCGCGAATTCTCGATGGCGAGGTTCGTTCACTGCGCAACCGCGAGCTCCGTATCTCCGGCGACGGTGGCGAGCGCCAGATCGAGGTGACCGACGGGACGCACCTGCACCAGTTGCTCGCCGACATGTTCGACATCGACGTCAGCCGGGCCGAGGCCGAGCAACTGTTCGGTCAGGTCGTCGCGCGCACTGCGTCAGACTGACCGCTGGTCGGTTGCCTGTCCGTCTGGACGGCCTGCGGATCACCGTCGCCGGGGGTGAGGGTGGAACTGGGCGACGACACGATTCGAGCCGGGTCTCAGTCGATGACTGCCGCGGTGATCACGTCCTGGAAGCGGTGACCGACGGCGCTGATCGGCTCGAGCATGGGCGAGATCTCGGTGACCAGCTCGAAACACGCCGCCGCGATCTGGTTCTCGAAGTCGAACCAGTGGTCGATGCCGCCGGCTCCTGCGTGGCGCGCCGTGCCGACCGGGACGATCCCGCCACCGAAGTACGGCCAACGTTCGTGCCCGAGCACCGAGAACCCGTAGCCCCACGAGGCCTCCTTGGCGCCGAACAGCAGGTCGGGGACGCCAGGGATCTGGTTCGTCGTCATCGCTCTGACCGAGGCCCTGCTGAGGATGCGCACGCCGTCGAGCGTGCCGCCGCCGAGGATCATCAGTCCGAACCGGACATAGTCGGCCGGGGTGCTCACGACGCCGCCCGCTGCGGAGTCAGAGGTGAGCAGGGCGTCGCGGTCGACCCCCATCATCGCCTGGATCATCTGGTCACCCATCGGCATGCCGGGCTCGGGTTCGACCATGCGCGATCGCAGGTCGGCCCCGGGCGCGATTGCCGAGTCGCGCATGCCGAGTGGCTCGAAGATGCGGGTCTGCATCGCGCTGCCGAGAGAGTCACCGGTGACCCGCCGCACGATCTCGCCGAGCATCTCGTAACCGAGGTTGGCATACAGCATTCCTGCGCCAGGAGGCTTCTTGATCACCAGGTCGGGGATGCACCCGAGGAAGGCATTGACGAACGGACTCCGGCCCCATCGCTCGTCTTCTCGGTGATGGTGTTGCATGCGGTCCTTCGCCCGACCGTTCCACGTGACCGCTTCGTAGCCGCCCGTGTGCGTCAGCAGGTGATGGACGAGCAAGCCGTCGCGCAGCGTCTCCGGCAGCTCGGGCAGGTAGTCGGCGACGCGCTGCATCAGCCCGATCTCGCCGTTCTCGACGAGCGACATGACCACCGCTGCCGTGAGCGGCTTGGTAGCGGAGGCGATCGGGAACACGGTGTCGAAGCCGATCGGATCGCCGGCCGGATTGCGAACGCCGATCGCCTCGGCGAGCACGATCTCGCCGCGACGGGCGACGATACTGACCAGCCCTGGAGCCCGACCCGACTCGACCTGCTCGTGCAGCACATCGCTCGCTCGCTGCATCTGTGCGGCATCGAGCCTGACCTGTTCCGGAGCCACAGTGCGGTATGTGCCCCCGATTCCCACCCACGCAGTATGGCAGCTGCCCAACCGCGGTCGAGCCGCCGTGGTTGCCGGCCGGTTCGACCCGCTCCGATCCACACGGTCGAGGGTCGTGGTACCCGTAGTAGGTTGCTCGGTGGGCGATAGCCACGTGATCGGTCCGGCCGGAGGGGGCATTGTGGGGGAAGTGCACGGGTTCTGCGACGAGCGGTTCGAACCGCTCGGCGCGTTGTTCCGATCCAACCAGGAGCAGGGTGTCGACGAGGGCGCGTCGCTCGCTGCGACGCTCGACGGCGAGTTCGTGGTTGACCTGTGGGCCGGCACGGCCGACCGCGCCAGAACTCGACCCTGGGTGGAAGACACGCTGGTGAACGTCTTCTCGACGTCGAAGGTGATGGTCAACATCGCCGTGCTGATGGTCTACGACCGCGGACTGCTCGACCTCGACGCGCCGATCGCCGACTATTGGCCGGAGTTCGCCCACAACGGCAAGGGCACGATCACGGCCCGTCAGGTGCTCACCCATCGGTCGGGCCTGCCCGGCTTCGGCCAATCGATCGGGTTCGAGGAAGTCCACGACTGGGACAGGATGATCGGCATCCTGGAGCGTGCCGAGCTGTGGTACGAGCCGGGCACCGAGGCCTACTACCACCCGCTGACATACGGCTTCCTGCTCGGTGAACTCGTTCGTCGGGTCCGGGGTCTGCCGTTCGACGAGTTCTTCCGGCAGGAGATCGCCGGGCCGCTCGACGCCGACTTCCACTTCGGTCTCAGCTGGCCCGCCGACCAGGCCCGGGTCTCCCAGCTGTGGTACCCGAACCCTGCGACCGTGCGGCACGAGATCGACGATCCGGTGATGACCGAGCTCGAGCAGCGCGACTGGGTGGTACCCAGCCGGATGGCAGCGGTGATACCGGCGACGAGCGGGATCGGGAACGCCCGGTCGATCGCCCGGATCTGCGCCATGGTGGCGATGGGCGGCGAGCTCGACGGTCGCCGCTACCTCAGCCAGGCCACGATCGAGGAGGCCGGGACCGAGCAGAGCTTCCTGGAGGACCGCTTGATGGGGTGGTGCCGCTACGGCTTGGGGTTCGGGCTCGACAGCGAGTACTTCCCGGCGTCGACGCCGACGTCGATACACTGGGGTGGGTTCGGTGGATCGCTGGCCACGATGGACCCGGCGACGGGCATGAGCGTCGGGTTCGCGCCGAACCGCCTTCTGGAAGACGAGAATCCTGACCCCAAGATCCTGCCGCAGGATCGGCTCACCACGCTGATCCGCACGATCGGTGACGTGTCGCGGGCGCTGTTCGACTGAGATGGCCGACGACGCAGGTCAGGAGATTCCGGAGGGCACGGTGACCGTGTTGTTCACGGATCTGGTGGAGTCGACCCGTCTCAATCAGACGCTGGGTGACGATGCCGCCCGGGCGATCGGCAGCCAGGTCGAGCAGATGGCGCGGCGCGTCGTCGCAGAGAACCGTGGTGTGCTGATCAAGGAGATGGGCGACGGGCTGATGGCTGCGTTCGCATCGGCGCGGCGGGCTGTCGCCGCCGCCGGCGGCATCCAGGTCGAGATGAGGCGGCTCCATCGCGGCGGCCTCGACGATGCGGTCCAGATGCGGATCGGGCTCCATACCGGCGAGGTGATCGGCGAAGAGGGCGACATCCACGGTGAGACCGTGATCATCGCCAAGCGCATCGAGGGGCTCGCTCCAGCCGGTGGGATCCTGGCGTCGGAGACGGTCCACGGGGTGCTCGGCACGGCCCGTGGCGAGTTGGTCGAACACGGCACCGCCGAGCTGAAGGGGATCGACGCCGAGTGGCGGCTCTACCTCGTCCCGGTGCCCGATGACGACGAGCAGGGCTCGCTGCTGGCCGACAACGAGCCCACGCCCTACATCGGCAGGGTCGCCGAGCGCGAGCAACTGAAAGCCATGCTGGAGGCGGCCGTCGCAGGGCGCGGTGGCATGGTGCTGATCGGTGGCCCGGCCGGGCTGGGGAAGAGCCGGCTGGCGCGTGAAACGGCGGCCGTTGGCGAGCGGCTCGGGATGAATGTGCTGACCGGGCATTGCGTCGACATGGAGTCGCCGCCGCCGTACCAACCGAGCATCGACCAACTCGAGCAGGCGGCCAGGGCTGCATCGCACGAGGGTTTCCGGGCCGCGCTCGGGGTCAACGCACCCGAGGTGGCGAAGCTGCTGCCGTCCCTGCGTCAGCGCTACGACGACATCCCGCCGTCGCCCGAGCTGACGCCCGAGCAGGAGCGTCGCTACATGCTCCACGGCGTCGGTGAGTTCATCGGTCGGGCAGGGGCGAACCGACCGACCCTGCTCGTCTTCGAGGACCTCCACTGGGCGGATGAGTCGACGGTCTTGTTGTTGCGCCACATGGCCACGCAACTCCCCACCATGCGAGTGATGATGATCGGCACCTATCGAGACGACGAGCTCGACAGCGACCGACCGCTGACCAGGTCGATCGGGCCGCTCGTCCGTGACGGTGGCGCCATCGATCTGCGCCCGCGGCTGCTGACCAAGAGCGAGGTGGCCGCGGCTGTCACCGCCCGGGCCGGCAAGGATGCGCCGCCCGAGCTCGTCGATCTGGTCTTCGCCGAGACGCACGGCAACCCGTTCTTCACCGAGGAGCTCTTCCGGCACCTGCGCGACGCCGGCCGGCTCTTCGACGACCACGGCAACTGGCGGTCGGGTTTCGAGATCGGGGAGACCGAGGTGCCACAGGGTGTCCGGCTGTTGATCAGCCGCCGGCTCGAGCAACTCGATCCCACGCACCGCAAGGCCCTGGCGTCGGCGGCGGTGATCGGGCAAGCGTTCGGGTTCGCCGATCTCGCCGCGGTGGTCGGCGGCGACGAGGACGATCTGTTCGACGTGTTGGAAGCGGCCGAGCGAGCACACCTGATCGAGGAGCTGCCGGCCGATCGCGACGCCCGATACCAGTTCGTGCAGGAACAGATCCGCCAGACCCTGGTCGGGGAGCTCTCGCTCGCCCGCCGGCAGCGGGTTCACCTCCGCGTTGCCGATGCGATCGAGAAGACCGGATCGATCGTCGATGTCGCCCATCACCTGCTCTCGGCCGGTCCGGCGGCGCCGGTGGAGCGCACGGTGGCTGCGCTGGCAGCGGCGGCTCGGTCGAACATCGAGTCGCTCGCCTTCGAGGACGCGTTGCGTCCCATCGAACATGCACTGGCGCTGGTCGACGCCGACGGCCGGCTCGAGCTGAGCCGGATGCAGGCGGGCGCGCTGCGCGGCGCCGGCCGGGTGGACGACGCGCTCGCCGTGCTGGACGCGGAACTGGCCCGCACCGAGGATCGCGACGCCGTGAACGCATTGCGGTTGCAGCGGGTGCAACTGCTCAACGACCAGTACCGCGCCGGCGAAGGCTTGGCCGACATCGAAGCGCTGCTGGCAGCGGCGGCCGAGCACGACGATGAGGAACTGCTGTTGGCGGCGCAGCTGGCCAGGGGGCGCGCCCATTACGTCTTGTCGCTCGACAAGACGTCGCACGCCGAGCAGGCGCGGGACGCGTACGAGGCTGCCTACGAGGTGGCCAAGCGCCGCGGCGACCAGGCGAGTATGGCTCGCGCGCTTCTACCGACGTCTTGGTTCACCGACTATTGGGCGGACTATGCGCCGATCGCCGTGGCGAATGTCGAGGAGGCTTTGCGACTGGCCGAAGAGATCGGCGATGAGGACCTGCTGCTCGATGCGCAGTCGGCGGCGATGCACCGGGGCGGATTCGGCTTCAGCCGAGCGGCGTCCGAAGAGCTGCTCGAGCGGCTCGAACAGCGCCGCGACCCGGTGAAGCTCAACCTCCACTGCTTCTGGATGATGTGGCAGTACCAGTGGTTGGGCTGTTTCGAGGAGTCGATCGCGATGTGCGATCGTGGGCTCGAGCTGGCTGATCTGATCGGGTCGGCACCGGTTCAGTACGGATCGATCAAAGCGATCGCGCTGACCGAGATGGGGCGATTCGACGAGGTGGCCGCGGCGATCGACCAGGAGGTGACCCACGACGCGCACCCGTTCGGTCAGGCGATCGCGTCACTCGCCCGATCCGTGTATCTGACTCGGCTCTCGGCCTGGGAGCCGGCAGCGGAGTCGCTGCTCGACACGCTCGAGCGGGCCGCCGCGCTGTCGCGGGTGTGGATGCAGAACTGGGGGCAATCCCTGCTGGTGCTCGTGGAGGCGAACCTGCGCGCTGCCGGGCGGCCCGTGCCGACGAGCGCGCCGATCGTGTCCGGTGACGATTCGAGATTGGTCGGAATGCTGGCAGGGCTCCCCGGCGCCGAAGTGGCGCTGGTCGAAGGGCGGCTGGACGATGTGCTCTCGCTCGCCGAGCGTGACGCCGAACGTTCCGTGCCGACCCCCAATCAGGTTCGGGCCCTCGATCTCGTCGCCCGAGCTCGGCTCGAGATGGGCGATCTCGAGGCGGCCGCGGCCGCCGCCGAGCGTGCCCTTGCGATCGCCGAGTCGATGAGGTTGGGCACCGCTATCTGGCGGTTACGGATGGTGCAGGCGACCGCGCGCGGTGAGCCGACCGACTTGGCTGCGGCGGAGTTCCGGGCGCTCGCCGATCGAATTTCCGAGCCCGACCTGCGGTGGTGGTTCGAACACCAACCGCTCGCTCCCCGCTGAGCGATGCCGGGCTGAGCATGCAACCCTGACCGCTGCTCGACTCGGCGAATACGGGACGAGGCGAAGCCCTGCGCCCCTTGCGACCTCACGACGGCGATCGGCTGTGGCAGCCGCGGGTGAGCGGCGTCGTCTCAGCTCGGTTCGCCGAGCATGGTCAGCAAGGATCGGTGATAGTGCTGCAGCGCCGGTTCGTTGCGTCCGAACGTGACGTGGGTCTGGGCGCCGGCATGAAAGTTGCGCTGGATCCCGGCCGCTGTGGCGAAGTCCTCGGTGTCGGTGACCTCGATGAGCAGATCGAAGTTGCGTTCCCAGTGCTGGTCGGATCGAGGCGAGTCGGCCGGGACGTAGATGCTGACGGTGAGGTACGCCTGGTCGGGTGTCGAACCCGGTTGCGATTGGTAGAGCTGGACGTGGTCCTGTTGATGGATCAGCACGGTGTTCGGTACGAGGAACCACAAGATGGTGGCGTGGGGGAGCAGGCTGCGCTGGTCGGCGGCCAGCTCGTCGAGCTCGGTGATCGATCGCCGAACCGCGACCATCCGCCCATGCAGGCCGGCGGGGTCGAACAGTGCGAAGTCTGAGTGGATCATCGGCGCCAACGTGTCGCGATGCAGGATGGCCACGTGGTACGCCTCGCAGAAGGTGTCGACGGCCAGCTTCCAGTTGATGTCGCGGGTGAATGATCGTGTGCCGAAGTGGCGATAGGAGGCCAGGCCGAACGGAGCGAGCTCGGCCTCTGCTCCGGTGAGGGGTTGGTCGGCGATGGTGCCGGTGGGGTCGGGGTTGACCCAGATCAGGCCGTCGCGTTCGAGCACGGGCACCGTCGTCAAGCCGTAGACCGGCCGGTCGTCGAAGTGCTGTTCGCCTCGGCGGGCGGCGGACGCGCCGTCGAGCTCGTAGGTCCAGCCGTGGTAGGGGCAGCGCAGCCGGGCTGCCTCGCCGCATCCGTGGGTCACCTCGGCGCCGCGGTGACGACAGACGTTGAGCATGGCGTGGATGTCGCCGTCGGAGTCGCGGGTGATGATGACCGACCGCGCGCCGACGTCGACGGTGGCGTGGGTGTCAGGGCCGGGTAGTAGGCCGGAGAGGCCGGCCACGCCGGGTGTCGTGGCCAGGAGCTGCCGCTCGCGGTCGAATCGGTCGGCGTCGGTGTAGGCACCGGTCGGCAGCTGCATCGAGCCGGGGGCGGTGTCGGTGCCGCGACCGGCTGCCCGGTGGGCCTGGATGCGGTCGATCAGCGCGGTCTGGGTGTGGGGGTCCATGGGCATCAGCTCCCCCGATGGGGATGCCGGTCAGTATGTCAGTCGACCGGGAGCTGGGCCCGATGCTGATGCGGTGGGTCGGCACAGAATCCATTGCCACAACCTCCTGCGGATCGGCCTGCGATCGCCGCGCCGCGCAGACGTCGGGCGAACCCGTGCCCGGCCCAGCGAGAGGGAGCCCGACGGTGCGGGCTCCCTCTCAGGGTCTCGGACGTCGAGATGTTCAGCCGTCGTAGGAGACCCTCATCAACACGCCGCCGATGGTGATGTCGTGGGGGTCGCCGATTCCTCCGTACTGAAGCCCCAGCACGACGGTCACGTAGTTGCCGTTCGGAACCCAGGCGAGCTGGCAACCGGGGTCGCTGCAGTCCACCACGTAGCTGGTGTAGGCGGTCGACGTGCGGTCCGTCGGATCCTGCCCGATCGTGACGTGTCCTCCCGAATTGTTGCTCTTGATCAGCCACGTGTGGGTGACGTAGCTGTTGACGTTGTCGACCTTGTACGACACCCGGGCGTTGACCAGCTTGCCCCACTGTCCAGCGAGCTCAGCGGGGAGGGGGACCGGGATGAGCACCTGCATGTAGCCGGGCGACACGGTCTTGCGCACGATGGCGTCGCTCGAGTTGTCGAAGTACACCGTCGCCGGCCCGTCGTCGAAGTGGATCTCGAGCAGCGACCCGGGGACGTAGTAGAAGGTGTCTTCCTTGGTGCTCACGTATCGCGCGTCGGACTCACCCTTGTTGTAGTAGCGCGCGTCCGACTCGCCCTCGGTGTAGTAGCGGTCGTCGTGGATGTGGTGGTCGTAGTAGCCGACGACGTCGACGATGACGTGGACGGCGCCGAACCGGTTGTAGATGTTGAACATGCCGGTGGCGTCGAGGTCGACGTTCACGGCGTTTGGTGTCGGGGGTTGGCCGGGCGTCGGGTTGAGGTGCGACGCGTTCGGCAGCGTGCTGGACGCGGGGTACAGCGTGAGGAACGTCGCCTGTGTCGGATCGACGGCGGTGACGTTGAGGGAGAGCCCGGTGGTGCCGCCCGGAAGCGTGCAGTTGCCGATCGAGCCCCATCCCGGGAGGGTGTAGTTCTCAGCAGGGCCGAGCGGTGAGGTTCGTGGGCCGACCTGGAAAGCAGGTCGGGTGTCGGCCAGCCGGCAGGGTTCGATCGGCACGTAGATCGGACGTTCACCTGACGTCGTCGTCGCGTGGGAGATGCCGATGCCTCCGGCACCGAGGCTCACCGCCAGGGCCGCTCCGATCGCGGCCCACCGAGTACGAAGTACTGACGCAGACATGATTGCCTCCATTCGTGTTCGACTACCTCCACGCACGCGCCGCCGAGTTCGAAAGTCAAGGGGCTTTCCGGGATCAACCTCGGCGTGATCTCGTGGCGGCGTGTCCAGTGGGGTTTGCCGGCGTCGGCAAGATCGCCGTGGGCGGAGATCGTTGCTACCTCTCGGGCTCGGCCGGCGGTGCGTTCGGCGCCGTCCTGCAGCCGCTCCCTGGCCGGCCGTGACGGACTTCGCCGTTGGCGGAGGCGTCGATCTGTTGGATCATCCGCAGCGTGTCGGGCGGGCCGCCCACCACCCGAACCGAGACCGCCGTCGAGGATCAGTCGCTGGAATGCCAGCGTTATCGAACATACGTTCGTCAATGGTGCGACCTGGCCAGCTGGCGGTCGACGGCGACGTCTGGGAGGACTACCGTCGGCGTGGTCGTCGAGCATCGGGGGTGCGGTATGGATGTGCGAGCGCTGGGATACATCGGCGTCAACGTGGCTGATCTGGCCGCCTGGACGAGCTATGCGGAGGCGCTGGGTGCGATGGTGGTTCCGTCGCCCGGCGGCGATCGGCTGTTCCTGAGGATCGACGAGCGGCCGCATCGGGTGGTCGTGCAGCAGTCTGCGGGTCGGGAGGGGCTGGCGTACGCCGGTTGGGAGTTCGCCGATCGGAGAGCGCTCGACGAAGCCGTGGCCGAGCTGGAGGCTGCCGGTCACGCTGTGAAGCCGTCGTCCGAGGAGGAGCGGGCCGAGCGCCGGGTCTCCGGGTTGGCCCACGTCACCGATCCGGGAGGGTTCGCGCTCGAGCTGTTCTGGGGGCCGATCCTCGACCACGAACCGTTCATCGCCCCATGGTCTGGATCGGGGTTCGTGACCGGCACCCTCGGGCTCGGCCACATCGTGCTCGGCACGCCGGCCAGTGCTGCCTCGCTCGAGTTCTACACCGACGTGCTCGGGTTCCGCGTGAGCGACATCTGGCGGCCGGGCAGCGCTGAGGTCGTGTTCCTCCACTGCAACCCGCGCCATCACAGCCTGGCCCTGGTGCCGGCCGACGAGGCACAGCTCTACCACTTCATGTTCGAGGCGCGGACGTTGGACGACGTCGGGTACGCGCTCGACCGTCACCACGCCGCCGGCATCCCGATCTCGATGGATCTGGGCAAGCACCCCAACGACGAGATGGTGTCGTTCTACAGCCGGAGCCCGTCGCGGTTCGATGTCGAGATCGGTTGCGGTGGGCGCCTTGTCGACGACGCCACCTGGACCGTCACCGAGATCACCAAGCCCAGCCTGTGGGGCCACCGCCCGCCGGGCTGAGCTCCGATCGGCTGTACATCTCACGGCGGACCTGTCGCCGCAATCACCGGAGCGTCGTGCCCCGGGGGTACGTTGGCGACGTGTGTGACACGATGGTCGTGGTCGGCCCGGATCGGGTGCTGTTCGCCAAGAACTCCGATCGTGACGGCAACGAGGCCCAGCTGCTCGACTGGCAACCGCGCCGCTCTCCATCGCCCCGGCTCGAGGGTCAGGTGCACGTGGATCGAGATCGATCAGGTCCCCGATACCAACGCCGTTCTGTTGAGCCGGCCGTTCTGGATGTTCGGCGCCGAGATGGGCGCCAACGAGCACGGGGTGGTGATCGGCAACGAGGCGGTGTTCACGCACGCCGCCACCCAGCCGACCGGCCTCACGGGGATGGACCTGATTCGCCTCGCCCTCGAGCGTGCTGCGAGCGCATCCGAGGTGGTGTCGGTGATCACGGAACTGCTGGAGCGGCACGGGCAGGGTGGGGGTTGCGGCCACGAACACCGCGACCTCTCGTACGACAACAGCTTTCTCGTGGCGGATCATCGTGAAGCGTTCGTGCTCGAGACGGCGGGCCGGGAGTGGGCGGTCGAGCACGTCACGTCGGGTGCCCGCTCGATCAGCAATGGTCTCACCATCCCGGAGTTCGCCGAGGGGCGCTCGCAGCGGATACGTACCCACTTCTCGCGCAGCCGGATCCGCCGGGCGTGCACCGAGACCGCTGCCACCAAGGCGAACACGGTGCACGACCTGATGACGATCCTGCGCGATCACGGCGGGCCGGTGCCTCGGTACTCGCCGCTCACCGGGGCGATGAGGGCGCCGTGCATGCATGCCGGTGGGCTGGCGGCCGCCTCGCAGACGACGGCCTCGTGGGTCGCCGAGCTGACCCCGAGCGGAGCGATCCACTGGGTCACCGCAACCGCGGCGCCCTGCTCCGGGCTGTTCAAGCCGGTCCGGGTCGACGAGCCGCTCGACCTCGGTCCGGACCCGATCGATCGGTTCGATCCGAAATGCCTGTGGTGGCGCCACGAGGTGCTCCACCGTCGCTGCCTGGCCGACCCCGAGCGCCTGCTGCCGCGGTTCGCCGACGAGCGCGACGAGGTCGAGCGCGGCTGGCTGGCCGATCCGCCCGAGCCCGCCGATGCGTTCGCCGAGGCGGACCGTCTGCTCGAGCGCTGGACCGATGACGCCTGGGAGGCCGAGGCCGGCGACACCCGCCCGGTCTGGGTTCGGCGCTACTGGGACGTTCGCAACCGTCGCGCCGCTCTGCCGTCGGGCCCTCTCGCCCGCTGATCACTCCGGCAGAGCGCCCGTCACGACCTCACCGAACGTGCTGGTGGACCCCCAGAGGATCCTCCCAACTGCTCAGTCGGCGAGCTTGTCGACGGCGTCCTTCGCCTGGTCGGCGGCCATGTCGATCTTGTCCTTGCCGACCTTCTCGCCGAGCTTGTCGTCGGCGACGTCGGCGGCCTTGTCGATCCCGTCGTCGATCTTCTTCTGGTTCTTGCCGGCGAGAGCCTTTGCCTTGTCCAACAGTCCCATGATGATTCCTCCGTTGCGGTCGTGTCGGCTTCGAGGCTACGCACGAACCGGCGGGTCGTACAGGCGAGTGCTCGTCCGCCGAGCCAGTGCGGCTGCCGCCGCGTGGCCAACTGGTCGCCGTGGGGCGGGGTGGACCAGCCGTCGATGGCGCGGCGTACTGTGGCGGCATGATCAGCGACGCCGAGCTCGCTGCGCTGGAAACCGAGGTCCAGCTGGCTCTCGCCTCCGGTGACCGGTCGCGGCTCGACCTGCGCGGGTTCGGGGTCACCAGCGTGGTGCTGGCGGCTCCGATCGACGCGCCGAGGGTGGCCTGCAAGCGGGTCCCGCCGTTCAAGAACCGCATCGCCTTCGACCGATATCGCGAGGTCGTGATGCGCAACATCGACGAGTTCCGCGAGGCGGGCGTCGACGTGGTGGACACCGATGTTCGGCTGATCGAGCACGGCGGTCGGCTCGTCGGTTTCGTCGTGCAGCCCCTGCTGGACGCGGACACGTTGGGGGAGGCCGTGCTGCAGGATGCCGAGCCGACGGCGACCCACCCGCTCGTCGCGGCGATCGTGGACCACGTACTCAGCGCCACCACCGACCGTCGCGGCCTCGATGCCCAGCTGGGGAACTGGGCGGTTGTCGATGGACGTGTCCTTCTCGTCGACGTCACCACGCCCTTCCTGTTCGATCAGGACGGCGAGCTGGTGCTGGACCTCGATGTGTTCCTCGAGGCCGGCCCCCCGGTCCTGCGCCCGATCTACCGCCGCGAGCTGCCCAAGACGCTGAAGCGATGGCTCGATCCCCGCCATTCACTGCTCGACCTGGTGGGCAACCTCTACAAACTCGACCTCGACGACTGGGTCGAGCCGATCATCGCCGCCACGGCCGGCCGGGTCGATCCGCCGCTCACGGTCGACGAGGCTCGCCGGTACTACGGCGGTGAGGTCGCGACCTGGTCGATGCTGCACCGAGCATTGCGAGGGTATGAGTGGTGGCAGCGCCGGGTTCGCCGCACCGCGCCCCACGCGTTCGTGCCCCCGCCCGACTATGACCCGGTGGCGTGGAAGGCGAAGCGGCAGTCGTGGGCGTGACCGGCCGGTGTCACGATTGGGTGGCGCGGACGGCGAAGCTACGGTCGTGGGCGTGACCGGACCCAACGACTACCCCGATGCCGCAGCGGTGAAAGCGGCGTTCGCCGCCCACGTCGATCCGGGCAAGGTCGACGTCTGGGCGCTGGGCGGTCTCGAGGTCGTGATGGGCGAGCGGGAGGGGGCGACGTTCACCGACGCCTACGACGGCCGCCGCTGGTTCAACTGCCATTGCAACGGCGGCGTGTTCAACCTCGGCCACCGCAACCCCCGCGTGATCGGGGCGGTGCGGGCGGCGATGGACCACGCCGACATCGGCAATCACCATCTGGTATCGGCCTACCGGTCGTCGGCGGCCGAGAAGCTGTCGGCCACGACGGGGGACCGTCTGAGCGGTGTCGTGTTCTCGGTCGGTGGCGGCGAGGCCGTCGACTTGGCGCTCAAAGTCGCCCGGGGCCACACCGGTCGGCGGGGGATCGTCTCGGTGAACGGGGCGTACCACGGGCACACCGGCCTGGCCCTGGCCGCCGGTGACCCGAAGGACCAGCTGCTGTTCGGCCATGATCTGCCCGGCTTCACCCACGTGCCGTACAACGACGTGGCGGCGATGGACGCTGCGATCGGCGACGACACGGCCGCCGTGATCCTCGAGTCGATCCCCGCCACGGCCGGCTTCCCGATGCCCGAACCCGGCTACCTGGCCGCCGTCGCCGACCTGTGCCGCCAGCGCGGAGCGCTCTACATCGCCGACGAGGTGCAGACCGGCCTCGGTCGCACCGGCACCATGTGGTACGTCGAGCAGGAGGACGTCGCCCCCGACCTGTTGGTCACCGGCAAGGGGCTCTCGGGCGGGATCTACCCGGTCGCGGCGACGTTGATGAGGCCTGAGGTGCATCGGTTCTTCGCCGAGCATCCGTTTTGCCACGTGTCGACATTCGGTGGGGCCGAGCTGGGCTGCGTGGCTGCGGCGGAGGTGTTGGACATCGTGACGGCGCCGGGCTTCCTCGAGCGGGTGCGTGAGGTGGGTGACCGGCTGGGTGAGGCGTTCGCCGATCTGCCGTTCGGCCTGCGGCGGCGAGGCATGTTGTCGGCGTTCGTGTTCGATGATCCGTACGGTGGCATGAGCGCCATGAAGACGCTGTTCGATGCGGGCGTCTATGCCTTCTTCGCCGGCAATGATCCAGCGGTGCTGCAGTTCAAACCTGTGCTGACGGTGACCGACGACGAGATCGACGAGATCATCGGCATCGTGAGCCGGACGTTCGGCACCTGAACGACGCGGCGGAAGTCCACGTCGAGGCGCGGCGTGTACTCCGGCTCGCGCCGAGGGCAAGCGGCGGCCGAGGTCTTCAGTTGTCAAGGAGCGTTGGGCGGGCTCAGGCCGCCCTTCGGCTGGGCGGGCCGGTGTTGTGGATGGTGCCATCGGGGAATCGGATGATGAGTTCACGGTTCGCTCCGAGCGAGATGTTCCATCCGGCGTCGTGGATCTTGCTGTGGTGGTGGGTGCACACCGGCAGCAGATTGTGGAGATCGGTGCGGCCGCCGTTGCGCCACCAGATCATGTGGTGGAGCTTGCAGCGGGAGTAGCGAACGGAGCAGCCGGGGATGGCGCAGGTGGAATACAGCGCTCGCAGCGCCCGCCGCTGGGCCCGGTTGGCGAGGCGGGTCGTGCGACCCAGGTCGAGCTCGCCGGGGGCGTGGAGCACGACGCCGTTGCAGACGACCACGGTGTGTACGTCGCCCTCGCCCATCAGCTCGGCCAGCACGCGGTGCGGCACCTCGACCGGAATCCCCCAGTCGACCTCCGGGCCGTGGGTGCCCTCGGAGTGCGCGCTGTCGACCACGACCACGTACTCGGGTCGGCCTGGCCGCCCGCCAACACCGCCGCCGTCAACCATCGCGGCGAGCGCCAGCGCCGCCAGGTGGCGTTGCTTCTCGATCGGGTCGGTGGGGCAGGTGCTGGGCGTCCGCTCGGCGAACAGCGCATTGACCGCCGAGTCGAGCTTGGCGGCCAGCTTGACGCCGGTGACCGGATCGAATCGGCTCGACAGACACCACATCCCTTCCCCGTCGGTCCAGGTGCGCAGGCTGGTTGCCCGCTGCTGGCGTTCGAGGCGGTCGATGCCGTCGTCGCGCTGGATGTTCTTGACTTCCATTGCGAGACGGCGTCGCCATTCGTCGATCGTGGCGACGGTGGCGACGTCGAGCAGCCCGGTGTCGAGTCGGTCGATCAACTCGGAGCGTTGGTCGGCATCGAGCGACTTGGTCGCGTTGGTCACTGCGTCGACGTGACCGGCCGTGATCGCCGCCGAATCGAGCGCGTCGGCCAACGATGGTGCGGCCCTCAGTGTGTCGGCCCGGGCCTTGTCGTTGATTGCGTCGCGGGTCGTGCCGCGGGTGCAGTCGGCGATCGTCTGCTCGGGGAACGACACCTTCGGCGCCAGCTTGGAGGTGAGCGCCGCCTTGGTGCCCGCTAACCAGGCCTCCAATCGACCGACGCCTCGCATGGCAGCCTCGAGCGATTCACGCCCAGCCGCACCGTCGGCGCGCACTGCTGCAACCTGCTGCACCTGCTCGACGACCGACGAAACATCCATACCGCCATCATGATCACGGGGTGTGACAGAGTTTCGAACACCAGTTCGAGCGGATGAACCCGACACCGGCCCGCCCGGCCGACGCGACCGCGCTCACGCCAGCAGCGGCATCACCCGATCGGCGACGTCTCGGATCACGGCTTGCTTCTCGGCCAGCGGTGGTAGCAGCACGATCTGGTCGAGCCCGGCCTCGTCCAACGCAGCGATCTGCCGGGCCAGCGACGACGGGGTGCCGACCAGGCACGAGCGCTCGATCAGCGCGGCCGTCACGAACTGTTCCTCCTCGGGGATCACCCAGCAGTTGTGCCCCTGGTGGACGCGCTGGTGGCGCAGCTCGGCGGGGGGTCTCTTCCACGAGTGCCACGTAGTCCAACCAGAAGTCGGCTATGTGGGCGGGCGGCCGGCGTCCGTATTGGGTGTATTGGTCGTAGGCGTAATGGACGCCTGCGATCGCGAACGCCCCGGCCTGGCGGCGGACCCGTTCGCTGTCGAGTGGTTCGCCCTCGTCGGTGACGACGATCGTGGTGAGGGTGGAGATCGGGAAGTCGGCGCGATCCTGACCAGCCCGGTGCCGCCCGACAGCCCGGCGCAGGCCGGCGATCGCCTCGGGCACCGGTGGGGCGGAGGTGATCAGCCCGTCGCCGTGGCGGCTGGCGAGCTCGAGCGAGCGGGGTCCGAAGGCCGAGACGTGGATCGGGATCGACGGGTCGAAGCGGACGAAGCCGTCGTCGGCCATGAGGTGGCGGATCGGGGTGTCGGCGCCGCGGAACCGGACGGTGGTCTGCTCGCCGCCAGCAGTGAGCGGAGTTCGGTGAGGTAGCGGTCGAACTCGGCGATCGGCATCGGCTTGTGCCCCATGATCCGCATCGCGGTGTTGCCGCTGCCGATTCCGCAGAAGACCCGGCCGGGCGCCAGCTCGTTGATGGTGGCGATGGCGGCGGCGGTGACCGACGACGGCCGGGTGCCGGCCACGGCGACCCCGGTGCCGATCTGGATCGTGGTGGTCCGCTCGGCGGCGAGCGCGAGCATGGCGTACACGTCGGACCAGATCATCTGGCTGTCGGCCATCCAGCAATGCGAGTAGCCGAGACGTTCAGCCTCGACGATGTAGGGCAGATCGGAAGGCCGGGAAGCGACGCAGATGCCGAAGTCCATGACGACGAGTGTGCTCGTTGCGCCGGTGCGCCGGCGACCCGGTGATCGTTCGGATCGTGCGCCGGACGTTCGGCACCTGATGGCGCGGCGAGTGCTACGTTGCCCGGCGCGTGTTTCGCGAGGCTCCCGGCCTGGAGCTCACCGAGCCGACGTCGTTCCCACCGGTCGGGTGTTGCCGATCGGCGACGCCGGCACCGTGACCCGGAGCACGCAGCCGCTTCGCCGAGGTCAGGAGTTGCCGGGGTTCAGGAGTTGCCGGGCCGGAGTTTGGCGCCGTTCTTGATGTACATGGCGTGGGCCTTGGACAACGCGAACTCACGGGCCCGGTCGGGCAGCAGGGCGAGTTTGGCCTGGATCTTGGCGTCGGTACCGACGAGATAGCGGGCCTTCGGGCGCTTCGACGTCAGCGCATGCTCGACGGCCTCCGCCACCTTGTCGGGCTCGATCGCCTTCTCGTTCGCCTCCGCGACGAACCCGCGAATCAAGTCGAGCAGCCACTCGTAGCGTGCCATCAGCCCGGCGCGCTCGAGCTTCTCCACGGTGTCGTCGATCTGCTGGGGTGCCTTGTCCCAGATCGCGGTTTTGATCTCGCCGGGCTCGACCACCGACGACGTCATCCGACCGACCCTGGCCAGCTCGGCTCGCAACGACCAGTTCAGCGCGGCGACCGAATGCTTGGTGGCGGAATACGGCCCGAGCCCGGGGGACGCCACGCGTCCCGCGATCGACCCGATGTGCACGAACCTCCCGTCGGCCGCATCGATCAACGGGAACGCGGCCTTCGTCACGGCCAGCAGCCCGAAGAAGTTCGTCTCGAAGGCGTCACGCCAATCCTCGACGTCGAGCAGCTCGACGGGTCCGCCAGAGCTGATGCCGGCGTTGTTGACCAGCCCGTGGAGTCCGGTCCCCGAGGCGGCGATGTGGGCGATCGCAGCATCGATCGACGCCTGATCGCACACGTCGACGATCACCGGCTCGATGTCACCCGAATGAGACGTCACCAGACGTTCGCCGTCGGTGGGCTTGCGAACACCGGCATAGACCCGCCAACCGGCTCCGGCCATGCGTGCCGTGCAGGCCTCTCCGATACCGGTCGACGACCCCGTGATCAGCACCGATCGTTGCGCCATGTCGTGCTCCTTCATGTTCGGCTTCACGATGATCATTGCAGCTTCCGCATCCGAGTGTGACCGTGCTGATCATCGTTCGTGTTGCAACGGGGCTGCAGACGGCGCCCGTTCAGCCGGCGGGCTTGGTGCCGAGCACGGCGGTCGCGCCCACCGGGCCCGAGTGCTCGGCGTGGGTGGTGCCGGCGGGACTTATGTCGCCGTGGTCGGGGCTCCCGACTGTCCGCTCCCCACCGCCGACGACTGGTGAACTTGCGCTCAGCGAGGTCGACGTGCCACTGAGTGTGTGAGAAACTGGACACATGGGAGGCCCTCGCGTCGAGACGCGCATCAGCCTCGTGTTGTACGGCGGGGTGTCGTTGGCGGTGTACATCAGCGGGGCGTGCCAGGAGTTGCTGTCGCTCGTGCGGGCGACGGCCGACCCTGACGTCGTTCCCGACGATGAACTCACCGGGGCCGAGCGTGTCTACCGGGAGCTCGCGCACAAGGCGGGCCCGGGCGGTACTCCGATGCGCGTCACCGTGGATGTGATCTCCGGAAGTTCTGCCGGTGGGCTCAACGCAGTGTTCCTCGGCAAGGCGCTGTCGCACGGCGGGAGCCTCGACGGGCTCACCGAGATCTGGCGCTCCGAGGCGGACTTCCTGCGCTTGCTCAACACGGCCGACCCACCCAAGTCCGTGCTCGATGGTGACCGGTTCTACCTCCTGCTACGAGGCGCGCTCGACCAGATGGTCGGCGCCGGCGACCGCCGCAAGGGGCTCGTGCCGGCGGTCGACTGCTACCTCACCACGACGGACCTGCGAGGCGTTGCGGAGGAGGTTCGCCTCCACGACACATCGATCCAGGAGCTCCGGCGCCGCGCCCGGTTCCACTTCCGGGACGGGCTCGGCTCGGCGATCGGGACCTACCGCACCGACCTCTCCGCCGAGAACAACGACGTGCTCGCGTTCGCCGCCCGCGCCACGGCGGCTCACCCGGCGGCGTTTCACCCGGCGAACTGGGGTCAGGTGAACAGCCTGACCCCGGGGCGCGCCGCGCGCGACGTCGACCTCGACAGGTTCCTCTCACCCGCGTACGGCACGGATGGTGCGGTCAACGTCGAGCAGCGCTGGTACTCCGACGGGGGCGCGATGGACAACAAGCCGTTCGCGTACGCACTCGAGCCATTGAGCGCGCGGCGTGCCGACATTCCGGTCGATCGACGCGTCGTATACGTCGAACCCGACCCGAGTCGGTCGACGGGCAACTGGCAGGACCCCCGCCTGCCGAGCCTGCTCTCCTACACGGCCGGAACGTACAGCCTCGCCCGGACCGAGAACATCCGCGAAGACATCGCCGTGCTCAACGCCCGCAACGAGGAGATCTCCCGCCTCCACGATTCGCTTGCGGCGCTCTTCACGCGGACCGACGACGAGGTGCGCAGTGCGCTCCGCGCCCGCATCGGCCCGTCCGAGACGGGTGACGGGTCTGCCTCGACGGACGACTCGGTGGACGGCGCGTCGCACGCCGACACGACAGATCCGACCGAGCCCGAGAGCGACGAGGGTCTGATCCTGCGCGGCCTCCGCTCGAACTACGACCGGGAGAGCACGTCCGCCGAGGGTGTGGTCGGATCCTGGACCAGCACCAGCCGCAGCGATTTCGCACAGGACCGCGGCTGGGGCGCGGTGGCGCAGGAGGAGTACCGATGGTCGACGGTCGTCGTCGACCTGGTCCGCTCTTCCCTGCAGGCCGGTGCTCTCCCGCCGGACCCCGCCCTCGTGCGCCGGCTGAGCAGCCAGGTGAAATCGCGGCTCGAAGACTGGGTGAAGGCGCGTTACCCGGGTTCCGAGAACGTCGCCCGCGTCGGCCTGTTCGTGTTCGATCTCGGGTTCCGGTTGCGCAGGTTCTCCCTGCTCGAGCACCTCATCAGCCATCATCAGCGCGAGCTCAACGGCTCGACCGGTGACGACGTCGAGGAGCGCTTCGAGCGCTACGCGGCGATGCGGCGCGACATCAACCGCCTGTACCTGGAGCTGATCACGTTCGCCGAGGGCCAGCGTGCCGCCGACTTCGGGCTCCACGACCCAGAGGTGCTCGGCGATCTGACACTCGAGGAGTGGATCGAGACCGATCAGTTCCTGGACGTCCTGGACGAGGTCGCGGACCGTTTGGCGGCGCCCATGCGTGCGGCCAGCGAGGATGGACGCCAGGCGATCCTCGCCGCCGACATCGACAGCTCGATGCGGATGCGGCTCGCGGACGGGTGGCTGAACTACGGCGATTACGACCAGCTCATCCTGCCGCTCGCCAACATCGCCGCCGCGGAGCTCGATTCGGCCGACGTCATCCGCATCAGCCCGCTCGACGCGCGGGGTCTCGTCGCGGAGGGCGAGGAATCCCCGCGCAAACTCGGCGGCAACGCGTTGGCCCACTTCGGTGGCTTCCTCGACGAGAACTGGCGCCTGAACGACATCCTCTGGGGCCGCCTCGACACCGCTGAGATAGCGGTCGCCAAGATCCTCGGTATCGAAGACCCTGCCGTCACGCGCCGCGTTCACCGTGCCCTCCTCGCCGATTTCGCGGCGGCGTTGCGCGACGATCCAGAATCGCCTTCACCGCTGCGGGCGCTGCTCAGCGTGAACGATCGCGCCGACTCCGACAGGCACCGGCTGGCGGAGGCGGCGGTCGAGACCCTCCAGGCGCCGGCGAACGGAGCGGTCGTGGCGGACGACGGGTCGGGCGCCGGCCGAGCCGACTCGGATGCGGTGCAGGTTGCCGTTGATGCATTCATTGACCTGCTCGCACCGGCGCACGACGCACCGGACCGGTGGTCGGTCGACCTCCAGACGCGAGGCAAGCGCGGCAAGACCAAGATCGAGCTGTTCGAGAGCGGCGCCCGGGTCGTCGGCGAGACGCTCGCGCGGCAGTCGGAGGATCCGTTCACGGGCGGCGCCCGGGACGTCGGCGAGCTGCTCGCGCGGCAGTCGCAGGATCCGGCCACTGGCGGCGATCGGAAGGTGCCAGAGAAGAAGACGACGAAGAGCTGGATGGCGTTCGTGGGTCGGATGATCTCGTTCGCGGTGAGTCGAGCGCTCCCGACGCCCGGGGCGAGGGTCGTCCGGTGGACGGTCTCGGGCCTGTTGACAGTGATAGGGCTCGCCGGGCTCGTCGGGGTGGGTTTCGTGCAACCGTGGGGATGGCTCACCCTCATCCTCGTGTCCGGGGGCCTGCTGATCAGCGTGTTGTTGATGATCACGTCGCTCCGACGGGTGACTCCCGTCGCGACGTGGATCGTGTTCGTTGTCGCGCTCGTCGCCGCTGCGATGATCGCGGTGGCGTTCATGGCCAACTGGCTGGCCACTGGCGCGAGCATGCTGTTCCTGCTGCTTCTGGCCGCCGGATACGCGTTCTGGACGGTGCTCTCGCTGATCCGGAAGACGCTCGTGAACCTCGGGAATCCGAAGCAGAAGGCTGCGGCGGCCGGCGAAACGGTCGGCCCGGACCGCCCCTAGGCACAGTCCGAAGCAGTTGAGCTCGAAGGCAACACGTCGACGATGGCCCACGCCGTCCGAGCATCCGCCCGAACCGAGGGCGTGCGTATCCACGCGCAGGAGTCGTGGCCCGCTTCCGGCAAGCCAGCGGCGAGTTGGCGGGCCGTGATGCTCGACTCCCGGCGCACTCGGTCGGCTCGGCTCGACAACTCCAAACCGCAGCTGTGGCAACACGACGATCGGGCTTGTCCGTTGACGAATCCGCGAGACTCGACGGCGTGAACGTGCTCGAGAACGTCGACCGGCATGTCGTGCGCCGATCCGACCGAGGCCTGGCGTGAGAGCGGTCGTCTACGACCGCTACGGCCCGCCCGAGGTGCTCCGTCTCGATGACGTACCGACGCCGGCCCCGGATTCACGTACACCGGAGATCGGTCGATACATCAACGTGGGACACACCGCGCTCGCCCGGACCGCACGCGCCCACGCCGTGCGCGCCGTCGCCTCGTCGTGGGCGGCGCTGGCGGCGGTGATCGCCGTGATTCTGGCGTTCCCGCACACCTGGTTCGACCTCCTCGTCCCGTTCGGCCAGCCGACCGCGATCCCGGTCGCGATGATCGTCGCCGCCCTCGTCGTGATCCTGCTCCCGCTCGAACGAATCGGCGCGACGATCGTGACTGATCTCCGGGCCACCGGTGCGACCAGCGGACGACTTCGCAACATCGCCGACGAACTGTCGGCCGCGATCGGTGTACCGGCCGACGGTGTCGTCGTCCTCGAGACAACGATCCCGAACGTCGGCGCCTTTCCGACACCGCACGGTGTCGTCGTGATGGCGACCAGTCAGGCGGTCGAGCAGCTCCAGCGCGACGAGCTCGAGGCCCTCGTCGCCGCTCAATTTGCCGGTATGCGCGACCGGTGGTGCCGAGTCGCCACCCGCGCCGAACTGGCGTGGACCCTCACGAAGGTGCTCGCCTTCGTCAGCATCCTGTTCGCACTGCCCGTGGCGGTGCTGATCGGCGGCACCATGCTGTTCCTGCCTCGCACCGTGGAGGCTGCCCGCGACCTGTGCGCCGACGTCGCTGCCGTTGCGGCGACCCGACACCCCGCCGCGCTCGCGAGTGGGCTCCGCCACCTCGTGCCTGCCGCGTCGGCCGGTCACGAGCAGCGCATCACGAAACGCTGGTATCTACCGATCGGCCCGTTCCTCGCGATGCCCAAGCGGCTGCAGTCGACGACGTCGGTCAGCGTCGACGGCCGGCCGGACCGAACCTGGACCGAAGCCGAGGAGATCGCCGCCGAACTCCACCTGCGTGCAGACCGCGCCGAAGCGCTCGCAGCCGGTGCCGACCCGAGTCGGTACACCGGCCGCGAGTACCGCCGTCGGTGGGGTCAGCTCGGCACCGCGACGTCACCGGAGCGATAGCGGCCCTCGACATCGACCAGCCCGAACCGAGGACCGAGCGATGTCGACGCGCAGGAGATGGAGCGTTCTTCAAGCGCGGCCCGTATCTCCAGCCGGTACCGCGTCCGACCGGGGGTCGCCTACGTGGCCCGACTCGACAACTCGAACCAGACCGTGTCGTCCTGCACGATGGCTGCGATGAAGATCTGGGCGTCCATCCCGTCGATCTTCTTGTGACCGGTGAACCCATTCGGCTCGCGCGGGGTCAGCTCCCATCCGGCCTCGGTGGCGGCGATCGCGATCTCCTCGATCGCGGCCTCTGCGCCACCGGCAGGGACCGTGAAGCTGCGACGAACCCTCGATGGCGACGACACACCCGACGTGCCGCCTTCGAACTCGGTGGCGCGGGTGTCGACCGCTCCGGGCAGCGCATACGTGGCCATCGGATCGGATTGGAGCTTGGCGAGCCGCCACGCGCTGCTTGCGCACGCCGCAGCGATCGCGCACACGAGTGCGACGGAGACGAGCAGCGCAGGCCGGCTCGCACGACGCTGTTCCCCGACCGCTACGCCCACAGGGACCAAACCTAATCGGCAGTACTCCGCCGGCTTCACCGCCTTCCCTCGAGCGGGGAACACCATCGCCGGGACTATCGGATCCACCGTTGCAGCTCCCCCAGCGACAAGCCGAGCAGAGCCCGTTGATCCATGACGCCCCTGATCGATCCCGTGTTCCGAACGTGCGCGATGTGCAACGTCGGTGGTCACGCGGACTCGGCATATCGGTGGGCGTCCGCCATCACCACCCGACGGGGTGATCAGCCGGCAATCACGGCGTCGACCTCGGCGCGGTCGGCGTCGGTCAGATTCCACGACGCGGCGGCGACGTTGGCCGCGATCTGTTCGGGCTTGGTGGCGCCGGCGATCACGGTGGCGACCAGCGGATGCGAGGTGTGCCAGCTGATCGCCAGGTCGAGCAGGTCGTGACCGCGTGCATCCGACCAGGCGATCAGCCGCTCGACCACGGCAAGCTTGTCGTCGTCGATGAACGCATCGGCGCGGTCGCCCCACGCCGCCAGCCGCGAGCCCTCCGGCCGAGCCTCGCCCCGCCGGTACTTGCCGGTCAGGAGCCCGGACTCGAGCGGGAAGTAGGGGACGAAGGCGACGCCGAGTTCCTCGCAGGCCGCGAAGACGCCATCGGTTTCGGGATCGCGAGTGAGCAGGCTGAAGTGGTTCTGCACCGACGGGTACGGCGAGAGACCGTGATCGATGGCGGCGGCGTGGGCAGCACGCAGCTGGTCGGCCGTGAAGTGGGTACAACCGATCTCGCGGATCTTGCCCTCCTCGCGCAACTCAGCCAGGCAGCCGAGCGTGTCCTCGGCGGGGGTGTCGGGGTCGGGTCGGTGGAGCTGGTAGTGGTCGACATAGTCGGTACCGAGCCTTCGCAGGCTGTCCTCGAGCCGCCGTCGGATCTGGGTCGGGTCGCCTCCCCGTTCACCGTCGCCGAGGCTGACGGTGTGCCCCCACTTCGTGGCGACCAGCACATCGGAGCGCCGGTCGCCGAGCGCACGGCCGAGATACTCCTCCGACATGCCTCGCCCGTAGCTCTCGGCGGTGTCGAAGTAGTTGATGCCGGCGTCGATCGCAGCGTGGACGACCCGCGCCGTCTGCTCGGCGTCGATTCGCATCCCGAAGTTGTTGCAGCCGAGACCGACGACCGACACGCTGAGCTGACCGAGGGAGCGATGTTCCATCGTGCCAACGTACCGACGGTGGACGGCCCTGTGCGAAGGGCCTCGCTAGCCCTCGATGAAGGCGACGACCTCGTCGCTGTCGAAGAAGTCGAGTTGCTCGGGCGTGCAGGTCAGGTAGATCGATGAGATCTGTGCGAACTTCACCAGCTCGGCGGCCGGCACATCCGCCAGCGAGTCGTAGTTGTCGACCAAGCCCTGGACGAACTCGATGCCCTCGGCACACGTCTCCAACGCACCGGCTCCCGAACCGCTCGCACCGCCATCGTCGCCCGACGAACCGATCGAACCCAGCGCCGAGATGAATTCGAGGAACCCCACGGTGCCGGGTGCTTTGTCCTTGGCGAACTCCGCCAGGAGGTCGGACTCGTTGTCGTCGACGAAGTCGAGGTCGTTGCAGCCGAGGCTCTCCGACGACGCATCGAACTCGTTCCCAATTGCCTCGAACTCCCCGGCGATCTGCTCGAAGTCGGTCAGGGTGGCGGTCTCCCAATCGGTCGCCGAGACGATCGGCTCGATCGCGCGGAGGAAATCGGCCATCTCGGCGAGACATTCGTCGGGGATGTCGTCGAGCGAGCGAATCGCCCCGGCAGCGGCCACGGCGCCTTCGTCGGTCGAACCGTCCGACTGGTCGGTGGTGGACACCGCGCCCGTCGTATCGTCCGGTGGCGTTCCGGTGGTTTCCGTCGACTCTCCGGCGGCGGTGGTCGGAGCGGCCTCGTCGTCGCTCCCACAGGCGCCGACCAGCAGTCCGAGCGCCGCCACCACGGCGATGCTTCGCTTCATCTGTCGTTGTCGGGGCGTTCTGCTCATGCCACGACGGTAGCTGATGCTTCTCGTGTGCAGCGGTCGATCCCTCACCCCGATGCTCGAGTCGAGGGCCACACCGGTGGCCGGGATGGACGACGAACTCGACGGCATCGACAGCGTGAGATGCTGGACGAGCGCGATCGACTGCTCGAACAGCTCGTCGTCGCGACAGCCGCCGCCAGCCATCTCCCGGGAGTACACGAACAATGAGCTTCGACCTCGACACCCTCGTCGCCATCGACACCCACGTCCACGTCGAGCAGGACTCGAAGGGCTGCTGTGCCCTCGACCAGGAACTGCTCGATGCCTCGGCGGCCTACTTCAAGGGCGACGACAACCGCACGCCGACGGTCGCTGACCTCGCCGACTACTACCGGGAACGCCGGATCGGCGCCGTCGTGTTCACGGTCGACGCCACCACGGCGATGGGCCACCCGGCGTTGTCGAGCGAGGAGATCCTCGAGCTCGCTGCCGCCCACGACGACATCCTGATCCCGTTCGCGTCGGTTGATCCGCTCGCCGGCGACGCTTCGGCGCGGGTGCGATCGCTCGCCGCGAATGGTGCCCGCGGTTTCAAGTTCCACCCCAGCCTGCAGGCGTTCGAGCCGAACGACGTGCGCTACTACCCGATCTACGAGGCGATCGCCGAAGCAGGTGTTCCGACGGTGTTCCACACCGGCCAGACCGGAATCGGTGCCGGCCTTCCCGGCGGGCGTGGGATCAAGCTGCGCTACAGCGACCCGATGCTGCTCGACGACGTCGCCGCCGACTTTCCGACCCTCACCGTGATCCTCGCCCACCCGTCGGTACCGTGGCAGGACTCGGCGATCTCGATGGCGACTCACAAGGCGAACGTGTACATCGACCTCTCGGGATGGCTGCCGAAGTACTTCCCCGCTCAGCTCGTACGCGCCGTCAACGGACCGCTGCGCCGCAAGGTGTTGTTCGGATCCGACTATCCCGTGATCTCACCCGATCGTTGGATGGCGAGCTTCGACGATCTCGAGATCAAACCGGAGGTCAGGCCGTTGATCATGAAGGGCAACGCCATCGACGTGCTCGGCTTGACGGGTCGGGACTGAACCGTGCAGTTCCATCTCGACGGGTTCCGGGTCGGCGATCCCGCCGTGGCGCAAGCCTCGCAGGCCGTGCCGCCGCGCACCCCGATCCGCGCTCTGCCGAGCGAGGTCGACGTCCTCATCGTCGGATCCGGACCCACCGGGTTGGTGCTCGGCGCCCAGCTCGCCGTGTTTCCCGACATCTCGGTCTGCATCGTCGACCAGAAGGACGGTCCGCTCGAGCTCGGGCAGGCCGACGGCATCGCCTGTCGCACGATGGAGATGTTCCAAGCGTTCGGCTTCGTCGAGAAGGTGCTCAAGGAGTCGTACTGGGTCAACGAGACCGTGTTCTGGAAGCCCGATCCGCGGGATCCGCACCAGATCGCTCGGAGCGGTCGCATCCAGGACGTCGAGGACGGTCTGTCCGAGTTCCCCCACGTGATCCTCAACCAGGCGCGGGTGCACGACTTCTTCCTCGAGCGGATGCGCCACTCGCCGGGCGCGCTGGTGCCCGACTACTCCCGGCGTCTCGTCGACCTCGAGATCCCGCCGGCGCCCGAGGTCCCGGTGACCGCTCGGCTCGAGCGCACCGACGCAGGCCACGAGGGTGAGATCGAGACGGTCCGTGCCCGCTACGTCGTCGGTTGCGACGGAGCCCGCAGCACGGTGCGCCGGTCGATCGGGCGCGAACTGCACGGTGACGCCGCCAATCAGGCATGGGGCGTGATGGACGTGCTCGCCGTCACCGACTTCCCCGATATCCGGTTCAAGGCCGTCGTCCATTCGGCGAACGGAGGGAACCTGCTCGTGATCCCCCGTGAGGGCGGCTACCTGGTGCGCTTGTACATCGAACTCGACCAGCTGGACGAGCACGAGCGTGCCGCCAGCCGCAACATCACCATCGACCAGCTGATCGACGCGGCGCAGCGGATCCTGTCGCCCTACACGCTGGAGGTCGCAGAAGTCGCGTGGTGGTCGGTCTACGAGATCGGCCAGCGTCTGACCGAGAAGTTCGACGACGTCCCGGACGATCAGACCGACACCCAACTGCCACGCGTCTTCATCGCCGGCGATGCCTGCCACACCCACAGCCCCAAGGCGGGCCAGGGGATGAACGTCTCGATGCGCGACGGCTTCAACCTCGGCTGGAAGCTGGCCTCGGTACTGCGCGGCCAGTGCCGGCCCGAGATCCTGCACGGCTACTCCACCGAGCGCCATGGCGTGGCCGAACAGCTGATCGAATTCGATCGCGAGTTCGCCCAGATGTTCAGTGCCCGACCGAAGACCTCGGCCGACGATGCAGGTGGCGTCGATCCCGCCCAATTCCAGCGCTACTTCCAGCAGGCGGGGCGTTTCACGGCCGGCACTGCCACGCAGTACGCGCCGTCCGCTCTGGTCGGTGCAGGCGAGCATCAGCACCTGGCTGAAGGTTTCGTGATCGGAACGCGGTTCCACTCGGCGCCCGTGGTGCGCCTGGCCGACGCCAAGCCGATGCACCTGGGTCACGTGATCGAGGCGGACGGGCGCTGGCGCCTGTTCGCCTTCGCCGACGACCGTCCTCCGGGCAAGCAGGGCTCGCGGGTGGAAGCGCTGTGCGACTTCCTCGAAGCCGACCCGCGCTCGCCGATGCTGCGGTGCACCGGTGAGGGCATGGACCTCGACGGTGTCCTCGATCTGCGGGCGATCCTCCAGCAAGGGCACCAGAGCCTGACCATCGGAGAGGTCCCGGAGCTCTTGCGCCCGACCAAGGGCCGGTACGGTCTCGTCGACTACGAGAAGGTCTTCTGCCCCGATCTCCAACCCGGTCACGACATCTTCGAGATGCGCGGCATCGATCGCAGCGCGGGTGCGCTGGTGGTCGTGCGACCCGACCAGCACGTCGCCGACGTGTTGCCGCTCGACGGTTTCGAGGAGCTCGCCGCTTTCTTCGAGCGCTTCATGATGCCGGCCGGCTGAGCCTGAGGTCTCGGACGGGAGGCCGGTGTACTGCGCGGCCGCTGCTGCGTGGTTGCTTCTGCGAGTCGGGCAGGATCTCGGGCCTCGATCTCGTTACACAGTGGAGTGCCCTGACAATCGGCCACAGCCGCTGGATCGCAGGAAGCAGCGACGCGCCGTGGACCCGTCAGAGCGAGTACGTCGTCGTCTGTCGACGTGGTCCGGCGAGCTGACGACGTGAGCATCGTCGCGATGACGCTGGATCGATTGTCCGCTGCAGCCGCAGTGATCGCGAGCGACCGTCCAGGCCATCACGGCCGAGCAGCCCCTTCCGGCGCGCCGACCGGGCGTCGGCGATCTCGACAGAGGCGAGCACGCGAGCATCGTCAGTGACCAACCGCGGCACGTACGCGGTGTGCCAGGTTCGTCGGGTGGAGCAATTCCCGAGGGCTCATGCGTCGAAGTCGCGTTGGCTGACGGGTTGTCCTAGGGTGGCCTCAGCGCTCTGACAGGGTCAGGGTGCTGGCCCCGGGAGGTTCCACTATGACTGTCACCATCAATCCGCGAACACTGGTCGCATTGGGTTCCGGTCTCGCGATTGCCTTGATCGCGGTGTTCGTGTTCCAGGCGTGGGGAGTCGACGCCGCGCCGGGCGATACGGACGCCACCTTCGTCCCGGTGACGCCGTGCCGCTTGATCGACACCCGACCCGGTGAGTTCCACATCGGACCACTGGAAACGTTCGGCCCATCGGATACCCAGACGGTGGCGGCCCACGGTGGCAATGGTGACTGCACGATTCCGACCGACGCCGTCGGTCTGTCGTTGAACGTCACAGCACTCGATGCGACTGCTCCGTCGTTCCTTACGATCTGGCCCAACGGGGACCGTCCCGTGGCATCGAGCCTGAACCCCGTACCCGGCCAGCCACCGATTCCGAACGCAGTCGTGACCACCTTGTCGGGGGCCGGGTCATTCGAGGTGTACAACCTGAATGGAACCGTCAACGTCATCATCGACGTCAACGGGTACTACACCAACGCGAGCCTGCTCGAGATCGCCGGCCGACTTGTCGCACTGGAGGCCGGCAAAGCGGCAGCCGATGCGAAGATCACCGCACTCGAAGCCGGCAAGGCCTCCGCCGATGCGAAGATCGCTGAGCTGCAGTCAGCCCGACCCGTGGCCGTGAGCGACCGTGACAACCAGACCACGCTCGGCGTCTTCGGCGGTGCGAATGGCGAACAACCGAAGGTCATCGCCACCGTCACGATGACGCCGGCGGTCGCCGGTCAGATCACGGCCAACTCGGTGACCAACGTGGCGACCAGCGATCCCATCAGCGGGGCACCCACTCCGTTCGTCCCGACGACCTGTTCGATCACCACCGGAACGGCCATCGACGCCAACTACACGCAGGTGCTCACACCCGACAACACCAGCAACTTCGAGACGTCGAGAGGTCTCCTGTCGGGCACTCGGACCATCGATGTCAGCGCCGGCGTTCCGGTCAGCGTCAACCTCGTCTGTCAGCACAACAGCGCGCTCTACACGCAGAGCATCCTCACCGATTCGGTACTGACGGCGATCTTCACGCCCTCACCCTGACGAGCACGTCGACGTCACGCCGTCCCGCTGCACGATTCGGCTCCACGTTGACACGGAACTTCAGACCCTCGAGCCACGAACTGGGCGAATGCGGTTCTACGACCAGTGGGGCCGCTTGGCTCATCTGGCAGGACGCTCGGGTCTCCCGGCGACTCGGGAGGCACGTCGCCACCAACGTCGTCGTGGGGCTCGACGCGACCTCGGAGAGCCGGCTTCATGCCAACGTGAGTGGCACGACGATCTCGGTCGGCAACGGGCATTCGGGGGGCCCGCAGCCGCTCTCGTCCCACATGACCAGCTCGATCGGACCCGGCGTGAGGTCGAGCGTGATCGTGATCTCGAAGTCGGCCCAGTCGCCCCATGCCCCGGCGAACGCGAGGAACGGCCCGGCCACGTCGACACCGTTGCGCCTGATCACGATCGGGAAGTCGCCCTCGTACACGTCGCCTTCTCCGGCTGCGGTGAACGGGCTGGTCACGGTGGCACCGGGGTCGGGGGTGTCGATCAGGATGCCGGCGGTCAGCGAGCGCTCGGTCGAGGACCGCGACTGCGGACCGTCGAGCTCGATTCCCTCGCCGCCGAGGTAGTCGATCGGCTCGCCGTCCATCCAGAACACGACCTGATCGGAGTTGCCGAACTGGGTGGCGGTGAAGACGACCTGAGCGACGCGGGCCATCATCATCAGGCTCCCACCACCGTCGTCGTACTGATCGCTGAGATCGACCGTGGCGATGCCGCCGGCGAGGTTCAGGTCGAGTAGCGACGTGCCGTCGGGGATCGTCGTTGCGTACCCGGCCGCCCGCTCGGCCGCTGTCGGACCCTCGAGCAACAGGGTCAGCGCGCCCCGAAGGATCGCCGGACCGGGGACCCGGCGATGTGCGATCGCCAACCGCTCACCGCGGACGAAGTAGACCTTCACGTCCAGCAGTGGTGGTTCGGTCGTCGTGGCCCCCGGCGACTCGGTCGTGGTCGTCGTCAGCTCGGTGGTCGGCTCGGTGGTCGGCTCGGTGGTGAGGGTCGTCGTCGGCTCGGTCGTCAGGGTCGTCGTCTCCGAGGTCGTGGGCCGCGTCGTCGGAGGTGCCGTCGCCCGGGTCGTCTGCGTCGGGTCCGTCGAGTCCGGGGCACTCGCAGGCGCAGTCGTGGCGACTGTCGGTGCGACGGTGCTCGTCGTCGAGTCGTCGTCACCGCAGGCCGAGGCCGCCGCCACGAGTCCGAGTACGAGGGCCACTGGCAGGAGGCGCATGACACCCTCCTTTCCTCTACCCCCATGTTCGCGCCCGGCGGCAAGGCGCACCAGGCAGTTCGCCTCGCTCGGCCCCGGCGCGGTTCAGTCGATGAGGGTGTTGGCGAAGATCTGCCAGGCCAGAACGCTCTTGGCGGTGAGGCTGAGCACGATGTACGTGGTCTCACCGCGCAGGTAATCGGCCCACTTGCCGACCTTGCGGTATTGCAGCCACTGGTTGATGGCGAAGGTGTTGAAGAAGAAGAAGATCGTGAAGATGATCCCGTAGACGAATCCTGGGGGGCCCTCGCCGCCATCACGGCTGACGTTGACCACGATGTAGGTGGCGATCGCGATCCAGGGGCCGATACCGGCCACACAACCGAACCAGAACGGTGTCCACCACGTCTTCCGGTCGAAGTGGTTGCTCATCTCCATCAGCCAGCCGAACAGGATCATCGAGGCGTTGAGGAAGGCGATGCTGATCAGGGCGGCCAGGTCGGTGATGCCGGTCACGAGCGCGATCAGCACGATCATCAGGGTGGAGGAGATCGCGTACTCGACCCAGCGGAAGCGGTTCCGATTCCGGCGCAGTTCATCGCCGTAGGCGCGAAAGGCGAGCGGCGAGGCGATCAGCAGGTGAAAGAAGGCGGACAGGAACAGGAACGCCGCCGTGGCCCATGCCAGCGGGAGCCCCCAGACCTGGTTGATGGAGCCGTCGGCGAGTGGCGTGCCGGGGGGCCCGTCGAGGGCGAAGGTGCTGATATCGAGCTCGAAGTCGTTGCCCAGGATGACCATCAGGGAACCCGAGATGAGATGCAGCAGGCCCATCACGAGGTTGAAGATCCGGAGCCTGCCGAGGCGCTGATCGCTGACCTCGACCACGACGACCGGCACGCTCAGGTCTCGAACGGGAGCCCGGCATACTGCTCGGCCATCGCCGCTTGGGCATGGGTCGACGAAGCCAGGTAGTCGAGCTCGGCCTCCTGGGCACGCAGGTCGAACTCGGTCTGATCGGGGAAGCGATGGAGCAGCGTCGTGAGCCACCACGAAAAGCGGACCGACCCCCACACCCGCCGGAGCGCCATCTCCGAGTAGCTGTCGAGGTAGTGGTCGTCGCCCTGCGCGTAGTGCGCGGTCAGTGCACGCGACATGTAGAACACGTCGGAAACGGCGAGGTTGAGCCCTTTCGCCCCGGTCGGGGGCACGATGTGGGCGGCGTCGCCGGCGAGGAACAGGTTGCCATGGCGCATCGGTTCGGCGACGAAGCTGCGCAGCGGAGCGATCGACTTCTCGATCGACGGGCCGGTGACGACGGTGGGGCCGACCATCGGGCCGAGGCGGATCGCCAACTCGCTCCAGAAGCGATCGTCCGACCAATCGTCGGTCGAGTCGGTCAGCGGGCATTGGACGTAGTACCGGCTGAGCATCGGGTTGCGCTGTGACGCCAGGGCAAACCCACGTTCGTGGTGGGCATAGACCAGGTCTTCGAGCGGAGGCGTCTCGGACAGGATGCCGAGCCACCCGAACGGGTATTCCTTGTGATACGTGCGCAGGATGGTGTCGGGGATCGCCTTGCGGGAGGCGCCGTGGAACCCGTCGCACCCCACGATGTAGTCGGCCTCGACGCGCACCCGCTCGCCTCCGGAGACGAACGTCAGCCAGGGACGTTGCGTCGTGACGTCGTGCAGCTCGACGTGGGCGGCCTCGAAGTGGATCTGGGCACCGCGCTGATCGGCGGCGGCGTACAGGTCCTCCTGCAGGTTCGTCTGCCCGTACGACATGAACCGCGAGCCGGCGTACTTCTCGATGTCGATCGTCAGTACGTCGCGGCCGCTCCACACGATGCTGGTGCCGGCGTGCACGTGGCCCTCGGCATCCATCCGATCACCGAGACCCATCTCGCGCAAGAGTTCGACCGTTCCCCATTCGAGCACTCCGGCGCGGATCCTCCCGAGCACGTGGTCCCGGCTCGCGCGTTCGACGACGATCGAGTCGATGCCGGCCCGATCGAGGATGTGAGCGAGCAATGCGCCCGCAGGACCGGCGCCGATGATGGCGACTTGCGTGGTGATCGTCACGTTGCAGGTCTAGCGGATTGTTGACAATCCGGCAAGACGAACGCCATGATGCGTTCCGCCATGATCATCGACTGCCACGGGCACTACACCACCGCACCGCCACAACTCGGCGCCTATCGCGACGCGCAGAGGGCGGCGCTCGCAGCCGACCCGAACCATGTCGGTGAGAAGGGCGCGATCGACATCTCCGACGACGAGCTGATCGAGAGTCTCGAGAACAATCAGTTGCGGCTGCAGCGCGAGCGCAACATCGACTTCACGGTCTTCTCGCCCCGCGCGTCGTGGATGGGGCACCACATCGGCAACGGACACACCAGTCGATTCTGGAGCGAGCATTGCAACGACATCATCCGGCGGATCTGCGACCTCTACCCCGACAATTTCGCCCCCGTGTGCCAACTCCCGCAGTCGCCGGGCGCCGGCATCGAATCGTCGGTCGCCGAACTGCGCCGGTGCGTCGAGGAGATGGGCTTCGTCGGTTGCAATCTGAATCCCGACCCGTCCGGTGGCAACTGGACCGGACCGCCCCTGTTCGATCCGTACTGGCACCCGCTGTTCGAGGCGATGTGCGAGCTCGACGTGCCGGCGATGATCCATGTCAGCGCCACGTGCAATCCGCACTTCCACTCCACTGGTTCGCACTATCTGGGTGCCGACACGACGGCGTTCATGCAGGCGCTCACCTCCGGCTTGTTCCGCGATTTCCCGAACATGCGTTGGGTCATTCCCCACGGCGGGGGAGCGGTGCCGTATCACTGGGGTCGTTTCAAGGGCATGGCCGAGGAGAGCGCGGATGCCGGCTGGCCGCTGCTCGACGAGCTGATGCAGAACATCTTCTTCGACACGTGCGTGTACCACCAGCCCGGCATCGACCTGCTGGTCGACGTGGTGCCCACCGACAACATCCTGTTCGCCTCCGAGATGGTCGGTGCGGTGAAGGGCAAGAACCCCGACACCGGCGAGTACTACGACGACACGAAGTTGTACGTCGACCGTGCCGATCTGACCGACGCCCAGCGCGCGAAGATCTTCGAGGGCAACGCCCGCCGCGTGTACCCGCGGCTCGAGGTACCAGGAGCCACGTCATGAACCAGCACGTCGTCGTCCGCAACATCGAGCGCGCCGAACAGGCGATCATCGATCAGCTCGGTCAGGCCGGCACGGCGACCGTGCACGAGGCGATCGGCCGCGTCGGCTACGTCGGTCCGCACATCCGGCCGATCCAGCACGGCACGAAGATCGCCGGATCGGCGGTCACCGTGCTCAGCCACCCCGGCGACAACATCATGATCCACGCCGCGGTCGAGGTGTGTCAGCCGGGCGACATCCTCGTCGTCACCAACACGGCGCCTTCGACCCATGGCATGTTCGGCGACCTGCTCGCCACGTCGCTGATCGCCCGCGGTGTGCGCGGGCTGGTGATCGACGCCGGCGTGCGTGACACGATGGATCTGCGCGAGATGGGGTTCCCGGTGTGGTCGCAACACGTGTCGTGTCAGGGCACGGTGAAGAACACGCCCGGGTCGGTGAACGTCCCGGTCGTACTGGGTGGCATCACCGTGCAGCCGGGCGATGTGATCTGTGCCGACGACGACGGCGTGGTCGTCGTCGAGCGTGCCGACGCGGTCTGGGCACTGGAGCGATCGACCGAACGCCTCGGCAAGGAAGCGGCGACGCGAGCGCGACTCGAAGCGGGTGAACTCGGCGTCGACTTCTATGGGCTGCGCCAGAAGCTGATCGAGATGGGCGTCGAATACCTCGACTGACCCTTGCCGCCTCGTCGCGGCGGCAAGGGTCAGGATCGGGGCTGTTCGACCCAGCTGCCCAGCACCTGTTGCACCGACACCAGGTGATCGTGCATTGCTGTCGCTGCCGCGTCACCATCACCGGCCACGATTGCATCGACGATCGCCGCGTGCTGCGGAAGTGAATCGGTCGATCGGCCCGGCATCGTCGCCAGCCTGAACTGGTGGTGGGCGCCACGGTTGCGGAGGTTGGCGACGAGCTCCGACGCCGTCGAGTGGCCGCTGATCTCGCGGATCCGCCGATGCAGCACGCGGTTCAGCTCGGAGTAGTCGGCGTGTCGGTTCGAGGACACCGCGTCGCGCATGTCCGCGACGATCCGGGTGAGTTCGTGTCGTTCGGTATCGGTGGCCCGTTCGGCGGCTCGGCGGGCGAGCAGGGCTTCGAGCGCACCTCGCGCCTCGGCGATCTCGATCGCTTCCTCGATCGATACCCGGCGCACGGCTGCGCCGCGGTTCGTCTCGTGGATGACCAGTCCCTCGCTGCTCAGTTCGACGATCGCCGACCTGATCGCGGCACGCCCCACCCCGTACCGTTCGGTGAGCTGCAGCTCGATCAGCCGTTCGCCCGGAGGGAAATCACCGTTCAGGATGTCGTTGCGGAGCAGATCGCTGACGTCGGCCATATTGTCGACAATCGTACACCCAGGCCTCTGACCATCCGTGTCCGCCGTCTCAGCCGAAGTCGTACAGCTTTTCGGGATTGGCGACGAGCACCTGCGTGCGGATCGCCTCGTCGGGGATCAGGTCGACCAGCAGGTCGACCAGGTCGCCGTCGTCGGGCATGTGCCGTACGTTGGGGTGCGGCCAGTCGGTACCCCACAGGACCCGGTCGGGAGCCGCCGCCACCAACGCCCGCGCGTAGGGAACGACATCGTCGTAGGGCGGCGGGCCGTCGGCGGTGAGCCGCTCGGCGCCGGAGATCTTCACCCACGCCCGCTCGTCGCCCATCAACTCGAGCAGCGCCCGAAACGGTTCCTGTTCGACGCCATCGGCGGTCGGCACCCGAGCCATGTGGTCGATGATGTAGGCGCACGGCATCCGGTCGAGCAGCGTCGCGTAGGCGGGGAGGTCCTTGGCGTCGAAGTGCAGCACGATGTGCCAACCGAACGGTTGCACCCGATCGACCAACCGCCAGAACACGTCGAGTTCGGGCGCCCCACCGAGATGCTTGACGAAGTTGAATCGTGTGCCACGCACGCCGGCGTCGTGCAGTGCAGCGATGTCGGCATCGGAGAACGATTCGTCGATCATCGCCACGCCGGCGTACCGGCCGGCACCCCGTCGCAATGCATCGACCATCGCGGCGTTGTCGGTACCGTGACACGAAGCCTGCACGAACACCGCACGCGACAGACCGAGGCGGCGCTGCAGCTGCTCGAACTCGTCGATGCCCGAGTCGGGAGGCGTGTACGAACGATCCGCCGAAAGGGGAACCGATCGGCAGGACCGAACACGTGACAATGGGCGTCGGTGGCGTGCGGTGGCGGCGTCCATCTTCTCGGGGGGTGTGGGTCTGGATGCGGCCCCGGAATCGATTTCGGCTCGGTGTCGCTCATGTGTCGGCTCCTCGGTACTCGACCGGAAAGACCGTGCCGTCCATCAACTTGCGGGCGGTGCGGATGATGCCGGCGCTGCGAACGGCGGGGACGGGGTCGGACGTGTCGATGTCGATCGCGGCGGTGAAGGCCCCGGTCGGGTGCTCGCAGATGAGCGTGCCGTCAACGCCCGCTCCGACGCGTGCCACGTCGGCAGCCGGCGTGCCGGGGAGCAATGCAGCCGTCGCCACTGACACGGCGCCGAAGACACCGATCGCCTCGTGACATCGATGGGGGATGAACGTGCGCGTCGAGATGTCGCCGCCGGCCGTCGGCGCCGAGACCATCGTGAGTTTCGGCACGGTGGTGTCGGTGACGTCGCCGAGACGCATCAGGTGGCCGGCCTGGAGCCGGATCGATTCGAGGCGCGCCCGCAATTCCTCGTCGGCCTCCAGCTCAGCAGGTGCCTCAGTGCCCGAGATGCCGAGTGCGTCGGCGCGCAGCACCACGACCGGCATGCCGTTGTCGATCATCGTCACGTCGACCCCGTCGATCGTGTCGACGACGTTGCCGGTAGGCAGCAGCGTTCCGCATGATCCACCGGCGATGTTCTCGAAGTCGAGCTGCACCGGCGCCGCCGTGCCGGGCACCCCGTCGATCGACGCCTCACCGCGATACTCCGGCATGCCGTGCGTCAGTCGGATCGTCGCTGCGGCGATCGAGTCGGTGTTGACCATGTACACGCGGACGACGGCGGTGTCTGCATCCGGGGCGACGATCAGACCTCGTTCGATCGCGAACGGAGCGGTCGCCGCCAGCAGGTTGCCGCAGTTCTGGCGGTCGCTGACGAGCGCCTGGTCGACGCTCACTTGGAGGAACAGGTAGTCGATGTCGGCGTCGGCGCGGGCGCTGGCACTGACGACTGCGACCTTGCTGGTGAGCGGCGTCGCGCCCCCGACACCGTCGATCTGGCGAACGTCGGGCGACCCCATGATCCGCAACAGCAGCGCATCTCGTGCACCCGGATCTGCAGGCAGGTCGTCGGCGACGAAGAAGGCACCCTTCGAGGTGCCACCCCGCATCAGCATGCATCGAACGCCTGTCACCGGACCATTGTGACGCGCTGCGTCAGATTGTCAACAATCCGGGTCGAGCGCCTGGGCGCGTTCGACGTCGGGCAGTCGATCGCGCATCCAATCGACGAGCATGGCGGCGACGACGGCCGGTTGCTCGAGCGTGACCATGTGGCCGGAGTTCTCGATCACTGCGAGGCGCGCTCCGGGTATCGCACCTGCGATTGCTTCGTGCTGGTCGACGGGACTCCACTCGTCCTGGCGACCGACGATGACGAGCGTCGGGACCGTGATCGTCCCGAGCAGCGGCGTCGCGTCGGGCCGGGACAGCAGCGCCTTGATCTGGCGGGCGTGCTGCGCGGCCGTTGCCCGCATCACCATCGCGCGGAGCGGTTCCATGAACTCGGCGTCGGTTCGGCGCTCTGGGTGCACCATCGGCGGGAGCCACGCGTCGGCGAGTGCGCTCATGCCATGTGTCGCCGACACGTCGAGGAGCAGTTGCCGGCTCGCCGATTCGCCCGGCCCGGCCGGGTGCGCCCCGGTGTCGAGCACGACCAGCGACCTCACCCGCTCGGGCGCCACGCGCCAGAGTTCGAAGGCGACCCGCCCGCCCATCGAATGCCCGACCACATCGACCGGACCATCGACGGTTTCCAGTGCGGCATGTGCCATCTCGGTGAGGTCGTCGTGCCGGGAGACATCGGCGATGGTGACGTCGGCGATCGGTTCGAGTGCCGCGGCCTGGTACTTCCAGACGAATGCGTCGCACAGCAGGCCCGGAAGGGCGAGGACCTGCGGTCGGCTCAGGCCCATACGTCGGCGGCCACCTCGACGACGTGTCGCAGCTTCGCCCACTGGTCGTCTTCGGTGATCTCGTTGCCGTGGACCGTGCTCGAGAATCCGCACTGCGGGCTCAGGCACATCTGATCGAGATCGACGTAGTGCGCTGCCTCGTGGATGCGGGTCTTGAGCAGATCCTTGTCCTCGAGTTCGGAGGTTTTCGATGTCACGAGGCCGAGCACCAGTGTCTTGTCCTTCGGGAAGAACCGCAGTGGCGCAAAGTCGCCCGAACGCTCGTCGTCGTACTCGAGGAAGTAGGCATCGACATCGATCTCGTTGAAGAGCACCTCGGCGACGGCTTCGTAGCCGCCGCTGGCGAAGTGCTTGCTGCGGAAGTTGCCGCGACAGAGGTGGATGCCGACGGTCAGGTCGTCCGGTCGCCCGGCGATGGCACTGTTGATCAACGTTGCGTAGGTGCGCGGGAGCTGGTCGGGATCATCGCCGCGATCGACTGCGCCCTGGCGCATCACCGGATCGCACAGATAGGCGAGATTGGTGTCGTCGAGCTGGAGGTATCGGCAGCCTGCCGCGTAGAGGGCCTGGATCTCGTCGCGGTAGCACTGGGCGAGATCTTCGAAGAACACGTCGAGATCGGGGTACGACTCGATGTCGATGCCGCCGCGACCTCCGCGGAAGTGCACCATGGTCGGCGACGGGATCGACACCTTGGGTGTCCGTGTCGTGTGTGCGGCGAGGAACTCGTAATCGTCGACCTGGATCGTCCGGGCGTGCCGGAGCTTCCCGGTGACGGTGATCTTCGGCGGTGCCTGATGCACGGTCTCCTGAGAGTCCGAACTGGCGTCGATCATGCCGCTCACGGTGACCCCGTCGAGCTGTTTCAGAAAGTCGAGGTGGAACCACTCGCGCCGGAACTCGCCGTCGGTGATGCTCTCGATGCCCGTGGCTTCGAGCTGCGGGATCATGCGTGCGATCGCGATGTCCTCGATGGCACGAAGCTCGACGTCGTCGATCTCGCCGCTGGCGCGCCGCTTGCGGGCATCGAGCACGTCGGCGGGACGCAACAGGCTGCCGACGTGGTCGGCTCGGAACGGCGGATCGATTCGTGACATAGCGGTCCCCCACGGGTCGGACTCGCCGGGGTGAATTCCCAGGCGATACGGATTGTAGACAATCTTGTCGACAGCGGTCATACTCTGGTTCGAGCGCCGGCGAACGCACAACCGGCTACCTGTGGAGGGAATCGTGACATATCCGAACAACCATTGGTACGTCGTCGCGAGCGCTGGCGAGCTCGGACGCGAGCTGCTGGCGCGGACGGTGTGCGGCCAGCATCTCGTGCTGTATCGGACCGAAGCGGGTGCCGTGGTCGCGCTCGACGACCGGTGCCCCCACCGCGGGTATCCACTGTCGGCCGGCGACCTCATCGGCGATGAGGTGCAGTGCGGCTATCACGGCTTGCGATTCGACCCGTGCGGGACCTGCGTCAGCGTTCCCGGTCAGGATCGGATTCCCTCGCGCGCCAACGTCGCCAGTCGTCCCCTCGTGGAGCAGGGCGCCTGGATCTGGGCGTGGATGGGTGACCCGGCTGCGCCGGATCACGCCGAACTGCCCTCGACGCCGTGGTTCACCGATCCGTCCTGGGCGTCCGTCGACGGGATGGAACCGTTGCCCGCTCGCTACGGCCTGCTGATCGACAACCTGCTCGACCTGTCGCACGAGACGTTCCTGCACGGGGGATTCATCGGCACCCCCGAGGTCGCCGAGACACCGATCACCACGTCGACCGACGAGGACCTCGGCGTGATCCACGTCAGCCGACACATGGAAGGGGTCGAGTGTCCGCCCTTCTACACCGAGTCGACGGGATTCTCGACGCCGATCGATCGGTGGCAGGACATCGAGTACCACGCTCCCGGCTTCTACCTGCTGCACGTCCGCGTCGCCCCCAGCGGCACCGTCGTCCGACCTGACGGAAGCGATCCGGACGCCGCCCATCTGAAGGTGCTGTACGCGATCACCCCGATGGACGATCACAACACGTGGGACTTCTGGGCGGTCTGCCGCGATTTTGCGATCGGCGACGCGGCCGTCGATGTGGTGATCGCCGAGATGAACCGCGCCGTCGTGCTGCAGGACGTCGTGGCGTTGACGCTGATCGAGCAGCGCCTCGGCGACGAGTGGACGCCGGCAGAAGTGAGCCTCAAGATCGACACCGGTGGTCTCGCCGGTCGGCGCGTGCTGGCCGAGATGATCGCCCGCGAATGATCCGGTCCGTGGCCGGCTGGTTGTCAACATAATTGTGGACAATCTCGCCTGCGATGCCTAGTGTGGCGGACGGATGCCCGTGCGCCCCGGCGCAAGCATCCCGGCGGCCGATCGGTCGTAACTCATTCCTGAGGGGGAAACCAAGCATGATGAATCAGCGAAAGGGAAGTGTGCTGCGTACGACGGCACTGCTCCTCACGCTCACTGTGGCAGCGGCGGCGTGCGGTGGCGATGACGATACGTCTACCGCCACGACGGCGGCTGCGCCGGCAACGACCGCCGCTCCGGCAACGACCGACGCTCCGGCCGCCACCGACGCTCCGGCCGCCACCGACGCTCCGGCCACGACCGAGGCTCCGGTCAGCACCGAGGCTCCCGCACCGCCGGAGAAGTCAGAGCTCAAGCTCGGATTGATTCCGATCGCCGACGTCGCCCCGATCTTCATCGGCCTCGATCAGGGCTTCTTCGACGAAGAAGGCCTCAGCGTGTCGACCGAGTTCGCCGCCGGTGGCGCAGCCGCCATCCCCGCAGTGATCTCCGGTGACATCGACTTCGCGTTCGGCGCCTACCCGTCGTTCTTCTCCGCCGTCCAAGAGGGCCTACCCCTCCTGATCGCGACGGAAGCCAACCGCGCCGCCCCGTTGTTCGGTGGTCTGTACTCGATGCCCGACTCGGGTATCGCGACGCCTGCCGACATGGCCGGAAAGACCGTCGCCGTCAACACGTTGAACAACCTCGTGCAGCTCGCGGTCGAGTACCAGCTGTCCACCGCCGGCTTGTCGCTCGATGACATCACCCTCGTCGAGATTCCGTTCCCCGACATGGTGGCGACGCTCGAGCGTGGCGACGTCGACGTGATCTCGGTGGTCGAGCCGTTCGGCACGATCGCCAAGAACAGCTTGAACGCCACCCTGGTGACCGACATGTTCGCCGGCGATATCGCGGGCTTCCCGGTTGCCGGTTTCTACGTGACCGAGTCGTTCGCAGCGGACAACCCGAACACCGTGGCTGCGTTCAACCGGGCGTTCGCCAAGTCGGTCGACTACGCCAACAACACCGACGACGCTGTGCCGCAGATCCTGCCGACCTACATCTCGACGGCGACCGTCGAGAGTTCACGCACACTCAACTATCCGTTGTTCGTGAGCGGCCTCGATGCCGACGTCATCCAGGTCGTGCCCGACTTCATGGTCGACGCCGGTTTGCTCGACGCCCCGCTCAGCGCTGCCGACCTGCTCGTCAAGTGACGACCCGATTCGCCTGACGAACACGTCACCTCGATGACATCGGTACTCCGACCGCTTCGCGTTCCCGCCAGATGGGTGCGCGGGGCGGTCGGAGCTGCGATCTTGCTGATCGGCCTCGAACTGCTCACGCGGGCCGAGCTGGTCACACCCCAGTACTTGCCCAGGGCCTCGTCGATTCTTCGCCAGACGTTCGACCTGCTCACGACCAGCGCCTTCCTCGGCGATCTCTGGTTCACCCTGCAGGCGTGCCTGATCGGCCTGGCGATCGCCACCGTCGTCGCCGTGCCGCTCGGGCTGGTGCTCGGTCTCACCCAAACGGCCTACAAGGCGACGATCGTCGTCATCGAGTTCCTCCGTCCCATCCCGTCGGTCGCCCTGATCCCGCTCGCGATCCTCATCTACGGGCGCGGCACCGACATGAAGGTCTCGCTGGTGGTGTTCGCCTGTCTGTGGCCGATCCTGTTCAACACGATCTACGGGATGCACTCGGTCGATCCGGTGGCAGCCGACACCGCCAGAGCATTCGGGCTCGGGCCGGTCAGCGTTGGCCGGCGGGTCTACCTCCCCAGCGCCTCCCCGTTCATCTTCACCGGTTTCAAGATCGCCGTCTCGGTGGCTGTGATCGTCGCGGTCAGCGCCGAGATCATCGCCGGTGGGTCGGAAGGGATCGGCATCGTCTTGAGCGAGGCAGCCTCGGTCGGCGATCAGAAGACCGTCTACGCGATCACCATCGTGACCGGCCTCCTTGGTCTGGTGCTGCTCGGCATGTTGGGCCTGGTCGAACGGAAGCTGTTCGCATGGTCAAAGGTCGACGGAGCGGCATCATGACCACGTCGCCCCGGACGCTCGGCCGAATCAAGGACGTCGGCATCCAGGTCGCCGTCATCGTCGGCGTGCTCGTCGTCTGGAAGGTCGGAACCGAGTGGAAGGACTCGCTGTTCTTCCCGACGCCGAACAAGGTACTCGCCGAAGTGTGGGACGGTTGGATTCTCAACTGGTCCGACTCGTGGAACGACAACCTGTTTCCCAGCCTGAAGCGACTGCTCGCCGGCTTCCTCCTGGCCGCGGTGGGATCCATCACGCTCGGCATCGCGATCGGGCGGTCGCGCACGTTCGGTGACTATGTCGAGCCGGTCATCCACTTCATCCGATCGATTCCCCCGCCTGCGCTGCTGCCGCTGTTCTTCGTGCTGCTCGGCATCGGTGACTCGATGAAGATCGGGCTGATCGCGGTCGGCGTGTTCCCGCCGATCCTGCTCAACACGATCGACGGGGTCCGATCGATCGACCCGCTCTACCTCGACACGGCCCAGGCCTACCGGATCACGCCCGTTCGCCGCTTGACTCACGTGATCTTGCCGTCGGCTGCCCCGAAGATTTTCGCCGGCCTCCGGATCAGCCTCTCGATCGCCGTCATCTTGATGGTGATCTCCGAACTGTTCGCCGCGACGAACGGTGTCGGGTTCCGCATCGTGCAAGCACAGCGTCAGTTCAAGATGGTCGACTTGTGGGCAGGGCTGGTGGTACTGGGCGCGATGGGTGCAGTCCTCAACGCAGTGCTTGCCATGATCGAAGGACGCGTCCTGCGGTGGAGGAAGAACTGATGGAGCCCGACACGTCCGGCGAAACCGCCAAGATCGAGTCGCTCGCGGCGAACGAGCTGAACCACACGTACGGCCTCGGAACACCCGAGGAGCATCGGGCGCTGGGTGGCATCACGTTCTCGATCAACAAGGGCGAGTTCGTCGCGATCGTCGGGCCATCAGGTTGCGGCAAGACGACCCTGTTGCGGTGCCTGTCCGGGCTGATGGCACCCACATCCGGTGAGGTGACGCTCGCCGGGGAGCGGGTCACGTCGGTACCGGAGGACCTGACGCTGGTGTTCCAGGACTACCGTCGATCGCTGTACCCGTGGCTGCGTGTCGACGCCAATGTCGACTTCCCGTTGAAGAACAGCGGCATCGACAAGGTCGAACGCATCGAGCGCGTCCGACAGGCACTCGATGACGTCGGCCTCACCGGGCATGCCGGCAAGTACCCGGGTCAGTTGTCCGGTGGCATGCAACAGCGGGTCTCGATCGCCCGCGCGCTCGCGTACCGGCCGAACCTGCTCCTGATGGACGAGCCGTTCGCATCGGTCGATGCGCAAACGCGCGCCTCGCTCGAGGACGTCCTGTTGGAAGTGTGGGAACGCCGCAAGAAGACGGTGCTGTTCGTCACGCACGACATCGACGAGAGCGTGTACCTCGCCGACCGGGTCGTGGTGTTGTCGAACGCACCGTCGCACGTGATGGCCGAGATCGAGGTCAACATTGCACGTCCGCGCGATCAGATCGAGACGAAGGCGACGCCAGAGTTCGTCGAACTCCGCCATGAGGTTGCCCAGCTGATCCGAGACGCCGGGACCAGCGCCCAGTGACCGGATCCGCCTCTGACGGGGAGGGTTCCCACCGAGGCGCCGAGCCTGGCATCACGGCGGGTGGGGCGGTGTTCGCTCGTCTGGCACAGCTCGGCATCGACGTGGTGTTCGTGAACTCGGGGACCGACTTCCCGCCGATCATCGAGGGGCTCGCCGAAGCGAACGCTCACGAGGTCGACGTTCCGCGGGCGATCGTGGTGCCGCACGAGCATGCCGCCGTCGGGATGGCGCACGGCTACTACTTCGCCACGGGCAGGCCCCAGGCGGTGATGCTGCACACCAACGTGGGGCTGTCCAATGGGGCGACCGGTGCGATCAACGCGGCCACCGATCACGTGCCGATGCTGCTGATGTCCGGTCGCACTCCCACGGTCGAGCAGGACCGGTTCGGCGCGCGAACCGTGCCGATCGGCTGGGGCCAGGAGATGCGCGACCAGACGGCGCTCGTGCGCGAAGCGTGCAAGTGGGACTACGAACTCCGATTCCCCGAGCAGGTGCCTGCACTGCTCGATCGGGCGTACGCGATCGCCGACTCGACGCCGAAAGGGCCCGTGTACCTCAGCTTGCCGCGCGAAGTGTTGTGCGAACCGTGCCCGCTCGAGGCATTGCAGACCCCATCGACGATGGCCGCCGCCGACATCACCGCCCCTGCCCACGCCATTCGGCAGGCCGCCGAACTGCTCGCAGGAGCTGAGCGGCCCGTCATCTTCGCCCAACGCGGCGCCGGCAGCGGGGCGGGCTTCGAGGCGCTCGCCCGACTGGCCGACGACTGGTCGATTCCGGTGTGCCAGTACTGGGCGGTCGCGACGGCGATCTCTGGCCGGCACCCGACGTACGTCGGCGTCGACCCCGAGCCATGGATCTCCGATGCCGACGTCGTACTCGTCATCGACAGCCTGGCGCCCTGGTCGCCCGACGTCCACCGTCTCGATCCGGCCTGTCGGGTCGTCCAGCTCGGGCCGAACCCGCTCTACGGCCGGTTTCCCGTTCGCAACTTCCGGTCCGACCTCTCGATCACCTCGGAGGTCGGGGCGGCGCTGGTCGACCTCGAACTGGCGCTGCACCAGATTCGCGAGGACGGATCGTTCGACGCAGCGGCGATCCGGACCCGACGGACCCGGATCGATGCGCAGGTCACCCAGCGTCGTGAACGACTGGCGGAACTGGCCGAGACACCACTCGACGAGCCGATGACGAAGGCCTGGGTCTCGAGCCGCGTCGGCGCTGCGATCGAGGGGCGCACCGCCACCGTGATCTCCGAACTGGGTTGCCCGCTCGAGCCGCTCGAACTGACCGAGCATGGCTCGTGGCGGCAGGAGCCGCACTCGGGCGGGCTCGGGTGGGGTCTGCCGTGTGCGATGGGTGTCAAGCTCGCTGACCCCGATCGGCTCGTCGTCGCGACCATGGGGGACGGGTCGTACATGTTCGCCAACCCGGTCGCCTGTCACCAGGTTGCAGAAGCGCACGACATCGCTGTCCTCACGATCGTGCTCAACAACGGTGCGTATCGCGCCGTGGCCCACTCGGTGCTCGGCATGTATCCGACCGGGTACGCGTCCAAGGGCGAGGATGTCCCGCTCACGCAACTCGCTCCCAGCCCCGATTTCGCCAAGGTCGCGCAGGCCAGCCGCGCTCACGCAGAGACCGTGACCCGTGCGGCAGACTTCGACGCCGCGCTGGAGCGGGCAATTCGGGTGGTCACCGAAGACGGGCGACAGGCACTGCTCGATGTCCGAATCATCGACTGATCGACAGACCAGGCGGAGTCCGCCACAGAGCGAGCGGTGGTTGATCGCCTTTCTGGCCGCGCTCAGCGGCTTGAGCGCGATGGGCATCGACGTGTTGCTACCCGGCCTCGGCGAGATTCGCTCGGCGTACGATCTGGCGCCCGACTCGACCCGCGTCTCGTTGATCATCACGGTGTATCTGTTCGGGCTCGGCATCGGCCAGGTGTTCTTCGGCCCGATCGCCGACCGCTTCGGCCGCAAGCCGACGGTGTTGATCGGTCTCGGGATGTTCGCAGCGGGGGCGGTCGGGTCCGGGCTGGCACCGTCGTTGACGGTGATGCTGGGCTTTCGATTCCTGATGGGTGCCGGTGCGGCGTCGCCGCGGGCGATGAGCCTCGCGATCGCCCGCGACCGGTTCCACGGCGACGCCATGACGCGAGTGGTCTCGCTCGTGATGTTGTTCTTCCAACTGTCGCCCGCGGTCGCACCCCTGCTCGGCGAAGGGCTGCTGGCGATCGGTCGGTGGCAGAGCATCTTCGTGTTTGCCGCGAGCGCGTCGATCCTCGTCATGGTGTGGACGACGCGGTTCACCGAAACGTTGGCGCCGGAACGACGCCTCCCACTGACGTTGGCGAGGTCCGCTCAGAGTGCACGGGCGATCATCGGGTCGCGCTGGGCGCTCGGCCATGGCCTGGTGCTGATGTTCGAGTTCACCGCGTTCTACGTGTATCTCAGTTCGTCGGAGCTGATCTTCGATGATGTATTCGGTCGCCGCGGCTACTTCGCCGTGTGTTTCGCGCTCGGTGCGATCATTCAGGCTGCAGGCAACCTCAGTGCGTCCCGACTTGCTCCGCGCTTCGGGACGTCCCGGTTGATGGCATCGGTCGTGACGTCCTACGTCGTGGTCGGCTTGATCTTCCTGGTCGTCACCGCCGGAGCAGGCGGCCATCCCAACTTCTGGCTCTGGCTGGTGCTCTTGTGGAGCATCAACGGGCTGCACGCCCTGGTGCTGACGATGGCGAACAGTCAGGCGATGCAGCCACTGGCGGCCTTCGCCGGTACCGGCTCTGGCCTGATCGGCACGATGTCGATGATGGGCGGGGCGATCATGTCGTCAGTGGTGGCCAGCACGATCCACGGATCGGCGACCCCGATGGCGGCCGCCTATTTCGGATTCGGGCTGCTCGCCGGCTTGAGCCTGTGGTGGGCGCGGGGTGGCAACGCCTCGCCGATCGGCCAAGCGTGAGCTCCGCGCGATTGTCGACAATCTTGGGCGACCTCTCGGAGATTGTCTACAATCGCGACGAGCATCGGAGGAACCGTGGCACTCGACAAGCCCTATCAGGACATTCCCGGCACGACCATCTTCGACGCCGCCCAATCTCGCCTGGGGTACTGGCTGAACCAGTTCTGCATGTCCTTGATGCAGCCCGACAACCGTGAGCGGTTCAAGGCCGATGAGCGGGCGTACCTCGACGAGTGGGAGATGACCGAGGACCAGAAGCAGGCAGTCCTCGACCGGGACATGAACCGGATGATCTCACTCGGCGGCAACATCTACTTCCTCGCCAAGATCGGAGCCACGGACGGGCTGAGTTTCCAGCAGATGGCGGGCTCGATGACCGGGATGAGCGAGGACGAGTACCGGGCGATGATGGTCGGTGGCGGACGCTCGATCGAGGGCAACCGGTACGTCGATGAACGAGGCGGCGAGCGCTGATGGCCCACATCTCCGCATCCGTCTACACGTCGCACGTGCCCGCGATCGGGGTGGCGGTCGACTTCGGCAAGTCCGACGAGCCCTACTGGCAGCCGTTGTTCGCCGGGTACGAACCGTCGAAGGCGTGGATGCGCGACCACACACCCGACGTGATCTTCCTGGTGTACAACGATCACGCCAACGCCTTCAGCTTGGAGATGATCCCGACGTTCGCGATCGGTACCGCGGCGTCGTTCGCGATCGCCGATGAGGGGTGGGGTCCTCGACCGGTCCCCGAGGTGATCGGCCACCCCGACCTTGCATCGCACATCGCCCACTCGGTGATCCAGCAGGACTTCGACCTGACGATCGTCAACAAGATGGCCGTCGACCACGGCCTCACCGTGCCCTTGTCGCTGATGTGCGACCAGCCCGACGCCTGGCCGTGCCCGGTGATTCCATTTGCCGTCAATGTCGTGCAGTATCCGGTTCCGTCGGGTCGGCGGTGCCTGAACCTCGGCAAGGCGATCCGCAATGCGATCGAATTGTACGACGAGCCCTTGAACGTCCAGATCTGGGGCACCGGTGGCATGAGCCACCAGCTCCAGGGCCCGCGGGCCGGATTGATCAATGCCGAGTTCGACGCGGCCTTCCTCGATGAGTTGATCGCCGGCCCCGAACGACTCGCCGACAAACCACACGTCGAGTACGTGCGCGAGGCGGGTTCGGAAGGCATCGAACTGGTGATGTGGTTGGTCGCCAGGGGAGCGATGTCCGATCTGGCGGGTGGGCCGCCTCCGAGTGTGCGGCACCGCTTCTACCATGTGCCCGCCAGCAACACCGCCGTGGGCCACCTGATCCTGGAAGAGTCTGATCGAGAGGAGTCACCATGACGATCAACGTCGCCCTGGCGGGTGCCGGCGCCTTCGGTGTCAAGCACCTCGACGCCATCGCTCAGATCGACGACGTGAACGTGATCTCGGTCGTCGGGCGCGTGCTGGAGCCGACCCGTGAAGTCGCCGAGAGGTACGGGATCGGCCACGTCACGACGGATCTGGCCGAAAGCCTGGCGTTGGCCGACGTCGACGCTGTCGTTCTCGCTACGCCGACACAGATGCACGCCGAGCAGAGCATTGCTTGTCTCGACGCCGGCAAGCACGTCGAGGTCGAGATTCCGCTGTGCGACAATCTCGCTGACGGCCTGCGAGTCGTCGAGGCGCAGGAGCGCTCGGGGCTGGTGGCGATGTGCGGACATACCCGCCGATTCAACCCGAGCCATCAGTGGGTCCATCGGCGCGTCCAGTCCGGCGAATTCGACATCCAGCAGATGGACGTGCAGACGTACTTCTTCCGGCGCACCAACACCAACGCCCTCGGGCAGCCTCGCAGCTGGACCGATCACTTGCTCTGGCACCACGCAGCCCACACCGTCGACCTGTTCGCGTACCAGGCAGGCAGCCAGATCGTCGACGCCCACGCCATGCAGGGTCCGATCCACCCCGAGCTGGGTATCGCGATGGACATGTCGATCCAGCTGCGCGCCGCTTCGGGTGCGATCTGCACACTGTCCTTGTCGTTCAACAACGACGGGCCATTCGGCACGTTCTTCCGCTACATCGGTGACACCGGCACGTATGTCGCCCGCTACGACGATCTGTTCGACGGGCGAGACGAGCCGATCGACGTGTCGCAGGTGGACGTGTCGACGAACGGCATCGAACTCCAGGACCGCGAGTTCTTCGCCGCGATCCGAGAGGGCCGCCAGCCGAACAGCAGTGTCCAGCAGGTGCTGCCGTGCTACGAGGTGCTCGATCGGCTCGAACGCCAACTCGCCGAGTCGGCCGTCTCGTAGACGATCTGCGACGCAGAATGCGCAACGGTGTCAGGCGACAGCGTCGATCGCGGCGCGGATCGCACGCGCGCTCGCCAGCAGTCCGGTGCGTTCGTGGTCGTTCATCGGGACATCGACGACCTCGACGGCGCCGCGTCGCCCGACGATCGTGGGGAGCGAGAGGCAGATCTCGCCGACCCCGTCGAACGAGTGGCGTGACGAGATCGGCAGCACGGCGCGCTCGTCGTTGCCGATCGCGGCCAGGATTCTGGCGGTCGACAGCCCGATCGCCAAGTTCGTTGCGCCCTTGCCCTCGATGATCCGATATGCGGCGTGGCGAATGTCGTGGAGCAGTTCGTCCAACTCGATCTCGGTCATCGTCAGCGGTGCGCCGCCGACGTTCGCCGTCGACCACAGTGCGATCTCGCTGTCGCCATGCTCACCGACGATCGACGCGTGCACGCTCGACACGCCGACCGACAGCGCGGTGGCCAAGCGATGTCGCAGGCGCGACGTGTCGAGCACGGTGCCCGAACCGATGATGCGACCGTGCTCGACCCCGAGTGCCGCCGCCGACTCCTGGGCGACGAACGTGACGACGTCGACGGGGTTCGTCACGAACAGCAGTACTGCGCCGGGTGCCAGCTCGAGCAGTTTCGGAACGAGCTCGCGGGTGATCGCCGCGTTGGTACCGGCGAGGTCGAGGCGGCTCTGGCCGGGGTGCTGTTTGGCGCCGGCCGTGATCACCGCGACGTCGGCATCACGACAGACCTCGAGTTCACCGCCACCCTGGACCTGCACCGACGGCACGAACTGCAGGCCGTGTTGGAGATCGAGGATCTCGGCGGTCGCCTTCGCCCCGTTCAGGTCGTACAGCGCGATCTCATCTGCGACGCCTTGGATCGCGGTCGCGTAAGCGATCGCTGTTCCCACGGTTCCGGCTCCGACGATGGCGATCTTCATCCAGCGATCGTACGCGGAAGCAAGCAATCACCGCGGCGGCTGCTGCCGCGTCGTCGCATCACGGCCACAGCTCGATACCGTCCCCGTCGTGAGCGGTGTCGACCAGTCCGCTACCCGCAACACCGAGGTGTCGGGCCCCAACACGCTGCTGAGGCTGTTGACGGCGATTCCCGGACGTCGCGACGACGCCGTTGCGATCGTGAACGGCTTGTTCGGCGACACGCTCGACGGCCGAGCGTCGCGTCTCGTGACACCGATGACGATCCGGTGGGGCGACACCGTGCTCCCGCTCGATCGTGGCCTGCTGCCCGGCGCCCTCGCGGCTGCGAACGTGAGCGAAAGAATTTGCGTGCTCGTGCACGGTCTGATGTCGACCGAGTCGATCTGGGGGTTTCCTGGCGAGGCCGCCACGACATATGGCAGTCGACTCGCCGACGAGCACGATCTGACGGTTCTCTCGGTGCGCTACAACACCGGCCGACACATCTCCACCAACGGCCGTGAGCTCGCCCACCTCCTCAACCAGCTGACCCGGGCATGGCCGGTGCCCGTGCGCGAGATCAACCTGATCGGCCACAGCATGGGTGGTCTCGTCGTCCGGTCGGCATGCCACTACGGGCGTTCGGAGCGGCCGCTGGGGCGGCGCCTTCGGATCGGTCGCCGATGGACGAGCAAGGTGCGCCGCGTCGTGCTGATCGGCGTACCGAACACCGGTGCCGGCCTCGAAGCCTTCGTCAACGCCGCCAGCGCCACACTGTGGGCGCTGCCCGTCCCCGCGGCCCGGCTCGTGGGGTTGGGCCTCGATCGGCGCAGCGCCGGCATCAAGGATCTCCGTTTCGGCGCGATCCTCGACGATGACTGGCTCGAACACGACCCCGGAACGCGTCATCGCCCGCACCCGCACCGCCCACTCCGCCTCCGACGTGCCGACCTCCTGGTGGTGGCCGGCTCGGTCACCGCCGATCCGGAGCACCCCGTGGCGCGCGTGCTCGGTGACGCCCTCGTCACCAGTTCGAGTGCCGCCGGACTCGCCGATCACGGTGAACTGTTCAACGGCGCCACGGTTCGCATGTTGCCGGCGGTGACCCACAACGCGCTCGCCCATCACCCCGACGTGGACCAGGCGATCGCCGACTGGTGGTGACGTCGGGCCGTGATGCGGGGCGAGTGACCGCCCGCTGTGCGGTCACCGGACCCGTTGCGGCTGCAACACCCCACACGTAGGTTCGGTGATATGGCCATCGGTCCCGCGAAGCGCCACATTCTGGTAGTAATAAACTACCAGATTATGGTACGGTTCCGGACGTGACGGCCGACAGTCCTTTTCCGCATCATGGGCCGCTCGAACCCGGTCAGGTCCACGGGCGCGACGCGTTGATCGACGATCTCGTCGAGCGGGTCAGCAGCCACCGGCCGACCGTGCTGGTGGCGCCCCGGCGTTTCGGCAAGACGAGCGTGCTGGGCTGCATCGAGGCGCGTCTCGACGACACCGTCACCGTGATCCGGGTCGACCTCTACGAGCTGCGCTCGTGGGCCGACCTCGCCGCGCGTCTCGATGATGCCCTGATCGCCGTTCCGGCTGCCCGCCGCCGTGGGCTCGACCGCGTTGCGGCCGGCCTCGAGGTGAACCTCGGCGTCGTCAAGGCCACCCTCACCCGTCCGTCACGGCCCGATCCGGATGCGACCGTCGATCGACTCCTCGAGGTCATCGTCGCTCACGCCCGATCGACCCCGACCCTGATCGTGCTCGACGAGTTCTCCTCGATCGCGAGGGTCGATGGTGCGGCCGGGCTCCTGCGGACCAAGCTGCAGCATCACTACCAGCGGCTCGGCCTGCTGTTCGCCGGCTCCGAGCCGTCGACGATGCGGATGCTGTTCACCGACACCGACCAGCCGTTCTATGCCCAGGCCGATCTGGTCGAGGTCGGCCCGTTGAGCTTGGTCGCCCTCACCGACATCATCGATCTCGGCTTCGATGGCGAGGCGCCGCCCGGTCTCGCCGCCCGCATTCACGCATTTGCCGACGGCCACCCCCAACGTTCGATGCAACTCGCCGACGCGGCCTGGACCCTGTGGCACGACGGCGTGGCGCCCTCCGACGTCTGGCCGCATGCGCTCGATCGATGCCGCAGCGCCACAGCTGACAGCCACGAGACGCGGTTCGCCGGCATGCAGCCCGCCGACCAGGCGGCAATGCGGCTCGCGGCCTCGAACGGCGTGCTCTTCGGCCGTGACGCCGAGCTGCTGTCGCTGTCGCGCTCGTCGGCCCAGCACGCCCGCAAGCGCCTCGTCGAGCGCGGCCAGATCCTCGAGAGCAACGAGCGCATCACCGTCATCGACCCCCTCTACGCGGACTGGATCCGCCACCGCTTCCCGATCTGACCGTCGCCCAGCGATGTCGGCCCGAGCTGCGCCGGCCCGATCGGTGACGGCATCACGTCTCGCGGACGCACGCTCCGGGGGCGATCGTCGGTGATGCCGCGTTCAACGCCTCGACCGCCAAGCCCTCCGCCGTGCGGTACCCGGCGATGAACGCTTCCACTTCGGCACGCGAAGCGTCGTCGTCGGTTTCGTCGAGCACGGTCGAACAGCGCTCGTCGACGACACCGAGGATCGAGACCGGGCCGACCCCGCGATTGCGGAGCACGAGCGCCGACATGTCGTCGAGGAGTGCCGCTTCGTACGCATGCAACGCGTCGCGACCGACACCGTGCTCGATGAACGCGGCCCCGAGCACCCGCGCATCGACGATTGCCTGGCTCGCTCCGTTCGAGCCGACGGGATACATGGCGTGAGCGGCGTCACCGATCAGCGCGACCGATCCGTGCACCCAATGCGGGGGCGGGTCGCGATCGACCATCGGGTACTCGAAGATCTCGTCCGAGCGTCGGATCATCGCGGGAATGTCGAGCCAGCCGAAGTCCCAGTCCTCGAAATCGGCGATGAACTCGTCGACCTCGACGCGAGTGTTCCAGTCGCCTCGACGCCACCCTCGTCTCGGATCGAACCTCAGCTCGGCGACCCAGTTGTGCGTCTGGAGTCCCGTCTCGGGATCGGGCGCGGAGATCGGAAACGTCACGAATCGCTGATTCGGGTTGCCCACCACCACGAACGATCCGCCGCCGCGAACCGGAGCGCCGAGCGAGGTACCGCGCCAGAGCACCGCCCCGCCCCACCGGGGGTCACCTTCACCCGGGAACATCTGCGCTCGGACGGCGGAGTGCAGCCCGTCGGCGGCGATCAGCACGGATCCCTCGTTCTGGCCGCTCTGGCCGTCACGCGTGTCGAACCTGACACGGACACTGTCGAGACCGTGTTCATAGCCGGTGATCCGATGGGCTGTCGCGATCGAATCGGGCCCGAGCCGCTCGACGACGGCGCGGTACAGCATCATCTCAAGTTCGCCGCGGTGAACCGAATACTGCGGCCAGTGGTATCCGGCGTCGAGACCGCGGGGCTCCGACCAGACGGTGTTGCCCGCACGTCCGACGAGCGCCAACTCGCGAGTGTGGACCCCGATCGTCGCCAACTCCTCCTCGAGCCCCAGGTCGTGGAGCTCGCGCACGGCGTACGGTTGCAGGTTGATTCCGAGGCCGAGTGCACGGAGCTCGGGCGCCGACTCGTACACCTGAACCGGCAGTCCGATCTCGTGACACGTGAGAGCCATGGTCAGACCCGCGATGCCGCCGCCGGCGATGAGCACGCTCATACCGAGCATCGTAGAACGGTTGATGCGAGCGAGCGCACGAAGTCGCTGGACCACGGGATCCCGTCGGCACCGCGGTCGGTACGACCCGGGCCGGTGCGATCAGTCGTCGAAGTCGTCGGGGATCAGTTCGATCGGGTGGCCGTGTGGGGTGCGGTGGGCGGCTCTGCGCCACGCTTGCCTCGTACGCTCCTGGTCGGCCGCCGATACGGCACCGGTTTCGGCGACCAACCGTTCGAGCGCCGCGAGCCAGTGGTGATAGTAGGTCGCTCCGGTGTCGGGGTCGCCGGCCGCCTGGGCGCGGGTGATCTCTTCGGCGAGTGTGGCGGCCCACTGCTGCCAGGTGAACAGGCCTCGTTCATGCAGGCGCACGGCGATCGCGAAGGCGTGCGCTTCCCACGGCTCGCGGAACGCCAGCTGATCGTCCTCGAGCGGCTGACCGGGCAGCAGCGACGGTGTTGCCGTCACGTGGCACCCCCGTCGGCCGGCTGCAGGTACGACTCCCAGGCGTCGACCGACACCCGCTGGCCGGGCGTCGCGTCGGGCCACAGCTCGGTGGCGTCGAACGCCACCGTGTACAGCCATTCCGGCTGCTCGCCGAGGTCGTGGGCGTTCGTATCGGGGAACACGTGGGCACCGTGGACGCGCTCGATCGTGCCCGCGTGACCGGCGACGTAGCCGGGCAGTCGGGTGTGATGATCGACCGGTCCGGCACGGGTGCGGACCCGATCGTCCACCGCGAAGCGGGCCGGGCCCGGCGGCACGCGCTCGGCCGGCCCGCCCCGCGCCATCGCCGCTGCGACCCGGTCGGCGGTGAGCACGCCGGCGACGCCGACCGGCTCGACCAGCGCGTGCCCGGTGGCGATCTCCTCGTCGGTCACCAACCCGCGGTCGACGAGGAGCTTCTCCAGCGCTGCTGTCCAGATCTCGTAGTAGGAGAGGTCGGCGTAGTCCGGCAACGTTTCCCGGTAGCGCCGGCTGATGTCGATGTTCCACTTGCCGGAGGCACCGGCGGCCAGCGTCAACGCCAGCGATTTCGCCTCCCAACCGTGGTGGAACACGATTCCCTCGGGTTCGTACTCGATCGGACCGCGACCCGTCGAACCTCCGAGGTCAGCGTGGCTGACGTACGTGCCGTCACTCATGGTCGAGGCGACCTTTCCGAGCCGAGGGATGTCGGGTCGAGCGGGAGCCCGACGCCGATCATCGAGTCGCGGGTCACCAGCTCGGCGAGCTGTTCCTCGCTCCAGTCGTCGGTGCCCGCGGGACGCTGAGGGATCACCAGGTAGCGGATCTCCGCGGTCGAATCCCACACCCGCACCCTCACCTCGTCGCGAAGCGTGACGCCGAACTCGGCCAACACACCGCGCGGGTCGCGCACCACGAGCGACCGATACGGAGCGCTCTTGTACCAGGTCGGCGGCAGGCCGAGCACGGGCCAGGGATAGCAGCTGCACAGCGTGCACACGACCATGTTGTGGGTGTCGGCGGTCTGCTCGACCGCCACCATGTGTTCGCCCTGGCGGCCCGTGTAGTCGAGCGACGCGATCGCCGCCGTCGCGTCGCGCTGCAACCAGTCTCGGAACTCGGGGTCGACCCACGCCCGTGCCACGACCCGGGCACCGTTGCGAGGTCCGATCCGCGTCTGATACGTGTCGATCAACTCGTCGAGCGCCGCCGGGTCGACGTAGCCCTTCTCGGTCAGCAGCGTCTCGAGCGCCCGAACTCGCACATCCATCGGATCGAGCACGCTGTGGTCGTCGTCGTGCTCATGATCGTGCTCGTGCCCGTGGTGCCCACTCATCGAGTCCGAGCGTAGAGCACGTTGCATCGAGTGTGGAGTGCGTCGGCGCCACAGCGCGCATTCGGTCGGGAGGAGACCCTCTGCCGCGGCCGGCCGTGCCAGACTCGTCGGCATGAGTGAACGCCGAGAACGGGCCCTGCAATACCTGCGAGAAGATCGCATCATGGCCGTGCTCCGGCAGATCCCTGCCGAGCACCTCGTGCCGCTGGCCGATCGGCTGGTCGAGGCCGGCGTGCGGTCGCTGGAGATCACCCACGACTACGACCGAGCCACCCACGACGTCGCGCTGCTCGACGCGCGGTACGGGCATCGAGCATCGGTGGGTGTCGGCACGACCTGGTCGGTCGTGCAGGCCGAGTCGGCGGCGGCCGCCGGAGCGACCTTCTGCGTGATCCCAGGCGTCGACGCCCCCACCGCACAACGCAGTGCCGAGCTCGGCATGCTCACGCTGCCGGGTGTCCAGACGCCGGCCGAGATCCAGCTGGCGATCCGGTCCGGCGCCGACGTGTTGAAGTTCTTCCCCGCCGATCCTCCCGGCGCCGCGTGGCTCGCCCAGGTCGCGCCGGCCTACCCGCAGCGCCCGTTCATGGCGACGGGTGGCGTGACCGTCGACAACATGGCCGACTTCTTCGCCGCCGGCGCCATCGCGGTCGGCATGGGCGACTCGCTCTTCGGTCGCTCCGGGGACCCCGACGAGACACTGATCACCACTGCCGTGGCCCTGGCTCGCGCCTGACAGCACCGGTCCGAACCGGCGGCGTCACGACGGGCGGCGGTGGTGCCAGTCGGTCGTCTGCTGGAACGCGTGGCCGATCCGGATGGCTGTGTCTTCGTGCATCGCCGAGGCCTGGATCATCAAGCCGATCGGCAGGCCGTCGCCGGTGAATCCGCACGGCACCGACAGTCCGCACCACTCCAGACGGTTCCCGATCGACGTGTTGCGCAGGTAGTCGGCATTGAACCGGGCGTACGCGTCGAGTGAGGCGTCGACCTCGGCGGCCGGTCGCGCCGGCAGCATCGTCGACGGCATCAGGAACGCATCGATGCCGACCGTGCGCTCGGCGAACGATGCGCGCAAGCGACGCCACGCGTCGTACGTCTCGAGCAACTCGACCGCGCTCAGCTCGAAGCCGCGCCGCATGCGATGGGCGACCACCGGGTCGAGCTCGTCGAACGACTCGTCGAGCAACCGCCGGTTGACGACGCACGCCTCGGCGGCGACGGTCCACGCCCGCCACGGAGCCGTCGAGGCACCCATCACCTCGTCGACCTCCGGCGCCTCGATCGAGATCACCTCGGCGCCCAGGTCGGCCAGCGCATCGCCGGCCGCACGCACGGCGGCGGCCACCTCGGGATCGACACCGTCGAAGAACATCGTCTCGACGAACGCCAGCCGGAGCCCGGCCACGCCGTCGCCCGAGCCGGAACGCAGGCCGTGGGTGGGCTGTCCGACCGTCGTCGGATCGGCGGCGTCGGCACCCTGGATCGCCTCACAGACGAGCGCACAATCGGCGACCGAGCGGGCCAGCGGGCCGACCGAATCGAGCGTTGCGCTGAGTGGGTAGACGCCGGCTCGGCTGACGCGGCCGACGGTTGTCTTCAACCCGGTGACCCCGCAGAGGGAAGCCGGCACCCGTACCGAGCCGCTGGTGTCGGTGCCGAGCGCGATCGGTACCACCCCGGCTGCGACGGCGACCGCCGAGCCGCTCGACGAACCACCCGGCACGTACGGCTCGTCGTCGCGCCACGGGTTGCGAGGCGTACCGGTGTCGTGGTTGATCCCGACACCGCCATACGCGAACTGCACGGTGTGTGTCTTGCCGACCAGCACCATGCCGGCGTCGTGCAACCTGCGCACCACGGAGGCGTCGCTGTTGGCGACGTTGTCGGCGAGCAGATGCGTGCCGGCACCCGTCACCTCGCCCTCGACGTCGAACAGGTCTTTCACGGCGAACGGGATGCCGTGCAGCGGCCCGCGCACCGAGCCGTCGGCCAGCTCCCGCTCGGCCCGTCTCGCCTCAGCCAGCGCTCGTTCACGCGTCACGGTCACGAACGAATGACGGCGCTCGTCCTGGTCGGCGATGCGGTCCAACACGTGCGTCACCAGCTCGACCGGTGAGACCTCCCGGTGACGGAGCAACACCGACAACTGCGCTGCGGTGAGAAAGGCCAGTTCTTCCACTGCCGCGAGCGTACGTTGCCGAGAATCAGGTCGAGGACGAATGCGAACGTGTCATGGGTGTGCCGCGCCGTTGTCCGCGGTGCCGTCGGCCTCGCTCGGCCGCCGGTGCGGCCGCGGCGGTCAGTCCGGCGTGACGGTGCGGAGGAGCACGCCGAGGTGGAGTGTTTCCGGTGAGAGTCGAACCCCGATCTCGTCGGCGAGGATCCGTTCGCATCGCCGGAACGCTCGGAGTGCGGCGCCGCTGTCGCCGAGTGCGCGCTCGGCCTCGATCAGCAAGCGGTGCCCGACCTCTCGGTAGGGGTCGACCTTGATCGCCGACTCGGCGGTGATCGCGGAGAGCTGATGATCACCGAGCTGGTTCCACGCCGACGCGAGGGTGATGAAGGCCCGGTAGAGCGCGTCGGACTGCGAGCGCCGCACCTGATCGAGCCACATGCAGTGCTCGCCGGCGAGCAGCGGTCGGCGCAGGATCGCCGAGGCGACGGTCGCGTCCGGAGCGGCTTCACCGGCGCGGCCGTGGCGGAGTGCGCCCTCGGCACGATCGAGTCGCCGATACGCGTGTTCGAGGTCGATCCACATCTGTGCGGGCGGCGTGAAGGAGTACGTGCCTCCGACGGACGACAACACCGCTGCGCCGTCGAGGCCGATCGCGGTGATCAACGAACGGGTCTTGGACACGACGGCGGCGAGCGCACTTTTCCACTGCGCCGGCGGCGTGTCGTCCCACACGATTTCGGCCAGACCGTCGTGGGAGATCGGGCGTCGTTCGACCGCCAGCGCAGCGAACGCGATGCGGGTCTGGTGGCCGGGCAGGTCGGCTTCGCCGAAGCTGCCATCAGGGCCTTCCATTCGGAGCCCACCGGTGAGATACAGACGTGCCAAGCTTTCTCCAACGATCCACCAAAGTCGGATCCCTAGGTTGCCACGTGGGAGGTCAACAATGAGCGGACACACCATCGAGTGCCCATGTGGGACCGTGTTGCGGGGAGCCGACCTGGATGCCGTCGTCGCCGAGGCGCAGGCGCATGCTACGTCGGTCCACGACATGGAGCTCACCGACGACCAGGCGCGTTCGATGGCGCATCCGAACTGACCACTCGCCCCGATGGATGCCCCGTGCGGGGCGCACGAGTGAGGAGCTGATCATGAAGAAGTTTGCATGTGGTGATGTCGTTGCAGGCTGCGACGGTGTCGTGACGGGCGAGACCGACGACGAGGTGTTGGCCGCGGCCGCTGCACACGCAGCCTCGGCGCACGGGATGACAGAGGTGCCCGACGAGGTCGTGGCTGCGATCAGGGCGGGTATCACCATCGCCTGAGTCCTGCCGGCGCGGTCGCAGCTGTCAGTTCTGGTTCGGTCCCGATCGACCGGGTCGGGTCGCGACGTCACCACCTGTAGCGCGCTACACCTGATCGTATTCGGGTACCGGTTCACCGCGCAGGAACGCGGTCAGCATCGCATTGACGATCTCCGGCTGGTCTTGTTGCACCCAGTGGCTGGCGTCCGGGAGATAGCGCAGCGTCAGGTTCGTCACGTACTGGTCGGTGCCGTCGGTGAGTTCCCGACCGAGCGCGGTGTCCTGCTCGCCCCACACCATCAGCGTGGGCGTTTCGATCGTCGCATCGGAGGTCTTCTGCATCTGGCGCCAGCTCAGCACCAAGCCGCGGTACCAATTGATCATCGCCCGCAGCGCGCCCGGTTGGGCGGCCGCGTGTCGATACACATCGAGCACGTCGTCCCCGAACAGTTCGGGGTGCACCGCCATCTTGCTGAACGCCTCGCCGATCGGCCGTGCGCCGTCGTGGCCGAGCAGGCGCTCGGGCAGCCACGGCAGTTGGAAGAAGAACATGTACCACGACTTGCGGAGCTGCCGGAAGGTACGCAAACCCTGTTCCATACGTTTCGGATGGGGCACGTTCATGATCACCAGCCGGTCGAGTGGTCGGACCTGTCGGATAGCGAAGGACCATGCCAGTGCGGCACCCCAGTCGTGACCGATCAACACGGTTTCGGACGGGTTGGCCGCATCGATCAGTGCCGCCACATCGTCGACCAACAGCGGTGTCTGGTAGTCGCGCCGCCGGTGCGGACGGGGGCGGGTCTCGCCGTACCCGCGCAGGTCCGGCGCCCATGCCCGGTAGCCGAGATCGGCCAACACCGGCAGCTGATGACGCCAGCTGAACCCGAGCTCGGGGAAACCGTGCAGGCACAGTGCCAGCCGGTCACCCGTTCCGGCCTCGGTGACATGGAAGTCGAAGCCGTTGGCGGTGACGATCCGTTCGCTCATTCCCCCATGTTGGCACCGTTCCGTCCGTGCGAAACCGAGGAGAGGTCTGAAGACCTTGTCACGATTCGGCCACCAGTCGTAGGCTGAAAGGAGAGCATGAGCTGAACATGCGCGAGCACCAGGTGAGGAGAGTGCAATGACCGACCTCCCGACCGCGGCAGCCGCCCACCACGGAGCACCGTCGTGGGTCGACTTGTCGACATCCGAAATCGAGGGCGCCACCGAGTTCTACGCGCAGCTGTTCGGTTGGTCGGTGGCGACCACGAGCACCCCGATGGGCGAGTACCACATCGCCTCCGTGGACGACCGTGAGGTGTGCGGCATGATGGCCCACGGCGACGAGCAACACGGGATGCCCGCATCGTGGACCGTGTTCTTCACGGTGGGCGATCTCGCCGCAACACTCGCCAGCATCGATGACCATGGCGGCGCAGTTATCCAGCCACCGATCGAGATCCCGGGTGGGGCCCACGTCGCGGTCGCCACCGACCCGGCCGGTGCCGTATTCGCCGTGATCTCCGGGGGGCCGCAACCCAGGGGTGCCTACATGTCGACCGCCCCCGGAAGTGTCGGGTGGGTCGAGACACTCACCCGAGATCCGCTGGCGATCGTGCCGTTCTACGAAACCGTTTTCGGCTGGCAAACGCACAGCGACGAGGCGACCGGGTACACGACGTTCACCCTCGACGACGCCAACGTGGGTGGGATGCTGCCGATGCCGAGTGAGGTCCCCGCCGAGGCACCGTCGCATTGGGCGACCTACTTCACGGTCGCCGATTGCGAGGCCATTGCACGCCGATGCACCGAGCTCGGTGGGCAGGTCCACCGGCCGGCGTCGAGCGTCGGCGGCATGTGCTTCGCCGTGTTGTCCGATCCGCAGGGTGCCACGTTTTCGGTGATCGAGTTCATCGAGGTCTAGCCCAGCCGAGGATCGGCATCGACGTCGGGATGCAGGTGCCCGCCCAGGAAGGGTTGTGGCCCGGTCAGCTCGTCAGCACTGGGAGCGACCACAGGAGCGATTGCAGGAGCAACGCCTCGTTCGGGTTGCGTTCCAGTGCTCCCATCGCTTCGTGGATGTGAGCGACAGCTTCGGCGACGGCGTCGGGTCGGCGAACCGACCCGCTCACGAGGGCGTCGCGATAGCCGCCGGCGATCACGGTGAGCCCGGCCAACAACTCGTCGGTGCGGTGCCTGCGCAGCTCACGCTTGTGCCGGTCTTCGAGAGTCTTCTTGCCACTGCCGCGTTCGCCGTAGCGGGCGATCCGCTCGTCCATCGCGGCCACCTCCGCCTCGTGGCGCACGGCCAATGGAGCCGCTGCTGATTCGATGCGCGCCATGAGGTCGTCGACCAGACGCATCACGGTGGCGCCGTTGCCATCGAGCTGATGTGGCACGTCGGCGAAGGCGCGGCGCCGCGCCGCCAGTTCGGGATCGGCCGCCAGCACTCGGGCGCGGTCGAGGTTGCCGCCGGCAGCCTTCGCCGCCTCGGCGGCCGAATCGGGGTCGACGCCCTCGATCACGAGCCGATCAGCGACGTGCTGCTCGTCGACCGCGCGGAAATCGATTCGTGCACACCGCGACGAGATGGTGATCAGGTCTTGTGGCACGAAATCGGCGAGGATCAGGAACGTGGTCGATTCGGGCGGCTCCTCGATCGTCTTCAGCAGGAGCGCCGCGCCTTCGGGACGCAGCAGGTGGAACTCGTCGAGGATCATGACCTTGCGGTCGCCCTCGCTGGGCGCCAACGATGCGGTACGAACGATCTCTCTGGCTTGCTCGAACGAGATCGAGGGGCCGACCCGCACGACTTCTTTCACGTCGGGATGTTCACCGCGCAACACGAGATCTGCATCTCGCGGTGAGGGCCGGCCGCTTCCGGCGACGAGCAGTGCCGCGAAGGCGCGCGCCGCCTCCTTCTTGGTCGAACCAGCCGGCCCGACGAACAGATAGGCGTGCACGGGTTGTTGCGCAGCACGGGCCAGGCGTTCGACGGCGACCGGCTGGCCGACGACATCTGTCCAGATCGAAGCGGTGGCGGGCGTCATACCCCGAGCCGCTCTCGGACCTGCGATCTGATCGTGGTCGATACCTCGTCGATGGGTCCTGTTGCATCGACGACGACCCAACGGTCGGGGTCGGCGGCCGCCATCGTGGCGAAGCCATCCTGCACGCGGCGATGGAACTGATCGCCCGCCTGCTCGAAACGATCCAGCTCGCGCCGACTCATGCGGCGCGCCGACACGTCGTCGGGCACGACGAGCAGCACCACGAGGTCGGGCCAGGTATCGCCGATCGCCCACTCGTTGACGGATCGCACCTCGCCGACGGGCAGGCCCCGGCCGTACCCCTGGTAGGCGAGCGTCGAATACACCGACCGGTCGCTCACCACGCTGCGCCCGGCGGCCAGCGCCGGGCGCACGACCTGGGCCAGATGTTGAGCGCGGTCGGCGGCGACGATCAACGCCTCGGCGTGGTCGTCGAGATCGACCACCGCCGTGTCGTGCAGGATCGCACGCAACCGCTGCCCGATGACGGTGCCGCCGGTCTCACGTGTGAGCACGGCACCGAGCGCGTCGGCCAACCTGCGGGCCTGGGTGCTCTTGCCGCATCCCTCTGCGCCTTCGAAGGCGATGTACACCGGCGTCGACATCGGCCCGTCACCCTACTGCCGTGGCGGCGGATGCAGCTCACCCCGGACGGGGTCGGACCCCGTCCGGGACCCCTCGATCAGGGTTCGATGTGCTGGCCCGACAGCTCGAGCTTGGTGGCGAACACAGCTGCCTCGGTGCGTCGCTCCATACCGAGCTTGGTCAGCATGTTCGACACGTAGTTCTTGATCGTCTTCTCTGCGAGATGCATCTCGCTGGCGATCTGCCGATTGGTCATACCGTCGGCGATGAAATGCAGGATGCGACGCTCTTGGGGCGTCAGTCTCGCCAGGCGGGCGTCCTCCTCGGACGGTTTGCGGAGACGCTCGAGGACGCGACCGGTGATGGCCGGGTCGAGCAGGGACTCGCCCGCAGCGACGCGTTTGACGGCGTCGAGCAGCTCGTTGCCGCGGATCTGTTTGAGCACGTAACCGGCTGCACCGGCCATGATCGCTTCGAACAGGGCTTCGTCGTCGCTGTACGACGTGAGCATCAGACAGTTCGTGCCGACGGTGCTGCGAACTTCGCGACAGACCTCGATCCCGTTGCCGTCGGGCACGCGCACATCGAGGATCGCAACGTCGGGTCGCACTGCAGGAATCCGCGCCAATGCCTCCGCAGCTGTCGACGCCTCACCCACCACTTCGATCTCGCCGGTCGATTCCAGCAATGCTCGAACGCCCTGGCGGACGACTTCGTGATCGTCCATCAAGAACGCAGTGATGTGGGGACTCATGTTCGCAGTGTTCCTTGTCTGCTCAACCAATGCAAGGGACCTTGGTCACGATCGATATTCGCGGCAGGTGCCACGCCGCCGCCGATGCGACCGATACCGTATCGCTGTGACGACGCCAGCCGACCCTGCGCTCCTGACACACGCAGTCGAACTGGCGCCCGACGGCGTGCTCATCGTCGGCCACGATGGGGTGATCGTGTACGCCAATCGATCGATGCACCAGCTCGCCTTGTCGGATGACCTGGTGGGGACGAATGTCGACGATCTCGTTCCCGCAGTGGTACGGAGCCGCCATGCCGGCTTGCGCGACGGGTACACCAGCGCTCCGGCCCAGCGCCCCATGGGGGCGGGCCTCGAGCTGGCGCTGCAACGGACCGACGGTGTCAACGTGCCGGTCGAGATCTCGCTGAGCCCGTTCGAGCACGGCGATCGCTATGTCATCACCGCGGTTCGCGAGATCAGCGACCGGTTGGAGAGCAACCGCCGCCTGATCGCTGCCAACGAACAACTCGCGCTCGTCGCCGAACGCGAGCGGATCGGGCGCGATCTGCACGACGTGGTACTCCAGCACCTCTACGGAATGGGCCTCGCCGTCCAGGCGACCGTTGCCGGTACGGACGAGACCACGGCTGCCAAGCTCGAGGTGGTGATCGACGACATCGATCGGATCATCTCCGAAGTCCGCACCATCGTGTTCACGCTCGGAACATCCAGCCATCGCGGCGCGCTCGGACAAGAGCTCGCCGATGTCGTCGCGCAGGCCAGCCGGGTGCTCGGGTTCACCCCGTCGCTTCGGCTCGAAGGCCCGGTCGAGTCGGTGATGAGCGACGAGGTACGCACCGAGATGGTGGCTTCGATGCGCGAGGCGCTCGGCAACGTGGCGCGACACTCGCACGGATCGCTCGCCCACGTCGTGGTGTCGGTGGTCGACAAGTCGGTCGAGATGACCGTCACCGACAACGGCACGGGTCCGCCGGCTGACGAGGCGGCCTTGCGGGGTGGGCACGGCCTGTCGAACCTGCAGAGCCGGGCAGCCAGCTTCGGCGGCACTTGCACGCTCGAAGCGCGCCCCGAAGGCCGCGGCGCCGTGTTGCGCTGGTCGGTACCGTACTGACGGCCATCTCGCAGGGCGTCCACCGTGAGGTCTGATGGGGTCGCGGGCGAAAGTTGGGACTTTGGTCCCTACGAGGCCCGCCCCTTGTCCCTTGGATCGAGCACGCCGGTCGAGTAAGACTGTCCGACTATGACCTCAGACGACCGCTCATTCTTGAACTGGGCTGCGATGGCGATCGCCGTGGCAGCCCTCTTCCTCGGGTTCTTCGCAATCGGGCGTGTCGGTGCCCCGGAACAGGCCGCCGGCAGCGACGGGACGGGCGAGGTCTCGGTGATCGAGTTGGATCTGGGGGCGCTCAAGCTGTCGCCCGAGCACATCATGGCGCCACCCGGTGAGGTGATCGTCCGAGTCACCAACGTCGACTCCCAGGTGCACAACATCAACATTCTCGGCAGCCGCACGAAGGACCTCCAGCCGGGCGAGTCGCAGGACCTCGAGCTCGGTGAGCTGGCGGTCGGCGTCTACAACATGTTCTGCGAGATCCCCGGTCACAACGAGGCCGGCATGAACGGCAACCTGCACATCATCATGAACGCAGAGGCCGGACCGTATACCGGCTCGGCCACCTCCGACGGCGAGGTCGACCACTTCCACGGTTTCGACACGTGGGAAGAGATGCAGACCGCCATGGACGAGCGGGCGGTTCGGTTCCTGCCCGAGTCGCTCGGGGGCGAGGCGAAGACCGAGTTCGGCGGCAGGCCACTCGACTTCGAGATGGTCGACGGCTACAAGCAGTTCGTGGTCACCGCACAGCTCGCCGACTGGGAGGTCGAGCCGGGCAAGATCGTCGAGGCGTATACATACAACGGCACGGTTCCCGCACCCTCGATCCACGTCGAGGTCGGCGACATGGTGCGTGTCATCCTCAAGAACGAGCTCCCGACACCGACCACGATCCACTGGCACGGGATCAGGGTGCCGAACGCGATGGACGGCGTGCCGCCGTACACCCAAGGTGTCGTGAACCCGGGCGACGAGTTCGTGTACGAGTTCGAGGCGCTCGAGCCGGCGGTCGGCATCTACCACTCGCACAACGGAGCCAGCCAGGTGCTCGACGGCCTGTTCGGTACGTTCACCATCGGTCAGATGCAGACACCCGATGTGCTGCTCGACCAGGGCTTCAAGGCGACACCCGACCAGACGATCGAGATGACGCTCAACGACGCCGGCGTGATCGGTCTCAGCCTGAACGGCAAGAGCTTCCCCGCCACCGAGATGTACAGCGGCACCGTCGGCGACACGCTCATGGTGCACTATCAGAACGAGGGCCTCCAGGCACATCCGATGCACCTCCACCAGCCGCTCGGTTGGATCATCGCCAAGGACGGCAAAGAGCTGCTGGTGCCCGTGCCCGGCGACACCATCAACATCGCGCCTGGCGAGCGTTATACGGTGCTTTACAAGTTGACCGACCCCGGTGTGTGGGCCTGGCACTGCCACATCCTCACCCACGCCGAGCGTGATGACGGTATGTTCGGCATGGTGACCGCCCTGCTCGTCAACGAGGCCTGAGCGGCAGGGTCGCCCGGTTTCGCCGGATCCCCGCGAATCCACCCCTGCGAATCCAGCCCCGCGAATCGAGGAAGGCGAACGAGCCCGGATCTTTCGATCCGGGCTCGTTCGCGTATCCGGTTCCCGAACTGCTGGTCCCGAGCTGTTGCCGCACGTCAGGCGTCGTCATCGCCTGACGGCACGGGGTCCGCTCCGCCGTCGGGCTCGGTACCCGCCGCCGCCTCGGGGGCTTCGGGGACCACGGCATCGATGACCGGAGCATCCACGGCCGGCGCATCCGCGACCGGCGCCGCGGGGTCGACCTGGGCGACCTCTACCGGTGCGGGAGGTGGTTCACCCTTGGGCTTCTTGGCCGGGGCGAAGAGCCCCCAGAGCGTCCCGATCACCATGCCCACGACGAGCAGGACGGCCGGCGGTAGGGTGCCCAGCGCCGCCCACCCCTGGCCGATGGCGAGCAGCGCCAGACCGAGGCCGAACACGATTCCGTAGAAGAACCCGCGGATCGGATGGCGCTTGATCGTCTCCGTGGTCATCACGCACCTCCCCAGGTCCGGGCGGGTCGGGCGTTGAACAACATCCCGACGGTGGCGAGGAACAGCAACGCAACGCCGGGTGCGGTCAGCGGAAGCCCGCCCTGCATGTCGACGAAACCTGACCCGATACAGAAGAACGGATTGGGATTGCCCTCGACCGCGTTCTCGGAGCCCGATGATGGCGCGCTCATCTGGGCGTTGGCGGCCACGAGGCCGCTCACCTTCGCGGGTGCAGGGAGGTCCTCGTTCAGGTTGACGGCGCCGAGGTTGCGATTCTCACCGCTGCTGTTCGGGTCGCCGCCCGAGTCGACGTTCGTGGCCGCGAAACCGAGGAACTTCAGCTGGATGAACCAGTCGTGGTCGATCGGGCCGGAGCCCGCCGACAGGCCTCCGGCGACGCCCGTGTAGATCACTGCGCCGTCGACGTGGACCCGGAACGGCCGCTCGGAGGTGAACGACTGTTCGGGGTTCGAGTCGGGAGACGAAACGTCCGATCGCCCGATCGGTGGGCCATCGCGGTCCCAGTCCCATGCCACGTCGAGCGGCCGGCCGTCGCTGTCGTACGACCAGGCCTGTCCCATGCACGGGCCCCGTAGGGTCGAACCCGACCCGCTGATCAAGCCCTTGTCGCCGCGTGCGCTGTTGATCTGGCCCAGCGTCCGCTCCAGGGCTTCGGTGGTCGCGACCAAGCGGATCTCGCCGGTGTCGGGATCGACGAACTCGACGTTGTTGATGTCCTCTTGTTCCAGGAGGAGTTCGTTGATCTGGTTGTCGGGCAGCTGCAGCAGATCGCGCTCGCCCGGCTCGCCGAGCAGGCGGTCGAGCACGTCCCAGTCGGGTCCGAGGTCAGCGCCGGTTGCCGGGTCGGTCAGGCGCGGGATGTCGGGGAACCCGTCACCGTCGGTGTCGGGAATACCCGTTTCGGCGTCGTAGACGTCGCTCAGCAGCACACTGATCTGTTGCAGCGTCAGCGATTCGGGGAGCGTGCCCCCTTCGCCCTGCAAGCATTCGAAGGGCGTCGTGACCGCATCGGGAACGCCGTTGCCGTCGTGGTCGTCGGGGATGCAGTCACCGTCATCGTCGTCAGGGCTGCCGTCACCGTCGAAGTCGTCGAGTTGTCCGTCGCCGTCGGTGTCGACTGGTTCGGACGCTGCGTGCCCGAGCGTGACCCCACCGGCCAAGAATACGATTGCGGTTGCCGCACAGGCCATCACTATTCGGGTCCGAATGGCCCGAGGATCTCGTACTGACATCTGACCTCCTCCCGCCGAGCGACGTGCCGTCCCCAGCACGCAGCTTCGACCATACGCTCATGCGAGCGTCAGCGAAACGTCATTTTCGAGTGCTCACGGCTGTTCGCGGGCGATCAGCGGTCGAGTTCCGACAGGTCGGACGTCGCGGGACCCGTCGTTGGATGTGCGTCGCCGGACCGCGCATCATGCGATGTGCCTGACCTGTCGGGTCAATCGGCGAGCTCGTCGTAGAACGAATGCGGCACGTCGAAAGCGAGCTTGCGTTCACCCTCCTCGCAGACCCGTGCGGTTGTAACCGTCTTGGACACCGGGCAGGACGCGGACCGTGCCGTCGGGCTCTCGATCGCGGGCTTCGCCAGCGAGATGATCGAGTCACGCGTGTCAGCGGCCATCACCGGTGATGCGTGGCGATGACCGGGCGACGGCTAACTGGCGGGTTTCTGCTGTGCCGCGGCCTTCTTGGCGGCGGACTTCTTTGCCGTTGCTTTCTTGGCGGCGGACTTCTTGGCGGCGGACTTCTTGGCCGGGCGCTTCTTGGCCACACCACCCTTGGCGATGACAGCCTCACGGCGGATCGCCAGCAGTTCGTACGCTCGCTCGGGGCTGATCTCTTCGATCCGGTCGCCCTTGCCGATCGACGCGTTCGTCTCGCCGTCGGTCACGTACACACCGAACCGACCGTCCTTGGCGACGACGGGCCGTTCGCTGACGGGATCGGTGCCGAACTCGCGCAGCGGGCCTTTGGCGGCCATGTTCGTGCCACCGCGCTTGAACACCTTGGGAAGTTTGAAGATCGCCGACGCTTCCTCGAGCGTGATCGTGAACAGCTGCTGTTCCGAATCGATCGAACGGAAGTCCTTCTCTTTCACGACGTACGGCCCGTAACGGCCGTTGTTGGCAACGATCTCCTTGCCGTCGACCGGGTCCTGCCCCAGCGAACGCGGCAACTGCAACAGCTTCTCGGCATCGTCGAGCGTGATCTGGTCGAGCGTCATGTGCTGGAGCAGGCTCGACATCTTCGGCTTCTCGAGGCCGGGCGGGAGGTCGTCGGGCGCACCCCACTGGACGTATGGCCCGTAGCGGCCGTTCTTGGCGAACACCGGATAGCCGTCGAGTTCGCCGATCGGTTCGTCGCTCTTGGGCAGGGCCAACAGCTCGAGCGCCTTGGCGACGGTCAGCTCGTCGGGCGCGAGGTCTTCGGGCACGCTGGCGGTGTCGTCGCCGCGCTTGACGTACGGCCCGTACTTGCCCGGCTTGGCGACGATCAACACACCGTTGTCGTCGACGCCGAGCGGAAACGTGTTGATCACGGCGGCGTCGATCTTGTCGAGGTTCTCCTCGACGATGTGCTTGAGCCCCGGCAACTGCGCGTCGTCGCCGAAGTAGAAACGTTGTAGCCACTGATCCTTCTGCTGGCGGCCGTGGGCGATTTCGTCGAGGTCGTTGTCCATCTTGGCCGTGAGCTCGTAGTCGACGAGATCGCTGAAGTGCTGTTCGAGCAGGCCGACCACCGCGAAGGCGGTCCACGTTGGCACGAGTGCCTGGCCCTTCTTCCACACATAGCCGCGGTCCTGGATGGTCTGGATGATCGAGGCCCACGTCGACGGACGGCCGATCTCGAGCTCTTCGAGGCGTTTCACGAGCGACGCCTCGGTGTAGCGGGCCGGCGGCGAGGTGGTGTGGCCGTTGGGCGTCAGCGACTCGATCGGCACGACCTCGCCCTGGGCCAACGGCGGCAGCAGCGCTTCCTTCGAACCGTCGCCGTCGTCGTCGGCGGCGACATAGACCGCCCGGTAACCCGGAAAGGTGATCGTGGTGCCCGACGCGTTGAACTCGCAATCGGTCTGCTCGTGTTCGGAGATCGCACCAAGCCGCACGCTGACGGTGAAACCCGTGGCGTCCGCCATCTGCGATGCCAGCGTGCGCTGCCAAATCAGGCGGTACAGGGACAACTCCTGGCTGTTGAGCTCGGCTTGCACCTGCTGCGGCGTGCGGTACGGCGTGGTGGGGCGCACTGCCTCGTGCGCCTCCTGGGCGTTCTTCGACTTCGAGGTGTACAGCTTGGGTTGCGGTGACAGGAAGTTCTGGCCGTACTCGGAGACGATCGACGCGCGCGTCGCCTGCATGGCCTCGTCGCTGAGCGTGACGCTGTCGGTACGCATGTAGGTGATGAAGCCGCGCTCGTACAGGCCCTGTGCAAGACGCATGACCTGCGAGGCCGACAGGCGCAATTTGCGCCCGCCCTCCTGCTGGAGCGTGGATGTCATGAACGGTGGCTTGGGCGAGGATCGGTAGGGCTTCTCCTCGACCGATCGCACCGAGAAGGTGGCCTGCTCGAGCCCTGCCGCGAGCGCCCGTGCCCGCTGCTCGTCGAGCGGTGTCGCCTTGGCGCTGACCTGTCCGCGGTCGTCGAAATCCTTGCCGGACGCGATCCGGGCGCCGTTGACCTCGACCAGTTTGGCGTCGAACACCGGTGCGGTCGCGCTGACGAGGTCGATGTCCCAGTAGTCGGCAGCGACGAAGGCGATGCGTTCGCGCTCACGCTCGACGATCAGCCGAATCGACGGACTTTGCACTCGGCCGGCCGAGAGGCCCCGGTTGACCCGGCGCCAGAGCACGGGTGATACCTCGTAGCCGTAGAGGCGATCGAGGATGCGGCGCGTCTCGGCCGCGTCGACGAGCCCGTAGTCGATGCCGCGCGGGTTGTCGATGGCGTGATCGATGGCAGCCTTGGTGATCTCGTGGAACACCATGCGCTTCACGGGGACCTTCGGCTTGAGGTACTCGACGAGGTGCCACGAGATCGCTTCACCCTCGCGGTCCTCGTCGGTTGCGAGATACAGCTCCGAAGCGTCCTTCAGCGCCGCACGCAGGTCTTTCACGACGATCTTGCCGCGTTCGGTGAGTTCGTACGTGGGCTTGAAGCCGTTGTCGACGTCGATGTTCAAGCCCTTGCTGGGCAGGTCGGCGACGTGGCCCACCGAGGCGCGCACGTCGTATGCGTCGCCGAGGAACTTGGAGATGGTCTTGGCCTTCGCGGGTGACTCCACGACGACGAGTGGCTTCGCCATAGCTGCCTTTGGCTAGGTGATGAACGGCCGTCTTGTCAAGCCGCCCGGATGGGAGTGTGCCTCCGAAACCCGCGAAGACCACCCGCACGGAGGTGGGAAGTCACCACCGGCCGGCGGTGCGACGGTGTTCGGCGGCGTCTGCCGGTACCCGTGCGCGGCCCACCATCGGGGCATGGGATCGTCGGTCGGAGAGGGACGGGGTGCATGGTCGTCGTGCGCAGTCCGGGTCGTACGCGGTCGACGAACGAATGCTGGTCGGGATCGGACGGCTCGGCACCGCGAACACCGTCCCGGTGTACGGCCGGGCTCGCGCCGACGGCGGTGAACCCCGCCACGGTCGTGATCGCGTGTCCGGTACCGTTCGGCTCGTGATGCCCGATCCCGCGCTCGGCTGGAACGACGCTCTACAGGCGTCGTGGGAGTCGATCGGCGCGCCCGGATCGCCGGGACGGGTCGCACGCATCGACCGTGGTTGGAGCACCGTGATGCGCCACGCTGCCGATGATCGGCCTGCGCGCCTGCGCAATCTGTTCGTCGATGTCGCGATCGGGGACTGGGTGGTGCCGTCGGCCGATGGCGAACGGATCGACCACATCATCGAGCGCACGTCGGCCTTCGTGCGTCGGGCCTCGTTCGAGGGCGACCGGTTCGAAGCCGATGCCCTGGCGGCCAATATCGACGTGGTCTTCCTCGTCCACGCGCTCGGCTTGCCGCCCAATCAACGACGGCTCGAACGCGAGCTGGTGCTGGCCTTCGACTCGGGCGCCGAGCCGGTGGTGTTGCTGACGAAGGTCGACACCGTCGACGACCCTGAGCCGACCCGATCCGAGCTGGTCGACGTGGCGCTCGGCGTGCCCGTGTTGCTGGCGAGCGGTCTGGCCGGAATCGGCCTCGAACCGATCCGCGACTACGCCCGCGGAAACCGGACACTCGCGTTCCTGGGTGCATCGGGAGTGGGAAAGTCGACGCTGGTCAATGCGTTGCTCGACGACCAGATCATGCACACGGCGGCCGTTCGTGAAGGTGATCAGCGCGGACGTCACACCACGGTCGCCGCGCAGCTGTTGCGGCTGCGGGGTGAGGGCTGGCTGATCGACACCCCCGGGGTCCGGGCGGTCAGCCTGTGGCTGTCGGGCGATGGCATCGAGCGGGCATTCGCCGACGTGTTCGCGCTCACCGACCATTGCCGGTTCCGCGACTGCAAGCACGATCGAGAGCCGGGCTGCGCGGTACAGCTGGCCGTGGCGAAAGGCGAGCTCGACCCGGCGCGGCTGGCAAGCCTCGAGCGCCTGATCGCCGAGGAAGCGGCGCTCGAGGCCGAGCAGGAACGGTTCGTTCGGCGGGGCGACCGTCGCAACCAACGGCGACCGCGCTGAACGTCGAGCACCTCGTCCCCCAGCCTCGGCCGGACGCCGGTCACTGCTGTCGCTCGGATGGGGCGCCCGGCCGCACAGCTCACTAAGTTCGTCGCCGTTGCCCTGACGAGCCGAGCACGAGCCGAGCACGGGCCAAGCAATGAGCCAGGCAATGAGCCAAACCATGAGAGGGAGTGGCGATGACAGCACTCGAGTCCACCGTTGAGATGTACGACCTGCGGATGTCCGACAAGGCGAAGCCCCTGTACGAAGCCGTCAAGAAGTTCATCGCCGAAGAGGTCGAGCCGAACACCGCCGAGTTCTTCCGCCTCGGCGAGGGCCGCGCCGAGCGGTGGGGCTACGGCGACGGCCAGCTCGAGCTGCTCGAATCGATGAAGAACAAGGCCAAGGCCCAAGGGCTCTGGAATTTCTTCCTCCCCAACGCCGAGACCGGCGAGGGCCTCTCGAACCTCGACTACGCATACATCGCCATGGAGCTCGGCAAGAACCCGATCGCCTCCGAGTGCCTGAACTGTGCAGCGCCGGACACCGGCAACATGGAGGTGCTCGAGCGAGTCGGCACACCCGAGCAGAAAGAGCAGTGGCTGAAGCCATTGCTGAACGGCGAGATCCGGTCGGCTTACGTGATGACCGAGCCCGACGTCGCGTCGTCCGATGCGAAGCAGATCGCGTGCAAGGCCGTCAAGGACGGCGGCGAATGGGTGATCAACGGCGAGAAGTACTACGCGTCCGGTGCCGGTGACCCGCGCTGCAAGATCTTCATCGTGATGCTCCAGACCAACCCGGATGGACCGGTGCACGAGCGTCAATCGCAGATCCTCGTTCCCCGCGACACGCCCGGAGTCGAGATCGTCGGGCCGATGCACGTGTTCGGCGAGGACGACGCTCCGCACGGCCACATGCACATCCGCTTCAACGATGTGCGCGTGCCCGATTCGAACATGTTGCTCGGCGAGGGCCGCGGGTTCGAGATCTCCCAGGTTCGGCTCGGCCCTGGCCGCATCCATCACTGCATGCGTTCGGTGGGAGCAGCCGAACGCGCGCTCGGGCTCATGGCCCAGCGGGGGCTCAGCCGTGAGGCGTTCGGCAAGCGGATCTCGAACCTCGGTCGCAACGTCGAAGTGATCGCCAAGGCACGGATCGAGATCGAGGCGTGCCGTCGCATGGTGCTGACTGCCGCCAAGGCGATGGATGTGCTCGGCAACGCCGAGGCCCGCGTGTGGGTCAGCGCCGTGAAGGCGATGGTGCCGATTCGCACGTGTCACATCGTCGACGAGGCGATCCAGATGCACGGAGCGACCGGTGTCTCGCAGTGGACGCCGCTGGCCCGTATGTACGCCAGCCAGCGCACGTTGCGACTCGCCGATGGCCCCGACGAGGTGCACTGGTTCGTCGTCGGTCGCAAAGAGCTGGCGAGCTGGGAAGCTGCGGCCGCCTCCTACGACCCGAAGGTCACGTACTACGACACGCTCGAAAGCGACAACACCGGCATCTTCTCCGGCCCCTGACCGGAATCACACCCCGGTGGGGCGGTGCCAGGTGCCGTCATCGCCACGGCGCCACGGCGTGACGGCGGTGACCGCGGCCGTCGGGATCGGACCGTACACGTGCGGGAAGAGCTCGGCCACACCGTCGGCCGGCGGCTCGACGCGGACTTCGACGTCGAGCAGGTCGGGCTGAATGTGCAGCAGTACGAGGTCCGTCAGGTCTGCGTAGAAACGGTTCGCAACACCCTCGAGTTGACCGGCGAACGAGCAGTGGATGAAACCCTCCTGCTCCAGGCTCACACCTCGCGTGCTCACCCGGTATTCGTCGGCGTCTACGGCCTGTGCCCAATCGGCGGGTACCGCGATGTGCAGGATCTGCGCTCGGTGCGTCGGCGAGCCGAACTCGTACTCTCGCTCGACGGTCGCCACCTGCAGGCGGTACCACGCGTACCAACGTTCGCGCCCGAGCTGTTGGATCGCGAGGTGTTCGCTGTGTTGCTTCCATGCCTTGGCATCGGCGTCGGTGTCCCAGTACGACACGGTGACGCCGAGCCCGTCGGGGTTACGGGCGCTCTCGATCCCGCGGTAACCGGGTTGCTCGGCGGCGAGTTGTTCCATTCGTTCGGCAGCCTTGGCATAGCCATCCGGGTCGAGCCCGGAGTGTCGGGACGTGAAGATGACGGCTGTGTACGGCTGGCCGGCGTTCATGCAGCGCTCCAGGCCGACGCTGGTTTCGAAGCGTGTGTGCGATCGCAGCGATGCGGTTTCATTCGCCGTTTCTAGCCGCTCATGCGACCGGCCACGTCAGGCGATTGCGGCGCGGACCGTGACGCAGCGGTCGAGGCGAGTGGAGGCGAGCCGCGCCCGCACCCGTTCGTTGGTGCAGACCAGCTCGAGATCGCCGCCGGCTTCGCGGGCGCGGGCGGCTGCGCCCAGCAGCAATCCGAGTGCCGCGTCGTCGATCGCTATCAGTCCGTCGAGATCGAGCACGATCGTTTCGGCCGGATGGCCCGCGCAGGTGCGTCGCAGGTGATCGTGCAACAGCGGGGCGGTCGAGAGATCGGCGATACCGGTGAGCGCGACGACGAGCCGTGTACCGACCATCGTCGTGGTGAGCTCGAGATCCATCGACCCGAAGGTATCGGCGATCTGCCGACGCTGCGATCTATGGCGGCTCGCGGGCCATCGTGACGCTCGCCGTGAGCTCGACATCACGCATCAGCGCTCCGATCAAGGGCACACCGGTCGTGTTGGTGTGCCTGACGGTCACGGTCACTCGGTGCGCAGCGACCGATGTCGCGACCTCGATGGGCCGCAGCGTGGTGGCCGCTCGGGCGCCACGGTCTGCCGCCGACGTGGCGTCGGCGGCGACCGCAGCTGCCCGCGCACCGTCGCGTGCTGCCAGCTCGAGCGCGATCTGATCGCGGGCGACCACGACGATCTGGATGATTCCGAGCACGAGCACGGCGACGAGCGGTAGCGCGATCGCGAACTCGACCGCCGCCTGACCTGTGTCACGCCGACGACCCGGCACAACGTGGCGCGGTCGTTGCGAGCGCCGCACGCGTCAGACCTGATCGATGACCGACTGGATCACGCTGTCGAACAGCCGGGCGATTGCTGCGGCACCGCCGCCGGCGGTCGCCCAGCCGATCACGAGCACGCCGACCAGGGCTGCAGCGAGCAGGACGAGCGCGTACTCGGTGGTGGCCTGGCCGCTGTCGTCGCTCCAGCGAGGGCGGGACCTGAGAATATGGATCAGTTCATACATTGCGGTACCTCTTGGGGTTGTTCGGTTGGATGGGCCGGCCTGGGTTGCCGGGTTGGATGGCAGTTGTGCCGTGGCGGCAGAGCGGATACGTGTCGATCGGACGGTTACGGCACCGAGCCGCGCAACGTCGAGAGCGCTCCCATCACCGCCGGGACGATGGCGAGCAGCACGAAGGAGGGCAGGGTGCAGACCACGAGCGGGAACGACAGCTTCACGGGCAGTGTTCGGGCGTGGCGCTCGGCGTAACGGCGTCTGTCGGTGCGCACATCCATGGCGAGTCGGTCGAGGACCGGTTCGATCGGGAGGCCGAACCGGTCGGCCGCAGCCAGCGCGTCGGAGAAGCCCGCGGCGGCTGGGCCGAACCGTTCGGGGAAGACCTCGAGTGCGTCGGCCAGTCGTTGCCCGCGGTGGAGCCGATGGACCACCTCTTCGAACGCGTCGACCAGTGGGGCCGGAATCTGACCGGTGATCGCCTCGATCGCAGTGGCCGGCGACAAGCCCGAACGAATTGCGAGAACGAGCAGCTCGATCGCATCGGGTAGCGACTCGAGCGCCCGACTCGTGCGGCGCCGTTGTGATCGCCTCATGGCCGGGGTCCATCGATCAGACGCGTCATCCATCGCCAGCCGAGCAGATTGAGTCCCGCCCCGAGCAGGACCGTTCCGATCCCCAAGGGTGAGGCGAGAACGTGACGGACGGCCCCGGAGGTGAGCAGGAGCAGAGCCAGCATGCACATCGGCAGGGCCGTCATGACCACCGCCGACAGGCGTGCCTGGGCACTGTGGGTGCGGCGTTCGGCGGCGTCGGCGGCGCGGGCGCGCAGCATCGCAGCCGCGCGGCTGAGTGGCTCGGCCGCGGGACCGCCGTGGGCGGCGCACGCCCGCAGCACGGTGAGCGCCGCGTCGAGGTTGGGTGACGCGGCCGGTACGGCACATGCGTCGCGCAGTGACAGACCGCGTCGGAGTGCCAGTCGAATCGCGGCGACCGCGTCTGCGCAGGAGGCCGGAGGCTCGACCTCGCGAACGGCTGCGGTGAGCGCGGATCCAGCACTCACCGCCCGTGCGAGCGCGTCGCACCAGGCGGCGACTTCCTCGGCTGGCAGCGCCAGTCGTCGCGCCGCCGCGACGCGTGCGAACCGGGGGCCGGTGAACGCACGACGATCGGTGGGCGACGTCGCGGTGACAGCCCGTTCCGCGGCGATTCGGGCGCGCGGTCGCAGGCGAAGCTGTCCGCCCACCAGCATCACGAGCGTCCCGACCAGGATCGGGATCATCGCCGGCCCCGCCCGAACGTGTCGATGACGGCGCCGCCGCTGAGGAGGCAGCGTCCGGTGGGTTCGTCGTCACTCTCGATTACCTCGACCACCTCGGCGATCACGCGTCGGCCGTCGGGCTCGCGCCGCAGGTGGACGACGACGTCGACCGAGCGGCTGATCTGGCGCCGGATCGCAGCGAGTGGCCAGGTGGGTGAGGCTTGCAGCACCAGCGTTTCCATCCGGCGCAGCCCGTCGAGCGCGCTGTTCGCATGGCACGTCGACAGCGAGCCGTCGTGACCGGTGTTGAGCGCCTGGACGACGGCGACCACCTCGTCACCGCGGAATTCGCCGACCACCAGACGATCTGGCCGCAACCGCAGCGCGGTTCGCACGAGTTCGGTCATGCCGATCGGTCGGACGCCGTCGACGCCGGCCGCCCTGGACTCGAGCCGGACCACATGCTGCCCGCCGAGCACGAGCTCGGAGGTGTCCTCGAGGACCACCAGGCGGTCGTGGGGATTCGCGAGCCCGACAAGTGCTGCGAGCAGGGTGGTCTTGCCCGACGACGTGGCACCAGTGACCAGGACGTTGGCGCGCTGCTCGACGATTTCCGCGAGCAATGCGATCGTCGGCCGATCTGCGAATCGGTCGAGAGCGATCCGGCGGGCACGATGGCGGCGAATCGAGACGGTGGTGCCGTCGACGGCGATCGGAGCAACCACTGCGCACACCCGTGCCCCGTCGGCCAGCCGGGCGTCGACGATCGGGGTCGATCGGTCGAGGCGTTTGCCGAGCGGCGCCAGGACGCGTTCGAGCACGATGTCGATGGCGCCATCGGGCAGGTCGGGCATACGGCGTGGGACGCCGTCGCGATCGACCCAGACCTCCCGGCCACGGTTGACCATGACCTCGTCGATGGAGGGATCGCTGAGGTGTTCCTCGAGGGCGTCGAGGCCGTCGAGGCGAGCGGTCGCTCGGGCGATCGCCAACTCGCGCTCGCGTGGCGTGGCGAGCGGGGCGAGGCGGTCGACCTGTTCCGCGACGACGACCCGCACATCACCGTGCACCTCGGAGGCGCTTGCGCAGACGCGGTCGACGAGTGCATGGAGTGCGTCGAGCGGCATCATGCCGCAGCGCGGAGTTGTCGGCGGAGCCCACTCGGTAGCCGGGCGACGAGCAGACCGGCATCGACCGCCCGGGCGATCGCAGGATCGAGCAGTGTGGACGCGACGATCGGCGCACCCAGACTGGTTTCGACGTCGTCAGCTCGCAGCGCACGCCCCGGCTCGTCGATCAGCACGACGCCCGAAGGCCGGCACGATTGAGCGATCGCAGCTCGCAAGGACAGGTAGCACGGCCGTGTGACGAGCCACCTCTGGTCGGCGACGTCGAACAGCGCTCGCGGTGGTTCCCGTGTGCCGGCGTCGACGATGACCCGGCGCCGTTCGTGGCGCAGCACCTGGCTCAGCAACGCCCACCGTCCCGGCTCGGCCGACGCCACGGCGCCGGCCGGGACGAGCGCAGTGGCGTGCTCGATCGTGATCTCCAGGCTGGACAGACGGGCCGGCTCAGCCTCGGAACGAAGCCAGTCGTGAACCCCGGGACCGTCCGGATCGGGCAGGCCGAAGACGGCAGGCTGATCGCCGTCGAGGTCGAGAATCAGGGTGGGCTCGGTGGTGGCGAGCGCCATAGCCGCCGTGATGACCGTGGTACCGCTGCCGCCCTTGGCGGCCCAGCAGAGCGTGATCATGGTTCCTCCGCACGTTGATGGTGGGGAGGGGAAGCCGGAGCAACGAACGATACCCGAACGTCGCCGCGTTCACTCGCTGGCGTGACGCCCGTCAGAACACATCGTTGGGTGGTGGCTCCGGGCGCCGGTTCTCAAGCTTTCGTCAAGCGCATCAAGGGGCCTAGCTGCGACACCGATATCACGGAATAGCTCGAGTCCGCCCCTACGACCCGAAGGTGCACCAGATGACGATGATCACCGAGAGTTCGACGCCGGAAGTGGAGGCGTCGACGCTCGCCGTCGTGCGCCGTGGCCGCGTGTGGAAGGGGCCGCGTCCCGCAACCGATCGGGCGTCTCGGGGTGCGTATCTCGCTGCCGCGGCAGCTGTCTCGATGATCGCCGGCGGCGCGGTGGCAATGGCACACCTCGACGATGGTCCGAGCGCAGTCGCCCAGCCCGTCGCGGCAGATGTGCCGCTCGGTTCGATGTACCGCGTCGTCGACGACATCGGAGCGCGAGCGCTGTGGGCGCAAGGGTTCACCGGCGCAGGCATCAACGTTGCCGTGATCGATACCGGTGTCGCTGCGGTACCGGAGATCGGAGCCGACGGAAAGCTGGTGGCCGCCGTGGACCTCAGCGGTGAGCAGTTCGACTCATCGACGGCCTACGTCGACTCGTTCGGCCACGGCACACATCTTGCCGGCATCATCGCCGGTCGCGAGATCGGCGCCGATCCGGCGCTCGCCGCCGATCATCCCGAGTGGTTCCTGGGTGTCGCACCCGACGCCGGCATCGTGTCGGTCAAGGTGGCCGGTCGTGACGGAGAGGTCTCGCTGTCGAGTCTGATCACCGGGATCGACTGGGTGATCGCCAACGCCGACGAACTCGACATCCGGGTCGTGAGCCTGGCTTTCGGTGGCGATCTCGGCGAGTCCTACCTGACCGATCCGTTGGCCGCCGCCGTCGAACGCGCGTGGAATGCCGGAATCGTCGTGGTCACGGCCGCCGGGAACGGAGGTGTCGATTCCGGCGGTCTCGCCTCGCCGGCCACCGACCCGTATGTGATCGCAGTCGGGGGCCTCGAGGCAACCGATGACGGGATGACGACCGCTGCGTGGGCCAGCAGTGGCGACGGTGTTCGCAATCCCGATCTCGCAGCGCCGGGCGCCCACATCGAGAGCCTGAGGGCCCCCGGTAGCTACGCCGACCTCGAGCACCCGGAGGGGTACGTCGACGCCCAGCGGTTCCTCGCCAGCGGATCGTCACAATCGTCGGCCGTCACCGCCGGCGCCGTCGCCCTGCTGCTCGATGCCCGACCAGAGCTTTCGCCCGACCAGGTGAAGCAGGTGCTGATCAGCACGACGACACCGGTCGACGACGGCGATCCGGCCGTGATCGGTGCTGGTGCTCTCGAAATCGCGGCGGCAGCGACCGTCGATCCGATCGCCGCCACCCAGACATGGACGCCGGCCGACGCCAACGTTTCGGTCCCGACTGCACCGGGCGTGATGACGGTCCACCTCGACCCTTCCAGTAGTTCGTGGATGAGTAGTTCGTGGATGAGTAGTTCGTGGATGAGTAGTTCGTGGATGAGTAGTTCGTGGATGAGTAGTTCGTGGATGAGTAGTTCGTGGATGAGTAGTTCGTGGATGAGTAGTTCGTGGATGAGTAGTTCGTGGATGAGTAGTTCGTGGACGTGATGAGCTCCTGAATCGGGGAGACGGGGTCGCCGCGCTCGTCGGTCGTGCCCCGTTCGCGTGCGAGCCGCTAGGTTGCACGACATCCGGACAGGAGTTCGCTGTTGATGCAGGACGCCGCGCAGAACCTCGCCACCGAACCCCGACACCGTTCGGGTATTCGCCGTGCCGAGTTCCAGGTCGTGTGCATCGCTGCCTTGGCCCTGGCCGCAGCGGCTGCCCTCTACGCGGCGATACCGGACCGCAGTGAGGCGATCCGGCCGGCCGGCCCGTGGGCATTCATCGTCACGATGTGCCTGTTCGGGCTGTTCGAGTACACCGTGTTCAACGTGCAGTTTCGACGGGAGGGCATCTCGTTCGGGCTGTCCGAGATCCCCACTGCATTTGCGCTCGTATTCCTCTCGCCGCTGGCCGCTGTCATCGCACGCTTGCCGCTGACGCTTCCGGTGCTGATCCTCGCCCGCAAGAACGCGCCACACAAGCTGCTCTTCAACGTTGCGATCTTCATGGCCGAGATCACCCTTGCGATGCTCGTGTTCCGCGGCATCCTCGACCGCTGGGGCGAATCCTCGGCGTTGATCGTCGTGGCGACAACGGTGACGCTCATCGCTGTCGCCCCTCTCACTTCGATGCTGATCTCGATCGCGATTTCGCGCTTCGAGGGTGGGGCACTCGAACGGATCGTGGGCGAGATCCGCGAGACATGGTGGATGTATACCGTCAACGCCGTCGTCGCTGCCATGACCATCGCCCTGGCACTGATCGAACCGTGGCTCGCCCTGCTCGCCGCGCTTCCGGCGGCGGGCGTGTGGTACGTGCTGAAGTCGTATGGCGAGCTCCGTCAAGAGCTCCGTGATCTCGATGCCCTGCACGGCTTCACGGGCCGCGTCGGCGCCACGCTCGACGTCAACGAGATCGGTGACGTCGCAGTGTCAGAGGTCGTCCGTTTGACGCGCGGCGTGAGTGCGGCCCTCGTTCGATTCGGCCCCGATGGTTGCGCGGTGCACCTGAACGGAACCGTCGGGGTCGCACTCCCGCAATCGGCATCCGATCCGGCATGGCAACCCTTGTTGTCCGATGGCACGGTCCAGATCGTCGATCCCGTGCAGCTGCGTCGGCTCGGTATCGCGTCGAGCGCTGGTGTTCCCGGGTTGATCGTGGCGCCGATCGTCGACGAATCGGCCATGTTCGCCACGCTCGTTGTCGTCGATCGAAACATCCAGGCTCGGTTCGGCCGCGAAGACGTGGCTCGGGTCAAGAGTATCGCCGAGCAGCTCGCGGTCAGCTTGCGGCGGGGCATGCTGCACGAGCGGCTCGAGTACGAAGCGCGACATGACGCGCTCACCGACCTGCCGGCGCGCACTCTGTTCGAGCGCTACGTCGCGGAGGCGGTCGCCGATCCCGGCGAGGGCATCTGGGTCGTGATGATGCTGGATCTCGATCGGTTCAAAGAGGTCAACGACACGCTCGGCCATCACGTCGGCGACGATCTGCTCGTGCAGTTCAGTCGACGAATATCCGCACTGCTTCGGCCGGGCGACCAGCTGGCGAGGCTGGCCGGCGACGAGTTCGCGATCCTGTGCCGGCGCGACAACGATGCAGAGGTCCTCGAGATGGCGCAGCGGTGTGTGCGCGAGGGCGGACGGCCGGTCGACCTCGACGGGCTCGAGATCGTCGTCACCGTGAGTGTCGGGGTCGCCGACATCGCCGCTGATGATGTCGATGCCCTGCAGCCCATGCGACGAGCCGACATAGCGATGTACAACGCCAAGTGGCAGCGAACGGGAGTGGAGCTGTATCGCGATGAGATCGACCGGCGCACGCCGGCCCGGCTCTCGATGCTGGGTGACCTGCGCACGGCGATCGAGACCGACCAACTCGATGTCGTGTACCAGCCCAAGCTCGACCTGCTGACCGGGGTGATCGTCGGCGTCGAGGCGCTCGTGCGATGGAATCACGAGACGCGCGGCATGGTGGCCCCGACCGAGTTCGTTCGTGTCGCCGAGGACACGGGATTGATCAAGGAGCTCACCGACCTCGTCCTCGCACGGGGTATCTCGACGTTGCGGACGTTCGAGGAGATGGGCCTCGCCCTGGGCCTCGCTGTGAATCTGTCGACCCACGACCTGTTCGATGCACGGCTGCCCGATCGAGTCCGTGGCTACCTCGAGTCGAACGGGGTCGACCCGTCCATGCTGACACTCGAGATCACCGAGTCGTCACTGCTCATCGATGCGCCCCGCACGCGAGCGACCATCGACGAGCTTCACTCGGTCGGACTGCGACTCGCCGTCGACGACTTCGGGACGGGCTACTCGTCGTTGAGCTACCTGCGCCGGCTTCCCGTTCACGAACTGAAGATCGATCAGAGCTTCGTGAGCGGCATGCTCACCGATCCCCAGGACGAGGTGATCGTGAAGTCGACCGTCGACCTCGGCCACAACCTGGGCCTGCGGGTCGTCGCCGAAGGTGTCGAGACCCGTCAGGTGCTGGATCGTCTGCGTGAGATGGGGTGTGACATCGCCCAGGGATACGGCATTTCCGAGCCGTTGGCCGCCGCCGATCTGCCCGGTTGGGTACGTCGTATCCGAGCGACGGTCGGCCCACCGATGTCGTGGATCGACGTGCTGGAGTGATCCTCAACCGAGTTCGTCCGACGCGACGTTCGTCAGTGGTTGACCCGTCGTTCGGCGCCGGAAGTTGTCGACGAACATGTCGACCTGTCTGCGGTGCGACACGTCGGTCGTCCCCGACGAATGGGGTGTGATGATGACGTTCGGGAAGACCCACAGTGGGCTGTCGGCCGGGAGGGGTTCCGTCGCGAACACGTCGAGCCCGGCGCCGCCCAGATGCTCGCTGACGAGGGCGTCGATCAACGCTGCTTCGTCGACGATCTCGCCTCGTCCGACATTGATGAACCATGCCCCGGGTCGCATGCGGGCGAACACCGCGGCATCGAACATGCCGCGGGTCTGCTCCGTGAGAGGGGCGGTCACGGCGACCGCGTCGGCCCAACCGAGCAGGTCCTCGATGCGGTCGTTGGCCCAGGTCTCACAGATCTCGTCACCTCGCACGGAGCGTCTGAGCCCGATCGTCTCCATGTCGAACGCCGACGCGAGCCGGGCCACCTGAGTGCCGATCGCCCCGAGCCCGACGATCCCGAGACGTATGCTCGACAGATCGGTCGACACTCTCGGCTCCCACCTTCGGCTCGCCTGAGCGCGGGCGAGGCGGGGCAGATCGCGGCTGAGCGCCAGCAGGTAGAGGATCACGGTCTGAGCGATCGAAGAGGCTGAAGCGCCGGAGCTGTTGGTGACGGTGACGCCTCGATCTCGGAGGCTCGCGAACACCGGCGAGTCGGTGCCTGCCGAGAAGGTCTGCAGCCACTGCAGGTTCGGGGCCCGCAGACAGGTGCCGATGAAGTTGGCTGATCGTGTCGGCCAGGCGTCGGGCGAGAAGTAGGCGATCGTGATTCGTTCGAGGTCGCTCGGCGTGATGTGTTCGGTGCCGACCAGCCGCACCACTTCGACGGACGGGTCGATCGCGACGATCTCGTCACCGCGGTCGTCCCAGAACGTGTCGGTGCAGAACAGGACGGGAGCGGTCACACAACGACGTTAGTCAGAGAGTTCCCTCGACGCCGGGTGGGGCGATGCCGGGATCGGGCCGATACCGTGCGAGGCGGAGGTGTCCGGGTACCTGGTGGGCTCCGCCGCCTTCAAAGCGGTTGGGACGGGTGATCCCCGTCCGGCGGGTTCGATTCCCGTCCACC
>CAVPAQ010000026.1:0-140929 GCA_963701575.1 uncultured Acidimicrobiaceae bacterium
GCGATCTCATCGGCCTCATCCCGGGCCTGATGGGAGCCATCGTGCTCACTGCGCTGACCATTGGCCTGGGTGTTCGCCGAGGCCGATCCGTCTGACACAGCGAGTCCATCGTTCCTCGTGCCGGCTCCATCGGGGTGAATGCGATGTTCACCCCCGCTGCAATGGCCGTTCCGACGGAATCGCTCTACGTTGCTCCCGAGTGGTCGAATCAGTCGACCACGGCAGGGTCGGGCCACCCGATCGCCTTCCCAACGGAGACCAGCCATGTCATTGGAAGAGAACCTCGTCCTCTACGCCGCCACCTACGCCGACGGTGACAGCGCCCGCGCCGACTTCGAATCGTTGAAGGCCGCCGAGGGGGCAGATCTCGTGGTCGTCGGCGCGATCGTGATGAGCCGAGACGCTGACGGCAACGTCGACGTGCTCGAGTCCGGTGACGGCGACACGGCAGCGGGGGCAATGCTCGGCGGCGGCGTTGGCCTCGTTGTCGGCCTCTTCGCTCCGCCGCTTCTCGCCTCGACGGCGATCGGTGCCGGGATCGGGGCGCTGCTCGGACATCTGACCAAGAAGCACGAGGAGAAGGAACTCGGTGTCGAACTCGACGAGTACTTCCCGGCGAACTCGTCAGCGGTCGTCGCGGTCATCGACGACATCTATCTCGACCGTGTCGAGGCTGCGCTCGGCAAGGCCAGCAAGCGGGTCACCAAGGCGATCGATCGTGACGACTACGACAAGCTCGTGAAGGCAGTGTCGAAGTCCGCTGATCAGATCGACGACGCACTCGAGTCCTGAGTCCTGCGCGGTGGCGCCACAGAGCGCGCCGCACGACTTCGCATGCAGAACGCTTCGTTGAACCCGTGTTCACAGATATCCAGCGGTGACACGACCGCCCGGCACCGCGCCGTACGAGCAAGATCGTGCACCGATCGATGCTCACCTCGACCAGCTCGCCGAGCAGCACGAGCAGCAGGAGGTCGGTGTTGCCGTCCGCAAGTCGCAGCCGCCGGATTCCACGAGGGTCGCGGCCATCGTCGAGGGATTGAACATCGTTCGTGTGGAGTCGGTGACGCACATGAACACAGCGATCGACATGGGCGACGGCCGTGATGTCCGATCGTCCTGATGTCACAGCGTCACCGGGCGAGATCACCTCTCTGGGTCTTCCCTACTGGGCACGCCGGGTCGGAGTGTTCAGTTGGCTGCTGGTCGGCTTTCTGCTCGCAGTCGGAGCGACCGCGCTCTTGCTCGCTGCAACGAGCGCGATCACCGGACCACTCGTCATTGCTGTGCTCCTGGCGATCGTCTTCGCGCCCGTCGTGACGTGGCTGTGCGATCGGGGCGTCCCGCGAGCGCTCGCTGCGGCGGGCGTCCTATTCGGGTTGGCCGCGACTGCTGCCGGGATTGTCTACCTGACCGCCGCCGCCCTGGTCGATCAAAGCGACCAGCTGAGCGAGAACCTGAACAAGGCCGTGGACGACATCACCGGATGGTTGGCCGCCACCCCGATCCCAGACGACCTCGCCGACGAAGTGTCGTCGACGCTCGCTGACAACGGCCCCAGGCTGGCGAGCGGACTCGCAGGTGGTGTGCTGTCGGCATTCAACTCCGTGACCGCGTTGGTGTCAGCAACGGTCCTCTCACTGTTCGTGCTCTACTACCTGCTCAAGGACGGGCCCGACGCCACGCCCCGTGGTGCCACCACAGGGGACGGCCGCCCGTGGCGAACCGTGATCGCCGACGATGTCGTGCGCGACGTCCGGGGCTACTTCCGTGGCCAGACGCTGATCGCGCTGTCCAACGGCGTGGTGATCGGGCTCGCCGCCGCCGTTCTGGATGTCCCCGCCGCCCTGGCGATCGGAGTCGTCAACTTCTTCTGCGCCTACGTGCCCTATCTTGGCGGGTTCTTCGGTGGCGCCTTCGCCGTGCTGATGGGTCTCGGCGAGGGTGGCGTCGGTCTGGCCATCGCCATGCTGGTCGTGACCCTGTTCGTCAACCTGGTGCTCGAGAACTTCCTGCAGCCGATGCTCATCGGCGGCAGTCTGAACATGGGTCCGCTCCCGATCCTCCTGGCCACGACGCTCGGCGGCATGCTCGCCGGGCTGCTCGGGCTGGTCCTCGCCGCCCCCGTCCTCGCGATCGCCTCCGACATGGGGCGCGAGCTGCGCAAGTCGGGGTTCTTCGGTCCACCTTCGACCGACGCGCGCCCAGACGCCGGGTAGCAGTCCGAGCGTCGAATCAGGAGCACGGTATGTTCGGCGCCCTGGCCGCGCTGATGGCGGTGCGAGGGCGACGCGATCGGGGTGAATGCGATGTTCACCCTCGCTGCAATGGCCGTTCCGACGGAATCGCTCTACCTTCCACACGAGTGGTCGAATCAGTCGACCACGGCAGGGTCGGGCCACCCGATCGCCTTCCCAACGGAGACCAGCCATGTCATTGGAAGAGAACCTCGTCCTCTACGCCGCCACCTACGCCGACGGTGACAGCGCCCGCGCCGACTTCGAATCGTTGAAGGCCGCCGAGGGGGCAGACCTCGTGGTCGACAGCGCGATCGTGATGAGCCGCGACGCTGACGGCAATGTCGACGTGCTCGAGTCCGGTGACGGCGACACCGCAGCGGGAGCAACGCTCGGCGGCGGGGTTGGCCTCGTTGTCGGCCTCTTCGCTCCGCCACTGCTCGCCTCGACAGCGATCGGTGCCGGGATCGGGGCGCTGCTCGGACACCTGACCAAGAAGCACGAGGAGAAAGAACTCGGTGTCGAACTCGACGAGTACTTCCCGGCCAACTCGTCAGCGGTCGTCGCCGTCGTCGACGCCGTCTACCTCGACCGTCTGGAGAAGGTGCTCGGCAAGGCCAGCAAGCGGGTGAACAAGGCGATCGACCGCGGCGACTACGACAAACTGGTCAAGGCGGTCTCGAAGTCGGCTGATCAGATTGACGACGCACTCGAATCCTGAAAATCTCCTCCTCGGAGGGTCGAGCATCATCGACCCTCCGAGGATCTGATCCACGCATTCAGGTTCTCGAACCCCTGAACGTCCAATCCAGAAGGATCTCCATGAGCCAAGACGACGCAGAACCAGCAACGGACGTCAACCCGTACGCCACCAAAGATCATCCGTACGCCACCAAAGACTTTCCACTTGCGACTGAATTCAACCCGTACGCAACGGGGAAGGACTACTCCACGATCCCGCAGCGGTTGCACGAATACTCGTCGTCTGACCGGGCGAAGAAGATGGTCCATGACTCGTTGGTCATCGACACGCTCTTCTCCGGCACCTGGCCAGAGCAGTGGTCGACGCCTGACGCCCCGGAGTTCCATGACTACATGGACCGCGTGATCGCCGGCGGAGTGAAGGTGATGGCGCTCTGCCCTTCAGCTGATGCGCTGAATACCTCCTCCTCGGCGTCGTTGAAAGCCTTGCAGTTCTATCTCGGGAAGATCAACGAGTTCCCTGACAAGTACAAGATCGTGCGGACGACCAAGGACATCGACGACGCAGTCGCCGAAGGGAAGCTGGGGCTCTACTTCACGCATCAGGGGACCGGCCATTTCGAAGGTGATCCCGACAATGTCGCGATCTGGCGTCAACTCGGTTACGGGTACTGCTTGTTGGCCTACAACCAGCGAAATCCTGTTGGTGACGGTTGTTTCGTGGAAGAGAACGGTCCGCTGACCGACTACGGAAAGACACTCATCGATGCCTACAACCGCTACGGCATGCTCGTGGATGTCAGCCACACCGGTGAACGCACGTCGCTCGACGCCATCGAGCGGAGCAGTCAACCGGTCATCTCGTCCCACTCCGTCGCCATGGCGATCGCAAAGTACCCGCGCAGTCTCGAGGATTCGGTGATCAAGGCGATTGCGCAGAGCGGTGGTGTGTGTTCCATCAACTGCGTCGGCGCCTTCGTCGACATGTCCAACCCGGAGATCGTGACGACGGAGATGCTCTTCCGCCACATCGACTACATGGTTTCCCTCGTTGGCATCGACCATGTCGGGTACGGTTCCGATTTCATCCCCGATGTCACCTTCACGTCCGATGGGATGCAGACGCCATTTGGTGCAGCGATCTTCCCAGACGGTGGCTACACCGCGAAAACCGGCGCCATGGGGTTCCCGACACCTGCCTCCTATCAGATCCTCCCGGCCCTCGTGGACAAGTTGCTCGAGGAGGGATACTCCGAGGAGGACTGCCTCAAGTTCATCGGAGGCAACATCTACCGGGTCATGAGCGAGGTCTGGAAGTGATCTTCTGATCTCATCGAGGTCACCGCTGAAATTCAGTCGATCAAGAGGAGCGTCCAGAACATGTCCAGCAACGAAATCCAGTCAATCAAGAGGAGAGTCCAGAACATGTCCAGCAATGGGAGCCAGTCAGCACGAACCCCAGCGCGCGCCGGTGCGTCAGGCTTCGAGCCGCTCGAGGTCGACAGCCCGATGGCGAAGTGGAAGCAGCCGCAATCGGAAGCGTTCATCGATCAGGCGAGGCAGGACTACAGCTTCCCGAACTGGCAATCCGGTAGCGAGCAGTCGATCTACTACAACCTGAACATCCCCGAGTTCTTCAATTGCTCGTATGTGCCGCCATCGGACGAGTTCTCCAGGCTCGAACGGTCGATCGATCCGACAGTGCTGGATCTGACCTTCACCGCTGCTGACGGCTCCACCACGCCACCGCTGCGGGAGTACCTGGTCGGCAAACGACAGGTTCAGGCGATGATGATGGCCCACCAGGGCAAGGTCGTGTTCGAGATCTTCCCTGGCATGAACCCCACCGACTCCCACATCTGGATGTCGGCCGCGAAGACGACGGTCGGTCTGCTCATGGCGATCCTGATCGACGAAGGCAAGGTCGATCCCGACAAGCCGGTGCCGACCTATGTGCCCGAACTCCGTGGCACACACTGGGAACAGGCCACCGTCAAGAACGTCATGAACATGGCGTCCGGGCTCGACATCGAAGAGAGCATCGCGAACCTGCTCAACCCCGACACCTGGATCGCTCATTTCTTCACCGCCGTCTTCGAGGGCAAAGGCGATTGGCGCGAGATGTCAAAGCATGCGCAACCACTCGAGGGAGAACCCGCCGGCACCCACTTCCGCTACTCCGGGGCCAATACCCAGACGCTCGTGCTCGCGACCCAACACGTGACCGGGATGCGCTGGCAGGACTTCTTCCACGAGCGGATCTGGTCGAAGATCGGGGCGAAGAGCCCGTACCTCGCTGGGCTCTGTCCCGACGGCTCGCCGGCGGCTGCCGGCATCGTCTCGTCCACACCGGAGGACGTGCTGCGGTTCGCATTGTCGTACACGCCGAGTTGGCACGTGGTGTCCGAGGAACGGATCGTCTCGGAACGGCTCCTGCAGACCATCCAGTCCATGGGCGACCCGGCGGCCTACGTGGGCTCCACCGAGGAGGGCTACGGACTCGGCTGGTTCGGCGAGAAGCCGCTCACCAACACCGCACAATGGGACCACTCCTTCGCCGACGGCGCAATGTTCAAGCACGGCAACATGGGTCAGGGCATCTACGTCGATCCTGCCCGAGATTTCTGCGGCATGTACTTCGGTCTGGCCCCGAACCCGGACGAGATCTCGGGAGTCGATTATTCTCCTGGCTATCTGCGAACTGCGGCGAAGTACTTCGCCGGCCAGTAGTCCTCAGCCGTCGGCGTGGCGTCCCGATCTCAACCTCCAGGTGTCGACAATGCGATCTTGGGCAATGTCGCCGTCGTGCGTCGAACTGGCTGAGTCGGTGGCCAACACGAGCTGGCTGACGAAGCACGACTACCTCTGACAAGGCCTGTCGGTGAGCCGGCGGGCCCCGAGTCGAAGTGACCTGCTAGCGCCGCGTGGCGAGCCACCGCTCGGCTGCTGCCTGCGCATCGACGACCGACTGTCGAACCCGCTCGGTGGCTGCGAACATGTTGTCGCCGCCGAGGGCGTCGAGGGCCCCGGTGTGCTCGAGGGTCTCCCGGGCGTCCGCCTCGACCTCGGCCAGCATCAGCCGGCACTGGTGCTCTCGGAGCGTCTTGGCGTAGTCGGTCAGCATATTGAGCGTCGTCGTGTCGATGGTCTGGTGCCCCCGCAGATCGAGGATCACCACGGTCGGCGGGGTGCTCTCGTCCGGCTGCGGGAGTTGTTCCTCGAAGTACTGGGCCGACGCGAAGAACAGCGACCCGTACGAGCTCAGCGTCACGATCGACTCCGAACCCAGTCGCGGCTCGACGTCACGCTCGGCGACGAGTTGACCGTCCTCGTAGACAGCGGTCCTGACAGAGATGCCCTTCGACTCGCGGACGACGTAGATCAGGATCGACAGGCCCACGCCGAAGAACACCGCAGACTGCAGCGATGACAGGATCGCGATCGCGATCAACACCACCATGCCCCAGCGGTCGAGCCCACCGAGCCGCCACGTCGCTGCGACTTGCGACGGCTTCAGCACGCCGACGCCGAGCACCAACAGGAAGCCAGCGAGGGCGGGCATCGCAAGGAGCCCCATCGCATTGCCGAACACCAGCAACACCACGGCGATACCGACGCCCGCGACGATGTTTGCGAAACGGGTCCGGGCGCCGCCTTCCGCCAGAATGGCAGTAGCCGAGAACGACCCACCGACGGGCATGCCTCGGAAGAAGCCCGTGGCCACGTTGGCCATCCCCTGTCCGGTGAAGTCGCCGGACGGATCGGACTTGCTGCCGTCGGGGTTGGGAAACGCGTGGGTCACGGCGGCTCCCTGCACCAGTCCGACGATGGCGAGCGCGAGGCTCGGCCCGATCAAGGATGGCACCAGATCGCCGAACGACGACAGGTCGGGGAAGATCGGGAGCGGGAGCTGCCCCGGAATCTCGGCGATGTCTCGGGCGAGCGAGACGTCGATCCAATCGAAGATGGCCGGGACGACCGACCCCACGAACATCGCGACCAAGATGCCGACCGTCGCGAACGGAGTCCGATTCATCGCGACCATGACCACCATCGTGATGACGCCCGTGGCCAGCGCCGTCATCTCGACCTGATCGAGGTTGGCGAGGAGGTCGACGGTCTGGGTGATCTTGTTCGCACCCTGCGAGTCGTACCCGGTCAGATTGCTCAACTGACCCAAGATGATCGACAGGCCGACCGCATGGGTGAACGCCGCCATCACCGAATCAGGAACGAACCGCAAGATGCTGCCCATCCGCAACAGCCCCAGCACGACCATGAACGCCCCGGTCAGCAGCGTGAGGATGAACAGCGCGTCCTGTGCGGTTGCCTCCGCGGGCGAAATCTCGGGCACGGTGGCCACGATCAGCGCCATAGCACTCGTCGCCTGGATGCTCATCGAGATCGAACTCGTGAAGAAGGCACCCGAGAACCCGCCGACCATGTAGGCGTAGACGCCGGCGATCGGGTTGATCGCAGCCAACGTGCCGACGGCCATCCCGTCCGGAACGCTCTCGACCGCGAGCGTGAGACCTGACGCGACGTCCTTCTTGGCCGATCGACGATCGAAGAAATCCGAGATCATCATCCGGGAGCTGCTCGATTGGATGGCAATCCCACCGCAGACCCAGCCCGTTGGACCATCGCCAATTGATAGTCCACAGGTGGCGTGGAGCCCAACTCCGCAGGTGGGCGAAACTGCGGCTCACCCATGTGTTGCCCCGGCCACCGCTAGATCGATGTCCGACGCTCGGGCGGAACCCTGGGCTCCGGACCGTATGCGCTGCTCGGATCTTCGTCGGTGGGGATGACGTCCTTGCGCGAGAGCCAGACCGCCGAGGCGACGAGGACGAGTGGCGTCGCCCAGATGACGACGGCATATCCGGCGAGGCTCAGGGTGCCGATGCCGAGCACCCCGGCAACGAAGGCACCGTGCACGTTCCACGGGATGATGCTCGACAGCAGTGATCCGGACGCGGCGATCGACGCCGACTGGGTCACGGGTTCGAGGCGTGCCTCCTTGAACCGGTCGCGGTAGGTCTCGGCTCCGACGATGATGGCCACGTACGGGTCGGCCATCGCCAGATTGAAGCCGGTCGTCGTCGCGGCCGATGCGACGATCAGCCGAGCCGACGTCTTCGCCCATCGCAGGAGCGGCGCGATGGCCGTGGCGAGCATGCCCGTCCTCGACATCAGCCCGCCGTACGCCGAAGCGACCAGGATCAGCCACACCGTCGGGAGCAGGCCGACGGCGCCGCCGCCGAAGAACACGCTGTTCAGCTCGACGGTCGGACTGTCGAGATGGAACCCGTTCGCCAGCGTCTCGATGCTCACCTCTGCCCATTGCACGAGGAATGCTCGATCGTCACCGGCGAGCCGTTCGATCAGATCGCGCTGGGTGATTGCGGCGACGACGAGAGCCGACAGCGCGCCCGAGAGCACCGCGAAGAAGGCGGACGACCGGGTCGAGACCACGAAGACCACGATCAGTGGGACGAGACAGAGCAGCGACACGGTGAACTCGGTCTCGATGATCTGGGTCACCGCGCCGCCGTCGAACGATTCGCCCCCGTCGCGTATCCCGAGGTAGATCATCAAGATCAACGTCGCGATCCAACCCGGCGCCAGGATGCGGACCATGACGCTCGACTGGCGAGCTGGGGTGACGCCGCCGACCATGTCCGTGGTCAACACGAGCGTGTCGGAGACCCGAGCGACCGCGTCGCCGGTGAACGCACCGGCGACCACTGCGCCTGCAGCGATCTCCGGTGACAGCCCCATCAGCGGAGCCAACGCGACGAACGGCACGCCGAGTCCGGCAATGGTCGTGAACGAACTGCCGAGGATGATGCCGATCAGCGTGGCGGCCACCAACGCGATCGGGTACAGCACGGTCGGGGTCGCGAGTTCGGCACCGTACGACAGCAGCGTGGGGATCGTCCCGGCGAGCAGCAGCGACGACACCAGCATCCCGATCGCGATGATCAGGAAGAAGGTCGCGATCGCCGACGTGATACCGCTGACCATCGACTCGCCGAGAAATTCCCGAGGTTGGTCGTGCGTCGACCGAGCGGCGATCAGCACCGCAGCCGACAGCCCGAGGGTCATCGCGACCTGCAACGGCCCGGCGTCGACCTCACCTCCGAACAGCGCGACAGCGAGCAGGATCGCTGCCACCATCACTCCGAGCGCCGACAGCGATGCCGCCAAGGAGGGTGATGGCGCATGCGCGTCGGTCGGTGGTTCGGGAGATGTCACGATTGGTCCTCGAGTCGACGGGCGTCACGAGCCGGTCGGGAACACGTCGGACCGTCGCAGGGACGAGAAGGTGGACACTGCCGACACGCAGTGAGTGGACAGTCTGGCCATGAGCTCCGGAGGCTGTCGAGGGACGTGCAGGGTGAAACCGTGGTTCACCCCATGCTCTGGGGCGGTCGAATCTCGGTGAGGAGCCGCTGGACAATCGCCGGGTGACCACCGGTTGTGGGTGTTGCAGCAGCGTTCCACACCGTCCGGCTCGAGGCTGAGAAACTGCCTGGTACCGAAGAACAACGACCCGCTGACCAGGCCGTTCGCACCTCGCTGCCGGGCGAGAACTGCCGCTCATGGTCGTTGTGCCTCGTGTTGTGATTCACGCTGTCAGGTGCGCTGCCCTCGGTATCCGGTGTTGACCCCTGTTGACCGCTGCGTGAGGCACGAGAGAGGCACGGCCGCCGGGGTGCGCGACCATGCGTGGTGTTCGAAATCGGTGCGCCCGCTCAGCTCCTGGGGCCCGAGCCGTAAGGTCGCGTGATGATCTCCCACCCGACCCTGGTGTGCGGGTCGCTGAAGTAGACGCCGCGTCCGCCATCTTGGTGGTTGATCTGACCCGGCTCTGATCGACGAGGGTCAGCCCAGTACGGGATCTTCATGTCCACGATCCGATGAAAGATCTCGTCGAACTGACGCTCGGTCACCAAGAACGCGAGATGGCCGCCGCTCAGGTCTCCGGTCGCGTCCGCGAAGTCGAGTGCGACGCCGTTCCCGGTCTCGACCTGCGTGAAGTGGCCGTACTCGGTTGGCGTTCCCATGCCTGCGACTTCGGCGAAGAAGTCGGCGGCTGCTCGTCGGTCCGTCGCCCAAATGATCAGGTGATTCAACTGTGGCTTCATGTACCGATTCCAATCGCTCGCTGTTGCTCGGATGGCCTCCGCACGGGATCCAACAACGGGAGTGCCGTCTCCACATGGCCGAAGTCCGGCTCAGCCGCCGTTCCATCGGGGATGGCCTCGGCCATTCGGGCGTCGGCCCGGGCGATGTTTCTCCCCAGCCCTGCGGGATGCTTCAAGCGCCGTCCCGAGCCGTTGCAGGGCGCCGAGGCGGCCTGGTATGACCCAAGGCCCATGGCCGCCGGGGTCCCGTCGCCTTCGGACGGTCTGCCTGCATCGGCGCCGACCATTGGCCGTGTCTGAGGTCGATCTGTCGTCATGGCGCTGAGACGGTGCGTTCCAGCACGACGATCGGGATGCGGCGATCCGTCATGGTCTCGTAGTCGGCGAACTGGTCCATGACCGCGACGAGTTTGGCGTACAACTCGTCGCGGCGTGGGCCGTCGTCGATGACCGTCGCGGTTGCCGGGAACTCCTCGACACCGACCTCGACCGTCACGTCAGGGTTGGCGCGGACGTTGAGGAGCCAGTGCGGATCGCTGGGTGCTCCGCCTTTGCTGCCGGCAACGAGGTAGCTGTCGCCGTCGGTGGCGTAGACGAGCGGGTTGAGTCGCTCCTGTCCGGTCTTGGCGCCGGTGTGGTGCAGGATCAACACCGGCTTGCCGCTGAAGAAGCCGCCGACGGCGTTGTCGACCACGCCAGCGTTGGCGCGGAAGTCTTCGATCACTTGGCGGTTCATGTCGTTGGCTTGTTGACGCTGGTCGTCGCTCATGCTGTTGTCCTTTGTGGTTCGGTGGTTGTGATGACCGGTTGGTTGCCCTGGTCGGAGAGTGATCGTGCGAGCGAGCCGATGATCGGCGCCGCGGCTGCGAGGTGCATGGCGTTGAGCCAGATCGCGGTGGATGTCTGCTCAGCGGCGGTGAAGGGCATGATCGCGTACAGTCCCAGGGCGCCGGCACACACGGCGATGAACGTCGACGGCGGCCAACTGCGCCGGTTGACGACGAGGGCCAGGCCGAGCCCGACCGCGCCACCGAGGACGGTGAACGTGACCACGGCGCCCAACGCGATCTCTGTGATGTCGTCGCTGCCCGGTTGGGTGACGAGCAGTGGCCCGCTGGCGGCATCGGCCACGAGGTAGACGATGACGACGAGACCCAGGGCGACGGTCGTCCCGATCCCTGCCGCCTTGGCGATTGCTGTGTGCATGGAACATCTCCTTGTTTCGGGTTTCACGAACGTGATGCCGTTCACCTGTCCAGTTAATGTTGCTTGACTCAATCACACACTACGGAGCACAGTTGACTGTGTCAAGCAAATACTCTTGAATGGTGTCATGGCCGTAGAACTCCGGGTCACCGAGGCGACTGAGACCTACACGGTGCTTCGATCGACGCTGGGCCAACTCCACCAGCTGCTCGCCCAGGAGATGGAGGACGAGGCCGGGATGCCGTTCGAGCGATACAGCATCCTGTTGTTGCTCGCTCAGGCCGACGGCGGAGCCCTCCGCCCGTCCGAACTCGCAGAAGCCCTCCCCATCACCTCGAGCGGCGTCACCCGACTCATCGACCGTCTGGAGCGCGACGGCGTCGTCGAGCGCCGGGCGTGCACGACCGATGGGCGCGGCACCTTCGTCGCGCTGACCGCAGACGGCACGGAGGTGTTCCGCCGAGCCGGCCGCGTGCACCTACGCGGCATCAACGAGCACCTCGGCACCAACCTCACCGAGAGCGAGATGGCGGAACTCCGTCGGATCATGACCAAGCTCGCAGCAGGCATCCAGGCCACCAACACCACCGAGACGCACGGAGCAGGGTCGCAAACACTCAGTTGAACACCGACTGACGCCCGCGCCGTACGAGCGGCCTGCGCCATGTGACGGTTGCGGTGACGGACCGATGGTGTCGATTGAGCGAAGTGTCTGCCCGATTCGGTGTTCCACCACGGCTGACGTCGATCGTGTTCGACGACGTGAAGACCGGCCGCGACGGTCCGACACCTCCGAAAGATGGTCGATCTGCGGCTCCCCCGATGCGCGATTCGTGCTCGATGCGGCGTGGCTCAGGACCCGATCACCCGATGGCGTGTGCCGATGCATTCGGCGCGGTTCCTGCGTTCGACGAGGACGCTGAGCTCGGGACCCGCGATGCGCGGGCGACCGGCACCATGGGGGGAACGGTCAAGTGACCCGCTCGAAGAGGTACGAGAAGGGCGTCTTGGTGTAGCCGACGCCGCGGCCGCTGGCATGGAGCGACTCTCTGGTCACCTCGATGTCGCGCTTGGGCACGAGGTAGGTGTCGAGGTTCCGAGTGTCCACGGTGTACTCACCCGATCTCGACGTCACCACGGCCTGGAGCTGGTACCTCGGATCGATCGATGCCATGGCGGCATCGCCGTGGCTCGGGTTCACCAAGAGCGTTCCGCCGACTCGCAAGTGGCGTGTACATGCCTCCGAAACGAATCCGGCGTAGAGGGATATCAGGAGGTCGAACTCGCCCTCGTCGAGGTCGAGTGGTTCGGTGTAGTCCGCCGTGATGAAGCGCACCGAATGAGATGAGGACTCGACGCCGTGCTCGACGAGCAGCTCTTGGATGCCGACGTCATCGGCGAAGAACTGTTGTGCTCGTCGATCGACGTCGACGTAGGTGACCGAGGGCCAGACGAACGACGGTGCAAGGTCGACGTAGGAGCCCGGGTACAGCACGCGTTCCGCATCGACGAATGCGGCCACGGCCATGAACAGGCGATGGCGATCCCCACTGTGTCGATCCTGCTTGTTCCACAAGCGTCGCGTTCGCTCCTGCATGGCCCGAACATACGTGGCGCTAATGCGACGAAGGTGGTCCACCCACGTCGCGTTGGATGCGGGGCCCCGCAACCCGGATCGGCGCCGGTGACGGCGCCTGCAGTGGACCAAGCTCGCAGCAGGCATCCACGCCACCAACACCACCGAGACGCACGGAGCAGGACGCACGTGACTCAGTCACTGCACCCTCACCACTGAGGTCGTCGTGGATCGCGGAGTTGATCAGGGCAGGACGACGAGTTTGCCGGTAGCTCGTCCGGCTTCCATGTCGGCGTGGGCCTCGGCGATCTGGTCGAGGCGGTAGGTCTTGTGGACGGGCACGATGGCGTCGCCAGCCGCGACGGCATCGAGGAAGTCCTGGAGGACGTGGGTGGGGAGGTCGGTGGCATCTCCGCCATAGGCGGTGAGGCGCACACCGCGCGGCAGGTACTCGATCGGATAGAAGTCGCGCACGGTCCACTGGTTGGACAGCATCCCGGTGAAGCACACGACCCCGTGGACCCGGGTCGCCCGCAGCGTGTCCGGCAGGGTCGGAGTGCCGACGAGTTCGAGCGCGGTATCGACGCCGACGGGGAGGATCGTGCGGGCTTGGTCGGCGATGTTGCCGTCGTCGACGAGCACGTGATCGACACCCACGTGACGAAGGGCGTCGGCGCGGTCTGGGTTGCGGGTGGTGGACAGCACGGTCATGTCGAGTCGTTTTGCGAGCACGGCGGTCGCCATCCCGATCGACGACGTGCCGCCACGGATCAGGATCGACTGGCCAGGCCGTGCGTCGAGTCCGATGGTGAGCGAGCCGTGTGCCGTTTGGAGCATCTCGGGCACCGCTCCGAGCGTCGCCCAGTCGAGGCTGCTCGCGAACGGCACGACCTGTCCGACGGGAACACACGTGTACTCGGCGTACCCGCCGTCGAACGTGCGCCCCATGCCGCCCATCAACGCGGCGACCTGTTGACCGACCGAGTACTCGCCGCCCGGGCATGCGGCGACCGTGCCGGTGGCTTGGATACCGAGGACGCGAGGAAACGTGACGCCATCAGCGAGACCGAGACGGGTGTGGAGTTCGGAGCGGTTCAGGCCGAACGCCTCGATCTTGATCAACACCTCACCCGCTCGCGGTGACCGAACGGGGAGTTCGCGGACCTCGAGCGCGTCGGGTGGGCCGGGGGCGTCGAGCACGACCGCTCGCATCGTGGCCGGAATCGTTGCCATCGTCACGCACTCCTTCGTTGCTCGTGGACATGGGTGCGCAGCTTGTGAACTGTTGTCGCGAAACGTCGCAACTCGCCAGTCGACAACGGTTCACCGAGCCGGATGCCGACCTCGTCGGTGAATGTGCGACGCGCCGCGGTGAGCACTCGTCGCCCCGCAGGGGTCAGCCTGATCATTGACGAGCGACCGTCGTCGGGGTTCGGTGAACGTTCGCACCAGCCGGCGTTCTGGATCCGGTCGACGAGTTTGCTGGTCCCCCCGATCGTGATCGACAACGCCTGGGCGATGTCGATCACCCGACAGCCCGGGGTTCGGTCGATCACCTGCATCGGCTCGAACCACGACAACGCCAGATCGTGGTCGCGGCGCAGACGGGTGTCGACCAGATCCCACAGTTCGGTCTCGAGGCGAATCAGATCACTGAACAACGACCCCAGATCCGAATCACCATGGCGGGGCCCAACAGATGTCCGTTCCATGGAATGGACCCTAGCCGGACCGAGGTGCATTCCGTGGAACCGAAATTGCGCGCTTGTCAATCCCGCCGCTGGTGGCGAGGACGCGCCGCACCGCAGCCCAAGTCGAGTGTCCGGTAGTCCCCGTTAAGCCGACGGCAACGAACCGAATCTCGAAAGGCTGCACCTCACTGACGTTCGGCCCTGGCTCCGAACGCACCCGTGATGTCTGAATGGACCCTGGATGGTGCCAAAGGATGCAAGGAGAACGAGTGTGAAGCTGTTGTCACCTGAGGTCGAGGCCTACGTTCGGGATTTCCCGTACCAAGAGACCTACAAGTACTTGATGGCGTACACGCAAGGTGACGCGACGCGGTTGAACAAGATGTTGTTGCCGCCAGATCCGGTGCTGTTGAAGGCCGGGGACGACAAGGTCGTCAGGTCCAACAACGACACGTTCTACAACATCGCGTTCTACTCACTCGCTCAGGGGCCGGTGGTGCTTCGGTCCGATGCGCCGGCCGAGGATCGGTTCGTGTCGTTCCAGCTGATGGACGACCACAACGTGAACTTCTGCAATCTCATCCATCCGGCCGGCGCCTACGCGCTGTATCGAGGGTCGGCTCCTGCCGTGGCCGAGGGAGAGTTGGTCGAGTCACCGTCGGACATCGGCGTGGTCGTCGTCCGGGTCGAGGTGCGCGACAAGTTCGACTCCGTTGACGTCGCTGCAGCGGAACGGGTGTATCGCGGGATCTCGATCGATGGCCCGACGATCGAGGAGCTGCCGGTCGTCGACCGCCTGTCGGTCTACTCCGATGAGGTCGCTGCCGAGGCGAACCGCCTGCTGGATGAGACCTTTCTGGCGAACTCGTTCAGCGAGATGGTCGTCGGCCCCGGCAAGAAGCTGGGCGTCGACGCCACATACCTGAACCACGCCGCCGGCACGAAGGCGGCCTGGGGCGGCCCGGCTGTGGAGCACAGCTCCTACGAGAGCTTGCACGAAGATGCCGATGGAGCGCCGTTGATCGGCGCCGACGGCCCCTACACGCTCACCACCGACGCGCCACCAGTCGACGGGTTCTGGTCGGTCACGGTGTACGACTCCGAACGCGGAGGCTTCTTCCACCCGAATCCTGACGACCGATACCACATCAACAACACCACGGCTGTTCCCAACCCCGATGGCACGTACACGTTCGTCTTCGCAACTCGTTGCGCTCCGGAACACGTCAACTGCATCGAAGTCCCCGCCGGCAAGTTCGATCTCGCCGCGCGCTACTACCTGCCTCGCCGCGACATCCTGAGTGGCGACTGGACGATCGCCCGCCCGGTGCGAACTGACACGATCTGAGAGGAAGCATCGCCATGGAGCAACCCAGTCCCGAGACCTCATCACTCGACGCGGCCACGGCGCGTGCGCTGGCGCAGGATGCGTTCATCTTCGGCGCACCACTGGTGTTGGTGTCGCTTCAGGCCGACTATCTGTCGGCCGTCACCGAGCCGGTCGGTCTGCGCGCACCTGTCGGCCGGTTCGCGCACGCCCGGGCCTTCGTCGACGCGTCGAATCGCTCGGTCGTCGGGTTCAACGTCGACAACCTGTATTCGTTCGCGGTCCTCGATCTCGGCGACGAACCGACGGTGATGTCGGTGCCGGACATGGGCGAGCGGTATTGGATCATGCAGGTCATCGACGCCTGGAACGGCATTCCCGGCGCTCCGGGTTCCCGCACGCGTGGCGGCCAGGGTGGCGACTTCTTGATCGCCGGGCCGACGTGGGACGGCGACGTGCCCGATGGGATGGAACTCATCGAGTGTCCGACACGGATCGCGATGATCGGTGGACGAACGTATTGCACCGGCCCCGACGACTACGCGACCGTGAACGTGTTGCAGGACCAATACCGGCTGTGTCCGCTGTCGAAGCGGGGAACCGGCTGCGAACCGCCGGCGCACACGCCCGTCAAGAAGGGAGTGGAAGCCGACACACTCGTCAACGCACAGTTCCTCAGGCTCGGCGCCGAGGCGTTCTTCCAGCGGCTCAACGCGTTGTTGGTCGACAACCCCGCCTACCCTGCCGACGCCGACGCCGACGCGCTCGCCGCGCTCGAACCACTCGGCATCGGCGCCGGGCGACCGTTCGACCTGGCCCAATGGCCGTCGGATGTCGCCGAGGCGATCACTGCAGGTCACCAAGACGGTGTCGCACTGATGATGGCGACCGCGCAACAACTCGGCGAGATGGTCAACGGCTGGTCACTCGCATACGACATGGGCCGCTACGCCACACACCCGGTCCGAGCCGCATGGTCGTTCGTGGGTGTCGGTGGCAACCTGGTCGAGGACGCGTTCTACCCCACGACCGTGGTCGACGGTGACGGCGCCACGCTGACGGGGTCCGAGCGTTACACGCTGACGTTCCCCGCCGACGAGATCCCACCCGCGCAGGCTTTCTGGTCGCTCACCATGTACGACGCCGAGTCCTATCTCGTCGCGAACGAACTCGACCGGTACGCGCTCGGCGACCGCGACGAACTCGTGCACGGTCCAGACGGATCGATCACGATCTACCTCCAGCAGGAACGGCCCGCCCCAGACGAAGTACCCAATTGGCTGCCCGCACCCGAGGGGTCGTTCCGACTCGCGCTCCGCCTCTACGTACCCGACCAGAGGGTCCTCGACCGCATCTGGGTGCCGCCGCCTGTTCGCAAACGATCGACATAGCTCGTCGATTCGTCCACGGGGTGCCGCAGGCGCGGCGAGGTCTCGTACGTCAGTTGTTGCGTCTCATGCTCAGCAGGGCGAGGAGACGCACGAGCTCCATGTAGAGCCAGACGATCGTCACCGTCAGCCCGTAGGCGCAGTACCACTCCATGAACTTGGGGGCACCGGCCTCGACACCTGCCTCGATCGCGGCGAAATTCAACGTGAGACTCAACGCGGCGAGGACCACGGAGATCACGGTGACGACGAGGCCGATCGTGCGGAAGCTGTCGCTGTAGAGCCAGCTCCAGTCGAAAATCGACAAGATGAACACGAAGATGTAGAGCAACGCGAGTCCGATGATCGCTGCCGTGACCCCGAAGGCCATCTTGTTCGTGGGTCGAACGATGCGCAGGGCATACAACATCAGCGCGGCGAAGAAGACGCAGACGGTTCCGATGACCGCTGCTCCGACGATGCCATCGGTCTGGGCATCGAACATCGCAGAGATCGCACCGAGCACGTACCCCTCGAGAGCCGCATAGATCGCACCGAAGAGCGCCGCTCGCCGGGGTTTCACCGAGACCATGATCCCGACGAACAAGGAACCGAACGCTGCCAGCCAGAACCCGCCCGGAATCGTCACCGTGGTGTTGGCGTACCCGGTGCCGAGATCGACTGCCACCGGCTCGGTCGCTGACGCCCACCCCCACGTCCCAGCGGCGACCAGCACGACGAGCAGCACGATCGTCTTGATGGTGATCCCACCGACCGACATGGTCGTCGGGGCCGATATGGCGCCCGACAGGTACTCGCGTTGGATCTTGTCGCTGAATGCGGGGTTCCCCCCGCCGAGGTCCGTCCGGGTTGCGGATTGTGTTGGCATCAGGAGCCAGGTTAGGAGTTCGGGCGGCGTCGAGGCGGTGACTGGTTCGCACCTGGGCGGCGGGACTGGTGGCTGCGAGCTCCACAGGGGCACGTGTGCGTCGTCACGTCCTGCACCGGCCGACCCGGCAGTCAATCGACAGGCCGCGCTGCGTAGCGGCCCAGGGTGATCAGCAGTCGTCCGGCGAAGCCGCGTGCGCTGAAGTCCCAGCCGAAGCGCTGGTACCGTTGGGAGACCTGGGTGCCGCCGTCGTCACGTTCAGGATGTGAGCGGGGTCAGCAGCAGGGCGTGAGCGCTGTCCATTCAGGTTTGTTGTGAGAACCCGGCGGTGACGGTGGTGCACGAGGACACCGCTTCGTTCATCATGAACGTTCCATCGCGATCGTCGACGATCGTGTACGTACCGCTGCCGCTCAGCACGCATCCTGGTCCGCACGGGCTGTTGAAGCTGATCGATCCAGCACGATCAGAGGACGGTGTGGACTGGAACGTCGTGCTCCCTCCCGTGAATACGCCCTCGGTGGTGAACGGTTGGGCCAGATCGGCGACGGTGCCGGTGATCGAGATTCCGCCGCCGTCGTACCTCGCCGAATAGCCCGGTCGCGCCGTGTCGAACGTGATTGACGCCTTACCGACGCCGCGCTTTGAGCGGTATTCGAGCGCCACGGTGCCGGACCTGTTCGCCTCATCGGGCGCTTGGTACGTGAACTCGGCGTCGGCTGGTACGGATGTGGTCGGCTCGACGCTTGCGCCGCCCGCCGATGTTCAGCCGATCAGTGGTTCGAAGCTGGCCAGCGTGCCCACCGTCGTCGGGACCTCACGCATGGGATCACCACCGCGACCGATCCAGCAGGATCGGGAGTTGGACGGGTCGATCACCCCGTCGAGCTCCCGCTCGGCGCAGAGCAGATACCATGCTCCGCCGGGCGTGGTGTAGGTCGCACGATCGATCTCGAACGACGCGTTCGGCATCGTCTCGTAGGACCGGCCCACGTACTCGGCGTTCACCGCCTCGACGGTCTCACCGGTCACGAGGTCGCGAACGACCACGACGAGTCCCTCCTCGGGGCAGATCGCGACGTAGCCCAGCCCGGCGTTGCCGACCAGTCGGACCGCCACGAACCCGAACGAGCAGTCGGCGTGCGGGAGCCCGGACGCTCGGTCGTCGCGCAGCTCGGCGACGAGGTCGCCGGTGCCGGTGTCGGCGACTCGCGTGAGAACCGAGTTGCCCTCGGCGAGTGGGAGCGGGAACGTCTCCAGCAAGACGAACGACCCGTCATCGGTCAGTGAGGAGCGGAAGAAGTACTCGGCTCCCCCGTCGACGACCACGACCGGGATCGCCGATGCCGTCGGATCGTCGGCGTCGAACCGGAACACCGTCACGTCGTACGGTCCGGTCGTACCGTCGACCGATGGTTCGGCGTCCGGAGGACAGGACACGGCGACCACAGCACCGACTCGACCGTCGGCGGACAGCGAGATGTCGAGCACTCGTTCCGGCAATCCGGTCGGCTCGGCGCCGGTCACCCAATCGACCGAAGGCGTCTGGCCGCAGGCGTCCAGGTCCTCCTGGCTGTCGAACGGGTATCCGTACGTGACCACCCCCGACGCGCTCGCGGAGATGAGCGCCTCTCCCGAACGCGTTCGGGTGACCTGACGGGTCTCGACCAACTCGAGCGTGACCGGGTCGAGCACGTTCTCCTCGGCCAGCGCCACGTCCGCCGGCACGTGGATCGCGTCGGGGATGCCGTCGGGGTCCGAGCCTGCAGGCACGAAGGTCGATGAACCGTCCCCGGACTCCTCAGGCACCGTCGTGGTGTGGTCGGTGTCGGGGGACGTTTCGTCGGGCTCGACATCCGGCTGCGTGTCGAGCACGGAGTCGGGCACCGTGATGGGCGCGATCGTGCCGTCGTCGGTGGTGCTGCGGGCGACGACCGCACCGATCGCGAGCAGCGCTGCGACGCTGACGACGCCGGCACCGGCGCGCACGGTCTGCTGACGTCGGCGAGCGCGGCGCACTCCTTGAACGAAGCCGGCCGGCGCCGGTCGACGTACCTCGGCGCCCGCTCGGCGAGCCAGGTCGTCGATCCGCCCGTCGTCGCCAGGGTTGGGACGGGCGGTGCCGGGGTCGGCGCTGTGGCGGTCGTGGCCATCATGGTCGGGATGGGAACGGTCGGTCATGTCAGTCCTCCAGGAGGGTTGCCAGCGCAGCTCGTGCACGCGTCAGGTCGGATCGCACGGTGCCGGCCGGTACCGCGAGGACGCCTGCCACCTCGTCCACCGTCAGGTCGGCGGCGTAGTACAGCGCCACCACCTGCTGGTGGCGAACCGGCAGGCGGCGAACCGCCTGCCAGAACGCCAACGCATCAGGCGATGGCCCGGCACTGACCGCTTCCTGGCGACGCAGCGACGCCAGATACCTGGCTTCCGTGCGCCGACGGCGCCACCACCCCACGCACCGGTTCACCAGCACCCGATGCGCCCACCCGTACGGCTGCTCGTAGGCGCTGATCCGCTCCCAGCCGACGAAGGCCTTCAGCATCGTGTCCTGCACCATGTCCTCGGCGTCGAAGACGGTACCGGTCAATGCAGTGGCTACGCCAACGAGGCCCGGGTAGGCCGAGCGGACGAACGTGTCGAAGTCGGCACGCAGGTGGAGTGGTCGGTCCTCGGGCATGGCGCTCCCAGCAGGTTGCGTGAGGTGAGAAATGGCAATCATCGACTGGATACACGCGCCAGGCGCGCACTCCGCTGCAGAAATGCCGAGAAAGTTCCGAGACGGCCCGGACGGGGGCGCCCTCCAGGCGTCGAGGAGCGGCAGCTTCATGTCGGGATGGCGATCGGTGGCTCCGTCGCTGCACGGCCGGTGCCATCCCGCAGCGGCGATCATCGCCGCGTTGCCGGTACACATCGCCCGGCTCGGGAGGAACCCGCGCACCCCGTCGGTCGCGCACGCGCCGAGCAGTTCGTCCCGGAGGAGCGAATTGGCCGTGGCGCCGCCGCACGACGCGTTTCGCTCCGACGAGCTGCGCCGTCCGGCGAGCCTTCGTGGCAAGCACGTCGACGACGGCCATCTGGAACGACGCCGCCCGTGCCGACGTGCACCTCCATGACTTCACCTGCCACCGCATCATGGGTGTCGCCACTGCACTGACCGGTACCGTCTTCGACGCCGACGGCACCCACACGGCGCCCCGCTGCGCAGGAGGTGCTGCTCCGCGAACCGCGGCGCTGAGGGTGCACAGGCGCTGCCGACGACGGCCGCCACGGGTTCGGGATGCCCGCGTCGGTGTGGGCCGAGACTGCTGCTGCGTTGGAGGCGCACGGCCAGCGGTCGATCCCGCTCGAGCGCCCGGCGGCGAACCGAAGCAACAGGTCCACCTCGATCTTCCTCGGGGCTGTCCGTCGTGGTGCAGTCGCAGCCGCGCCCGGCCACCGCCTGGCGAGAGTGACCGGACCGGCTGGTCGGATCAGGCGAGTTCGTCCTCGGTGAGGTCGAAGAAGGGTGACAGGGGATACCAGCGGGGGACCTCGGAGGCCGACACCACACGGCCCGTCGGAGTGTCGGCGTCGACCACGACATCGTGAAGCGTGTCGACCGCCGCGCTGGGCCAACTCGACGACGGTCGGGTGAGCAGGACCGCGTCGTCGTCGTGGCGGAGCAGCCAGAATCCTGCGTCGTCGTCGGCGAGCTCGACACCGCCGGACAACCAGAAGCCGTTCGCCACGTCGAGCACGGCGAACACGCCTGCGAGCGGCGGAGGTCCGGTGACGGCCGGTGCCACCACGACGAGATCACCGATGACGGCGGTCTGAGGTAGCGCCAGCTCGAATGGGGCGTCGTCCAGGCGTCGCCAGGTGCCGAGGTCGGGGTCGTACAGGCCGATCGTGCCGTCGAGCAGGAGCTTGACGACGCCGGCGTCGGTGCCGACCTCGAGTACCGGAGGCAGGCCGTCGGTCGGGACCTTCCAGTCGCACCCGCCGTCGGGGCACGTCATCCACTCCGGGTTCGGCACGGGCGACCAAGCGTTGGCCTGCACGTCGAACGACCACGGCTGCGGGGATGGCGAGTACGTGAACGACGTGCCGACGCCGGCGTGGCCGAAGGTGAACGCGACGTGCCCACTCACGCTGCTCCACGTGGTCTGGACGCCGTCGGGCGGGGTTGCAACCTGCTCGACGGAGAGGTCGGGCCGCACGATGACGGCGCTGCGGTTCGCAGCAGGTACGAGGTCATCCCCGGCTGCCTCCCATATGCCCTGACCGATCAGGAGTGAACCGTCGACGTACCACGCCTGATCCGCGCCGTCCGCCGGCTCGAACCCGAGGTCCGGACCCGCCGACCATGTGAGGCCCGCCGGGTCGAGGATGGTCATGTCCGGCGGCGTGTCGTCGCCCCAGCTCAGTTTCACGATGGCGATCTTGCCGCCGAGATCGAACAGGGAGATGTCCTGCTCGGGACTCGGGAGCACTTCGGGCGGCATCTCCACAACCCGACCGTCGCGGAGCGCGACCGCTCCGGCGACGTCGTCGGAGCCCAACCGTGCGAGGAAGCCAGCCGCATCGCCCCCGTCGGCGGGCAGGCGGTTCACGTCGGTTCTGCCGGCTGCCCGCTGGGCGTCGCCCCAGGCCACGAGGGTCGTCGTCGCCGGGGCTCGCGGCACCGTGGTCGTCGGTGCCGGCATGGTCGTGGTGGGATCCGGCCCGGTCGTCGACACGACGGGCAGAGCCGTCTCGGGGGCGACGCCGACGGTGGTGGGATCCGAGACGACGGTGGTTGCCGGCGCGAACGTGGTCGGCACGGTCGCGTCCGGCAGGGTCGCGACCTGCTCGTCGCCACCCCCTCGCGTCATGACGAGCACGCCGGCACCGACGACGAGCACCACCGCAGCGGCGCCGACGGCTCCCAGCACGATCTGGTGTCGGCGCCGGGCGGCGCGGACGGCGCCGACCCCGTCGGCGGGAGCGGGACGGCGCAACGCCTCACCGGCTTCGCGGGCGGCGCGATCGAACGGGTCGGGGGAGGATTGATGATCGGTCATGTCAGAGGTCCAGTTCTCGTGAGAGGGCCGCTCGGGCCCTGGTGAGGTCACTTCGGACCGTCCCTTCCGGGACGTCCAGGATCGTCGCCACCTCCGACACCGAGTGGTCGCCTGCGTAGTGCAGGGTCACGACGAGCCGAGGCCGCTCGGGCAGCGTGCGCACCGCCGCCCAGAACGCCAGGATCTCGGCCGACGGACCCGGGGTCACCGGTTCGTCGCGACGCAGGCGACCGAGGAACCGGCTCTCGGTCATCCGGCGCCGCCATCGGCTCCGACAGAGGTGGACGAGCACGCGATGACACCATCCACCGGGACGCTCGAGGCGGCGAACCTTCTCCCAGTTCACCAAGGCCTTGACCATCGCGTCCTGGACGAGATCCTCGCCGTCATACCCGGACAGCGCGGTGGCCACGGCCACCAGGCCGGGGTATTCGCGCCGATACAGGCTGTCGAAGGAGGTCTCGCTGAGACCGATGTCGTTGGTCATGGTAGGGATGCGGTGAGCCGCCGGAAGCGGACGAGTGATGGTGCTCATCACCTGGACACACGCATGACCGGCCCGTTTCGCTGCACGTGTTTCCAGATTTCTTCGCGGCACGAGTCGCCGGACGCCTCCGCGTCATCATCCGTTCAGCAGCAGTCGGAGCAGCGCCGACGATCAGCGAGGCTAACGCCACCGCGTTGGATGTGCCGGCACGCGGTGATGCTCCGTGCTCGCCGATCAAGTCGGCGGGGCGATGCACGTCGTGATGGACACCCTCGCTCGAGAACACGCGGCTCGTTCCAAATCCACAAATCGCTGACCAGGTACTTCGCCTCGGCGCCACTGCACGCCGAGCCGGAACCTCGGTGATCGTGCCTCACCGGTAAGGCACGCCGCCGGACCGCCTTCGCGGGCCGAATCGGGGAAATAGCCGTCTAACAGGCATTTTCCAGAGCGGATGAGGGGAATCGAACCCCCGTATTCAGCTTGGGAAGCTGATGTTCTACCATTGAACTACATCCGCAGATGGGTGCGATCCTATCCGCGGCGTCGCGGTGGCGGTCGACGCACGAGCCGGGTTATCGGACACGGCCGGCGAGTTCGCGCCGTAGCGCCGTGATGAAGGCCGGGATCTCCGTCGGCTGCACGGTGGCCGCTCGGATGTGATCATCGAAGTGGATCGTCAACTCGCGAACGTGCTCGGCGGAGCTGAGCACCAGGTACATCTGACCGAGGTACAGGGCGGCTCGGATCGGACCGAACACCGTGACCGGGGCGGCATAGCGCTGCAAGCCGTCGAACAGGAACCAGCGCAGTGACGGGTACAGCTCGGTGGTGAGCTCGATCATCCGGTCGAGTTGAGCGAGCCGATCGTCGATCGGTAGCCGCGCCCAGACTCCTTCACCGCGGGCGAACCCCTCCACCGACTGGGTCGACGTGCAGACCTCCATGCTCGTGCTCGGGTCGCGGGTCCAGGCCAGGCGGGCCGCCGCCACCTCGATCTTCTGTTCGGGTGTGGAGGTGGCGTGAGTGCGCTGTTCGTAGTCGATCACAGCGCTCGTCTTGAGCAGGTCGGGCAGCGAGGTCGGTACGTAGCGCACCTTGTAGCCGATCGCATCCCTGAACCATTCGAGCAATCGTTCCTCGTTCTCGGCGAGCGTGGTGTGGGTGATCGTGGTGACCTCGGACATCACTTCTGCCTGCATCGGCCCGGCGTTGGAAAGCCCCATCAACCAGTCGAGCGACACCTGATGCACCTCGGCGATCTGGGTGATCGTCTCGAGCCGGGGGAGCCGTCGATTCGACGGTGACAGCAACTGTGTGAGGGTCGACCGGTCGAGCTGAGTGTCGGCTGCGAAGCGGCTGCGATTCTTGCCGCTGTTGGTGACTACCTCGTTCAGGCGGGTGCGGAACGTGGACAGCAGCTCGCGTCGATCGGCCGGCATGTCGCATTCTCGCACATATGTTGCATAGACACACCACATGCTGAGAAACAACGGTATCACTGCATCAATTGTCCGCAAGTGTCTCGTGACGGCGTGGGCGCAAGGGTGCACAGTGCAATAACAGCAGCCGATCAGGATTGCGAGGGTGCCGCCGCCACGGACGACCGGAAAGGATGACAGTGCGATATCGGGACGCGAGCACCACTCGGCACCTCACCACTCGACACCTCACCCCTGACCACATCCGCACCTACCACATCAGGTCATCCCGGCCGCAGTCCACGCCGAACCAGCCAGTCAGGCTTCCCGTCGCCATCGAGTGGCCGACGATCGCCGTCGCCGCCGCGATCTGGACGATGCTGATCGGCGCCGTCGTCACCCATCCATGGTTGCCGTGGTGGGTCACGGTGCCGATGCTGGCGATCGGGTCGGGCTGGTTCGCCTCGCTGCAGCACGAGGTGTCTCACGGGCACCCGACACCCTGGCCGGCGGCCAACATCGCCATCGCCGGCGCGCCGATCGGCGTCGTCTATCCGTTCTCCCGATTCACCGACCTGCACCTCGCCCACCACATCGATCCAACGCTGTTGACCGAACCCGGCATCGACAACGAATCGCGCTATTGCTCTCCGGAATCATGGGCCAGGGCGGGTCGCTTGATGCGGCTCGTCCTGCGCGTCGAACGAACCCTGGTCGGGCACCTGACCGTCGGCGTGGTCCGCGGCTCACTGACGTACATGGTGACCGACGTCCGTGCGGCATTCGGCGACCGGAGACTGCGGGCGGTCTGGGCCCGCCACGTCGTCGGCGTGACATTGGTGGTGGCCGTGGTCGTGCAGTCGGGGCTGCCGCTGGCGCAGTACGCGATCGGGGTGGTCTACGGCCGCGTCTTCTTCACCGGCTTGCGGACCTTCGCCGAGCATCGGGGCGTCACCGATGGCAGCCGCTCGGCCGTGATACGGGCCGGCCTGCCGATGAGCCTGGTCTTTCTCAACAACAACCTGCACCACACCCACCACGCCCGCCCCGGCGCAGCCTGGTACCGACTTCCCCAGCTGCATGACGAACTCGGATCCGACGAACTCGCACGCCGAGGTGCCGGGCTGTACACCGGCGGCTACCTCGAGCTCGCACGGCGTTACGCCTTCCGGCCGTTCTGCCAACCGGTCCACCCGGCACCGGCGCCGCCGACCTGAGCTCGGTCAGCCGCCTTCGGACGACCACGCGTGCTGGCTCATCGCAGACCGGACGCCGGCCGTCCCGGGCAGGTCGGCATCGGCCAATCCGCGGATGGCGCCGGCGATGTCGGCAGCCGACTTGTTCTGACTGAGTTTGCGCTTGGCGTCGATACGGGTCACCTCGAGCGCGATGCCGACGACGCCGCGCATCAGCTGAGCGACGTAGTCGGCCGGGGCATCGTCGACCGACCAGGGGGAGCGCAACGGCGCCTCGTGGTGGGCTGTCAGGTCGCGCACCATCCGCTCGGTCCACTCGGCGTCGTCGTGGGCGATCAACCGACCGTGGAGATGCACGGTCTCGTAGTTCCAAGTGGGCACGACCTTGCCGTGCTCGGCCTTCGACGGGTACCAGCTCGGCGAAACGTAGGCGTCGCTGACCGGCACGACCAGCAGCGCGTCGCAGGGCGCCGACCGCCAGATTGCGTTCGGACGTGCGAGATGGCCGCGCACCGACGCGCCGTCGTCGGAGATCAGGAACGGCATCGGTGTCGACGCCAGCCCGTCGGCACCGTGGATCACGAGGTGGCCGAACCCCGCGGTGCGAGCCATCGCCACCGCGGCGTCGGTGCTGTCCTCGGTGAAGTGGCGCGGCAGGTACATCGTCGCCCAAGGTAGTGGGCGGCCGCATTCACTAACGTGCGTGTTCGTGATCCTTTCGGACCGAACCATCCGCGAACAGCTCGCCGCCGGGCGGATCGTGATCGAACCGCTCGACGAGTCGCTGATCCAGCCATCGTCGATCGACGTACGCATCTCCAATCTGTTTCGTGTGTTCCGCAACCACACCGCCGGCGTGATCGACGTCAAACGCGATCAGTCCGACCTGACCGAGCTGATCGAGATTCCCGACGACGGATCCGAGGCGTTCATGTTGCACCCCGGCGAGTTCGTGCTGGGATCGACGCTCGAGCGTGTAGCCGTGCCCGAGGACCTCGTCGGTCGCGTCGAGGGGAAGAGCTCGCTCGGCCGGCTCGGTCTGCTGATCCACTCGACGGCCGGATTCATCGACGCCGGCTTCGACGGTCACGTCACGCTCGAACTCGCCAACGTCGCCAGCTTGCCGATCACGTTGTACCCGGGCATGAAGATCGGCCAGATCAGCTTCATGACGATGACCACCCCCGCCGACCGGCCATACGGTCAGGGGGCCAGTGGCTCGAAGTATCAGGGCCAGCGCGGCCCCACACCCAGCCGTTACTTCGAGAACTTCGGCTGAACCCGCACGGCGGGCCCTCGACCCGCTACTCGGCCGGCGACCACGTCTTTGCCTCGGTCGCACCTCGCTCGACCGTGACGAATTGGTCGGCCTCGACCTTGATCCACGGTCCGGTCTCGCCGTCGGGCCATTGGACGCGGACCTCGGCCCGTTCGGCGTCACCGAGCCCTGCATGCAGCCACCCGACCTGTCCGCCGGCGTGTCCGCCGCCGACCGTGACCTCACGGAGGGAGGTGCGGCCGTCGACGCGCACCTCCAACCAGGCACCGACCGCATCGACGTTCGGCGCCGGTTGCTCGAGTCGGACCGAGATCCAGTTCCCGACCGGTTCCGCCTGCTCCTCGTCGCCGGTGCCGACATTTCGCCACAGCGTGACGTTGTCGCGACGGTGCACGACGACGAGGTCGAGCATCCCGTCGAGGTTGAGATCGACCAGTGCGGCCCCGCGCGATCGCTCGAACCCCAAGATGCCCGCCGCCTCGGCGCCCTCCACGAACGTGCCATCGGCCCGGCCGATGAACAGGTTGTTCGGATCGTTCGTCGCATACTCGGGTTGTGCCTCGACGTTGCCTTTCGAGATGAACAGATCGACGAGTCCATCGTTGTTGACGTCAGCGAACTCGGGATGCCACGCCGTGGACGGAAGGACATCGCCACCGGTGAACGGCCGCTGTGCCGTGACGCCGCTGCGCAACGCCATGTCCCGATATGTCGGCATCGCCGGCCCGTCCGACAACGATTGGAGCTTGTTGTCCCCTTGGCTGGTGATGAACACCTCGGGGTAGCCGTCGCCGGTCACGTCGCGACTCGCTATACCCATGCCCCAGATCTGCAGCGGTTGCCACCCTTCATCCAGCGTGTACTCACTCGGGGTCCGGCCTGGCGCGATGCGCCACAGTTGCTCCTCGCCGTCGGTGTAGTAGTGCCGATCGTTCGTCAGCCGTAGGTCGCGTTGGCCCGACCGGCTCCAATCACTGAACAGCATCGACAGCGTGCAGTAGCCGGGACGCAGCGGCAGGGCATCGGCGAATCCGCCGCCACTCGTGCTCGGGCGTAGGAACTGGCTGTCGCCGCAGCGGATGTCGTTCGGGTCCGAGTCGGGTTCCAGGTAGCTGCCGAATGCAAGCGTCGGCAATGTGTTCGATCCTTCCCACGTTGCGCTGAACGCGGTCGTCCACGCCTCGCCGCCGTCGATGCCCCAGAGATCGTTGGCGACCTCGAACCGGCAATCACCGAGCCCGCGCAGGATGGCGTTGCCGCCGAGCCGCAAGACGGCGAGGTCGACGATCCCGTCGCTGTCGATGTCGAGCGGGTACGCGCCGGTGACCGCCGTCAGATCCGTGATCGGGGAGGGTTGCCGCTCGAAGCGGAGCGCGCCGCCGGTCGGGCTCTCGTTGCGGTAGAGCGCTGCCGGTTCGCTGCCGCCGGCGAAGTACAGCTCGGAGCGACCGTCGTCGTCGCAGTCGAATGCCGCCACTCCACCTCCGACGAAGAAGTCGAAGTCACCGTCGTAGGTGTGATCGATGCCTGCCGCCGCTGTCTCGTCGACGAATCTCGGCACCACCACGCTCGCTTCGGTCGCCGCCGACCGATCGACACCCCGAAACGACACCACGACCACGACCCCCGCTCCGACCAGCGCAACCACGCCGATTCCGAGCGCGAGGCGGCGTCGCCACGCGGACGTCGTGCCGAGCGGCCCGCCGCTGGGATTGCACGCTGTCTCGTCGGGCACCGACCGATTGAACCACACCGAGACAGTGTGACGGATAGCGTCGTCTCGTGATGGTCGGCCGTGCATTCCTTACGCGGCGTGTCGCAGCGTCGGGCGTTGCGGCGGCGATGATCGTCGGCGCACTGGCAGGCTGCTCGTCGCGGACACCCGACTACGTGGCGCCCGATTGTGAGCGCCCGGATCTCGGCGGACGGTCGGTGGCGCGGATGTGGGACGAGACGATTCTCGAACTGATTCGCCAGGTCGTGCCGGCGCCGACGGTCCACGCCCGCAACCTGTTCCACATGTCCGCCGCGATGTGGGACGCCTGGGCCGCATACGACCCGGAGGCGGACGGATACCTCGTCACCGAAAAGCACGAGGCCGACGACGTGACGGCTGCTCGGGAGGCGGCCATCAGCTACGCCGCCTACCGAATCCTGATGTGGCGGTACGCGACGGTCGCAGACCTACCGACGGCTCCCGAATCGCTCGAGGCCCTCATGGCGTCGCTCTGCTATCGGACCGATGTCGAGTCGACGGAGGGCGATTCGCCCGCCGCCTTCGGCAACCGCATCGCGCAGACCGTGATCGACTACGGAGCCGACGACGGCGCCCTCGAGGACGAGCGGTACGTCGACCACTCGTACCGCCCCGTCAATGACCCGATGATCGTCGACGAGCCGGGCACCGTCATGCGCGATCCGAACGCCTGGCAGCCGCTTTCGCTCGGGCTGCAGCTGTCGCAGAACGGGCTGCCGATCCCCGGCAACGTGCAGGAGTTCATCGGCCCGCACTGGGGTTTCGTCACGCCGTTCGCGCTCGAACCGTCACCCACCGGGACGCCGATCGATCCCGGCCCACCTCCGCACCTGGGCGATCCCGCGACGGACCAAGCGTTCAAACAGGCGGCGGTCGACGTGATCCGATACAGCTCGCTACTCGATCCGGCCGACGGAGAGGTGATCGACATCTCGCCGGGCGCGCTCGGTGACAACACGCTCGGCGCCAACGATGGCGATGGCTATGACGAGAACCCCGTCACCGGGTCGGCCTACGAGCTCGAGCCGGTGTTGCAGGCCGACTTCGCGAGATCGATCGCCGAGTACTGGGCCGACGGGCCGACGTCGGAGACGCCACCCGGACATTGGAACGTGCTCGCCAACACCGTTGCCGACGCCCCCGGTTTCGAGCGGCGGATCGCCGGTGCGGGGCCCGTCGTCGACCCGCTGGAGTGGGACGTCAAGACGTATTTCGCACTCAACGGCGCGCTCCACGACGCCGCCATCGCCGCATGGGGCCTCAAGGGGTTCTACGACTCGGTGCGCCCGATCTCGATGATCCGGTACATGGGCGGCAAGGGCCAATCGAGCGATCCCGACGGCGCAGCGTACGACCCCGATGGCCTCCCACTCGTCGACGGGCTCGTCGACGTGATCACCACAGCATCGAGCGCTCCCGGGCAACGTCATGAACTGCTCGCCGACCACGTCGGCGAGATCGCGATCTGGGCCTGGCGCGGGCCGCCCGAGGATCCCGAGACCGAGACCAGCGGGGTCGGATGGATCCGCGCCGTCGACTGGGTGCCGTACCAGCGACCGACGTTCGTCACCCCCTCGTTCGCCGGGTACGTGTCGGGTCACAGCGTGTTCAGCCGATCCGGTGCAGTGGTGCTGGCGTCGATCACGGGCAGCCCCTACTTCCCGAGCGGCATGTCGGTGTGGACGATCCCGGAGGGCCGACTGCTGCACGAGGAGGGGCCGACCCAGGACATCACGCTCCAGTGGGCGACGTACTTCGACGCGTCCGACCAGGCCGGCATCTCGCGGCTGTACGGCGGTATCCACATTCCGCAGGACGATGTGGAGGGCCGAAAGGTCGGCGAGTTCTGCGGCACCGAGGCCTGGGCGCTCGCCGGCCGGTACTTCGACGGTACTGCTCGTTCCTGACCGGAACGTGACGGGCCCGGTCGGCCCGAGGGGCACCGGTGGCGGTCGTGGTGGCGGTCGTGGTGGCGGTCGTGGTGGCGGTCGTGGTGGCGGTCGTGGTGGCGGTCATGGTGGCGGTCATGGTGGTGGTCATGGTGGTGGTGTTTCTCGGTGGCCACGCGTTACCATTTCGCAATGTTCACGGTCGAATGGCCGTGTCACCTCATAGGGGAGGAATCCATGAAAGTGCAACGAGCAGCATCCGTTCTGTTAGTGGCAGGGCTGGTATTGGCAGCGTGCGGAGGCGACGACGACACCAGTGGTCCCGTCGAGGACACCAGCGATTCCGGTGCCACCGCGACGACCGCCGCCAGCGGTGACGACGGCTGCGTCGTCGGCGTGTCCTGGAACAACTACCAGGAAGAGCGCTGGGCCAAGTGGGACGAGCCCGGCATCCAGGGTGCGGTCGAAGCCGGCGGCGGCACCTACATCTCGAACGATGCCAAGTCGTCGACCGAGACCCAGGCCAGCAACATCGAGAACCTGATCTCGCAGGGTGCCGACGTGGTCATCGTGCTCGCACAGGACGGTGGAGCCGCCTTGCCATCTGTCGCCAGTGCGATCGATCAGGGCGTTCCCGTCATCGCCTACGACCGTCTGATCGAGGAGCCCAGGGCCTTCTACCTGACGTTCGACAACATCGAGGTCGGTCGCATCGAGGCCCGCGAGATCTTTGCCCGCGTGCCGACAGGCAACTACGTCATCATCAAGGGCAACTCCGCCGACGCCAACGCCGACTTCCTGCGCGAGGGCTACGAAGACGTCATCGGTGAAGCCGTCGCCGCCGGCGACATCACCATCGTCGGTGAGACCTACACCGACAACTGGGATCCAGCTGTCGCCCAGGCCTCGATGGAGCAGTTCCTCACCGCCAACGACAACGACATCCAGGCCGTTCTCTCCGAGAACGACGGCATGGCCCGCGGTGTCATCGCCGCACTCGACGCTCAGGGCCTCGCCGGAGTGATCCCGGTGTCAGGTCAGGATGCCGAGCAGGCGATTCCTCAACGCGGTCGCCCTGGGCACGCAGACGCTCACCGTCTGGAAAGACGGCCGTGAGCTCGGCCGGGTCGCCGGCGAGGCAGCGCTCCAGCTGTGCTCGGACCCGGACGTCACCAAGATCCCGAATACGGCGATCTTCACGACGCCCGGTGGTGTCGACATGACGTCGAACCTGCTGGCTCCGCAGCCGATCACGCAGGACAACCTGAACCTCGTGCTCGAGGCTGGTTGGATCGACGAGGCGACGCTGTGTGATGGCGTCGAGGCTGGTTCGATCGCAGCCTGCCCCTGATCAACGATCACTGAGAACGGCTGCCGACAGGTAGTTGATTGCGTGCCCCCCGTCCGATATCCGGACGGGGGGCACGAGTGTTCTAAGGTTCCACTCGATGAGCGAGCACGCCGATGAGTGATACGTCCCCAGCACCAGTTGCGCCTGTGGCGGCAACCGACGCCCGACCGCGACATACGTACCGAGATTTCATCACGAAGAACGAGATCGATACCCGCCTCCTGGGCATGGTGGCAGCGCTGGCGGTGATCTGGATCGGGTTCCACCTGATGTCCGACGGCAAGTTCATCACCTCTCGCAATCTCTGGAACCTGTCGGTGCAGAGCACGTCGATCGCCATCATGGCGACCGGCATGGTGCTGATCATCGTCACCCGCAACATCGATCTGTCGGTCGGCGCACTGCTCGGGTTTCTCGGTTACACGATGGCACTCGTGCAGACCCGCGGCGTCGTCTCCATCTTCGGCCTCAATCTCACCATCGATGCCCTGAAGGACGACCACTGGTACACGTGGTTGGTGGCGCTCGCCATCGGCTTGCTGCTCGGGGCGCTGATCGGCGGCATGCAGGGTTTCGTCGTCGCCTACGTCGGGGTTCCAGCCTTCATCGTCACGCTCGGCGGGTTCCTCGCCTGGCGCGGCATGATCTTCCGTACCGGCGAGACCAAAGGCCAGACCCTCGGCCCGCTCGACAACACGTTCCGCTATCTCGGAGGCGCTCCCGAGCGGTCGCTCGGCGACGTGAAGAGCTGGATCGTCGTCGTCTTGGCATGCGCCGGCATCGTGTTCAGCATCGTGATGGCGCGTCAGCGTCGCCGCCGTCACGAGCTTGCCGTTCGTCCGGTGGGAACCGACATCGCCTTCGGCGTCGTCGGTTGTGGCATCGTGGTGCTCGGTGTGTGGCTGATCGCCATCAAGTACGCCTCACCGATCAGTGGCGACCCGGTCGGCATCGCCTATCCGGTTCTGATCCTGATCGGCATCACGCTGGTCATGACCTATCTCGCTCGGCGGCGGCGTTTCGGGCGCTATGTGTACGCCTACGGTGGCAATCCCGAGGCAGCCGAACTGGGCGGTATCAACACCCGCAAGACGATCACCTACACCTATGTCGTGATGGGCATGCTGTGCGCAGTCAGCGCAGCGATCCAGACCGCACGGCTCAACTCGGCGACGACCAACCTCGGTATCCAGAACGAACTCGATGTGATCGCCGCCGCCGTGATCGGTGGAACGTCGTTCTCCGGTGGCATCGGCACCATTCCCGGGGCCGTGCTCGGTGCGGTCGTCATGCAATCGCTCCGCTCCGGCATGTCGCTGCTCAACATCGACTCGCCGTCCCAGGACATCGTGGTGGGCGTCGTGTTGGTCACGGCGGTCGCCATCGACGCGCTGCTGCGCGAACGCCGCCGTTCGGCGATGCTCGGAGCGCTCGCCGTCGGAGCGTTCCTCACGGCGATCCTGATCCAGACCGGCCGTCCGTAGGCGCAAGGAGGCCCCGACATGACCGACACAGCCACCACCAACTCTGCGGCGCCGGCGCACAGCGGTGTGCCGTTGTGCGAGATGCGCGACATCAAGGTCGCCTTCGGCGGCCTGCACGCCGTCGACGGCGTCACGATCGACCTGTATCCGGGTGAGGTCGTCGCCCTCGTCGGGGGCAACGGCGCAGGCAAGTCGACGCTGGTTCACACCTTGTCCGGTGCCCATCCGGCCGACTCGGGCGAGATTCGCATCAACGGCCAACCCGTCACGATCCACAACCCTCGCGATGCGCGTGAGTACGGCGTGGAGGTGATCTACCAGAAGCTGGCGCTGGCCGACAACATCGATGCCGCCGGCAACGTGTTCCTCGGACGCGAGCTCAGCACGCGCACCGGTGCGCTCGATGACGAGGCGATGGACTCCGCGACGCAGAAGGTGATGCAGCGTCTCAACCCCCGCTTCAAGAATCTCAAGACCGCGGTCAGATCGCTGTCCGGCGGACAACGCCAGTCGGTGGCGATCGCCAGGGCGGTGCACTTCAACGCCAAGATCCTGATCATGGACGAGCCGACTGCGGCGCTCGGGCCCGCCGAGACGGCGCAGGTACGCGAGCTGATCGAGCAGTTGCGCACCGAGAACATCGGAATCTTCCTGATCAGCCACGACATCCACGATGTGTTCGATCTCGCCGACCGGATCAGCGTGATGCTCCAGGGCAAACTGGTCGGCACCGTGAACAAGCACGACGTGACCAAAGATGATGTGCTGGCGATGATCATCGCCGGCAAGCAGCCCGGCGAGGACGTCTCCACCTAGTGTCCTGTAATGCTGTTTCGTAGAGAAATATTGGTTGATCGGGAATTTCTCTGAATCGGTCGCGTTGTCCGGTGTTGTACGCCAACATCGGAGGGACGCCATGGCCAAGCGAGGACGACCGACCGTCGAGATCATCTTGACTGGGACCGAGCGACGACAGCTCGAGAGTTGGGCGCGCCGGCACTCGAGTGCGCAGGCGTTGGCGATGCGCTGCAAGATCATCTTGGCGTGTGCGGACCCGGGCCTGTCGCGTCAGCAGGTCGCGGATCGGGTCGGCTGCAACCCGGCGACGGTGACGAAGTGGCGGAAGCGGTTCGCCGAGCAGCGACTCGACGGACTGATCGACGAGCCAAGGCCCGGGGCGCAGCGGACGATCTCCGATGAGACCGTCGAGCAGGTCGTGATCGACACCTTGGAGTCGACGCCCAAGGACGCCACGCATTGGTCGACGCGGTCGATGGCCGAACGCCATGGGATCTCGCATCAGACGGTGGCCGAGATCTGGCGGGCGTTCGGATTGAAGCCGTGGGAGATCGACGAGTTCAAGATCTCCCCCGACCCGCAACTCGTGGCCAAGATCCGTGACATCGTCGGGTTGTACATGAACCCGCCCGTCAACGCGGCGGTGTTCGCCGTCGACGAGAAGCCCCAGATCCAGGCGTTGAACCGGACCGCACCGATGCTGCCGATGATGCCCACCACCGCACAACGACGCAGTCATGACTACAAACGCAACGGCACCATCGATCTGTTCGCGGCGCTCGACATCGCGTCGGGCAAGGTCATCCACGACCTCCGCCCGAACCACACGTCGGCCCAGTTCATCAAGTTCCTCAACAAGATCAACCGCGAAGTGCCCGACCACCTCGACGTGCACGTCATCTTGGACAACCTGTCGACCCACAAGACCCCGGCCGTCCACAAGTGGCTGCTGCGGCACCGCCGGTTCCACTTCCACTTCACCCCGACCTACGGATCGTGGATGAACCTCGTCGAACGCTGGTTCTCCGCACTCACCACCAAGAAGCTGCAACGCTCCGCCCACGACTCCGTCAACGCCCTCGCCGCCGACATCATCGACTGGGTCGAACACTGGAACGAGAACCCGACCCCGTTCGTCTGGCACAAGACCGCCGACGAGATCCTCGAACGACTCGGCCGCTACTGCGCCGACGATCATCCAAGACGATTTCGTTGACGGATCAACCTGACAGGACACTAGGAGTACGTCCCCACGTGGTCGGCGCCGACCTTCTTGGGTCGGTAGCTGGACAAAAGGGCGCCGAGCCGAGGCGCGAGCTATTCTGCGGTCAGCCGCGTTCGCACCGATCTGTCGTCGATCGACGACACATCGACCGTGGCGAACCGAACGCTCACGAGGGAGCCACAGCGATGCATGAAACGTTCTTCGATTCCGTGGACCGGATCGGGTACGAGGGGCCCGGCTCCGACAACCCGCTGGCCTTTCGCTGGTACGACGCCGATCGTGTCGTGGCAGGTCGCACGATGCGTGATCACCTCAGGTTCGCTGCGTGCTACTGGCACAGTTTCAACTGGAACGGTGCCGATGTGTTCGGTGACGGCACGCTCGATCGTCCGTGGCTGGGAGCCGGCGACCCGATCGAGATGGCCGAGGCCAAGATGGCTGCGGCGTTCGAGTTCTTCGAGAAGCTGACGGTGCCGTTCTGGTGTTTCCACGACCTCGACATCGCCCCAGAGGGGCATTCCTTCAAGGACACCGCCGCCAACATCGACCACATGATCGACCTCGCCGCCGAACACCAGGAGCGCACCGGCGTCGAGTTGTTGTGGGGAACGGCCCGGCTGTTCGGGCATCCGCGGTACATGGCCGGCGCGGCCTCCAACCCCGATCCTGAGGTGTTCGCCTACGGTGCCGCCCAGGTGGCGCACTGCATGAACGCCACGCATCGGCTGGGCGGCCACAACTACGTGCTGTGGGGCGGCCGTGAGGGGTACGAGACGCTGCTCAACACCGACATGAAGCGCGAACTCGACCAGCTCGGCCGGTTCTTCAACATGGTCGTCGAGCACAAGCACTCGATCGGTTTCGGTGGCACGATCCTGATCGAGCCGAAGCCGTTCGAGCCGACCAAGCACCAGTACGACTACGACGTGGCCGCCGTCTACGCCTTCTTGCAGAAGTACGGGCTCGAGCACGAGATCAAGGTCAACATCGAGGTCAATCACGCCACCCTCGCCGGTCACGACTTCGCCCACGAGATCGCCGCTGCCGCCGCCGCAGGGATCTTCGGGTCGATCGACGCCAACGCCGGCGACGACCGCCTGGGCTGGGACCTGGATCGCTTCCCGGTATCGGTCGAGCAGATGACGCTCGGCATGCTCGAGATCCTGCGCGCCGGCGGCTTCACGACCGGCGGACTCAACTTCGACGCCAAGCTGCGCCGCCAGTCGACGGCTCGCGACGACCTGTTCCACGCCCACATCGGCGGAATGGACACGATGGCCCGGTCGCTGCTGGCCGCAGCATCGATCATCGAGAGTGGCGAGCTCGACGGCGCCCGCGACCGGCGCTACGCCGGCTGGAGTGAGCCCTTGGGCACCAGCATCATGGCCGGTGACCATACCCTCGCCGGCCTGCACGAGCGGGCGTTCGGCGCCGGTGAGCCGGTCGAGATCTCAGGGCGTCAGGAGATGCTCGAGAATCTCGTCGCACGCCACATCGAGCGAGCCAGGTAGTGCCGCTCGTCCTCGGCATCGATTCGTCGACCCAATCGACGAAGGTCGAGGCGCGCGACATCACGACCGGCGCGGTCGTCGCCCGCGGCAGCGCAGCTCACCCCCCGACCACGCCTCCTGTATCCGAGCAGGATCCCGCGGTGTGGTGGGCGGCGTTGACCGAAGCGATCGGGCAGCTCGGCGATCACCGTGCCGACGTCGTCGCGATGTCGGTGGCCGGGCAACAGCACGGTCTCGTGCTGCTCGGCGCGGATGGCGTTCCGCTGCGCCCCGCAAAACTGTGGAACGACACGACCTCGGCGCCCCAGGCCGACCGGTTGGTCGAAGCGCTCGGGGCCGAGCGCTGGGCGGCGGCGACCGGCAGCGTTCCGGTGGCGGCGTTCACGATCACGAAGCTGGCGTGGGTGGCCGAGCACGAGCCCGAACTGCTGGCCCGGGTGGCGCACGTCATGTTGCCGCACGACTACCTCACGTGGCGGCTCACGGGCCGGCACGTCACCGATCGTGGAGACGCCAGCGGGAGCGGTTGGTTCGACCCCGGCAACGACACCGTGTTGCCCGAACTGCTCGGTGCGGCTGTGGGCGAGGAGGGCGGCCGGTGGGTCGACCGTGTGCCGAACGTGCTCGGCCCGACCGAGCCGGCCGGCGCGATCACCCCGGAGGCCTCGGCGTTGCTCGGCCTGCCCGGTGACGTGATCGTGGGCCCCGGCAGCGGCGACAACATGGGTGCGGCGCTGGGGCTGGGTCTGCGCGCCGGTGACGTGGCGATCTCGCTCGGCACGTCCGGCACCGTGTTCGCCGTCTCCGACACCGCCACCCACGATCCGTCGGGGGCGGTTGCCGGATTCGCCAGCGCAAGCGGCAACTTCCTGCCGTTGGTGTGCACGCTCAACGCCACCAAGGTCACCGACACCGTGGCGAGGTGGTTGGGCACCGATCCGTCTGGGCTGGCCGAGTTGGCGCTCTCCGCTGTGGATGAGCCGAGCACGACCCTCCTCGTGCCGTACTTCGACGGCGAACGGACCCCCAATCTTCCTGACGCGACGGGCACGTTCCTGGGTCTCACCAATGCGACCACGCGAGCGCAGCTGGCGCTCGGCGCCCACGACGGGGTGCTGTGCGGCCTGTTGGGCGGCGTCGACGCACTCGAGCGGGTCGGGGCGACGATCGGTGGGCGTGTGTTCCTGATCGGAGGAGGCTCGCGTTCGGTGGCGTACCGGCAACGATGTGCCGACCTGCTCGGCCAGTCGATCATCGTGCCCGACGCCGACGAGACGGTAGCTGCCGGAGCCGCCGTGCAAGCCGCCGTCGTAGCGATGGGCACGTCGTTCGCCGGGATGTCCGAGTCGTGGCGTCTCGGGACCGGGACGGCTGTTGCCCCGCGCGCTGATGCAGGTGGTGTGCGAGCGCGATACGCGATCGAACTCGCCCGCTGACGCACCCATCGCTCGCATCGGCCAGGCCTTCGAATACTCTTTCGCGGCAGGTGGTCGGGGGATCACCGCCACCGAGAGGAGCCTTCGATGGACTATCCGGCACAGATCGACGTCGAGACGCCCGACAAGATCGCCAACTGGCGTCCATTGGTGCAGTGGATCATGGCGATCCCACACATGATCATCAGCTACGTGCTGACGTTCGTGGCCGAGGTCGTCGCCGTGATCGCGTGGTTCGCGATCCTCTTCACCGGGCGCATGCCCGAGGGTCTGGCAAATGTCATCTGCCTGGCCCTGCGCTACCAGGCTCGCACTCAGGCGTTCGCCGGTTTCCTCCACGCGGAGTATCCGCCGTTCGACTTCTCCACCACTCCCGGTGACCCTGGGGGAACGCCCGTGGCGATCAACTTCCGTCCGGCGCTGGGTGGCCGCAACCGGCTGACCTGTGCGCTGCGGTTGATCTGGATGATCCCAGCGTTGGTCGTCACGCTGATCATCGCGATCATCGGCGGGATCTGCTGGTTGATCGGGTTCTTCGCGGTGCTGTTCACCGGCAAGTGGCCGGCGGCCCTCCATACCTGGGTGATGAAGAGCATGAGGGCGTCGTTGCGTCTCAACGCCTACGTCTTCTTGTTGGTCGACGACTATCCGCCGCTCAACTTCGACTGAGTGCGCCTCTGCCGACGTCAGTTGTTCGACGAGTCGGTCGAATCGACGAGTTGACGGCCGAACAGCACGACTTGGCCGTCATGGTGGATCCGTGCGACCTCGCGGTCGCCTTCGGCGATCACGAGCAAGCGGTGGCCATCGCGGTTCACGCCTGCGAGCAGCTTGGTGTTGGGCGTGCACAGGCAGGTGCGGATCAGGTCGAGATCGAGCGGTGGTAGCACGCCCAACCCGCTGAGCGCGGCGTCGAGTTCGCGGTCGTCGGCGATTGCAGCACGTGCGAGACGTTCGAGGGCGTAGGGGGTAGCGGGACACAACACACCCGTTTATCGGTGCCCGCTCTGGTGTTCTTGAGGCGCTCGTGGCGCGCTCGCGCGTCACGCTTGGTCGTCGCGGGCCAAGGTGGCGAGATCGATTCCGTCAGCCTTGGCCTGTGCGAACGCCCGGGCCTGGCCCAGCCAGTCCTCGCGCTCGACGCGGCTGTCGTGCAGGGCGGGCAGGATCTCCTGCAACGACTCGACGGAACAGTTCGCCAACGCCTCGTACGTCGTGATGCCTGCATCGTTGAGCAACCCTTCGAGCATCGGTCCGATGCCCACCAACAACTTGAGGTCGTCGCGTTCGCCGGTCGCCATCGTGGGGGTCGCCGGCGCATCGATCGTCGCGGTCGCCGCAACCGTGCTGCCATGTCCGGCGAAGCCCGGTACCCGCAGGGGGGTCTCCATCGGCACGTTGAGTGGCGCGTCGGGATGCCCGAGCTTCGCCTCGCCGGCCTCGATCGCATCGAGCAGGTGGATCGCCAAGTCGGCGACCTTGATGTCGCTCTCTTCCTTGCCGGCGGCCTTCACACCGTCGTCGAGCATGATGTAGCAGAACGGGCACGCGGTCGCGACCCGGGTCGCGCCCGTTGAAATGGCCTCGAGCGCCCGCTCGTCGTTGACCTTCGTGCCGATCGACTCTTCCATCCACATCCGGGCGCCACCGGCGCCGCAGCACATGCCCGTCGTGCCGTTCCGAGGCATCTCGATGATCTCGATGCCCTTGATGGAACCGACCACCTTGCGGGGCGCGACGTACACATCGTTGTGGCGGCCGAGGTAGCACGAATCGTGGTAGGTGATGCGCTCCTCCAACGTGGCCTCGCTGACGTCCAGCTGGCCCGATGCGATCAACGTCTCGAGCAGTTGGGTGTGGTGCACGACCTCGTAGTTGCCGCCGAGTTGGGGATACTCGTTCATGAGCGTGTTGAAACAGTGTGGGCATTGGGTGATGATCTTCTTGACGCCCATCCCATCGAGCATCTCGATATTCGGCATGGCGAGCATCTGGAACAGGTACTCGTTGCCCGAGCGCCGCGCCGAGTCGCCGGTGCACATCTCGCTCGGGCCGAGGATGGCGACGTCGATACCCGCCCGGGTGAGCAGCTTGGCCATCGCCTGGGTGACCTTCTTGTTCTTGTCGTCGAACGAACCGGCGCAACCGACCCAGTACAGGTACTCGGCCTCGAACGGTTCGCCCGGATCGACCACCTTGACCGCTGCGAGATCGTTCGCCCAGTCGCCACGCTCGCCCTGATTCATGCCCCACGGGTTGCCCTGATTCTCCATCGCCCGGTAGGCGTTGCCCAACTCGGCGGGGAAGTTCGACTCCATCAGCGACAGGTAGCGCCGCATGTCGAGGATCTTGTCGAGGATCTCGATGTTGACCGGACAGATCTCGTCGCACGCCTTGCAGCTCGTGCAGGCCCAGATCTCCTCGGGGGTGATCCGCTCGAACAGGCTGTCGGCGCCGATCGTGATCTCCGGGTCGGTGCCGAGCGGTGGGCTGACCTGTGGGTTTCCGGTTGCGGCCATGACCTCGCCGGTCTTCAGCACGATTTCGCGCGGGTCGAGCGGCTTGCCCGTGGCGTGGGCGGGGCACACGCTGGTGCACCGGCCGCACATCGTGCAGGCGTCGGTGTCGAGCAGCTGCTTCCACGTGAAATCCTCGACGACCGAGGCGCCGAACGACTCGAGCTCGGTCTCCATCAGGTTCGGCATCGGCTTCATCGCGCCCTTGGGGCGGTCTTTGTCGCGCAGGTACATGTTGAGCGGCGACGTGAACACGTGGCGCAGCATCGTGATCGGCAGGATCGCCAGGAAGACGATGAAGGCGACCACGTGGGTGATCCACATCCACTGGTGCCAGGTCTCGAGTGCGCTCACCGACAATCCGTCGACGGTCTGCGAGAGCGGGTAGCCGATGAAGCTGTACTTCTCCCAGCTCATGTCGTTGCCCTCGGCCGTGCCCAGTGCGATGCGGAACATCTCGGAGGTGAACCCGCTGATGCCGATCACCAGGAATGTGCCGAGGATGATTGCGTGCTCGGGCTTCGTCTTGATGCGGATCCGATATGGCTTCAGCACGTAGCGGCGCACGATCGCCCAGATGATGCCGACCGTGAACACGGCGCCCGCCGCGTCACCCACGAACGCATAGGCCTGATACGTGCGGCCCTGCAGGAACTTGAGCTCCTCGGGCATCTGGTGGTCGATCTCGAGGATCGTGGTGACGCCCATCAACACGAGGAACCCGAAGTAGATCATCGAGTGCATCAACCCGGCGGCCGAGTCGCGCAGCAGCGTCTGCATGTAGACACCGGCGCGGAAATCGGCGGCGCGTCGCTTGACGTTCTTGGCGGTGGTGCGGCGCTGCGCAGGTGCCCCGCGCTCCCAGTTCTTCATGCGGTTTCCGAACTGGAACGCGCCCCACACCAGCATGACCGGGATGATCGTGTAGAACGCGACCTTCAGCGGCCCGGGGATGTTGATGAACACCTCACGGTGGATGGCGTTCTCGTTGTGCCATCCCGTGATCAGCGGAACGATGCCGGAGATCGCCGTGAAGACGGCGATTCCGACGCCCAATCCGAGCGCGAGGTGGTGGGGCTTGATGCGCTTGGAGTCGGGCGCGTCAGGGGTTTCGGCGTGCGTGCTCATGGCGAGCAACAAGCTAGTCGGCAGGTGCCGCGCGACTCACGTCCGCTGGCCAGAGATCTGCTGCCACCCACCCGGCGACGGCGATCAGCCGAACTGCTGGCGATCGATGTTGCGGATGTGGCCCGCCAGTGTGCCGAGCAACTTCAACGCGATCGCCGGCTGTGCTTCGAGCACGGCACGGAAGTGGCGCTGGTCGAGGACGAACAGCGTGCAGTCACCCTCGCAGATCGCCGTTGCGTTGCGCGGTCCGCGGTCGAGCAACGACAGTTCGCCGACCACGTCGCCGGTGGTGAGGGTCGTGATCTTGCGGCCACCCCGCTTGACCAGGACGTTGCCGGACAGGATCACGAATGCTTCGCGACCCATCTGACCCTGGTCGACGATCATCGTGCCGTCCGTCATCTTGATGACCTCGCCGGCCTTCACGATGTGTTGCAGGTCCCGCTTGCTGCATCCGGCGAAGAGCGGGACGTTCTGGAGGTGCGCGAGTTGGACCGACTTCGACGGCATGCGCGAACAGTAGCCGCGACGGGTCCAGCCGGGAGAGGCGACTCGGCAGCAGTGATCAGAACTCGATCAAGCTCGCGAGGTAGTCGTCGGGAGCTTCGAAGCCGAGCAGATCGAGCAATGTAGCTGCCACGTTCGCGAGCCCGGGCGCCGCCAGCGGGGCCATGTGGTACTCGCCGTCGTAGTTGGGATCGAAGATGGCGAACGGTACCGGGCTGAGTGTGTGCGACGTCTTGGGGGATCGCACACCGTTCGCCTCGGTGTACATGATGTCGGCGTTGCCGTGGTCGGCGGTATACACCAACACGCCGTCGAGTTCCTCGATCACCGCCATCAGCTCGGCCATGCACTCGTCGATGACGGTCATGGCCTCGACGGTCGCCTCGAGATTGCCGGTGTGGCCGACCATGTCGCCGCTCGGGAAGTTGAGACGTCCGAATCGGTACTCGCCGGTGCGCAACAGGTCGATCACCTCGGCCGTGATCTCTCTGACCTTCATGGCGGGCGTGGTGTCGAACTCGACGTTGTCGCTGGGCACCTCGATGTAGGTCTCGAGCGTCTCGTCGATGTAGCCCGACCGGTTGCCGTTCCAGAAATAGGTGACGTGCCCGAACTTCTGGGTCTCGCTCACGGCGAAGCTGTGCACGCCCTCGGCACACAGGTATTCGCTGATCGTGCGATCGATGGCCGGTGGCGCGACCAGGTACTGCTTGGGCACCAGCGCATCACCGTCGTACTGCAGCATGCCGGCGAAGAACACGTCGGGGTCGGCACCGCGATCGAAGATGTCGAAACCGGCTTCCTCGTAGGCTCGCGAGATCTCGATCGAGCGGTCGCCTCTGAAGTTGTAGAGGATGACCGCGTCGCCGTCGGCCATCGTGCCGACGGCGCGGCCGGCGTCGTCGACGACGACGAACTCGCCGAGGTACTGGTCACCGGTGTCGAGCCCGGCGGCGTCGGACTCGGCGTACATCGTCTCGACCGCTTCGGCCGCTGACCGGAACGGGCGCCCGACTCCGTGGGTGTGGCAGTGATAGCCGCGCTCGACCATCGCCCAGTCGGCCCCGTAGCGGTCCATCGTGATCTTCATCCGCCCGCCGCCCGAGGCGATCCGGAAGTTCCGCGCAGGATCGGCTGCGTTGAGTTCGGCGAGCACCGCCTCGGTCGCGGCGATGTACTGCAGCGCCGAGCGCGCCGGCACGTCGCGGCCGTCGTGGAGGATGTGCACCGCCGCGCTGGTGACGCCCTCGGCTGCGGCCCGGCGCAGCAGTGCGTACAGATGTGCGTTGTGCGAGTGCACGTTCCCGTCGGAGTGCAATCCGAGTAGGTGCAAGGTTCCCGATCGGCCGTGCTCGATCGCCCGATGCCAGATATCGGTCTCGAAGATCTCCCCCGACTCGATCGCCCTGTTCACGAGCTTGGCCCCCTGGGCGAAGACGCGGCCCGCTCCGAGTGCGTTGTGTCCGACCTCGCTGTTGCCCATGTCGTCATCGGACGGCAGCCCCACGGCCGGCCCGTGTGCGGCGAGTTCGGTGTACAGCTCGCCACTGGTCAACCTGTCGAGCGCCGGTGTGTCGGCGATCGTGACGGCGTTGCTGGGTCCTGGCGGAGCCACGCCGACGCCGTCGGCGACGACCAGCAACAGCGGACCGGGACGACCGGCAAAAGATGGGTGCTTGCGCAGCGCGAGCGGCATGGTTCCGAGTCTACGATCAGCTTCAGCGGTCGTTCCTCTGTCGCATAGGGTCCGCCCATGCATTACGGCTTCGATCGGTATCTGCGTTACGACGAGCTGGTCCAGTGGCTCCGTCAGATCGCCGACGAGTACCCGGGGCTCGTCGCGTTGGAGACCTACGGGACGTCGCACGAGGGCCGCGACCTGTGGCTCGTCACGATCACCGACTCGACGTCGGGGGAACACGATTCGAAGCCGGCACACTGGGTCGACGCGAGCATCCATGCCGTCGAGCTGACCGCCACGGTCGCGGCCTGCCACCTGATCCACCGGCTCGTGACCGGGTTCGGCACCGACGACACGATCACGCGGGCGTTGACCACCCGCACCTTCTACGTCGTGCCGCGGGTCAACCCGGACGGGGCCGAATGGGTACTGGCCGATCGGCCGAGGTTCCGCCGCTCGAGCGTGCGGGCCTGGCCGTGGCGCGACGGGCACCGGTGGCCCGGTCTCCAGAGCGAGGACGTTGACGGCGACGGCCGGATCCTGCAGATGCGGATCGCCGACCCGACCGGCGGCTGGATGCCACATCCCGAGGACGCCCGACTGCTGATCCCGGTCCCGCCGGAAGGGGCATCTCCCGGCACCACGACCTATCGCACGCTGACCGAAGGATTCGTCGCCGACTACGACGGCTTCACGATCGACACGCCGCGACCGGTCGAGGGCCTGGACATGAATCGGAACTTCCCGGCAGGCTGGGGCAACAGCGTTCCGGGTGCGGGCGATCACCCGCTCAGCGAACCGGAGATCGATGCCCTCGTTCGGGCGATCGTGGCGCGGCCCAACATCTGCGGGTACAACGCCTATCACACCAGCGGTGGGGTGTTGCTGCGTCCGTCGTCGACGAGCCCCGACTCGAAACTCGCCCCGATGGATCTGTGGGTGTGGAAGCAGCTCGCCGAGCGCGGCGCGGCGCTGACCGGCTACCCGGCACATTCCGTCTTCGAGGACTTCACTTGGGATCAGTCCGAGACGATGAGCGGCGCTGCCGACGATTGGGCGTACGAACACCTGGGCGTCTACGGCTGGACCACCGAGTTCTGGGACATCGTCCGCGCCGCCACCGGCACCAAGCAGTCGACCCATTTCTGGTACACCGGCCCCAGCGATGACGAGGCCCTGGCCGTGCTGCGCTGGTGCGGCGAGCACCATCCGGATGGGTTCGTCGAGTGGTATCCGTTCGACCACCCTCAGTTGGGCCCGATCGAGCTCGGCGGCTGGAACGACCTGCACACCTGGATCAACCCACCGCCGCACCTGTTGCTCGACGAGGTGGCAGGTCATGCCGAGTTCGCGGTGCACCAGGCGATGTGTGCGCCGTCCCTGGAGATCCGACATGTCCGTGCGTACCGGCTCGGTCCTGACACCTGGCGGGTCGAGGCCGGTGTCGCCAACACGGGCTGGCTCCCGACCGATGTCTCCGCGCTGGCGCGCAAGCAGCATCTGGGATTGCCCATCGTCGCCGAATTGACCGGCGACGGCGTCGAGGTGATCGACCGGCCAGCCCGCCAACAGCTCGGCCAACTCGCAGGCCGGTCCGCACTGCGCTTTCACGACGGCAACGACGGCACGCCCGATCGTGCGCTGCGAAGTTGGGTCGTGCGCGGTGCCGAGGGCGCCACGGTGCGCATCGAGTTCCGGTCCGATCGCGCAGGGCGCGCGACCGCGACCGTCGTGCTGGCCTGAATCGATTCCTGTTCCGGCTGCTTCCGTCCGGGCGCCGCACCGGCACACGTGCGACACTGACGGTGTGCAGGTGCCGGCGCGTGTCGACTATGCGATCAGGGCGATGCTCGAACTGGCTGCCGCAGAGCCGCAGCGTCTGAGCCGAGACGAACTCGTCCGGCGCCAGCAGCTGCCGGCCCGGTATCTTGAGGCGATCCTGCGTGACCTCGCCCGCGAGCGCCTCCTCGCCAGCCATCGCGGCGTCGCCGGTGGCTACGAGCTGGCCCGCCCCGCTGCCGAGATCACCGTGGCCGACGTGTCCCGGGCGGTGGACGGTCCGCTCGCCCTGATCGCCCAGCGGCGTCCCGAAAACGTCGACTACCAGGGCGCCTCCGAGCACCTCGGCGAGTTGTGGGTGGGCCTGCGGGCAGCGATCAGGTCGGTCTTGGAGCACGTCACGCTCGCCGACCTGCTCGAGGGCGAGCTCCCGCCGACCATCCGCGCGATGCTCGATGATGTGGGTGCTTGGCACCCTCGTCCCTGATGCCGCCCGCAGCGCCGGTCAGGGGAGAGCGCCGATGCGGTCGGTGCTGACGGGATCCGATCGGCGAGCGCTTCTCTCGAAACGAGGGCTGATGCCGGCGGCGGCGACGAGGGCTGCCACGCCGGCGTAGATTCCCCAACGGCTCACTCCGAGTTCGGCCCAACCGGCCAGCTCGCGGGCGTTGGTCAGCAGCAAGAGGCCGGCCACGAGGAGGCCGAGCACGCGGGCCGATACGAAACGTACGCTCCATGCCGCTACCGGGGCGGCGATCACCCCTCCGATCAGCATGGCCGCCACCGTGCCGACATCGATACCCGTCCCGGCGGATGTGAGCAGCGAGCCGGCGGCGACGAAGGCAACGGCGATCTCGGCGGTGTTGACCGAGCCGACGACGATGCGCGGCATGATCCGGCGATGGAGGAGGAACGGCGTCACCACCGGGCCCCACGCCCCGATCAGACCGTTCGTGACGCCGCCGGCGGCGCCGGCGATCTCGATGCCGCGAGTCTGCGCGTGATCGACCTCTGCCGACGCGGCGGAGTCGATCGGCCTGCGGAAGCGGAACAGGATGCGCAGCCCGATCAAGCTGAGCAGGATCGCGAGGAACGGTCGGAGTTGGTCGCCGTCGACGCTGGTGAGGATGTAGGTGCCGATCACGGCACCGAACATGCCGGGCACGGCCAGTCGGAGCACGAGCTGGCGGTCGATGTTGCCGAAGCGCCAGTGGGAGACTCCGCTCGCGAGGCCTGTCGCCACCTTGGCGATGTTGACCGTCGCCGACACGCCGGCCGGGCTGATGCCGGCTGACAACAGGATGCTCGACGACGTCGGTCCGAACCCCATGCCCAGTGCGCCATCGACGAACGCCGCCGCGAAACCCGCCAGTCCTACGGTCACCAGATCGTTCATCACCCAAAATCCTACCTAGTTTGCGTAGTTTATGCAAGCGGGTGTAGGTGATGGCGGAGTGCCTGGGTTCGCCCGAGCGATCAGCCGAGCGTTCGGATGTAGCCGCGGTCGAGTTGCACGAAGCCGTGCCGTTCCCAGAACGGGTGCTCGTCGGTGCGCGCCGTGCTGCTCAAGACCTGGAGCCGCCGACAGCCGAGGTCCTGGGCGCGCTCGATCGCGTGGTCGAGCAACATCCCTCCGATGCCGGTCGTACGGAACTGGTCGGCAACGTGCATGGCGACGATCTGTGCGGTGCGTCCTCCGCCATGGTGGATGTGACGGAATGAGAGGAGCTGGATCAGGGCCGTGATCTGCTGGTCGTACTCGGCGACCAGCAGGTAATTCGCGTCGCTGCGATCGATCTCGGTGAGGGCGTCGCGGTATGACCCGAGGTGTTCCTGGTCCTCGAGGTCACCTTGGTGGCTGGCGCTGCGCAGGATCGCGGCGATCGCCGGAAGATCGCTCGGCACGGCATCTCGAAAGTAGGGCTGCATCTTGACGGCATTGTTTCATCTCCCTCGATCAGATTCGGGTACCCGCGTTGGTGCGGCCCTACGATCGGGGCATGGCAGATGCTGACCCGACCGCGGAACCCGAGCTCCTCGCAGCGGCGATCGCTGTCCAGCCGAACGCGCACGTGCCCTACTCGCACTTTCACGTGGGTGCGGCGATCCGCACTCGCACGGGCCGGATCTTCACGAGCTGCAACGTCGAGAATGCCGCGTATCCGCAGAGCGTGTGCGCCGAGGCGGGCGCCATTTCCGCGATGGTCTCCGGTGGCGAGTACCTGATCGATGCGATCGTCGTCGTGTGCGAGGGCGACGCCTTGTCGACGTGCTGCGGTGGTTGCCGTCAGAAGATCCGTGAGTTCGCCGACGCGCGCACGCGGATCCACGCTGCCGGCCTGGAGGGTATTCGCAAGACCTACACGATGGACGACCTGCTGCCCGACTCGTTCGGCCCCGAGAACCTGCTCGATTGATCAGCCGACGAATGTTCCCCATGCGTCGTCGACGCCGGCGTGCGTCCATCGACGGGCATTCCGCGCGCCGCCGGCGTGATGCCGGCAACGGTGAAGGGTCAGGCGCAGTCGGGTCATCCGCACACCCATATCGGTCGACAGTGGGCGTGCTCGATCGGTTCCCGGGTCCGTTCCGCAAATCTTGAGTCGATATGACTCAAGTTTTCTGACTGACAAGTTGCCGGTGGTCGACCGGACTCCTACACTTGAGTGCAACCACTGCAAGATCTCCCTCCAACTCCACGAAACAGGAGCGTTTCAACATGTCAAAGGCTGTCGGTATCGACCTCGGTACCACCAACTCCGTCGTCGCCGTGCTCGAGGCCGGCGAGCCGGTCGTCATCCCCAACTCCGAGGGTGGGCGTACCACTCCTTCGGTCGTCGCGTTCTCGAAGGCCGGCGAGGTACTGGTCGGTGAGGTTGCCAAGCGCCAGGCGATCACCAACCCCGATCGCACGTTCCGCTCGATCAAGCGCCACATGGGCGAGAGCTGGAAGAGCGACGACGTCGACGGCAAGACCTACACGCCCCAAGAGATCAGCGCTCGCATCTTGCAGAAACTCAAGCGCGACGCCGAGGCCTACCTGGGCGACACCGTCACCCAGGCGGTGATCACCGTGCCCGCATATTTCGATGACGCACAGCGCACCGCGACCAAGGAGGCCGGCACGATCGCCGGCCTCGAGGTGCTGCGCATCATCAACGAGCCGACGGCCGCAGCGTTGGCGTACGGCCTCGACAAGGGTTCCGAGGACGAGACGATCCTCGTGTTCGACCTCGGTGGCGGAACGTTCGACGTGTCGGTGCTCGAGATCGGCGACGGCGTGTTCGAGGTCAAGTCCACCCACGGCGACACCAGCCTGGGCGGCGACGACTGGGACCAACGCATCATCGACTGGCTGGTCACCCAGTTCAAGAACGCCCAGGGCGTCGACCTGTCCAACGACCGCATGGCGATGCAGCGCCTCAAGGAGGCCGCCGAGAAGGCCAAGATGGAACTCAGCCAGGTGCAGTCGACACAGATCAACCTGCCGTTCATCACCGCCAATGCCGACGGTCCGCTGCACCTCGACGAGCAATTGACCCGCGCGAAGTTCCAGGAGATGACCTCCGACCTCATCGAGCGCTGCCGGATCCCGTTCGAGCAGGCGCTCAAGGACGCGGGCGTGTCGCAGGGCGATCTGCACCACGTGATCTTGGTCGGCGGCTCCACCCGCATGCCGGCGGTCACCGAGCTCGTGCAGTCGATGACCGGCAAGGAACCCAACAAGTCGGTCAACCCCGACGAGGTGGTCGCCGTCGGCGCCGCCGTGCAGGCGGGCGTGCTGCGCGGAGATGTCAAAGATGTCCTGCTGCTCGACGTGACGCCGCTGTCACTCGGCATCGAGACCAAGGGCGGCGTCATGACCAAGCTGATCGAGCGCAACACCACGATCCCGACCAAGCGCACCGAGGTATTCACCACTGCCGAGGACATGCAGCCCTCGGTCGAGATCCACGTGCTCCAGGGCGAGCGCGAGATGGCCGGCTACAACAAGACGCTCGGCAAGTTCCAACTGGTTGATCTACCGCCCGCGCCGCGTGGCGTGCCCCAGATCGAGGTCACCTTCGACATCGACGCCAACGGCATCGTCCACGTCTCCGCCAAGGATCGCGCCACCAGCAAAGAGCAGTCGATGACCATCACCGGGCAGTCGACGCTCGACAAGGACATCATCAACCAGATGGTCAAGGACGCCGAGGCGCATGCCGACGAGGACAAGCAGCGCCGCGAGGAGGCAGAGATCCGCAACAACGCCGACTCGCTCGTGTACCAGACCGAGAAGGTGTTGCGCGACCAGGGCGACAGTGTCTCCGCCGAAGAGAAGGCAGCGGTCGAGGGGCCGTTGGCCGATGTCCGCAAGGCGCTCGAGGGCAACGACACGTCCGCCATCAAGACCGCCACCGAGGCGCTGATGGCCGCCAGCCAGGCGTTCAGCCAGAAGCTGTACGAGGCAGCCGCCCGCGATGCCAACGCGACCGGCAGCTCGGCGAGTGGTCAAGATGCCGGCGGCGCGGCCAGCGACGACGACATCGTCGATGCCGAGATCGTCGACGACGGCGAGTCGTCATGAGCGCCGAAGACGCTGTTGCGTCCGACGACGAGCGCGGCTCGGAGGTCGACGACTACACCGGTCAGATCCCGCGTGTCTACGTCGATGCCGAGGTCGCCGAGCCGGGTGGCCCTCAGCCATCTGGCTTCGGCGACGGCGACGTGGCCGACATCGACGATGACGAGTTCGGTGTGCCGGCCGAGATGTTCGATGTCGACGCGCTGATTGCCGAACGCGATCAATACAAGGAGATCGCGATGCGGCTGCAGGCGGACTTCGAGAACTACCGCAAGCGAACGGCGAATCAGGTCACGACCGACGTCGACCGGGCGACCGGTCACCTCGCCGAGGCGTTCCTGCCGGTGCTCGATGCCGCCGAGGCCGCCTATCTGCAACACCCCGACGAGATCGGCCCGCTCCTCAACGTGATGCTCTCCGAGCTCAAGAAGCATGGGCTCGAGACGCTCGACATCGAAGAGCAGCCGTTCGATCCCGAGGTTGCCGAGGCGGTCGCCCACGAGCCGGGCGGGGCCGGCGAGGTCGTGGTCGCCGAGGTGATGCGCAGCGGCTATCGCTGGCGCGGCAAGACGTTGCGTCCCGCGATGGTGCGCACCAAAGACTGAACCGGATCGTGTCGGACACGACACGGTGATTTCGGAAGACCATGTCGTGTCCGACACGACAAAGCGGGGGAGGAGGTGAATCGATATGGACGCACAGCGCGAATGGTTCGAGAACGACTATTACCAGACGTTGGGTGTTGCCGCCGATGCCTCGGCGAAGGAGATCACCAAGGCTTACCGCAAGCTCGCTCGCCAATACCACCCCGATCAGAACCCCGGCGACGCGGCTGCCGAGGAGCGGTTCAAGGAGATCTCGGCGGCCTACGACGTGCTCGGCGACGAGGCCAAGCGCAAGGACTACGACGAGGTCCGCCGCCTCGGCCCGATGGCGGGTGGAGTCGGCGGCGGCGGCCCGGGTGGCTTCAGCTTCAACGTCGGCGACATGCAAGGTGACGACATCAGCGATCTGCTCGGCCAGATGTTCCGTGGGCAACGCGGTCGCGGGGCTCGCTCGAGCTCTGGAGTGGGCCCCCGACGAGGCGCCGACGTCACCGCTCAGCTCAACCTCGAGTTCGCCGACGCCGCGAGGGGTCTCACCACCACGCTGTATCTCACCAGCGACGCGCGCTGTTCGACCTGTTCGGGCTCGGGGGCCAAACCCGGCACTCACCCGATCGTGTGCGGCGTGTGCGGCGGGCGCGGCGTCATCGACGACAACCAGGGCATGTTCTCCTTCTCCTCGCCATGCCGCAATTGTCAAGGCAGCGGCTCGGTCATCAAGGACCCGTGCCCGACGTGTCACGGTTCGGGCGTCGAACGCCGACCGCGCGAGGTCAAGGCACGTATCCCCGCGGGCGTGTCCGATGGTCAGACGATCCGGCTGGCGGGGCGCGGGTCCCCTGGCCGCAACGGCGGACCAGCCGGTGACTTGTTGGTCGAGATCAGCGTCGCACCCCACGTTCGCTTCGGCCGCTCGGGACGCAACCTCACCGTGACCGTGCCGGTCACGTTTCCGGAGCTTGCGCTCGGCGGCGACATCGACGTTCCGACGCTCGAGGGACCGATGGTGAAACTGCGCTTACGGCCGGGGACTGCCAGCGGCTCGCGCCATCGGGTGAAGGGCAAGGGGATCACCACCACATCCAAGCGCGAGGGCACCAAGAGTGGTGACCTGATCGTCACGGTCGACGTCGAGGTGCCGACCACACTCACCGAGGCGCAGAGAACGGCCATCGAGCAGCTGGCCGCGGCGACTACGGTGGAATCGAGGACATCATCATGACTGCACACCGTCGCACCCAAGCCGTGTATGTGATCTCGGTCGCGGCCGAGTTGTCAGGTATGCACCCGCAGACTCTGCGCATCTACGAGCGCCGCGGGCTGGTGCAGCCCGCCCGCACCGAGGGTGGCAATCGCCGCTACAGCGACGCCGACATCGAGCAGTTGCAACGGATCTCCGATCTCGCCGAACAGGGAATGAATCTCGAAGGAATCCGGCGGGTGATGGAACTCGAGGTCGAGAACGCACGACTTCGTGACGAGCTCGCTCGTGCCCGGGCTGCGGCCGAACATGCACAGCTTGCTGCCGAGCGCAAACAGCGACGCGATCTGGTGCCGCTGCGCCAGGCAGTCGCCGTCTTCGGGGAACGCCCACGCTTCCTCGACCGCGACTGAGCGCTCGACGCGGCACCGACGGCGTTCGTCAAGGGGCGCCCGGCGTCAGTCGGGACGGCGGCGAATCTTGAGCGGATGGTCGTTGGCAGTGAGACAACGGCCCGTCCCGCAGTCGAAGGACCAGCCGTGCAAGGTGCAGACGAGCACATCGCCATGCGCACCTGATTCGATCTCGCCGAACACCGACAAGTCGGCGTTGCGATGTGGGCACCGGCGTTGCACGACGTACGCCCCGAGCAGGATCTCCGGCTCGGTCTCCGTCGGGGGATTCAGTTTGCGAACGGCCTCGGCCTCGGTGCGTCGCATCCGCTCGACCGACAGCGACTTGAAGAAGTTGTAGAGGTACTCGTTGAAGTCGCCGGCGCGCCAACCCGTCCATCGACAGGACAGGAACAGCGAGTTCGACCAGTCGACGGCGCGGTCGGCCGCGACCGTTTCGACCAGCTCGCGGGGAATGTCGAACGAGAACGAGAAGGCCTCGCCGTCGAAACGCCGGACCTCGGCGTTGGGGAAGTCGATGATCAACTCGAGGTCGCCGGCGCGCAACAGGCAGTTCGCTCCGACCGCGTGCCGCAGCGTCGGCGCCATGCGCAGCAGCGGTTCCCACCAGGCCTTCAGCGTGGCCAGGAGATCGGTCGTCGGCGGATTCCAGCCTGCCTTGAGCTCGTCGAGCCACGGCTTCCAGTCGGCCTGGTACCGCCGGAGATATGCCTCCTTGTCGTCGAAGATCGCGGCGACGTCGGCATCGGGAATGGGGTGGGTGATGGTGATATCGGTGGGCGTGATCTCGATCTCGGTGCCTGGAATGGCGAGCACACCGCGGTGGCCGCCGGCGGCGAGGCGCGACATGAATGCCGGTTGATCGGGGAAGATCGACAGTTCGTCGCCGCGGATGACGTTGAGATGAAACAGGTCGTCGTCGAGAAAGGCCGGTGGGCCGGCGCTCGGCACGACGGCCCGCGCGTCGATGATGTCGACATAGCGCATCGCCCGCGTGAACTGGCTCTCGACCTTGGCGTCCACCAGTCGCCGCATCTCGGCGGTCGGCATGTCGTAGACCATCGGATACCAGATCGCACCCGAGTACTGCAGCCAATGCAGGTCGACAGGGCCGTGCCTGCGCAGCGCGTCGAGGTCGGTGGTTCGGCAGTCGTTCTGGTTCACCAGCCGGGTGGCGCCGTCACTGACCACCATCGCGGAATCGCCACCGGGCCCGTCGGTGATCGAGACCTCGGTGTGGATCGCGATCGTCAGACCGGGTGCCAGCTCGAGTTCTTCACCATCGACGGTACGGATGAACTCGGTGAACCCCAAGCGTTCGAGCGTGCGTTGCTGCTCGCGCGTCGGGTAGCCGGGCAACAGGATCGGGATGTCGCGGCGCAGGTGCTCGCGCAGCCAGGGTTCGTCGTGGTGGTCGGCGTGGAGGTGGGTGATGTACAGGTAGTCGGCCGACTCGATCCGTTGCAGCAAGTCGTCGCTGAGCTGATCGTTGCGCGGGAACACGAACCACGATCCGAAGAACGCCGGCATGAACCAGGGATCGCACAGGATCGAGCCGGCATCGGTTTCGACGAGGATTCCGGCGTGTCCGATCGACGTGGCGCGCATGGTGGCGAGGGTATCGGCAAGGTATGCGTCCACCCAGGGACCTCAGTCCTCGCGACGGCTATTGCGCGGGCCTGAACCCACGGCGACGCGAAGGGGCGTCAGGTCGCCCGGAGCTGATCAGGCGACGGGCGGGTCGGTGTACTGCTGGCCGGCGCGCGAGACGTGCTCGGTCCATTGCGTGCCGTCCCAGTAACGCAGCTCGAATCTCGCCGACGGATCCGCGTACCATCCCGCAGGTGCGGCACCGCTGGTCGCCGCTGCGGCCACTGCCGCTGCAGCTTCGGCGATGCCGTCGGACGCTGCCGGCTCGGCTGCTGCCGGCTCGCTCGCTGCCGTGGTGTCGGGAACTGTGGCTGCGACGTCGCTCGTCGCGGTGTCCTCCGAGGCAATCCAGCTTTCCACTGATTCGGCCTCGGCTGTGGGTTCAGCGGCAGGTGGTGTGTCTGCCGGCGACGACGTGATCGCGGCGCCTGCGAGCGCGGTGGACGCCGCCCAACCGTCCGCATCCTCTGAAGCGGTGTCGCCGGACCCGGCAACGTCGGAGGCGGTGTCGTCAGCGGCGGCCTCATCGGCGACCGCTTCGCTCACGTGCTCGGCCACATCGGGCACGACGGCTGCAGCCACCACTGCGGCTGCGGCCTCGGGCTCGGCCGCCACTTCCGCTTCGGGGTCGGCCGATTCGGGTTCGACCTCGACCTCGACCTCGGCCGGCTGTGGGCTGGCCCCGGCGGCGCGGCTCAAGTACGCCGTGACGGTGCTGCCGGTCGGCACGATCGCGACGACGTCCCACCCCTCGCCGGATTGCTCAGTGAGGCGGTCGGCCAGAACGCCGGCCTCATAGGACGAGACGCTGATGGAGGAGAATTCCTGCATGCCAGCACCCTACAGCAGCTGTGATACTCCGCGGCGGCTGCTGAGAACTCGCTCAGGTCGACGTCCGTTCGCGGATCAGCTGCCGTCGACGAGGGCGCCGAGATCGGTGTCGGGCGACCCGTCGTACACGACGCGTCCGTCCCGTAGCGCGACGACGCGCTCGCTCGCCGCCACCGTGGTGAGCTCGTGGGTGGCCACCAGCACCGTTTTGCCGACATGGTGGGCGTCGTCGAACAGCGCCAGCAACTCGTCGCGTCCATTGCCGTCGAGACCGACGAACGGCTCATCGACCACGAGCACGTCGAACGGGCGAACGAATGCGAGGCAGATCGCCGCCTTCTGTTTGAGGCCACGGCTGAACGTCGACGGCAGGTGGTCGGCCCGATCGCCGAGCGCGAAACGTTCGATGAGATCGTCGGCCATCTCCGTCCAGTCGTCGCGGCCGTGCAGTCTCGCCACGTACTCGAGGTGTTCGCGCACCGACAGGTCGTCGTAGAAGATCGGCTGATCGGCGAGGTACGACAGTGTGGCCCGTGCCTCGATCGAGCCGGCGACATGGCGACCCACCTTGGCCGTCCCGGCGGTCGGATCGAGCAGGCCGGACAGCAACCGGATGAGCGTCGTCTTGCCGCTGCCGTTGTGCCCGACGAGCGCGAGCCGCTGGCCGGAGGGAACGGTGAGGTCGATCGGATGGAGGGCCGTCACATCTCCGTAGTCGCGTGCGAGGCCTGTGGTTTCGATGCTGGGACCCGTTGTCATCGTGACGCTCCCGTCATGGTCGTGCTCCGGCGACGAACGCCTGCCATCGTTGGCCGAGATCGGCTCGGCGCACGATCCACCAGCGCACGAGGGCGATGTACAGAGCCAGTCCGGCCAGGCAGCGAGCGACCACGCCTGCGGTCGGCTCGGCGCGCACGGCGAGGATCGTGAGGGTGCCCAAGCTGGACGCGACGACCGGCAACAGGGTGCGCATCAGATCCCGGAATCCGGCGAACTCGGGTGGCACCACCAGTCCGTCGGCCCGCGATCCGGGATCCTGCTCGTCGCGGATCGTGTTCAGCACGGCACCCGCCATTCCTGCCCACAGGATCGGGATCGCCAACGTGAATGCGGCCGCAGCAGCTCGGGGAACCACGGCGGAGCACGCGGCGGCACCGACGAGCGCGAGCGGTACGGCCAGGATGGCGGGGCCGATGAGCAGTCGTTCGTGCAACCAGCCGGGAGCCGAGGGCAGCGCGAGCGTGCGATCGGGGTGATCGATCTCCTGCGACAGCGGCTCGATCAGGTCGAGGCCGACGATGAACAGGAGAATGCCGCACGCGATCACCGCAGCGGTCGAACCTCGCCCGGCCACGCCCGCTGCGACCCCAGCTCCGGCCGTCAGCACCATCATCCGCCCGAACCGGGCTGCGGGAATGCGAGCCAGTCCGCGAAGGCTTCGCCTCACCACCGCCGTCCCGGCCGATCCGTTCTTGGGGGACAGCCGTAGCCATGGGCGCACCCGCGGTTGCTCTTCGCGCAACTGTCGCCTCAGCAGCACGACCGTGCGGAGGTCCTGCATCGTCACCGCGAATCGAAGCTGTGACACGAGGTCGCCGCGCCGCGCGAGATGCTCGACGCGCAAGCGACCGGCCAGCGCCACGGCGACGGCGATCAACACGGCGACAGCGATCGGTCCCGGCAGATCACTTCCGCGTTGGCGAAACCCCCAGAGTGCGAGGCTGCCCTGGGTGTCTCCAGGGCCGGGAACGCTCGCTGTGATCGCCCAGGCCTGCCATCCGACCAGCGGAACGGCCACTGCTGCAGGGGCCCATCCCGGTAGCCGCGCCGCGTGGGCGATCGCTGCCGACGCCACGAACGTCCCCCCGACGCACGCCCCGAACGCGGCTCCGGACAGCGTCCACGCCGGTGCGGTGCCCGGCAGTCGCTGGGCGGCGAGCAACCCGGCGACCCCGCCGGCCAGGATGGCTCCGAAGACCACGGCGCGCATCCTCTGCAGCAGCGGTCGGCGGAGCACCTGTGAACGGCTGACCGGCGCCAGCAGCAGGTGTATCACGTCGGCCGCTTCGACCGACACGGGCCCGCCCTCGGTTCCGCTGCGCAGCCCAGCGACCAGAGCGAAGACGGCCAGCAAACCGAGCACGGCGGGGCCTTTGGCGAAGACATCCGCCACTGCCGCTTCGCCGAGTTGCGCATCTCCGATGTAATCGCTGGCGATGATGATCGCACTGCCTCCGAAGATGCCTGCGAGGTACACGTGGTAGGCGAGATCGAACCATTCGGTGTCGCCGAGTCGGCGAGCGCGACGCGTACGGCGCAAATCGGTGAGGGCGGTGGCCATGTGCAGATCGCACGTTACCGGTCTGGTCGGTGCGGGGCTTCGTACCCTGGCCGAAAGTCGCAAGTCGCAGCGCCGACGATGCGATCGAGAATGTGCGGACCATACTGGTGCCCGTGGTGGAGACCATGGAAACGCTCACGTCGGTGCTGGCGATCGTGGCGGGCGCCGGCGCCGTGCTGATCGTGCTCGCTCGACTGCTGGCGCCCCACGTTGCGTTGGCAGGCCGGCTCGGTGCCCGGGTCGTGTCGCACCGTGGTCAACTCACCGTCGCCGTGGCTGGTGTCGCAATGCTCGGCAGTCTCTATTTCTCCGAATCGGCGCATTTCGTGCCGTGCCGGCTGTGCTGGTTCCAGCGCGTCGCCATGTATCCGATCGCGCTGATCGCGTTGATCGGGCTGATCCGCCGCGATGCCGGAGCGCGGTGGTACTACGTGCCGTTCGCCGTGATCGGTGCGGGTATCTCCACGTACCACTACCTGATCGAATGGGGCGTGCTGGAGGACTCCGGTTCGTGCGCCTTGTTCGGGCCATCGTGTGCCGACATCTGGTTTCGCCAGTTCGGATTCGTGACCCTGGCGTTCGGCGCACTTGCCGGATTCGCTGCCATCATCGCCCTCAACACCGTGTCCTTCGACTCGGTCACCACAGCCCGGGAGGCTCCGTGACACCATTTCGCCGATCGGTAGCGCTCGTCAGCGTCGCAGCGCTCGCGTTGCTGGCCGCCTGTGGCAGCACCGACGACGGTTCAGCTGCCTTGCCGACGACTGCCGGCTCGTCCGCCACGACGCCCGCAGTACCTAACGGCGATGGCCCGAACGCGACGATCTCTCCCGACGTGCCCGCAGAGTTCCTCGACTCGGTTGGCCCGGTCGAGGTGATCGGCGATCCGTTGCCGATGCTCGACACCGAAGACATCGCCGCCGATCCCGCTGTCGGAACTGCCGCGCCCGTACTGGTCGGTGTCGGATTCGATGGCGCGACAGTACGGATCGACGCCGCCGAGAACGGTCCCACGATGGTCGTGTTCGTCGCCCACTGGTGCCCACACTGCAACGCGGAGATCCCTCGTCTGAACCAGCTGCGCGACGAGGGTCGCATTCCCGAGGACCTGAACGTCGTCGCGGTGGCGACGGGCTCGGCGCCGGACCGGCCGGACTATCCGCCTGGCCCTTGGCTGACCGACCTGGACTGGACCTACCCCGCGATGCCCGACGGCATCGACATGGCCGCTCAGATGTGGATCGCGGCCGAGGCCTTCGGCGTCTCCGGCTTCCCGTTCATCGCATTGATCGACGGCGGCGGCGAGATCGCCGCCCGCTGGTCGGGTGAGCGCGAACCCGACGAAGTCGCAGCGCTGATCAGCGACACCCTCGGCCTCTGAGCCCGGGTGGCACCAGCCCTGGTGCTCGCCGTCACAGCGAACCGGCCGCTCGATTCCTGCGAGACTGCGGCATGCGCGAGCTGCTGTCGGGAAATGTGACCTTCCTGTTGTCGGACATCGAAAGCAGCTCTGGCTAGATCTCGATCGAGCGACCCAGGTGTTCGGCAGCTGCGATCACGTCACGGAGGGGCCGCCCGAGTGCCGTTGCTGCGGCGAGTGCGTCGTCGTGTTCGACCTTGACCCGCTGTGACCCGAGCTTGATACGGATCGAGTGACCGTCGACGTCGACCACGCTGTCGCGCCGCTGCTGTGGCCACCGCTGCACGATCGCCGCACGAACGCCCAGGGTGCCGGTCTCGGACACCAGTACCGCCCGGACCGGGCCGAAGGTCGCGTCATCGCACAGAGCGTGCACGGTGTGTGCCGGCCGACCCTTCTTCATCACGATCGGTGTAGCCCAGGCGTCGTGAGCACCGGCTGTGAGCAACGCGGCGATGGTGTGGGCCAGCACCTCGCCGGTGACGTCGTCGACGTTCGCCTCCAACAGATGACACGGGCGTCCGCCTTCGGCCGGGGCGACCGGGACGTGCGTGCCGATGATCGCTTGGACGACGTTCGGGCGGCCGGGGGGATCGGCGGTGCCGGCGCCGAACCCGGTTGACGAGACGGTGAGCGCAGGCATCGGGCCGCAACGCTCGCCGAGCACGGTGAGCAGTGCGACGCCGGTCGGGGTCGAGAGCTCCATCGTGGTGTCGAGACCGACGATCGCGGCCCGTGCCTCGACGAGCAGGCGACCGACTGCCGGGACCGGATTCGGCAGCGTGCCGTGGGCGGTTTGCACCGTTCCGTGTCCGACCGCGATCGGTGAGTAGGTGATGTGTTCGATCTCGAGGGCGTGCAAGGCCGCGCACACGCCGACGACATCGAGGATCGAATCGAGTGCCCCCACCTCGTGGAGTTCGACCTGATCGGGGTCGACACCGTGGATCGCTCCCTCGATCTCGGCCAGTTTGCGATAGACAGCGGCCGCATCGCTGCGCACCCGAGCCGGAAGGTCACTCGCCTCGATGAGGGCGATCACCTCGCCTGCCGGACGATGTGGATGCTCGTGGTCGGGGCGAGGGTCGTGGTCCAGATGGTGGTGATCGTCGATCGCGAGGTTCGTCCACAACGATGCAACACCGCACCGCTGTACGCGCTCCCAGGTCGCGGCGAAGCCGTCGACGCCGAGCGCCGCCCAGGCGTCCATCACCGCGAGACGGTCGGCGCCGGCGTCGACCAGCGATGCGAGCAGCATGTCGCCGGCGACCCCGGCGCAGCAGTTGAACCAGACCGTGCGAGTCATCAGCGCAGCATTCTGGCTACTGCGCTCGCCGCGCCAAACCCGTTGTCGATGCCGACCACGGTGACACCGCTGGCACACGACGCATGCATCGCCAGCAGCGCAGTGACGCCGTCCAGGCTCGATCCGTACCCGACGGAGGTCGGCACTGCCACGACGGGCACCGCGGTGAGCCCTCCGACGACGCTCGCCAACGCACCCTCCATACCGGCGACGACGATCACGGCGTCTGCACTCGTGATCTGATCGATGTGGGCCAGCAGTCGGTGCAATCCCGCGACACCGATGTCGTGCAGCCGGTCGGCCTCGTGGCCGTACGCAGCGAGAGTGATCGCCGCTTCGTCGGCAACCGCGGTGTCAGCGGTACCGGCGGTGACCACGAGCACCGTCGAGTCCGTGCGCGCCGCAGGTCTGCGCCACAACACGCAGCCCGCCTGCAATTCGGCGTCGCGTTGCACGGCGAGCACGGCCTTGACCTGGTCGTCCGACGCCCGCGTCAACAGCACCGGACCCGTTCCGTGGCTCAGCAGCTCGTCGACGATGCGTGCGCATTGCTCGGCGGACTTGCCGGGCCCGTACACCGCCTCGGGCATACCCTGACGCAACGTGCGATGGTGGTCGACCAAGGCCTCGCCGACCTCGGCGAACGGAAGACGCCGTAACCGGTCGACCGCATCGTCGGGTGACATCTCGCCAGACTGGATCGCGTCGATCAGTACCCGCAGGGCTCGCTCGTCCATTAGCGCCATGCTCGCAGAACCGGGAGCCGATTGCGCTACGCCGCAAGGGATCGCACCCCGCGGCTCGAGTCGATACGGAGCTCTGCATTCCGGCGAGCGATGCGTAGCCTCAAGTGCATGAACGGCCCGGCTGCAACGCCCAACCCCCTCCGAGTCGGGTTCTTCGGGCCGTTCGGCACGTTCACCGAGCAGGCGCTACGCACCCAGCCCGACCTGGCTCAGGGTGATGTGGTGCCGTTTCGAACCGTGCCCGACGTGCTCGACGCCGTTTCGGGGGGCGAGATCGACTTCGGTTTCGTCCCGATCGAGAATTCGATCGAGGGCATGGTCAACTTCACGCTCGACGCGCTCGCGTTCGATCACGATCTGGTGATCGTTCGCGAGGTCGTACTCGACATCCACATGTCGTTGGCGGTCCGGCCCGGCGTGACGATCGGCGACGTGAAAGAGATCCTGTCGATTCCGGTGGCGACCGCACAGTGTCACCGATTCCTGCGCGAGCATCTGCCAGACGCCGATATCCGCAACGCGGCGTCGACCGCCGGCGCAGCTCAGATGGTGAGCGAGGATTCGTCCCTCCAGCTCGCCGCGATCGCTCCGAGAGTTGCGGCCGAGTTGTACGGCCTCGAGGTGCTGGCCGAGAACATCGAGGATCACGACGGCAACCAGACCCGCTTCGTGGTGGTCGCCCGTGACGGCATTCCGGCTGCCACGGGTCACGACCGCACGGCGTTGGTGGTGTACCAGCGGGCCGACGAGCCGGGGAGCCTGATTTCGATCCTGCAGGAGTTCGCGGCGCGCCGGCTCAATCTGTCGAACTTGATCTCGCGGCCGACCAAGCACGGTGGCCTGGGCGACTACTGCTTCATCCTGTTCGCGGAGGGCCACGTCGGCGACGACCTCGTGGCCGATGCGATGCGAGCACTGCACGCCAAACAGGGAGCGGTCAAGTTTTTCGGATCGTGGCCGCGCGCCGACGAGCAGACCCACGACGCTCGCGTCCACGCCGACGAGCGGTGGCGCCTGGCAGACGACTGGATCGATCAGCTCCGTCGCAACATCGAGTCCTGACCGTTCTGGGCCGGGGCCACCTCGGCGTTGGCACTCCGGTGCGACGACGACGGGCAATCTCGTCTGTCGTACCCTCTCTGCCATGTCTGATGCCCCCGTGACCGTGGTGACCGGTGCCAACTCTGGAATCGGTCGTGCCACCGCCCTGCACCTCGCCGATTCGGGCCATACCGTGTTCGCGACGGTCCGTTCGGTGTCGAGAGCCGGCAAGTTGCTCGATGCTGCCGAGATGATGGGGGTGGGTGTCGAACTCGTCGAACTCGACATCGCGTCGGATCACTCGGTGCGCGACGGGTTCGCCGAGATCTTCGAGCGCGCCGGTCACATCGATCACCTGGTGAACAACGCCGGTATCGGGGGCAACGGTGTCGTCGAGGAAACGACGCCCGAACGCTTCCTCGAGGTGATCGACGTCGATCTGTGCGGCGCGATCCGGTGTGCACAGGCGGTGCTGCCTCGGATGCGCGCTCACGGCAGCGGCACGATCGTGAACGTGACCTCGGTCGTCGGACGCTTCGGCGCGATTGCGCAGGCCCCGTACGTCGCCGCGAAGTGGGCGCTCGAAGGGGTCAGCGAGCAACTCGCGCTGGAGCTGGCTCCTTTCGGTGTCAGGGTGGCGATCATCGAGCCGGGCATCACGAAGTCGTCGATCTTCGGCAAGAACCTCGACCTTCCCGACACGTCGGGGGCCTATGGGCCGGCCTACGAACGGATGATGCAGATGTACGCCGCCGGCCACGCCCATGCCACCGACGCGATCGAGGTCGCCAAGGTGATTCTGCACGCCATCGAAACGGACGAACCGTCGCTGCGCTACCCGGTCAGTTGGGCGAGTCATGAGATCATCGCGGGTCGCGAACGGATGTCGGATGCCGACTGGTTCGCCCTCGGCCGCTCCGAGTCCCTGCACGACTACATCGTCGCGTTCGAGGAATCGTTCGACATCGACATCAGCACCTGAGCGCTCGGCGTCGACGCCCTGTGTGATAACTGCCACACGCACTCTGCTTGCAACAGTTAGCACTCGGGCGCATCATGGAATCGGGCCACGGTGGCCCGAAAGGATCAGGTGTGATGATGTCCATGATGTCGACCGTCAAGGATTGGCAAGACGGCTACTTCACGATGGTGAAGCGGGTCGAGGAACCGATCGTGAAGTTCGCCGGCGAGCGCGCCGAGACGATCGCCAAGTTCGTGCCGGAGCGCCCAGAGTTCATGGCGCCGTTCCCGCCCGCGACCGAGTTCGTCGAGAACCAGCTCAAGTTCCGCAAGCGCTTCGTCGACGAGCAGGCGGCGTTCGCCCGCAAGATGATGAAGGCGATGCACCCCGTGTTCGTGAAGTTGGACGGTCAGCCGGAGCCGGTCGTGCGCTCTGCCCCGAAGTCGGCGGCCGACCGTATGGCCGCGCGGCGCCCTGTCCGCAAGGTCGCATGACCTCTTCGGTGCCCCTCACCGGATGCCGATGAAAACGGTCCGGACCCTCGGGTCCGGACCGTTTGTGACCATCACCCTGCGCCCTCCGACCCACACCGAGGCCGGCGGCTTCTCGCTCACCCAGGGTGGTGAAGTGTCACCAACCCCGAAGCCCCGACGTCGGGATCGACGTCTACGTCTCACCGACCACGATTCTCATCGCCGCCATCGTCGGGATCGCCTCCGTCGCCGCCACGCCGCTCTTCCTCGTCCGCCGGCTCCGACGCGTGAACCTCCCCTCCACCCTCCGCGTCGTCGAGTGACGACAAACCACGCGCACCCTCAGGACCTCAGTGGACCGTCGACCGCGATGCTCGTCAGCAGCTCTTCTTCCTGCGCGAAGTGCAGGCGGAGGATCGCGTCGAGGGCGTAGAGGATCCGGCGTGCCTCACTGCGGTCCTCGTCGCCGAAGGTGTCGACGGATCCGTCGTCGACGAGCCGATCGAGCAGCGAGGCGAGATGGAAGATCTCCTGGTGCGTACGACTCATCGGAGCCAACGGATCGGTCCCGCCGAGGCGCTCGGCGACACCGGGATAGATCCGCGATTCGTCCTCGCGCTCATGCGGCACGACCTCCTCGGAGATCCGCGCAGCGACCTCGCGCAACGATGCGAGCGCGGTCGCCTCGTCAGCAGTGTCCAGGACGAGCGCGACCGACCGCAGGTCTTCGAGGACCAGCCGGAGCGGTCCATGTCCCTCCGCGAGCTGATGACTCCACGCGTCGGGGACCGCTCCGGTATGTCGCAGTGCCCGCGGCGCTCGGAGTGCCCGCAGCGCCGTGCCGATCGCCAACACGTCGATCACCTCTTGAGCGACCGCCCCGCCGACAGGTGCGAGCAGCCCGACGGCCGCAGCCCCCATACCGATCACCGACAGGCCCATGCCGAGTAGCACGCTTTGGCGGGCGATCGCCCGCGCCCGTTTGGCGATGACGACACCGACAGCCAACCGATCGAGTCGATCGACGATCAACACCACGTCGGCCGCTTCCGACGAGGCCGTCGCACCACGTGCGCCCATCGCCACCCCGAGATCGGCTGCGGCCAGTGCCGGTGCATCGTTGACACCATCGCCGACCATCAGGGTGATTCCTGACCGAGCCGACGACTCGGCACGAACCACGTCGAGCTTCTCCGACGGGGTCCGATCCGCGAACACCTGATCGATGCCCAACGACTTCCCGATCGGTTCTGCCACCTCGAGCCGGTCACCGGTCACCATCACCACCCGATCCACGCCGGCGCGTCGCAGCGCCCGCAGCGCCGCCGACGTGTCGGTCCGCAACTCGTCCGTGAACAAGATCATCCCGACCGGTTCACCGTCGACAGCCACGACCGTCGCGCTACAGCCCTCCCGGCGAGCCCGACGCTCCGCCGCAAGCAGCCATGGGACCCCACCGTCGACATCAACGGAGGCGACGGCGCCCACCCACACCTCGTGCCCACCGACCGTCCCGCCCACGCCGCTCCCCGGCTGCTCGACCACGCCGATGGGTTCGACCAGGACCACCCCTCGATCACGGGCCTCGCGTACCAGCGTCGCGGCGAGCACGTGTGGCGACGCCTGCTCCACTGACGCAGCCAACGCCAGCACGTCCGCTGCCTCTCGGCCCGGCGCGGTCACCGAGCGCGACGACGTGAGCCCGCCCGGCGGTCAGCGTGCCGGTCTTGTCCAACAGCACCGTGCGCGTCTGGCCCATCGCCTCCAACGCCGCCCCGTCCTTGACCACCACCCCATGGCGCGCCGCGCACGCGATCCCGGACACCACGGCGACCGGGGCCGCCAACACGAGCGGACACGGTGTGGCAACCACCAGCACCGCGAGCATCCGCATCGACTCCCCGGTCACCAACCAGGCACCGCCCACGATCGCGAACACCACCGGGACGAACACCACCGCGTACCGGTCCGCCAACCGCACGAACGGTGCCCGGCCGACACCGGCGGAACGCACGAGCCTGACGATGCCGGCATAAGAACTCTCCGCCGCCGAGGCCGACGCCTGCATCCGGAACGCCCCGCCAGCGTTCAGCGACCCGCTGCGCGCCCACTCGCCCACGTCGCGCTGCACCGACTGCGCCTCGCCGGTCAGTACCGACTCGTCCAACACCGCCGGTTCCAGCACGTTGCCGTCGACTGCAACGATCTCGCCCGGCTTGACCAGCAGCACCTCACCGGAAACAACCTCGTCGACCGGAACGGTCTCGAACTGACCATCGACCAGCCGATGGGCGACCTTGGGCGCCAGCGACAGCAACTCCGACAGTGACCGCTCGGCGCGACGATGCGCATACTGCTCGAGCGCATCCCCCGACGCCACCATCAGCGCCAGGATCACGCCGGTGAGCGCCTCACCCATCAACAGAGACCCCGACAAGGCGACCAACGCCACGACGTCGACCGCCACCCGCCCCTCACACAACCGTGCAACCGTGACCGCGACCAGATCCACCGCCACCACCGCCGACGCCACCGACCACACCACGACGGCAAGACGTTGTGCGTCCAGGATCGAGGCAACCCCACCAACCACCAACGTGACAGCAACGAATGGCAACAACGTCCGGCGAAGGCCCACGACAAGAACGCTCACCACACCAGCCTCACCGCACCGGAACGGATTGGCCAGAGCACATGGTCACCGCGCCGAGCGGTCGACAACAGCGGGTGAGTTGCCCCGCGAGCGTCGAACCGAGATCTGCCGGCTCGCTTCGTCGGCGAGCAGGAGGGGGCTCCGGTGCGCCGATTGTGCTCTCCGCCGCGGCCGAGCAGGAGGGCGACGTTGGTGGCTGCACCCGGCCCATCGTGAAGGTCGCACGCGCGCTCGGTCTGAGGATCCGATTCACCCCCGCCGATTGATCGCCCAACCCGCCTGTCGTCGTGATGCGTGGGCGATCGGTGTGCGCGGCGATTGGGCTCACGCCGCGCGCTTGCGTTGGACGTAGGGTGCAGCGGTTGTAACCGGCCGTGTGGGTCGTAGTGTGTGTCGAACTGAAGGGGAGTATCCCACGAGGTCCGTCGTCATCTCGCTCGAAGTCTGAGCCGGCGGGGCCAGCCCGACGATCGGGCGGAGAGACCTTCAGCGACCGTTGATTCGTGCGCTGAAAGGGCCCTCGTGTTCAGGATCACCTCCAAGACTTCACGCTCGTGGCCGCTCTGGCTGGGTTCCTCGGCGCCATGGGATCGAGTCTCGGCGCCTCCACCACCACGGTCATCGGCTCAGGTTCGGACTTGCTCTCGCATGCAGTCCGCTCCCTCTGACCTCGAGCAGTTGGTGCGTCGCGTGCCGAGACGAACAGTGTCGGCAGAGGTTCCGCACCGGCGGGGGTCGTCTCGGTGAGCGCTTGGGCGATTCTTGGGTTGGTGATTGGTGTCGGATGTCTGGTGGCCGGTGCCGAGTTCCTCGTGAAGGGTGCTGCGGCAATCGCCACGAGACTGGGCGTGCAGCCGGTGGTCATTGGTTTGACGGTGGTTGCCTTCGGCACGAGCGCGCCTGAGCTGGCGGTGAGTGTCGGTTCGAGCATCTCGGGAAACGGCGACGTCGCTTTCGGCAACGTGGCCGGCAGCAACATCGTGAACATCCTGCTGATCCTTGGTGCTTCGGCCGTTGTGGGCGGACTGGCGGTGTCGCAGCGGATCGTGCGGATCGACGTTCCACTTCTGGTTGGCGTCTCGTTCGTGGCGTTGCTGATGTCCCTCGACAATCGCATCGGACGCATCGACGGCGCCATCTTGTTTTCTGGCATCATCACCTACACCTGGTGGCTCATCCGGGCGTCGCGTCGCGAGACTGCAGAAGTCGCCCATGAGTACGAAGCGGCGATCGAGTCGGTCGAGGGCGCCGTCATCGAAGGGTCGATCTTTGCGCAGATCGCTGTTGTCATCGGCGGTCTTGTCATTCTGGTGATCGGGTCACAGCTGCTCGTCAATTCGGCCACGGATATTGCTGCGTCGCTCGGGGTGAGCGATCTGGTCATCGGGCTCACTGTCGTTGCTGTCGGCACGTCCCTTCCGGAGTTGGCGACGTCGATCCTGGCGGCGTTTCGTGGCCAACGTGACATCGCCGTGGGCAATGTGGTGGGTTCGTGCTTGTTCAACCTGATGTGCGTGCTGGGCCTCACGGGAATCGTGTCGTCGAACGGTGTCAACGTCGGTGATGCGTCGCTCCGCCTCGACTTCCCGGTCATGATTGCCGCATCGATCGTGTTGGTGCCGATCTTCTGGAACGGGTTCCAGATCAAGCGTTGGGAAGGCTTCGTCCTCGCCGTGTTCTATGTTGTCTACCTCGCCTACCTGGTTCTCGACGAAGGCGACAGCGACGCTGCTGACGTGGTGGCCCCCGCGGCCCTCATCGTTGCTCCGCTCGTACTGATGACCTTCGCCGTCACCGGATATCAGGGCTGGAGACAACATCGATCCTCCACGCTCTGCGTCCCTGACGAGGTCCAAATGTGACTCGTCGAAACGACCCGTACATGCCCTGGAAGCTTGCAGATCGGACAACCCAGATCATCGACAGCGTCGGGTATCTCGGCGTGGCTCCACTCGTAGAGCGGTGGCGGACGTTGAAGGCCGCAACGTCACGATCGCTGTGAACGGCGGCGAAACGTTCATTTCAGGCAGACCACTCACCCGTCGCAGCACCTCGGGCGTGCCTCCCGCTCCGGATTGGTGACATTCCCGTCGCGACGATCGAGCGCGAGTATGCAGTGTGCAGCTTGGGCCCGTCTGCGGCGCGGGTCAACAGGGCGTCGGCCGGTCTATGGAGTCGCGTTCTGTGCGGGGTCTGGTGGGATCGGCGGTGAGCCGGCTGCAAGCTACGCGTCGACATCGAGACGCTTGCTGCCGTTGTTCTGATCACCCGGCGGACATTGTGACGGGCGCCGCGCGGACGTGCCGGTCATGTGACCGTGGCCCGACACAGGGAGTGAACCCACCGGGTCGATCAGCCACAGACTTCTGGCTGTCCTGCCCACAGCATCCACAGTTGGTCGCCGGGTTCGGGGAGTCCGAGCCGCCACAGACAGCGGAGCAGCGGGTCGTCGAACTGGAGACTCGACGTCTCGGCATCGAGGCGGACGACGAGATCGATGCCGTTCGCGGCGGCGAAGGCCTCGAGTGCTGCCGTTGTCCGTGGACCGAACTCGCCGTCCACGGCGAGCGACCCGCCGTGCGAGTTGAGCGCTCGTTGAACGGCCATGACGAAATCGGGCTGCAGCTCGTAGTAGGGCGGCCTCACCGGCCCCACGAACGAACCGCTGAGCGGGCCCTCTCGACTCCGGACCTCGAACCCCCAGTTCGACACGTCCGGGAGCACCGGGATCGCGTCGGGGTACGCGACGCGGACGTCGGCCGCCGTGGAACCGATCCCGATGCCCTCGGCGGTCACCAGCGGTTCATCTGCTGCGATCGCCCGTTCGTCCATGTGCCACGACGCGAAGTGGAGCGGCACCGGATCACTCGTCGAGGCGTCCCAGTCTGTGAACACCAGGGTCAGGCCGAGCGACTGGTACACGAGGGTCCGGCTGTCTTGGACCATCGCCAGGCAGTCGAGATCGCCTGAGTCGTCGATGTCGGATTGCCCGAACATTTCGGTGAACATCCTGACCGCCTCGTCGGCGGGCGTCCCGAAGTCCACCGATCCGAGGCCGCTCGGGCGGAGCACAGCCAACGCCATCTCCGCCGGCTGCGTCGGGCTCGTGGTCGTCGGCGCCGTGGGTGCGGGCTGGGAAGTGGCCGGTATGCCGGACGCGGGTGCAGTCTCGGCGGTTGACACAGTGCCGATCGGTGGCGCGGTCTCGGATGCGCGCACGAGAGAGGTCGGACTGATCTGGGTGCCGTCACCGTCACCGTCGCCGCAGGCGCCGACGACGACCGCACCCAACAGAATCACGGTCAGCAGGTGATGGCCACGCATCTCCGTACCACCCTCTCGATTTCAGTGTGCTCCTTGCGTGGCTTGTGAGGAAAGACCGAATACCGTCCGCGCGGCGATGGTCGTTGGCCTCTCGCGTCGCGCCGTCGGACGGGCGTACGCAGAAGCTGAGCGAACAGGTGGGGAGGTACGGCCATGCGTGCCGATCGACTGCTTTCTGTGCTGGCGCTGGTCGGGCCTCATCGCGGGAGTAATGGCGGGAGTAACCGCGGGGGAGTAGCGCTACAGAAACGTCAGTGAACGTGCAATGGGCCGTGCGGACATCTGACCAGCTCAGAGCGCATTTCAGTGGACCTCCGTGGACGTCGGCGAACGTCCACGGAGGTACCAGCGGAACGGGAGGGATTCGAACCCCCGGGCCCTTGCGAGCCTCTCGCTTTCAAGGCGAGTGCATTTGTCCGCTCTGCCACCGTTCCGTCCACCAGGTTAGTGATCGCGGTCGCGCTGCCCACCGTGTTCTGCTCGCTCCTCGTTCATTGCTCGGGGATTGCTCGGGCTCGGTCTCGACCGTTCCGTTCGTACGGTTCGTCGCCTAGACTGCGTGGCTTCCAGGAGAGGTGCCAGAGCGGCCGAATGGGATGCCCTGCTAAGGCATTGACCCTCCGGGGTCCGTGGGTTCAAATCCCACCCTCTCCGCCATCGGCGAGCCGGGTGAGCATGCGAGTCATGCCGCCCGGCTCGTTGTGTGTAGGGCGTCGAGTTGCGTTGGCTCTGCTCAGGCATTGACGCTGCGGGGTCCGTGGGTTCACATCCCACCCTCTCCGCCATCGGCGAGCCGGGTGAGCATGCGAGTCATGCCGCCCGGCTCGTTGTGTGTAGGGCGTCGAGTTGCGTTGGCTCTGCTCAGGCATTGACGCTGCGGGGTCCGTGGGTTCACATCCCACCCTCTCCGCCATCGGCGAGCCGGGTGAGCATGCGAGTCATGCCGCCCGGCTCGTTGTGTGTAGGGCGTCGAGTTGCGTTGGCTCTGGGCGGGCGTCGCACGCGGGACGGAAGTATTACAACGCTGTCATTTGGTTACGGTCGGATGACACACATGTTGCGGTTCCATGACGGAAGGAGTAGACCTGGTGCCTGGAGTGCTCGTAGTTGGGCGCACGACACCATGACCACGCGACGAGATCAACCGTTCCCACCCTTCGATGTCGAGACGGATGAAGCCGACGTCACCCAGCAGTTCTGGGGTTCGTCTCGCGGCTGGGTCTCACACGGCACGGTAGGCGGCAGCGCAACCAACCCCTTTGATGAGCCGACGCCGGACGCGTGGAGTGATGACAGCACGGGCGCGTTGCGAGCGATTCGCGATGGTGTGCGTGCGTTCCGTCCCCAGCGCGTCCGCCGCTCGAATCCGACCGGTCAGGTCGCCCGCATCCGCCAACACGGTGCGGTTCGTTCACCGCAGGCGCCCGCCCCCGGTCGTCCGTCGGCGAGCGATGCGTCGCTCGGCGAACTCGCCTCCGGTTGGACCGACGACGCCTTCGACCTGCGTGCATCGACCGCGATGAATCGCCGCACCGGCGAGCCGACCGAGCACCTCACGGCGTTCGACGAGGGCGACCTCGTCCCGCTCTCGTCCGCCTCGCCGCTGAGCGAGCGGATCGGGCTCGGTGCCGTCGACCCGCTGCTACTGCGCATGGGCATGCTGGTTCTGGTCGGTCTCCTGCTGCTTCCTCTCGCGCTCGCCTTGCGTCCTGCTTCGAACGACGTCCTCGAAGGAGCGCCACTGGCGGCCTCACTGTCGCCGATGGTCGCCGAGGGTTCCGGTTCGACAGCGAACGAGGTGACCGCGTCCGATCCAACCGTTTCCGCCCCGACGTCCGCGACCTCAGGGCAGATCTCGTCGGCCACCAGCGAGGCGGCCGCAGCCGCCGGTACCGAACCCGTGTCCGATCCGGCGGGTGACGTGGCCTCGGGCTCGGCGGAGACGGTTGCCGCCGTTGTCGAGGTCGCTCAAAGCCAGCAGAATCCGATCGAAGGTGCGGCGGGTGTCTCGGCGGTCGCAGAGCGAGAGGTGCCTGCGTGTCCGAGCACCTATGTCGCCGGGCCGGGTGATTCGTGGTATCGCATCGCGGCGGCAGCCGACGTCACGCCGACCGCGTTGTTCGCCGAGAACGGGGCAAACGCCGACACGACGATCTTCCCGGGCGACTCGATCTGTCTGCCGGCCGGCGCCACGATGCCGTCACCCCCGACGACGATGCCGACCAGCACCACACCGAGTACCGCTCCGACCACCGAGCCGCCATCGACCACCGAGGCGCCGTCCACCACCACGACCCAGCCAGCGGCGCCACCGGCCAGCCAGGCCGAGGTGCAACAGATCATTCGTGACGTCTGGCCTGATGAGCTGGAAGAGCGAGCGCTCGAGATCGCCCGACGTGAGAGCAACTACATCGCAACGGCCCACAACGGCACGTGCTGTTATGGCGTGTTCCAGCTGTACTGGTCGGTGCACCAGAGCTGGCTCGACGACTTCGGTATCTACTCGGCGACCGACCTGTTCGACGCCGGCAAGAACGTGCGGGCCGCATACGGCTTGTACCAGCGGTCGGGTGGCTGGGGCCCCTGGGGCGACTGACCGTTCATCGGTCTCGTCGGTCGTCGCGTGGGTTCCGTTTCCGACGCGTGGGCTCTACACTGTGTCCGCTCGGCGCCCGTAGCTCAACGGATAGAGCATCTGACTACGGATCAGAAGGTTAGGAGTTCGAATCTCTTCGGGCGCGCTGAACAGACCTGGTAGTTGACCAGGTCTGACATGTTCACAAGGGCCTCACCGAATCGGTGAGGCCCTTGTGACGTTGTCGCCCTGTGTCTGCAGCATGCACGAAAGGGTTGTCGCTGCCCGGAAGATGTCGAGCCGTCCGACCGTCCAGAAGGACTGTGCCCGCCAGTTCTACTTGCGCCGACTGCCGAGATCGGTGGCGAGTCGTTCGAGTTCCCATTCAGCGGTGCCCGAGCTATGCGGTGCGTGGTCTCCGACGAAGGGTCGAGGTCCTGATCAGTCGGTCTTCTCCCGAGTATCTCCAACTTCAGATCGACGTCCGCGACAACGGTGGCGACCTGCTCGGTGGGGTGTACGTCACACCGTTTCAGAGCGCCAGCGGGGTCTGACTCGTAATCGCGCTCGGACACCCCGTTCTGGGCGCGAATCGGCCGAGACGTTGCGGCAGCTTCGCGAACAGAACGGTCGGCCAGAGCGTTCCTGCGGTTTTGCCTCAGAGGGTTGGGAGCAACAGGAGCGCAAGGCTGTCTGCTAGCCAGCGTTCGATGCGCGCCGGTGTCCAGCCCCGCCGGCGGGTGAGATACGCGTAGGTATCCGGATTGGCGAGCGATGACATCGTGTCGGTCGCGTCATCGATCGAGACCCCGTCACGAAGTGGGCCGCGGCTCGCGAGCATCTCGACGAACGCCCGGTGTGTCTCCTTGCGCCGTCCGTCATCGGCTGCGGCCAGCTGGTCGAGCTCGGAGTCGGCCGCGATCGCTGAGCGCAGCACCGCGTGCACCGAAGCGTTGCGTTCGAGCACGCCACGCATGATCTGGGCGAGCAACCGCATTTGTTGACGTTGGTCTTCGGCCGCCCGCACAGCCTGTACCGAGGGCCGATCCAAGAGTGGCACGGGCTCGGCGTCACCGACGATCGAGTCGTCGAGGTAGGCCTCGAGCAGGTTCTGTTTGTTCTTGAAGCGGGCGTACACCGTCTCGACTGCCACGTCGGCCTCCGCCGCCACGGCATTGATCGTCGTGGCGGTGTATCCGTGCTCGGCGAACAGACGGCCGGCTGCTTCGACGATGCGCTGCCGGGTCGCCGCGGCCTGACGTGCTCTGCGACCTCGAGACGCCTTGACATTCTCCATGCTGTGAGTATAGTCCAACAGTATTAATACAGTAAAACTGTAGCGATACATCATGACTGCACCGATCAGCCGAGGAGTTCCATCATGCATCAGTCGATTCCGGTCAGGCGTCTGAACCACATCGCGCTGAAGGTGCGCGACCTCGACGGTTCGGTCGATTTCTACAAGCGAGTCATGGGGTTCACCGAAGACGTGGGCCGCTTCGGGAACGACGCCCTCGCCTTCCTCCGAGCCCCCGGCTCGGCCAACCACCACGACCTCGCGCTGTTGAAGATCGGGCCGAAGGCCACCGACGCCAGCGCACGATCCGTCGGACTGTTCCATTGCGCCTGGGAGGTCGACGAACTCGGCGACCTGGTCACGGCCCGCGACCGACTCGTGGAAGAGGGCTGTTATCAAGGCCAGAACGACCACGGTGCCACGAAGGCGGTCTACGGTACCGATCCCGACGGCAACACGATCGAGATCACCTGGATCCTCCCGCGTGATGAGTGGGGCGCCTGGGAAACCGACGCACCGATCAAGACGGCCATGGACCTCGAGACCGAGCTCGCTCGCCGAGGCTGAGCCATCCTCGCAGTCGGACAGCGAGCTGCTGATCGGGCGGCGCATCATCCCACCCCACCGACGGGGCGCAGGCCGTCCTGGAAGGGCACCTACGATCGCTGCGCGGGCGACTCCTACCCTCCCGTCCTTGCGGTCAGGAATGCTGCACCGACCGCTCGGGAATCGGCAGCGGTCGGGGATACCCCTCGGCGGTCTGTCCGATCGGGCCCGGATGGCAACCACCCGCGTCTCGGCCACCCACCCCCAGCCTGGTCGAGCTAGGTCGGATAGGACTCGCGAACGAGGACTGTTCCGTCACGCTTCGAGATCGCCTCCACACGAAACGAACCGACGGACCTCCAACTTCGCGGGAGTTCGCCGACCACTGCGCCCCACGAGCGGTCAGGTACATCGAGAACATCCAAGACGACCTGTTCCCCACCCGACGTCAACACGACTGACCCGACGTCGTCGCTCACCCCACCGAACACGAACGTCGGAGCATCAACGCAGAACGTCTCCATGTGGATCCACACCACATCGTCGTCGTCTGCACGCCATACGTTCGTGCCGCCCTCCCCGTTCGATCGGACGCTCTCGAGCGTGACGCCTTGTGCGGTCTCGATCGGCAACAGCCTCCACGTGCATCCCTCATCCGGCAGCAGTCCGCCGGTCTGACCCTGCGCAATGACGGGGATCTGTTGATCGGCGCCGGCCGCGGAGGATCCACTGTCGCTGCACGCAGCCACGGCGATCACGATCGTCGCCAATCCGACAGCGCGCACGGCGTTCGTCATGTTCGAACGCTACTGCTTTCCCTCAAGCCCCGGCGTCAGCCGACGGGCGCTACGGCTGACGCGAAGGCTTGACTCGTGGCGCGGTGCGCTGTCTATCCAATCGTGGAGCGCGGCCTGGGGTCAGACAGCGCCCGCCACTGTCAGTTGAAATGGATCTTGCCGGTGTAGTCCAGGTCGAAGCTGGGGCCGGTCCATGCTCCGATTCCGTGGAGATCCGCGAGTTCGCCCGTGCCACCGAGGATCACCCACTTGCCGGCCCAGATTGCGCCGCTCGGGTCGCAGGTAGCGGAGTCCTGCTTGCCCGTGGCGTTCATGGTCAAGTCGCCGACGTGCCCAATCCACCTCTCCGGTGAAATCGATCATGATCTTGACGAAGTTCCTGAATGTCCCGGGGCCCTCTTGGTGGCACACCACGACGAACTCGTCCTCGGACCTGCCCAGAAAGGTCCCGGCCGCTCCCATCGCCGTCTTGACGGAGCCCAGACACCTCGGCCTACAGAAACCACGACGAGTGACCGATACGACTGCGGATACCTAGCCAGATGCCACGTCGACCACTGAAGGAACCATGACAAAGCCGCCACCACTCTCGAGCCGCCATTCGTGGGCTACTCGGAATCCTTCGCTCGGTCTGGCCGCTGTGTTTTCGGCCCTGGCGGCATCGATCCTCGTGTTCGTCGCAGGCTCGGTCGCCCCGCCGGTATTGGCGCTGGGCACGCCCGACATCGTGCTCACCAAGACCGCAGACGCCGAGACGTTGATCGGTGATGCCACCGCGGTCACGCTCAGGGCCTGCAACCCGATCGGGCAGCCGAACGGCTACAACCTCGCGTTTCGTGACGTCGTGCCCGCCGGGCTGGCGGTGATCTCCGCCACCCCCGCGCCGTCGCGCCAGGTGGCGAACCAGCCTGCCGCGAACCAGACGACCCTGATCTGGGAGAACGTGGCCGACCTGCTGACCGGGGGCTGCGTGTCGGTGTCGTACCAACTCGACACCAACGCCGACGCCAACCTGGCGACCAACCCCGTTGGTTCGACCTTCGGCACGATCGGTGGCGCCTACGTCAACTCCGACGCGTTCACGATCCCCGACTTCGACGCCGCCGGACAGCCGTCGACCGACATCACCGGCAGCGATACGGATGGTCCGACCACCACGACCATCGCCGCCTTCGTGGCCGAGAAGGATGCCGGTAACAACGGCGAGGGCGAATTGACGCGTGGCGTCCACGGCGCCGATCCGAAGACCTACACGTTGCGTGTCCGCAACAACCCAGACGCCGCAACGAACGACTTCGCCATCGTCGACGTCCTGCCTCCGACCCTCGAGTTCCTCGGATGTGCCTCGTATGCCGCATCCGGCTACGGCGCCGGAACCGACAACACCGTCGACGCCCCGACCAACCAGGACGCCGGCCTGCAACCGCAGGAGTACCCGGGGTCGGGCCGCATGTCGCTGGGCCCCGCGGCAGCGACCTGCCTCGAACCGACCACGATCGAGACGTTGGCCGATGGCAGCACGCGCGTGAGCTGGTCCATCGCCGATCTCGGCGCAGCTGGTGACCTCGCCGCCAACGGCCAACTGCTGATCACGTATCTCGCCGGCATTCCGATGCGGGCCAACACCGACACGTGGCCAAACGGTAAGCCGACCAACGCGAGCCTGGGCCAAGGCCGCAACCTCGACAACAACTCGGGAGCCGCCACGTCGGAAGCAGCCACGGAGATCGGTGTCACCAACACGCTCACGGCGACCGGCACATATCAGGGGCCGTCGACCTCGGGCAACAACCCGACTCTGTCCGACACCGTCACTGCGACCGTGACATCGGAGGACCTCGTGATCCGCAAGTCGACGGTCGGCCAGGTCATCCAGGGCACGACGGTCACCACGAACTTGGTGGTCGAGACCGGCGAGTATCGCGACTTCACCAATCTGAAGATCACCGACACGCTGCCCGACGGGCTGTGCCCACTGTCGACACCGGCTGTCAGCACCGACACCGATTGCGGCGCAGGTACGATTCCGACGATCACCACCACGAGTGGCACGGTGAACGCTCCGTTCACGTCGACGCTCGAGAACCCCGACGGAACCTGGACGCTGGTGTGGGATCAGACCACGATCCCGGGTCTCGCCGCCCTCGCACACGACTCGACGTTGACGATCTCGTTCGTCTCACGGGTCCGCGGCTTCTACCAGCAGAACGGTGCCCCCGAGCCCGGCCGACCGATCCTCAACTTCGACTCGCTCACGAACAGCGTCGCGATCGAGGCGCCCGACTTCAAACGCTCGACGATCTCGAGTGCAGCTGATCCAGAGGTCGACAACCAGCTCGACTTCGACGTGTCGTCGGCCCCGATCGAGGGAGTCGGGCCATCGATCGACAAGCGCGTGTCACAGCGCACAGGTGCACTCGCCAACGGGGCGAACCTCTCGGCCGCCACGATTGGCGACATATGTCGCGACGGGACCGGCATCGTCTGGCGCGACGGGGACACCACGCCGATCACCGGCGATGGAGCGGTCACGGGCTACGGCCCCGGCGATTTCGTGTGCTTCGACCTCCGCGCCAGCTTCCCGGCCAACGTCGACTCGGCGGGAGTCGCCATCATCGACCTCCTCCCGGCATCGTTCGAGTACGTGGCGAGTTCCGCCCGTCGCGTGACCGCCGCCGGTAACGGACCCGCCGACACACTGGGCGGTACCACGGTCACCGCCGACACATCAGGCGCCAACGACGTGGTTACTTTCGAGGTGGCCAGCAGCGGCGGGCTCGTCCCGTCGAGCCCGACCGGGCAGCAGTTCCACTGGACGATCGCGGCTCGCCTGCTCGATCCGAACCTGAGCGTGGCGTACGACATCAACGCCAACCTGATGAAGATGACCACACGGAACTCGAACAACGACGTCTTCCAATTCCGCGACCAGTCGTCGGCAGAGTGGACGGAACCTCAGGTCAAGCTCGACAAGAGCAACAACGCCGTCGGCGCCAAGGTGATCGGCGACACGGTCGATTTCTCGATCAAGGTCTGGAACGACGGCAACGTCGACGCTCTGAACGCCGAGATCTGGGATCGACTCCCCGTCGGAATTCCCTGTACCTCCGTGTCCGCGGTCACCCCTGCCAGCGGTGTGTGCGCATCGGGGATCATCAAGTGGCCGTCGACGTCGGTGCCCACGGTCGCTCGCGGCACGACACTCGGCACGGCACCCGTCGAGCTGACCTATCGCGTCACCGTGCCGACCTCGGTCGACCCCGGTCGGACCTTCACGAACACCGCCGGCGTGCGACAGTACGAGGCGTCGACAAACGCTGCGGGCACCCCGTTCGTCTACAAACCGTCCTCCAACATCGATCCGACCGTCGATGCCAACACCGGCCCGGCGAGTGACACGTCGAGCTTCGCCACGCCAGTCGCCACGAACGTCAAGGTCCAGCAGTCGAGCGTCAACGACGCTCCCAGCAACCCGGCCAACGCGCCGGCAGGTAGCGGAGCCGAAACGGCGACGATCGGTGAGACGATCACCTATACCATCACGTCCGTAATCCCGGCGAATACGACGGTCATCGGAGCCCGGCTGTCCGACTCGCTCGACGCCGACCTGGTGTTGCACGCCACTCCGACCTGGACCTTCAACGGTGTCGCTGCCGATCCGGCGTGGGTGCTCACGGCCCCCGCCGTCGGATCGGGCGGCACGGTCCGGATCGACCGGGCAGGCACCTACACCAACGACGCGGTGGCCGACACGCTGGTGCTCACCATCGTCGCTCGGGTCTCGAACGTCGCCGGCACCAACTCGGCGGACACGTTCCCGAACACCGCTGTGTTGTCGTGGCTGCCGTCGCCGGCGATCAGCGCCTCGCGCACGACGGTCAGCTCGAACGCAACCGCGGGCAACGTTCGCGAACCGAACCCGACGATTCTCAAGGACGAAGACGATTCCGACGACATCGTCGGACCGAATGACGTCTTGAACTACACGCTCACCGTGAACAACACCGGGACGAACGTCGTCCGCGTCCACGACCTCGTCGTCGTCGACACCATTCCTGCCGGCGTCACCGTCGTCAACGGGGTGACACCGGTCGTCGACGGCGGCACCGTGGGCACCGACCTCGGCGTCTGGGACGCAGGAGCCCGCACGATCAGGTGGGACTCCACATCGACCCCTGCCAAGCTGACGAGTATCGCTGCGGGAGGATCGGCGACCCTCGGCTACCGCGTCGTCGTCGACGATCCTGCGACCTCGGGGTCGATCTTCACCAACAATGTGACCGTCACCGGCTCGAGCCTGGCAGGCCCCCAAACCGGCGAGCGCAGCTACAGCAGTTCCACGAGCGACACCGTCAGGGCCCCGGCGTCGTCGATCGCCAAGTCGGTGAACCCGCTGACAGCGACGATCGGTGACACCGTCACCTATACCGTCGACGCCACGGTGCCGGCGGGCACGACCGCCTACGACGCGACCGTGCTCGACACCATGCCCGACGGCATCGACTTCCGCGCCTACGGCGGTATCTCGTACATCGGCACGAGCACCGGCTGTCCGTCGCTCGCAGCCGCACAAGGTCTCACGAATCAGACCGCCAATCCAGATGGCTCCACGACGGTCGGCTTCTGGCTCGGTGACATCACGGCGCCGCTCGGCAACTCGTGTGTGATCCGCATCACGTACACGGCCCGCGTCGACGACACCTACGTGCCCGAGGGCACACCTGTGGTGACCAGCACCAACCTGACGAACTCCGCTCGCCTGTACTGGAACGCCAGCAACACCGTCGCCGTGCCCCCCGCCGATCCACCGGCTCCCGGCGGCTTCGCCCGCAACGCCGGCCCGGCCACGGCCACCGTTGGAGTGCGCGAGCCGGTCGTGCAGATCGACAAGGACGTCTCGCAGACCGGTTGCGACCAAACGCCGGGCAACACCGGCGACAGCGACACGTGCGCGACCGACATCGGTTCGAGTTACACCTACACACTGACGATCTGGAACACCGGAAACTGGCCCGCTCACAACGTGTCGGTCGTCGACGCACCGGACGCTGACCTCGTGAACGTCGTCGTGCCATCGTCGAGCGGCACCATCACCGTGGTGGACGACACCGTTCCCAACCTCGAATGGCTGATCCCCGGTCCGATCGCCGCGGGCACCAGCGTCACGATCACCTACACGGCCGAACTCGCCGCCTCGAGCGCCTTGAACGACGGCGAACAGATCGTCAACCTCGCTGATGTCCCCACTTACTACGCGGAATCGGCCGTTACCCGCGCTGCCGATCCTGTCGCCGACTGGCGGACCTACGGGCAGGGCGGCGCCGGGGGCAACGTCGTTGCCGACACGGTCACGATGACCGTCGGATTCCCGGACGTCACCGTCGCCAAGACGGCGATCTCCAACGCCACGGACGCCCGCGCCGGGACGCCGTTCGACTGGCGGATCGTCGCCACGAACCGGACTGCCGAGCCGACAGCCCCGGCCTACAACGTCGACATCGACGACGCCCTCCCGGCCGGATGGGTGTACCTCAACAACTCGGCAAGCGTCACCACGCCGTACGGCACCGTCAGCACCAACCCTGTCTGCACGCCGAACTGCGCCGCCCCTGGAGCGGCCCTGCAGTGGTCGAACGTCGTGTCGGGTGGCGCCCAGCCGCTGGCGCCTGGCGCCACGATCACGATCGATTTCCAGGCCATGCCGCAGGCTTCCCTGCTGGTGATCGGCACGACGGGCACCTTCGATCACGTCAACACGGCCGGTGTCGGTGCCGAAGACATGACCGGCGCCAGCTCCAACCTCGACGGACCCTTCGGCGGGCCGGACGACACGGCGACGGCCCGCATCCGGCGCACCGACCTCTCAGTCGACAAGGCCGTCACCGCGGGGCCGTACACGTTCGGCAGCAATGTCGACTGGACGATCACGCTCGACAACGCCGGCCCCGACGTGGCGACCAACGTCACGCTCGCCGACGTGCTGCCGGTCGGCCTGGTGTACGTGTCGACGGTTTCCTCCACCCAGGGCACCTACGACTCCGGCACCGGGGTGTGGACGGTCGGCACCGTCGCCAACGGGGCCACGCACACGCTCGTGATCCGCACCCGTCTCAACCAGATCGGCGCGATCACCAACCGCTCCGAGGTCAAGGCGAACGATCAGTGGGACGTCGATTCGACTCCCTCCGACCAGGGCGCCGTGGCCGACGAGGACGACGATGACACGGTGACGATCATCGCCGGCTCCACCAGCCTCGGTGACTTCGTCTGGTACGACATCGACGGCAACTCGGCGGTCGACGTCGGTGAGCCGGGTCTTCCCAATGTGCGACTCGTGCTCGAGGCCGCCGGCCTCGACGACACGTTCGGCACCGCCGACGACTTCTTCGGCCCCGACGGCGTGGCGGGCGGCGGCGACGACATCGTCGACACCCAGGCGTTCACCAATGCGACCGGCTTCTACGGCTTCAGCAACCTGCCGATCGGCCGATTCCGAGTGGTGGTCGACACTTCCACCCTGCCGGGCGGGATGACCGCCACGTTCAACGACGACGCGCCGAACACGAGCGACCCCGACCTCGACGACAGCTCCGGCGCGATCACGCTGACATCGACCGGCTATCTCGCTGCCGATTTCGGCTACACCGGAACCGGTTCGCTCGGCGACACCCTGTGGCTCGACAAGGACGCCTCGGGGGACGCCATCATCCAAGCCGGTGAACCCGGCATCCCCGGTATCGACGTGACGCTCGAATGGGGCGGGCCCGACGGTGATCTGTCGACCGCCGCCGACAACGTCACGTTCCCGATCGATACGACCGACGCATTCGGCCAGTATGGTTTCAGCCTGCTGCCGGCAGGACCGTACCGGGTCACCGCTGACTCGGCCGACCTCCCGATCGGCGTCGCCGCCACATACGACCTCGACGGAATCGCGACCGCCGGCGTGACCGTCACGTCACTGACCGGAGGGCAGAACCGTGATGACGTCGATTTCTCCTTCGCCGGCACGGGATCGATCGGCGATCGGATCTGGTACGACATCGATGGTGACGGCATCGAAGACCTGGACGAACCGGGACTTGCCGGTATCGACGTGACCGTGACCTGGCTCGGCGTCGATGGCCTGCCCGGGGGCGGGGACGACGTGGTGTTCACCGCCGTCACGGATACTGATGGCAACTACCTCGTCGACCACCTGCCGGCCGGCAACTTCGCGGTCGCGATCGACGACACCGATCTTCCGGCGGGCATGCTGCCGACGTACGACCTCGACGGCGTCGGCACTGCCCACACCGTCTCGACGTCGCTGACCTCGGGTCAGGATCGCGATGATGTCGACTTCGGCTACCGGGGCGTCGCGTCGGTCGGGGATCAGGTGTGGTTCGACATCGACGGTGACGGCGCCGATGCACCACAGGTCGGTGATCCGGTTCTCCCGGGTCTGTCGGTTTCGGTCCGATGGTCCGGCGCCGACGGCGTGCTCGATACCAGCGACGACGTCGTGATCATCACCGTCACGGACTCGACCGGAAACTATCTCGTTCCCAACCTGCCCTACGGGCCCGTCCGGATCAGTCTCGATCCCACCGCACTGCCGGGATTCGTCCCGACGTTCGACGGCGATGGCATCGGCACTGCCGATCAGGTCGAGTTGACACTGGCGCCAGACGACCTCGGCACGATCGGTGCCGACGAGGCCAACCCGCGCACCGCCGACTTCGCCTACACCGGGACCGGCTTGATCGGCGACTTCATCTGGGAAGACGCCGACGCCAACGGTCTGCTCGACGGTACCGAAGCTGGCCTCGCAGCCGTCACCGTCACCGTCACCTGGGCCGGGCTCGACGGGCTCGATGGTACGAGCGACGATGTCGTCTTCACGACGACCACCGACCCCGCCGGCAGCTATATCGTCGATCACCTGCCTGCCGGTAGCTACACGGTCGTCGTCGATACCTCGACGGTGGCCCCAGGGTTGGTGATCGTTTCCGAGCTCGACACCACCCTCGACTCGCAGTCCGAGCTGACCCTGCTGCCCGGCGAGCACCGCACCGACGTCGACTTCGGCTACCAGCTACAGGCCGACCTCTCGATCGAGAAATCGCACGTTGGCTCTTTCGAAGTCGGTGAGAACGGTGTGTACACGATCGTGGTCACGAACCTCGGCCCGTCGCCGGCGCTGACGCCGACCGTCACCGATGTGCTCCCGACCGGGCTGAGTTACGTCGATGCCTCCGGGGTCGGCGCGGTCTGTTCGGCGACCGGGCAGACGGTGACGTGCGAGCTCGTCACGATGGCGGTCGATGACACGATCGCGATCGAACTGACGGTCGCGATCTCGGCGTCGGCAGCCCCCGACGTGATCAACTCCGCGTCGGTCGCTTCGCCGACCCAGGATCCGGACACGACCAACAACTCCGATGACGACCCCACCGAGGTTCCCCTCGCCGACCTGGCTCTCGACAAGTCACACGTTGGCTCTTTCGAAGTCGGTGAGAACGGTGTGTACACGATCGTGGTCACGAACCTCGGCCCGTCGCCGGCGCTGACGCCGACCGTCACCGATGTGCTCCCGACCGGGCTGAGTTACGTCGATGCCTCCGGGGTCGGCGCGGTCTGTTCGGCGACCGGGCAGACGGTGACGTGCGAGCTCGTCACGATGGCGGTCGATGACACGATCGCGATCGAACTGACGGTCGCGATCTCGGCGTCGGCAGCCCCCGACGTGATCAACTCCGCGTCGGTCGCTTCGCCGACCCAGGATCCGGACACGACCAACAACTCCGATGACGACCCCACCGAGGTTCCCCTCGCCGACCTGGCACTGTCGAAGCGTCTCGTCGGGCAGCTCGTGACGGGATCCGTGGTCGGGTACGAGATCGTGGCGACCAACCTCGGTCCCAGTCCGTCCGGGGGATCGCTGGTCATCACCGACGTGCTACCGGTCGGCTTGGCGTTCGTCGAAGCCGGCGGCAACCGATCGGCCTGTAGTGCGGTCGGGCAGACCGTCACGTGTCGAACCGACGGCTCCGTCGCTGTCGGCGAAGCGATCACGATCACCATTCGAGTGCGTGTGACTGCTACGGGCGGCCAGCAGATCGTCAACACGGCCTCGGTGGTCGCAGTGCCGACGCTCGGGGGTTCCCCGTCGGCGGGCGATCCTTTGACCGCGAACAACGACGCCGCAGCAACGGCGATCGTGACGGCACCACCATTCCCCAGGACAGGCTCCTCGGGTATCGGCGGTCTGGTGACGGCTGCGTTGTCGGCGATCGCCCTCGGGGTGTTCGCCCTCGGCACGTCCCGTCGTCGCCGACCGATCTGGAGGGGATAGACCCCTCCTGCTCATATCCGTCACAGAGTGGCGTGATCTCACTGCTTTGACGCCGGACGGGGGTCGAGAGCTGATGCCCTCGACCCCCGATCATCGGCTGCTCAGTGGCTGACCGACGGGGTTCGGTCAGGCGTTGCGCCGGGCCCGGCCGATCACCGTCAACGCAATACCCATGGCGATCACGACGGTGGCCGGCAACGGCATGGTCATCGATCCGCCGCCGGTCGCGGGAAGCGTGGCGCCGCTGGCGAATGACGGATTCGTGACCGTCACGGTCACGGTTGCACCATCGGTGTTCAGCACGGCGGGATTGGGGTTGATCGTGGCCCCAGCAGGGGCGTCGACCTCGGTGACGGTGTAGGTGCCGAGTGGCAGCCAGTCCGATGTCCAGGTGGTGCCGGCGGCGAGGCTGACCACGAAGTCGATCGGACCTTTCACCTCGATCGTGTAGGTGCCACCCGGGCCTGTGTTGCCCGCCTCGGTCTTGGTGATCGCGAGTTTGCCGTGGAAGTCGCGGTAGGGGTTGGTGGCGGTCACGGTGACGGTGGCGCGGTCCTCGGTGAGGTTGACTTCGCTGGGGTTGATCGTGGCGCCGGTGGGGGCGTCGCGTTCGGTGATGGTGTAGGTGCCCAGTGGCAGCCAGTTCGAGGTCCAGGTGGTGCCGGCGGTGACGGTGGCGGTGATGGGGTCGCCGGGGCCGGTGATGTCGAAGGTGTAGGTGGCGCCGGGTGCGGTGTCACCGGTTTCGGTCTTGGTGATCGCGAGTTTGCCGTGGAAGTCGCGGTAGGGGTTGGTGGCGGTCACGGTGACGGTGGCGCGGTCCTCGGTGAGGTTGACTTCGCTGGGGTTGATCGTGGCGCCGGTGGGGGCGTCGCGTTCGGTGATGGTGTAGGTGCCCAGTGGCAGCCAGTTCGAGGTCCAGGTGGTGCCGGCGGTGACGGTGGCGGTGATGGGGTCGCCGGGGCCGGTGATGTCGAAGGTGTAGGTGGCGCCGGGTGCGGTGTCACCGGTTTCGGTCTTGGTGATCGCGAGTTTGCCGTGGAAGTCGCGGTAGGGGTTGGTGGCGGTCACGGTGACGGTGGCGCGGTCCTCGGTGAGGTTGACTTCGCTGGGGTTGATCGTGGCGCCGGTGGGGGCGTCGCGTTCGGTGATGGTGTAGGTGCCCAGTGGCAGCCAGTTCGAGGTCCAGGTGGTGCCGGCGGTGACGGTGGCGGTGATGGGGTCGCCGGGGCCGGTGATGTCGAAGGTGTAGGTGGCGCCGGGTGCGGTGTCACCGGTTTCGGTCTTGGTGATCGCGAGTTTGCCGTGGAAGTCGCGGTAGGGGTTGGTGGCGGTCACGGTGACGGTGGCGCGGTCCTCGGTGAGGTTGACTTCGCTGGGGTTGATCGTGGCGCCGGTGGGGGCGTCGCGTTCGGTGATGGTGTAGGTGCCCAGTGGCAGCCAGTTCGAGGTCCAGGTGGTGCCGGCGGTGACGGTGGCGGTGATGGGGTCGCCGGGGCCGGTGATGTCGAAGGTGTAGGTGGCGCCGGGTGCGGTGTCACCGGTTTCGGTCTTGGTGATCGCGAGTTTGCCGGCCGGGTTCGTGACGTAGACGTCGAACGTTCCGGTGCCGTAATCGTCGGCGATCACGATCTCGTCGGGCTCGACCGTGGCACCGAGCGGAGCATCGAGTTCGACGATGCGGTACGTGCCGGGTGGCACGTCGGCGATCGACACCGATGCATTGGCGGGCACCTCGACGGTGCGCGAGAACTCGGAGCCGGCCGCAGTGGTTCCCGACACCACGACGGTGTAGACGGCGACCGGTACCGAATCATCCGTGGCGACCTTGTGGATGATCAGTTCGCTCTGGCATGCCTGAACGGCCGGGGCCATGGCGAAGAACGAGGCCACCAAGGCGGCGATGAACACGATCGCCAGAACTGGTTGGCGAAAAGGTCGGGCAGCAAGCCGGGCTCGCATGACTACCTCCGTTCGCTCCGTCCCACAGATACGGGACTCGGGGTCGAACTCGGCAGGCGTCGCTCGGTGTGAAGAGCAGGCTCTGCTCGGCACCGCTGTGATTTCCTACTGTGATTGTATGCCTCGCCCGATGACGGCAGAAGAGCCTGCGGGCGCTTTGCAGGCACCCTGACGAGGTCTTGATCAATCGAACGCGCCGCGTGATCGTGACGGTGCGCGAGCAGGCGCCGACACTACGGCGCGTGAACGCCGTCGATCATCCGTCGACGTTCGAGCCGTGCGACTCGGCCCACTCGCCGGGGGTCGAGAGCTGATGCCCTCGACCCCCGATCATCAGATGCTCAGTGGCTGCACCAGCTGGGGTCCGGCACGCCGTACCCGCACCGGTTGCGGCCGGACCGAGCGCACCGGTGGTTCGCAGCGACGAGACGAGTTGTTCCACCTCGGGGATCTGTCGATGTAGGTCGGAGCCGGCGGGTCGAGCGCGACCGTCGGCACGCATCGACGGGTGCCGTACGCTGACCGATGTGACGGCTGCCGACCAACCGATGACGTCGAGACTGGCCGGGTTCGGCACCACGATCTTCGCCGAGATGTCGGCGCTCGCCGTGCAGACCGGTGCGATCAACCTCGGCCAGGGGTTTCCCGACACCGATGGTCCGATCGAGGTGCTCGACGCGGCGGTCGATGCGATCCGCTCGGGCGTCAACCAGTATCCGCCCGGGCCCGGGATGCCCGTGCTGCGCGAGGCGATCGTCGACCACCAGCGTCGTTTCTACGGGCTCGACTACGACGTCGACACCGAGGTGCTCGTCACCGCCGGTGCCACCGAGGCGCTCGCCGGCGCGTTGTTGGGGATGCTCGACGCCGGCGACGAGGTGGTGCTGTTCGAGCCGATGTACGACAGCTATCAGGCCTGCATCGCGCTCGCAGGTGGCGTGCTCAAGCCCGTCGTGCTGCGCCCCGATCCGGGCGCCGGCGGCCGGTACGGTTTCGATCGTGACGAGTTCCGGGTGGCCGTCACCGACCGGACGAAGCTGATCCTGCTCAACACGCCACACAACCCGACCGGCAAGGTGTTCACGCACGACGAGCTCGATTTCATCGCTGCGGTCGCTGTCGAACACGACGTGCTGATCGTCACCGACGAGGTCTATGAGCACCTCGTGTTCTCGGGTGCCGAGCACGTTCCGATGGCCGGCTTGCCCGGCATGGCCGAGCGCACGCTCACGATCTCGTCGGGTGGCAAGACGTTCAACACCACCGGCTGGAAGATCGGATGGATGTGTGGGCCGGCATCGATGGTCACGGCCGCCAAGACGGCCAAGCAGTTCCTCACCTACGTGAACGGAGCACCATTCCAGCCGGCGACCGCCGTGGGGCTGCGACTTCCCGACGCGTTCTTCCGTGGGCTCGCCGCAGACCTCGAGGCCAAGCGCGACAGGTTGTACGCCGGTCTGGTGGCGGCCGGGTTCACCGCATACCGGCCGGAGGCGACCTACTTCACCACGGTCGACATCCGCCCCGTCCAACCCGACGGCGACGGCATCGCGTTCTGCCGAGGCCTGCCCGAGCGGATCGGGGTCGTCGCGATCCCGAACCAGGTCTTCTACGCGAACCAGCAGCACGGCCGGCATCTGGTTCGTTTCGCCTGCTGCAAGCGGCTCGATGTGATCGATGGCGCCGTCGAGCGCCTGGCCCGATTGGCGTCGTGAGCACGCTGCGCGTCGCCGCTGTCCAGCACGACATCGTGTGGAACGACCGCGATGCCAACTTCGCGCGTCTCGCCCCGATGGTCGCCGGTGCCGTCGCCGGTGGAGCCGGCCTGGTGCTGTTGGCGGAGACCTTCTCGACCGGGTTCGCCTTCGACGATCCCGAACTGGTCGCCGAGCCCGAGGGCGGGCCATCGTCACGTTTCCTCACCGAGCAGGCACGTTCCCACGGTGTCTGGATCGGCGGTTCATGCCCTGAGATCCGTGCCGACGCCCCGGCCGACGACCAGCGTCCCTCGAACAGCTTCGTGCTGGCGGGCCCCGACGGCACGCAGCATCGCTATCGCAAGATCCATCCGTTCTCGTTCGCCGGCGAGGAGCGCTTCGTGCGCGCCGGCACCGAGCTGGTGACGGTCGACGTCGAGGGCTTCCGGGTGTCGATGTTCGTCTGCTACGACCTGCGCTTCGCCGACGAATTCTGGCAGCTTGCGCCGGACACCGACCTCTACCTCGTGCCGGCCAACTGGCCCGAGCAGCGACGCGAGCACTGGCAGGCATTACTGCGGGCGCGGGCGATCGAGAACCAGGCCTACGTCGTCGGCGTCAACCGGGTGGGAACCGGTGGCGGCCTCGACTACTCGGGCGACTCCCGGATCATCGATCCACAGGGCGAATTGCTCGCCACCGCCAGCCGCACCGAGACCGTGCTGCTGGTCGAACTGTCGACCGAGCACGTGACCGCCACCCGCGATCGATTCCGCTTCCTCCCCGACCGCCGCTGACGATCCGGTGGCGCGCGGACGATCGGGCGAACCGCCACGAACCGCTGGGTCCGCTGGGCAGCGTCAGGTTGTCGGGCCCGGTCGGGTCTTGTCGACGGCTTCGACGAGGGCGGCGAAGCCGTCGAGGTCGGTGGCGGTCGGCGTGTGGTTCCACACGTAGAGGCCGTCGAGGAGTTCGCTGTAGGCAACATCCTGTCCGGGACGTACAGCGGCAGCGACCGGCGTGTCGGCCGGGAGTGTGCGCTTGTAGGTCTGGAGGATCTGCCGGTGATATTCCCGATCGAGGTCGAGCTTGAACACCACCCCGTGTGCCGCGTTGACGAGATCGCACGTGCCCTCCTCGAGAAGCGGGCAATAGGTGTGGTCCCCGACCCCCGGGCCGTGGCATACCTCGACGCGATGACCCATGCCTTCGAGCAAGTGTCGCTCGAAGCCTTCCTCGTCGCCAGGCGTGACGTCCAAGATCATGCCGATGTCGTTGTCAGCCATACCCCGAGTCTCGGATGAATCGTCGGCGGCCGACAGGGCACGAGGTCACATTCGCCGGAAGGGAGCTCGCGTTCGATTGCGAGATCAGAGCGGGGCAACCCGATCGGCGTGTCAGCGACGACGCGGTCGGTCGAGGTCGTGGCGGGAGCACTCGTTCCGTCATCCGCCCGTCAGCGCACGCACACACGATTCGAGCAGCCAACTCAGGTAGTTGTAGAGGTGGTACTCGGCGGAATCCTCGAGACCCTGGGTGACCTCGTCGGCGTCGGGGTCATCGATGACGCCGAGCATCGTGCCGAGCACGAGCCGGATCGAGTTGACCGACTGCATCAACGCCAACAGCTGGCCCTCGTCGACGCGACCGTCGCCCGAGAGCGTCTCGTCGACGATGTCGAACGCGCTCAGCTTCGACTGCACCAACTCGTCGCGCATCAGACGCTGATACTCGGTTTCCATCTCCTCGTCGTCGGGATGGGCGACGGGGAACAGGCGCGCCAACAAACGCTGGGCAGCGTCGTCGGGGTCGGGATCCGCCAGGAGTGAGCGCAGCTCGCCGACGAGTCGCCGGACGAGTGCCGACTCGTCGGCACCGAGGTCGACGATGAAGCCCTCGCCCTTGGCCCGCACGGGAGGTCGGAAACGGCTCATCCGCTGGCCGATGTCATGTGCTCGGGCCGTCCTTCTCCATGGTCGCCCAGAGTCCGTGCTCGTGGAGACGGAACACGTGCATCTCCGCTCGCTCCCGCGTGTCGTTGGCGACGACGGCCTTGCCCTTGTGGTGCACGTCGAGCATCAGCTCGGTGGCCTTCTCGGTGGAGTAACCGAACAACTTCTGGAGCACGAACGTGACGTAGCTCATCAAGTTCACCGGGTCGTTCCACACGATCACGATCCACGGATGGTCCTCGGCGACGCGTTCGTCGACATCGGGCTCCATCACCCGCGTGGGTTCCAGCGTCGTCGGCACATCACCATTGTGCCTGGCCGGGAATCATCGCGTCACGACCGGTCGGTGCGTGCGTTGGCCGCTTCGGCGATGGGGCCGTACGATGGGGCCGGTATGGCAGTCGGCAGTCGACCCCTGGTGCCGTCCCGGCTGGCGCCGGGGGGTATCGCGCATGGCAGCCGGCGTACCGCGACGACCACGGTGGGGCACTACATCGCGCTGACCAAGCCTCGAATCATCGAGCTGCTCCTGATCACGACGGTGCCCACGATGGTGCTGGCCGAGCGTGGCTGGCCGTCGACCTGGCTGGTGGTCGTCACGTTGATCGGCGGCACCTTGGCCGCCGGCGGTGCCAACGCCATCAACATGTACGTCGATCGCGACATCGACAAGCTGATGGAGCGCACCAAGAACCGTCCGCTCGTCACCGGCGTCATCGAGCCCCGCAATGCACTGGTGTTCGCGCTCGTACTGGAAGTCGTCGCATTCGCCGTGCTGTGGGCAGGTGCCAACCTCCTGGCGGCGACGCTCGCACTCGCCGCCACAGCGTTCTACGTGGGTATCTACACGCTCTGGCTGAAGCGCACGAGCAAGCAGAACATCGTGATCGGTGGGGCGGCCGGTGCGGTTCCGGTGCTCGTCGGCTGGGCGGCCGTGCAGAACGAACTGGCCTGGACGCCCTTCGTGTTGTTCGCGGTGATGTTCTTCTGGACGCCACCCCACTTCTGGGCCTTGGCCATCAAGTACGCCGACGATTATCGCGCCGCGAATGTACCGATGCTGCCGGCGGTCGTGCCGTTCCAGAACGCCGTGCGCCAGATGATCGGCCACACCGTGGCGATGGTCACGTGCACGCTGATCCTGATCCCCGTCGCCGATCTCGGCGCCATCTACTCGATCACAGCGATCGTGCTCGGTGCCATGTTCATCTTCGCGACGATCTGGTTGGGAAGCCATCCCTCCGCGTCCGCTTCGATGCGTGTGTTCGGGTTCTCGATCACCTACGTCACGGTTCTGTTCGGTGCCATGACGCTCGACGTGCTGCTCTGAGGCCGTCCGTGGCCGCCACCGACCCAGCCCTGCTCGACCTGCTCGACGAGGTCGGCCTCGATCGCGACGACGTCGCCGAACTGCTCGCAGAGACCCGCCGGTTGGTCACCGCAGACATCGCCGACGTCGCGAACGCCCCGATCCCCATCGTGCATTTCGACGACATGCCGAACATGCAGGAGGTGTCGGACCCGACCCGCGAGCGGATTCGCCGGAGCGGCTGCGTCGTCGTCAAGGGCAGCTTCGAACGCCGGCAGGCCGAGCAGTGGGACCGCGAGATCGACGAGTATCTCGCCACCAACCGATTCGAGCAGAGCTTCGCCGAGCGCTACCCCGAAGCTCCCGGCGGAGGGGCGCGGATCTGGGGGATCTACTGGTCTCGCCCCCAGATCCAGGCCCGGCAACACGACCGGATGGCATCGGTTCGCCGCTTCCTCAACTCGTTGTGGAGCCACGAATCGAACGGCACCGAGTGGTTCGACCCCGATCACGACATCGCCTACCCCGACCGGCTGCGGCGCCGGGCCCCTGGCGTGGCGGCTCGGGGGCTGCGACCCCATTCCGACTCGCCGTCGGCCGGCGGCTGGCGGGTGGCGGAGAACATCGGTGTGTTTCGTCAGGTGCTGTCGGGTCATCCCGAGCGGTACGACCCGTGGGATGCAGCCCACCGCACGTCGCTCGACGTCGCGTCGCCGGTTCCCGCAACGGTGTTTCGCACGTTCCAGGGGTGGACGGCGCTCACCGAGATGCGACCAGCAGATGGTGTGCTGCACCTGGCGCCCATACCTCGTGCCGCCGCATACGTGCTGGTCAAGGGCATCGCCGAGGAACTCGGCGTGGAAGGTGAGCCGACCCCGGCGCCCCGCCGCGCACGCCCCGACGATCTGTTGTCGCCCGCCCTGCATCCGATCCCAGCGGTCGAGCCGGGCGACACGGTGTGGTGGCACGGCGACGTCTTCCACAGCGTTGCCGACGCTCGCAACGACACCCGCTGGGGCAACGTGATGTACATCGGCTGCTCGCCGCGGTGTGCGCGCAACGAGCGGTACGCCGCTTCGATGCTCGACCGGTTCGATCGAGGGGCCAGCCCGCTCGACTTCCCGGAGGAGGACTTCGAGGTCGACTTCGTCGGTCGGGCGACCCGGGACGACCTCAATCCCCGCGGTCGTCAGCAGTTCGGGCTCGACCCGATCCGGTGAACGGCATCGATCGTCGTTTGGTGGATTTCCTCTCGGGAGTAGCTCGGCCAGTAGTGTTCCGTCGGTAGTGTCGTGACGACTGTCCGAGCGCTCGAAACCAGTTCAACCGTGCCCTGCGAAGTGCCAGCCAACGTTCAAGGAATCAGCCACGTCTCATGACGACGATCGACATACGTCCAGACGCCGCAGATGCGGCGAATGACGCCGCCCGCGAGTCCGTGGTGGCGTCATTCTTTGCAGGCGTGGCCGCTTGGGCCACCACGGCCGACCACAAACGCATCGGCCGCATGTACGTCGGCGTCGGCCTGCTGGCACTGCTCGCGACCGCCGCGCTGGGCACGTTGCTGGGCCTCGAACGCGCCGATGAAGGCGCTCTGCTCGAGGCAGATGCGCTGCTTCAGATCTTCCAGGCCTATCGGGTCGGCCTCGTCTTCGCAGCGATCATCCCGCTCGGGCTCGGATTGGCGATCGCGGTCACCCCGCTGCAGTTGGGTGCGCGTTCGATCGCCTTCCCCCGGGTTGCTCTCGCCGGCTTCTACGCCTGGCTCGGCGGTTTGGCGCTCACGATGGTGGCGTTGGGACGCAACGGTGGCATGGGCGGCGGCGACGATCAGGCCGTCGATCTCTTCCTGGCGGCGCACGGTCTGATGATCGTCGGTCTGCTCGCCTCGGCAGGCTGTGTCGCCGTCTCGGTGCTCACCACCCGGGCACCCGGCATAACGATGCGTCGCGTGCCGCTGTTCGCCTGGTCGAGCCTGATCGGTGCACTGGGCATGCTGCTGGTACTGCCCGTCGTGTTCGGCGCCATCGTGTACCTGTTCCTCGATCACCGCTATGGCCAGTTCACGTTCGGTGGTGCCGAGGGCATGGCGACCTGGATCGGATGGGCGTTCTCGGTGCCCGCGGTCGTCGTCTACTCGCTGCCTGCGATCGGTGTCGCCGCCGAGCTGATCCCGGTCACGTTCCGGCATCGTCAGGCATTGCGCGGTGTGACGTTCGCAGGTATCGCGCTGGTCGGTGTCACGGCGCTCGCCGCAACCACCCAGCAGTACGTGCACGACGTCACGTTCGACACCGACGGAGAGACCTTCCTCAGAGGTGCGATTCCTTTCTTGCTGTTCTCCGGCCTGCCGCTGCTCGGCCTGGTCGTCGTACTCGGCCTGGGTGCACTCACCGCCAAGGGTGGCCTCGGCCATGGGCGACCGCGCATCACCTCGCCGTTCCTGTTCTCGTTCTTCGGCTTCGGGATGATCTTCGTTGGCCTGATCGGCAACTTCGCGATGGGCATCACCGACCTCGAACTGCTCGGTACCACGGTCGAGGAGGGCGCCACGCTCTACGTCGTGTACGGCACGGCATTGAGCGTCATGGGCGGCTTGATCTTCTGGGCGCCGAAGTTGTGGGGCCGCGTGTTGCCCGAGAAGCAGATGCTGCCCCTGGCGCTGCTCGGCGTCGTCGCCACCGTGTTGGCGAGCCTGCCGTTGTACGTTGCGGGCGTGCTCGACCAGGCTGGCGGCGTGCCATCGAGCGACGCTGATGTCGCCGCCATCTTGTCGATCGGCGATGTCGATCAGGGTGCGCTCTGGAACACGCTCTCGCTGACCGGCCACGGCCTGATGGCCCTGACGGTGCTGGCGTTCGCCGGCTTGATGCTCAAGACCTTCACGGGCGCCGGCCAAGCGGCCGAGCAGAACCCGTTCGGCGGTCAGACGGTGGAATGGGGCGCTGCTTCGCCCGCTCCGGCCTACAACTACGATCACGTCGTGACGGTGGCCTCACCAGAACCACAGTTCGACATGACTGCCGAAGGGAGCCTGTCATGAGCACCGCCACGGCACCACTGGCGCTCCCGCCGGCCGCTCCTCCCGCGCCGCGCCGCCAGCTCTTCGTCGGCACTGCATTGGCCTGCGTGGCCGGCACGATGCTGATCGGCGGCATGCTCGCGATCTGGGTCCTGCTGCGCGAGCGGGTCGTCGATTCGGGTGGCCGGTTCCCCGTCGACTACATCGTCCCAGAGGTCGCCACCAACGTCATGTTGATGACGATCTGGGCGCTGTGCCTGTTCGCACAGTGGGCCGTGTATTCGGGCGTCCGGGGCGATCGTGCCCACACCGCTCTCGCACTGGGGGTCACGGCCATCTTGGCCATCGCGTTCGTCAATGCCCAGGCGTTCGTATACGTCGACATGGCCGTCGAGATGCGCGCCGACTATTACGGGGCGCTGTTCTACGCTGTCACCGGCGCCATGTTGGCGATCGTGATCGCCGGGCTCGTCTACACCACGGTCGCCGTCTTCCGGGCACTCGGCGGTCGCCTCCAGGAAACCGAGATCCTCTCGGCCCATGCCCTCTACTGGTACTTCGCAGCCGCCGCGTACAGCGCGGTCTGGTTCGTCGTCTACGTCACCAAGTGAGATCAGCACCACGATGTTCACCACCGGCTCCAAACTTCTGATCGGCTCCGCAGCAGCGGCCTGGATCTTCGCTGCCGTATACGGCATCGCCCAGGAAGGCTCGCTCGGCACGATCGGCCTCGTTTCGGCCGCGGTCGCGCTGTCGCTGCTGGCCGGCATCAATCTGTTCGTCAGGGACTCCAATGTGTCGGCGATGGATCACAGCGCGTTCGACGCGGCAGCGGCCGCACAGGCCACGGCCCGCCCCAGCCTGTGGCCGCTGCTCGTTGCCCTCGGCGCCACCACGATGACGCTCGGCCTCGTCACGAATCGCACGTTCTTCGCGCTCGGCCTGATCGCGATCGTGGCCGGCGCACTGGAGTGGTTGGTGCAGGGCTGGAGCGAGCGTGCCTCCGGCGAGCAGTCGTACAACGCGGAAGCTCGCGATGTGATGATCGACCCGTTGGAACTCCCGGTCGCCGGTGCGATCGGTGCGGCGGTCGTCGTCTACGCGTTCAGCCGCGTCATGCTCGGTCTGCCCACCAAGACGGCGACCGTCGTCGCGTTCGCCGTCGTCGCAGCGCTGGTGCTCACGATCGGCGCGCTGGTCGGTCTCAAACGAGGGATGTCGAAGACCACCATGACCGGGGCGTTCTCGATCGTGGTCGTGGCGCTGATCGCCGGGGGAACGGTGGCCGGCCTGAACGGCGAGCGGGAGATCGAGCAGCACCACACCACGGGTGACCTGGCCGAGGAGAACGACTGCTCTGCCAGCGAGACCGAGGCCGACGAGAAGGCCAGTCAGTCGGTTGCCGCCAAGTCCAGCGTCACCGCTGCGATCACGTTCGAGAACGACGATCTGCGCGCCGAGGTGCCCGGCTACGGCGACGATTTCGCTCAGCTCACGTTGCCCAGATCGAATCCGAGCAACGTGTTGTTCCACAACGAGTCCGACGAAGCTGCCCGGCTCGTCCTCGAGCTGCACCCCGCCGTCGACGACAACGGCGTGCCGCTCGGCCCCGAGCGGGTGTGCACGGCCCTGACCGAGCCAGGTGGCACGCAGCTCCTGACGGTGGTCATCGATCGGCCGAGCATCACCGTCGAGGAGGGCTTCGCCTTCACCGTCGCGGGTTCCGACGCTGAGTTGGGCGTGGTGGTCCCGTGAGTCGTAACTTGATGAAGTCTCAGAAAGTCCGGACAGATTTGATGCCAGTTCATCCCCCCGTTCCCCGCTCGAACCGATCCCGTCTGCGCACAGCAGCCGGCGCTGCCGGAGCCACCGTGGTTCTGGCCTCGTGCGCCAGCAATGCGCCGCAGGACACGTGGGCGCCCGAGGGCGAGTACGCCCAGGACATCCACAATCTGCAATGGCCGATCTTCATGATCGCCGGCATCGTCGGTGTGATCGTGTTCGCGGTCATCTTGTACGTGGTGATCAAGTTCAAGGACCGCGGCCAGCCGATTCCCGAGCAGGGTCACGGCAATGCGCTCGTCGAGTACGTGTTCATCGCGATTCCTGCGCTGTTGTTGGCCGGCATCGCAGTGCCCACCGTCGCAACCGTGATCTCGCTGAGCGACACCGACAACGCCGACTGCGTGGTCAACGTCACTGGGCAGCAATGGTGGTGGGAGTTCGACTATCCGGTCGATGCCGATGGCAACATCTGCGGCTTCGCGCCCACGGGTGAGGCGGCGCCGATCGTCACCAGCGGACAGATGGTGATTCCCGTCGGCGCCAAGGTCGTCATCCGTGGCACCAGCCGTGACGTGATCCACTCGTTCTGGGTGCCCAAGCTCAACGGCAAGCGCGACATGGTGCCCGGCCGCGTGCACACCTGGAACTTCAACGCCAGCCAGCCGGGTATCTATGCCGGCCAGTGCGCCGAGTTCTGCGGACTGTCACACGCGAACATGCGGATGGAGATCGTGGCGCTCGACGATGCCGACTTCCAGGCCTGGATCGACAATCAACTCGAGCCGTACCAGCCGCCTGCACCCGACACGCTCGCCGCAACGGGCGAGCAGACGTTCATCTCACAGTGCTCGCGGTGTCACCAGGTCGATGGTCTGACCGACGCCGATGGCAACTTGATCATCTCGGCACCCGAGCAGTTCGTCTGGAGCGGTGCGTCCCCCAACCTGACGAATCTCATGACCCGCAACACGTTCGCGGGCGCCAGCTGGGACCTCCTCACGGAGGACTGTCGCAGCGACGTGTGGGATGCCCCACCGGCGGAGTTCGGCACCAAGTATCTCGAAGGCGTCACCAAGGCCTGCCTCAATGAGATCGATCTCAAGGAATGGCTACGGAACGCTCCGGAGAAGAAGCCCATGTACGCAGATCCGGAAAGCCTCGAAGCAACCGACGGCAAGACACGCGGCATGCCGTACCTCGCCCTGTCCGAAGACCAGATCAACGAACTGGTCGCCTATCTGATCGAGCGGAAGTGATCTGACATGGCTCTGATCGAGAAACCAGCACCAACCCTCGTGCCGGCTGTGGCGACGCCGTCGTCGTCGTACGGTGTGTTCCGACGCCCCGTGGAAACCACCGGTTGGAAATCGTGGCTGTTCACGATCGACCACAAGAAGCTCGGCATCATGTACGGCGTCGTCGCGATGTTCTTCTTCCTCGTGGGTGGCTTCGAGGCGCTGTTGATCCGTCTTCAGCTGGCCGGGCCGAACGGCACGATCCTGTCGGCCGACAAGTACAACCAGATGTTCACGATGCACGCCACCACGATGGTGTTCTTGTTCGTGATGCCGATGGCCGCGGCGTTCGCGAACTACTTCGTGCCGCTCCAGATCGGTGCTCGTGACGTCGCCTTCCCGCGCATCAACGCCTTCGGTTTCTGGTGCTTCCTGGGCGGCGGACTGTTCCTCAACACTTCGTGGATCCTCGGTGGTGCCGCCGACGGTGGCTGGTTCATGTACGCCCCGAACTCGTCGGTGCCCTTCTCGCCGACCAACGGCATCGACTTCTGGGGCCTCGGGCTGCAGATCACGGGTATCGCCTCGTTGACCGGTGCGATCAATCTGATCGTCACCGTCATCAACATGCGGGCACCCGGCATGTCGCTCATGAAGATGCCGATCTTCACCTGGATGATCCTCGTCGTGCAGTTCTTGCTGCTGTTCGCGATTCCCGTCATCACGGTTGCGCTGTTCTTGCTGATGTTCCAGCGCAACTTCGACGCCACCTTCTTCACCGTCGAAGCGGGCGCTGATCCATTGCTCTGGCAACACCTGTTCTGGATCTTCGGACACCCCGAGGTGTACATCTTGATCTTGCCGTCATTCGGCATCGTGTCAGAGGTGCTCCCGGTGTTCTCGAAGAAGCCGCTGTTCGGCTATCCGCTGGTCGTGTTCTCCGGCGCAGCGATCGGCTTCGTCGGTTGGGGCGTGTGGGCCCACCACATGTTCGCGTCGGGTCTCGGCCCGATCTCGGTCGCCGTGTTCTCGGTCGCCACGATGGCGATCGCCATCCCGACCGGCGTCAAGATCGTCAACTGGACGATGACCATGTGGGGCGGCAAACTCACCTACACGACGGCGATGTTGTTCGCGATCGGTCTGATCGTGCAGTTCACGATCGGTGGGCTGTCCGGGGTCACCCACGCTGTGGCGCCGTCCGATACGCAACAGACCGACACGTACTACATCGTCGCCCACTTCCACTACGTCTTGTTCGGCGGCGCGATCCTCGGCATCTTCTCGGGCCTCTACTACTGGTGGCCGAAGGTGTTCGGCAAGATGCTCAGCGAGAGATGGGGCAAGTGGAACTTCTGGACGATGATCGTCGGGATGAACCTGACGTTCGGTCCGATGCACATCATCGGGCTCCAGGGTCAACCGCGACGCATGTACGTCTGGACCGAGGCCCGCGCCGGTGAGGGCTTCTTCAACCTCGGGTTCTGGAACCTGGTGTCGTCGATCGGCGCCTTCATCCTCGGCATCGGTGTGCTGTTGTTCTTCATCAATGCGATCATCACCAGCCGTCGGCCCGAAAAGGCGCCGCTCGACCCGTGGGACGCCCGCTCGCTCGAGTGGATGACCGCCAGCCCGCCCAAGGAGCACAACTTCGACGTGATCCCGACCGTCGGGCACCTCGACGAGTTCTTCCATCGCAAGTACGAGGACCGCGGCGAGGGCGATCATCACGACTTCCATCAGGTCGCGACGGCCGAGGAGATCATGACCGAGCAGGAAGCCAACGCGGAACAGGACATCCACCTGCCGTCACCGTCGTACTGGCCGATCCTGCTGGCGTTCTCGCTGCCGGTGATGGCCTATGGGGTCATCTTCAACCTGCTGCTCGTGCCCGTCGGGGCTGCGATCGCCTTGGCGTCGATGTTCGGCTGGAGCCTCGAACCGCACACGGCATCCCCCGCCGACTACGACCCGCCCGCCCCGCAGGGTGGCGCCGAACTGGAGGTCTCGACCAATGGCTGACACCGCCGTTCACGACGCCGTCGGCGAACACGATGGTCCCGACCACGGCCACGACGACCACGGTCATTACAGCTCGACGGGCCTCTCCAACAACAAGTTGGCGATGTGGCTGTTCCTCGGCTCGGAATGCCTGCTGTTCGGCGGCCTGATCTCGACCTACATGCTGTATCGCGGCCGCCACTCGGCCAACGCCGGACCCGACCAGTTCTGGGACATTCCGTTCACGTCGGCCTCGAGCTTCGTGCTGCTGATGTCCTCGCTCACCATGGTGCTCGCCGTCACCGCTGCCAAGCGCAAGGACGACCGCAACACGAACTTGTGGCTCACCGTCACCGCCCTCCTCGGTTCGCTGTTCGTCGCCGGCCAGGTGTACGAGTTCACTGCCTTCTATCGTGAGGGCCTCGGCTACAGCACCAGCCTGTTCGCGTCGAGCTTCTACACGCTGACCGGCTTTCACGGCGTGCACGTCTCGGTCGGCGTGGTGATGCTGCTGGCCACCGTCGGCATGATCCTGAAGAATCGCGTGCCCGGCGACAAGGCCGAAGTCGTCGAGCTGGTCGGCCTGTACTGGCACTTCGTCGACATCGTGTGGATCCTGATCTTCACCCTCGTCTACCTGATCCCGGCATGAGGTATCTCGCATGAGCACCGACACCGCACACGTACCCGTCCACGAAGAGGCGAGCGAACACGAGGATCACTGGACCGACCTCAAGTACGTCCAGCTCGCACTTGCGCTGGCCGTCATCACGGCGATCGAGGTGGCGCTGAGCTACATGGTCGACGACCTCGGTCCCGTGTTCCTCCCGCTGCTGTTGATCCTGATGGCGATCAAGTTCTTCAGCGTGGTGCTGTTCTTCATGCACCTCAAGTTCGACAGCCGCCTGTTCAGCATCTTGTTCTACATGGGGCTCGGCCTGGCCGTTGCGGTCTACGTGGCTGCCCTGTTCACGTTCCAGTTCTTCAACCCCTGATCGACCCGGAAAGGCGCCGGTATGGCGCAACATCTGAACTTCCAGCTCGGGGGCGGTTTCGCAGCTGATCTGCCCGCCCATCCGTTGGCCTTCCAATGGCACCCCGAGGTGTGGGTGCTCGTCGCGTTCTTGATCTCTGCCTACGTGTACATGGTGCGCGTGATCGGGCCCAGAGCCGTTCCTGCCGGCCAGCCGGCGGTCTCGCGTGCCAACGTCATCTCGTTCGTGATGGCCATGTCGGTGCTGTGGATCGCTTCGGACTGGCCGCTCCACGACATCAGCGAGGAGTATCTGTACTCGGCGCACATGGTGCAGCACATGATGCTGAGCTACTTCCTGCCGCCATTGGCGTTGATGGCAACACCGACCTGGTTGGCGCGCATTCTGCTCGGTGACCGGGCGGTCTACCGGGCCGTGAAGTGGCTCGCGATGCCCGTCGTCGCCGGTGTGCTGTTCAACGCCACGGTGATGATCGTCCACGTCCCGTTGCTGGTGAACGAGACCATTCAGAACGGCCCACTGCACTACAGCGTGCACGTTCTGGTCGTGTTCGCCGGGCTGTTGATGTGGTTGCCGGTGTGCGGGCCGGTGCCCGAGTTCCGGATGGGCGTCGCCGGCACGATGATCTACCTGTTCCTGCAGTCGGTGGTACCCACCGTGCCGGCCGCCTGGCTCACCTTCGCCGACGACGTCGTCTACAAGGCGTACGACAAGCCGTTGCGGCTCTGGGGCATCTCGGCGGTCAGCGACCAGCAGCTGGCCGGCGCCGTGATGAAGACCGCCGGTGGGTTGTTCCTCTGGGGCATCGTGATCTATCTGTTCTTCACGAAGTTCGCCGCCCGTCACAGCGAGTCGTACGACTTCAAGCGCGGCGGCAAGATGCCGGCGGTCGAGATCACCGGCCACGACGAGGTGCCGCTCACGACCGCCGACGTCGAGCGCGAGTTCGCCAAGAGCATCCCGCCGAGCGACTGACGAATCGAGCGACTGACGAATGTCGACGAAGGCCCCGGCGCCGCGTCTGCGGCGAGCGTTGTGGTCGATCAGGCGGCCGTCGGCGCGACCATGATCGCTGCGGGTAGTCCCGGCGCACCGGTGTGCAGGACGGGCTCGTCCCAGCGCAGCGCCCGACGTGCGAAGGCGGCACCTGTCAGCACGGGCAGCCACAGGTCGAACAGTCGGAAGAGGGCAACCGCCAACGCCGCTGCACCTCCTGACGCGCCGGCCGCGACCAGCAGCGCAACCGTCGATCCCTCGACGACACCGAAGCCGCCGGGCACGATCGTCACCATCGACGCAGCGAGGGCGGTGGCATAGATCACCAGGGCTGCCGGTGGGCCGACGGGAAGACCGGCTGCGCGGACAGCCGTCACCAACATGAGCGCGCCCAGCATCTTCGAGGCCACGGCGTGGAACAACAGCTGTCGGAGGCCATCTGGTCGCCGGCGGGCCGCAGCGAAGGCGTCGAACATCTCGATCGGAAAGGCGGCGTCGGGTGCGCCACCGCGCCCCCCGAGCAGGCGCCGTCTGGCGCGTTGCCCCCACTGCCATGCCCGGGTCGCGAGCCGTCGACTGCGAGCGACCACGGCGATGAACACACCGACCAGCGCGGTGTAGGTCGCGAACCCGGCCGCCGCCGCGATCCACCACCCGGTGAGTCGGTCCGTCACGACGAGCACCCCGATCGCCGCAACCAACAACACGCCGAGCGCCATGAATGACGCCGTGGCGGTCAGCACACAGGCGGCGGCGACCGAGCCCGGTTCGTACCCGTTGCGCCGTCCGTGTCGGATGAACACTGCCAATCCGGCCGCGCCGGCCGACTTGACCATCTTCTGTGCTGCGAAGCCGACCGCCGCGGTGTGGGTCATCGCGCCGACGCCGGCATCGAGCCCGACCGCTCGATGCGCTGCGCGGTTCAGCATTCCTCGGTTCACCATCGCGAGGCCGGAGCAGAGCAGGCCGAGCCCGACGATCCTCATGTCGATCGAGCGGGCGCCGTCGGCCAACCGACGTAGGCCCGGTGCGGACCCGACGATGAACGAGGCTGCGAGCGCGGCGAGCGTCGCCGTGGCGAAGATGGTGATGATCCTTCGGTGACGCTGCATGTGGCCGGGCTCCTCGTACCTCGTGCTCCGGTGCGAAGACATTCGAGGTGTGTGTTCATCGGACCTCGGCATGGACGGGTGGAGCCCGTTCGTCCGGTTGTCATCAAAGCGTCTTGCGATCTCCATCCGATCGTGGGGTGACTCCCGTCAGGCACGTGCCGGTCCCGTCCGCGGTGGCGCCGGTCTGGTCTTGCCGGTTGCTCGCGCCGAGCTCGTGTCAGGAGTCGTCGGTCGTCGATTTCGCTGCCGTCCGAGTCATCCTCGGGGGTGAGCGAAGGTGCCTGACACTACGATCGTCCTCGTGATCGACGTCCGACTGATTCGCAACGAACTCGACGACGTTCGCGCCGCGCTCGAGCGCCGTCACGACCCCAGCATCATCGAGTCGCTCGAGCACGCGTCGGCACTCGACAACCGGCTGCGCGACATCACTGCCGAACGCGACGAGTTGCGCGCCCGTGTGAATTCGATCTCGAAGGACGTCGGTCTGCTTCGGCGCGACGGCAAGGTCGACGAGGCCGAGGTCCTCCAGGCGGAGAGTCGCCTTCTCGGCGAGACCGAGAAGCAGCTCGCCGCCGAGCACGATGCCCTGAGCCGTGAGCTCCGCCAGGAGTTGCTGGTCATTCCGAACATCCCGCACCCGGGTGCGCCGGATGGCACCGGCGACGTCGACAACCCCGTCGTCAAGGGGCCGTTCATGCCCGACACGTTCCCTGACTACCAACGCGTCCCGCATTGGGAGACGGCAACCACGCTCGGCATCCTCGACAACGAGCGGGCGACCAAGATCGCCCAGTCGATGTTCACGATGCAGCGCGGCGCAGGTGCCACCCTCGCTCGCGCGCTGTGCCAGCTCGCGCTCGACCGCAACGCGGACGCGCACGAGGAGATCCGGCCGCCATCGCTGGTCTCGACGGCGACGCTCACCGCAACGGGTCAGCTCCCCAAGTTCGCCGACGATGCGTTCGCCATCGAGCGCGACGATCTGTGGTGCATCCCGACCGCCGAGGTGCCACTGACATCGATCTACGCCGGCGAGGTCCTCGACGCTGCCGATCTGCCCAAACGATTCATGGCCTACAGCCCGTCGTACCGTCGTGAGGCAGGGTCAGCGGGACGTGACACCAGAGGTATGTTGCGGGCCCACGAGTTCGACAAGGTCGAGATCCTCGCGCTCTCGACGCCCGAACAGGCGCCGGCCCTTCTCGACGACATGGTGGCGCGCGCCGAGGGCACGATCGCTGCGCTCGGCCTGCCGTATCGCATCATCGAGATCTGCACCGGTGACATGGGCCAGAGCCACCATCGCAGCTTCGACATCGAGGTCTACGCTCCGGGTGCCGATCAGTGGCTCGAGGTGTCCTCGATCAGCTGGTTCAGCGACTATCAGGCGCGCCGAGCAGATATTCGTTACCGCCCGGTCGACGCCGAGGGGCGTCCGCAGAAGGGCACGGCGTTCGTCCACACGCTCAACGGATCGGCCCTGGCTGTACCGCGGGTGTGGGCGGCAATCGTCGAGAACTACCGGAACGCCGACGGGTCGGTGACGGTCCCCGAGGCCCTTCGCCCCTACATGCGCGGCATCGACGTGATCGAAAATTGACCCATGGACCCGTCCGACGATCAATCTCGCATTCGTGATCGCAGGGTGCAGTACGAGACCGCCGGGCTCGAGTTGGCCGATTTGGCGCTCGACCCGATGGAGCAGTGGCATGTGTGGCACACGGCGGCCTTCGAAGCCGGCGTCGCCGAACCCAACTCGATGATCCTGTCCACCGTGGATATGCACGGCGGCCCCGACGCGAGGGCGGTGCTGGTCCGCGACGCAGATCGATTCGGATTCACGTTCTTCACCAATTACGAATCCGCGAAGAGTCACCAACTCAGTGCCCGTCCCGTTGCTGCTGCCACCTTCGCCTGGCTCGATCTGCACCGGCAGGTGAGGGTTCGGGGATCGGTCGCTCGCGTCAGCGACCGCGAGAGCAACGAATACTTCGCCTCCCGACCGCGGCCCAGTCAGATCGGTGCCTGGGCATCTCCCCAGTCGGAGGTGATCCGCGACCGCCACGAGCTGATGGCGCTCGTGGTCGAGTTCGAGAAGCGCTTCGCCGGCCGTGCGGTGCCACGCCCCGCGCACTGGGGCGGCTGGCGGCTGGCGCCGACGGAATGGGAGTACTGGCAGGGCCGGCCGAGCCGTCTCCACGATCGATTCCGCTATCGATTGGTCGATGACCATTGGCGCATCGATCGACTCGCCCCCTGATGTGTGATCGCCGCTTGTCGCTGACGAGGCGGCGCGGTGCAGGCGCTGTGCGGTTCGCGAGCGACCCCGTGGATCCGGAACGTTTCGGAAACAGGCCGGCCAGGGGTTGAACGTGGGCCGTCCAACCGACAACCTGACGACATGAACTTCGCCGGAGGTGCCACGCGGGTGCTCGTGGTCGACGACGAGCCGACGGTGCGCGAGGTCGTTGCCGGGTATCTTCGACGTGACGGCCACGTCGTCAGCGAGGCCGCCGACGGTCCGACCGCCCTGGCATTGCTCGCCTCCGAACCGCCCGACCTCGTGGTGCTCGACATGATGCTGCCCGGCGTCAACGGGCTCGACATCCTGCGCAAGATCCGCCAATCGGGCGACATGCCGGTCATCATGCTCACCGCGCGCGCCGAGGAATCCGATCGCGTCGCGGGGCTCGAGCTGGGCGCTGACGACTACGTCGTCAAGCCCTTCTCGCCACGTGAACTCGCCGCACGGGTCAACGGCGTCCTGCGGCGCGCCGCTCCCAAGACGACGCCACTCGTCGAGCTGCTGGAGTTCGATGGTCTGGTCATCGACAGCCGTTCTCGTGAGGTGCGACGCGATGGCGAGCTCGTCGAGTTGACGCCCAAAGAGTTCGATGTGCTCGCCCACCTCGCTGCGTCACCCAGGAAGGTGTTCTCCCGGGCCGACCTCCTGCGCGACGTCTGGCAGTCGTCGCCGGACTGGCAGGACTCCGCCACGGTCACCGTGCACGTTCGCAGGATCCGCAACAAGATCGAGATCGATCCCGAGAATCCGCGTTGGATCACCACCATCTGGGGCGTCGGCTACCGGTTCGAGCCGTGATCGACGAACCCGATCCAGCCGTCACGACTCGGCCGATCTGGCGGCTCAATCGACTCGGCCGGCGCTTCATGTGGGCTTCGCTGGGCGTGCTCGCGGTGGCGGTGGTCATGATCGTGATCGCCGCCCAACAGATGTTCATCAACGACCAGGATCTCGGATTCTTGTTGTGGATCATGATCCCCGCCTCGGTCGCCGCCGCCTTGGTGGCGTACGTGTTGTCGTCACCGATCGCCCGCGACGCCCATCGCATCAGCGACGCCGCGATGCGCGTCGCCAACGGTGACCTTGCTGCGCGCTCGGGGGTGATGCGCAACGACGAGCTCGGCGATGCTGCCCGCGAGTTCGACCGCATGGTGGTTCGGCTCGACGCCGTCGAGAAGGAACGGGCACTGATGCTGTCGTCGATCTCGCACGATCTGCGAACGCCGCTGGCGGCGCTGCGAGCATCGGTCGAGGCCATCCGTGACGGGGTCGCGCCCGATCCCGACGCCTACCTGAACGGCATGGAACATCAGGTCCGGGCCCTGGGCGACCTCGTCGACGACCTGCAACTGCACACCCGGCTGGCCAGTGGCACGCTCGAGATGCGGATGGGCAGGGTCGACGTCACCGAGCTGGCAGACGAGGCCGTCGAGATCGTCCGTCCGCTCGCTCAACGCAATGGCGTGTCGATCCACATCGATGCCGCTGAACGGCTGGCGATCACCGGCGATGCGACCCAGCTGTCGCGTGTCATCCGGAACCTCCTCGACAATGCGATCCGGCACACCCCTGCCGGATCGAACGTGCGGATTCAGGTCGAAGCCGCACCCGATGCGGTCGCGATCCGGGTCGTCGACGAGGGCACTGGCTTCTCACCGGAGATGCGTCGGCGTGGCTTCGAACCGTTCACGCGCGGCGATCCGGCCCGGGACGTCAGCACTGGCACGGCAGGGCTCGGTCTGGCGATCGCGCGCGGCATCATCGCAGCGCACCGCGGCACGATCCACATCGCCGAGGCCGCCCACGGCGTCGTGGAGGTGCGACTGCCCCGATGACCGTCGCCGTTGCTGCGAACGGTTGTTATCGAACTCGCAACGTGGTTACTGTTCCTGTCAACGGAGGCTTGTCCTCCGCATTGGCAGCGCCCCACTTGCTGGGGCCGGCCGCCGACGGGCATCAGTGCGCGTGGACAACTCCGCCGGTTGTCCAGGCGCCGCCTGGTCGTCGCCCGGGGGCGCGGCCCGAGGCAGGGCCTTCTAGACTGGAGGGCTCATGCGCAGTGTTCTTCAGCCTCCGACCCTGCTCCCTCAGGCCAACGACCCGTGCTGGTGCGGGAGCAACCGCAAGTACAAGCGGTGCCACAAGAAGAGCGAGGGACGCGTCCTCCCGGGCGAGATCAGCCCCATGCGATCGGTGCCCGATCACATCGCCCGGCCCACGTACGCCGACACCGGTGACCCGGTGCCCTGGGACGAGCCGCGCATCAAGTCGCCGGAGGTGATCGAGCGGATGCGGCAGGCCGGCAAGGTGGCTGCGGAGATCCTGCGTCTGACGGGTGAGTTCCTGCGGCCAGGTGTCACCACCGATGAGGTCGACGCCTACTGCCATCAGCTCTACATCGACCGGGGTGCGTATCCGAGCACGTTGAACTACCACCACTATCCCAAGAGCCTGTGCACATCGGCCAACGAGGTCATCTGCCATGGCATTCCCGACTCGCGACCGATGGTCGACGGCGACATCATGAACCTCGACGTCACGGCGTTCATCGGTGGTGTGCACGGCGACACCAATGCAACCTTCCTGATCGGGGACGTCGATCCGCAGAGCCGCGAACTCGTGCGCATCACCGAGGAATGCACCTGGAAGGGCATCGAGGCGGTCAAGCCGGGTCGCCCGATCAGCGACGTCGGACGGGCGATCGAAGAGCACGCGAAGGCGCACCGCTTGGGCGTCGTGAAGGCGTTCGTCGGCCATGGCATCGGCGAGCAGTTCCACACCGATATCCAGGTGCTGCACTACTACGACTCGCGCAATTCGATGATCATGCGTCCCGGCATGACCTTCACGATCGAGCCGATGATCACGCTTGGCACCTGGCAACACAAGATGTGGGACGACGACTGGACCGCGGTCACCTCCGACGGCAAGCGCACGGCCCAGTACGAGCACACCTGCCTCGTCACCGACGATGGGGTCGAGGTCCTGACGGCCGGCGAAGGCGCCGTGTCGCCCAGCGCGCCCTGGTCTCGGTGATGGTAGCGGTTCGCAAATTGTCCGGACATCGGGAACTCGAACCGATCCCGCAGCGACCGGATTGGGGTATGAAGCGTGCACTCACCCTCCTCGGCCTGTCCCTCGGCGTTCTGACACTCGCTGCCTGCGGTTCTAACGACGACTCCACGTCGTCGGCTGACCGGGGCGTCTCGATCGAGAACGCCTGGGCTCGAACCAGCGCCGCCGGCCAGACGACCGGTGCCATCTATTTCGATCTCACGGTCGACGAGGACGACACGTTGTTGGGCGCGTCGGTCCCGGCGTCGGTGGCGGGCGACGCACAGGTCCACGAAGTCGTCATGAGCGATATGTCGGGTGACGACATGGGTTCCGACACCACCATGGGTGACATGTCGGGTGACGACATGGGTTCCGATACCACCATGGGTGATATGTCGGGTGACGACATGGGTTCCGATACCACCATGGGGGACATGTCGGGTGACGACATGGGTGAGATGACGATGCAGGAGCTGGTCGACGGTCTGGCACTGACCGCCGGCGAGACGGTCGAGTTCGAGCCGGGCAGCTATCACGTGATGCTGCTCGATCTCGCCGAGCCGCTCGCGGTCGGCGACAAGATCGATCTGACCCTCGAATTCCAGCAGGCCGGTTCGGTATCACTCACGGTCGAGGTCGCCGAGTCGGCGCCGTGACCCCCGGCCGTCGCCCTCGTGTTGCGGCGGTGGCGCTGTTCACACTCGTCGTGGCGGCATGCGGTTCCTCCGGCGACGATGGAGCCTCGCAGGGGGGCGATCGCCTCCCGGACGTGGAGGTCGAGCGATTCGACGACGGCAGCACGATCAGCCTCGCCGACATCGAAGGCCCGGCGGTCGTCAATCTCTGGGCCACGTGGTGTGCCCCGTGCCGTCGGGAGATCCCGGATTTCGAGGCGGTTCACCAGTCGCGAGGCGACGAGGTGCGCTTCGTCGGTGTCAACATCGGCGAGGACGTGGCCCGTGCCTCCGAGTTCCTCATCGAGGTCGGCGCCACCTACGACCAGTTCCTCGATGCCGAGGGCTACGTGGTCACCGAGTTGCGCACCACCACCATGCCCATCACGCTGGTGCTCGACGCCGATGGGGCGATCTCGACGCGCCATCTCGGACCGATGGATCAGGGTGATCTGAACGATGCGATCGATGAGGCGCTGGCGGTCAACTCGTAGCCAGTGCGGGGGCGGGTGGTCGCAGCAGCTCCCAGATCGCCACGACGGTCAACGTGATGCCTCCTGCCAGCGCGGCAGCCGTGACCACCCGGTCGATCCAGAACGGCAGATCGGTCGGCAACACCGCCTTGGTCAATGAGGATCGCCGACCGAAGGCCCAGATGGTCAGCTGCATGCCGGCCAGGGCTGTCAGAGCGTTCTGGAGCAACACGCTGCGTCCGTACGTCAGGATCGTCACGATCATGCATGCCAGCGCCATCGCAGGGAGCAGCCACCAGGTGAGCAGGGGCCCGGTCTCGCTGGGCAGCGATCGGAACTGAGCGATGCCGACGAACGTTGCGGCCACCGCGATCAGCGAGGTGCCGAGCACGCGGCTGGCGGCTCCGGCGGCGGCGCCGAACACGGCAAGGCCGAGCCCGATGAGCACACCGAGGATGGCGGGCCAGGGCGGTGGCGAAGCCTGCAACGTCGTTTGCACGCTCACCTCGACGGGCTGTCCGTCGACCAGCAACCTGACCGACTGCGCCGGAAGCGACTCGCCGGGGTCGAGCCCGATCGGCGGTTTCGATCCCATCCAATGCGCACGGTGGTCGTGCCACGCCCACCGGCCGTCGTGCCCGATCTCGTGCCAATCGGGTTCGGCGTCGTTGTCGGCGAAGTCGGGAATCTCGTCGTTGCCGAATCGTTCGGCGTTGTAGTAGGTGGCCTCCGAGCGACGGTTCTCGGCAACGGTGCCATCCGCATCGATCCGCAGGTAGGGCTCGCTGTCATAGCCCAACACGATCACCTCGTGCCCCGGTGCGACGACGATCAGCACGAATGCGTCACCACCCACGATCGACACGTCGATCGCCTCGGTTTCCGGCGTGATCGCCGTGACCTCGCTGCGATAGTCGGTCGGCCCGGCGGCATCGGCATGCGCCACCTGCGGGGCGACCAGCAACGCACCGCTCAATGCGGCGGTCGCCGCAATGGTGCGTGTGAGTCGGTGGGTCACGCCTCGACGCGTAGGGTGAACGAGCCGCTGGGGTGCACGTCGCATTCTCCTTCGAGCACCCCGACGCTGTTGAACCGCTGGGTCAGCGTTTCGCCCGCTGCGACGAAGAATACGCCCACGATGTGGTCCTCGGAGTCGTTGTTGGCGATCCGGATCGCATCGCCGACCTTCACCACGAGCTCGGCCGGCACGATCTCGACGTCCTGCCCGGCAGCGATCCGGTCGGCCGTTCCCGGAGGGATCGTGAAGTCGTGGGCGAACTCGGTCGCATCCTCGGCGCCCGCGATCTTCACCGCACCCGACGCCCCGTCGCCCGAGCCGCCCGTTGCGCCGCCGAGCCACAGCCCTCCGGCGATGACGATCGGCACCAGCACACAGAGGGCGATCCATTGCAGACGGCTCATACAGACCTCGATTCCAGCAGCTCTGTCATGTCGGCGGCAAGGTCGTCGATGGATACCCCGAACTGCCAGGTCAGTGCGAGATGGCCGGTGTCGTCGATGACGTACAGCGAGGTGGTGTGCGACACCTCGACGTTGCCATCGGCGGTCTCACTGAGGTTGTACGAGACTCCGAACGGTGCCGCAACCTCCGCCAAACGCTGCTCGTCATCGGTGCCCAACGCGTGGCCCTCGTCGAAAAAGCTGGCGATGTAGGCGGGCAGGATCGGAAGGTCGCGCTCGGGGTCGACGGTGGCCATCGCGACATCGATCCTCTCGGCGTCCGCGTCCTTCATCCGCTTGGTTGCGAGCTTGAGATCGCTGAGTGTCGTCGGGCAGAAGTCGGGACAGTTGGTGTATCCGAAGTAGACGACGAGCAGATGCCCCGGATCGGCTCGGAGGCTGAATTCATCGCCGGCTGCGCTGAGGTCCGGTAGCGACAGCTCGCCGACCGACGGCGCCGGTTCGCGGCGATAACCGGCGAGTTCGCGGGGCGGGTCGCTGCCGCAGGCGCCGGCCAACACCGATGCCGCGACGAACAACGCGCCGGCGCGCAGGCCGCTGACTCTGCGGTGTCGTCTCACGGCGTCGTCCCCGTTCCCGTGCCGGACAGCTCTTGGATGTACGTGACGACCTGGTCGATCTCGTCGTCGGTGAGACGGTTGGTCGGCATCGGAAGACGGAAACCGGCAACCATCTTGGCCCCCGGCTCCTTGATCGACTCGATCAGGTAGTCGCGGTCGGCCACGACCGTGGCGCCGTCGTCGAGCGTGACCGTCGAGCCGAACAATCCGACGAACGGGGGGCCCACACCGCCTTCGCCGTTCGTGCCATGGCACGCGGCACAGCCACTCGAGCGGCTGATCGTGCGACCCACCGCGGCCTCTGGCGACAGTGGGATGGCATCGGCGTCCGACGAGTTGGCTGCGCACGCTGTCAGGGCCAGCGCGCCAGTGAGCGCGAGGGTGCCGATTCTGGCCATGGAGTGGGGGGTGGGCATCATCGAGGTGGTCGTTGGCGACGTCGTTCTGGTTCCGGGGTTTCGGCTTGGGTGTCGAGCAGGGCATCGAGGAGTTGATCCCTTGCCCGCGCGACCCGTGACCTGATGGTACCGATCGGAACCCCCAGGATCTCCGCGGCCTCGTCGTAGCGCAACCCGGTCAGCTGGGTGAGCACGAACGCCGCCCGCCGGTCGTCGTCGAGTTGGTGGAGCAGCTCGTCGATCGCGACCCCGCCGTCCACGGGCGTGAACTCGTCGAACACGTCGTGCGCCATGTTCAGCGCTCGCTGCTCGGTCCGGCGCCGTCGGCTGCGTCGTCTCGTTGCATCCGCGCAGGTGCGCCGGGTGATCGTGAGCAGCCAATGCCGCGCCGGGCCGGTCGCGCGAAATCGGTGCAACGACGCGAATGCCCGCTCGTACGCCTCCTGAGCCAGATCCTCCGCGTTGTCCGGATCGCCGAGGTAGCGGCACATCGAGACGACATCGTGCTGGGTCGCGGCGACGAATCGTTCGAGTGCGTCGGCGTCGCCGCGCTGGGCGTCGAGGAGGAGCGACGTCAGATGATCCATGGCCGAATCAGTGTGCCGCGGGGAACCAAACGGTCAGTAGGGCCGACCGTCACATCGTGGAATCAGCGCACGGGGATCGCTCGGTCGGGTCGTGCGCCGACGCGCGTGTGCTCATCTCGGCGGAGGCCGACGACGAACTGCGCCGTGACGAGCGCCGTGCGCTCGAGGGGCACCTCGCAGCGTGCCCGGCGTGCCGTGACCGGATGGACGCCGTTGCGAGCCTCACGCGGTCGGTCCGGCTGCGGTCGGCGGAGTTCGAGGCGCAGTTCGTCCGGCGTGTCCTCGACCGTTCCCGCCCTGCTCGTCTGGGACGCGGCGGATGGTTGCGCCCGGCCCTGGCCTGGTTCGGGATCGTGATCGCCATCGAGAGCGTCCGTCCGTTGGTGTTCGGCGAGATCGACGGCGCCCCCACCCACATCGCTCGTCATGTCGGTGCGTCGGGGTTGGCCCTCGCCATCGGGCTGTTGTACGCCGCGTGGCGCCCGCACCGGGCGTTCGGGCTCTTGCCCTTCGTCGCGGCCCTGCTGGCGACGAACGTGTTGAGTACGGTGCTCGATACCGTGAGTGGTGACCGCTCGGCACTGTCCGAGGCGTTTCACATGCTGGAGTTGGGTGGTCTCGTCGTCTTGTGGATGGTGGCTGGTTCGCCGGGATGGGAACGAGTCCGCGACGGCGCGCGATCGCTCAGACACCGCGGGGGAGTTGCGCGGCCCACCAGCTGAGCAGTTCGTCGCCGTCGGCGTCGCTGACGCCGTACGCCGTCATGACGGCATGACCGCACCCGACGATGTCTCCTGCTCGCAGCGCCTGAACGGCGTTCGAGAGGTTGCCGGCCGGCCAGGGCGTCGCTGCCAGTACCGCCGGACCGACGCGCACCGATCGGGTCGACAGCCCGGTGCCACCGCCCACGTGCCATGCGAGCACCGACGCGATCGGAGCGGTGAGCACTGCGGCCAGCTCCCAAACGGCGCCGGTGGACCCGTCCGGCTCCGCTCGCGGTGCCGCGGTCGACGTGCGGCCGCTCGGTGTCACCGTGGTCACCGGGACGCCGGGCAACCAAAGGCCATCGGGGTCGGCGACCGCCTCGACGATCCGTGTCTGATTGGCGACGAGCACCTTGGGAACCAGTTTGCGGGCCGCCCATGCAGGAAATCTCCCGGTGAGCCTCGACAGGTCGACGCGCGGGTGGTCGAACGTGCGCTTCGCGAACTTGACCGGGCGTTCACCCCAATGACACCGACCTGGGTCGATCAGACCACTGGTGATCAGTGGGGGCCCCGTTGCGTCGTCGCTGACCGCAGGCACCAGCGCGTAGTATTCGTCGCGGAAGTTGGCGTTCAAGTCGGCGCGCTCGCCGAGTGTCCCGTTCGTGTGCAGGTCGGCCGGTTCGAGGCCGGGGATGCCCAGCCGGTCCGTCACGACCTGTGTCCACGCCACCGAATTCGTGGGCGCCGTCGCCGGTCGGCGGAATCCCAGCACGCACACGTTGACATTGGCGTCGAAGTGTTGTTGCCTCGGCTCCCACCACGACCAGGCAAGGTCGGCCTGGTCGGCGACGGCGTCGCGCACTGGTCCGCCATCGCGGGCCGCCAGGATCGACTGGGGCAGCACCATCGCGACTCGTCCCCCGTCCGGGCGGGCGAGGCGAATCGCGAGCGCCAGGAACTCGAACGCGGCGTCGGCGTACGGGCCCCCACCGTGACGGCTCGAACCGCCCCGCGTCGTGTCGGCTGCCATCTGGGACAGAAACGGTGGGTTTCCGATCACGATGTCGAACCGGTCGCCGTTCCAGTCTCGGACGAGCGCGTCGTCGTGGATCAGCTGCACCCGGGGATCGTCCACGGATTCGAGTGCTCCTGCGTCGACATCGCACCCGACCAACTCGATCGGCTGTCCACGGGCCGCCAGACGGTCGGCGACGGCCACCAGGAACCTTCCGTCGCCGCACGCCGGATCGAGGACGCGCAGCCGATCACCATGCACCGGCAGGAGGTCGATGTCGTCCAGCAAACCGTCGACGACGATGGCGACCAGTTCCGGCGGGGTGTACCAAGCGCCCCGCGCCTTGCGGGTCGGTTGTATCGGGGGCACCGACTGAGAATAGGTTGCAGTGGTGCCGCAGCGGTACCTCACCTTCGACCGAGACGACTGGGCGGCATTGCGCGCAGCCACTCCGCTCACGCTGGGCGAGCACGACCTCGATTCGCTCCGGGGCATCAACGAACGGATCGATCTCGACGAGGTTGCAGCGATCTACCTGCCACTCAGCCGCCTGCTGAACCTGTACGTCAGCGCTGTTCAGGACCTGCAGAAGGTGACGTCGACGTTTCTCGGGTCGATGGCACCGAAGGTGCCGTACGTGATCGGCGTCGCCGGGTCCGTCGCGGTCGGCAAGTCGACATTCGCCCGCATCCTGCAGGCACTGTTGTCGCGTTGGCCCAATCACCCACAGGTCGACCTGGTCACCACCGACGGGTTCTTGCACCCCAACGCGGTGCTCGCCGAGCGGGGTCTGATGGATCGGAAGGGCTTTCCGGAGAGTTATGACACCCGAGCGCTGCTCGGGTTCCTCCGTGCCGTCAAGAGCGGCCAGGAAGAGGTGTCGGCCCCTGTCTACGACCACGTCGCCTACGACGTGCTCCCCGGGGTCGCCGTGACGGTGCGACGCCCCGACATCGTGATCGTCGAGGGCCTCAACGTGTTGCAGGTCAACCGCGAGGGTGACGAGTTCGTCAGCGACTATTTCGACTTCTCGATCTATGTCGATGCCGACGTGGGCGACATCGAGGAATGGTATGTGCGGCGGTTCTTCGCCCTGCGCGAGTCGGTGTTCAAGGACCCCGACAGCTATTTCACGAACTTCGCCGGTCTCACCGACGAGCAGGCCGACGCCACCGCCCGTCACATCTGGGCCACGATCAACGGCCGCAACCTGCGCGAGAACATCGCGCCGACGCGCGAACGTGCCTCGCTGATCATCCGCAAACAGACCGATCACCGCGTCAGCCAGGTCTCGCTCCGCAAGCTCTGACGGATGCTCCCGCCGAGCGCAGCGTGGCACGCCGGCTCTGGTCAGCCGGCGGCGAGCCAGTCGGGCAGCTCGGCGATGGAGGTGAGCTCGGCAAAGCCGCCGTTGTGGTCGCGCACGATCTCGTGGCCCCACGTGACGTGATAGGGCACGTGGACGCCGTGACCGCCGAGCTGGAGGATCGGCAGGATGTCGGACTTCACCGAGTTGCCGACCATCAGGAACGTCGACGGTTCCACGCCCCACTCGGCGAGCACCCTCCGATACGTGGCGACGTCCTTCTCGAGCACGACTTCGATGTGCTCGAAGTGGTGCTCGAGACCCGACGTGCGCACCTTGCGCGTCTGGTCGACGAGATCGCCCTTCGTGATCAGCACGAGACGATGAGTCCCGCCGACCTGTTCGAGGGCTTCGGCAACGCCGTCGAGCAGTTCGACCGGATGACGCAGCATGTCGTGGGCATGGTCGACCAACTCGCCGATCACGGTCGCGGGGACCTTCCCGCCGGTCGTGGTGACAGCGGCCTGCACCATCGAGAGCGCAAACGACTTGATCCCGTAGCCCGAGACCGGGAGGTTGTCGATTTCGGTCGCGTGTAATGCGTCCAGCACGTCGACCCCAGGGGGAGCGTACGGAGCGATCTGTGCCGCGAAGAACGTCTCGGCGAGCGAGAAGTAGTCCTCGCTGCGCCACAGCGTGTCGTCGGCGTCGAATCCGACCACTGCGAACCGGTCTGCTCGGGCCATGACGCCGACGGTATCGGTCAGCGATGGATTGCGTTCAGGTAGTTGTAGATCGTGATGCGGCTGACACCCATGGCGTCGGCGACATCCTCGACGGCACGCCGGAGGATGAACGCGCCTCGCTCATCGAGCAAGCGCACGGCGCGTTGCTTGTCTTCTCGCGACAACGCAGGGAGCGGCCCGCCGAGCTCGGTCTCGACGGTGTCGATCAGGCGGTCGAGCGCGCCGTGCAAGGGAGGCATTCGCACCGCTCCGACCACCTTGCCGTCCCACACCAGCGGGACATCGGATGGTTCCTGGTCACCAGGTGGCACCAGCGTGGCGCCGACCGCGTCGACGACGGGCTTGATCGCACGCAACAGGGGGTGCGGCTCGTTCACGCCTCACCCCGTGAGATCGGCGCAGCGGAACCGCTGACGTGGGCGACGTCGATGTTCACGTGCGTGGCACCATTGGCGAACGCCGCGTTCACGACCGCAGCGACCACCTCTGCGGTGCGTTGCTCGTCGACGGTACAACCAGTTCCGAACGGTCCGAGCTCGACCTGAACGCCCATCGAGCTGATGGCTGCGATCGGTTCGGTGACGTGCGGGCCCGGGCTACCCTCGACGAACGGTTCGATCGTGAACTCCACGCGTTGCACGAGGACTGATCGTACGCAAGAACCACCCACGGCACACCAAGCGCAATGGCGGCATGGTTCGCGCTGTCGAGCAGGGCTCTGCTGGCGGGCCGTCGGCCGGCTTTGCCTACGATTCGTCGATGACGCTTGACTCACTCCGCCACGAGGCCCTGGATCTGTACGACGAGACCGTCGCCCTTCGTCGGTCGCTGCACGAGCAGCCCGAGCTGGGCAACGACCTGCCGATCACCCGCGAGCGGGTGCTCGAGTCGCTCGACGGGCTTCCCCTCGACATCACGCTGCACGAGACCACGTCGGGTATCTCGGCGCTCTTGACGGGTGGTCGGCCCGGACCGACAGTGCTGCTGCGGGGCGACATGGACGCCTTGCCGTTGCACGAGGACACCGGCTTGGACTTCGCCTCGAGGTCCGACGGCAGCATGCACGCCTGCGGCCACGACACCCACACGGCGATGCTGTCGAGCGCCGCCAAAGTGCTGTCGGCACACCGTGACGAGATTCCCGGTCGCGTGCTGTTCATGTTCCAGCCCGGCGAGGAAGGGCACCACGGCGCGAAGTACATGCTCGAGGAGGGGTTGCTCGACGTGCCGGCGTTCGCGGACGGTGCCGAGTCGCCGGTGACCGGGGCGTTCGCGCTGCACATCACGTCGACGATCCCGACCGGCATGGTGGCGACCCGAGGCGGGGCGTGCATGGCGTCGGCCGATCGGTTCGTCATCCGCGTCCACGGGTCGGGCGGCCATGCGAGCGAGCCGTTCCGAACCATCGATCCGGTCCCGATCGCCTGTGAGATCGTGATGGCCCTGCAGTCGATGGTCACCCGCCGGATCGACGTGTTCGATCCAGCCGTCGTCACGGTCGGCCGTATCCATGCCGGCACCACGAACAACATCATTTCTCCACTGGCTGAGATCGAGGGCACGATCCGCACTGTCAGCGAGCGCACACGAGCCCAGGTGCACGAAGGCCTCAAGCGAGTCGCGCACAACATCGCCGAGGCACACGGTGCCACCGCCGAACCCGAGATCATCTTCGGATACCCGGTTACGTCCAACCACGAGCAATTTGCAGAGTTCACGATCGATGCTGCCACCGACGTGCTGGGCGCCGACAATGTACGCCGGCTCCCGAATCCGATCATGGGCGCCGAGGATTTCTCGTACGTGCTCAACGAGGTGCCGGGCACCATGATGTTCCTGGGCGGCACGCCGCGCGATCGCGATCCCCGTACGGCGCCCGCCAATCACTCGAACCTCGTGACCTTCGACGAGGCGGCGATGCCGGTCGGAGTCGAGTTGTATGCCCAGATGGCCCTGCGTCATCTCGGCGTCACCGCCTGAGCGCCGCCGGACCCATTCGGTGATCCGGGCCGGGCGACCCGGGACTTTCGGCCCTACAACTTCTTGAAACTGGCGACCACCGTGAGTAGTGGCAGGCGTTATCGCGGCACTGGTCGTGGTGAGAGGCGGTGAGCGCTGTCGTGTCCGATCCGGATGGAGCATTGCAGGAGCAGCGACTCACCGGTATCGGTTGGATGACTGAAGTCGGACCCGCTGGGTCCGGCTTGGTCGCGTCCGGAACGCCCGTCGCCGCAGACACACGGAGCTCGAAAGGAGAGGTGTTGTCATGAAATCCCGAGCCAACACGATCTTGGCGGGTCTGGCATTGACCGTCCCGTTTCTGGTGCCGACGATCGGCGCCGCACAGGAGTTCGAACCTGTCGTGTACGTCAGTTCCACGACCTCCGGCAACGTCGACGGGGTCTCGTTCGCCGACGAGGACATCCTCGCCTACAACGTTTTCAGCGACAGCTGGGAGAAATACTTCGACGGTTCCGATGTGGGCCTGCGCGGCAACGATGTGAACGCGTTCCACATCGAGGACGACGGGACGATCTTGGTGACCCTCAAGCGTCCCCAGCGTGTCGCAGGCTTCTGGGCCGATGACTCCGACGTGATTGCCTTCTCCCCGACGTCGCTGGGTGGCGACACCGCCGGCACGTTCTCCAAGTACTTCGACGGTTCCGATGTCGGCCTGTCGACCGATGCGGAGGAGGTCGACGCCTTGGCAAGGACTCCCGACGGGCGGCTGCTGTTGTCGACGTCCGGCCCCCACAAGGTGCCTCGCACCGGCGGGGGAACGTTGCGGGGCGCCGACGAGGACCTGATCGTCTTCAACGCCACGTCACTGGGCACCAAGACCGGTGGCAGTTTCGAGCGCTACTTCGACGGCTCAGATGTGGGGCTGCGGAACAGCTCGGAAGACATCTGGGGTGCGTGGGTGGAGCCGAACACGGGTGAGATCGTCTTGACGACCAAGGCCCGCTACTGGGTGCCTGGGCTGAACGGCGACAAGGAGGACGTCATCGTCTTCGTCCCCACCTCACTGGGCACGAACACGACGGGCACGTTCTACCTCGGCTGGGACGGCGACGACCACGGCTTGAGCGGCGAATACCTCGATGGGCTCTCCGTCCGGATGGTTCCCGCTTCGCAAGATCCTCCCCAGTTCCAGGCGTCGTTGACGAATGACTGGGTGCAGGGTTGGAACTTCGCGCCCAGTTCGACGGTGACGGTGGAGATCTTCGACGGGGTCGGTGGCGCGTCGCAGTTCTTCTCCGATTCGGTGCCCACCGATGACAGCGGCTACTTCAACCTCTACGACCTGCAGGGTGTCGATCTGGTTCCTGGTACCTACATCGTGGTGACCGGCTCCGAGAAGACGTTGGAGATGGTCGATCTCACGTTCGATGTGTTCGATCCTGCGGCTGATCTGATCGAGGGCACGGCAGACCCGGGAACCATCGTCGGGTTCGGTGTCGGCAACGAGTTCGAGGGTTTTGGCGGTGAGGTCACCGCCGACATCGATGGGAATTGGTCGGTCGATCTGTCGGCGGTTTTCGACCTGACACCGCAGATGGGCGGCCAAGCGTATGTGACCGATGATGATGGTGATCAGACGGTCGCCGAGCCGAGGTTCCCGCAGTTCCAGGCATGGTTGACGAATGACTGGATCGACGGCTGGAACTTCACGCCGGATGCCAGCGTGGTGGTCGAGATCTTCGACGGGGTCGGGGGTACGTCGCTGTTCGTGTCGGATCCGATCGGGACCGATTCGTATGGCAACTTCAACCTCGAACCCCAAGAGGGTGTCGATCTGGTTCCTGGCACCTACATCGTGGTGACCGGCTCCGAGAAGACGTTGGAGATGGTCGATCTCACGTTCGACACGTTCGACTTCGACTCGGATCGGATCGGCGGCACGGCACCCGTCGGCGCGATCGTCGAGTTCGGCGTCGGCAACGAGTTCGGAGGAGTCGGTGGTCAGATTGTGGCGACCGACGGAACCTGGTCGGTGGATCTCAACACCCCCGAATACGGCAACTTCGACCTGACCGCAGCGGTGGGTGGCCAAGCATCGGTGGCCGATGAGGATGGCGACCGAACCGTTGCCGAGCAGCCGCCGTTCCCGCAGTTCCAGGCGTCGTTGACGAATGACTGGGTGCAGGGTTGGAACTTCACGCCCAGTTCGACGGTGACGGTGGAGATCTTCGACGGGGTCGGCGGCACGTCGCAGTTCGTGTCGGATCCGATCGGGACCGATTCGTATGGCAACTTCAACCTCGAACCCCAAGAGGGTGTCGATCTGGTTCCTGGCACCTACATCGTGGTGACCGGCTCCGAGAAGACGTTGGAGATGGTCGATCTCACGTTCGACACGTTCGACTTCGACTCGGATCGGATCGGCGGCACGGCACCCGTCGGCGCGCTCGTCGAGTTCGGCGTCGGCAACGAGTTCGGAGGAGTCGGTGGTCAGATTGTGGCGACCGACGGAACCTGGTCGGTGGATCTCAACACCCCCGAATACGGCAACTTCGACCTGACCGCAGCGGTGGGTGGCCAAGCATCGGTGGCCGATGAGGATGGCGACCGAACCGTTGCCGAGCAGCCGCCGTTCCCGCGATTCCAGGCGTCGTTGACGAATGACTGGGTGCAGGGTTGGAACTTCACGCCCAGTTCGACGGTGACCGTGGAGATCTTCGACGGGGTCGGCGGCACGTCGCAGTTCTTCTCGGATTCGGTGCCGACCGACGACAGCGGTTACTTCTATCTCGACGACTTGCAGGGTGTCGATCTGGTTCCTGGCACCTACATCGTGGTGACCGGCTCCGAGAAGACGTTGGAGATGGTCGCGGTCACGTTCGACACGTTCGACTTCGACTCGGATCGGATCGGCGGCACGGCACCCGTCGGCGCGATCGTCGAGTTCTATGTCGGCAACGAGTTCGACGGATTCGGCGGTCTGACCCTCGCCGACGGTACGGGGCAGTGGTCCGTCGACCTGTCGGGGCAGTTCGACATCACTGACGACGTGAGCGGTCAAGCCTGGGTGAACGACGAGGACGGTGATCAAACCGTCGCCGACTCACCCCCGTTGGTGACCTGAGACCGTGGCGTTCCACCAGGTGCCGGGCACCTGGTGGAACGCTCAGGTCCCGATCGATCTGGTCAGGCGCAGGGTCACCAGCTCGAACGGTTTCACGGTGAGGGCACAAATCCCGTCGCCGACCTCGAGGCCCGATTGGGGCTCTTCCAGGAGGTTGCAGCGGCTCGCTGCCAGGATGCGGCTGTCGGAGCTGACGGTGATGCGAGTCCGGTTGCCGACTGCCTCGTGGAGTCGCACGATCAGGTCGGCAGGATCGTCGTCGGCCGGTTTGATGGCGTCGATCTCGACGCCATCGCCGATCAGTTTCACGATCGGATCGGGAACCGGCCGAGCAGCCGATCCCACGACGACTCGCAGCGGGTGGTTGAATCGTTCCGCCTCGGCGACGACGTCGTCGAGGCCGGCGCCATGGGGAAACAGCGCCAGGTTCACGCCGTGCTCGCCGCGGTCGGCGTCGGGGTCGGGATACCGAGCGGCGCGGGCGAGGCTGACCCGCACTCGACCGTCGAACAACCCATGTCCGTATCGGCCATCGTTCAACACCGCCACGCCGAAGTCCTGCTCGCTGACGTCCACGTAGCGGTGGGCACACACCTCGAACTTGGCGGCCTCCCACGAGTGTGACGGATGGGTCGGGCGATGAACGTGACCGAACTGGATGTCGCACGCAACGGTCTCAGCTCGCACGTCGAGCGGGAACGACATCGAGAGCAGATGCTCGGCGTGCTGCCAATCGAAGACAACGCCGAAGTCCAAACGGGGGCTGCCCGCCCGCAGCGTGTAGGTGACGGTCGCCGACGACGGACCGAACTCATGGCGGACCTGCACCCGGCCGACGAGCGGGCCACGCTCTGTGACCTCGACCGACTGCGGGCGCAGCAGCGGTTGGCCGAGCGCAGGCGTCCAGGATTCGAGGTCCCAAGCGTCGTAACGAACGGGTCGATCCGGTGCAAATTCCAGCACGGCACCGCGCTCGCCGGTCGGCAACAGCTCGCGGGCGTGAGCGAGGTCGATCACCGACACCAGCGCACCGGTCTCGTCCCATCGCACGGCGAGATGGTGGTTGATCATCGACGACTCGGTGACGACCACGTGGTCTTCGGCCGGCCGTGCGACCATTTCGGCGATCCCGTTGGCGGGAACCTGCACGCGCATCGGGCCCGATCCCTCGACCTCGACCACTTCGTCGCGATCGACGCCGGCGGCGTTGGCGAGGTGCGGGCTCGCTGGAACCAACTCGTCGAACAGCGCGTCCAGCCGCATCTCCAGCGCCTCGGCGACCGAAGCATGGGTTCGTTCGGCGTCGTCATGTACCCACGCGATCGACGACCCGGGAATGATGTCGTGGAACTGTTGGGTGAGCACCTCGCGCCACAGATCGTCGACGTCGGCAGCTCGCCCCGCCGTGGCCGACCACAGCTCGACCTCGCGCAGCAGCCGTTCGCAGCGGCGGTTCCCGGCCTTCGTGCGCAACTGGCTGGTGAGCGTGCCGCGATGGGTCTCGAAGTACAGCTCGCCACGCCACACGGGCACGGGCGCACCGTCGAACACCTCGCGCTCGACGTGCTCGAAGAACTCGGCCGGTGACCCGATCGACACCCGTGGTGAGCCGTCGAGATCGGCCAGACGTCGCGCTCGCTCGAGCATCTCTCTGGTCGGGCCGCCGCCACCGTCACCATGCCCGAACGGCATCAGTGACCAGTCCGACCATGCAGCGTCGCGGAAGCGACCCGCAGACGCGACGCATTCGGCCGGTGTCACCTCTGCGTTGTAGGTGTCGACGGGAGGGAAATGGGTGAGCACCCTCGTGCCGTCGAGCCCTTCCCACCAGAACGTGTGGTGGGGGAACCGGTTGGTCGTGTTCCACGACAGCTTCTGCGTCACGAACCGATGCATCCCGCCGGCCGCGTAGAGCTGCGGCATGCTCGCCGGGTAGCCGAACACGTCGGGGATCCAGACCTCGGTGCAGCGACGGCCGAACCGGCTCTCGAACCAGCGCTGGCCGTGCACGATCTGTCGCGCGAGGCTCTCGCCCGACGGCAGGTTCATGTCGGCTTCGACCCACATCCCACCCACCGGTAGCCACTGTCCGCCCCCTACCTTGAGCGAGATCTGCTCGAACAGCTCGGGGTGCTGCTCCTCGATCCAGGCGTACTGTTGTGCCTGCGAGCACGAGAACCGGTACTCGGGATACTCGTCCATGAGCCGCACGGCTGAGGCGAACGTGCGGGTGCACTTGCGGACCGCCTCGCGAATCGGCCACAGCCAAGCGGTGTCGATATGGGCGTGTCCGGTCGCGATGACGCGATGGGTGCCGGCGGCAGCGGTGGTGGCCAGCAGCGGTCGAACCAGGTCGCGCATGGCGCCCACGTCGGGCAGCCGGTCGAGTGCCTCGGCGATCCGTTGGCGGAATCGATCTCGTCTCGGGTCGCCGTCGGCCATCGCCTGCATCAGCCCACTCAGCACGTCGAGATCGTGCGCGAGCGCCTCCGCCTCGCTGTCGATCAGCTGCAGCTCGGCCCTTCGGAACCGGTAGAGCGGGCGATCGCCGGCTGTGGCGGGCGAGCCGAGCGGCGATGGGGCGAACTGGACGAACGAGGGATTGGACGCCGCCTCGAGGTGGATGGTCACCGGACCCGGATCGGCTGGCAGCCTGAGGTTCGTGCGCCGGGGATGGATGCCCTGCACGGGTCGGCCCATCTCGTCGACCACCAGCGCTTCGCACTGGAAGCCGGCTGCATCGGGATGGAAGCCGAGGTCCAGCACGGCCTCGACCCGCTGCCCGTCCCACGACTCGGGCACCTCGCCCGTGAACGTGAACCAGGTGGTGCCCCACGGCGGGCCCCATTGCGTGCCGGCGACGAAGGGTCGTTGATCCTCGAGCGTCGGTCCCGACGTGATCTGGAGCGGGCGGCGTTCGCGTTCGATCAGCGGTAGCACTCGCTCGAAGAGCTCCCGTTTGATCCGTTCGTCGATGAGGTTGCGATCGACCTGCACAACGCGACCGTACGCCAACCGGTCAGGGGAGTTCGTACGATGTCGCTGCGGAGATCAGCCCGGCGATCAACGCCTCGGTGTGCGGCACCAGCCCGAACTCCCAGTCCCACCAGAGTGGGCTCGACCCGCGCACGCGTGGTGGCAGTTCGATCTGGACGCCGCGGTGGTCAGGCAGGTTGACGGGATTGCGGTCGTGGATGCCGCGCAGCTCGACGGGGATGTCGTCGAGTTCGTCAATGACCTCGTACGCGGGCAGCGCAGTGCGCAAATGCGACGCGACGTGGGCTGCGAGTGTCCGGTTCTGTCCGCCGAGCAGCAGAGACGTCAGCAGTGGTCGGCGTCCGTAGCCGTGGATCGTGATCACGACGTCGACATGATCCAGAAAGCCGGCCAGTACGGGTGACTGATCGGGCGTGACCCTGGTCGAGGGAATGTGGAGGTCCCAGTCGGCAGGGTGCAGCACGCCGTAGTACGAGGCGCCGGACCCGGCTGCCGCCACACGAGCGACGATGTCGGTGGTCTCCTCGAGACCGCCCCCGTGATAGGCCATGAAACCCAGCCGACCGCGCAGCTCGCACTCCTCCACGACGTCTGGTGAAGCGAGCAGATCGGCGAAGGTGGGGCGGGTCATTGCCCCTATCGTCTCACGCCGCAATAGAGTCGCCACGATGCTGGTGTGGATGGATCTGGAGATGACGGGCCTCGATCACACGCGGGAAGTGATCGTCGAGATCGCCACGCTGATAACCGACGACGATCTCGAGGTTGTTGCAGAGGGTCCCGATCTGGTCGTGCACCAGCCCGAGGAGATGCTCCTCAAGATGGATCCGTTCGTCGTCGAGATGCACACACGATCCGGGCTGCTCGACCAGATCCGCGCATCGACGATCTCGCTGGACGAGGCGGGTGCAGCGACGCTGGCGTTCATCCGCGAGCACGTGCCAGAACCGAGAACGGTGCCGCTGTGCGGCAACTCGATCGGAACCGATCGACGGTTCCTCGCGGCCTACCTGCCCGAGATCGAGGAGTTTCTCCACTACCGCTCGGTCGACGTGTCCAGTATGAAGGAACTCGTGCGACGGTGGTACCCAGAGGTGCTGACGCAACGGGGTTGGAAGCAGGGCTCGCATCGTGCGCTCGACGACATCCGCGAGAGCGTGTCCGAGCTGCGGCTCTACCGGGAACTGGTGTTCTGCAGTCCGGCAGAAGTCGCGGATCGGTTGGCGAAGATGACCGCCGATGCTGCCGCGGCGGTGCCCGAGGGCCCCGCGACCGCCTGAGCAGGAACCAGAGGGCGGTCTTCCCACCCGAGTTCTCGACCGACGTCGGAACCCGGCACACTGGCCACATGCGCGCCGTCGTCGTCACCGAGTACGGAGGGCCCGAGGTCCTCGAAGTCATCGTGGTTCCCGATCCGACACCCGGGCCCGACGAGATCCTCGTTCGCGTGGCCCACAGCGCGTGCAATCGCGCCGACACGCTGCAGCGGATGGGCGGCTACCGCGATCCGGTCGCACGGGAACACGAGATTCTCGGTCTCGAGTACGCCGGCACCGTGGTGGCGATCGGCGATCGCGTGACATCGTGGGATGTCGGCGATCGCGTGATGGGGATCGAGTCGGGCGCGTGTCATGCCGAACTCGTGTCGACCCACGAACGCCAGGCGCTGCCGGTGCCGACCTCGGTCGCTCTGGCGGATGCAGCGGCGATCCCCGAGGTCTTCCTCACCGCGTGGGATGCCCTGGTGGTGCAGGGTGGTCTGACGAGCGGTCGGTGGGCCCTGGTGCACGCCGGCGCCTCCGGCGTCGGCACGGCGGCGATCCAGATCGCCAAGGCGATCGGAGCGCGTATTGCCGTCACGTGTTCGGCGCCCAAGATGCAGGCGTGTCGCGAACTCGGCGCCGATCTCGTGCTCGAGCGTTCGCCCGCCGATTGGTCGGCAGCGTTGCGAGATGCCGTGCCCGAGGGCGTCGACGTCGTGCTCGATGTCGTCGGCGGCGACGAGGTCAATCGCAACCTCGGCGCAGTCCGCCCGCAGGGGACGATCGTGCAGGTCGGCCTGATGGGTGGCGGTCAAACGGCCGTGAATCTCGGGCTGCTCCTGGTGAAGCGGATCCGGTGGGTCGGCACCACGCTGCGGGCACGACCGATCGAGCAGAAGGCCGCCGTCAGCCAACGGTTCATCGCCGAGATGATCCCGTTGTTCGAGACCGGTGCGTTGCGCCCGGTGATCGATTCCCGGTTCGCGCTCGACGACATCGTCGCTGCGCACCGGCACATGGAAGCCAATGCCAACATCGGCAAGATCCTGATCGACGTCTGACGGTCACGCGACCGTTCGAGACCTCGGCGAGCGGTGCCGGCTGTCCCGAGGGGAGCCTCAGACGTCCAGCGACTCGGGCAGCGATTCCTGGGGGTGGGACCGTGAGCGGATCCCGACGGCGGCGGTCACCGTGAAGCCGGCCCGATACCGATCTTCCTCGTTCTCGCCGCCCCAGTAGCCGTACTCGCGATGTTCGCGGGCCCATTGCCGGCACGGCCGCTGAACGGGACAGACCTGGCACAGACGTTGCGCCTTTGCTTCACGGCGAGCCCTTGCCTCGGGGCGCTCGGCCTTGGGGCCGAAGAACAGTCGTGTGTGGCTCTTGCACGCCGCGAACTCACGCCAGTCGAACCCCCATGGCACGCCGTAGTCGAGTACCTCTGCTGCGCTCATCGTGGTCCTTTCGCCTGGTTCGGCATCTCGGCTTGGATTTTAGCATCACTTAGTCGGATTTGACAAGAGATCCGCTCGACGATGAACCACCTCCGGAGCCAGGCTGTCGTCGGGCAACAGATCCTTCGAATGGGGCGCCTCACGCCGGGTCGGTCGCGCCTGGACAGGAGCAGACGACCTCACCGTCGCCCTGCTCGAGCTCTCACCCTGGAACCCCCCGCTCGATGGCGTGACGCGATCGACGAATCGGTGACGGACGGGCCACATCCGTCTGTGACGGAAACCTCCTTGACGGCGGCGGGCGCAGCGTGGTCCACTGTTGCTTCGGCTGCGCACGATCGCGTTGCAGCGCTATTCGAGGAGACACGATGGACACGATGACGACGACGCAACACCTGGGCCAGGCGCCCGGTTGCGGGCGTCGTGGCGCGTCCGCTCCCGTCGCCTGCACCAGCTGGCGCGGAGTCACGGGTATCCACGCATTCCCGATGAACGCGTATGCGGGCAATACCACCACCTTGGCCGGCGCCGAGCACCTCTCGTTCGCCAAGCGCCACGCCCGGCACCTCGCACTGGGGTCGACGTAGCAGACACGTCGAAACACCCCTCGTTCCGAGGCCGCCGGGTTCCGACCCGGCGGCCTTCTTCGTTTTCCGCCTGCGACCACGACGGCAATCGATGACAACAGGACCTGACACCAACCGCTCCGAGAGCGCCGCAATCGAACAGACCATCGGTCCCACACACCAGAAAGACACCACGATGAACACGATCCAGCTCCAGCCCATCGACGAAACCATGATCTCGACCGCTCCGGTCGCTCGCTGTGCCGACGGCAACGGCACCCTCACCCCGTTGTTCTTCTCCGACCATGTCCTCGACATCGCTCGCGCCAAGGCGATCTGCGCCCGATGCGCGTTGCGCGAGGCCTGCTTGGACGAGGCCCTCGAGCGCGAGGAGCCCTGGGGTGTCTGGGGCGGCGAGCTTCTGTCCGGGGGCAGAATCGTCGCCCACAAGAGACCCGGCGGTCGACCTCCCAAGAGGCCTCGGCCTCCGGTCATCGTGAACGAGCTCGGCGTGGTCGAGGCCGACGAGTCGGTCGATCGACTCGCTGTGTGACGGCACCGTCCCAGCCCGTGACCGGGTGAACGCGGCCCGGAACCGACATTCCCCGTGTCGGTTCCGGGCCGCAGGGTGGCTGCGCTCCCGGCCTCGTAACCTTGGCGCCATGGCACTGCGAACCCCTCACGTCGCGATCGCGGCCGTGGCGGGCCTGACCGCGTCGGCCGTCGCGATCTTCGGCGGTGTCTGGCTGGCCGGTGCGCTCGATGACACCGCTCCGATCGATGGTGAGTTCGTACTCGACGAGCCCGGCATCTTCAGTGAGCCGACCGACGAGATCAATCCCGATACGAGTGGCCTCGTGTTGCCTCCTGTGATGCTCAGCGATGCTCTGGGTGCGCCGGTCGACTTGAGCGCGTACCGGGGGGCTCCGCTGGTCGTCAACTTCTGGTTCTCGCGTTGCGCTCCATGTCGCCGTGAGCTGCGCGACTTCGCAACAGTGCACGCCGAGCTGGGTGACCGGATCCAGTTTGTGGGCGTCGATCCATTCGACACGGTGGAAGCCATGCAGCGCTTCGCCGCCGAGCGCGGCGTGGCCTACGACCTGCTCCTCGATGACGGCAGTCTGTCCGACGAGCTCGGCATCGTCGGATACCCGGTCACGTTGTTCGTCAGCGCCGAAGGTCGCGTCCTGCGCCAGACCGGTGAGATCGACGCCGACACGCTGCGGGCTGCCATCGAGGAACTCTTCTGATGGGCGCGTGCTGCTGATGGGCCTGTCGTTCCTCCGGGGTCTCGTCGCTGCGGTCAACCCCTGCGCGTTCGTCTTGCTGCCGACCTATCTCATGTACTTCCTCGGGATGGAGGGGCACCGTCCGGGCGATCAACGCGCCACGGTTCGCCGGGCGTTGCTGGTGTCGGCGGCGGTGTCGGCGGGTTTCATGGCGGTCTTCGTGATGGTCGGGATCGTCTCCGAATACGCCACGCGACAGATCGAGGCGAACGCGCGGTACGCCACGTTGGTGATCGGCGTCGGCTTCATCGCCCTCGGGATCGCCATGCTCTTCGGCTACCAGCTGCCGATCTCCACACCGCGCGTCCGAACGGGTGGCCGCGACCGCACGCTGGGGGCGATGGCGCTGTACGGGGTCGCGTATGCGGTGGCCTCGATCGGGTGCACCTTGCCGCTGTTTTCGACCGTCGTCCTGCGCGGCACCGTGGATCGTGAGGGTGTGGGCACCGGCGTCGCACACGTCGTGGCCTACGGCGCCGGGATGGCACTGATCGTGACGTCGCTCACGATTGCGTTGGCGATCGCCAACACCAGCCTGTTGCACGTGCTCAAGAGCAGTTCCCGCTATGTCGACCGCATCGCGGCCGTGCTCGTGTTGCTGTCGGGCCTGTACCTCGTCTACTACTTCTGGGTCGTCGACGTGAACGAGAACCGCTCGGTGGTCACCGACCGCGTCGAGCGGCTGCAGCAGAGGATCCAGGTTCAGCTGCTCGACCATTGGCGCCCGGTCGCCCTGGTGCTCGTGGCAGTGGTGCTCGGATCTGCGGTCTACGCGCTCGGGCGCCGCCGTCCCGGCCCCGATGCGGATGCGTCGTAGTGCTGCGCCGTCATCCTGGCCCCGCGGCCCACGCCTCCGGGTGTTGCGCCGTCACAGGTAGTGCATGCGCTTGGCCTCGTCGGCGAGTTCGGCGCGATGATCCGGATGTGCGACATCGATCAGCGCTCGGGTCCGCTCACGGATCGAGCGTCCCCGCAGCTCGGCGACGCCGTACTCGGTGACCACCTTGTCGACGGTGTTCTTCGGGGTGGTGACCGCGTCCCCGGCAGTCAGGCGCGGGACGATCCGGCTGTCGCCGGCGCTGGTGGTCGAATGCAGCACGACGAAGCCCTGCCCGTCACGCGAGTTCATCGCTCCCCGAGCGAAGTCGTTCTGGCCGCCTGCCGACGAGTAGTAATGGCCACCGATCGTTTCGCTGGCGCACTGGCCGAGGAAGTCGACCGACAACGTGGCGTTGATCGACACGAAGCCGCGTTCGCGGCCGATGATCGAAGGGTCGTTGACGTAGCGAACCGGCCACAGTTCGACCGCGGTGTTCTCGTGCAGGAACTCGTGCAGACGCTTGGTGCCGAGCGCGAAGGTGCCGACGGTCTTCGTGCGGTTGAGGTCCTTGCGGACTCCGTTGACGACGCCGGCCTCGATCAGGTCGACGACACCGTCCGACAGCAACTCGGTGTGGATACCGAGATCGCGGTGGTTCATGAGGGCCGCCATGATCGCGTTCGGGATCGCGCCGATGCCGGTTTGGAGCGTGGCGCCGTCGGGGATCCGTTCGGCGACATAGTTGGCGATCGTGCGGTCGAGATCGTCTGGTTCGCGGGGCTCGACCTCGACCAAGGGTCGGTCGGTCTGGCACCAGCCCGCGACCTGGCTGACGTGGAGCTGGTTGCGCCCGAACGTGCGCGGCATGTCGTCGGTCGCCTCGAGGAAGAACCGGGCACGCCCGATGAAGCTCGAGGTGTAGTCGGCGGACACACCGAGCGAGAAGTATCCGTGGCGGTCGGGTGGTGACGCGGCGGCGATCACCAGCGGGTCGGTGGTGCGGGCCCGCATGATGGCGAACACCTCGGAGAAGTGAGCGGGGATCAGCCCGATCGTGCCGTTTGCGAAGTGTCGGCGCGTGATGTGCGACAGGAAGTACGACAGGTGTTTGAGGCGGTCGCCGAACTCACCCGACAGGTACGGGCGTTCGTGGATCGCATGCATCTGATGGACGCGAACGGCGTCGAGGTCGGGCGCCGCCTGCTCGATCGCATCGAGCAGGCACGTGGGCTCGCCGTTCGCGAGCGGAACGATCAACTGTGTCCCCGGACCGATGTGGTCGAGCACGTCGTCGGGCCGTTTGCGGTTGTCCACAACCTCGACGTTACCGAGCAGCCAGCTGGTCGGATACGGTCGCCGGTCGTGAACGAAATTCGACTTTGTACCCGCCTCTTCGGTTCCCGTTCGGCCTGCCGCCACCGTGATGCTGGTCCGCGACGGCTCCGACGGCCTGGAGGTGTTCATGCTCCAGCGCACGATGTCGGCGGCGTTCGCGAAAGGCCAGTTCGTCTTCCCGGGTGGCAAGGTCGATGACGCGGATCACGGTGACGCGTTCGAACCGATCTGCGACGGACTCGACGATGCCACGGCGTCCGCGCGAATGGGCATGGATCACGGTGGTCTCGCCTGGCTGGTCGCAGCGATCCGCGAGTGCTTCGAGGAGGCTGGTGTGCTCCTGGCGCGGCCGGTCGATGGCGACGAGATCGTGCGCTTCGAAGGTGCCGAGGTCGAAGCCCGATTCAACACGGCGCGCCACGAGATCCACGATGGAACGCGTTCGCTCGTCGACCTGTGCGCCGAGGAGGGCCTGTTGTTGCTCGCCGATCGCATTCACCTCGTCGACCACTGGATCACGCCCGTCGGTGAGCGGCGCCGGTTCGATACCCGCTTCTTCGTCGCCTTGGCCCCCGACGCGCAAGAGCCGTTACACGACGATCGCGAGACGATAGCCAGCCTGTGGGTGCGGCCCGCCGACGCGATCCGGATGTGGAGGGCCGGCGAGTTGCAGATGTTCCCGCCCACCGTGGCGTCGCTCGAGTTCCTGCAGCCGTACGGCTCGGCGGTGGAGGCGGTCGGGGCCGCCGCGACCGTTGGAGTACCGCCGGTCGTGCTCCCGCGGATCGTGTTCGACGGCGATCGGATCGTGGGCATCCGCCGACCGGGCGACCCCCACTACGACACCACGCCGGAGCCCGAATTCGTGTTGACCGGACGGTGAGCGGAGCGCTCAGCTCGGTTCGGGTATTGCATCGAACGCAGCGTTGACGGCGTCGAGCAGCCGCGCCGAGCAACCCGTCATGTCGACGTCGGTGGGCCCGACCGGCGGGGCGATCTCGCCGCTGACTCGAGCGGCAATCGACCTGAAGACCTGTGCCGCGATGCCCTCTCCGACGAGCGAAACCGGCCGGCCCTCGTCGTTCCCGGCGGCGACAGCCGGCTCGAGTGGCACCTGTCCGAGGAGCGGCGCGTCGATGTCGGCTGCCAGCGCCGCGCCGCCACCCTCGCCGAACAGCGAATACGTGTGGCCGTGGTCGCAGGTGAACGCACTCATGTTCTCGATCACGCCGACGACCGGCAGGAAGCTGCGCCTGGCCATGTCGGCGGCGCGCTGGGCGACCTTCTGTGCGGCGATCGCCGGTGTGGTGACGATGATCATCGAGGTGCGAGGCAGCATTCTGGCCAAACCCATCTGCACGTCGCCGGTGCCGGGCGGCATGTCGATCAGCAGGTAATCGAGGTCACCCCACGCCACGTCGGCGAGGAACTGTTCGACTGCCTTGGTGAGCATCAGCCCTCGCCACATCAGAGCCGTCGATTCCTCGACGAGGAAGCCCGTCGACACGACCTCGAGCAGCCCGCTTCCGACCGCCTTGCGGTTGGGGATGATCTTGGGCTTGTCGGAGTCCGCGACCCGCTCGGCCTCCATGCGATCCGACATGCCGAGCAGGCGCGGCACGGAGAATCCCCAGATGTCGGCGTCGAGCACGCCGACCGTGTGACCCTGGGCGGCCAGCGCGGTGGCGACGTTGACCGTCACCGAGCTCTTGCCGACCCCGCCCTTGCCGCTGCCGATCGCGAGCACCTGGCAACGCGACGGGATCTCGGTATCGGGCGCCAATTCGCGAGCCTTCCAGCGCGCCTTGCCCATCACCTCTGCTCGCTCGTCGGCGTTCATCTCGCCCCACTCGATGCTGACCTCGGTCACGCCGGGATGCAGCCCGACTCGGCTCTCGACCTCGCGCTTGATGTCTGCCCGGAGCGGGCAGCCACCAATCGTGAGTTTGATCCCGACGATCACCGCGCCGTCGTTGCCGACGACCACGTCCGGCACCATGCCCAGCGACACGATGTCGGCGCCCAGCTCGGGATCGATCACCGTGCCCAGTACGCCGAGGACGTCGTCACGGCTGGGTGGTGCCGGGCGGTTGGTGTTGTCCATCGCACCATTTTACCGGCGATCGCCGTGTAATCTCGTGTCATGGGCGAGAGTCCGGAGATCCCGTCGTCGGTCAAGGTCGATACGCGTGCGCGGCTCGATCTGTTCAAGACCCTGGGTGACAACACGCGGTACGCCATCTATCTCGAACTCGCTCGCAGTCCCCGCCCCCTGACCACCGCAGAGATCGCTGAGGCAATCGCGCTCCACCCGAACACGGTTCGGCCCCATCTCGACCGCATGCGCGAGGTGGGCCTGATCGACGTTCAGGTCGGCGGGCGCGGTGAGATCGGGCGTCCCCAGCATCGCTACTCGCTCGCATCCGACGCCCCGTCTCTCGGGCTCGAGCCCCCGGTCATGCCGCTGTTGGCGCGGATGGTGCTGGCCATGGCCGAGCGACTCGGAGCCGACCGCCACGATGCCCATGCCGTCGGCGTCGACGAGGGGCGGCGCCGGTCGTCGCCGTTCTCGCGCACCCCGTCGAGCCTCGAGGCGTTCGTGAGCGACCTCGATCTCCTGGGCTTCGATCCCGTCGTTTCCGATCCCGACGATCCGGACGACACCGCTGTCGTGGCCTTCGCGAAACTGCCCGTTCGGCGAACTGGCGCGCCAGCATCCCGATCTGGTGTGCAGCCTGCATCACGGCTTGATCGAGGGTTTCATCGACGCAATGGGCGATACCGAGGTCCGCCAGTTCTGCAGCGTCGTCGATCGCACGCCCTGCCAGGTGACGGTCGGTGATCGAAGAGCACCGACACCGATCTACGCCGGCTGATGACGGCAGGCCACAGTGCCAGGTAGCATGATGTCTTCGTCGACTCGAGAAGGGACCGATTGATGATCACACTCACCGACACCGCAGCATCCAAGGTGAAAGAGTTGCTCGCCGCCGAGGGCGCCGCCGATCTTGCGCTTCGTGTTGCCGTGCGTCCGGGTGGTTGCAGTGGGTTCTCCTACGAGATGTTCTTCGATGGCGACATCGCCGCCGACGACCAGACGGCCGAGTACGGCGAAGCGGTCCGCGTGGTCGTCGACCAAGCGTCGGCGCAGTTGTTGGAGGGCGCCACGCTCGACTACAAGGACGGTCTCGACCAGTCCGGCTTCGCGATCACGAACCCGAACGCCAGCCGCACGTGCGGCTGCGGGCAGAGCTTTTCCTGACCGCACCACTACGGGCTGACGCGTCGTTCGTGTTGAGTTGGCGTCGTTTGGGCGTGTGAAGGCTCGCCGACGGTTGTATTGCACTCCGTTGACGAGGTTGCATCTCGACCCGTCGTAGTGCGATGGTGAGCGGGCATGGCCACGCCATCCGATCGTCGCCGCGCCGGTTTCACCGGCGGATTCTCACGATCGGAGCCGTATTCACGGTGCTGATACTGGTGATCGGTGCCCCGTTCTTCGTCAACCGCATCGAGGACGACCTCGAGCATCGTGTGCCGAGCGAACTGACCGCTGCCGGGTTCGAAGGGATCACCGCCTCGTTCTCGGGCCAGGACGGAACGCTGACATGCGACGAGCCGCTCGACGACCCCGAGCTGGCTCGCGCCACGGCCTACGACGTCTGGGGGGTGCGGTCGATCGACGTCGACCGCACGTGCCGAGTCAACCGTGCACCCAATGTCGAGAGCTCCACGACGGCGGTCGGCGAAACCGACGCCTCGCGGGTCGGCTCGGATTCGACTCCCGCCGCCGATGACGACGGCGCGATCGACGACACCGTCACGGATCCGACCGCGGTGCCGACGATCCCGGCCGACTTCGACACCCTCGTCGATGTCGTCACCACGAGCCCCCAGCTGTCGCTACTGGCAGTCCTGATGCAGGAAGCCGGACTGACCGAGCTGGAACAGGCGACCCCTGACGAGCCGATCACCCTGTTCGCACCGAGCGACGAGGCGTTCGACGTGCTCCCAGCCGACGCCTTCGCCAAATTGCGCGCCGATCCCGAAGTGCTCCGGCAGGTGCTCACCCATCATTCCGTCGCCGGTGCGCTGCTGCGTCCGACCTGGTGGTCGGTCCGCTGGAGGCGCTCGACGGTGGGTCGCTCGAGATCGGCGTCGACGGTGCAACGGTGACGGTGTCGGGGGCGATGGTGATCGGATCCGACCTCACCGCCGCCAACGGGGTGGTGCACGTCATCGACGCCGTGCTCGTGCCCGACGATGTCGACCTCACGGTCGCGGAGCGCTTCGCGGCGACGAGTGCGACATTCCAGGACCAGACGGTCACCCTGTCGGGCATCGTCGCCAGCGAAGTCGAGCGGGCAGTCCTGCTGCAGGCTGCCGCCGGACCTGCCGGGTTGCTCCAGGTCGACGACCAACTCGCCGTCGACCCCGACATCGGTATCAGCGCTGCCACGACCGTCTCGCTCGCACAACTCGTCGCCGTGATGCCCACGAACCTGCTCAGCGGCGTCAGCGGATTCGACGGAACGGGTCTGTACATCAGCGGCACCTACGCGAACGACGCCGGGCGAGATGCCGTGCTCGCCGTTGCCGAGACGGTGTCGGCGGCCACGGAGTTGACACCGCCGCCGACGGCAACGACCACCGATGCGTCCGGTCGAGGCCGAGTTGAACGCCTACGTCGGGCGAACCCGATTCTGTTCGAGCCGGGCTCGTCACTGCTCACCGAGTCGTCCATGACCGTGCTCGATCAAGTGGCGATCGAGTTGCTGCGTTTCGCCGGCGTTGCGATCACCGTCGAGGGTCATACCGATAGCGACGGGAACCCGGCCGAGAACGTCACACTCAGCCAGTACCGGGCGCTCGTGGTACGACAGGCGCTGATCGATCGGGGCATCGACGCAGAATCGATCACCGCCCAGGGCTTCGGCAGCGAGCGGCCGATCCTCGTCGATGGTGTCGAGGACAAGCTGGCCAGCCGCCGCGTCGAGTTCCGAGTGGTGGCGCATCGTGAGGCAGCACGTGCCAGCATGACCCTGATGTTCGAGGTGATCCACTGATGCCGTACACGTTGATGAAGGGTTGGGCCTGGGTCCTGCTGGGGGTGATGCTGGGCATCGCCATCGGTTGGCTGTTGCGCAGCATCGCCGCCAAGCGACAGGTAGCCCGAGCCCGAAACCACCATGTCGAGCACCGCCGAACTCGAACGCTTGCGAGGACGGGTTGCCAATCTCGAGCCGGTTGCCTCCGACCGCGACCGGCTGCGGGCCGAGCTCGACGAGTGCCGAGCGTGTGCGGTGGGCGATGCGGAGGCCCGAGACCCGGTTGATGCTGTGCAGCCCGCCGCCGGCGTGCCCTCGGAGCCGTCCTACAACTCGCCGCATCCGGGCCTCCGACGGCGCCGGCCGCCCCCGATGTCTCGCAAGCGCGTGCCGTGTTGGGCGTGTCGGTGACGCTCGACGACCTCAAGGTCGTCGAGGGGATCGGCCCCAAGATCGAGTTGCTGTGCCACGGCATCGGTATTCGCACCTGGTTCGATCTGTCGACCACCGAGGTGTCCTCCTGCGCACGATGCTGGCGGACGCCGGCTCCCGGTTCAGCTCGCACGACCCGTCGACCTGGCCCGAGCAGGCCGACTTGTTGGCGAACGGCCGCTGGGCCGACTTCAAGGCTCTCACCGACGGGTTGCGCGGTGGCAGAGCCTGGCCGACGTCGAGTTCATCGTCAATGGCGAGGCTGTTTCGGTGCCCGCCGGCGGCACGCTGCTCGATGCGCTGCGCGAGCATCTCGGTCTCCATTCAGTGAAGGACGGTCTGCAGTCCGCAAGGACAGTGCGGTGGTCGCACCGTCTGGGTCGACGATCGTCCGCGTGTGTCGTGCGTGACTCCTGTTGCCCCGGGCCAGCGGTCGGTCCGTCACCACGATCGAAGGGCTCGCCGATGCCGACGCTGCTGGGCCGTTGCATTCTGCGAGCACGGCGGCAGCCAGTGTGGCTTCTGCACGCCCGGCATCATCATGCGAGCGGCCGCACTCGACGTTGCCCAGCGTCGTTCGCCCGACGCCGTTCGGCAGTCGCTGCTGGCGCATCTGTGCCGGTGTACGGGGTGGCAACCGATCGTCGAATCGATCCTGAAGGTCGACATCGCCCGAACGTCGACCGGTCCGATCGACGTGGTGGCCGCGCACCGGCGCGCGCTCGAGGGTGGTGTCGCACAACAGGTCGGTCCGATGGTGGCGCTCGGCCGTGGCGGCTTCGCAGACGACACGGCGCCTCCGGGCGCCCTGGTCGCTGTTCGCTCGGTCGACGGCGACTGGGTGGTCGGCGAGTCGTTGGCCGAGGCGCGCGAGCGCAGCGGCAAGGTGCAGGGCCGCCGCACCACCGCGCCACTCGCATGGCCGATCGAGGTGCCGGCCGGGGAGTGGACGCAAACACTGCAGACCACCTGGGTCGACGCCTACCTCGAGCCGGACGCATCGTGGTGCGAGCCGGGCGGTGGTGCTCCGACGAGCTCACACGGCAACGGGGGTGCGTTCGGTGGCAAGCAATCGGGCGAGCTGGGAGCGGTTGCCCGGCGGCTCGCCGATCGGCACGGACGTGCCGTACGCGCTGATACCGCGAGGGATGTCGTGCGGCTGGGTCCCAAGCGGCCGCCGCTCGCGGCGGGCGTTCGCCAGGACGGATCAGGCGTCGTGCACGTCACCCGCACCGAGGGAATCGCCGACGTCATCAAGTCCGTTGTGCCCCGCTTCGAGGTCGTCGAACTCGCAGTTGCGGGGCCTCCGACTTCGGCGGCCTTGCGCGGTGCGGGTTGGGTAGAGCTGTCGGTCTTGCTCGCCTCGTTGTCCGATGTGCCGCCGTTCGCCGTGACGTCGCCGAGCGGGGCTCGGGCGATCGCCGAGATCGACGCCGACGGTTCCATCCGGTCCGTGTCGTGCGGCGATCCACTCGACACCAACGTATTGCGCAGCTACTGCGTGGGTGCCGCCCACATGGCGCTGGGCCTGGTCACTTCCGAGGGTCTGTCCGTCGACGACGAGGGGACCCCACATGACCTCACGATTCGCTCGTTCGGCGTGCTGCGCTCGGTCGACACCCCTCCGATCGAGATCGAGATCGAACCAGCCGACGGCGCCCGCCCGGTGAACGGCAGCGATGCGGTGTTCGCTGCGGTCGCTGCAGCCGCATGGCACCGCGCCGGTTGGGCGAGCCGCTGGCCGACAGCGCACTGAGCGGCCCGCACGTTCCACGAGAGGGATGCGGCGTGTGCCGTGGCGCAACGGTCTGGCGCATGAGCAAGCCGTTGGGTCCTTGACACGCCGGCCGTTCGTGCCGGTGACTTCATCTTCGTCTCCGGTCAGGTCGGGGTGAAGGACGGGGCCCTTGCCGACGGTGGCGTGGCCGGGCAGACCGCGGAAGCGGTCGCGAACCTTGTCGACCGGCTGAGCGAGATGGGCGCAGAGCTGACCGATGTCGTCAAGACGACGTGCTTCCTGATCGACATGGACTCGTTCGCGACGTTCAACACGGCCTGCGACCGTCGAGGGATTCGGAACCATCGACCGGCGCGTTCGACCGTCGCGGTACGTGAGCTGCCGGTCGGCGCCAAGGTGGAGATCGAAGCCGTGGCCTTCGTCTGGTCTGAATCCGCGTGTTCGGCCGCAGGTCCGGGCAGGGGCCCGCCGGCCGATCTGTTTCGCACGCCCGGAGCGAGCTAGCCTGGGGCCATGGCCGGAGCCATTGCGATCGTCGTCGTCTTGTTGATCTTTCCATCGCTCGTGTCGGTTGATGAGCGGGGGCGTGGCATCGGCGATCCTCGGGTTCTTCCTGCAGCAGGACGGCGAAGTCCGTCACGAGGGCAGCGAGTTGCTCCAGCTCGACGACTAGCGCGGGCCCACGACTCGCCGCACCCGTCGACTTCGTCGCTCGCTGCGTGTCCCCTGCCTGCCCACGTTGGTGCGCCTGCTCTGGCACACTCTCGATCATGCATCTGCATGACTCGTCGTCGAAGGTGCTCACCCAGGCCTGCGTCCGCTACGCCATCGATCGCGTCCGTCTCGACCCGCCGCCCCTCGACGGACCGCGGATCCGCCCAGTTGCGGGCGATGGCGGGTCGCACGATCACTCCGCACGGCATCGGGGACCTTCGAGGCCCTGCGCATCTTCGGTGACGTGCTCGCTCCGGCGTGCATCTCGGTCGATCATCCTCGCTTCCTCTCGTTCGTGCCTGCGGCGCCGACCGAGGCCTCGATCCTGTTCGATCTCGTCGTCGGGCATCGAGCATCTACGGCGGCTCGTGGATGGAAGGCGGCGGCGCCGTGTACGCCGAGAACGAGGCTCTGCGCTGGATCGCCGACCTCGCCGGTTTTCCGTCAGAGGCCGGTGGCGTGTTCGTCAGCGGTGGCACCGCCGGCAACCTGAGCGCGCTGATCGCCGCCAGGTGGAAGTGGCGCCACTACGTGGACGGCGTGGACGATCGACGCGTGGCCTGATGATCGCTTCGCAAGGTGCTCACTCGTCGGTCGCCCAGGCCGGTCGCGTGATGGACGCCGACGTGGTGCTGGTACCCGCTGACGACGCAGGGCGCATGCACGGGAGCGATCTCGCCGCAACCGTCGACGGGTTGTCGGCCGATTACTGGTAGGCGCCTGTTTGCAATCGTCGCGACGAGCGGCACCACCAACGCCGGGATCGTCGACGATCTGGCCGGCGCCGCAGACGTGTGCGAGCACGACGCGATCTGGTTACACGTCGACGGCGCGGACCGGCGGCGCCGCGCGCGGCGCCCTCCGTGCGCTCACTGTTCGAAGGGATCGAGCGAGCTGACAGCTTCATCGTCGATCCGCACAAGTGGCTGTTCGCGCCGTTTGACTGCTGTGCGTTGCTCTATCGCGATCCACGGATCGCGAAGGCGTGGCCCGGATTCGCAGAAAGCGGAGTATCTCGACGTGCTGCAGGACGATGACGATTGGAACGCCAGCGACTACGCGGACCATCTGTCGCGTCGAGCACGCGGATTGCCGCTGTGGTTCAGCCTCGCCACCTACGGATCCGACGCGTACCGCTTCGCTGTCGAGACGACCCTGAGTGTCGCCCATGCCGGGGCCGATCTGATCCGGGAGAGCGTGCACTGCGAGTTGGTGCTCGAGCCGGAGCTCTCGGTCGTCGTGTTCCGCCGGCTCGGGTGGACCGCCGACCGGTACCACCGCTGGAGCGACGACCAGCTGGCCACGCAACAGTCGTTCGTCGTGCCGACGGCATGGCGTGGTGAGACGGTATTGCGCTACTGCGTGGTGAACCCGTTGACCACGGTCGACGACCTGGCGATGATCATCGATTCGCTGGAGGGTGAGCCGTGACCGACCTCGTCGTTCGCAATGCGCGGTGCATCGCCACGCTCGACGCCGACCGGCGTGCTGGCCGGCGGTTGGGTCGCGATCGCAGACGGGCTCGTCGAAGCGGTCGGTACCGGCGAGGCTCCTGTCGCTGCGGAGACGATCGACGCTACCGACTGCCTGGTCACCCCGGGCCTCATCAACACTCATCATCACCTGTACCAGAACCTCACCCGCTGTCCGCCGATGACCGACAAGCCGCTGTTCGGTTGGCTGCAATCGCTCTACCCGCTCTGGCGGCGATCAACACCGAGTCGGTGTACGTGTCGGCATGGGTCGGCCTCGCCGAGCTGGCGCTGTCGGGCTGCACCACGTCGACGGATCACTTGTATCTGCATCCGCGTGGTGCCGGCGATCTGCTGACGGCCGAGGTCGAGGCCGCCGGCGATCTCGGTGTGCGGTTCCATCCGACGTGTGGCTCGATGTCACTGAGCGAGAAGGACGGCGGATTGCCGCCCTACTACGTCGTGTCCGACCATCACTCGATCCTCGCCGCCAGCGAGGAAGCGGTCATACGCCATCACGATCGTTCGTGGGGAGCGATGACCAGGGTTGCGCTCGCGCCGTGCTCACCGTTCAGCGTCACCGAGGCGTTGATGGTTCGCACCGCCGAGCTGGCCGAGCGG
>CAVPAQ010000027.1:0-245847 GCA_963701575.1 uncultured Acidimicrobiaceae bacterium
GATGCCGTACACGTTGATGAAGGGTTGGGCCTGGGTCCTGCTGGGGGTGATGCTGGGCATCGCCATCGGTTGGCTGTTGCGCAGCATCGCCGCCAAGCGACAGGTAGCCCGAGCCCGAAACCACCATGTCGACACCGCCGAACTCGAACGCTTGCGAGGACGGGTTGCCAATCTCGAGCCGGTTGCCTCCGACCGCGACCGGCTGCGGGCCGAGCTCGACGAGTGCCGACCGCGTGCGGTGGGCGATGCGGAGGCCCGAGACCCAGGTCGATGCTGTGCAGCCCGCCGCCGGCGTGCCCTCCGAGCCGTCCTACAACTCGCCCGCATCCGGGCCTCCGACGGCGCCGGCCGCCCGATGTCTCGCAGACGCGTGCCGTGTTGGGCACGTCGGTGACGCTCGACGACCTCAAGGTCGTCGAGGGGATCGGCCCCAAGATCGAGTTGCTGTGCCACGGCATCGGTATCCGCACCTGGTTCGATCTGTCGACCACCGAGGTGTCCCTCCTGCGCACGATGCTGGCGGACGCCGGCTCCCGGTTCAGCTCGCACGACCCGTCGACCTGGCCCGAGCAGGCCAACTTGTTGGCGAACGGCCGCTGGGCCGACTTCAAGGCTCTCACCGACGGGTTACGCGGTGGCAGAGCTCCTGGCTGACGTCGAGTTCATCGTCAATGGCGAGGCTGTTTCGGTGCCCGCCGGCGGCACGCTGCTCGATGCGCTCGCGAGCATCTCGGTCTCCATTCAGTGAAGGACGGTTGCAGTCCGCAAGGACAGTGCGGCTGTTGCACCGTCTGGGTCGACGATGCATCCACAGCGTGTCGTGCGTGACTCCTGTCGCCCGGGTGAGCGGTCGGTCCGTCACCACGATCGAAGGGCTCGCCGATGCCAACACGTGGCCGTTGCATTCTGCGAGCACGGCGGCAGCCAGTGTGGCTTCTGCACGCCCGGCATCATCATGCGAGCGGCCGCACTCGACGTTGCCCAGCGTCGTTCGCCCGACGCCGTTCGGCAGTCGCTGCTGGCGCATCTGTGCCGGTGTACGGGGTGGCAACCGATCGTCGAATCGATCCTGAAGGTCGACATCGCCCGAACGTCGACCGGTCCGATCGACGTGGTGGCCGCGCAACGGCGCGCGGCGCTCGAGGGTGGTGTCGCACAACAGGTCGGTCCGATGGTGGCGCTGGGCCGCGGCGGCTTCGCAGACGACACGGCGCCTCCGGGCGCCCTGGTCGCTGTTCGCTCGGTCGACGGCGACTGGGTGGTCGGCGAGTCGTTGGCCGAGGCACGCGAGCGCAGCGGCAAGGTGCAGGGCCGCCGCACCACCGCGCCACTCGCATGGCCGATCGAGGTGCCGGCCGGGGAGTGAAGCCAGACACTGCAGACCACCTGGGTCGAACCCGCCTACCTCGAGCCGGACGCATCGTGGTGCGAGCCGGGCGGCGAGCCGATGAGCTCACACGGCAACGGGGGTGCGTTCGGTGGCAAGCAATCGGGCGAGCTGGGAGCGGTTGCCCGGCGGCTCGCCGATCGGCACGGACGTGCCGTACGCGTGCTGAGCACCCGCGAGGATGTCGTGCGGCTGGGTCCCAAGCGGCCGCCGCTCGCGGCGGGCGTTCGCCAGGACGGATCAGGCGTCGTGCACGTCGCCCGCACCGAGGGAATCGCCGACGTCATCAAGTCCGTTGTGCCCCGCTTCGAGGTCGTCGAACTCGCAGTTGCGGGGCCTCCGACTTCGGCGGCCTTGCGCGGTGCGGGTTGGGTAGAGCTGTCGGTCTTGCTCGCCTCGTTGTCCGATGTGCCGCCGTTCGCCGTGACGTCGCCGAGCGGGGCTCGGGCGATCGCCGAGATCGACGCCGACGGTTCCATCCGTCGTCGCGGTGTCGTGCGGCGATCCACTCGACACCAACGTATTGCGCAGCTACTGCGTGGGTGCCGCCCACATGGCGCTGGGCCTGGTCACTTCCGAGGGTCTGTCCGTCGACGACGAGGGGACCCCACATGACCTCACGATTCGCTCGTTCGGCGTGCTGCGCTCGGTCGACACCCCTCCGATCGAGATCGAGATCGAACCAGCCAACGGCGCGCCGGTGAACGGCAGCGATGCGGTGTTCGCTGCGGTCGCTGCAGCCGCATGGCACCGCGCCGGTTGGGCGAGCCGCTGGCCGACAGCGCACTGAGCGGCCCGCACGTTCCACGAGAGGGATGCGGGCGCGTGCCGCGGCTACGGTCTGGCGCATGAGCAAGCCGTTGGGTCCTTACACGCCGGCCGTTCGCGCCGGTGACTTCATCTTCGTCTCCGGTCAGGTCGGGGTGAAGGACGGGGCCCTTGCCGACGGTGGCGTGGCCGGGCAGACCGCGCAAGCGGTCGCGAACCTCGTCGACCGGCTGAGCGAGATGGGCGCAGAGCTGACCGATGTCGTCAAGACGACGTGCTTCCTGATCGACATGGACTCGTTCGCGACGTTCAACACGGCCTACGTCGAGGGATTCGGCAACCATCGACCGGCGCGTTCGACCGTCGCGGTACGTGAGCTGCCGGTCGGCGCCAAGGTGGAGATCGAAGCCGTGGCCTTCAAGCCGGTCTGAATCCGGCGTGTTCGGCCGCAGGTCCGGGCAGGGGCCCGCCGGCCGATCTGTTTCGCACGCCCGGAGCGAGCTAGCCTGGGGCCATGGCCGGAGCCATTGCGATCGTCGTCGTCTTGTTGATCTTTCCATCGCTCGTGTTGATGAGCGGGGGCGTGGCATCGGCGATCCTCGGGTTCTTCCTGCAGCAGGACGGCGAAGTCCGTCACGAGGGCAGCGAGTTGCTCCAGCTCGACGACTAGCGCGGGCCCACGACTCGCCGCACCCGTCGACTTCGTCGCTCGCTGCCGCGTCCCCTGCCTGCCCACGTTGGTGCGCCTGCTCTGGCACACTCTCGATCATGCATCTGCATGACTCGTCGCTCGAGGTGCTCACCCAGGCCTGCGTCCGCTACGCCATCGATCGCGTCCGTCTCGACCCGCCGCCCCTCGACGGACCGCGCACTCCCGCCGAGTTGCGGGCGATGGCGGGTCGCACGATCACTCCGCACGGCATCGGGGGCCTCGAGGCCCTGCGCATCTTCGGTGACGTGCTCGCTCCGGCGTGCATCTCGGTCGATCATCCTCGCTTCCTCTCGTTCGTGCCTGCGGCGCCGACCGAGGCCTCGATCCTGTTCGATCTCGTCGTCGGGGCATCGAGCATCTACGGCGGCTCGTGGATGGAAGGCGGCGGCGCCGTGTACGCCGAGAACGAGGCTCTGCGCTGGATCGCCGACCTCGCCGGTTTTCCGTCAGAGGCCGGTGGCGTGTTCGTCAGCGGTGGCACCGCCGGCAACCTGAGCGCGCTGATCGCCGCCAGGTGGAAGTGGCGCCACGACGCGGACGGCGCGCACGATCGGACGCGTGGCCTGATGATCGCTTCGCAAGGTGCTCACTCGTCGGTCGCCCAGGCCGGTCGCGCGATGGACGCCGACGTGGTGCTGGTACCCGCTGACGACGCAGGGCGCATGCACGGGAGCGATCTCGCCGCAACCGTCGACGGGTTGTCGGCCGATGACCGCGAGCGCCTGTTTGCAATCGTCGCGACGAGCGGCACCACCAACGCCGGGATCGTCGACGATCTGGCCGGCGCCGCAGACGTGTGCGAGCACGACGCGATCTGGTTACACGTCGACGGCGCGTACGGCGGCGCCGCGCTCGCGGCGCCCTCCGTGCGCTCACTGTTCGAAGGGATCGAGCGAGCTGACAGCTTCATCGTCGATCCGCACAAGTGGCTGTTCGCGCCTGTTCGACTGCTGTGCGTTGCTCTATCGCGATCCACGGATCGCGAAGGCCGCGCATTCGCAGAAAGCGGAGTATCTCGACGTGCTGCAGGACGATGACGATTGGAACGCCAGCGACTACGCGCACCATCTGTCGCGTCGAGCACGCGGATTGCCGCTGTGGTTCAGCCTCGCCACCTACGGATCCGACGCGTACCGCTTCGCTGTCGAGACGACCCTGAGTGTCGCCCATGCCGGGGCCGATCTGATCCGGGAGAGCGTGCACTGCGAGTTGGTGCTCGAGCCGGAGCTCTCGGTCGTCGTGTTCCGCCGGCTCGGGTGGACCGCCGACCGGTACCACCGCTGGAGCGACGACCAGCTGGCCACGCAACAGTCGTTCGTCGTGCCGACGGCATGGCGTGGTGAGACGGTATTGCGCTACTGCGTGGTGAACCCGTTGACCACGGTCGACGACCTGGCGATGATCATCGATTCGCTGGAGGGTGAGCCGTGACCGACCTCGTCGTTCGCAATGCGCGGTGCGTCGCCACGCTCGACGCCGACCGGCGCGAGCTGGCCGGCGGTTGGGTCGCGATCGCAGACGGGCTCGTCGAAGCGGTCGGTACCGGCGAGGCCCCTGTCGCTGCGGAGACGATCGACGCTACCGACTGCCTGGTCACCCCGGGCCTCATCAACACTCATCATCACCTGTACCAGAACCTCACCCGCGCGTTCCCGCCGATGACCGACAAGCCGCTGTTCGGGTGGCTGCAATCGCTCTACCCGCTCTGGGCGGCGATCGACACCGAGTCGGTGTACGTGTCCGCATGGGTCGGCCTGGCCGAGCTGGCGCTGTCGGGCTGCACCACGTCGACGGATCACTTGTATCTGCATCCGCGTGGTGCCGGCGATCTGCTGACGGCCGAGGTCGAGGCCGCCGGCGATCTCGGTGTGCGGTTCCATCCGACGCGTGGCTCGATGTCACTGAGCGAGAAGGACGGCGGATTGCCGCCCGACGACGTCGTGTCCGACGACGACTCGATCCTCGCCGCCAGCGAGGAAGCGGTCGTGCGCCATCACGATCGTTCGTGGGGAGCGATGACCAGGGTTGCACTCGCGCCGTGCTCACCGTTCAGCGTCACCGAGGCGTTGATGGTTCGCACCGCCGAGCTGGCCGAGCGGTTGGACGTGCGATTGCACACCCACTTCGCCGAGAACTCCGAGGACGACGACTTCAGCCTGGCGACCTTCGGTTGTCGGCCGATGGAGTATCTCGAGCGGACCGGTTGGGCGAGCGATCGCACCTGGGTCGCCCACTGCGTGATGCCGAATCCCGACGAAATCCGGCGCCTCGGCATCGCTGGGGTGGGTGTCGCCCACTGTCCGTCGAGCAATCTCATCCTGGCGTCGGGTATCGCACCGGTGGTCGACTTGCGAGCCGCCGGCGTGAACGTCGGGTTGGGTGTCGACGGATCGTCATCGGCCGATTCGGCGTCGCTCTGGCTCGAGGCTCGCCAGGCGATGCTGCTGGCCAAGCTGCGCAATGGTGCCGGTGCCGGCACGGCCAGGATGGCGCTCGAGATCGCAACGCTCGGCGGGGCTGCCTGCCTGGGCCGCACCGGCGAGTTGGGAGTGCTCGAGCCTGGTGCGGTCGGCGACGTCGCAGTGTGGTCGTTGACCGGGCCCTCGTTCGCCGGCGCCTTGGCCGACCCGATCGAGGCATGGCTGCGGTGCGGGCCGACCGGTGCCCGTGACACGGTGGTGCACGGTAGGCCGGTGGTGCGGGGTGCAGCGCTGGTGTCGCCTCGGCTCGATGAGATGCTGGCCGCCCACGACGACCTGGCACGCCGAATCCAGCGCCTGGTCTGAACCTCCACTCGTCGAGCGGGTGCCATCCATTGCTCGTGATCACCCGACAGAATGGGGCGCTGTGTCTCGCCTCCCCCTCATCTCGTGCCTGCTCGTGGTCGCCGGCTGTGGTGTCGGCGAAGTAGCGGCCGGCGTCGAGGTGGTCGAGTCGCGCAGCGACGTCGACGCAGCCGCCGACGCGGGTCCCGTCGACGGCTCGGGGCAAGCGGCCGGCGACGCTGCCGATCCGCCGCCGTTCGAGCGGCTCTCCGAGCTGTTTCCACCTGTCGACATCGTGGCGGGGTCACCGGCGGCGCCGCGGCCGCGAACCGTGGCGGTGGTCGGTGACTCGCTCACGCTGTCGGCCGTCGAGGAGATCGAGACGGCGCTCGCGGCCGCCGGGCTGCGGGTCGTCGCCGTGGACGGCGCAGAGAGTCGGCGCATGGCTCGTACTGCGGGTGGGGTGTCGTCTGGCGTCGATGCGGTCGAGCTGATCCAGGCCGGCGCCGATCCCGATCTGTGGGTGATCGCGCTCGGCACCAACGACGTCGGGGCGCAATCCGGTGACGAGGTCTTCCGCGAGGATGTGGATCGACTCCTCGGTCTGCTTCCCGCCGATGTGCCCATCATCTGGGTCGATCTCTGGATCCGGGACATGGGCGATCAGGTGGAGCGGGCGAACGACTCGATCAGGTCGCAACTTGCGGGTCGCCGGGGTGTCGCTGCCGTCGTCGACTGGCACGCTCACGGCGAAGACCCGGGGATCATCACTGGCGACGGCGTGCACCTCACCAACGAGGGTCAGCAGTTGTTCGCCGACTCGATGGTCAACGCGATCGCGAGCACGTTCGGGCAGTGAGCCGGCCGCTCTGCCGAGTCGGGACATGACTTGGTCGTGTTCGCCGAGCCTCAGCCGGTCGATTGACGGAGACCTCGCGTTGCGAGGACGTCGTTCTGAATCAGGGGGAGCGGAGCCACCTTGTCTGTCCCCTTGGGCGGATCCCGAGTGGTCAGCTGGCCCAGCGGGACTGGCCGAAGCGGTAGCCGACGGATCGCACGGTCGCGATCAGTCCGGCGTGCTCCTCGCCGAGCTTGGCGCGCAGGCGCCGGATGTGAACGTCGACCGTGCGGGCGCCGCCGTAGTACTCGTAGCCCCACACCCGTGACAGCAGGATCTCGCGGGTGAACACCTTGCCGGGGTTCTGGGCGAGGAACTTGAGCAGCTCGTACTCCATGTAGGTCATGTCGAGCGGCCGCCCTGCGATCGTGGCCTGGTAGGTCTCGAGGTTCAGGATCAGTTGCCCGTACTCGACCAGGTCGGCGCGTGGCCCGGTGACGTCGCTGACGCTCCACAGCAGGTGCCGCAGCCGGGCCTCGAACTCGGTGGGGTGGAACGGCGACAGACAGAAGTCGTCGAACAGATCGTCGCGCAGCTGGAGGTCGCCGAGCTGGGCACCCCCGACCAGGACCAACACCTTGATCTGCGAGCCGTCCGATTTCCGGATCGTGCGGGCGAACGCCCAGGCGCTCTCGGGATCGGTGGTGCAGTCGATGATCGCACCTTGCCAGCCGTCGGCGGGCTCGCTGTCGGCTGCCTCGTCTGCCGACGCAACACCCTTCCACGAGAACCCGGCGAGGTCGAGCGAGCGCGCCAGTTCGGGGGTGACCGGATCGGCGAACACGGCGAGCATGCTCGCTTCGGGCACGACGGTCACACCGACCTCAGATACCGGTCGAGCTCGAACTGGCTGACGTGGGTCTTGTAGTCGCGCCATTCGCGGCGCTTGTTGCGCAGGAACCACTCGAAGATGTGCTCGCCGAGCACGTCGTGCACGAGATCCGACTGTTCCATCGTGCGCAGCGCGTCGCTGAGCGACTGCGGCAGTTGGGTGATCCCGAGTTTGGCGAGGGCCGCGTCGTCCATCTCGAACAGGTTGGCGTCGGCCTCCTCGGGCAGCTCGTAACCCTGCTCGATGCCGCGCATACCGGCCGCCAACAGCAAGCTGAAGGCCAGGTACGGGTTGCAGGCCGGGTCGGGTGAGCGGTACTCGATACGAGTGGCGAGCGGATTGCCCTTCTTGGCGATCGGTACCCTGATCAGTCCGCTGCGATTGTTGCGAGCCCAGCTGATGTGCACCGGGGCCTCGAAGCCGGGAACGAGCCGCTTGTAGCTGTTGACGGTCTGATTGGTGATCGCCGTGATCTCCGCGGCGTGCACGAGCAGGCCCGCCATGAACGACTTGGCGACCGCGGAGAGGGCATGCGGATCGTCGCCGTCGTAGAACGCGTTCTCGTCGCCCCGGAACAGCGACATGTGGAGGTGCATGCCGGAGCCCTGTACGCCCTCGAGCGGCTTGGGCATGAACGTGGCGTGCACGCCCTGGCTGGCGGCGACCTCCTTCACGACGAGGCGGAACGTCATCACGCTGTCGGCCATCGTGAGCGCGTCGGTGTGACGCAGGTCGATCTCCTGCTGGCTCGGCGAGTCCTCGTGGAAGCTGTACTCGACCGGGATGCTCATCTGCTCGAGCTTGCGGATCGTCTCTTTGCGCAGGTCTCCAGCCGCATCACGGGTGGTGAGGTCGAAATAGCCGCCGTGATCGAGCGGTTGTGGCGTCTTCCCCTCGGTCGGCTGCTCGAAGTAGAAGAACTCGAGGTCCGGAGCGATGTAGAACGTGAAACCCTGGTCGTGCGCGGCCTGCACGGTTCGGCGCAGCACCTGCCGCGGGTCGCCCTCGAACGGCGCTCCGTCGAGGCTGCGGATGTCGCAGAACACTCGGGCTTCGGCGGCGCCGGGCTCGCTCCACGGGATGAGTTCGAACGTGTCCGGGTCCGGCACCGCCAGCACGTCGGATTCCTGAATGCGCGAGAACCCATCGATCGATGATCCGTCGAAGGTCATGCCGTCTTCGAGCGCGTTCTCGAGTTCTGCCGGGCTGATCGCGAAGCTCTTCAGGTTGCCGAGCACGTCGGTGAACCACAGGCGCACGAGTCGCACCCCGCGTTCTTCCACGGTGCGCAACACGTAGTCGCGATGTTGATCGAGCAATTCGCTCACCTCACCAGTCTGGTCGGATATTCGTCCGATCGGAACTCCAGGCGTTCGGAGTGCGTCAGGCACACTCCGAACGCCTGGCGCGTTCGGAGGGTCAACCGGTGCCGGTCGACCTCACTTCTTCTTGGCCGCAGCCTTCTTGGCGGCCGGCTTCTTGAGCTTGTTGCCGGTCTTCGGCTCGAGCGCCGAACAGACGACCTCGGTGATCAGTCCGGCGACGATGTACGGGTCGACGTTGGCGTTCGGCCTGCGATCCTCGGCGTAACCCTTGCCATCCTTCTGGACCTGCCACGGGATACGAAGCGACGAGCCGCGATCGGAGACTCCGTAGCTGAACTTGTTCCACGGGGCGGTCTCGTGCTTGCCCGTCAGGCGTTCCTCGATGCCGTCTCCGTAGTTGACGACGAGTTCCATGTAGTTGTCGCCGATCGCCTCGCAGGCATTGATGACTGCCTGGTAGTTCTCGCGCATGGCGATGTTCGAGAAATTGGTGTGGCAGCCGGCGCCGTTCCAGTCGCCCTTGACCGGCTTGGCGTCCAGACTGATGATGACGTCGAAGTCCTCGGCGATGCGGTGCAGCAGCCATCGGGCGATGTGCATCTGGTCGCCGACGGCGGTCGGGCCGAGCGGGCCGATCTGGAACTCCCACTGACCGGGCATCACCTCTGGGTTGGTTCCCGAGATCGACAGACCGGCGTCGATGCAGGCCTGCGTGTGGAGTTCGACGATCTCACGGCCCATGATGCGGCCGGTGCCGACGCCGCAGTAGTAGGGGCCCTGTGGGGCCGGTTGCCCGCCTCCCGGTGGGAAACCGAGCGGCGAACCGTCGACACGGAGCATCGTGTACTCCTGCTCGAGACCGAACCACATCTCACGATCGGCATACTTCTTCTCGATCCGTGCCGTGACGGCGCGGGTGTCGGTGGCGTGCGGCCTCATGTTCGACGCCAACAGCACCTCGCACATCACGAGGATGTTGCGACCACCCCGGATCGGGTCGTGACAATGAAATACCGGCTTGAGCACACAGTCCGACTTGTCGCCGGTCGCCTGGTTGGTCGACGATCCGTCGAAGCCCCAGATCGGCGGCTCGGAGATCTCGTCGTGCAGGATCTTGGTCTTGCTGCGGAGCAGGTTCGTCGGCTCGGTGCCGTCGAGCCAGATGTATTCAGCTTGGTACGCCACGAATGGGGTCCTTCCAGTGCATGTTGTAGGGGCAGCGGCACGATGCCAGCGCGCGATTACTCCGCCGTGTTCGCAATGTGAACGTCGTGTGAACAGGCCCGCTCGATGCGGGGACCGATCAGGCCGCTCGCCCGAGGAAGTTGAGCAACCGGGTCTGGGGGTCGGCGCCCTTGGCCGGCTTGATCGCCGCGCCGAACATGCCGGGGCCGCGCATGATCTCGTCGGGCAGACCCTTCCACATCGCGAGGCTCGCCTTGCACAGCGCGGGGTCGAGGCGGTCGTCGACCTTGGCGGTACGGGCGAGATCCCAAGCGTGCACGACGAGGTCGGCCCCCATGAAGGCGATCAGGTCGTCGATCGAGACCGGGCCGAACTCGGGCCCGAACGGATCGTGGGCGATCCGTTGCAGAGCACCGGGATGGTCGAGCGCTTCGAGCGTCGTGTCGCGGAGCCTGGCCCACTGTCCGAGCCTGTCGGCTGCGATCTTCGGCGCCGACTTGGGTCCGTGGCCCGTGGTCGCGAAGCTCTGGACCATCTTCACGCTGCCGAGGGCGTGTTCGACGACGTCCTTGCCCGTCCAGCCTTCGCACGGCGACTTGCGCGTCAGCGCCCGATCGGGAGTCAGACTCAGGACGTGGTCGAAGGCGTACAGGGACTTGACGTAGTTGCGGAGATTGGCGCTCATGTGGCAACGGTAGACGCGTGCCGCGCGGGTCGGCGACGGGGCGTCAATTCGATGACGGCGGCTTCAGGCGATCAGCCCAGGCCTCGGTGAACCGGTCGAGGATCATCGCCATCAACACCAGCGCCAATCCCACCTCGAACCCTTGCCCGAAGTAGCTCCGGGCCAGCGATTCGGTGACCATGAAGCCGAGCCCCCCCGCACCGACGAGCCCGGCGATGATCACCATCGCCAGCACCATCATGATCACCTGGTTGACGCCCGCCATGATCGTCGGCGCGGCGAGCGGTATGCGCACGCCGAACAGCGTCTGCCGTGGCGTCGCACCGAAGGTTCGCGATGCTTCGATGCTCTCCTCGGCGACACCTTGGATCCCCAGCGCCGTGATGCGGACTCCGGGCACCATCGCGTACACGACCGTGGCGATGATGCCGGGCACGACACCGACCGTGAACAGCACGACGCACGGGATGATGTACACCAGCGACGGCATCGTCTGGAAGGCGTCGAGGATCGGCCCGATCGTTCGCTCGACGCGTTTGTCGCGGCCCGCCCACACCCCCAACGGGATTGCCACGAGCAGGGTCAGCACGGTCGAGATGATCACCTGTACGAGCGTGTCGATCGAGGGTTCCCACAGGCCGATCAGGCCGATCGTCATCAGCGCCGACGACGCGAACACTGCCAGACCGGTGCCGCGAATCCGCCAGCACGCCCACCCGGTCACGAACACCAGCACGGGCCACGCCACGGTGTCGGTGAGGAAGTCGCGTGGTGGGAGATAGAGCTTGGTCGTGACGACGTCGGTGATCCATCGCGTGACCGGACGGAAATTGTCACGAAACCAGTCGATGACGTCGTCGACCGGGTCGAAGCTGGTCCAATCCCACGCCGCCGGGAACGTCGACCAACCGGCGCTCCGACCGATCACGGTCGCCGCCACGATCGTGGCGACGGCCGCGATCTGCCACGTCCTCGGAACGCGCCGAGTCGGATCGCTGTCGGCGATCGCTCGCGAGATGCGATCGAGGACCAGGGCGATCGCCACGATCGCGAAGCCGGCTGCCAGCCCGCGTCCAGGGCGGCGCTGGTTGAGGCTCTCGAGGATCGGACTGCCGAGCCCGGTGGCCCCCACCAGCGTGGCCAATACCACGATGCCGAGCGCCATCATCACCGTCTGAGACATCCCGGTGACGATCGTGCGGACCGCCATCGGCAGCTGGACCTTGATGAGCGTCTGTCGACGAGACGCCCCGAACATCGTCGACGCCTCGACGGCCGCGCCGGCCACCTGCTTGATGCCGAGCGTCGTCAGGCGAACGACCGGTGGCAGCGCGTAGATGACGGTGGCGACGGCTGCCGGCGTGTTGCCGATGCCGAGCAGCATCAACAGCGGGAGGAAATAGACGAAGGCAGGGATCGTCTGCATCGCATCGAGTGCCGGTCGCAGCACCATCTCGACCCGCGGCTGCATCGCCGCCCAGACGCCGAGTGGCAGACCGATCGCCACTGCCAACAGCACCGACACCGTCATCAGCGACAGGGTCTGCATGCTCGGCTTCCAGAGATCGAACAAACCCATGTACACGAAGGCGGCGACGACTGCGGCGGCCTCCGTCCACATTCGGCGGCTGAGTGGCAGGAGGGCGACCGCGGCGATGACGACGAACCACGGCGCCCACAGCAGCAGGTCGGTGAGGTCACCGATGGCGGCATCGATGAAGTTCGAGATCGGCGTGAAGAACTTGGTGAACAGTGGGTGCCCGGGGTCGAACCGGCTGTCGATCGTGCGGTCGAGACGGTTCGAACGCATCCACGCACCGGCTCGGTCGATCGGGTCGGAGAACGTCGTGTCGAGCTTGGCCGGGAACGTGTCGGCCGATGCGAACGCGGCCTGCAGCGCAACCACGCCGACTCCGAGTACCGCCCACGGCATCCAGCGTCGGGTATCGATCCGCCGCTCGGTGGCGACGCCGAGCGGCACTGCTGTCACGGCAGCTCCGTCAGCAGCGCTGACACCGTGGCTCGATCGACCGCCCCGATCGAGATGCTTGCGGAGTCGATGACGTCGAGCGGCTCGGGGTCGTCGAGCAGCATCGGGATCAGCGTCTCGACCAGATCGTCGGCGTGCACGCGGCGCGACCCGCCCGTTCCGTTCACCATCACGTCGGCCGCCGTGAGCACTTTGGCCTTCGGGATGTCGTGGGTGAACTCGCGGACGTAATCGGTCGCCGGGTTCGTGATCAGTTCGGCGGCGGTGCCGATCTGATCGAACACGCCGTCTTTCATGATCGCGATCCGGTCACCCAACTTGATCGCCTCGGCGAAGTCATGGGTGATGAACACGATCGTGCGCTGGAGTTCGCTTTGCAGCCGGATCAGCTCGTCTTGCATATCGCGCCGGATCAGGGGGTCGAGCGCCGAGAACGGTTCGTCGAAGAACAGCACTTCCGGATCGACCGCGAGGGCGCGGGCCAATCCGACGCGCTGTTGCATGCCACCGGAGAGCTGTTGCGGATAGTGGTATTCGTAACCCGCCAGCCCGACCAGATCCAGAACGCGTTGCGCCTCGGCGTGCCGTTGGGACTTTTTGATGCCCTGCACCTCGAGCCCGTAGGCGGCGTTGTCGATCACGCTGCGGTGCGGGAACAGGCCGAAGTGCTGGAACACCATCGACAGCTTCTTGCGTCGGATCTCCCGAAGCGCGGCTTCGTCCATCGCCGTGAGGTCGTCGCCGTCGAGCGTGACCTGGCCCTTGGTGACATCGCCCAACCTGGCGACGCAACGCACCAGTGTCGACTTGCCGGAGCCCGACAGGCCCATCACCACGAATGTCTCGCCGAGCATCACGTCGAACGAGACATCGCGGACCCCGATCGTGCATCCGGTGGCAGCGAGCACGGCGGCTCGGGTGGCGCCCTGGTCGGCCATGTCGACGGCCCGCTCCGGTTTGGAGCCGAACACCTTCCACAAGCCTCGAACCTGGATACAGGCGGGTGCGGCAGCGTCGATGCTCATCACGAGTAATGTATGCGAAACGAGATCGGCCGTCGGCCGACAGAGGGGGAGACATGAAGAAACGACTCGTAGCACTCGCTGTACTGGCTGCAGTGGGCGTCGCCGCATGTGGTAGCGACGACAACGAACCGGCCGCCGCCACGGCGGGTGATGACACCCTTGCAGCGGTCGCCACGACGGCGCCGTCCGACGACATGCAAGGTGTCGACTCGTCGAAGCCGACGATCAAGCTGATCGTGAATCCGTGGTCGGCATCGCGCCTCAATGTCGAGGTCGCCAAGAACATCATCGAGAACAACCTCGGCTACCCGGTCGAGATCACCGAGGTGAACGAGAACGACGCGATGTTCACGGGGATGGCGGACGGCAGCCTCGATGCCGTGTTGGAGATCTGGCCGTCGGGGATCACCGATGAGGAGAACGCCTATTTCGACGACGGCACGGTGGTGCATCTCGGTGACCTCGGAGCCGTGGGTCGCATCGGTTGGTTCGTGCCGCAGTACGTGCTCGATACCCACCCCGAGTTGGCGACCTGGGAAGGCTTCACCACACCCGAGGCGGCATCGCTGTTCGGCACCGCCGAGTCCGGTGATCTCGGCCGGTTCCTGGCGACCGACCCCTCGTACTCGCAGTTCGACGAGCAGATCATCGCCAACCTCGACATGCCGTTCCAGGTGCAGTACTCGGGTTCCGAGCCGGCCACGATCGCCGAGCTCGACGCTCGGGCCTCCGCCACCGAGCCGGTCGTGATGTATTGGTGGACACCCACCGCTGCCGTGGCCAAGTACGACCTGGTCAAGGTCGAGCTGCCGCCGGTCACCGAAGAGTGCAGCGCCTCGGCGGCAGCGTCGGACGGTGGCTACGACTGCGACTACCCCGAGGACGTGTTGATCAAGGCCGCTTCGGCTGGTCTCGAGCAGAAGGCACCCGATGTCTATGCCCTCCTCCAGAAGTTCACGATCACGACCGACGACCAGCTCGAGATGCTGCCGGCGTTCGAGATCGAGGGAGAAGACCCGGCAGCGGTCGCTGCCGCGTGGGTCGACGCCCATCAGGATGTCTGGCAGGCCTGGATCGGCTGACGATCCCTTCGGTTGCTGACGATGGGACCGCTGCGGCGGTCCCATCGTCGCGTCGGGGCACCCGATCTCGATCACGTCGTGCCGCTGGACCCGCACCATCGGCCGACGTAGCGTGGCGCCCATGAGCTGGGTCGAGCGACTCGTCGAAGAGCGTCTCGCGCATGCAGCGGCCGCCGGCGAACTCGACACGCCGACGCTCCGGGGCAAGCCGCTCGACCTCGACCAACCCCGGGGCGAGGGATGGTGGGCCGAGCAGTTCGTCAAGCGTGAGCTCAGCCACGACCGCCGCAAGACGGCAGAACTGGTGGTGTCGCAGGCGTTGGTCCGGTTCTGGCAGGCGGACACGATCGAGCAGCTACGGATATTCGTCGGCGAGGCCAACCAAGCGATCGTCAGGGCCAACATCAATCTGGTCGAGGAGGATCGCCTCGCGATCTTCGACCCGGGTGACATCGAGGCCCGCTGGCGCCGTCTCCGATCGCCCGCGTGACCGAACCCGTTCTCGTCAGGAAATGGGTGCCTGCCCGATGTGATGGTGCCGACCAGAACGGGCGAACGCCCAGAACGGGCGATCGGGTGGTCAGTCGGCCGACCTCATCGGCAGCCGGGTGTGCCACACGCCGGTCGCCTCGCGCAGGGCGGCAGCGACGGCAGGGGCGGTGGGTACGAGCCCGATCTCGCCGACGCCCTTGATGCCGTACGGCGATCGGGGCTGGGGCACCTCGACGATCCGGACCTCGATCTCCGGCACGTCCTTGGCCCGCAGAATGCCGAGCGAACGTAGCGTCATGTTGGTCGGAAAGCCGGTCTCCGGATCGGTCGGGAAGTCCTCGGTCAGGGCGTAGCCCAGGCCCATGTGGACGCTGCCTTCGACCTGACCCTCGACGAGCATCGGGTTGACCGCGCGGCCCACGTCGTGGACGGCGATCACCTTCTCGATCGCGCCGGTCTCGCGATCGGCGATCGCCAGCTGAGCGGCGAAGCTGAAGCACGAGTGGATGGTGGGGTTCGCCACGTTCGGATCGCCGAGCTTCTGGGTCCAGTCGACGACGTACTCGGCGGTGTGGTCGATGTCGGGGATGCAGTCGGCTGCGATCGCAGCCTGGCAGGCCAGCTGCACCGAGCCGGCGGTCATCAGCGTGCCGCGCGATCCGGTCGTCTGGCCGAAGCCCAGCTGGCGGGTGGTGTCGACGATCACGTCGATGCGATTCGGGTCGATGCCGAGCTCCTCGGCGGCGACCTGGAGTGCCACGGTGTGCACACCCTGACCCATCTCGGTGAAGCCATGGCGCACCTCGACCCGCCCGTCGTCACTGCGGAATCGGATCACGGCACCGCACACCTCGCGGAAGCCGTTTCCGAGCCCGGAGTTCTTCAGCCCGAGCCCGAGCCCGATCGCCTTACCGGCCGCGCGGGCGTCGTCGTAGGCGCCTTTGATCTCGTCGAGCACGGCCTCCGCGCCACCCGCGCCGTCGTCCATGATCTGACCGGGCCCCCACTCGTCGCCGGGGTGGATGACGTTGCGCTTGCGGATCTCCCACCCGGAGATGCCGACCTGCTCGGCCAGCCGGTCGATCACACCCTCCATCGCGAACTGGGCTTGGTTGGCGCCGAATCCACGAAACGCACCGCACACGAGGTTGTTGGTGCGCACGGCGGTCGCCTCGATGTCGAGCGCCTTCCACCGATACGGGCCGCAGGCGTGGCCGGCGGCGCGCTCGAGCACCTTCATGCCGACGCTCGCGTAGGCGCCGGAGTCGCCGATCGCGCGCACCTTGAGCGCCGTGAGGCGACCTTCGGCATCGCACCCGGCGGCGTACTCGAGCGTGATCGGGTGGCGCTTGGCGTGGATCCGGAAGCTCTCCTCGCGCGACAGCGTGCACTTGACGGGTCGGCCCAGCAGCCATGCGGCGAGTGAGGCGTGGGCCTGGTTGCTCATGTCCTCCTTGCCACCGAACGCGCCGCCATTCGACACCAGCTCGACCGTGACCCGGGACGTGTCGACGGCAAGCATCCCGGCGATGTCGTCACGGTCGTCCCAAACGCCCTGGCCGCCCGAGTAGACGTGCATCGTGCGGTCGTCGCCATCGCCGGACGGCACCGCCAAGGTCGACTCGGGCTCGAGGAACGCGTGCTCGATGCGTTGTGTCACGAACGTCTCGCGGACGGTGAACGCGCTGGCGTCGAGCAACTCGTCGACATCGTCGCCACGTCGATAGGCACTGACCGACAGCGTGTTCGACTCGGTGCCCCACACCGACAGCGGGCTCCCCGGCGCGAGCGCTGCGACGGGATCGGTATTGGGTCGGTGCACGGTGTAACCGACGTCGACCAGCTCGGCCGCCGCCCGGGCCTGCTCACGGGTTTCGGCGACGACGATCGCCAGCACGTCGCCGGGGCACGAGGTGGTGCCGCCGATCGGGATCATCACCGGCCAGTCCTTGTAGATGATGCCGACCCGCAGCGTGCCGGCGATGTCGGCGGCCGTGAACGTGGCAGCCACGCCCTCTGCGGCGTCGGCGCGTCCGGTGTCGATCGACGTGATCTCGGCGCGGGCATGATCGGTCAGCCGGAGCGCGGCGTGCAACATGCCGGGCACCCGGATGTCGTCGATGTATCCGCGGTCGCCCAGCGTCAGCTCGGCAGCCTCGTACTTGGCACCGCCACCTCCGATTTCGGCGGAGAGCGCCGGCGTGCACACGGTTCCCTGGGCGACCGCCTCGATCGCATCGAGGATCTTCACGTAGCCGGTACACCGGCAGAGATGAGCGCCGAGGTGCGGCGCCATCGCCTGCTTGGTCAAAGCGGCGCCCTTCTTGTCGATCTGGGCCTTGGCGCGCATCACGATCCCTGGGATACAGAACCCGCACTGCAGGCCACCGCTGGCAGCGAACGCGTCGGCGAATGCCTTGCGCTCGCCCTCGGGGACGCCCTCGAGCGTGATGATCTCGCTGCCGTCGATCTTCTCCAGCGGCTGCTGGCACGACACCACGGCCTTGCCGTCGATCAGCACCGTGCAGCAGCCGCACTGCCCCGACGGTGAGCACCCGTCCTTGGGGGAGGTGACATCGAGTTCCTCGCGCAGTGCTGCCAGCAGGTGGGGGTGCGGCCGTCGAACGACGACGGGTTGCCCGTTCAACGTGAACGATGCGGTCGGCATCCCCAGCTCGGGAGCGGTGGCGGCGTCGTCGAGAGAAGTCACATTTGACAGTTTGTCAAACATCGAGGGCCAATGCACCGACTCGGAACCGACTGTTGTGGTTGTTGATTCAGATGAGGACGATTCGCAGGCCACCGCAGTGCTCACGAACAAGCCCAGCGCTGCCGAAGCACCGACACGACGGGTCATGCCGATCACTTCTCAACGCCATTGTCGGCATCCTCGACCAACCCGACCAGGGGCCCTAGGTACTGCGCTCTGCCGGTCACTCGTGACGAACGCGTTGATGTACGAATCGACTGTGATCCGTCGAAGAGTCATCGCGCTGCGTGGCGGGAACTTCGGCTCTTGTGCAGCGCACACGAAAGGCGTTCGCTCAAGGTGTGAGACAGGAGGTGTGTCATGTCGATAGTCCATGAAGAACCCGTACGCACAGCTCCCGAGCAGGTGTCTGGCCGCTCGTCCCCTGTCACCCCATCGGCTGACCGTCGAAGGTGGCGGTGGTTGGTCGCGGCACTGGTCGTCGCGGCGATGGTGATCGGCGGTGGGCTGTGGTGGCTGCTCGACTCGACCGTTCCGGTGAGCGACTACGACGATGTTCTGGCCGAACTCGCCGCCACTGAGGAAGCGCTGGCACACAGTCGGACAGATCTGTTGATGGAGCAGGCCACGACGGCAGAGCTGGAACAACGGAATCGTGGCCTTGAGGCGGCGATGGACTCTCCGACGGCCAGCACCGAAGGAGACGCCGAGCTTCGAGCGCGCTTCGGAATAGCGGAGCCAGCGGCCCTGCTGCTCGGCTACTTCGCAGGGGTGGACCCTGAGATCGTCGATCAGGAGCAATACCAGTCGTGGTCGGGGGTGGTCAAGCTGGATATGGCCGTCGAAGCCCTCGACGATCCAGAACTCACCGAGCTCTACCGGGAGCACCTGGGTGAATGCACCGGGATCTCTCGCGGGTGCGAGGAACTCCTCCTTCGGCTCATCGAACTCACGATCGAGCCCATTCTCGAAGATGGGTAGCGACCCGCAGGTCAACCGCACTCACGCCTACTCCTGCCTGCTTGCTCGTCGCACCGCTGGCGTTCGCGAGCGGTACCTTCGATCGAGGATCCGGACGGACCCGCCCGGAACGGCGTCGGTCATCGAGTCTCGGGCGATGAGCGGCGAGCAATCTGCTGGGTGGACCGTCAGCCTTCTGCGGCGATCGTCAACACCGCGTCGGCGTGGGTCGTTGCCTGTTCAGTCGTCAGCGAACCGGGGAGTTCGACGATGAAGGGCACGGCATCGCTGTCCTGTTTCAGCTCGTTTCGTGCCCACGTCGCGGCGATGCCGGTGTACACCGCCCCGCCGCCACAGCAGTCGGCGACGGGAAGCCCGGTGAGTTCCGCGTAACGGGCACGGATGCGACCGTCGCGACCGGTGCTGGGTATCACCAGATTGGCGTCCTGGTGGTACCAGATCGCGATGTCGGGTCGCAATTGTTCGATGAAGTTGACCATTGCCTGCGTTTCCGGCTCGCTGGCGGGGCCCGTTCCGGCGTATTGGCTGTCGCCGAGTTCGCCGATGGGCCCCCAATTGTGTGGGAAGTTGCGGTTGAGGTCGACGCCGTTGGCGTTCTGCCGGATCTGGGCTGCCTGCCCGTCCGGATTCATCGACTCGACGAGCCAGAGCTCGACGCTGTCGGGGATGGCGCGGGCACGCAGTTGTTCGACGATCGCCACTCCATCGTCTTCGTCGCCGTGGATGACACCGATCACGAGCACGCGTCGTCCGCCGATCGTGCCGTACCGCTCGGCCACGATCGGTCGACCTTCGTTGGATGTTCCCAGAACCAGCGACGCCGCCCCGAGGTCGAATGGCCCGGCAACCACCAGCGGTGTCGTTGTCGTCGTCGGCGCCACTGTCGTGGTCGTGGTTGTCGTCGGCGCCATTGTCGTGGTCGTGGGTGCCGTCGTACTGGTACTCGTCGTGGTCGTCGACGCATCCGCCGAGCTGCCTGTCTCGACCGCAATCGTCGCCGAGGTTGCATCGGGGGCCGTGGGCGACTGGAGCGTCGCGGGAACCGATGGGCTGCTTGCGGTGCTCGACGATCCTGGCGCGCTGATGCCGTCAGCAGAATCGGAGCGCGCCCCGCTACAACCGGCGACAACCGCGGACGCGACGACGAGCAGGACGGCAGACGTGCGCACGGATCGAACGTAGTGCGCCACGACGAGGGGCTGGTGGCACCATCGGCGAGCGGGCATCACCCCCTGCCAGAACAGGGCGGCATTCGCCGGCTCCACTCGTACATTCCTGTACGAGTGGTCGTGGGCGTCACACGCGCCATTGCGCGTGGTCGACCTTTCCGTCAGCTGCCGAACGGTATTGTCGAACATCGTGGCAGGCGATGAAGGTGGTCAGTCGCCGTTGTCCCCAATCGGCACCTCGTCACAGTGGGCAGTGAACTGGTGGGGCCTCGTCGCTGTCGTGATGATCGCGTCGACGACTTTCGTCGCGTGGCGTTGGCTGGAGGGCTCGGGCAACGATCCCTCCGAACAACTCGACGTCGTCGGCCCGTCGGCGCCGATCGACTCGGCGGAAACCACCACGCCCGAGACTGGACCGCCGACCACCACGGTTCCCCCGGCCCCGCCGACCACCCCTCGGTCGACGACCACCACGGTCGGCTCCGACCCGCAGGTGAGGATCCGAGGCGAGATGAAGCCGTGCCGGTACGGCGACAACTGCCTCGTCGCCAGCTTCACCATCGACGGATTCGACGTGCATCCCGGCCGGTTCACCTGCATCTACCCGAACTCCCAGAGCGAGTTCAGCTTCAACAACAACGGGGTCGACGAGGCCTGCCTCACGGCCGATGCCGGTGACACGATCACCATCCAGATCGATGGAGTCCGGTCGGCGACGATCTCAGAACAAGACCTGGACGGGACGTAGCGGCTTCCCACCACAACGGATCGCCGGCCACGGCGAGGAATGGATCGAATGCGTCGATTTCGTCCGGTGTGAGGCCGCTCCATTCGGCGGCTGTCGAGGGGCCCTCCCGTGCCCGGTCGGCCACGAAGAGGTGGTCGCTGCCGTCGTCGCCGTGGTCTCGGTGGATTCGGTACGTCCGCCCGGCGAACCCGACCTAAGCGCATGGGACCGACCAGACGGCGGGCAGAGACGCCTCCGGATTCTGGCCCTTCCAACGGGTGTTAGGTTCCGAGCCGGTGGCCTCCGGTCACCGAACACGGAACGGAGAATCCAATGCCCAAGTACCTCGTTACCGGCAATTACCGCCCGGAAGGCGTCGCAGGACTGATGCAGGAAGGCGGCACGCGCCGGCTCGCAGCTGCCACGGCCGCATTCGAATCGGTCGGCGGGTCGGTCGATTGCTTCTACTACGCCTTCGGCGACACCGACGTCGTGGGGATCTGCGACTGCCCGGATGATGCCAGCGCCGCAGCGGTGTCGTTCATGATCAATGCGAGCGGTGCGGTGAGCATCACGCTGAAGCCGTTGTTGACGGTTGCCGACGTCGACGCTGCGGCCGCCAAGACGCCGTCGTACCGTCCACCGGGCGGCTGATCCGGACGCAGCGGGCCGAGCTCAGGGCGGACTGGGCGCGGCGCCGCGGGCGACCAGCCAATCGACGAGCGCAAGATGATCGCTTCGGCGCGCGGCGTCGAGCGGCGTGAACCCGTCCCAGGGGGCGACCCAATCGATGTCCCCGCCTCGGTCCAGCAGGTACTCGGCGACCGTCCGCTGCCCGCCGTGACAGGCGCCCCAGAGAGCCCGGGAAACGTCGGTGGCCGATGGGGCCGGTTCGGTCTCGACGTATGCCCTCACCCGATCGAGAAGCCCCAGCACCGCAGATTCGAACAGCGTCGAGCGTGCGCCCCGCTCGATCAAACGTCGGGCGGCGTTCCATTGCCCGAACGCGGTCGCATCGGTCAGTGCCGTGCCGCCGGCGATCACCGCTCCGTCGGATTCGATGTCGGCGCCGGCGTCGAGCAACGCGTCGAGGACGGCCACATCGTCGCTGCTCGCGGCCCAGTGCAACGGCGTCTCGTCGTGTGGCCCGCGCAGGCGTGCATCGACATCGGCGCCGTGAGCGATCAGCAGCCTCACCGTGTCGGCGTTGTTCGGGAAGTGACCCGGCCAATCGGTGGCGACATGCAGCAGTGATCGCACGGCATCGGCGTGCTCGATCGAGGCGGTTGCGAGATCCGGGTGCTCTGCCAGCAGCGCGCCCAGGCCATCGAGGTCACCGGAACGAATCGCCGAGGCGACCGACTTCGCGAGTGGCTCGCTGCCGGGCAGGATCACGACGGCGACCGTACTGCCCTGCGGCTCAGCGGACCGGGCGGAACAGGTGGGCGAAGGCGGATCGGGTGGATGCGATACCGCAGCCCAGCTGCATGGATCATCCCATGAGACCCTGCGGGTCGACGTTGATGCTCGCCGGGTCGGGCAGGTCGATCTCGACCGGTTCGGTGGGTGCCTCGGCGTCGTGCACGACGAGTTGTGGGATGCCGCCGAGGTCGCTCAGCCCGGTGACCCGGACGATCTCGTTGCGTCGGTCGACGTACACGGTGTACGTCAAGTCGTTCGGTCGGTCCGAGGGCAGGAACTCGTCGGTCGGGCCCAGCACGTACAGCTGCCATTCCGGAATCAGCGCGCCGGGGATCTCGATCGTGAACTGCCTCGCGACCGAGTCGCCATCATCGAGGAGCACGAAATCTCGGGGGGTCACCTTCGCCGAACTGATCGTGTCAGACCGGACCGGCCCCTGCATCAATCGGTCGAGCAGTGTCGGCAGTTCGTCGAAGCCGTAGAACTGGGCGAAGTCCTCGCCGGCGAGGGGTAGCCACTGCTCCTCGTCGGGGGACGAGGAATCGAGGTACATCTGTGTGCCGGCATCCGTGATGATCCAACGGGCCGGGCGGTCGCCGGCGTCGATGGTGAGCGCGTACCGATCGTTGGTTGCATCGCGCGCCGCGGTGACATCCAAGCGGTAGCCCCCGACGCCCAACTCGAGCCGGGTCGAACTCCGGCGATCGACATCGGCGCCCAGCTGTGCGACGGCGGCGTAGAGATCGAACTCGCCGGGTGACGGGGCCGCACCCGCGATGACGCTCGGGTAGGCGGGAACCGTGACCTGCTCGACCAGTGATCGCTCTCGACCGGGGAGACCGGCGCTCGACCGTGCGGTCGGCGTGCCATCAGGAACCGGTATCGGTTCCAGTGGGGTCAACGTCGGCGGTGTGGTGAGCGATGGTCCGCGACCGGAATCGTCGACGTTGCTCGACGGATCGCCCCCGATGCCGTCGCTGTCGTCGCCACCGTCCCACACGAGGCCGAGCAACACCACCGACGTCAGGATGCCGACTCCGACACCGCCGAGCGATGCCAGTCCGACTGTCCTGCGCCAGTTGGGCCTCGGGTCGGTCGGGCCGTCCGAGGGGGCAGCTCGCCGGGCGAGCGGGCCGTCGCCGGCGAGCGGTACCTCGAACGAGGAAACGCCGGGCCCGGGCGTCGGTGGGCGGTCATGGTTCATGCGAAGGGGTTCATTCCCGCCGACCATGTCCATGTCCATCCCTAGCCGTCCCAGCAGATCGATGCGATGTGCTCCGCCGACGAACGTACCCGCCGGGGCCGGCTCTCGTGGGTCGCGAGCGACGGCGACGGGCGTACCATCTGCTCGTGACCGTTGTGCCGCTTCCAGACGACCTTCACGAACTCGAGCATTCGTTGATCGCTGGGATCGGGTCGCTCGAGCGTGGCGAGTCCGCCGCTTCCGCGGTTGCGGCGCCGCTGCTCGACATTTTCACCGCCCAGGTGGAGAGCCGTGCGCTCGATCACAGCGCTCGCTGGCTGCGCGCCCAGGGCCACGGCTACTACACGATCGGGTCGAGTGGCCACGAGGGTAATGCGACGGTCGCCGCGGCCCTGCGCATCACCGACCCGGCCCTCTTGCACTATCGATCGGGTGGGTTCTACTGCGCTCGGGCGCAGCAACGACCCGGGCACCATGCCGTTCGCGATGTGCTGGCGGGGATGTTGGCGTTGACCGAGGATCCGATCTCGGGCGGGCGGCACAAGGTGTTCGGGCATCACGCCCTGGGTGTCATTCCGCAGACCTCCACGATCGCGTCCCAGTTGCCGCGCGCGCTCGGGGTGGCGTTCGCGATCGGCAGGGCTCGCCGTCTCGGCGTGACCACCCACTGGCCCGACGATGCGCTGGCCGTGTGCTCGTTCGGCGATGCCAGTGCCAACCACTCGACGGCCCAGGGCGCGATCAATGCCGCCTGCTACGTATCCCATGGCGGATTACCGATTCCGCTGCTGCTGCTGTGCGAGGACAACGGTCTCGGGATCAGCGTTCCGACTCCGGCGGGTTGGATCGAGGCCTCGTTCGCACACCGACCGGGCCTGCGCTACGAACAGGTCGACGGTGCGGACCCCCAGGCGGTGTACGACACGACGGCAGCGCTCGCCCACGAGATACGAACCACCGGCAAGCCGGCGTTCCTGCACATGCGCACGGTCCGCTTCATGGGTCACGCCGGAACCGACGTGGAGTCGAGCTATCGGACCGCTTCTGCGATTCGTCGGGACCACGCCCGCGATCCGATTCTCGGCACAGCCCGGGCACTCGTCGCGAACGGTCTCGCAACGCCGAGCGAGCTCGTCGCCCGCTACCTGTCGATCCGCGCCGGTGTGCGAAACCTGGCGCTCGATCTGATCAACGAGCCGACGTTCGGCCACGCGGACGATGTCGTACAGAAGTTGTCGCCGCGCCGGCCCGGCAAGGTCGCTGCGATCGTCTCGTATCCGGGCAGCCGGGCGAGACGTGAACCGGCGTTCGGCGGGGCGTTGCCCGAACACGAGGGCCGGCTCACATTGGCGGAGTCGATCAACCGAACGCTGGTCGACGTGCTGGCTGCGACGCCCAACTCGCTGGTGTTCGGCGAGGATGTCGGGGCCAAGGGTGGCGTGTACGGGGTGACCCGCGGGCTCCAGAAGCGGTTCGGCGCGGCTCGGGTGTTCGATTCGTTGCTCGACGAACAGTCGATCCTGGGCCTGGCGCTCGGGTTGGGTGTGTCCGGCTTGTTGCCGATCCCCGAGATCCAGTACCTCGCCTATTTGCACAACGCCGAGGATCAGTTGCGCGGCGAGGCCGCCAGCTTGTCGTTCTTCTCCAGCGGCCAGTACAACAACCCGCTGGTTGTGCGGATCGCGGGTTACGGCTACCAGAAGGGATTCGGCGGGCACTTCCACAACGACAACTCGGTCGCCGTTCTCCGCGACATCCCCGGCCTCGTGATCGCCAGTCCGGCGCACCCGTCGGACGCCGCACCGATGCTACGGACGTGCGTGGCGGCTGCGATCAGCGACGCAACGGTCAGCGTGTTCCTCGAACCGATCGCGCTCTACCACACCCGCGATCTCTTCGAACCCGGTGATGGCGTCTGGACGGCGCCCTACGCGCCGCCGGCCCGCTGGGGCGCCGAGCACGTCCCGATCGGTGCGGGTCGCTTGGTGCGCGACGGTGACGATGTGCTGATCGTGTCGTGGGCGAACGGCCTGCACATGTCGCTGCGAGCTGCCCGACGACTCGCCGCCGACGGAATCTCGTGCCGTGTGTTCGACCTCAGGTGGCTCGCACCCCTGCCGATCGACGAGATCCTCGCCCACGCCCGCGAGGTCGGACGGGTGGTGGTGGTCGACGAGACCCGTCATTCGGGTGGCGTCGGCGAAGGGGTGGTCGCAGGGCTGGTCGCGGCCGGGTACGTCGGCCCGCTCACCCGGGTTGCGGCCATGGACACCTTCGTCCCGCTCGGCGATGCCGCGAACCTGGTGCTGGTCAGTGAGGACGGCGTCGTCGAGGCATGTGCCGCGATCGCCGGCCGTTCGGCCCAGCCGGCGTTGCGGTGGGCGCCGCCGGCCGGCCGCCCCGGTCCTGCGCCGTATGGCGATCCGCGGGCCGATCCCACGATCTTCGGTGCGTGAGCACTCGTCTGCGGGCTGCTGGCCTCCGATGCCGCGCAGATCAGAGATGCAACGCCAGCACGGCGGAGGAGGGATTGCCCAGCTGGTAGCTCCACCAGAAGGTCCCCGGCCACGCCCATTTGCTGGCCATGTACGTCCCGACGTATGCGGTCCCGCCATTGAGCGGAACGGCCGTGGCGGCGACCACGTAGTCGGGCGCGGGCACGGCGGCCATCACGTTGTCGACGTCCAGGGTGGTTGCCACATCACCGGAATCGAGCCAGATCACCACGGTGTCAGCGAGCGGGTTGGCCTGCAGCTCGGAGAACACGGCGGCGCTTCCGGTGCCGTCGCCGATGATCACCAGCGTCTTCGATCCGCTGCCGAACGACTGCCCGGCGTACGAGCCGGCGTACACGGTGGGCGTCGGCGGTGCCGGAGTGGTCGTCGTCGGCACCGGAGGGGCGGTCGTCGGGGTGGGTGGGCCGGGCGTGGTCGTCGGGGTGGGTGGGCCGGGCGTGGTCGTCGGGGTGGGTGGGCCGGCAACGGTCGTGGTGGGCGCCGATCCGTTCGGCCAGAGGGTGTAGTCGCTGCCGGCGAGGGTGATGTCGAACAGATCCGACTCGTCGCGCAGGAGGCCCGCTGCCACGAGCCCTGGCTCATCGGTGTACGTCCCGTACAGCGCCCGATGGGTCTCCTCGGCCGTCTCGAGGGTGCGTTCATCGGCCGACTCGGCGCTCGCTGTTCCCTGATCGGTGATGCCGCCGACGGCGAACACGACGACACCGGCGAGCACGCCGAGGATCACGATCACGATCAGTAGTTCGATGAGCGTGAAACCGTTGTCGGGTTCCTCGATTCGGCAACGCATAGTTCACTATCGGTCGATTGTCGGAGAATGGTAAGGAATCCTGCCGCTGTTTGAGAAGCTCTTGACGCGCTCGCCGGCGATGCGCAGCCCAGTCCGAGGTCGAACGCTCGCAGGTCGCGTGCCCTTGCGGTTCCGTCCGGCCGGCGAACTAGCGTGCGTGGCGTGACGTCGATGCAGGACAAGATCAACGAGTTGCACGCGCGCCGTGATGCGGCGATCCACGCAGGTTCGGAACGTTCGGTCGAGCGCCAGCACGCCAAGGGCAAATTGCTGGCGCGTGAGCGGATCGACTACTTCCTCGACGAGGGCAGCTTCCACGAGCTCGACATGCTGGCCCGCCACCGCGCCCACGACGCCGGCCTCGACGACCGGCCGTACACCGACGGGGTCATCACCGGCTGGGGCACGGTCGACGGTCGCAAGGTGTTCGTGTTCAGCCAGGACTTCACGGTGTTCGGCGGCGCACTCGGTGAGGTGTTCGCCGAGAAGATCCACAAGATGATGGACCTCGCCCTCAAGACCGGCGCTCCGGTCGTGGGGCTCAACGACGGCGCCGGCGCCCGCATCCAGGAGGGCGTGGTCAGCCTCGCCAGCTATGGCGGCATCTTCCGGCGCAACGTGCAGTCCTCGGGCGTCGTGCCCCAGATCTCCGTCATCCTCGGGCCGTGCGCCGGTGGCGCCGTGTACTCGCCGGCGATGACCGACTTCATCTTCATGGTGCGCGAGGCGTCGCACATGTTCATCACCGGCCCGGACGTGGTGAAGACCGTCACCGGTGAAGACGTCACGCTCGAGGAGTTGGGGGGTGCCATGTCGCACGCCTCCAAGTCGGGTGTCGCCACGTTCGTGGCCGACGACGAGAAGGCCTGCCTCGACGACGTGCGCTTCCTGCTCGGGTTCCTGCCATCGAACAACCTCGAGCAGCCGCCGGTCGACGACCTCGGCGACGATCCCGATCGGCTGTGTCCCGAGCTCACCGACATCCTGCCCGACAGCCCGAACCTGCCGTACGACATGCACAAGATCGTCAAATCGGTGGTCGACGACGGTGAGTTCTTCGAGTACTTCCCACACTGGGCGAAGTCGATCATCTGCGGGTTCGCTCGGGTGGAGGGGCATCCGGTCGGCATCGTCGGCAACCAGCCGATGATCCTGGCCGGGGTGCTCGACATCGAGTCGGCCGAGAAGGCCGCCCGCTTCGTGCGCACCTGCGATGCCTTCAACATTCCGCTGCTCACGTTCGTCGACGTTCCCGGGTTCCTGCCTGGCGTCGACCAGGAGTACGGCGGCATCATCCGGCACGGTGCCAAGTTGCTGTACGCCTACTGCGAGGCGTCGGTGCCGCGCATCTCGATCATCACCCGCAAGGCCTACGGCGGTGCCTATGTCGTCATGGACTCGAAGTCGATCGGTTCCGACCTCGCCTTCGCATGGCCGTCGGCCGAGCTGGCCGTGATGGGCCCGCAGGGCGCAGTCGAGATCGTGTACCGACGCGAGCTGCAACAGGCCGCCGACCCGGCGGCCCGTCGTGCCGAGCTGGTCGACGAGTACACCGAGAAGTACGCCAACCCGTACGCCGCCGCCGAACGCGGTTTCATCGACGACGTCATCGATCCGGCCGAGACCCGCCGCAAGGTCGTGGCCGGGCTGCGAGTGTTGCGCTCCAAGCGCGAAGACCTGCCGCAGCGCAAGCACGGCAACGTTCCGTTGTAGAGCGGCCGGTGGGGCAAGCGATCTTCGGGGCGTCTCGGCCCGTCGGCGCATCACTCGGCTCCCGGCCATGACCTGACACACTGATCGGGTGACGACTCCGACACCGCCGCCGCCGCCACCGCCACCACCCCCACCCCCACCCCCGCCACCGCCGGGTGGCCCAGGTGCGCCGCCACCGCCGCCCGCATATGGCGGTGCTCCCGTCTACCAGCCTCAGCGCACATATGCCGGATGGTGGCGTCGCGTCGGAGCCACGATCATCGACGGCATCATCAGCTGGGTGTTCCTGTTGCCGGGGTTCATCACGTTCATGGCCGGCCCCAAGGAGGCCGGGTTGTGCAACGACTTCGACGGGTTCTCCCGCCCCTGTGACGTCCCGACCGGTACCACGGCCGGGATCGGTGCGTTGCTGTACATCGCAGGCTTCGTCGTGTATGCCGTGATCTACTGCCGGATGCTCGGACGCGGCGCGACTTGGGGTCGCAGGGCGGCCGGCTACCGAATCGTCGACGAACGCACCGGACAACCGATCGGCACCGGTCGTGCCGTCGGGCGCTACTTCGCCACGATCCTGAGCGCGCTGCCGTGCTATCTCGGATTCCTGTGGCCGCTGTGGGACTCGGAGAACCGAACGTTCCACGACATGATCGTGCGCACCCGCGCCGTACGCAGCTGATTCCGGCCGGTGGACGCCGCCGCCGCGGCTCCCACTACGCTGAACGGCGTGCCCGACCACGAGCCGAACGCCGCGATCAGTCCCGCCCCCACCAGCGCGGAGGCTGCCGCGATCGTGGCCGCTGTGGAGGTGCTCTGGCCGAAAACCGTCGTGACGGGTCACCCCGAACGCGATCGCACGTTGGCCTGGCGCTTCAGCGGCCGCTGGTGGCAGCGCGACCGCTTCGCAGGGGCGGATCGTCCCTGGAGCTGACGGGAACTTGGACGAGCGGCCGATCGAACTGACCACCGTCGCCGACGATCTCGCGGTGCTCCACCAGGGAACCACGACGTTTCGCTACGACGGATTGCCGCCCGACAGCGAGCATGTGTTCCACGGCGTCGCGGCCCGCACGCTCGGCCGTCCGGCGGGTGAGCTGCTCGCCCGGGTGGCAACCGTGAACGACGTGCATTTCGGCGAGACCGAGTGCGGGGTGATCGATCAGCGTACGGACGGCCCGATCGTTCGCCCGGAGCCCGGCGATCCGCCGTATCCGGAAGTGATGAACCGGTCGGCCGCGGCGGAGATCGCTGCGATCGGGCCGGATGCCGTGGTGGTCAAGGGCGACCTGTCCGCCGACGGGCGGGACGAGGAATGGGCCGCGTTCGAGGCGTGCTGGCGTCAGCCGTTCGGCGATCGGTTGCACGTCGTGCGCGGGAACCACGACGCCTACCAGGGCCAAACCCGGTATGCGGGCGATCAATGGATCGCGTTGCCCGGCGTCACGATCGGGCTGCTCGACACTACGATTCCACGTCAGACCAACGGCGCGTTGCGGGCCGCTCAGCTCGCGGAAATCGACGATCGCCTCGCCTCGACGGCCGGACGCGTCCTGCTGATGGGTCATCATCAGCAATGGGTGCCCAGCGGACCCGAGTCGAACCGCAGCGACGACTACTTCGGCATACATCCCGACTCCAGCGATGCGCTCGATGACCTGTGCCTTCGGCACCGGCACGTGCTCGGCTACGCAGCCGGGCACACGCACCGACATCGCGTCCGGACGATGATCCGCAGCGGCGTGCCCTCGATCGAGATCGGATGCGTCAAGGACTTCCCGGGCACGTGGGCCGAGTATCGCGTCTACGAGGGTGGTGTGATGCAGGTCGTGCACCGCATCTCGTCGCCACAGGCGCTGGCGTGGAGCGATCGGTGCCGGGTGATCTACTCGGACTTCGGGATCGACTACCAGACGTATGCGCTCGGCACCTTGGCCGAGCGCTGCTTCGTGTTCCCCGAACGGGCGTGATGGATGGCGCGCTGGACATGCCGTCGGTTCCTCGTGACGGGCAGCCCTGATGGGCTCTGCCCTCGGCCCGCCGTGATGCCCGCCGACGTCTCATGGCCTCTGGAGGGCGGCTGACCCACCAGGGAACACCAGGTCAGCGGGGGTCCGCGAACCTTGTGACACCCCAGGGTCATCATGGTCGGTATGGACGTGATGTTGGTGATGTTGCTCGTGGTGGTCGTTGGGGCGTCCGCTTCGCTCGTCGCCGTCGGGGTCACCCGGCGGCGGTACGAGGCGATCTCGTCCGAGTTCAGCGGTGCCCCCGCGGTGCCGGTCGACGAGGTCGTGCACGAGGCGATGGCAGCTGCGCTGGCCGAGATGCGCACCCAGACCGCTGCCGACCGCGACGCAGCGGTGCTCGCCGCGCTCCGGCAGGCGGCGGTCATGCAGCGCGAGCAGCTCGGTGCAGCGACGCAGCAGGCGCAGGCCGCCTCGTCGGCCGAGCTGACCGCCAAGAAGGACGTCATCGACACCCGCCTCGACCAGGTGCACACCGAGATGCGCACCGAACTCACCAAGCTCGGCGCCATGGTCACCGAGCTGGCCAACACGAGCGCCCAGAAGTTCGGCCAGGTCGACCAGTCGCTCCGCAGCCACGCCGAGGTCACCCAGACGCTGTCCGAATCGGCGCGTGCATTGCGTGAGGCGATGGCCAGCCCGACCGCTCGCGGCCAGTGGGGCGAACGGATGGCCGAGGACGTGTTGCGGCTCGCCGGTTTCGTCGAGAACGTCAACTACGTCAAGCAGACCCAACTCGATGGCGCGACCGGGCGTCCCGATTTCACGTTCCCGCTGCCCAAGGGCCACGAGCTCTACATGGACGTGAAGTTCCCGATGGCGGGCTACCTGCGCTTCCTCGATGCCGACACCGACGCCGAACGGCAAGCCCATCGGGCCGCCTTCCTGCGTGACGTCCGGGCACGCGTGAAAGAGCTCGCCAAGCGCGACTATGCCCGTGAGTCGGCTCGGTCCTCGGTCGACTACGTGCTGCTCTTCCTTCCCAACGAGCAGCTCACCGGGTTCATCCACGAGGGTGACCCGGCTCTGATCGACGACGCCATGAGCCAGCGGGTCGTGATGTGTTCGCCGTTGACGTTGTTCGCCTTCCTCGGTGTCATCCGCCAGGCTTACGACAACTTCGTGATCGAGCAGACGAGCGACCAGATCCTCGCCCTGATCGGCAGCTTCGGTATCCAGTGGCAGAAGTACTCCGAGACGCTCGACAAGGTGAAGGTCAAGTTCGATCAGCTCGACCGCCAGTTCGACGAGCTGGTCGGCACCCGCAAGCGTCAGCTCGAAAAGCCGTTGCAGCAGCTCGAGGCCGTGCGGCGTGAACGCAACTTGCCGATCGACGGTCAGCTGTTCCCCGCACTCGACGAGGCCGAGCCCGATTCGACGCCGGCGAACGTGCGCCGTCTCGGGGCGTGAAGCGCCCGACCACCCCGTTCCGTTCCCCATGCTGCAGACCCGGTGCTGCAGTTCGGTGAACGGAACGGGCTGGAATGGGGCAGAATCGGGGCCGTGAGCCAGCCTGCGTTCGACTTCGGTGACGAGCCGCACGACGACCCGAGCAACCCGACGTACACCGTCGGCGAACTGGCCGACGCCATCAACGACCAACTGCGGCGCGGATTCATCGACGGCGTGTGGGTCCGTGGTGAGATCGACGGCTTGCGTCACAGCGGGCCGCACACCTACTTCGCCCTGGTCGAACACGGTGATCAGGGCAAGGCGGTGTTGAACGTGTCGCTGTTCGCCCCGATGAAACGCAATCTCACGCCGTTGCTCAAGAAGAACCGGCTCGAACTCGCCAACGGCATGAAGGTGCGTATTTTCGGCGAGCTCGACTATTACGCCCCGAATGGCCGGCTCGGCCTGAAGATGGCGGGCATCGATCCTCGGTTCACCCTGGGCGAGTTGTCGCAGGCCCGTGATCAGGTGGTCAGACGATTGGTCGCAACCGGCTTGTACGACGCCAACCGTCGTCGAGCGATGCCGCTCGCCCCGCTTCGAGTCGGCGTGGTCGCCAGCGTGGGCACCGCGGCATGGCACGACTTCCATCAGGAGCTGGTCGACAGCCGGCTGGGATTCTCGCTGCGGGTCTGCGACACGCGCGTCCAGGGCGAGTTCGCCGAACTGTCGGTCGCCGCCGCGATCCGCACGCTGACCGCACGATCCGACCTCGACGTCGTGGTCGTGATCCGAGGCGGTGGGGCCCGAAACGAGTTGGCGACGTTCGACGCCGAACAGATCGCGCTCGCGATCGCCATGAGCCCACTCCCGGTGCTCACGGGGCTCGGTCATGAGATCGACACCAGTGTTGCCGACGAGGTCGCCCACCGGTCGCTGAAGACGCCCACCGCGTCCGCAGGCGCCTTGATCGAGCTGGTCACGGCTTATCGCACCGCCGTCGAACAGCGCTGGGCCTCGATCGAGTTGTGCGCCGTCCGTCGGCTGAGCGTCGCCACCGGGGATCTCTCCGAGCGGGCCCATCGCATTGCTCGCAGCACCCACGCCGCAGTCGAGCGTGCCGACGAACGGTTGTCGATGCGTCGCGACCGCCTGCGTGCAGCGCCCGTTCGTCAGCTCGAGCTGGCGCGTCGCCAGATCGACTCGAACGCGTCGCATCTCGGCCGCCGTGTCCCGCACATCCTCGCGGCCAGCCGGCGCGAGCTCGACGTCGCTGCCACCCGCCTTGCCTTGCTCGACCCGGTCAACTTGCTGCGGCGAGGCTGGAGCATCACCCGCGCCGACGACGGTACGGTCCTTCGTTCGATCGCCGATGCCCGCCCCGGCGGCATCATCACCACTCAGGTCGCCGACGGCACCCTGACCAGCCGAATCGAGGAAACGTGAGCGATCCTGCCGACGCCGACAGCATCGGATACGCCGATGCGCTCGATGAACTCGACGCGATCTTGCGTGAACTGGAAGGGTCCGACGTCGATGTCGATCGGCTTGCCGATCGGGTTGCGCGCGCGGCCGACCTGATCGCGCTGTGTCGCGATCGAATCGGCAATGCACGACTGCGCATCGACGAAGTGATCGCCGATCTCGATGCCGTCACCCAGTTCGGCGACGCGGCTTCCGACGATTCGCCCTAGCCTCTGAGCGGTGACAGCGGAAGCGCCCCCCAGCCTGCGTCTGATCGCCGATCGGGTGGCCGCTCGCCTCGATCAAGTCCTGACGCCCGAGCTCGAACGATGGGCTGCTCTCGACGCCGACCTGCGCAGTCCGATGGCCGAGATCCGTCGGCTCGTGCTGTCCGGCGGCAAGCGGTTGCGTCCGGCATTCTGTACCTGGGGACATGTCGCGGCCGGCGGTGCTCCGGATGCTTCGGTGGTCACCGATGCCGGCGCTGCATTCGAGCTGATGCACGCCTTCGCCCTGTTCCACGATGACGTCATGGACGATGCCGACAGTCGGCGGGGCGAGCCGACGACACACACGACGTTTGCCCGTTTGCACGTCGAGCAGGGCTGGGCCGGTGAATCGCGCCGCTTCGGCGAAGGTGTCGCGATCTTGATCGGTGACCTGGCGTTCGTCTACGCCGACCGGCTGCTCGCCGACGCCAACTCCGTCGCGTGGCAGATCTGGAACGAGTTGCGGATCGAGCTCAACGTCGGCCAGGTGCTCGACATCCTCGGCTCGGTCAGCGGCGTCCGTGATGTCGCTCAGGCCGAGCGGATCTGTCGATACAAGTCGGGCAAGTACACGATCGAGCGCCCGCTGCACTTGGGCGCAGCGCTCGCGGCACCCGATCGTTTCGACGAGTTCGCGCCCGTGCTCAGCGCGTACGGCCTGCCGCTCGGCGACGCGTTCCAGATGCGCGACGACGTGATGGGTGCGTTCGGTGACAGCGCCGCCACCGGCAAACCCGTCGGTGGCGACCTTCGCGAAGGCAAGCCGACGCCGCTGCTGGCGCGAGCGCTCGCCGCCGCGACAGCCCCCCAGCGCGAAGTGCTCGCCAGAGTGGGCCGTGCCGAGCTCACCGACGAGGATGTCTTCGATGTCCGACAGGCGATCGTCGACACGGGAGCGCTCACGGATCTCGAGGCCACGATCGTCCGGCTGGCCGACGAGGCCATCGAAGCCATCGAACGGGCCGACATCGTCGATGTCGCGCGCGACGAGCTCGTGATGCTTGCTGCCTACGTCAGCCAGCGGGTGGCCTGATCGTGCGCGTCGTGGTGATCGGTGCCGGGCTCGGCGGCCTGTCCGCCGCCGCCCACCTCGTAGGGGGCGGGCACGAGGTCACGGTGCTCGAGCGCGGGTCGCAGCCGGGCGGTCGCGCCGGCGTCCTCGAGCAGGATGGCTTCCGGCTCGACACCGGACCCACCGTGTTCACGATGCCTCACTTCTTGGCCGAAACGTTCGCAGCGGTCGACCGCAACATGAGCGACTACGTCACGATCGAGCCGGTCGACCCGATGTATCGGGCCGTGTTCCCCGACGGCTCCGTGTTGCACGTGAGGCACGGCCGGGCTGCGATGACCGAGGAGATCCGGCAGTTCGCCAACGCCCGCGAGGCCGGCGCGTTCAACGAGTTCTGCGAGTGGCTCACCGAGTTGTATCAGATCGAGATGCCGCGCTTCATCGAGGCGAACTACGACTCGGTGCTCGATCTCGTCAAACCGTGGCGGGCGATGCTCGATCTGATCCGGCACGGTGGTTTTGGTTCGCTCGACTCGAAAGTGGCGACGTTCTTCGAGGACCAGCGCCTCCGACGGGTCTTCAGTTTCCAGTCGATGTACGCCGGTCTGGCTCCGCGGGAAGCGCTCGCGATCTACTCGGTGATCACATACATGGACACCGTCGCCGGTGTGTTCGCTCCCCGCGGCGGAGTGCACGCGGTCGCGACCGGCCTGGCCCGCGCCGTCACCGAGGCCGGAGCGCGAATTCGCTATGACGCCGAAGTGTTGCGAATCCTGCGCACCGGCGAGGGCGCGGTCGCCGGTGTCGACCTGGGCGGGGACGACCGTCTCGCCGCCGACGCCGTGGTCTGCAACGTCGACCTGCCCGTGGCATACCGCACGCTGCTCGGCGGCGTCGAGGCCCCGCGTGCCGCGCGCCGGGGCCGCTATTCGCCGTCGTGCATGCTGTGGGTCGCCGGGGTGCGTGGTGCGCCGCCCGACGGCGCCACGCATCACAATCTCCATTTCGGCGACGACTTCGACGATGCGTTCAAGTCGGTGATCAAACGCGGGGTTCGAATGGCCGACCCGTCGACGCTGGTGAGCGTGGCGTCGATCAGCGATCCCTCGTTGGCCCCCGCAGGCTGCATGTCGCTGTACGCGCTCGAGCCGGTGCCCAACCTCGATGGCAAACTCGACTGGAGCAAGGACGGCGCCCGCTACGCCGACGACCTGAGGCGCCGGGTCGGCGCCTTGGGCTATCCGATCGATGACGTCGTCGTCGAGCGCCTGTTCGATCCGCTCGACTGGGAGTCGATGGGCATGGAACGTGGGACGCCGTTCTCGTTGTCGCACACCCTTCGCCAGTCGGGCCCGTTCCGGCCGAGCAACGTCGACAAGCGGGTACCCGGGCTGATCTTCACCGGGTCGTCGACGCTGCCAGGGGTCGGTGTGCCGATGGTGCTGATTTCGGGCAAGCTCGCTGCTCGCCGGGTCGATCACTACGCCCTCGCCTCGTCGATCCATCGGTGGTGAGCGTGGCCACGCTCGCTCGGTCGTATCGGCACTGCTCGAGAGTCAGCCGCCGCCACGGAGCGACGTTCTTCTGGTCGACACAGCTGCTGCCACGCTCGAAGCAGCGACACGTCCACGCGCTCTATGCGCTCGCCCGCACCGCCGACGACATCGTCGACCAGCCCGGTCTCGCCGTCGATCAGCGCGGCCCCGCGCTCTCGCGCTTCTCCGGTCGATTCTTCGCCGATCTCGATGCCGGTCGATCCAGCGACCCTGTACTCGGTGCCGCGGTCGACACGGTCGAGAAGTTCCGGATCGATATCGAGTGTTTTCGTCGCTTCTTCGGCTCGATGGAGATGGATCTCTCCGTCAGGTCGTACGAGACGTGGGACGAGCTGCTGGTCTACATGGATGGTTCGGCCGCCGCGATCGGCGAGATGATGCTGCCGATCCTCACACCGCTCGATCCGGCGGCCGCGCTGGGTCCGGCGCGCGACCTCGGCCTCGCTTTCCAGCTGACCAACTTCTTGCGCGACATCGCGGAGGATCTCGATCGGGGTCGTGAGTACTTGCCCCAGGAGGATCTGCAACGGTTCGGCGTCCGGCTCAGCGACCGGCGAGCGGGCCCCGAGTTCGTTGCGCTGATGCAGTTCGAGATCGCCCGCTGCCGCTCGCTCTACCACTCGGCGGCCGACGGTATCGGCCTGTTGCCGTCGCGCTCGGCCCGGTGCATCAGTGCTGCGCACGACGTGTACGGACTGATCCTGGAGCGGATCGAACGCCTCGGCTACGACGTGTTCAGTGAGCGAGCGCGGGTGCCGACCCCGACCAAGCTGGTGGTCACCGCCCGGCAACTCGTCGGCTGAGTCGACTCGCCACCTGCCAAACTGGCGGCATGCACGTGCGCCCGGCAACCGAGAGCGATCTCGACGCCCTCGTCGGCCTCGCGGCGCGTCTTCAAATTCGGCCGGAGCGGCACATCGCATATCTCGGGGTCGACCGCGCCGGCATCTACGAGGAGATTGCCGACATCGACTGGCGGTCCGTGTCGGCGCTGGCGTTCGATCGGGATCGTCTGGTCGGATGGCTGGTCGGCGATTGCGATGCCGACCTCGGTCGTGTCTACTGGCTCGGCCCGTTCGTCGAGGCCACCGGCTGGGAGCAGGTCGCCGGAGAGCTCTACGACGCGGCACGTGGTCTGGTGCCCGCAGACATCTCGCAGGAAGAGTTCGCGATCGACGCCCGATTCGATCGCCTCGAACGTTGGGCGACGACGATCGGGTTCTCCGCCGAGCTCGGCTCGTATGCGTTGAGACTCGGGTCGAGTCTCGGACCAGCCCACCTGGAGATGCGCCCGGTCACACCTGATGACCTCGCGACCGTCGGCGCCCTGCACGAGGAGCTGTTCCCCGGCACGCACACCACCGCTCGCCAGCTCATCGCGGACTGCGACGACCGTCATATCCGCCTGGTCACCGAGGTCGATGGACGCGTGGCCGGGTACGTCGCCGTCGAGCGGCAACCTGACGGCAGTGGCTACATCGATTTCCTGGGGGTCGCCGCCTCGTACCGGTGCCGAGGCCTGGGGGCGGAGCTGGTGCGAGCGGGTGTCGCTGAACTACGGCGCATCGACAGCGATCCGATCCACCTGACCGTGCGCGAGGACAACGCCGGCGCTCGGGCCCTCTACGCCTCGCTCGGTTTCACCGTCGATCGCACGATCCGGCCCGTGCGAAAGGGCTTCTCGCTGGTCTGAGCATGCCGCTCGATCGACCGGTGGGCACAGGGGAGTGCTCCGGACCGGCTCAGGGGTTGCCGACGCCGAACGCCGGATTGCCCGGACCGTTCCAGGCCGGGGTCTGCTCGAGCTCGGTGATGATGTCGCCGACCGTCTCACCCTCCCGCTCACGATTCAACTCGGCGACGCGACGATCGAAATCGACCTGTTCGTTCGTGTCGTGTTCGATGTACGCGGCGTAGACGAACCACGCGACACCGCCGACCGCGGCGATCAGCGCTGTGGCCACGATCAATGTCCTGAGATGGTCGCGACGGCGGCGACGGCGCTGTGCCCGCCGGGCCTGATCCCGCCCGGCATCGAGCCCGTGAACGGCGGGCGCGCCATAGGGGTAGACCACTTCCGCCCGCTGACGCGCCTTGCTCACCACGCACTCTCTATCGGCACGAGCGACCTTTCGCATGAGGAGTGATCCGGCAGGCCGGGTCGGATTGTCGCCTGGCAGGTCCGACACAGCGCCTACGCTCTCCGAATGGCGGTCAACCGGAGTCGTCGTGCGCGAAGCGCCCGCAAACGTCAACGGCGAATGGCCCGGGTCGAACACGATCTCAGCGACGAGCAGTGGACCGCACTCAAGGCCGCCTGGGGCGGCTGCGCCTACTGTGGAGCGTCGGACAAGCCGCTCCAGCGCGATTGCGTACTGGCGCTCTCGCGGGGTGGCAGGTACACGCTCGACAACATCGCGCCGGCCTGTGGCGCATGCAATGCCAGCAAGTGCAACGACGAAGTCACCGGTTGGATGCGTCGCAAGCGACTCGACGAGCGTGCGTTCCTGCTGCGTCATCTCGAGATCTTGTCGGCGCTCGCGCAGCGATTCCCGATCGAGTCCGAGTCGTGCTGAGCGCGTGGACGCTCGCTGCGATGGCCCCTCGATGGCTCGCGTCAGGCGTACGGGCGCCCGCTCGGGTGTGCCGTTCCGGTCTGTCGAACCGCGACGTCGGGTTTCGTTGCACCGCTGACCGCGCCCCGTGTCGATGAAGGCCCCGGCCGTGCAGGCGGTGGCCTCGGCGGTGACCGTGGCTGCGATGGCGGCGATGCCCTGCAGCCCGCGCCTCGGTCTCGGGCGTCGGCTGCTGTCCTCGCTGGTGGTAGGTGGCGGGTTTGTGGCATCGACCGCCTCGGCGACGCGGCATTGGGGTCCGCGTCGGGCGCTCGGCGCGGCCGGGATGACGGCCGCCCTGACCGCGGCGGTCGAGCACGTCGGGACCGTGACCGGTCGTCCGTTCGGGCGTTACCGATACACCGCCGCACTCAGGCCGCAGGTCGCCGGCGTGCCGGCCCACGTGCCGCTCGCCTGGTTCGCGATGGCGCTCCCGGCGCGCGAGGCAGCGCATGCGGCGCTGGGCAGGCGTTCGAATCGCGTCGCCCGACTCGTCGCCGGCGCGGCGGCGCTCACCGCGTGGGACCTGTTCCTCGATCCGCAGATGGTCGCCGAGGGGTACTGGGGCTGGGCACGCACGGGCGGGTCTTCGCGCACCACCTATCGCGGTAGTCCGATCTCGAACTTCGGCGGCTGGTTCGTGACAGCGGTGGGCGTGATGGCTGTGCTCGAGCTGATGGTCCCTCCGGCCGAGCCTGCACCCGACCTGGTCGCGGAGTACGGCGTCGTGGCGGCGATGGAGACCGTGGGCTTCGCGACGTTCCTGGGTGATCGCAGGGTGGCGATCGCCGGTGGCGCCGCCATGTTGCCGGTCGCGGCGCTGGCCGCCGCACGTCTGCTAGGACGGCGGTTGTGAAGATCGTCGTCGTCGGCGCAGGGGTGGGTGGCCTGGCGACTGCGATCCGGCTCGCTGCCGCCGGCCATCAGGTCGAGGTGCTCGAACGCAATCCGATCGCCGGCGGCAAGCTCGCCACCCTCGAGGAGGGGGGATACTCGTTCGAGCTCGGCCCGACACTGCTCACATTGCCGGGCATCTTCGACGAGCTGTTCGAGGTCGCCGGCGCGGCGCTCGCCGACGAGGTCGAACTGGTGCGGCTCGATCCGCAGATCCGATACCGCTGGCCGAATGGTTCGACGCTCGAAGTCCCCGATGATCCCTCGGCGATGTCGGCGGCGCTCGAAGCGTTCAGTCCGGGCGCCGGCGCGCAATGGCAGCGCTTCTCCCAGCACGCCGAGCGGCTGTGGACGATCAGCGAGCGCACTTTTCTCGCCGGCCCGATGGGATCGCCGTTGGCGATGCTGTCGCGCATGCGCTCGCCCCTCGATGTCGCTCGGATCGATGGCAACCGCACGCTCGCCAAGTCGGCCGCCGCTCACTTCGACGATCCGCGGTTGCAGCAGATGGTGGGACGCTATGCGACCTACTCGGGTTCGTCGCCGTTCCACGCGCCCGCCACACTCGCGTGCATCGCCCACGTCGAGCAGGCATTCGGCTGCTGGTACGTGATGGGTGGCCTCGGCCGCTTGCGCGACGCACTCGAACGGGTCGCCGTGCGGATGGGCGTCGTGGTTCGGCTCGGAATCGACGTTGGCCGGGTCAACGTCGAGGGCCGGCGAGTCACCGGCGTCGAGCTCGCCGACGGGGGATCCGAGCCGGCCGACGTGGTGGTGTCCAACGTCGACGCCGCCCATCTCTACACCGATCTGTTGCCCCACCCCAAGCAGGCCAAGCGGCTCGACGCGGCAGGTCGCTCGACGAGCGCGTTCGTGATCTGCGCCGCGGTTCGCGGCCGCACCGAAGGCATCGCCCACCACAATGTCTTCTTCTCACTCCACGACCGCCAGGAGTTCAAGTACCTCGAGTCGGGTCAGATGGCGATCGATCCGACCGTGTACGCCTGCGTCTCATCGATGACCGACCCGAGCCGAGCGCCGCGCGATGGTGAGAACTGGTACCTGCTCGTCAACACGCCGTCCGCCGTCGGCCTCGATCGCAAGTTGACGACGGCGTCGGTGTTGAATCGGCTCGCCGAGCGCGGCTTCGACATCCGTACCCGAATCGACTTCACGCGCACGTTGGTGCCGGCCGACTTCGAAGCGCGCTACCGGGCGGTCGGGGGAGCGATCTACGGCACGTCGTCCAACGGCAAGCGGGCCGCGTTCGCCAGGCCGAACAACGTCGGGCCGGTCGAGGGCCTGTACCTCGTCGGCGGTTCGGCACACCCGGGTGGTGGGCTCCCGATGGTCGCGATCGGTGCTCGGATCGTGGCCGACCTGGTCGCCGAGCGGCACGGGTGAGATTCGCGCTCGGAGCGATCGTTCGGGCCGTCGCGCTCGGCGCGGTGTCGACTCGGTTGGTGCGAGTGATCGGTGTCCGTTCACCGCTGGCTGTCGCGAACGGTCCGTGCGATGCATCGATCTCGGTGGTGATTCCGGCTCGCAACGAGGCCTGCCGAATCCGGCCGTTGTTGGAGTCGATCGTCGGGGCGCCGGGCATCGGCGAGGTGATCGTGGTCGACGACGGCTCGGCGGACGCCACCGCCGCCGTTGCCGAGCGAGCCGGTGCCCGGATCGTCGAGGCCGGTGATCGCCCCGAACATTGGACCGGCAAGGCCTGGGCACTCCAGCGCGGCCTGAACGTCGCATCGGGCGACTGGATCGTGTTCCTCGACGCCGACACCCGTCCCCGGCCAGAGCTGCCGGTCGCACTGGTGCGCCGAGCTGTGGCGGACGGCACGGATCTGCTGAGCGTTGCCGGACGATTCACCGGCCACTCGTCAGGTGCTCGCTGGTTGCACGCCTCGATGCTCACGACCCTCGTCTACCGTTTCGGTCCGCCTGGCTGGTCACCGTCACCGGATCGCCTGCTCGTCAACGGACAGTGCATGGCCGTCCGCAGCGAGATGATGCGGTCGCTGGGCGGCTGGGAGGCGGTCGCCGGTTCCGTCGTCGAGGATGTCGCCCTGGCCCGGCACCTTGCGGCGGCCGGCGGACGGGTCGACTTCCTGGAGGCCGGCGAGCTACTGACCGTCGAGCTGTACGAATCGTTGTGCGCGACCTGGGAAGGGTGGGGCAGATCGATCGGGCTACCCGGCGCCGAATCGATCTGGCGTGTGTTGTTCGACCTCGTCACGTTGACGCTCGCACTTCCGGTGCCGCTGATCAGGCTCGCGACCGGTCGCGTCGACGTCATCGATGTGTTCGCGCTCGCCGCCCGGTTCGGGACCCTGATCGGCACCCGAACCGCGTTCACACACAACGACCTGGCCTACTGGACCTCCCCGCTCGCTGACGCCGTCGCGGTCGCCGCTGTGGCACGGAGCGCGTGCGCCCGACGCCACGAATGGCGGGGGCGCATCTACCTGGTGTGAAGGCCGGCGCCGTGTGATGGAACATCGCCGCGCCGGTGGGCCTGGAGGAAGCGCATGCCGATGAACGTCATGAGGATCCCGGTCAGCGCAGTGCGCCGCGGACCCTCGAGCAGGAGCTGGAACAGGGGGAATGCCGCCACTCCTGCTCTCGCACCCCACGCGAAGCGACGCGCGACGGCCCAGACGATGGCCGCCGACACGACCGCGGCGAGCGCCGGCGCCGGTGCGAACACCAGCGCCGCTCCGACGAAGGTCAAGACACTGCGCCCACCCCGGAAACCGGCGAACACCGGCCACGCATGCCCGACCATCGCCGCGCCGCCGCCGAGGTACGGCAACCACCACGGACCGGTCGTGGCGAGCAGTGTTCCGCACCCGGCGGCGAGCGCGCCCTTCGCAACGTCGACGCCGAAGACCGGAAGCGCCGCACGCGCTCCGATCTGCTCCTTGGCGTTCCAGAAGCCCGGATTGCGGTCGCCGACCTCGCGCAGGTCGTCGATGCCGTGCCGACGTGCCACTCGATTCGCCACCGAGGCCGACCCCAATAGGTAGCCGACGACACCCACCAGAAGGATCGCGACGGAGGTCGGCACGGCTGCCAGCATGGCGCACTGTGAGTCGGATTGCGTCGTTCCATCTGGTGCGGGAGCGCCCGGGCAGGCAACCGTTGGTGGTTGCGCGGCTGGTCCTCGATCGCCGGCGTCTCCGGCACGTCGACGGTCTGTCGTTCTGGCGGGTACTCGGCACCGGGAGGGGGAGCGACTCCGCGTCCGGAGCCGATCTGCGTCGGTCGGCGTTGTTCGCCGTCTGGCGAGACGAGTCGGACCTCGACCGGTTTCTCCTGACGCACCCGATCGCTCAACGGTGGCGTCGCGGTGACGAGGCGTGGCACGTGCGCCTTCGCGGGCTCGGCGAGCACGGTGGCTGGTGTGGCGTCGCGGTGACCGATCGACTGGTCAGGGGCCGCGCTGACGGGCCGGTCGTCATCGTGACCAGAGCCCGAGTTCGTTGGCGGTCATGGCGCGCCTTCGCCAGGAGTTCGCGAGCGGTCAACCGGTCGGTACGCAACGCCGACGGGCTACTCGGCCTGGTCGGGATCGGCGAGGCGCCGGTCGGGCGGCTCGGCACGTTCAGTCTGTGGGGGTCACTCGAGGCCGCCGGCCGATTCGCCTCGCTCGACGCGGCGCACCTCGACGCGACCGAGCGGGCGCGATCCGAGGGTTGGTTCGTCGAGGAGTTGTTCGCCCGGTTCGAGCCATACGGCTCAGCGGGAACGTGGGACGGTCGCGATCCGCTCGCCGATGCTCAGGGCCGGTAGCGAGACAACGCGTCGGCGGTCGACCCGGCCTCGGCGACACCCGGTTCCTCGGCGACGGCGCGCAGCCATGCCGGACGGAACTTCGCGACGACGGTGATCGGTTCGTCCAGCACCGAGCGCTGCACCGCCATGCGGGCGAACGTGGCGGCGTAGTCGGGCGGGCGCAGGTCGCGTCCGAGCTCGACCAGCGCGTAGGGGTCGGGCGGTGAATCGACGGCCGCAAGCGAGAACACCGGTTGCGAGGTGGGCACGCTCGGCCCCCCGGACAAACCCGGGCCATCGGCCAGCACGATGCCGCTCACCTGCTCGGCCCTGGCCCCTGCCAGCAATAGCCCGACATAGGCGCCCAGGCCGCGGCCCACGATGGTCGCCTCGCCGAGATGAGTCAGCGCAGCATCGGCGTCGGCCAGCAGGATCTCCGCCGTGTAGCCGCCACCGATCGGCATCGTGGATGCACCATGGCCGGTGAAGTCGAGCGCCACCACCGGACCGGCCCAGTCGGCGGCGAAGGCGGGGGTCGTGTCGGGCGACCGTTCACCGAGTCCGTGCAGCAGCAGCAAGGTACGTCCTGTGCCCTCGTGCAGGGTGTGGACGGCCAGCCTGACACGGTTGTGGGTGAGGAACTCGGTGCTCATGCGGGCGCACCCAGGAACTCGAGCACGCGGCCGGCCATCTCGGCGGGTTGTTCGATGTGGGCGAAGTGACCGACGCCTGCGAGCATCTCGAGGCGACCCCCCTCGGGAATGAACGGGCGAACGTCGTCGGGAACGGTGCCCCAGCCCATCTCTTCCTCGATCTCGACGAGCATGCCGTAGAACGGCACCCCGAATCCGGCCAGGCGCATCAGTGCCCACTCCGGTCGCCACGGGCCGAACCCGCCGAAACGCATCGACGGGTCGAGCTTCCATCGCCAACCGTCGTCGGACTCGACCGCACCGACGGTGACGAGATACCGCAGCCAGTCGGTCGACAGCCTCGGGTTCATGCGTCCGCGCCGCTGCGCCAGCTCGGCGATCGTGCCCGGCTTGCGCTGGGAGCCGGCCGTTCGTTGGCGATGATCCAGCCATCCGGTCAGCTCGCCGGCGAGCATCTTCGTGCGCTCGTGCTCGGCGACGTCGGGGATCGGCCGTTTCGACGGAATGCCGTCGATGTTCACGAGCCGGGCGAAGCGGTAGGGCTGGGCGTCGGCGAGTTGGATCATCAACGCCCCGCCCTTGGAGTGGCCGACGGCCGGCACCGCGCGCCGATCGGCCGCGTGATCGAACACCGCTGCGGCGTCGCGCAGGTCGGCATCCCACGAGTAGAGGTGGGCGTGATCGCTGTCGCCGTGCCCCCGGTGGTCCCAGCTCACGACTCGCCAGCCTGCGTCGGCGAGCAATGGGGCGAACGTGTCGAACGTGCGTGCGAAGTCGAAACCGCCATGGGCGAGCATCAGCGGCGGTGCCCCGGCTTCGCCCCACTCGTGGATGGCGATCCCCACCCCGCCCGCATCGATGCGGTACTCGCGGTCGGGCGCACGAATGCCTGGGATGTCGTCATTGGTGGGAGAACTGGTCGGCACGTGGTGGAGGCTAGGCAGCTCGGCCTACGATTCGAGAACCTGATCGGTCGATCTCACCATGCTCACGTCTCGACTCGCGCTCCTGCTGCCCGCCTGTGGCCTCCTCGCTGTCGTTGCCGCGGGCTGCGGGCCCTCCGAGGGCGACGCATTCGACACATTGCCGGCGATCCGCACCACCACGAGCACCACCACCACCACGATTCCCGTCGACAGCCGCCGCATCTTCTACATCGTCAAGGCGGGCGACAACCTCAGCGACATCGCCAAGCGTTACCAGGTCACGCGGGGGTCGATCGTCCGTCTCAACCAGTTGCCGAACAACGGTGAGGTGATCCAGATCGGTCAGGAACTCGAGATCCCCAACGACGAGCGCCTCGACGACACGCTGCCTCCGCTTCCCGAATCGACCGAACTTCCGTGATGGGCGACCGGTCGTGTTGTGACGAAGTGCCCTGCGCCGGCACCCCGCGGGTTCCTACACTGGTCGCATGAGCTTCTGGCCGAACCAGGATCACTGGAGCGTGAAAATTCCGCTCACGACCGATCACTACCGCATGCCGATCTTGGCTGACACCGGTGTCGTCGAGCTGGCCCCGATGCCGACCGACGTGCCGGCATCCGAATGGGAGTCGCTCGAGTACTTGGACTGGAAGTCGGGTGGTGACACCAACTTCGCGCCGATCGCCTCGGCGGACGGCGAACTCGATTGTCGAGGCTTCTGGGACAAGGGCAAGACCGACAAGGACGCCCTGTGGACCTCGAATGCCGAGATCGCGCCGACGCTGCGCGACTACGTCGACGCCGTCGGGGCGAACTTCGGGCGGGTTCGCATCATCAAGCTCGAGCCCCAAGACCGCGAGCAGGCGATCAAGTCGATCCACCGCGACGACAACAATCGGTTCAATCCCGACGGTGAAGGTTGGGTGGTGCGTTCCTGGGTCGAACTCACCGACAATCCCGACAGCTACATGCTGTTGATGGACAACGGTGCCGACGGCCTGCCCGACCCGGCCACCGAGCGCCGCGTACCGTTGCCGAAGGGTGCGCGTTTCGTCGTCGATACGCAGCGTTTGTGGCACGTCGTGGTGCACAACGGCGATGCCCCGCGCTATGCCCTGATCACCAGCTTCGAATCCGGCCCCGCCCTCGAGACCTGGATCGACGCACAGCGAGTTTCCGTCACCGTCTGACCGGACCAAGGGCCGGGCGGCGAGCGGTCAGCGCATCAGGCCCCGGTGATCCAGCCGGGCCGTGCCGCCTCACAGGCGGCGGTGAAGGCGTCGACGTAGTCGATGTCCTGCTCGTCGAGTTCGAAGCTGCACGTGAAGTAGCGATCGGTGGTGTCGTCCCAACGGACCACGATCCCTTCGATGCCATCGGAGAAGCCGGGTTTCGTCATCACGATGCCCGGCGAGCCCTCGGTCGGGCGATCGACGATCAGGCCCTCGGAGCGGAAACGCGTGACGTAACCGTCCGGGCTCGTCAGGCGCGACTCCCAGTCGGTGACCTGGCACGTCCCGTCACAACCCGAGTCGATCGATATCCTGCTGAAGATCCCGAAACCTTCGACGGGCTCGAACCTTGCACCGAACACGCTGTCGTTGCGCTCCCAGCCGACGGGCACGACCGCCGACACGAGATAGTCGCCGTCGTCCTTGAGGTCGATCTCGATCACCTCGAACGCCAAGTCGGAGCCGCGAGGAATCGCAGCCGTGGCCGCTGCCGGCTGGGCCGGTATCGGTGCGGTGCCGAGCCCAGCAGGTGTGCCACCGCCCGATCCACTGGCCGATCCACCTGACGCGGACAGGAGCACCCCCGCGAACAACATGGTGGCGAACGAGCCGGCGACACCACATCGGGCCTCGTTGTACAACCCGAGTCCGGCTGCGGCGATCAACGTTTGCGTGGCAAGGGACGGATCAGCGGGCTCGTCGATGCCGGGCCCCCGCGCCTGCTGGACCGTGGCGAGTGCCGAAGTGTGCTCAGGTGGTGCCAGGGCGATGGCCGCTGACAGCGCGTCTGTTGATGCTTCGTCGTTCGACTCCAACGACAGCGCGACGGCGAGCTGATCGCAGTAGTCCGACTGGGCAGCGGGGGCGGCGAGCTCGGCGATCTGCGAGTAGGCCCGGAATCCGTCGACCGACTCGCTCGGACCGCAATCGCGCTCCACCGCACCGGCGAGATCCGAGAAGGCACCGGCGGTGTCCGGGCCGGCGAGCCGATCGATGAGGTCGGGCGAAATCGACCACTCGTCCGGCCCGAACGTGGCCGTGAGATCCATGAGGAGCTGCGTCGCATCGGCGTAGGCAGGAGGCACGCGGTCGGCGAGGTCAGGTGGTGGCTCGTCTCGATCCAGCAGCGCGCAGTCGTCCACCGTGAACCTCACGTCGGCCTCGCCGGACGTCGTCGGCGCCGAACCCGGGTTGTTCGTGGTCGAGGTGCTCGCCGTCGTGCTGTCCGTGGTCCGATCGCTTGCAGTGGTGCTGGTGGTCGTTTCGTCGCCGTCCCCACAGCCCGCCACCACCGACACCAGCAACATCGCGCATGCAAATGGCCGCCGCACATAGGTCATCGCGGCGACCGTATCGGTTCGCCAGCGTGACACGCGGGTATTCCCGCCGCCGGTGCGGCGGCCGTCGTCGTGCCGTACCGTGGCCGCTATGCACGACTACGACCTCGCGACGTGGGTGATCTACGGCGGTCGGCCGACCGAACCCGGTGACCCGCTCAACGTTCCCCCGGTCATGGCATCGAACTTCCGGCTGCCGGGCGATCGGTACTACAGCCGCACGGAGGGCACCCCGACCCAGGTGGCGTTCGAAGCGTTGATGGGCGGCCTCGAAGGTGGCCGCTCACTCGCGTTCTCGTCGGGCATGGCGGCCGTCGCTTGCATCTTCCACGGCCTCCCGGTGGGTTCGGTGCTGGTGCTCCCGGAGGATCCGTACCACGCCGTGAACGGCCTCGCGGTCGAAGGTGAGCAGCAGGGCCGCTGGACCGTGCAGCGTCTCGACCTGGCCGACACCGACGCGTGGGTCGACGCCGCCCAGCGCGCCGACCTGCTGTGGCTGGAGTCGCCGGCCAACCCGCTGATGACGGTGGCCGACCTGCCGGCGATCTGCTCGGCCCCACGTCGGCCGGGCTGTCGGGTGGCCGTCGACAGCACGTTCGCGACTCCGCTCGTCCAGCGCCCACTCGAGTTCGGCGCGGACATCGTGATGCAGTCGGCGACGAAGTTCATCGGTGGACACTCCGATCTGTTGGCCGGAGTGCTCACCACCCGCGATGACGACCTCTACGACGAGCTCTACCACCGGCGGGTTCGCAATGGAGGAACGATCGGTGGGCTCGAAGCGTTTCTGGCGATTCGTGGAGCGCGCTCGCTGAGCCTGCGGATGGAGAAGTCGATGGCGAATGCCCAGGTGCTCGCCGAGCGGCTCGAAGCGCATCCCGAGGTCAACCGGGTCCGGTACCCCGGTTTGCCTTCACACGACACGTATGCCCACGCCGCTTCGTTCATGCACGGCTTCGGGGCGATGATGAGCTTCGACGTCGCCGGTTCGGGTGAACGGGCCAGCGCCTTCGTCGAGTCGGCCGAGCTGATCAACAACGCGACCAGCCTCGGTGGTATCGAATCGACGATGGAGCGTCGCGCCCTGATCGCCGGTCAGGAGAACATGCCGCCGACGTTGATCCGTTTCAGCGTGGGCTGCGAACACGTCGAGGATCTCTGGCGCGACCTCGACCGCGCGTTGCTGGCGACGACGCCGCGAGCCTGACGCCCGATCCGTCAGGCCCGTCGTGACTCGGTGAGGTCGGCGATGTCGGCCATGATCGAGGCGAGCTGGAAGTCCTTCGGGGTGTACACCGCCGCGATCCCTGCGTCGACCAGGCGTTGGCGGTCTTCCTCGGGGATGATGCCGCCGACGATGACGGGGGCATCGACGCCCTCCGCGCGGAGTTTGACCACCAGGTCGGGGATCAACTCCAGGTGTGATCCCGACAGGATCGACACGCCGATCACGTCGGGATCCTCGTCACGTGCGGACGCGGCAATCTGGTCGATCGTCAGGCGGATGCCCGAGTAGATCACCTCCATCCCGGCGTCTCGGGCGCCGACGGCAATCTGCTCGGCTCCGTTCGAGTGCCCGTCCAGGCCGGGTTTGGCCACCAGCAGGCGGGGGGGACCTCCCTCCATCGACTTCACCCGTGCGGCCACCGCCGACAATGCCCCCGTGGCACCCCCGCTCGCACCCGCCACCCCGGTCGGGGCACGGAACTCGCCGAACACCTCACGCATCAGGGTTCCCCACTCTCCGGTGGTGCCTCCCGCCTTGGCGAGGGCGATCGTGGCAGGCATCACGTTCTCGTCGGTCAGCGCGACCCGACGTAGCTCGTCGAGCGCCGCGTCGACGGCTGCCTGGTCGCGCCCTGAGCGCCACTGCTGCACGTCCGCGACCATCTGCTCGCCGACGGCCGGATCCACGGTGAGGATCGCCCCGTGCCCTCCGAGCGGCGAGTCGGTCGATTCGGTGTAGGCGTTGACTCCCACCACCGTCAGGTCACCGGTTTCGATGCGACGGGTGCGTTGGGCCATCGAGGCGACGAGCCGCGACTTGAGTGTTTCGACCGCCTCGAAGGCGCCACCCATCGCCAGCACATCGTCGAGCTCGGCCTGAGCGGCGTCGCGCAACTCGGCGGTGCGGGCCTCCACCACGTGCGAGCCGTCGAACAGGTCACCGTACTCGAGCAGATCGCTTTCGAACGCCAGCACTTGTTGCATCCGCAGCGACCACTGCTGGTCCCACGGCGTCGGCAGACCGAGTGCCTCGTTCCACGCCGGCAGCTGGATCGAACGTGCCCGGGCTCGCTTCGACATCGTGACACCGAGCATCTCCAGCACGATCCGCTGCACGTTGTTCTCGGGCTGAGCTTCGGTCAGACCGAGCGAGTTGACTTGTACGCCGTAGCGGAAACGACGCGCCTTCGGGTCGGTCACGCCGTAGCGCTCGACGCCGATCCGGTCCCACATCTCCGTCATCGCCCGCAGCTTGCAGATCTCCTCGACGAACCTGATACCGGCGTTGACGAAGAACGAGATCGATCCGAATACCTGCCCGAACCGCTCCTCGCTGACCTGACCGGATGCCTTGACGGCATCGAGCACCCCGATTGCCGTTGCGAAGGCGTAGGCGATCTCCTGGACGGGCGTGGCGCCCGCCTCCTGCAGGTGATACGAGCACACGTTCATGGGGTTCCACAGCGGTGCGTGTTCGGAGCACCAGGCGATCATGTCGACGATCAGACGACGCGACGGCGCGGGCGGGAAGATGTAGGTACCCCGCGACAGGTACTCCTTGACGATGTCGTTCTGGGTGGTGCCGCGCAGCTCTGCGCTGCCGACTCCTTGCTCGTCGGCGTTCGCGATGTACAGGGCCAGCAGCCACGACGCCGTGGCATTGATCGTCATCGACGTATTCATCTGGCCGGGCGGGATGCCGTCCAGCAGCGTGCGCATGTGACCGAGGTGCACGACGGGAACACCGACCTTGCCGACCTCACCTCGAGCAAGCTCGGAATCCGGGTCGTATCCGGTCTGGGTGGGTAGATCGAAGGCGATCGACAGACCCGTTTGGCCTTTTGCGAGGTTGGTTCGGTACAGCTCGTTCGACGCCTGCGCCGTGGAATGACCCGAATACGTGCGCATCATCCACGGTCGGTCGCGCTCTGGTCGATCGCTCATGTCGAAAGTTCTCCCAACGAATGCTCAAGGTTGTTTGCCGAGAGGTCGATACCAGATTGTCCGACCGAGACGCCGGTTCACGAATTTCGTGAAGGAACCTCCAGCCGGCACCTGGGACAAACGGTTGGCACACAATCTCGGTGTCGGTGGGTGGCGGCCCACCGGCACCGGGTCTTTTTCGGCCCGGATCTCACCGGACCGCGTCGGCCAGCCGTTCCAGGTACTCCGCTCTGGTGATGTCGACGGCTCCGAGCGAGGCCAGGTGTGGGGTCGTCCACTGCACGTCGAACAGCGTCGCATCCGTCGACCGCAACCACTCCACCGTGTGAACCAGAGCCACCTTCGATGCGTCGGTCGTGCGGTGGAACATCGATTCGCCGGCGAACAGCCGCCCGATCCGCACGCCGTACAACCCGCCGACGAGCGTGTCGCTGTCGGGCGCGTAGATCTCGATCGAGTGCGCCCATCCCAGCCCGTGGAGGCGGGTATAGGCCTCGATGAAGGGTCGATTGATCCAAGCTCCGGCGCGGCGCGGATCGCCGCAGGCCCGCATCACGGAGGTGAAATCGGTGTCCATTCTCACAGAGAACCGACCGACACTGCGCCGCAGCGATCGCGAAACGTGCAGCCCGTCGAGCGGCATGATGCCGCGCGGATCCGGCGAGAACCAAGCGATCCGCCGCCGGTCGAACGGCATCGGAAACAGCCCGAGCCGGTAGGCGGCCAGCAGTGTTCCCGGTTCGAGGTCGGCGCCCAGTGCCACGATGTCGCTGTCGTCGACCGGAGCTTCGGTGGGCATCGTCCAGCGGCTGGGCGGTGGTTCGATCGGTGCGACGAGCGGTGTGTGCGGTATCCGATCGTGGCCGGGTGAGGCGGCTCGCTCACTCATGAGCGTCATCCTGTCACGTCCATCCTCCGTGCGAGATGACGACGCTCGGCGTGGAGGGGCATCGGGGCCGACGGCGAGATACTCATGCGTCGCCGGTATCGCCTACTGTCTGGAAATGGTGCGCCTGCGATGAAGGTGACGTTCTGGGGAACGCGGGGATCGATCTCGAAGCCCGGACCGACCACGCTCCGCTACGGCGGCAACACGTCGTGCGTCGAGCTTCGCTCGGCGAGCGGCACCTTGGTGGTGGTCGATTGCGGAACCGGGGCGCACGGGCTCGGTCAGCATCTGCTTGCGACGGCGGGCGGCGCGACCGTCGATGGTCATCTCCTGATCTCGCACACCCACTGGGATCACATTCAGGGGATTCCGTTCTTCTCCCCGTTGTTCCAGGCCGGGAACACGTGGAACATCTACGGACCGAGAGGCCTGAGGAACTCGATTCGCGAGACCCTCGCCGGTCAGATGCAGTACGCGTACTTCCCGGTCACCCCCGAGCAGATGGGGGCAAGCGTCCACTATCACGATCTCGTCGAGGGTCAGTTCGACATCGGCGACATCAAGGTCAGCACGCAGTACCTCAATCATCCTGCGCTCAGCCTCGGGTTCCGCCTCGAGGTCGACGGTGTCGTGGTGGTCTATTCGTCCGATCATGAGCCCCATCACGCCCAACTGGCCGATGGTGGCGATCTGGCGTCGAGTTCGGCCGACGCTCACCATGCCGCGTTCTTCGAGGGTGCCGATCTGCTGATCCACGATGCCCAGTACCTCGCCGGCGAGTACCCGTCTCGGCAGGGTTGGGGCCACAGCACGGTGGAGTACGTGGTCGACGCCGCTCGCCGCTCGGGCGTCGCACAGCTCGCTCTGTACCACCACGATCCCGGCCGTCACGACGACGCCATCGATGCGATCGTCGACGATGCACGGACGCGGGCCGCGGCGGCCGGTTTCGCGGGCGAGATCTTCGCCGCGGCCGAAGGTCTGCAGCTCGACCTCGCTCCGCAGGCTCAGCCGCGAGCTGCCGGCGTTGTCGCGTTCCAACCGGCGGCACGGTCGGCGCTGGTCACGCCGGCGTTGGAACACATCGGCAGGTCGATCGTGATGGCGATCCATACCGAAGACATCGCGGCGACCCTGCGCACCGCCGCGAGCGCCGAGGAGATCGATGTGGTGGAGGCGCCCGACGCCGATGCTGCGCTCGAACTGATCGGAAGCGGTGACCACGCGGTGCTCGTCGTCGAGGATCGCCCCAGCGGCGCTGCCCTCGATCTCGCCCGCGCAGCGGGTCGGCTCCCGGCCGCCGACGAGTTCGGGATCGGCGTCGTCGCGGTCGGTGTCACGCGATCCGCCGACGGTGCTGCCCACGATGCGCTCACCGATTGGCTGGTGTGGCCGTCGAGCCCCGGTTACGTCCGCACGAAACTGCGAGCGTGGCTGTTGCGACGGGCCTGCCTGTGGCAGAACGCGCCGATCCCCGACGACGAGCAGCGCCGGCTGCGATCACTGCGTGGATTGGGTGTGCTCGACACCGAACCGGAGTCACGGTTCGACGCCCTGACGCTGTTGGCGAGCGAGACGTTCGACGTTCCGATCGCGCTGGTCAGTCTCGTCGACGCCGATCGACAATGGTTCAAGTCGAAGGTCGGTATCAACGTCCCCGAGATGCCTCGCGATCTCGCGCTCTGTGCCCACGCCATCCTCGAAGACGACGTGCTGCAGGTGTCGAATGCGCTGACCGACGATCGGTTCGCTGACAATCCGCTCGTGGCGAACGATCCGCATCTCCGCTTCTATGCCGGGGCCCCGCTGAAGCTCGCGGACGGCACCAGGGCGGGAACGCTGTGCGTGATCGATTATCGCCCGCGCCTGCTCGACAACGAGCAGCTGGCCGAACTGCGACGGCTGGCCAACCTGGTCACCGCCGAACTCGAACGCCGCGACCCCTGAGTCGACGAATGCTGTATCAGCTGTAGTCGTAGAAGCCGTGCCCGGTCTTGCGGCCGAGCTGGCCGGCTGCCACCTTGCGCCGCAACGTCGGCATCGCCGCATAGTTCGGGTCGCGGAATTCGGTGTAGAGCGCGTCGAGGATCGACAACGACGTGTCGAGGCCGACGAGATCGAGCAACGCGAACGGGCCCATCGGGAAGTTGCAGCCGCCCATCATCGCCGTGTCGATCGCTTCCATCGTCGCGGTGCCGTTCTCCCACATGCGGATCGCGTTGTTGAGGTAGGGGAACAGCAGAGCGTTCACCACGAAGCCGGCGCGATCCTCGACGGCCACGGCGTCCTTGCCGCAGTGCTCGACGAACGAGACCGCTCTGGCGATCGTGTCGTCGCTGGCGGTGATCGGTTTGATGATCTCGACCAGCTTCATCATCGGCGCAGGATTGAAGAAGTGGATGCCGCACACCAGCTCGGGTCGCTGCGTCGCCATCGCGAGCTCGATCACTGGAAGCGTCGAGGTGTTCGTGGCGAGGATGCCGCTCGGCTTGACGATCTGCTCGAGTTCGGCGAACAATGCCCTCTTCACCTCGAGGTCCTCGACCACGCTCTCGATCACGAGATCGCAATTGGCGAGTTGGCCGAGGTGGTCGGTGACTCGGATGCGGCCGACGATCGAGTCGCGCTCGTCGACGGTCATGCGTTCTTTGGCGACGTGTCGGTCGAGCCCCTTCGAGATCTTGGTCAGCACCGCCTCGGCGCCTTCCATGGTCCGCGATCGCACGATCACGTCATGTCCGGCGCGGGCTGCGACCTCGGCCAATCCCGCTCCCATGATGCCGGATCCGACGATACCCACTTCGAAGATGTCTGCCATGTCCCGATCTTAGTTACCGGCGGGTAACCATCGCTAGTCCGAGTCGCGGTGAGCCGGCGCCGACCACACGCCGACCACGCGCCAACCACGCGTGGCGGCCTACGATCGGTTCATGTCAGGGATCTTGGTGTTGCAGGGCGGTGGTCCGTTCACGGCCCACGACGAGCTCGACCGGCGTCTGCTGGCCGGCGTCGATCGCGTCGTCGTCCTCCCGACGGCGGATGCCTACGAACGTCCCGAGGAGATGGTGGCCACCGCGCATGCGTGGGGAGCGCGCCTCGGTGTGGAGGTCGCGCCGTTGATGGTGCTGACCCGCCAGCAGGCGACCGAGGAATCTGCTGCGATCGTGTCGGGCGCGTCGGCAGTCTTCCTGGCCGGCGACTCGGCCAATCATCTGCGCAGCGTGCTGAAAGACACGCCGCTGATGGCGGCGATCAGCGGGGTGCTCGATCGCGATGGCGTTGTCATTGCAGCGGGCTCGAGTGCTGCGGCGCTGTGCGACCCCATGACCGATCGCCGTGGCGGAGGGTTCGCGCTGGGGCTCGGACTCGTCTCGAACCTCGCTCTGATCACCGAGGTCGAGACCTGGCCTCACGATCAACTCGAGCGGTCACACGGGTTGGCTGACACGCCGGTCGCCGACGTGCCGACCGACGGCGCGCTGGTGCGAACCGCTGCGGGGTGGGAGATCGTGGGCGATGTCGTGCTGCACGGCGAGTTGCCGGGCTAGCTCGATGGCCGCCGCCCGGGCGGGTCCGTCTTCGAGCTCGGTGGGTGGTCCATCTTCATGTACACGCCGCCTTGATCGAGTTCGTCGAGCATCTGCTGGAGCCGCGTGAGGCGCGTCGCCGGTCGCCTGGCCTGGTCGATCCAGCCGAGATAGTCGTTGCGCTGATAGGCCGGGCGATCGAGATAAGCCTGCATGAGCGCTCGCTCGTCGAGCGCGGATCGCACGTCGTCGGGCATCGGATGACGCGGGCGACGTGTCATGGGCTCACTTCCAGGCGAACACGGGTTGTTCGAGGTGGTCGACACGCTCGCCGATGTTGCCCGCCATCGCAACCTGACGGAACTGGTAGAGCACGGCTCCGGTCGGCGCGTGGATCAGGTCGTTGCCGAGCGGGATCTGTACGACCGGCCGCTCACTCTCCGGGATCGACACGAATCTCGGCGTGCCGTCGCGGAGGACATGGAGCCCGATCCGGTACACGGCCAGCACCTCGTCGGCCGACGGGGTCAGGGGTGGATCGCCTCCGCCCCACACGACCACCGGGGTGATCACGTAGCCCGAACGCGTCGTGTAGTCGTCGAGCCAGCCGATCACAGCGTCTTGGCCGAGCTTCAGGCCGACCTCTTCGTCGAGTTCGCGCAGTGCCGCCTCGGTCGGTGACTCGCCGGGGTCGAGGCGTCCCCCCGGCAGCGCCCACTGGCCCGCGTGCTTGTTGAGTCGCGACGCTCTGCGACACAGCAGGAAGGAAGCGCCGCCGGCGACGCCGACCATGCGGCCGTCGAGCCCGGCCGTGTCGCCGGGCACGTTCGACATGTCGATGTCGTCGGCGATCACCGGGTCGTCGTGGTCGCGACGGTGATCGCTGTCGACCACCACGATCGCCACCGCAGCATGCTTGTGCTCGCCGAGATCGTGCTCTCGACGCGCGTGGGCGGCGAGGTTTGCTGCGAGCCGGGCGCGCAGTTCATCGGAATACTGGATCATTCGGTCGGGGTTCACGTCGTGTCCACTGTCGCGCCCGAGCGGCGGCGGTCACGACTCGTGATGACGTACCGACTCCACAACGACGACTGGGGCTTCCAGACGAACTGATTCGTCTGCGAGCCGACCAATGCCCGTGGGCTGCAGATCGCGTTCTTCCACGACACCGAGCGCCAGCTGGTGACCGCCCAGTTCGAGCTGGACCACGCATTCAGTGGGGCCCCCACGCTGGTGCACGGTGGTGTCGTGTTGGCCGTGCTCGACGAGGCGATGGCCTGGGCCTGCGCGTCTTCGAGGGCGGGGAACTCGGAGCAGACATGTTCGCGGTTCTCGGTGTTCCTGGCTTCTTTGCCGCCGGGCGGCCTTCGTCGGTCAACGCCATACCCGCCGCCTCCGATCGACCATCGGCCTGCAACTCGCGCAACCGGCGGGCGAAGCGAACATCGGCGGCGTCGACCCACTCGCGAGCCTTGGCAGCACGCCGGATCATCTCGCCGACCTCGTCGCGGTCGGCCACATCGGGGTCGGCCTGCAGCAGCGAGGTGAGTGTGTCGAGTACGCCGTCGTTGCGCATCGTGACCCCCTGGCCGATCGAGGTTGAGAGACACAGAGTACCAGCTCAAACGTCAGAGAGCGAACAAGTGTTCGTGATATCGGAGTCAGGTTTCAGAGGTTCGGGTTGACCGGCTACGTTCGGAGCGATGACCTCGGGCGCGCTTGCGGTGACGCGTGGACAGATCCTCGGGTACCGGCGTCGCGTCGGCGCTCTCGATGCTCGACTTCGGCGCAGTAAGCGGTCGTTCCGAACCGCTGCGTGGGCAGGGCTGCAGGACAGCATGCCCAGGGCGGCAGTGCTGTCGATCAACGCCCGCATCGAGCGGATCGGAGCGATGGCGTGGGACGACCCGTCTCTCGTACAGATCTGGGGCCCTCGATACAACGTGTATGCCGTTGCCGCGCAGGACCTGGCTGTCTTCACCCTCGGTCGCTTCCCGGACGACCCGACGGCACGACGCAGGGCAACCGACCTCGCCTGTCGGCTCGAGGCGCTGCTCGACGGGGAGACCATGCCTGCCGACCGGGCGGGGCGTGCACTCGGCGGGCACCCGAATCGCCTGCGGTACGCCACCACCACGGGAACGGTTGTCGTGCGATGGGAAGGCGCCCGACAGCCGACCGTGCGGTCGGTGCCACCTCCCGACGTCGATCCGGCCGACGCCCGGCGGGAACTCGCGCGCCGGTTCCTGCACGTCTTCGGCCCCGCGACGGCCGCGGACTTCGGTGTCTGGGCCGGTATCCGAACTCCCGGCGCTGTTGCGACGTTCGATCAACTCGAGCCGTCGATGACCTCGGTGGCGACTCCGATCGGACCGGCGTGGATGCTCGACAGCGACGTGGAGGCGCTCCGGGCGACTCCCGAGCCCGAGGTGTCGGTCCGGCTCTTGCCGAGCGGCGACTCGTATTTCTTGCTGCAGGGCGATCAACGCCGACTCCTGATCCCCGACGCCGACCGGCGCCAGTTGCTGTGGACCCCGCGGGTCTGGCCGGGCGCAGTGCTCGCCGACGGCGAGATCGTCGGAACGTGGCGACGCGCCAAGGACAAGGTGACGATCCAGGCGTGGAGCGATGTCGACCCCGAGCTGCGAGATCGGATCGTCGCAGAAGCGGCGACCCTGCCGATCCCCGAGAACCGCGGACAGATGACCGTCAACTGGGCCGACTGATCCGCTCGCACCGGGTTGCACGAACCGCCGGTCTCCACGGGCGACCGAGTTCGGTCAGCTCATGGCATTGACGAAGGTGGCCATGTCGAAGTAGTCACGCCACACCTTGATCTTGCCGTTCTCCATCTCGAACACGCCGGTGCACGGCAGGTCGACGGACTTGTCGCCCGCCCTCGTGCGGTCGAGCCGCTCGGCGATGACGACGTCGCCCGATCCGACGATATTGAGCAGGTCCCACTCCGTGGCGGTCCAGTCTGCGGTGAAGGCGGCGATCATGTCGCGTACGTTGTCACGGCCGACGACCGGCCCGACCGGGATGTTGTGGTAGCAGCCGTCCTCGGCGAAATAGCCGGCCAGCTCGTCGGCATCGAGTCGCGACCACGCCGCGATGAACTCGGTGATGATTGCGACATTCTCCGGACTGTTCATGGGCAGCTCCTCTCTCGGACCTCCATCGTGCCAGGCCGGTGGACTCCCGCCGGGGCTCGCCGGGGGCACGGGGGTTGACCTAGCGTCGGCGCTTCACGAGGGGAAGTGGGGCGATGGGGGAGATTCGGTTCGAGCGCACGGACACGACCGAGTTCGGAACGGCCGGTGCGGATATGACCGAGCCCGTGGGCCGGAGCGCCGGCATGCAGGGCATCCTGGCCGGTGTCAAGGTCGTCGAGTTCGCACAGAACGCCGCCGTTCCCCACTGCGGGCGGCTGATGGCAGGGATGGGCGCCGACGTCGTGAAGGTCGAACCGCCGAACGGCGACGCCATGCGGGGCGGCATCAAATTGGCGCCCCACGAGTCCAAGGCGTTCGCGGTCATCAACCCCGGCAAGCGCGGGATCGTGCTCGACCTCGCCGGCGAGGGCGCCCACGAGATCGTCGAGCGGCTGCTCGCCTGGGCCGACGTCGTCCTGGTCGGGTTCAAACAGAGCGATCTCGCTCGCTACGGCATCGACTGGGACCACGCCCGCGCCGTCAACCCGCGCCTGATCCACCTGACCCACACACCGTTCGGCCCCGACGGTCCCGACGCCGACGTCGGTGGGTACGACACGCTCGTGCAGGGCCGCAGCGGCGCCGGGTTCATCATGAACCGATCGGAGAACGGCGCGCCGATCTCGTCCCGTCCCGCCGTCAACGACTTCGGCACGGGCATGCTGTCGGCGCTCGGCGTGGTCGCCGCGCTGCGTCACCGCGATCTCACCGGCCAGGGCCAGCGAGTCGACGCCTCGTTGCTCGGTACGGCGATGTCGCTGGGCACGCCCGTGGTGCACCGGTTCGAGCAAGCCGACACCGACGACATCGCCGAGATGCGCGAAGAGCTTCGGGCCGCACGAGATGCGGGCGTCGGGTTCGACGAACAGCGCCGGATGTACGAGGCCCGGATGATGCGCGGCAACGGCGCGTTCCGGGTCTACTTCCGGCACTACCTCACCGCCGATGGACTGATCTCCGTCGCCGGCCTCACGCTCAAGCTGTGGGCCAAGTTCCACGAGGTGACCGGACTCCCGCACGCCGACGTTCGCCAGGCCGAATCTCCCGAGTTCGCCCAGTTCGTCAGCCGCGCCGAGGCGCTGTTCCGCACCCGCACGACCGCCGAGTGGATCGATGCCTTGCGTGCCGTCGGGTACCCGTGCGGGCCGTACCACCTGCCCTACGACGCCCTCGAGGACGAGCAGGTGCGGGCCAACGAGTTCGCCGTCGACATCGAGCATCCGGCGTTCGGCACATACACCACGAGCGGAATGCCGCTCCGCTTCAGCGCCGCCCCGAACGTTCCGTACGGTCCGTCACCGAGCCTCGGACAGCACACCGTCGAGGTGCTCGCCGAGCTCGGCTTCACGAGCGAGGACGCCGACGCGCTGCTCGCCGCGGGTGTGGTCGTCGACGGCGCCTGACCACATTCCGAGAACTCGGTCGATTCCGAGAACTCGGTCGACCCACCCATCTGCGATGATCCCAGCCCGGGCGGCGTGTCTGCGTCGAATGTCACATCCGGGGTTCTGGCGCTCGGCGCGATGATCGGGGTGGAAAGTTCCGACGAGCAACGAGGGGGGTACCTCGATGCGGAAGTGCGCGATCGTTCCCGTCCTCCTGGCCCTGTTCGCAGGCTGCTCCGGCAGCAGCGAGGTCGCGATGGACACGAGCGAGCCGTGGGACCTCGTCTGGTTCAGCGACTCGACCGGCTTCGGCCTGGCGGACCTGTGGGGCGAGCGGATCCATGACGAGCTCGGCGTCGACGTGAACGTGCACGATTTCGCCTCGGGGGGGCTGAGCGCAATCCAGGTGTTGGAGTGGCTCGGCGATGGCGACGACAGCCTCCCGAACTTGAAGGAGTGGCTCGCCGAGGCCGAGGTCGTCGTCGTGTACGGCAACCCTGAGGAGTCCGGTGCGACGACCGACATCGGCACCTGCGTGGACACGGACGCGACGCCTCGTCCGGCGCCGATCCACAACTCGGTCGCCTACTGGCAGCCATACGGTGACGCGCTGGCGCAGATCTACGACATCATCTTCGATCTGCGCGGTGACGAGCCCACGATCGTGCGGGCAATGGACATGTACAACCCGGTGATCGCTGACTGGCGTGCGGCCGGCATCGAGCCCGAATGCACTGCCGCATGGGAGATGATGGCCCGGACAGTGCGCGAAACGGCGGCGAAGTACGACGTGCCGACCGTGTCGATGTACGACGCGTTCAACGGCATCGACCACTCCGAAGACCCGCGGGTGAAGGGATACATCACGTACGACAATCAGCACACCAACGATGCCGGCAAGGCGGCGATGGTCGAAGTGCTCGACAGCGTGGGCTACGAACCGATCGGCGCATAGTCAGCTCCGGCCAGGTGGCGGTTGGTCTACAGCGCCTTGGTGTAGCAGCCGGTCGTGGCATCGCGTGCGAAGCCGACCCGCAGCAGGTAGCTGCTGTGCGACTCGAGCGCGGCGGCGGCGGTGAGCTGCGCAATCCCTGCCGAACGAAACACTCGGGCGCCCGGACCGTACACCCACCTGCCCAACCGCGAGTCGCGGTACGCGCGCAACACATAGTCGAGCGTGACGTCGAGCGTCGTGCCGTCACGCTCGCCCAGGATGACCCCGGCCGGCAGCCCGTCACGTGTCAGCACCAGTGCGAATCCCGGGCTGGTCGATGGGTCGTACTCGGGTTGGAAACTCCTGATGTCCGACTCGTGGTGATGGAGGAAATCGAGCAGGAAGGGGGAGTCGACCGGCACGATGATCGCGCCGAGGTCTCGTTTACCGCCCAGCTCGCGCCACAGGAACCAGATGTTCAGGCAGGCGATCGCCAGGTTCGTGCCGACGATCGGAACCGAGCCGATCAACACCCCGTACACGAGGAATGTCACGGACCCCGCCAACGAGATCACCCGTAGCCGCACGACGGACGTCATCGCCAGCGAGATGACGATCAACACCGAGGCCAGGTAGCCGACCAGCTCCTGCCCGTCGAACTCCATATGACCGCTGCTCAGCCCTGCAGCCGGGTGACGGTTTCGCCGAACTCGCGCACCGTGTCGGCGATGATGTCGGCGACCGGGCGCACCGACTCGATCCTGCCGGCCACCTCGCCACTGAGGGCGATCGCCGCCTCCATGTCGCCAGCGAAGTAGAGCGCCATGGCGTTGCCGAACTCGCCGAACACGTTCTCCTCGGAGTCGAGCAGTCGGATCGTGCGTTCTGTGCGCAGCGCCCGCAGCGCCGGGGAGTGGCGCTGGTTGAGGAACAACGTGTCGGTCTCCTTGGCGTCGACGATCGCCTGCTTCCAGTTGTCGTGCACGGGCGACTCGGCAGCCGAGACCATGCGAGTGCCCATCTGCACTCCTTCGGCGCCGAGTGCGAACGCGGCGGCCATCGTGGCGCCGTCGGCGATGCCCCCGGCGGCGATGATCGGCACGTCGACCTTCGATCGGATGAGGGGTAGCAGCACCATCGTCGACACCGGGGTCGGGCTCTTGAATCCGCCACCCTCGCCGCCCTCCACGACCAGCCCGTCGACACCGGCGTCGACCGCCTTGAGCGCTGCCGCCAGTGTCGGCACGACATGGTAGACGGTCAGCCCGGCGGCCTTCAGGACCGACGTGTACTTGGTCGGCGAGCCGGCCGACGTGGTGACGAACTTGACGCCCTGATCGATCACGAACTCGGCGATCGCAGGGTCGCGCACGAACGCCTGGGCGATGTTGACCCCGAACGGACGATCGGTGAGTTCGCGCATCTTGGCGATCTCGGCCTTGACCGCATCGAGCTCGCCGGACGATGTCTCGATGATCCCGCAAGCACCCGCCCGGCACACCGCCGAGGCCAGCTGACTGCGTGCGATCCACCCCATCGGGGCCTGCACGATCGGTATCGCGACGCCGAGATCGTGACTGACGCGATTGTCGAAAGCCGGATGGGGGTATGCGGTGGTGGTCACGCGCACACGGTACGTCGCGCCGGCCGGGCAAGACGAAGGCACCCCAGTCGGCCGCCGAGCCAGTATCATCCCACCTGCGCCTTGCATCGCAATATAATTTCTGCAAGCGTCTAAATCCGTGGCAGGTCATTCCGCTTGCCGCGTTCACCGATCGGCAGCGTTCGATCGTAATCTTCTTGCGCCATAACGCAGGAGGGGGAGGAACCAAAGATATGAGGAGCAATTGGCACAAGGCGGGAGCGGCCGTATTCGCCGCCTCGCTCGTCGTCGCAGCATGTGGCGGCGACGACGACACGACATCGAACACCACTGCCGGCACGACCGCCGACACCACCGCCGACACCACCGATGGCACCACCGCTGGTACGGATGCCGGTGGCGACAGCCTGCTCAACGGTGAGATCCCGTGTGAGCAGCAGTACGCCGGCAAGACGGTCACGATCTTCTCGCCGGTCCGCAACACCGACACCGACCTGGCGATCCCCGATTTCGTCGCCGGTTACGATCCGCTCGCCGAGTGCACCGGCGTCACCATCGACTTCCAGGGCACCGACCAGTTCGAGACGGAGATCAACGTGCGTATGGAGGGTGGCAACCCGCCCGACGTCGTCGACTACCCGCAGCCGGGTCTGATGCGCAGCCACATCGAAAAGGGCTACCTCGTGCAGCCCCCCGCCGATGTCGCCGCCCACATCACCGACTTCGCCGACGGCTGGGATGTCTACGCATCCGGCGCCGACGGCACCATCTACGGCCTCCCGGGTCGCTCGAGCGTGAAGTCGATGGTGTGGTACAGCCCGTCGAAGTTCGAGGCAGGTGGCTACGCCATCCCCGAGACGCTCGAAGAGCTCACCGCTCTGTCCGACCAGATGGTCGCTGACGGCACCACGCCGTGGTGCATCGGCGCCGAGTCCGGTGTCGCAACCGGCTGGGTGCTCACCGACTGGGTCGAGGACTTCATGCTGCGGATCAACGGTGGCGAGGTCTACGACCAGTGGGTCAACCACGAGATCCCGTTCAACGATCCTCAGGTCAAGGCCGCGGTCGACGCTGTCGGCGCGATCGTCAAGAACGCCGACTACCTCGGCGGTGAGAACAACGTGAAGGCGATCGCCACCACCAAGTTCCAGGACGGCGGCCTCGCGATCGTCAGCGGCGACTGCCAGATGCACCGCCAGGCGAGCTTCTACCGGGGCAGCTGGCCGGAAGGCACCACCGTTGCTCCCGATGGCGACGTCTGGTACTTCTACCTGCCGAGCCCGGCTGGTGGTCCGAGGTTCATGCTCGGCGCCGGCGACATCTACGCCGCAGCCACCGACAAGCCCGAGAGCTTCGACGTGGTCCGTTACACCGGCTCCGCCGAGTACCAGCTGTCGATCGCCAACTCCCGCAACGAGCTCGGCCCGAACCTGAACCTCGACGTCACCCAGGTGACCGACTCGTTCCTGGCTTCGATCTTCGAGCTGCAGAGCACGGGTGAAGTGTTCCGTTTCGACGGTTCCGACCTGATGCCCGGTGCCGTCGGCGCCGGTACCTTCTGGACGGAGATCACGGCATGGGTGATCGGTGGCGACACCGACACGATGCTCGACAACATCGAGGCCAGCTGGCCCACCAGCTGAGCACCGAACATTTGAAGTAAGCGGTCGAGGGGGCCAGGGCATTGCCCTGGCCCCCTCTGCTAACTTGCGTCAGGTACACGTCGTCGGATACCAATGGGGACGACCGGTTCCACGGACGACTGAGGGAGAGGGGGGCTCATGGGAGATCTGATCGGTGCGCTCATCACGGTGACGATCGCGTTGGGCGGTTTGGTGGGATTGCTGGGTGGCCTGTACTGGCTGTCGGGCAAGCTGCCCAAGAAGTGGCAGGAAGGCACGCGGTCGTGGGTCTTCCTGTTCCCGGCGATGGTCGCGATGATCATCGGGCTGCTGGTCCCCGCGATCCGGACGGTCTATCTCAGCCTGCTCGACAACAACGGCAAGGATTTCGTCGGCCTGAGCAACTACAAGGACGTCTTCACCACGACCGGGACGCGGCTCACGGTGTTCAACAGCATGACGTGGGTCTTCGTCGGCACGATCTTCACGGTCACCGTCGGTCTCGCGGTCGCCCGGTTCGCCGACGGCATGCGCGGCGAGAAGGCGGCCAAGTCGGCGATCTTCATCCCCGGCGCGATCTCGCTGGTCGGCGCCGGCATCATCTGGAAGTTCGTCTACGACGGCCCACCCTTCGAGGTCGGCCTCCTCAACAGCATCACCAAGAGCATCCCGGGTCTGCCGGCGAGCATGGGCGGTGACGGTGACCGGATCTGGTTGCTCGAGCGTGGCTTCGGCGGCGCCAGCCCACCCGCTTCGGCTCCGGGATTCAACACGTTCCTGCTGATCGTCATCTTCATCTGGGCATCCGCCGGGTTCGCGACCGTCATCTTCTCGGCCGCGATCAAGGGCGTTCCCGATTCGTTGATCGAGGCGGCGAAGGTCGACGGCGCCACCGATCGCCAGGCCTTCTACAAGGTCACGATGCCGTACATCCGCTCGACGATCGTCACCGTGGCGACCACGATCGTGATCGGGGGCCTCAAGGCATTCGACATCGTGGCCGCGACCACCGGTGGCCGATTCGGCACCAGCACGATCGCCAACGAGTTCTATGTCACCTACTTCGTCCAGGGCCGTGTCGGCCTCGGTTCGGCGTTGGCGGTGTTGATCTTCGTCCTGGTGATTCCCGTTGTGGTCATGAACCGATCAGCACAGAAGCGAGCAGAGGAGATGATGGGCGCATGAGCCTGACACTCGACACCGTCGATCCACTGGGCCCCAAAGCGGACGCACCGAAGAAGCGCAAGCGGGCGCTGTCGACCGGGGAGGCCACCAGTCGAAGCCTCAGCAGCCGGCCCGGCCGGATCATCGTCTACTTCTTGATGTTCATCTGGACGGTGCCGACGTTCGGCATCCTTGTCTCGTCGTTCCGACCGGAGATCGACGTCAAGACGTCGGGCTGGTGGAAGTGGTTCACCGACCCCTCGATCACGTTCGAGAACTATCGGCGGGTCTTGTCGTCGGCTCCCGGCGATGACAACATGGCGAAGTTCTTCATGAACTCGCTGATCATCACGGTCCCGTCGGTGATCCTGTCGGTCGGCATCGCACTGCTCGCCTCGTACGCCTTCTCCTGGATGCAGTTCAAGGGTCGCGACTGGTTGTTCGTTGCCGTGGTGGCGTTGCTGATGGTGCCGCTCCAGATGTCGCTCGTGCCGTTGCTGCAGTTGTTCACCGGCGGCGCTCACATCGGATCGGTCACGATCTTCCCCGACCTCAACCTGACCGGCACGTACGTCGGCGTGTGGATCGCCCACGTCGCCTTCGGGTTGCCGTTCTGCATCTTCATCCTCAAGAACTTCGTCTCGGCCCTGCCCAAGGAACTGATCGAGGCGGCCCGCGTCGACGGTGCCGGTCACGCCACCACGTTCGTCCGGCTGGTGGTGCCGCTGTCGGTGCCCGCGATCGCGTCGCTGGGCATCTTCCAGTTCATGTGGATCTGGAACGACTACCTGATCGCCCTGATCTTCGCCGGACGTGAGAAGGCGCCGGTCACGATGAAGCTCGCCCAGGTCGCCGGCGAGCGCGGCAATGCGTGGCATCTGCTCACCGCAGCCGGCATGGTCTCGATGATCCTGCCGATCTGCGTATTCTTCGCGCTCCAGCGCTACTTCGTGCGCGGCCTGCTGGCCGGCGCCGTCAAGGGCTGACGTGTCGCCCGCACCTTCGGGTGCGGGCGCATGCAGCCGTTCTCAGCCGGCGTCGCCGGGCGCCATGTAGTCGCTCAGCACCGAGCGGGTGCGGTCGAGCGAACGTTCGAGCCGACCGCGCTGACCCTCGGAGATGTCATCGCGAGCCAGCTCGGCCTCGACCAGCACCGCTGTCCACCCGGCATCCTTGTCGACCCAGGTCGGGTGAACGACGGGCCTGGTGACGAGCACAGCGCCGAGGTGGTCGATCGTGACATCGACGGTGGCGACCACTGCATCCTGGCTGGCAGCGGGCCAGGAGCTGCTGGTCGGCAGGTTCGACAAGATGTTCCCCAGCCCGAACATCACCCACACGCCGTTGATCCGTTCGATCGGTTGAACGACGTGGGCGTGATGGCCGACGACGAGGTCGATCGCCCCGCTCGCGGTGATCTCATCGGCCACCTGACGCTGGAAGCCGGTCGGCTGGTGCACACCCTCGGCGCCCCAATGCATGCTGACCACCACCACGTCGGCACCCATCACCCGTGCGATCTCGGCGTCACCGATGATCCGCTGCGGATCGATCACTGCCGACCGCCACTGCTGGTCGTCGGGGAGCGACAGTCCGTTGTAGCTGAACGTGTAGGAGAGATGGCTGAACGTGATGCCGTTCACGTCGAACAGATGCGGCCGGATCTCGGCCGGCGTTCTCGCCATCCCCGATTGGCCGAGGCCGCGTGACTCGAGCACGTCGACCGTGCGGTCGATCCCTGTCGTGCCTCGGTCGTACGTGTGGTTGCTGGCGGTCGAGCACCGGTCGTAACCGGCCGCGACGATCGCGTCCGCGATCTCCTCGGGCACCCCGTATCTGGGGCTCGTGGAGAACGGCTCGCCGGCCGGTGCGATCGGGGTCTCGAGATGGCAGATGGCGAGGTCGGCAGCAGCCACGACGGGCGCCAGCCCCGAGAGCATCGGGGTGAAGTCGTACCCACTGGCACCGGTAGACTCGGCGTTGCGAGCGGCCCGCCGCCACAGCGGGCTATGGGGCAGCGTGTCGCCGCTGAACGCCATCGTGACGTGCGCCGGCTGGTCTGCCTCCGTCACGGGATCAGGCTCCGGATCCGGTGACGGAGTGGGAGGTCCCTCCACGCCGGCCGCGGGCGAGCGCACCGTCGTGGGTGGGTCAGTCGACTCGACCCGCTCCGGGCCCGAATCGGCAGGCTGCGCCACGTCGTTCGCCCGAGCCGGCTCGGTTGTCGTCTCGGCCGCTGCGGCCTCGGCGGCCGGGACCGAACGTTCCCCCGAACACGATGCGGCCACGATGGCGAACGCGACCACGAGCACGCCACACCGCCCCATCGTTCGGCAGTTCTGGGAGCCCCACGTCGAACGGGCCATGCTGCAGCTTCGCGCACGCGGTCCGGTCGGTGCTCGTTACGGTGTGGCCATGGCGCTCGCACACTCGGTCAACGACCATGTCGATCAGGCCTGGGACGGCATCTTGCCCGTGCTGCACGACTACATCGCGATCCCCAACGTCAGCGAGGCCTTCGACCCCGAGTGGCGCGCTCACGGCTACATGCATCAGGCGGTCGACCTGATCCGTGGTTGGTGTGCGGCGCGACCGATCACCGGGATGACGGTCGAGGTGCACGAACTGCCCGGCAGGTCCCCGGTCATCCTCGTCGAGGTCGCGCCGTTCGGCGACGGCGGGGGCGACGACACCGTGCTGTTGTACGGCCACCTCGACAAGCAGCCTGAGATGGAGGGTTGGCGTGAGGGGCTCGGACCTTGGACGCCGGTGCTCGACGGTGATCGTCTGTACGGCCGCGGCGGCGCCGACGACGGCTATTCGGCGTTCGCCAGCCTCACTGCGATCGAGGCGGTGCAGTCGGCAGGTGGTTCCCATGCGCGCTGTGTGGTGTTGATCGAGGCGAGCGAGGAGTCCGGGTCACCCGATCTCCCCGCCTATGTCGAGACGCTCGCCGACCGGATCGGTTCGCCGAGTCTCGTCGTCTGCCTCGACTCGGGTTGCCTCGACTACGACCGGATGTGGGTCACTACGTCGCTGCGCGGGATGATCGCCGTCACCCTCACGATCGACATCGTTCGCGACGGCCTGCATTCCGGCGACGTCTCGGGCATGGTCCCCTCGACGTTCCGCATCGCCCGTTCACTGCTGTCGCGGATCGAGGACGAAGCGACGGGTGAGATACTGCTCGAGTCGAGCCGGATCGAGATCCCTGCCGACCGCGCCGAGCAGGCGTTCGTGACGGCGTCCGAGATCGGTCCGATCGCCGACCACTACCCGTTCGTCAGCGGTGCCGGACCCACGACGGCCGACGCCACCGAGCAACTGCTGGCTCGCACCTGGCGCGCCGCCCTCAGCGTCGTCGGTGCCGATGGCCTACCGCCGACCAGCCGCGCCGGCAACGTGTTGCGCCCCCGCACGGCGCTCAAGCTGTCGCTGCGGATTCCCCCGACAGCCGACCCGGATGTCGTGGCGGCCGAGCTGTCTGCAGTGCTGTCGGCCGACCCTCCGTACGGCGCCCGAGTCACCCTCTCGCACCTGGACGTGGGGCCCGGCTGGAACGCCCCGGCCCTGGCTCCGTGGCTGGCCGCCGCGCTCGACACGGCTTCGACCCACGCCTTCGGCCAACCGGCGCGGCTGTTCGGCGAGGGTGGCTCGATCCCGTTCATGGGCATGTTGGGCGAGCGCTTCCCCGAGGCCCAGTTCGTGATCACCGGTGTGCTCGGTCCGGACGCCAACGCACACGGCCCCAACGAGTACCTCCATCTGCCGACCGCCCGCCGATTGACCGCGGCGGTCGCCGAACTGCTCGATGCACATGTGTATCGGTCGTGACGTCCGGATGAGCCGTTCACACCGAGCTGCGCGCGCCACCCTGGCGATCGCGTCGCTGACGGCGATCGCGGCCTGCTCGTCAGAATCGACTGCATCGTCGCCCGGCAGCACGATCGCCACGACCACGACCACGACCACCGCGACGGAGACGAGCGTGAGCGGCACCACGAGCACGACCTCAGTCCCGCCGGCGACCAGCACGAGTACCAGCACCACTACGACAACGAGTACGAGTACGAGTTCGAGTACGAGTACGAGCACGAGCACGAGTACGACGACGAGCACGACGATTCCCGCGCCTGCGCCCGTGGTCACGAACCCACCGCTGGTCGCTGTCGATGCGCTCGCGTTTCCCACCGACACCGAGATCGAGATCGGTCGGTCGGTCGAGGGGCGGCCGATCACGGTCATCCGGCGCGGATCCCCGAACGGCACCCGTGTGCTCGCGATCGGAGCGATCCACGGCAACGAGGCGGCCGGCACCGCGATCATCGATCGGCTCGCCACCGATCCGGTTCCCGACGGTGTCGAGCTCTGGCTCGTCCGCTCGATGAATCCCGACGGTCAGGCGATCGGAAATCGCCAGAACGCACACGACGTCGATCTCAACCGGAATTTCCCGGAAAACTGGGATGTGCTCGGCGTGCCGGGTGACTGGCAGTACGGCGGCCCGAGTCCGGCCAGCGAGCCCGAGACGCAGGCGATCGTGGCGCTCGGTGATTCCGTACGCCCCGACCTGATCCTCTGGTATCACCAAGACCTGTTCCGGATCGCCCCTGGTTCGGGGCGCAGCGGTGAGATCCGCATCCGTTACGCACAGGTCGCCGGTCTGCCGATCGTCGACATCACCGGTGGCACGTACACGGGCACGGCATCGCAGTGGTCACGCACCGTCCTACCCGAGCTGGGTGTCGGGATCACCGTCGAGCTCGGTCCTACCCTCGGTGACGCCGAGGTCACCGCTCACATCGCGGCGTTGGCGGCGGTGACGTCCGAGTTCTGGTGAGTCAGCGGGTGAACCAGTCGCCCGACTCGATCGGCGTCAGGTCGAGGCCCTCGCCGTACTCGTAGGTCCATGCGGTCAGGCCCCGACCCGTCGTGATCTCGATGCGGCGGTACAGCCCGAGCACGGTGTCCTCCTCTTCGTCGAGCACCGCGAGTGCTCGTTCGAGGAGATCGGGGCGCAGCGCGTAGGTACGGCCGAGGATCGTGCCTCCGCCTTCGAAGACCGCGGCGGGGTAGCCGAGGCCGGTGTCGTACAGCCGGCCCGTGGCGGTGTCATCGACGCCGGCATCGGCGGCAAACGGTTCGAGGAACGACCAGCGGACATCGCCGGGCCGCAGTGTGCCGTACACGAACAGGTACCGATTCATGGCGATTCATCGGCGCTGCTCACAGCCCGATCGAGATCCTTCTGCACCGATGGAGCGGCGAGCCCGATCACGGTGCCCTGCGCCGGTACCGGGTCGTTGCGGCAGATGAAGCTGAGCTGGCCCTGGAACACCCGTGCCATCGGCAGGAACAGCCCACTCTCGGTCGCCGCCGCGATCGGTTCGCCGGCAGTCGACGATCGCACTCGCCAGCCCTGGCGGGTCCGTTCGTCGAGCGTGCCGTACTCGAGGCCCTCGATGCCGATGATCCGGCCGAGCAGTTCGGCAGGCAGTACGCCGTCACGCCGCTTCTCGCCGGGCGCCAGCTGGAACGTTTCGCGGCGGCCGAAGACACGGGCGAAGCGTGTGGCCGCCAAGGCGTTCACCTCGTCGTTGGACGTGAGGGCGAGGATGCGGCCGATGCCACGCAGATCGAGCTCGTGGGTCGCTTCCTCGGTGAGCACGCTCAATCGGCGCGCCGGCAGCCCGAGTGCCACCGAGCGGGTCACGTTGTACGGGTCGGTGTCGACCAGCATGGTGGTCACGTCGAGGTCGTTGAGCGCCTTCGCGAGACCCCGTGCGATCGAGTGCGCGCCGACGATCAGCACGCCGTTGGCGCGGGCCTCGGCGAGGCCGAGGCGCCTCGCGAATGGGCCCGCCAGGAATCCGTACACGACGATCGTGCCGATGATCACCAAGAACACGATCGGCACGATCAGTTCGGCGCCGCGGACCCCCTCCTCTTCGAGCCGCAGTGCAAAGATCGCCGACACGGCTGCCGCCACGATGCCGCGCGGCGCCATGACCATCAGGAACACTCGTTCGCGCCACGACAGCGAGGTTCGCAACGTCGACGCAATCACGCTCAGGGGCCGTGCCACGAGCACCAGCAACGCCAGGAACGCGAGCGACGGAACCACGACGTCGCGCAGCTGGTCGGGTTCGATGCGGGCCGCGAGCAGGATGAACAGTGCCGAGATCAGCAGTGTGCGGAGACTCTCGTTGAACTCGAGTAGTTGGCGCACCGCCGCCGAATCGCGACGCGCCAGCCAGATGCCCATCACCGTCACGGTGAGCAGCCCGGCCTCCTCTTGGACCTCGTTGCTGAGCACGAATCCGACCACCACCATCGCGAGCGCGATCGGGTTGCCGAGATGGTCGGGGATCAGGAACCTGCGCAGCGCGTGGTCGAGGATGTAGGCGGCGACGAAGCCGATGCCGACGCCGGCGAGCAGTGTCAGCCCGACCACACCGAGCACGGCGCTGATCGCTTCGCCGGGCTTCTCGGTGAGGGCGACCTCGAAGGCCACGAGGGCCGCCGTAGCCCCGATCGGATCGATGAGGATGCCCTCGGCTCGCAGCATCGGGCCCGTTCGCCCGCTGGGGCGCACGAACCGCAGCAGAGGGCCCACCACGGTCGGTCCGGTCACCACCAGCACCGCAGCGAGCACGGCCGCCGCGCCTCGACTGATGTCGAACAGCATCTGGGCGCCCCACGCAGCCACGAGGAACGTGATGACCGCGCCGACGGTGATCAGACGTCGCACCACCGTGCCGGTCGAGCGCAACTCGCGCGGTGGCAGGTCGAGGCCGCCCTCGAAGAGGATCAACGCAACCGACAACGAGACGACCGGGAACAACGTGCCCCCGAGGAACGCATCGGGATCGATCACGCTGAAGACAGGTCCCAGCAGCAGTCCGGCGACCAACAACAAGATGATCGATGGCACCTGCGAACGCCAGGCGATCCACTGCGCTGCCATGCCGACGCCGACGATGATCGCGAGCGTCGGGCCGAGCGCAGATTCGGTGGCGGCGAGCAGGGTCGAGAGCAGCATGGGACAAGAAGATGACGAGTCCAACAGGTGCTGAACTCGCCGCGTCCAGTGTTCTAGTCGATTCTGGTCAGCTCCGCTACTGGCGGCTCGGGCAACGCCGCCTCGGAATCCTCCATCGAGTGGTCAGGCGTGACATGTCCGGGGATCAGGATGGCCGAACCGATCAACGCTGCGGCCAACGATCCCATGAGCACCCCCAGACGAGCGTCCGTGCCGGCCAGCTCTTCGCCGAATGCCAACTCGGTCACGAACAGCGACACGGTGAAACCGACACCGCCGAGTGCACCGGCACCGATCACGTACCGGACGGTGACACCCTGTGGGAGACGCCCGATCTTGAGGGCGACCGCGATCAGCGTGGCGCCGGAGATGCCGATCGTCTTACCGACGACCAACCCGACGATGACGCCCCAGGTCACGCTGTTGCCGAGCGCATCGCCCAGCTCCGACGCGGGGATCCTGATGCCGGCGTTGGCGAGCGCGAAGATCGGCACGACCACGAACGCCGACCACGGATGCAGGCGGTGCTCGAGCCACTCGACGATCGACACGGTCCACTTCGCCTGGCGCGAAACCTCTGCTGCGGTGCGGACGCCAGGGTTCACGGCGAGTTGATCGGCGTCGACCATGCCGGACCGGCGGCGCGGGGTGACCGGTGCCAGCAACCCGAATGCAACGCCGGTCAAGGTGGGATGGACGTTCGCCTCGTGCAAGCCCAGCCAGCAGATCGCGCCGAGCAGGACGTAGACCCCGAGCCACGGCACGCTGTTGCGGATTGCCGCTGCGACGGCGACGGCGCCGATCGCAACGGACAGCCATCCGAACGACACGCCCTCGGAATAGAAGACGGCGATCACGAGGATGGCCCCGATGTCGTCGACGATGGCCAGCGCCAGCAGGAACAACTTCAGCCATGACGGCGCGCGTGAGCCGAGGATGGCGACGACACCCATCACGATGGCGATGTCGGTGGCCATCGGGATTCCCCAGCCCTTCGAGCCCTCGCCGCCCACGTTGAGGACCGCGAAGATCACCGCCGGCACGATCATGCCACCGAACGCGGCGATGATCGGGAGCGCGGCCTGGCGCGGGTCGCGCAGTTCGCCTTCGGTCAGCTCGCGCTTGATCTCGAGACCGACCACGAAGAAGAACAGCACCATCGCCAGGTCGTTCACCCATTCGCGCAGGTTGAGCGAGATGACGTGATGGTTGAACTCGATCGCCGCTTCGAGGTTCCAGAGGTCGAAGTAGCTGTCCGACCAGGGAGAATTGGCCCAGATCAGTGCAACCACCGCAGCTGCCACCAGCAACAGGCCGGCGCTCGCCTCCTGCTGGAGGAAGTCGCGCAGCGGGCGGATGATGCGTGCCGCGGCCCCATCGGGGTTGCGGGCGTAGCGGTCGGCTTGGGGATCCACTTGTTCGGTCGCCACGGTCGACCAGTATCGCAGCGGGGGTGTCCGCTTTCATACCCGGCAGGCTCATGGAATTGGTACGGTCGGCGCGTGCCGACACACATCGAACGAGTCAATTTCGCAGGTGGTACCGGCGACCGGCTGGCAGCCCGGCTCGACCTGCCCGCCGGCCCACCCAAGGCCTTTGCGGTGTTCGCCCACTGCTTCACGTGCAGCAAGGACCTCCGTGCCGCCTCGCGAATCGCCGCCGTGCTGACCGATCTGGGTTACGGCCTCCTGCGATTCGACTTCACCGGGCTCGGCGCGAGCGAGGGTGAGTTCGCCAACACGAACTTCTCATCGAACGTCGACGATCTGGTGGCGGCGGCAGCGTGGCTGCGCGAGCACCATCGGCCGCCGCAGTTGCTCGTGGGTCACTCGCTGGGTGGGTCGGCTGTGATCTGCGCGGCCGCTCGGTTGCCCGAGGTGCGTGCCGTTGCCACGATCGGCGCGCCGTCCGACGCCGGCCACGTCGCGAAGCTGTTCGCGGGTTCGCTCGACGTCATCGCCGCCCAGGGCGAGATCGAGGTCGAGCTGCTCGGCCGCCGGTTCACGATCCGTCAGCAGTTCCTCGACGACCTGCGCAACGGCGCCGTGACCGATGCTGCGGCGGGGCTCGACGGGTCGCTGTTGGTGATGCACTCGCCGGTGGACAACACGGTCGGCGTCGAGCACGCTGCCCGCATCTTCCAGGCGGCGAGACACCCGAAGAGCTTCGTCACGCTCGATCATGCCGACCACCTGCTCTCGGATGTCGTCGATGCCGAGTACGCCGCATCGGTGATCGGCGCCTGGGCATCGCGCTATCTGGTCGACGAGAGCGGCGCCAGCGAGGCGCCCAGGCCGTCCGCACAGGTGGTCGTGGCCGAAACGACCCAGGGCGCTTTCCTGAACCACGTGGTCGCAGGCAGGCATCGCTTCCTGGCCGACGAACCCGAGTCGGTCGGCGGGTTCGACGCCGGTCCGGGTCCGTACGACTTCCTGGCGGCGGCGCTCGGCGCTTGTACGTCGATGACGTTGCGGATGTACGCCGATCGCAAACAGCTCCCGCTCGACAGGGTCACCGTCGAGGTGTCTCATGACAAGGTGCATGCCGCTGACGCCGCAACCGACTCCGGCGACGGCGCCGTGCCGGCGGGCGGCAAAATCGACCAGTTCACACGGGTGCTGCACCTGTCGGGTGCGCTCGACGACGAACAGCGAGCGAGCCTGTTGAAGATCGCCGATCGCTGCCCCGTGCACCGCACCCTCGAGCAGGCGTCGAGGATCGTGACGCGGCTCGACTCCTGACCATCGCTGCGGGCGATCCGGACCGCGGTCCCTCGCGCCGGTCGGTCGTGCCGGTCAGTTCTGTAGGGTCTCGACCGGAGCCATCGCCGAGTCGGGGGTAGCGTCGCGTCGCTCGGAGCGCCGCACGAGCGCCGCGTTCAGCTCGGCTCCGAGCAGGCTGATCAGGGCGTGCAGGCTCAGCCAGCTCAACAGCGCGAGCGTTGCAGCAAACGTGCCGTACACGTTCTCTGCGTCCTTGAGCGTGTTGGTGACCAGACGCGTGCCGGCGAACTGGAGCACCGTGTACAGCACGGCGGTGAAGATCGCTCCGGGCCACAGCTCGGCCCATTTCGTCGGCCTGGATGTGAGATAGCGATACATCGTGCCGACGACTGCGATGTTGAGCACGAGGCCGCCCAGCGTCAGGAGGAACTGCCCGAATCGCGGTAGACCGGCCTCGCTGACCAGGGCCGCGAGTGCGACCGCTCCGATCTGCCCGAAGCCGATCACCGCAATCCCGACGAGCGCCTTGAGGCGCTGGATCGCCCCGTTCGCGCGATCGTCGACGGGGATCTCCCACACGTCGTCGAGCGCCGACTGCAAGGCCACGAACGCCTTCAGCGAACCCCACAGCGCGATGCCCAGCCCCACGATCAACGCCCACCAGTTGCCGTCGATCGTCGAACCCGGTTCGAGGTCGGCACCGATGACTGGGATCCTGCTCAGCGCCGAGTCGACGATACGTGCCTGGAGTTCGGGGTCGTTGCGCAGCACGAATCCGAGGATCGTGGTCGCTGCCATCAGCAGTGGGAACAGAGTGAGGAATCCGTAGTACGCCAGGACGGCGGCGTTGCGGCCCGTGAGATGACGCCGGAAGCCGTCGAGCGACTCGACCACGATGTCGACCGTGCGACTGCGACGTCGGACGTTCATCACGTTGGGGTGGGTGGTCCAGGCCATGGCGGTTCTACAGGCTCCAGTCGATCGGGGGCTGGTCGTGGGCGATCAGCGCGGCGTTGGTGCGGCTGAAGGGCTTCGTGCCGAAGAAGCCGTGGTGCGCTGACAGAGGCGAGGGGTGTGGCGACTCGATGATCGTGTGGCGATCGCGATCGATCAGCGACTGCTTCTTGCGAGCGTAGGCGCCCCACAGGATGAAGACGACGTGTTCGGACTTGGCGCTCACGGCGCTGATCACCTCGTCGGTGAACGTCTCCCAGCCCTTTCCCTGGTGTGACCCGGCCTGGCCGGAACGCACCGTGAGCGTCGCATTCAGCAACAAGACGCCTTGTCGCGCCCAGTTCTCGAGACTACCGTGATCGGGGATCGCCACGCCCAGATCCGACGACAGCTCCTTGTGGATGTTGGCGAGTGACGGTGGCACGCGCACACCCGGCTGGACCGAGAAGCAGAGCCCATGGGCCTGGCCGGGTCCGTGGTACGGGTCTTGGCCGAGGATCATCGCCCTCGTCGACGAGTGGGGCGTCAGGTGTAACGCCGCGAAGACACGCTCGGTGGGCGGGTAGACGACGTACTTCGCTCGTTCGGTCGCCACGAACTCCTGCAAGGCCGTCCAATACGGCTTGTCGAACTCGCCGCGCAGGATGGGATTCCAGTCGGTGCTCATCTGCCCTTCGTCTCGCGCCGGCCAACGGTCATCACGTTCATTCTGCCTATCATGCCGATCGTGTTCGGTCATCTTCCGCGAGCCCGTCTTGCAACCCTGCCGACACCTCTGGAACGCGGCTCGGAGCTGCCCGGCGGTGTGCGCCTGTGGATGAAGCGCGACGATCTGACCGGCCTCGGGATGGGCGGCAACAAGGCCCGCAAGCTCGAGTATCTGTGTGGTGCCGCCATCGCCGAGGGGGCTCGATCGCTCGTCACCGTCGGGGCCGGCCAGTCGAACCACTGCCGGATGACCGCTGCCGCCGGTGCCGTCCTGGGACTCGAGGTCCATCTCGTGTTGTCGGGCGATCGGCCGGCGCATCCCGTCGGCAATCAGCTGCTGTCGACGTTGTTCGGGGCGCAGCAGCACTACACCGGTGCCGAGGAGAGCCACTGGGGCGAGCTCGAGATCGCCAGGGAGGCGCTCGCCGACGAGTTGCGTGCGACCGGAGCCGGGCCGTACTCGATTCCGATCGGTGGCTCGACAGCGGTCGGCGCTGTCGGCTACGCCCAGGCGTTCGTCGAGCTGATGCAGCAGTGCGAGACCCAGGGGGTGCGACCGGCGGCGATCGTGCACACGTCGTCGAGCGGCGGTACCCACGCCGGCCTGGTCGCCGGTCGAGCACTCTGGCAGGCCCAGGGCCACGTCGTCCCGGAGGTGCTGGCGATCGGGGTTGCCAAGGGGGTCAATATCGGGCGGCCCGACGTTGCGCAGCTCGCGCGCGACACCGTCGATCTGGTGGGCGGCGATCGGTCGTTGATCGATCGCTCCGATGTGCGCGTCGACCCGAACTGGATGGGTGATGACTACGGCGTCCCCACGCGGGCGGGCGACGCTGCGATCCGCTGGGCCGCTCGCCACGGCGGTTGGGTGCTGGACCGCGTCTACAGCGGGAAGGGTTTCGCCGCCATGGTCGGCAATGCCGAGGCCGGCCGATGGCCGTCTGGCAGCGACGTGGTGTTCATCCACACCGGCGGCTCTCCGGCGATCTTCGCGCCGGGAGGCGTCCCGCCCGAACGTTAGGGCCGTATTTCGGCGTCAGCAGTCGAGGGTGTCGAGCGACTGGACGACCTCGAGCGCGGCTTGTCCACCGTAGGAGTGTGCGTCGTCCAACGAGTCGGTCGCCAGTGTGAACGTGGCCCAACCGACGATCCGCATCGGGCGGCTGGGCAGGTTGGACATCGTGTTGTCCGCCGTGGTCCAGTCGTCGATGGCGGTCTGCATGGTCGCCCACCGACCGGCCGGATCGTCCCACGATCCACCCAGCACCTCGTTCACGATGCACTCGTTGTCGACCACCGCGTTGGCGAGGCCGACCGGCGATCCGTCGAGTCCGGGGAGGATCCCGAATTCGGCCTCGCCCCCGATGGTGCCGTCGCCGTCGCGGTCGCCGTAGCCGGGTCCGCCGGGGCCGACCACGAGGTTGGCGGCCGATTCGGCGGCCGATCGGGCGAGCTCGATGGTGCCGGCGTTCTTCCACGCGGTGGCAGCGTCGTCGATCTTGAGCATCCGCTCGCGATAGGTGAATTCGGCGACGTCGGGCTTGACGGCGTCGCCGTCTCCGTCGCCACCGCACGCGGTGAGGGCTGCGAGCATCATGAGCGGGACAGCGATCCTGATCATGGCCTCAGTCTAGGAATAGATCCGGACAATTCGCCGGCCGTCGCGCTCGGCGAGGCCGGTGGAGCGCCGTGTGTCAGCCCCGGCGCAGCAGGGCAACGGGGCTGAGGTCGGTGGGATCGCTCACGCCCGCAACCCATTGCCGCGCCGAGATCTCGAACGGCAGGCCCCAATCATCCGGGGGAACGCCGCCGGCGGCGCCCGGACCGAACGGATCGACCGGTGCCCAGAGGCAGTCTTCCGGTGCCAGGATGAGCGCCGAACGGCCGTGGGCTGTCACGGTTCCGTCGGAGTGCAGCGTGAAGCCGCCGTTGAGCAGCGCCGACACCTCGACTCGGGTGCGGACGCTGTCGTCGACGCCGATCAGTCGCAGATCCACGGGCACCGACCAGGGCCCGATCGCCACATGGCAGGCCTCGCGTTGCTGGGCGGCGACGACCAGACCATCGGCGTCGAGCAGCTGGCCGTCTCGATCGCGAATCGTCAGACGGAGGTGCGGCCAGACCGGATCGGATCCGGTGCCGCGGTACTCGTCGGTGGGCATCGGATCGGTGTCTCCCATGTAGCCGAGGATCTGACCGGCATGTACCGCCAGACCGACCTGGGCCAGTGCCGTGAAACGGTAGGACTCGTGGGCTGCCCCATCGCTGGTCGCGGGCGAGTCGTCGTTGAATCCGGCGTAGTGGTAGGTGTGACCGGCTTGATCGACGAGGGTGAGCGTGACGGCACCGGTGATCGCGTCGTCGAACTGGACATCGGTCACCACGCCGTCGGCGGCGGCGAGGATCGGCTGGAGCCGCTGGCCGTAGATGATTGCCGAGGACCCGGAGCCGCAGTCTGCGACGGGGCATGGTGTCGGAGGCGCCACGACGGTGCCGCCGAGCACGGGGAACGCGACTTCAGGCAGCGGGTCGGCCTCGGTATCGATCTCGGGCGGTAGCCCCGCCAGGAACCGCAGCTCGGGTGGTAGTCCAGCCGGGCGTTGCCACACCGGTTCGCCGCTGATGAAGGCGAGCACGTTGAGCCACCTCCTCTGGTACTCGCGAACGGTCAGCCGATTGCCCTGATTGGGGAGTGGAACCAGGTCCATCAGGGCTGGATCGGTTGCGGCGCGCGGGTAGTACCAGATGACCGGCACCATCGACACATCGCCCTTCCACTTGGCGAGGATCGCCTCGACGTCGAGTGCTGCGCGGGCGTCCTGCACAGCCGGAGGGGCCAGGTATGCGTGCGGGAACCCTTGATAGTTGTTCCAGGTCGAAGCGATGTATTGATAGGCGCCCGAAGCGTTCCCTTTGTTCGGGCCGATGTCGTAGCGCTCGCCCGATTCGACCAGTCGGATCGTGTTCAAGATCTCGGCGATGTGCCCGGTGATCGGGACACCCAACGCGGCCGGGGTGGGGGGTGGGGCGGGAACCGTGCTGGTGGTCGTGGTCGCTCGCAAGACGGTGGTGGTCGTTGTGGGGCAGGGCGGCGGAGGTTCGGTCGTGGTGGTCGTGGTCGTGGTCGCGCCCGGGACGGTGGTGGTCGTCGTCGTGGTGGCGCCGGGGAGCGTCGTCGTGGTGGTGGTCGTCGTGGTGGTGGTCGGTGCCCGGCACGGCACCGTCGTGGGACGCGCGCTGATCGAGGTCGTCGTGCGCGGGACGGTGGTGGTCGTGCTGGTCGTCGTCGTGCGCGGGACGGTGGTGCGCGGGACGGTGGTGCGCGGGACGGTGGTGCGCGGGACGGTGGTGGTCGTGCGCGGGACGGTGGTGGTCGTGCGCGGGATGGTGGTGGTCGTCGTCGTGGTCGTCGTCGTGGTGGTCGTCGTCGCGCTGGCGACGGTCGTGGTTGTCGAATCCGTTGGGGTACCCGATGCAGGAACCGTCGTTGCCGTGGCGGTCGAGTCGGTCCCTGCGAGCGCGCTCGCTGCAGGCAACGTCAGGGCACCCGTCACGAGCAGGACGAGGGCGCCGGTGAGCAATCCGCGACTTGGCATGGTGATGACGTACCCGACAGGGTCGCTTCACGCTATCGCCGGCACGCACGCCGACCGTCGCGCGGTGGCCGCGGTCGACGGGTAGCGTGCGGCGGCGATGAGCAGTTCCGAAGTGCCTCGCGACGTCATCTTGGCGATCGACATCGGTGGGACGAAGTTCGCAGCCGGATTGGTGACGTTCCGTGGGGCGTTGCTCGACCGGTCGAGAGTCGACATCGAGCCGGACGTGGGTCCGCAGTCGCACTTCGCCGCACTGGCCGCAATCGTGAACGAGCAGCTCGAGCAGGCCCGGGTCCATCACCAAGTCCGGGTGCGAGCGGTCGGTATCGGCTGCGCCGGGCCGATCGAGCGCAACTGTGAGACGGTTTCTCCGCTGAACATCTCGTCCTGGGGGTCGTTTCCGTTGCGCCGGCATCTGCACGACCTGACCGGTCTGCCGGTCTTCGGCGATCTCGATGCCAAGGCGCTCGCGCTCTCCGAGGGCTGGCTGGGCGCCGGGCGCAACGTGTCGAGCTTCTGCGCGATGACCGTCTCCACCGGCGTCGGTGGAGGGTTCGTGATCGACGGTGAACTGCTCGACGGAGCCACCGGCAACGCCGGCCACGTCGGTCACATCATCGTCGAGCCCGGCGGTCGACGATGCGGATGCGGGGCACGAGGGTGCCTCGAGGCCGAGGCCTCCGGTTTGGCGATCGAGGCCATCACCGGGAGGTCGCCGACCGAACCCACCTACGACATCATGCGCCGCACCGGTCGACTCGTCGGTCGCGCGGCCGGCATGATCTGCACGGCGATGGACCTCGATCTGGTCGTTGTGGGCGGCGGTGTCGCACTCGGGTTCGCGGCGACGTTCTTCAACGCCGCTCAGGAGGAGATCGACAAGGTCGCGCGCGTCGGCCAGGGCGCTGCTGCGAGAATCACGCCCGTGCGACTCGGCGATCGGGGTGCGCTGATCGGTGCCGGTGCGGTTGGTCTGCGCGGTCTTCGTCGGTCGAGCCGTCCGGCCGGTACGTCGGGGGTCGTGTAGCGCCTGTGGACGCGTTTGACAGACTGTCGCCATGACGAAGATTCGATCGCGCGATGCGAGCCGCATTCAGGATCGCCGCGGCCAGAGCTCGGGCGGCGGTGGCGGTGGGCTCGACGACCTGCTCAAGGGTGGGCTGGGCGGTGGCGGTGGCGGTGGCGGCATCCAGATACCCGGCGGCGGCGGCGGGCTCCCCGGGGGTATGGGCGGAATGCTCAAGGGCGGTGGCGGACTGGTCGTGATCCTGTTGCTCGGTGCCGTCTTGATCCTGCCGAGGCTGCTCGGCGGCGGCCTCGGTGTCCCGGCGTCGAACGTCGCCGGTGCGCCGAGCGCTCCGGCCGAGCCAACGGGGGGTGGCGGCGAGGCGACGTGCAGTTCAGACCTCGAGCAGACTCTGTGCGGCGCAGCGAACGATGTGTCCGACTATTGGGCAGCGCAGCTGCCGCTGTCGTTCGGTGTCGACTACGTCGACGCCGACACCGTGTTCTTCTCGGGCTACACGAACACCGGGTGTGGTCAGGCCTCGTCGCAGACGGGGCCGTTCTACTGCCCCCTCGACGGCCTCGTCTATTTCGATCTGGACTTCCTGGTGACGTTGCAGAACCAGTTCGGTGCGACGGGTGACCTCGCCGTTCAGTACATCGTTGCGCACGAGTACGGGCACCACGTGCAGAACGTGCTGGGCATCAACGACGAGATGCGGCGGGCCCAGCAACAGGATCCCGGGCGGGCGAACCAGTACTCGATCGCCCTCGAGCTGCAGGCCGACTGCTTCGCCGGCGCGTGGGCGCGCGATGCCTCGGACCGCGATCTCTTCGATGACGCCAGCGAGGTCGAGGAGGCGCTCAACGCCGCATCGGCGGTGGGCGACGACAGGATCCAACAGAAGATGCAGGGTCGCGTCGACCCCGAGTCGTGGACACACGGTTCGTCTGCGCAGCGTGTCGAGTGGTTCCAGCGCGGCTACCGCACCGGCGACCCGCAGCGTTGCACGACCTTCAGCGAGGTGTTGTGAGTCTCAACACGTGAGTTGCCGGTACAGCCGCTCTGCGGGCCCACGGCCGTGCCGTCGCTGATACGCCACGGCGGCCGCGATCGCCACGATCCAGAACACGGCCGCGGATGCCAGTGCGGTGCCGATACCGCGCGGCTCGATGAGATCGAGCGAGTCGACCGCCAGGTTGAACGCGAAGGCATGGGCGAGGTAGATCGTGAGTGACATCTGCCCGGCGCGGCGGAGCACATCGACGGGCTGTGTTTCGCGATAGCGCTCGGCGAACCAATCGATCGCGGCGAACGCGATCAGCGCCGTGCCGAGTGCGCTCGCCGAATAGGCGATGCCGCGTTGGAACGGGTCGTCGCTCAACACCACGAGCGCACGATCGCTCCCGGCAGCCGAGTTCGCGAGGGTCGCTGCGGCGTACATCACGAAACCGGCACCGGCGGCGGCCGGTCGCCACCAGGTGGTTCCGAGCAGGCGGCCGAGGATGATGCCGGCGCAGAAGAACCCCAGCCAGGGCAGCAGCGGATGGGTGCCGTTCACGAACACGTCGAACAGCAGGCCACGTGGCGAGCGACCTGCCGGGTTGGTGAGCCAGTCGGTCGCGTGCCCGTCGATCTCGCGCTCGTATGTCCACCAGCGAATCGCCCACCCGGCGAGCACCGCGGCGACGCCGATCGCGGCGATCCACCTGATGCGGAGTGTGAACACGACCGCTGCGATCACGAACATCATGCCGTAGTAGGGCAGGATCGTTCCGGGCCACACGAAGTCGAACAGCAGGCCGCCGGCGTACAGCACGAGACCGCGTCGAACCAGCCGCCATCGCATTTCGGTGACCCGGTCGGCATCGCCGATCGAGCTGCGGGTCATGAGCGTGACGCCGACGCCGGCGGTGAGCACGAAGGTGGCGGCGAACCGGGTCGACAGCGGGCCCGTCCATGGATCGAACAGGTCGGAGAGGGTGCCACCTTCGCGTTGTGCACCGCGGATGATGAGATAACCGTGGTAGTTCATGACCACCACGCCGGCCATGGCGAGCGCCCGCACGACGTCGGGACCGGGCTTGCGTGACGAGAGATCCATCGGTGTCCCGGTCAGATCCAGCGCAGCTCGTCGGTGGTCGTCGCCGTGAGCGGTCGTTGTAGATCGACCCAGTCGCCCGTCGTCGGGCAGGGCTCACCGGCGGGCACGAACACCATCGACGTGTGCATGTGCGGAGGTTCCAACAGGCCGACCCGCTGGTGTCGGAAGTGGAACGGGCTGCGTCCGTCGGCCAGGGTGGTGACGCCGTTGGCCGTTCCGGCTCCGATCATCACCAGCGTTCCGTCCGCCGGCACCGGCGACAACCGGTAGCCCGCACGGTCACCCGCGTCGACCTGTCGGGTATCGAGCACGTCGGCTTCGAGCTGCAACGCCTCGCGATCGCCGTGCCAGAGGTACGTGCCCAGCCGCAGCTTGTAGTGGTGGGTGGCGGGGAGCGACTCGTAGGTGCTCGGCGAGAGATGGCTGACCCAGATGTCGAGTGAGGGATCGATGTCGGGGAGATGGCGGACGATGTCGAGGCGGTGGTCGTCGTCGTCGCCGGCGAGCGGTGGATGGATCGACACGCCGACGGTGCGCAGTCCTGCGCGTTGCGCGGCAGCGACGAGTTCGATCCCGCCTCCGTAGCGACGCATGCTGCTGGTCAGCTTGACGATCACGCGCCCACCCCATCCGTGCAGGGCGGCGATGTGTGCAGTGCTCCCGATCGTCAGCACCGGTTCGGTCGACTCGGGCGCGACGAGCGTCGGTGTCAGGACGACCGGTGTCGCCTCCTCCGGGAGCCCGGCGAGCTCGTGCACGGTGCCGACGGCGATGATCGGGGAGAGTCTGATGGCGGCGATCGCCAGCTCGTTGCGGCCGAGGCCGTACCCGTTGCCTTTCACGACGGGCACCAGCCCGTCGACGGTGTCGGCCACGTACATGACGTGGTTCCACCAGCGGGTGCGGTCGACGGTCAGTCGGACGGTCACGTCAGGGCACGGTAGCGGTTCCGATCGACCGGGCGACGGCGTCGAGGTCTCAGAGGTGCGAGTGAGTGCGAGGACTGCAACGACATCACCGATCGGCTGCGAGCGGTGCCGGCGTCGAGCGCCCCGGCCACGAACTGATCTGGGGGATCAACGGGCCGATCGTCCGCTCGGCCAGGATGCCCTTCCAGACCCCCAGCGAGTAGGCGGTGTCGTCGACCAGTCGCAGCGGGTGACGGGCGGCGATCGCCGAAGCGACCAGCACGCGGCGGGCGGATCGCGACCGCACGGCTGCGAGCGCCAGCAGTGGCCACCACACACGCCGAACGGCGTTGGCGATCTGGTCGCCGGCGTTGAAGTTGCCGCGGCCCGCCAGCTGTAGGCAGACGCGTGGCGGCACGTCCGGCAACTTCTTGATCAGCGCACATGCAGACCCCGCACCCAGCATGGCTCCGAGCACCGGTCGCCCGACGGCGCCGAGCGCCCATGCCCCTGCGCTCCAGCCGCTCATGCGAATCGGGGCGAGCGCCCCGGGATGCCGCGTCGAAAGCGGTGCCGCCGACGAGCCGTAGCCGAAGCGCTGGCGAAGCCACGACTGCGGGTCGGAACGCGGCGCGTGGTGAACACTCGAGGCCGGTTCGTATCGGCATGTCCAGCCGGCGCGGTCGAGCCGCCAGACGAGATCGACGTCCTCGCCGAATCGGAGCGAGGTGTCGAACCCCCCGATCGCCCGGATCGCGTCGGTACGGCAGACGATCGCTGCGGCCGGCACGTAGCTGACGCGTGTCCCCGCCCGTATTCGGGCCGGCTCGGGACCGAGATCCAGTGGGCTGTGATCGTGCTCGTACCGACCGATCGCCGAAGCTGTCGAAGGCGTGCGGACCCGCGGGGCGACCAGGGCGACCCGGTCGTCGTCGAAGTGAGCGAGCAGCGGCTCCAGCCAGCCGGTCGGGAGTTCGACATCGGTGTCGACGAAGGCGACGAGCGGGGTCGTCACCAATTCGAGGCCTACGTTGCGTGCTGCGGAGGGGCCCAGATTGGTGTCGAGTCGGATCGTGGAGCCGTGCCAGGGTGGATCGGATCCGTCATCGACGACGATTGCGCCGTCGGGTACGTGGACGGGGGGCCCGAACGCGGGCACGACGACGGTCACGTCGACAGCCGAGTAGGCGGAGTGGATGGCGGGGTGGATGTCGGACTGGACAGCAAACTGGATCGTGGGAAAGCTCGCGGGGTGGATCGCGCCGGCGTCGAGCAGCGCCTCGCTCAGCACCGATCGGTCGACCGCCTCGCCGGCGGCGATCCGATCGAGCACCTTCGTCCCGCCCGCCGTGAGCCGGAACAGCTTGAGGGGCGAACCCCCGACGACGACCGTTCCGAACCGCTGCACCGTTTCGTCGAGCCGGTATCGGCGTCGGTCGGCCATCAATCCACCCACTCGTCGACCGCGGTGGCGAGGTCCTCTGCCAGTCGGTCGAAGATCTCGGAGCCCTCCGCGGCCGTTGCTCCCGTCGGGTCGCCGAGCACACCGTTCGCGCTCAGCGGCCGCACACCGTGCCGGATCAGCTCGTCCATCTCCGGGACCGGTCCGACCTCGGCCAGCGCCATCCGCACCCGGCCGGGCGCGAGCGTCAGCATCAGTGACGTCTCGGTGTGGCCGGCGTGTGGATCGCCGTCCGAGACCGACGGCCACCAGATCAAGACCTTGCGGGCCTCGCGCCGAAGAGTGGCGTCGGCGCGCTGCATCGCCGCGACGTTGCCGCCGTGCCCGTTCACGAACACCACGCCGGCGGTCCAGTCGGCCGAGCGCGCGAGTTCGACCACGACGGCGGCCATGGCGTCGGTGCCGATCGACAGAGTGCCGGGAAAGCCCTGGTGTTCGCCGCTGGCCGAGATCGTGATCGCGGGCGCCAGGACACAGTCGTCGCGACGCGCGACCAGATTGCGGGCGAGTGCGGTGGCGATCAGCGTGTCGGTGTCGAGGGGCAGATGTGGCCCGTGCTGTTCGCAGCTCCCGACCGGCACGACCACGATCGGATCCTCCAGTTCGGTCCACGTCATGGCGCCGAGTTCCATCGGAAGCGACGTTAGTGCCGGGTCGGGTCCGGGCCGGCCGCACGCTGGAGCGAGGTGCGTGCGCTCGGCCCTCGATACCGCACCGTCCCGCTGCCCGAGGCGGGCCAAGATGTGGCATGGGCGAATCGGTCGAGATCCGACCTGAACGCATCGGCGACCACCGGCAGATCCGTCGCGTGGTCGCGGCGGCCTTTGGTTCCGATGTCGAGTCTGACCTCGTCGAGCGGATCAGGGCCTCGCCCGAGTACGTGCCCGAGATGGCGCTGGTCGCCGAGGTCGACGGCGAGATCGTGGGGCATGTGATGATCAGCGGCGCTCTGATCCGTCATGCCGATGGCGATCGCAGGATCGTGATGCTGTCACCGCTGGCCGTCGATCCAGCGCATCAAGGTGTCGGGATCGGCGGTGCGCTCGTGCGGGCCGTCACGGCGATCGCAGGCGAGATCGGCGAGCCACTGGTGGTGCTCGAAGGCAGCCCGCAGTACTACGCGCGATTCGGATTCGAGCCTGCGCGGGCGAGCGGCGTCGCCGTCAGTCTCCCCGACTGGGCGCCGCCGGAAGCTGCCCAGGTGCTGCATCTGGAGGAATATGACGCGTCCGATCCGACGCTGCGTGGAGCTGTCGTCTACCCGCCGGCGTTCGACGGTGTCGACTGAGCGCGGAGGGCGAACCAGGTCGCGCCATCGGCGGGCACTTAAGATGTCGGCTCGTGAGTGAGATCGATACCGCTACCGACAACACCTGGCTGTCCCGTGACGACCTCGAGCAGGTCCGCGCACAGATGCCGATCGTGTACGTCGAGGCGGTGCCGGTTCGGGTCGGTGCGCTCGGCAACGTGACCGAGATCGGGCTGTTGCTGCGCCAGGCGGCCGACGGATCGATCAGCCGGCTGATCGTCAGTGGTCGCGTGTTGCACGGCGAACGTGTTCGTGACGCACTGCTGCGCCACTGCGAGAAGGATCTCGGCCCTTTGGCGTTTCCTCGTATCCCGGTCAACCCGACGCCGTTCACGATCGCCGAGTACTTCCCGAACAGCGATCTCACCGGATTCCACGACCCGCGTCAGCACGCCGTGAGCCTGGTGTACGTGGTGCCGGTCGAGGGCGAGTGCGAGCCGACGCAGGAAGCGCTCGACCTGGCGTGGTACACACCGGCCGAGGTGGTGAGTCCCAGCGTGATCGGTCAGATGACCGGCGGTCAGGACCGGCTGTTGCGGGTGGCGCTGGCCTACGTCGGCCAGCTGCCCTGACCGCTCGGCTCCGGTTGTCACCGGTCGTCTCCGGTCGTCTCCTGTCGTTGACGGTCGTCCGTGACCGGTCTCTCGGATCGGTGCCGTCGTTCGTGTCGCCGAAACCCGCATGAAACCTGGAGTATCCCCGCTTCGCTGCTCGAGCGAGCGTACGATCATCTCGCAATGCCAGTGGGGGATATTGCTCGAACCGCAAGCGCGATGCGGACTGCACTCGTCGGTCGTCCGATGGTGCGCTTCGACGCCCCCGCCCTGATCGGACCGGTGCCCCAGGCCGGCCGTATGGTCGAGGTCGTCGAGGCCAAGGGCAGGCATCTCGAGGTGATGTGGGACGACGGGCTCGTGCTCGACTCGCACCTCAAGGGCAAGAGCGAGTGGCACGTGTACCGACGCGGCGCGCCGTGGCGGCGGTCGTGGGACAAGCTGCGGGCCTCGATCCAGACGGATGACTTCGTCGCCGTGTGCTTCGACGGCCCGACGGTCGAGACCTACCGTCAGCACGACAAGCAACGCCATCCCGGTTTGGGCCGGCTGGGCCCCGACCTGTGCCGCGGTGAGGTCGATCTCGGCGAGGCGATCGAGCTCCTGCTGTCGTACCCGAACCCCGAGGCGCGCCTGCGCGATGTGATGGTCGATCAGCACGTGATGCAGGGCGTCGGCAACGTCTATCGCTGCGAGGTCTTGTGGGCGGCCGAGCTCAGCCCGTGGACGCACATCGCCGATCTGAAGCACCACGATGCCGTGCTGATCGTCAACACGGCCGCCATGATGGTTCGCACCAATCAGGGTCGCATCCGGCGTGCGACCACCAATCACACGACCGCCGGGCTGGCGGTCTACGGTCGCACCGGGCAAGGCTGCATTCGTTGTTCGGAGTCGATCGAATCGCGCCCGGTCGGCCGCCACGGCCGCACCCTGTATTGGTGCCCCGGCTGCCAGGTGCGTCTCGACCGGCAGTTGCCGACCGAGCAGCGCCTGATGGACCCGCACCCCGCCGCGGTGAAATACCTCAACGAACTGCCCTGGCGCACCCGCGACGACGACTGACCCGCCGGGTAGCCGCGCCAGAGACCCTCGCTGGGGCCGGAGGCGGTCGGTTCGATCGGGTTGGGTCTCGATGCGCGCTCGATGCTCGCAGAGGCCTAGCAAAGGCTGGGTTGTCACCGCCGCAACGCACACCCAGCATGAATCAGGCCCAAGCCGAGCACTGCACTTTCCCGGCCAGCGGTGAGCGGCTTCGCCGGCACTGCCCCGCGGACCTTGGGAATCTGGGTGCGGTTATCGCCCAGGTGAGCGCAGTTGCGGCAGTGATCTGCCTGCCAGCCTCGATCGACGTCGCCGACGTGCTCGCCGAACTCCGACCCAGATGGGGCCGAAGGTGTTGGCATCGCTCGATCTCATTGGCGATCGTCAGCTGACAGGTTGTTGCCGCCCAGCCGCTGCCGTACTGTCATGGTTACTGAAGGGGAGTACCCCTCGAGGTCCGTCGTCATCACGTTCCAGTCGGAACCGGCGGGGCCAGCCCGATGAGGGCGGGAAGACCTTCAGCGAACGTCCAACTACGTCCGCTGTGAGGAGCCCACGTGAACTGCCCCGATCCCGACAGGATCCGCCCATGATCCGCAGCGACCCCGACATCTCGACTCCGTCATGGCACCGCTTCGCTGCCACAGACGTGCTCGCCCGGCTCGACTCCTCGCCAGACGGGCTGCCCGTGGCCGCAGCCGCCGAGCGGCTGCTTCGCGATGGCCCCAACGAGCTGGAGGACCGCGGCTCGAAGCACCCGCTGCGGATCGTATGGGAGCAGATCTCCGCGGTGATGGTGCTGATCCTGATCGGCGCCGCGCTGCTGTCGCTTGCCCTCGGCAAACTGCTCGAGGCGGGGGCGATCGGTGCGATCGTGGTCTTGTTCTCGGTGCTCGGCTTCCTGCAGGAGTACCGCGCCGAGCGGGCAATCGCCGCACTGCGCCGGATGTCGGTGCCGAACGTCCGTGTCGTACGGGACGGCCGCTCGACGGAGTTGCCCTCGGTCGAGCTCGTTTCCGGTGACGTCGTCCAGATCGAGGCGGGCAGCGTCGTGCCCGCCGACCTGCGCCTGCTCGACGCGATCAACCTGCGAGTCCAGGAGTCCGCGCTTACGGGCGAGTCCGAGCCGGTCGACAAGCAGTCAGCGCCCATCGACCTGGACGACCTCACGCTCGGCGACCGCCGATGCATGGCCTACTCCGGCACACAGGTCACCTACGGCCGCGGGACCGGCGTGGTCGTGGCCACCGGCATGGCGACCGAGCTCGGCCGGATCGCGACCCTGCTCCAGGGCGTGGCGGTCGAGCGGACGCCACTTCAGGAACGGCTCGACCGGGTCGGCAAGCAGCTCGCGTTCGCCGGGCTGGTAGTGGCCGCGCTCGTCGTCGCGATGGGCGCAGTTGCGGGCGAGTCGGCGGGCGACCTAGCGCTCACCGCGATCAGCGTCGCCGTGGCTGTCATACCCGAGGGCCTGCCTGCGGTCGTCACCTTCACACTCGCGATCGGGGCGCAACGGATGCTGCGCCGCAACGCGCTGATCCGGAAGTTGCCGGCCGTCGAGACCCTCGGCTCGGTCACGGTCATCTGCTCCGACAAGACCGGCACCCTGACCCAGAACCGGATGACGGTAACGGTGCTCGAGGTGGCCGACCACCGGGTGCGCCTCGACGAGGTGCCACTGCATCGAACCTTGGCGGAGCGTCCGCCGGCCGTCGCGCTGACGCTCGCCGCTGGCCTGCTCTGTAACGACGGCGAGCTCCACGTCCCGGATGCCGCTACCGACGACGGTCGTGGCAACGGCAGTGCGGTGTCGAGCGTCGGCGACCCCACCGAGACCGCCCTCCTCCACGCTGCTCACGACGCGGGCATTGACGTGATCGGGCTGCGGCGAGCGGCACCGCGCATCGGTGAGCGCCCGTTCGACTCCGACCGCAAGCGAATGACCACGGTCCACGGCCCGCTCGACGGGCGCGTGCCAGCGCTCGCGCCGCTCCCCCAGGATGTATCGCTGGCGTTCGTGAAGGGTGCGATCGATGGGCTGCTCGACCACGCGAGCCACGTCTGGCAGGAGTCAGGCGCGGTCGCCATCGACCACGAGTGGCGCGAACGCATCACAGCCGCGAACCAGACGATGGCGTCGGAAGGGATGCGCGTGCTCGGCGTCGCGTACCGGGCACTGCCGGCCGCCGACGCGCTCGACGTCGCCGAGGAGGATCTGACGATCATTGGTCTGGTCGGCATCATCGACCCGCCGCGGGAGGAGGTCCGTGACGCCGTGGCGACGTGTCGGGCGGCAGGGATCCGCCCGATCATGATCACCGGTGACCATCCCCTCACCGCACGGGCGATCGCGCACGACCTTGGGATCGGTGACAGTGACCGCACGCTGACCAGCGCTGAACTCGAGCACCTCGACGACGTGGCACTCGACACGGCCCTCCAGGAGGTGTCCGTCTTCGCCCGCGTGTCGCCCGAGCACAAGCTACGCATCGTGCGCGCGCTGCAGCAGCAGGGCCACGTCGTGGCGATGACCGGCGACGGCGTCAACGATGCTCCCGCCCTCAAACGCGCCGACATCGGCGTCGCGATGGGGATCACCGGTACCGACGTGTCGAAGGAAGCAGCCGACATGGTGCTGCGCGACGACAACTTCGCGACGATCGTGGCGGCCGTCGAGGAGGGCCGGGTGATCTACGACAACCTGCGCCGCTTCGTCAGCTTCGCCGTCGCCGGCAACCTCGGGAAGATCATCGTGATGCTCGGCTGGCCGATCCCCTACCTGCTCTCGGGCGGTCAGGTCGACGCCGCGATCGCGCTTCTGCCGCTCCAGCTCCTCTGGCTGAACCTGATGACCGACGGTCTGCTCGGGCTCTCGATGGGTGTCGAGCCGGCCGAGCGAGGCGTCATGCGACGGGCGCCGAACCGACCAGGTTCCAGCATCTGGGCCGGCGGCCTCGGCGGCCGGACGGGCTGGATCGGGGTGGTCATCGGTGCCGCCGCGCTCGGTGTCGGATTCGCCTACCACGAGACTGGTCGCCCCGAGTGGCAGACGATGATCTTCACGAGCCTCGCCCTGCTCCAGGTCTTCCAGGCGCTGGCGACCCGCTCCACCGTCGATTCGCTCCGCACGATCGGGCTGCGGTCGAACCCGGTGATGTTGGGCGTCGCAGCGCTCGTGGTCGCCCTCCAACTTGCTGCGCTGTACACCCCGCTCAACGGCTTCCTCGACCTCGAACCCCTGGGCGCCGTCGACCTGGCGATCTGCTTTGCGCTCGGGATCGGCCTGTTGGTGATGATCGAGGCGGCGAAGGCAAATCGCCGCGCGGCGCACTCGGCTTACGCTCCGCCGGTGTCACCTCCGAGAACACAGGAGTCCGACTGAACAACTTGCGCAGCAGGTCCGAGCGACGCCCCGATCGGAATCCCGGCCATCGACCCAGGCGACCGACCACACCATCGCCGGGTGGCGCTTCCTCCATGACGCAGGCTCCGCCGAAGGGGATACCGCATCGTGACCTGGCCCGACGCCGAAACCTGAACACCCAGGTCGTGGGCGCCCTCGACCGCAGCCCTTGGGGCGCCTGCGACACCCGCCGATGACACCACGACCCACCAGTTCCGGCAATTCGACCGGACCATGGTCGGCGCCCGCCGCTCATAAGCGAGCGCCGCAACCCTCTGCTCGCCGTCCACGAACCACTCGGGAACGGCACTTTCGTGACGCCGCAGTATCACGTCACATCTGCCCCCGGGTGCGGAACCAGATGTTCCGGAACCGATTCGAATTCGCACTTGAGGGTGGATGTGGGCGCAGGGTGGCGAGGCGGCCGTGCGCACGGCCCGATCAACGCCAGAGATCGACTGTCCCTGCGGACCTGCGATCTCACCCACATCGCGAGGGCGGTGGCTGATTGCACCGTCAACCTTCCCGGTGACGACGTGACGGCAGGCAGCCCGTCGGTAAGAGGGTCGGCATGAAAAGTGGCCGGCGGTTTCTGGCGGTCCTCGATGGTGGCGGTGCCTGCGGTCTCGCGCGCGCAACGAGTCATCCCCATGGAGACACCATGAACGACACGATGATCGAAGGCCGCGGTCTGGCCAAGATGTTCCACTCCGGCGGCGTCCAGTCGAGACGTGCATCCCGCACGACAGGCAGCGGGCGACCGCGCCCTGTTTATGGCGCGACCGAGGACGGATCCCGAGGAACCGCCGTGGTCCCGCGGATCCGCTCGCCCAAGAGTTCCCCGCGGTCGCGCAGCGCGCGGCCAAGCCACCACCCGGCGAACTGGGACGTCAGGATGGCGGTGATCACAAGAGCGGTGAAGAACTTCGGAGCGATGATGCCGGCCTCGAACGCGATGGTGGCGAGCACGATCCCCGGACCGCCCCTCGCGTTCATCGCGACAGCGACGTCCGCGGAGTCTCGGTTGCCGAAGCCCGCAAACCGGCTCGCCAGGGCGACGAAAGACGCTCGCAGCGCGCTGGACCCGAGCAGGAACGCCAGCACGACGGCGATCGAGAACCCCGCTCCCAGCTCGAGTCGGGTGCCGACGAGCACGAAGTACAGCGGGATGAAGCTCGCGAACGCGACCCTGCCGATCGCGTCGAGCGCGTCGGCGAACCAGTGCCGCGCGGTCCCTTGGATGCCGCCGACAAGGCCGAACCCGGCGAGGAAGGCGCCGAAGACGACGTTCACTTCCATCGCCGCGGCCACGCTCGTATAAGCGAGCATCAACACGAGCGCATACCCGACGCGCGCACGGCGGGCCAGAACGTTCCACCGCCGCTCGAAGGTGCTCCGAAGCACTTTCGGCGCGAGGAGGAGTCCAACCAAGAAGTACGCAACGGTCAAGGCGATGTGCGAGGCCACCTCGCCCGCGAGGGGTGCACCCTCCGGCCGGGCCAGGGCCGTCGCGACCGCCAGAGCCGCGAACAGCGCGATGTCCTCCAACATGGCGATGCCCAGGATCAGGCTGGCGAACCGAGTGTGGAGGATCTTCAGGTCATGGAAGATCCGTGAGATCACCGGGATCGACGTCACCGCGGCGGCGGTCGCCAGAACAACGAGGAACGCGTTCTCGCCGCCGCGCGGCCCGCGGAGTTCGTCGATTGGCAGTGCCTTTCCGATCGCGAACGCTATGGCGAACGGCACTGCGGTGCCGAGCCCCAGGATCCACAAGGTCGGACGGCGCTGCTCGCGTGCGAGGACGCGCCGGACCTCCGACCCCGAGACGAACATGAGGAGCAGGAGGCCCAGCCATGACAGGAACCCAAGGACGAGCCGGGTCGGGTCGCCGGCATCGTCCGGATCTCCCAGGAGGGATCGCGTGGCGTCGGGCGCGAACTCGCCGAAGACGAACGGGCCGATCAGGACACCGGCCAGGATCTCCCCAACGAACCTCGGCTGTCGAAGCTTGGCGGCGATGTAGCCCAGCACGTGCGCCACCGCCAGCAGCGTCGTGAGCGAGATGAGGATCGGAGCGAGCTGAGATTCGGTCATGGGGCCAGGTCACTGTATACGGTCCGGTTGCCATCAAACCAGGGCCGATCAACTCCAAGTCGTCGAGGCATCAACCGCGAGATCGAACCCTCCGGGCAGCACTCAGCGAGGATCGACAGCAACGCCCCGAGGGGTCGCGTCGAGGGGTGTCGTCGAGGGGTCGTGTCGTTCGTGATCGTTCGGCGGGGGTCAGCGCAGCTCGCGGCGGAGGGCGAAGCGCAGGCCACTCCAGGTGTCGTCGATCGCACAGACCTTGTTGTCGACCCAACCGGTGGGCAGGAACTCATCACGCAGCACGTCTTCGGTGATGTCGGTCGCCACACCGCTGGCACGTTTCGGCCAGGCGATCCAGACCGTGCCGTTCGGGGTGACGGCGGCTGTCAGCTTCGGCCACTCTCTGACCATCAACGCCCTCGACGTGTAGAACGCAACGACCACATCGAGTCCCGGTCGAACCTGCTTGCACCACGCGACTCCCATCGGTAGCTCACCCAACGTCGAGTCGAACCCGGCAGGTGCGTGCTTCGTGGCGAAGCGGCTCAGCTCCTTGATGCCGAGTTTCTTCGGAAGCGGCGTGCCCGAGTACCCGGCCATCACGCCCGGCCGAGTATCCGATCGACGGCAATCTCGATCGCTACCCGATCGGGTCGCTCCCCGGGCGCTTGGTAACGCACGGTGTAGGCATCGATCGCCTGGGCGATGCCGGCCGCGTCATCGACCACTCGAACCGAACCCTCGAGCGTGAGCCAACGTCCACCATCGACCTGCGACACAGCGGCGCGCCCGCCGCGGCGCGCATTGACCACCTTCTGGCAGCCGTCGAACGTGATGATCCGAACGACCCGCGCGGCGGGGTCGAAACCGAACCCCACCGGCACGACGTGCGGCGAACCATCCGAGCGCAGGGTGGTCAACGTCGCGAGGTGGCGTTCGCGAAGGAACGAGAGCGCCGCCTCACCGAGATCATGCGGATCGAGTGCCATGGCTGCCGACTGCCCCGATCACTCGGTGGCGATCGCCTCCAGCACGTTCATGCGGGACGCCTTGAACGCTGGATAGGTCGCGGCGAGCAAGGCGGCGATCACGGCGAACACGAGTACGAAGATGAGCGTGCCGTACGGAATGGTGATCCCGTCGATCACGTTGTTCGGCACCGCGTACGACAGCGACAACCCGAACGCCAGTCCGAGGACGACGCCGATCAGAGTACCGAACAACGTCACGATCACAGCCTCGCCGCGCACCGCTCGGCGCATCTTGCGGCGCCCCATCCCGACGGCCCGGAGCAGGCCGATCTCACGCGTGCGCTCGAAGACGGACAACGCCAGGGTGATCGCGATGCCGAGGAAGGAGAAGGCGATCGCCACGGTCAACAGCATCGTGACGAGGAACAGCAACGTATCGATCTGACCCTTCTGCTCCTCGACGAACTCGTTGTTCGTCTGCACCGTCGCCTGCGGGAACTCGACGATCGCGGCATCGATCGCGTCGCGCGCCGCGGCCGGTTCGACGCCCTCGGCGCGCTTGGCGACGACGAACTGATCGGTCGGGGTCTGGGTCGAGACCGACTCGAGCAGGCCGACCGAGACGAACCAGTTGGCACCCAGCGAATTGTCATCGAACAGTCCGGCCACGGTCAGCGTCGATTCGTTGCCGTTCTGCCAGGTGATATCCAGCGAGTCGCCGACACCCACGCCTTGTTCCTCCGCCGCCCCCCGGTACACCATGACGCCCTCGTCGGTGGTCACATCGTCGAAGCTTCCCGCGGCCACGTCGAGGTTTGCCAGCTGCGGGAACGCCACGGGGTCGACAGCCGTGAACGTCGCCGTCGAGTCACCGATGGTCGCCCGTATGTTGCGGAACGGCGAGACCGCCGACAGTTCCGGCAGTTCCTCCAATCGGTTGGCGATCTCGGGGGTGAGCGGCTGGAACGACTCCGTGTCGAGCACGATGTAGTCGAACGACGTGCCCTGCTCGAGGATCCGTCCGAACGTGTCGCGCAGCGACGACGTGAAGACCGCAGCACCGGTGATCAGCGTCACGCCGATCATCAGGGCCGATGCCGTGCGAGCCGTGCGGCGCGGCACCCGGGCAGCGTTGTCGCGGGCGAACGTGCCGGCGATACCGAGCATCTTGGCGATCGGGGCGCCGATGAATCGGCTCATCGGGCGCGCGATCGCGGCCGACAGGGTCGTGACCCCGAACACGATCAGCAGCGCACCGGCACCGGTCAGCAGCCCCCATTGTGTTCCACTGCCGGGTCGGGCGAACAGACCGAACAGGAACATGACCCCTCCGACGCCAGCCAGCACGAAGCCCCGGATCAATCGTTGGCTGAGGCTCAGGGCGCTGAAGCCGACTTCGGGTCGCATCGCCGCCACAGGCGGGATGTGCGAGGCGCGGATCGCAGGCAACAACACTGACACCACCGACACGCCGATCCCGACGATGGCGGCGACGATCGCGGTGCGCGGCTTGAACAACAGCGGTGTCGAGGGGAACCCGCCGCCTGCAGCGTTGAACGCGCTGATCAAGCCCTGGGCGACCGCCAATCCACCGAGCATGCCGAGCAACGTGGCGATCACCGACACGACCAGCGACTCCGTGAGCACGAGCTTGCGAACCTGCCCGCCGTTGGCGCCGACCGCTCGCATCAGCGCCAGCTCACGCAATCGCTGACTGATCGAGATGTTGTAGATGTTGTTGATCACGAACGCCGCCACCAGCGCCGTGATGAGCGCGAAGACCAACAGCCCGGTCCCGAAGATCGAGACGATCTCGCCGACTTGGTCCTTGGTTTCTTCGGCGATCTGCTCGCCGGTGACGACCTCGGTGCGCTCCGGAATGACCTCGGTGATCGCCGAACGAACGGTGTCGATATCGGCGCCCTCGGCCACCTTGATGTCGATCGTATCGACCGTGTTCTCGGTGTCGAGCCAGGTTGCCGCCGACACCGGATCCCAGACTACGGTCGTGGCGCCGACGAACCCGTCGGAGTTACCGAGCCCGACCAGCCCGACGATCGTGAAATTCTCCTGGCCGTTGGTGAGCACGACCCGGATCGTGTCGCCGACCTGGTACCCGACACGATCCGCAGTGGCTTTGTCGATCGCCACCTCGTCGAGTGCCTTTGGGGCGCGTCCGTCCTTGAGGGTCACACCGGACAACCCGCTGTCGGGATCCCATGACACACCGAGGGTTGGAGCACCCTGGGTCGTGACCGGCTTGCCCTCCTTGTCGAGCATCTGGGCGAACCGGCCGAAGCCGGGCTCGGCGATCTGCACACCTGGCACGGCGGCGACCTCGTCGACGAGCGACGCCGGGAGCGGGTCGCGGACCGCATCCAGCTCGTCGACGGTGAGTGCTGAACGAACCTCGAGGTCGAGGTCGCCCGTGAGACCGTCGATCAGGTTGTCGAACGTGCCTTTCAGACTGTCGGCCAGCACGAACGAGCCGGCCACGAAGGCCACGCCGGCCATGATCGCCAATCCGGTGAAGATGCTGCGACCGAGCCGGGCGCGCAGTGAGCGACGGGCGAGGGTGATGATCATGTCATCACCGCCTTCGTCGTAGCGCCCCGGTGGGCGCGATCGGGGAAGTTTCGTGTGCAGCGCATCGCGTGACCTCAGTGCCCGATCTGCTTCATCTGGTCGATGATGCGGTCGGCCGTCGGCTCGTGCATGTCGTGCACGATCTTGCCGTCGTCGAGGTACACGACTCGGTCGGCATACGCCGCCGAGTACGGGTCGTGGGTGACCATCACGATCGTCTGACCGAACTCGTCGACCGCATTGCGCATGAATCGCAGGATCTCGCTACCGGCGTTCGAGTCGAGGTTGCCCGTCGGCTCGTCGGCAAAGATGATCGTGGGACGGCTGGCCAGGGCGCGAGCCACGGCAACGCGTTGCTGCTGCCCGCCTGACAGCTCGCTGGGGCGGTGCTTCAGGCGGTCTGCGAGCCCGACGGTCTGGATCACCCGGTCGATCCACGCCTCGTCGCCCGTCTCCCCGCCGAGCATGAGGGGAAGCAAGATGTTCTCGCGTGCCGTCAGCGTGGGAATCAGGTTGAAGGCCTGGAACACGAAGCCGACCTGCTTGCGCCGCAGCTCGGTGAGCTGTTTGTCGTTCAGTGATGCGAGATAGGTGTCGCCGATGAACACGGCGCCTTCCGTCAGCGAATCGAGGCCGGCGAGGCAGTGCAGCAAGGTCGACTTGCCGGAACCCGATGGACCCATGATCGCGGTGAAGCGGCTTGGCTCGAACTGGATCGACACCCCGTCGAGCGCATGCACTGCAGCATCGCCGACGCCGTAGGTCTTGCGGGCATCGATCGCGCCGGCCGCGGCAGTGAGCGCCGAAGGCGGAGGCGGGGGAGGAGTGGACACAGAACTCGTCATGGCCCCCTTTCTACGCCGGAACTCGGTGGATGACGTCCGACTTGGGGATGATCCCTGCCGGCCTCACGAATGATTTCGGCGTGGCGACTACGATCGGCGACTTGACCGACTGCGTCTCGTGCTCCCGGCCCGTGCCCGACGGCGCCAACTTCTGCCCGACGTGCGGTACCCCGCAGCGGGCGAGCAGCCGGTTCGTCGGCGACGAGGAGCGCCGCGTCGTCACCGTCTTGTTCGCCGATCTGGTCGGATTCACATCACTCTCCGAGCAGCGTGACCCCGAGCAGGTCAAGCGTCTGATCGACACCGTGTTCGAACAGCTCGTCGCCGACGTCGAGGCGCACGGCGGCGTGGTCGACAAGGTGCTCGGTGATGCGATCGTCGCCTTGTTCGGAGCCCCCGTCGCCCACGAGGACGACGCCGAGCGGGCCGTGCGCGCAGGGCTCGCGATGCAGGCGACGTTGCACGGGTTCCGGGCCGACCATCCGTCCGACGCGATCGAGATGCGGGTCGGGGTCAACACCGGTGAGGTGCTGGTCGGCACCGTCGCCGGTACCGACTACACCGCGATGGGCGACGTCGTGAACACGGCAGCCCGCTTGCAGGAACTCGCGGTCGGCGGCGCCGTATACGTCGGAGATCCCACCCGGCAGCTGTGTTCGGCCGCAGTGCGATTCCGCGCGCTCGACGACGTGCGATTGCGTGGCCGGATCCAGGACACGCTGGTGTGGGAGGCGCTCGGTTTCGACAGTGCCCCCGTCGCGCGACGATGGGCATCCGACGTCGAGTTCGTCGGTCGCTCGGCCGAGATGGCGATGTTTGCGTCGGTCTGGTCGGTCGTCACATCGGGCCGCGGCGCAATCGTCGCGGTGGCGGGCGAGGCGGGGATCGGCAAGTCGAGATTGGTGCACGAGGCGATTCTCTCGCTGACCAACAAGCGCCTCGGCACGCTGGTGATCGAAGGGGCGTGTGCACCGTACGGCGAGCCGAACGTCTGGTGGCCCGTGGTCGGCGGGTTGGTGACACAGCTCGGTTTCAATCGCAGCGGGCCACCCGCCGAGGTTCGTCGGCGGGTGGAGCGGACCCTCGGTCGCATCGAGGACTTCTCGGCCGCCCCGATCAAGCTCGACCGCATGGTCGAGTTGGTGATGCACCTGCTGGGGCAGCCCTCCTCGCTGGACGCACTCGGTCCGGTGGCGACCCGCGACGCAGTGTTCACCGTGATCGTGCAAGCGCTCCGTCGGCGGACGGCTCGCGGCCCAGTCGTCGTGTGGGTCGACGACATCCAGTGGGCGGCGCCGTTGCTGCTCGAGTTGCTCGAGTCCGTGGCCCGCCAATTGGCCGACACGCCATTGCTGATCGTCACCACCGAACGACCGACAGACCAGACGCAGCTCAATTGGCCACCCACGTCGGACCACGTGTTGACACTGCACCTTGCGCTCGAGGCGCTCGACGAGCACGAGTCGGCGTCCCTGGTCGAACATGCCGGGGGTTCCGACCTGTCTCCCGCGGTCGTCGAACGAATCTCCACACGCAGCGGAGGCAACCCGCTGTTCCTGATCGAACTGGCTCGATTGGCCGCCTCGGGATCGCCGGACCACGCCGACGACGAGCTGCCCGGATCGTTGCGAGCCTTGATCGCCGCCCGTCTCGACGAGCTCGCACCGTCGCCCCGCGCCGTGATCGACAACGCGGCGGTACTGGGCAACGGCGGGCACGTCGGTGCACTTCGCGATTTCGCCACAGCACTCGAGCAATCGTTCGGGCCGGCCGACCTCGAGGAGCTGGAGGCGACCGGGATGCTGGTGATCGACGGCCCGACGTGGCGGTTCCGTAGCGACGTCGTCAGGGAGGTGGCCTATCACACGCTGACGAAACAGGCCCGCGCCCAACGTCATGCCGGTGTCGCGAGCTACCTCGCACACGCCCAGCCAGATGCCCTCGACGCGCGCGCCCATCACGCCGCGAGCGCGGCCGAACTGCGAGCCGAACTCGGACCGATTCCCGGCGTGTTCGACAGCATCGGGCAGCAGGCGGCCGAGCTGTCGGCGGACGCTGCGGTGCGATGGTTCCACCAGGGTGCCCATCGTCACGGGTTGACGGTGGTCGACCGAGCACTGGCGTTGCCCGAGCCCTCGCCGGAGACGCTGCGGCGGCTGTTGTTGTTGCAGGCCGAAGCACTCGTCGAGAACCACGATCTGCGCCGGGCTCGTGCGGTGCTGATCGATCTCGCGGGGCGCGCCGAAGCGGCCGGTGATCGAGTCACCCGCGGCGAGACCTTCCGCCTGCTCGGCAGCGTCGAGCAGATCGAGGGTGACCTGGTCGCAGCTCGCCGCGAGCTCGGTCGGGCGGTCGAGGTGTTCCGCGAGCTCGGTGACGATGCCCACCTCGCCGAGGCACTCCGGGCCCGCGGGTACACCGAGATCTTCGGTGGTTCGCTGTCCGATGCCGAGTGGTTCCTGGGCGAGGCCGAGGCGCTGTTCGTGGCGACCGGCGACGCCCGCGGCCGTGCGTGGGTGCAGCAGAATCGTGCCTGGGTGTCCTTCCTGGCAGGCGACCACGACGAGTCGAATCGGCGCCTCGAACGCGCGATCGAGGACTTCGAAGCGATGGGTGACCGCGCCGGTCTGACCTGGTCGCGAGGGCTGCTGGCGTATGTACACCACTTCGGGCGACGTACCGACGAGGCACTCGAGCTGGCTGCGATCGTGCTCGAGGAGGCCCGCGTCTGGGGTGATCACTGGGGCGGTTCGATGATGCTCAACCTCCAGGCCAGCGTGAATCTGTGGCGCGGCGAAGTCGAGCTCGCGGCCGACCTGGCCGAGGATGCCCTCGCCGGGTTCCGCAGGGTCGATGACCGATTCGGCATGATCCAGGCGCTCAGCACGCTGAACCGTGCATACGTCGCGTCCGGCAGGTTCGCCGAGGCGAATCGATCGGTCGAGGAGGTGCTGGTGCTCTCGAACTCGTTCGGCGCGATGGCCTATCCGACGATCGCTGCCGCCGGTGCGGCCATGCATCTCGGTCAAGGTGGGCGGGCCGCAGAGCTGGCCGCGGAGGCCGTGGGACAACTCGACACCACCGGTGCCAATGTCGAAGAGGGGCGTGTCGTGTTGGCGTTCGGTCGCTTGCTCGATGGTGACGTCGATGGCGCGCTCGCGAAGCTCGTGGAGGTCACCGTCGAAGCTTCACCGTTCGCGCTCGCTGCTCGCGCCACGGCCCTGGCGATCATCGGCGACCGGAAGGGTGCCCTCGCCGACGTGGCAGCCGTCGAGGCGATGGAGTCCGTGAGCTACTGGGATCGTGCCGTCGCTCAGATCGCGGGCGCTGCGGCAGCCACGGGCGACGAGGCGGATCGACGCCACGACGAGTTGCAGCGACTGGTCGATGAGCTGCGCGATGTCGTGATTGCGGCCTACGGTCAGGACGTGCTGCGGCATCTCGAGCACCGTCGTGCCGGCGCCGATCCGTCGGAGCCGATCGAGCAGTCTGATCTCAAGATCGGCGGTTGGCGCGATGTCGCACGGCTCTTGGTTGCAGGTTCGGCGAACTGACCGAGCGGTCGTCCGTACCCTCTCGCCGTTCGCTCTCGCGCTAGGTGGCCGCAGGCAGCTCGACTTCGAACCGTGCGCCGCCGAGCGTGCTGTCGCTGATGGCAACATGCCCGCCGGCGCCGGCCACGACGCTGGCGACGACAGCCAGCCCGAGCCCGGCACCGCCGCCGTCGCGCTGTCGAGCCTCGTCGAGACGAACGAAGCGTTCGAACACGCGGTGTCGTTGATCGGACGGAACGCCCGGGCCATCGTCGTCGACCGCAAGCCGAACGAACTGCCGGCCGTCGTGGGCGGTCGCTTCGAGCGACACGGCGACCCGTCGCGAGGCGTGTCGGGCGGCGTTGTCGAGCAGGTGGGTCACCACCCGCGTGAACTCCTCCGAACGGCCCCGCACCTGACCGGCCGAGACCCCGCTGACGTCGACGGGCACGCGGCGTGGGCGTCGTGACTCGGCCAGCACGATGTCGTCGAGGTCGAGCACGACGCCCGCGGGAGCGACGTCCTCGTCGTGCCGGGCCAGAGACAGCAGATCGTCCACCAGCGCTCCCATCCGTTCAGCCTCGTCGAGCACGCCCGACGCCAGTTCGCAGACGTCGTCGTCGTCGGCGGTGGCGAGCGCGGCCTCGGCCTGGGTGCGGATTGCCGCGATCGGTGAGCGCAACTCGTGGGATGCGTCGGCGACGAATTGGCGCCGGCGCTCGTCCTCGCGTTGCACCCGATCGAGCATCGTGTTCATCTCGGTGGCGAGCGCCGCGATCTCGTCATTGGACGACGGCACGGGCACCCGCTCGTGCAGTGTCGACGACCTGATCCGTCCGGTCTGGCTGGTGATCGCCCTGACGGGTCGCAACGCCCGCCCGGCGAGCAACCACGTCAGCGCACCGGCCAGCAGCATCACGATCGGGGTCGACATCCACAGCACTGCCCGCACCCGCTCGACGCTGCGGTCGATGCCGTCCGCTGATGCCGACACGATGACATCGACTCCCTCGGCCCGGCGGACGCCGAACACGTAGTCGTCGAGTCGGGCGGTCGGAGCTGCTGCGGCCTCGGGTGGGTCCAGACCGCTCTGCAAGATGTCGAAGACGCTGCGAGGGATGCCGGTCCCGGACGCATCGAAGAGGGGGAAGCCATCGAACACGCTGCTGTCGAGCTGGCGTCCGATGTCGACACCGAAACGTGCATCGAGGTCGGCGATGAACTCCTCGAATGTCAGATCCTGGTCTCCGAACATGCTGAACGGGTCACCGTACGGATCGACGCCACCGAGGTCGAGCGCCAGCGCTTCGAGTTGCGAGAGGGTGACGAGCGGTCGCCCGATCCGCCCGCTGTCCAAGTGCTCGACGCGCACCTGACCCGACGTTTCGACCGTGCCGATGACACCGGCCATCGCCACGACGTGCAGGCGTTGATCCGGATCGAACGATCGGAGACGCGTGACCGCCCCGGTCTCGTCGAGCGCTTCGGTGAGCGCGGCAATGTGCGGTCCGAACAGCGCCGTGAGCTCGGGGGTTCCGATTGCGCCGCCGGGTGATACGACCGTGATCCCGGGAGTCAGCGCGGCGACCTCTTGATCGACCTCGGCGTCGAGCCGGTCGTCGACGAGCGCGGTGCGCACCGAACCGGGTGCGATCAGTGCAGCGGAGACCGCCAGACCGCCGACCGCCAGCACGACGGCGACGGTGAGGCGGGAGCGAACCGAGCCGATCATGGCGAACCGATCGGTTGGTCGACGGCCAGCTGGTATCCGACGTTGCGCACGGTACGCACGGTGTCGCGCCCCAGCTTGCGACGCAGATAGCCCACGTACACCTCGACGATGTTGGGATCACCGTCGAATCCGAGCCCCCAGACGTCGTCGAGCAGCGTCGACTTCGAGACCACGTCGGGCGCCCGCCGGGCGAGATGTTCCAGCACTGCGAACTCGCGGGGCGTCAGCGTGATCGGGGCCGCGCCGACCCGTGTGCAGCTGAGTTGGCCACGATCGATCACGAGGTCACCGACCGCCAACAGGTCCGGTGAATGCGTCGGGCCGCGCCGCAACATGGCTCGCAGGCGGGCGAGCAGCACGACCAGGGAGAACGGCTTGCGCAGGTAGTCGTCGGCGCCCGTGTCGAGCGCCTCCGCCTCGTCGTACTCGCCATCCTTCGCCGTGAGCATCAGGATCGGCGTGGTGTTGCCCGCGGCGCGCAGGTCGCGGCATACCTGGTAGCCGTTCTTGCCGGGCAACATGATGTCGAGAATGATCGCTGCGTAGTCGACCTGCTGGGCGTGCCACATCGCATCGTTGCCGTCGTGCACGACGTCGACATCGAAGTGCTCGGCCCGCAAGGCGCGGCTGAGTGCCTCTGCCAGGCGAACCTCGTCGTCGACCACGAGCAACCTCATGCCACCAGTCTGCCCGAGCCGGCTGTGCGATTCCTGAGAGCCGGCCTCAGGCGTTCTCAGCCGCAGTTCAGCTCCTTTCGACATGATGGTGCCATGAACCCGTTCGATCAGCCTCCAGCGACCCCGCCGGTCTCCCTCGCGCCTCCCGCCGCCGGCGAGCCCCGATCCCCGCGCCGGGGACGGATGGCGCTGGTGGCGGTCGCGACCGCTGGGCTGATGGGGGCTGGACTGGTCGGCGTCAGCCAGTTCGCCTCGGCCGACCGTCCGCAGGTCGCCCCGGAGGCCGCCGGCGAAGCCGTCGCCGCGCCCGACACGACCGCTCCTCCCGAGGACGACGGTGCAGGTGCCGACACTGATCGCGGCGACACGAATCCGACGATCGACGGTCAGATCGTGATCAGCGATGGTGACGGCGACCCGATCGTGATCGACCTCGGCGAGGGCACGATCGGTGGCGAATCGTTCGATCAGTTTGCCGAGTGCGTTGGTCTGCCGTCGCTGCTCGAGGGGTTCGGTGAGTTCCCGATCGGCGATCTCCCGATCGGCGATCTCCCGCCCGGCGATCTCCCGCCCGGTCATATGGGTGGTTTCGGGCTCGACGGAACCCACGTGACGGTGATGGGCCCGGATGGCCTGTCGGTGGTGGAGCTCGGAGACGGCGACGGTTCCGTCACGATCACCCAGCAGGACGGCAAGGTCACGATCGACACCGACGGGTCGGCCACCGTGAAGGAGATGCAGGACATGTGGGGCGCGATCGAGCTGCCCGACCTCGGGTCGCTCGACCTCGAGCAGCTGCTCGAGGACTTCCCGTTCGATCGCATGGACCAGCTGCTGCCCGAGGACTTCGGAAGCTTCGAGTTCCCCGATCAGGGCAAACTCGAGGACTGCCTCGCAGCGGCTTCCGAGGGCTGACGCCCGGCCCACCACCCCCCACCCCGGCTGCTCACTCCGCAGCCACCCACCCCGGTGCCACGAACCCCCCGTTCGTGGCACCGGGGTCTTGTCGTCATGGCCCCCGGCCTCCGCTCTTGACATGTGACCAAAAAGTCACATAATGGTGGTCGATGGACGAGGTGTTCAAAGCGTTGGCTGACGAAAGTCGGCGAGCCCTGCTCGACGCCCTGCGCGAGCGCGATGGACAAACGCTCGGTGAGCTGTGCGACGTGCTGCCCGTCATGACCCGCTTCGGGGTCATGAAGCACCTGAAACTGCTCGAGGACGCGCACCTGGTGGTGACCGAGCGGGTCGGTCGCACCAAGCTCCATCACCTCAATCCGGTGCCGATCCGCGAGATCCACGATCGCTGGATCTCGAACTACGCCATGCCATACGTCACCGGGTTGATCGCCCTGCGTGATGTATCCGAGTCGGTGCACACGTCACACGAAGGAGCCTGAGATGGCCGCAACCGTTCACCTGTACGAGATCTTCATCCGGGCTCCGCGCGAGACGGTCTGGAAGGCGCTCACCGACCCCGAGATCACGGTGCGCTACTTCCACCACACTCGGCTCGAATCCTCGTTCCGCCCCGGTGAGGCGTATCGGTACGTGCTCGACAGCACCGATGCCGATGCCGTCGACGGTGTGATCGAAACGTTCGACCCTCCTCACCGGCTGGTGATGACCTGGCACGTGCTGTACGACGCCGAGATGGCGGCCGAACCACCGAGCCGCGTCGAGTGGACGTTGACCCCTGCCAACGACGACGGCACGGTGACGAGAGTGACGTTGCGTCATGGCGACCTGGCGCTGAGCCCGAGGACGTGGGCCAATGTGCGCCTCGGCTGGGTGGCGGTGATCGACGGCCTCAAGACCGTGCTCGAGACCGGCGAGTCGTTACCCGACGTCGATGCCGAGCCCGGTGAGCTTGACCCTGGTGAGGTCGAGGGCAACTGGCATCGCGCACAGGCGATCACTGCGAACAATTCAGTCTGGGAGCTGCTCGACGGCCGCGCCCACTCCGCCGACGAGGCCGACGAGCTGTTGCAGCGCGCCTACGCGGCCGCATACCACTGGCAGCGGGCGACGGGGTCGACCGCGGTCAATCGCGCCCGGGCGTCGTGGTTGGTGTCGCGGTCGCACGCGGTGCTCGGACACGGTGAGGTCGCACTGCACCACGCCGATCAGTGCGCCCGGTTCACACTGGAGTCGGGCGACCTCGCCGAGGACTTCGATCAGGGGTATGCCTACGAGGCGCGGGCCAGAGCGCTCGCGTGCCTCGGCCGGCTCACCGAGGCCCGTGAGGCGTACCGTCGGGCAGCGGCGGTGCAGGTCGTAGACGAACAGGACCGTTCGATCTTCGAGGGCGACCTGTCCGGCGAACCATGGTTCGGGCTCGATCGCACGTGATGTGTCGCGTTCGGGTGCTCGGCAATCTGCAGACCGCCTGATGCGGCGAGGGTACGGTAGGTGCCATGAGCGTCGAGGTGCCGATCGAGCAACTCTTCGGTGAGATCGATCGCTGGGGGTTCGGCTACCTCGTCACCGTCTCGGACGACGAGCGGTCGCATCTGCTGGCCCTGCGGCCCTCGGTGGTCGGTGAGGGTGATGCCCGTCGACTGCGCTTCGACGCCGGCGGTGGCCGGGCGTGCCGCCATGCAGCGGTCCGCCCGAACGTTTCGATCGTGTTCCCGCCCGCGAAGCATTCCGACGGATACAGCCTGGTCGTCGACGGCGAAGCGACGGTGGACGACCGATTGGTCGTGGTGCGCCCGACGTGGGCCGTGTTGCATCGTCCGGCGCCGTGAGCATCGACCGGATCCCGCTGCCGAGCACCGATGGTGCACTCTGGTTGTGCGGGCGCGACGACATCGCCCGCGACCCCGAGGCCGCCCTGGCCTACGCCGATGGCGCCACGACGGTCGCGTGCCTGCTCCCGATTCAGGAGATCGAGGGCAGATACCCGACCTACGTCGAATGGCTGCGCGCCAACAAGGCCGGCCGCGCCCTCTGGTTCCCGATCCGCAACTTCCGCGCCGAGTCGGCCGACGCGACCATGCCGTTCCTGCGGATGATCGTCGACCGTCTCGAGGCAGGCGAAGGTGTGGTGATGCACTGCGCCCTCGGTCAGGGTCGGGCCGGCACGTTGGCGGTGTGTCTGCTGATGATGCTGGGTGCGTCACCTGACGAGGCGCTCGGCACCGTGGCCGCCAATCGGATTGCCGCCGGCCCGGCCGGCAGCTCACAGTGGGCACTCGTCGAGGACGTCGCCCGCGCCCTGCGGACCGGATGACCCGGTCAGGCAGGCGCCCAGGCTGACCCGCCGTCGACCTTGATGATCGCCCCTGTCGTGTAGCTCGAAGCGGCGCTCGCGAGGTACAGCGCCGCGCCGACGATCTCTTTCGCCTGGCCACCGCGCTGCAATGGGATCGTGTTCTTGGCGCGAGCGGCGAACTCGTCCAGGTCCCAGGCCTTGCTGATGTCGGTCAGGAACGGGCCCGGCATGATGCCGTTGACCCGCACCGTCGGGCCGAACATGTGGGCGAGGGCGATCGTCAAGGCGTTGAGGCCGGCTTTGGCAGCTCCGTATGGCACCTCTGCGGCGTTCGGTTGGATCGACGAGGTGCTGCTGACGTTGATGATGTTGCCACCGCCGTGGGCCAGCATGTGTTCGGCCGCCAAGGCGGCGAGCCGGAACGGGCCCTTCAGGTTGACGCCGATCACCTTGTCGAACAACTCCTCCGACACGCCGCTCAGCGAGGGGTACAGCGGCGACATGCCGGCGTTGTTGACGAGCACGTCGACCGTGCCGAACCGTTCGAGCGTGGTGGCGATCAGTTCGGTGCAGTCGTCCCAGTCGCCGACATGGCAGGCGACTGCCATCGTCTCGGTGCCGAACCAGTCGGTGATGTCCTGTGCCAATGCCTCGCAGGCTTCGAACTTCCGGCTGGCGACGACCACTTTCGCACCGCGGCCGGCAAAGGCCAGGCACATCTCACGGCCGAGGCCCCTGCTGCCGCCGGTGACGATGGCCACCTTGCCGGTCAGATCGAACAGGTCGGGTGTGGTGTTGTGGTCGGTCATGCTGGTTCCTGACTGGGTCTGACGATGGTTCTGTTCGCAGAAAGGTCTGGTGGGAGTGAGACGATCATCGACTGACTCGCAGTCGCGAGCAATTCGCCGGCCTCGTTCATCATCAGAGACGTGCCGTTGGCGAATCCATTGCCGACGAATTCGATCCGGTTCTCGCACAACACCCAGCCATCGGCGTTTTCGGGTGTGATCGCGGTGGCGAAGCGGATCGTGTTGTCGAGGCTGCTGCAGTGCACGAGTCTGCCGAAGGCGTTGCCGACCGCTGATGCCAAGTAGTCGGCCATGATCGCCAGCGCGGCGGCATCGTGGCGCACCCCCGGCATCCGAACCCACAGCCAGTTCGTGCCGTCGCCGCTCGGCGTGCCCGTGTCGAGGAAGCCGAACATGCCGCGAGCGACGCGGGCCTCGATGTGCCGGTGGATCGATTCGTCGGTGCTGTCGCGAGTGACGAGCTCGGACTCCGACGGTGCCGGGAGTGCGGGCCGCTGGTGCCACGAGCCGGCGAGCCGTTCGCGTCGCTCCCCGGCAGCCCCGATCATCGTCAGGATCTGGCCGGCGTCGGTGCATCCCTGTACGCGGCCCTGCGTCACCGATCCGCCGACGGCCGGGAGCTCGAGGCGCAGTTGCACCGAGACCAGCGGGAACACGGTCGCCACGAACTGACAGGTCGCCCAGACCACGGAGCGTTCCGAGGCTTCTTCGAGTGCAACCACACCCGCTGCCAGCCCGGCTCCGCCGAACAGTGAGCCGCTTCGTCCGCCGAGGATGTGCTGCCGGATCGGCAGCTTCCAGACATCCGTCCCCGACCTGGTGATGCCGAGGAACTCGCGTGTCGTCACCGTCGCCATGCCCAGCCGACGTTAGGTCGCCGGCCCGGTGGGCGGTCTCATCGTGAGCAGCTCGGTTCAAGCCCGCCGGTTCTCGACCGTGACGACCGTGGCGTCGATCGCCTGCCGTTTGCCGCTCGTCGCTCGGCCTCAGGGCATCTGGTCGCCGAAGTTGATGCCGAGGTCGCGGGCGGTCAGGATCGTGTCGCCGTCGAGGGGAACCGTCTTCATCCGATGTGTCGCACCGACCAGAGGCACGTACGTCACATTGGGCGGGTCGAGCGCGACCATCACCCCGTTGTGTCCGGTCTCCAGGGCGCGCACGGCGGCTGCCCCGAAGCGCAGTCCGAGCAACCGGTCGAGCGATGTCGGCGGCCCGCCGCGGAGCAGGTGGCCGAGCACCACGCAGCGGCTCTCCTTGCCCGTGAGCTGTTCGAGTTGGGCCGCCACCTTGGTGCCGATGCCTCCCAACTGCACTGCCTGGCCGAGGGTCTGGCCCTTCGTCGACAGCTCGCCGTCGGTCGCGACAGCTCCCTCGGCGACCACGACGATCGAGAACTTTGCGCCGCGTTCCTCGCGTTGCTGGATCGTGGCGGCCACCGGCTCGAGATCGTAGGGGATCTCGGGAATCAGGATCGCGTGGGCGCCGGCTGCCATCCCGGAATGCAACGCGATCCAGCCGGCGTAGCGACCCATCACCTCGACCACGATGATCCGGCCGTGTGACGTCGCCGTCACGAACAGACGGTCGATGCACTCGGTGGCGAAGTCGACCGCCGTGTCGAATCCGAAGGTGGCGGTGGTCTTGTCGAGGTCGTTGTCGATCGTCTTGGGGACACCGATCACGCGCAATCCGTGCTGGAACAGATGGTTGCCGATCGTCAGCGAACCGTCCCCTCCGACGGTGATCAGGGCGTCGATCCCGGCCTCACGGAACCGGCTGATCAGTTCCTCGCTGCGGTCGACCTCGATGATCGTGCCGTCCTCCTGCTCGGTGGGATAGGCGGTCGGGTTGCCCTTGTTGGTCGAGCCCAGAATCGTGCCGCCGAGATGCGAGATGCCGCGGACCGCTTCGCGCGGCAGCGGCATCAACCCGCCATCCGCGTACTCCTCGGGGAACATCAGCCCGTTGAAGCCGTCGCGAATCCCGACGACGTCCCAGTCACGGTTGCGGGCGGCGAGCGTTACCGAGCGGATGACGGCGTTGAGCCCGGGTGCGTCGCCGCCGCCGGTGCTGATCGCAATTCGTTTGATGTCGAACACGGAGCGGAGGCTACGACACTCTGGGACACAGGTCGCAAGGGAGCCCTCGGCGTGCCCGGAAACGGCGCTCGCAATCAGGGTTGGCGTCGTCGTGAACGGGTCGCCGCCTCGCTCGGCCGGTGATCTCCGGGCGAGTCGTGGGACGGGGGCGTCGGATCTCGGCGTTGGCGCTGCTCGCCGGTGTCGCGGGCACGCTCACGGCCCTGCGCGTCCGGGACGACTGTGACCTGTTCAGGCCAACGGCACACCACCGCTCTGCGAACGTTCTCCGTGATCGCTGTCGGCGATCGGCCCGGCGGCGCATGGCTCAGCCGAGGGCGTGCAGCATTGCCTCGTAGCCGGCTCGATGGGCGGCGACGACCTCCGGCGTGGCCGCCCATGAGTCGATCTCGATCAGCATCGAGGGCACACCGCCGACGAAGTTGCTCCAGCTCTCGCCACCGCCGTGCTGGGTGACTCCCGATCGAACGGGCACGCCCGACGCGTCTGCCCACGCGCGTTCGAGTGACCGATCGGTATCGCCGATCGAGCTCGTGTATCCGTACGGCTGATGCACCCACACGACGACGTCGGGTCGCAGTCGCTCGATCAGTGTCGTCAGCGCCTGTGTCTCGGGTTCCGACAGCGGGCCGGTTCCGCCGTCATCGGCGCGCCAGCCCCAATTGAAGTTCCGGTTCAGATCGACGCCGTTGGCGTTCCACCGGGTGCCGGCGGCTACGCCGTCGGGGTTGGCCTCGGCGACCAGCCACACTTCGACGTCGGGGTCGTGCGGCGTCTCGACGAGCGACCGCACCGTCGGCGGTGTGACCGGCTCGTTGCCGTGGATGCCGCCGATCACGAGCACCCGCCGCCGAGGGGCCTCGACCGGGCGAACGAGGGCCACGATGTCGCGCCCTTGCGACGATGAGCCGATCACCTCGGTATCCCAGCCCGCAGGCAGCGGTGGCGGCTCGATGTCGGAGGGGGGCCGCACGTCGTAGATCGATGTGCCCGCGTCCGCCGCCGGTGGTCGGGCGACGCTGGCCGTCGTCGTGGGCGTCGTCGTGGCTGTTGTGCTCGATGTCGTCGTGGACGCGATGGTCGATGTCGAGGTGCTCGTGGTCGCCTCGGACATCGTGGTGGGTGCTGCCGGTGCTGTTGGTGCCGTCGGTGCGGTATCGGCCGGTGCCGAAGTGGGCGGGGCAGCGATGGACTCGGCCGCGGCGGTGTCGTCGCCCGTCGTGCAGCCGGTCAGCGCGAAGAGAGCACCGACCACCGCGATCCGAACGGCTCGAGACCGGCTCGCTGTCGAGGTCGTTTCGTCCACGTCGAGAGTGTTGCATCCGGCCCTCCGGTCTGCACCCCGTTCCGGTCGCGAATCGGCCGACCCGGTGCAGCAGCTTCGCGACCAGAACGGTCGGCTACTCCAGGGCTTCCGGTGGGCCGGCTGACCGAGGTCCATCGGAGGCCGGTTGGATCAGCCGATCTCGGTAGTCTGAGCGGCGCTGCAGGCTGGTGCGCTGCGGCCCAGCCCCAGTAGCTCAGTGGATAGAGCATCGGTTTCCTAAACCGTGTGTCGTAGGTTCGATTCCTACCTGGGGCGCTGAGAAATACCTGGTAGATGACCATACGATGAGGACCAATCGGAGCCTCTTTCTTCCGTGGTAACGCCGTGGTAACGTCGGATCGTGGCCAGTGGCACGGTCTACCGCCGTGAGACGCCTTCCGGGGCGTCGTCGTGGGTCGCCCATACCACCTGGCAGGAGGGCGGCAAACGCCGTCAGGCGAAGCGCTCGTTCCGCACCAAGAAGCAGGCTCAGGCCGCGCTGACCGACCTTCTCGCTGCTCACCAGTCGGGCATGTTCGTCGCTCCGAACCGGATGCCGTTGCGCGACTTCGTCGAGCCCTGGTTGGCCGGTCTCGAGAATCAGGGTCGCAAACCGACGACGTTGCGGGGCTACCGGGTTGCGCTCGACGCGTACGTGTTGCCTCGACTCGGCGACGTCGCCCTGCAGGAACTGCGGGCCACCGACCTGGACGCGATGTACACCGAGCTGATTCGCTCCGGCGGCCGCGGCGGTCGGGCTCTGTCGCTGACGACGGTTCACCACGTCCACGCTGCGGTGAACAAGTTGCTCCACGACGCCGAGCGCAAGGGCCTGGTGACGCGAAACGTCGCCAAGCTCGCCAACGCTCCGTCGCTCACGACGGCGAGGGCGAAGGGGCCGGAGATGCAGGTGTGGTCGCCAGCCGAGCTCTCGGCGTTCCTCGCGTCGATCGAGGGCAATCGCAACGAAGCGTTGTTCCGTCTGCTGGCGATGACGGGGATGCGGCGCAGTGAGGTGGTCGGGTTGCGGTGGTCGGACGTCGACCTGGACCGACATCACCTGACGGTCAACCAGGCGGCGACGGTCGTCGACGGTGACGAGGTCGTCGATGTGCCCAAGACCCGTCGAAGCCGCCGCATGATCGACCTCGACCCCGAGACCGTGTCGCTGTTGCTGCGACACCGGACTCGGCAACTGGAGCTCTACTTGGGGCTGGGTGTGTCGGCGACCGCGAGCGATCGAGTGTTCACGAACGAGGTCGGAGATCCGATCCGTCCGGGCTCGATCGGTCAGGCGTTCCGCCGGCTTGCCTCCGCGGCTGATGTGCCGTTGATCCGTCTCCACGATCTTCGTCACACCCACGCGTCACACTTGCTGATGGCGGGCGTCAACGTGAAAGTTGTCAGCGAGCGCCTCGGCCACGCCTCGGTGAGTTTCACCCTCGACACCTACGCCCACGTGATGCCCGGCCAACAAGCCGAAGCAGCCGCGGCGGCGGCAGCACTGCTGGGAGAGGGAACCGCATGAGCACGGATGGACGAGAGGAACTGCGGCGCCGGGTTCGCGTCGACGAGGCGCCTCCCGCCGATGCTGCGGTCGTGATCCGCGGCGGACCCGACACTCTGTCTCTGCTGAGTACTCACGCTCGCCGCTTACACCGCGCCTTCGTGCTCGATGGTGAGCCGGTGTTCGGTGTCTCGGTGTTCGTCGCGCTCGACGATCTCGGGCCGGCGTCGGAGCGGGGAATCTTGTCGGGGAAGTTGAGAACGTACCCGTCGGTCTATCGCTGCACCACGGGCGAACTGTCCGGTCGCGGTCTGATGCTCTTGCCGACGTTCGTGCGGCCGCACTACACGGTGGTGCTGCCCGACCTCGGTGCTGTCGATGCTCTCGCCACCGCGCTGGGCAGGCTGCTCCCAAACCCCTACGCTGAGGCGTGAGAGGAGGAATGATGACTCGAGTCGATATTGCTGCGGATCTCAACAGCGAGGACGAGACCGGCTTCGTGTGGACGTTCCTCGACGAGGCCGACGATCCTTCGATCATCCGACCGGGCGAAGTCGTGGTTGCCGGCTCGCCGCTGACGCCAGCGGTGTGCGAGGTGGTCGACCTCGTCGACAAGCCGGTCGGCACCATCGTGCACCTCCGCGTGCTGCCGGGCACGATCGAGCAATATCGTCGCCTCCTCGCCCGCGTCGGTGTCTGACGGCGTCGCCTCACGCTGCCCGTCGGAGTGATTCGACGTACTGCTCGATCTCGTACATCGAGAACCGGACGCATCGCCGAAGGTGGATCGGCGTCAGATGCCCGTCCTTGACGAGTTCATAGACGGTCGTCCGTCCGATACCGAGGACACGGGCCGCCTCGGCGGCTGACACGAGCAGCGGTCGGACGGCCTCAGGATTCTGTTCGGCTTTCATCTCCGCCACGTGCGACCCGTGACGTCACGGATCACGTCACGGACAGTTACCCGGATCACCACCCGGTCCGCTACCCGACTTGGTCCGCAGCTCCGAGCTCGCAGTGGCTCGACGAGCGAGATTGGCCACCCAGCGAGCGTAGGTATCCGTGGTGCGCGCTCTCGACCGGAGACCGCACTTTGTGCGACCACCCCGCGGTTCGCCGGTCGGGGGTCCCACAGCGAGCCCGACGAACTCCAGAAGAGCCAGCAACACGCAGGTCGAGCCGAGCTCGAGAAGGCCCCGGTTGGACCCGCGCCGATGCGCAGCGAGGACGTGCGAGCAACACGGTGCAGATGTACAGAGCGCGAAGGAAGCGGCAAGATCGAGTCACAGATTCGCGATCTCAGAGTCATGTGTTGGTGTGAGGGTGTTTTGGCCATCGTGATCGTGATCCGGGACACGTGCGACGTTGTGGAGACTGGGGTGAGCCGTGGTCGCGCCATCGACGGGTGGCTCGGTGTGCACGGCAGCGCACGCGTGGAGGTCGAGTGTGCTGGCCGGCCGCCGGGAGACGGTCGGCGGAGGTGTGGCCGTCGGCGCGTTCTCGTCCGGAACCGCTCCGGCGCACGTGGCGATCAGGACCGGCCCGGAGGAGAGTCGACGGGCGTGATTACGAGCTACCCGCTCGACCGCTGGACCTAACCGACTTCGCCGGTTCCCGAGTGGCCGGTCGAGTCTCTCGGGCCGCGATTACCGGGCGGGCCGGAGCCGTCTCAACATCCGGTGGCGTCGCGCAGGCGTTGGCAGCCCTGAGCGAGCTGCGGGGGTGCGAGCTTGACGACGTGTCGGCGAAAGGCGTCTCTCGGAATCGTGTGGATGTTGTCGAAGTTGACGACGCAATCCGTTGGGACGCCGTCATCGGCGGCTGTGAGTTCGAGTTCGGAGACGAGTCCTCGGACGGTGCGCGTGATCGCCGCCACGACGACGGATCCGATGCGATCGGCGACTGGGTCTCGGGTGAGCACGAGTACTGGGCGATCGCCGCCGGGTGTCGCTGCGAACCACACCTCACCGCGTTGCATCGGCCCAGTCCGCCCAGTCTTCGGCCGGTCCCCAGTCGGCGATCTGGCCGATGGCTGACTCGTCGTCGGTGAGTGGCTGGTCCAGCCAGGTTTCGGCGTCGTGTTCGGATGCGAGTCGGGTGAGGTGACGGTGCAGCGCCTCGCGGAGCAACTCGGACTTGTCGATGCCGAGCGCGTCTGCCCAGCGTTGCGCCGCTGTTGCCTCGTCGTCGTCGACTCTGAAACTGATCATCGTCATACGTTCAATCTATCGCGTATGACATTTGTGGGCGAACATTTCCCTCGGCCATTCGAAGTCGGCGATACCGGGCACTTCGTGAACGCATCGCGCTGGTTCCCGAGTGCGAGACGGCGCGTTCTCGGCTGCGATTATGAGCTGGGTGCCAGCGCCGATCGGACGTGCCTGATTGATGATGGGTCCCACGCGCTTGAGACGGGTGGTTATCTGGCGGTCAGCGTGGTGTGAAGGAGCCGACCGGCTCAGCCGGTCTGCCAGAACCCTTGAGCACCCGTCGTCGACGCGCAATCGAGAAGCTCGCTCGGTGGGTCAGAGGCCGGATAGAAGTAGGCGAGGTTGTCGATGTTCTGGCCGCCCCCACCGATCTCGATATTATCTCCAACCAGGTACCGTGCTCCCTCGGTTAGCACAACTTCTGGTTTCTCCTGCCAGACCGTGCCCCAGGGCCAAAGCACTGCGAGTCGCAGGTCTCCCGCTTCGATGAACAGGCAGCCATCCTCGTGAACAAGCTTGCCCTGGAACAGAGCATCGCCGGGGTCGCAGTCGCTCGAATTGGCAAGTTCACACCGGGGTGCTGTCAGCAGAGGCCCGACCAGCTTGTAGCCGTCCTCGACAACGGTTTCAACGCTCTGAGTGCTGCCTGGTTTGGTCGAGGCCTCTGGCGGGTCCGCGTCAGATGTCTCGCCGGTGCACGCTGACAGACCGTTCAGCAACACGATCACGGCCACGGTGCGACGGAGGCACTCACTTCCCACGAGCGCGCAGAATACTCAGTGGCGACAAGCTGGCGCTCCAGGGTCACATCCCTGCGACGGCGACAGCGTTCACCGGCAGTACAGGCGACGGCGCACAGAATGTGAGCGCCGTAACCTGGAGGTCGGACGTCTGCGTCCCGCACGCTTCGGCCCAACCAGCGCACCCGATAATCCCGGACACGGGTGAGGGCGGCTCCGCCGGTGGTGCGGCGTCTCGCAAGCTGGTTCGGGACGCGATTGCCGAGTGGATTTCGACCAGCAGGGCCGGTAGACGGTGGCGCGACGCTCGATGCGGCAGACGATCACTAGTGTCCTGTCAGGCTGATCCGTCAACGAATGTGGTGTTGGTGAGGTCGGCGCAGTAGCGGCCGAGTCGTTCGAGGATCTCGTCGGCGGTCTTGTGCCAGACGAACGGGGTCGGGTTCTCGTTCCAGTGTTCGACCCATTCGATGATGTCGGCGGCGAGTGCGTTGACGGAGTCGTGGGCGGAGCGTTGCAGCTTCTTGGTGGTGAGTGCGGAGAACCAGCGTTCGACGAGGTTCATCCACGATCCGTAGGTCGGGGTGAAGTGGAAGTGGAACCGGCGGTGCCGCAGCAGCCACTTGTGGACGGCCGGGGTCTTGTGGGTCGACAGGTTGTCCAAGATGACGTGCACGTCGAGGTGGTCGGGCACTTCGCGGTTGATCTTGTTGAGGAACTTGATGAACTGGGCCGACGTGTGGTTCGGGCGGAGGTCGTGGATGACCTTGCCCGACGCGATGTCGAGCGCCGCGAACAGATCGATGGTGCCGTTGCGTTTGTAGTCATGACTGCGTCGTTGTGCGGTGGTGGGCATCATCGGCAGCATCGGTGCGGTCCGGTTCAACGCCTGGATCTGGGGCTTCTCGTCGACGGCGAACACCGCCGCGTTGACGGGCGGGTTCATGTACAACCCGACGATGTCACGGATCTTGGCCACGAGTTGCGGGTCGGGGGAGATCTTGAACTCGTCGATCTCCCACGGCTTCAATCCGAACGCCCGCCAGATCTCGGCCACCGTCTGATGCGAGATCCCATGGCGTTCGGCCATCGACCGCGTCGACCAATGCGTGGCGTCCTTGGGCGTCGACTCCAAGGTGTCGATCACGACCTGCTCGACGGTCTCATCGGAGATCGTCCGCTGCGCCCCGGGCCTTGGCTCGTCGATCAGTCCGTCGAGTCGCTGCTCGGCGAACCGCTTCCGCCACTTCGTCACCGTCGCCGGGTTGCAGCCGACCCGATCCGCGACCTGCTGACGCGACAGGCCCGGGTCCGCACACGCCAAGATGATCTTGCAGCGCATCGCCAACGCCTGCGCACTCGAGTGCCGGCGCGCCCAACTCTCGAGCTGTCGTCGCTCGGTCCCAGTCAAGATGATCTCGACGGTCGGTCGTCCTCGCTTGGCCATGGCGTCCCTCCGATGTTGGCGTACAACACCGGACAACGCGACCGAATCAGAGAAATTCCCGATCAACCAATATTTCTCTACGGATCAGCCTGACAGGACACTAGTCGTTTGGTGTCATCGACCGGAGACTGCCCGTTGGCCGAGTGCGGCGGCGCGCCTGTCAATGTCAACGGATTCGTGACCGTTTGACCCCGACTCCCATCCGGCGCGCCCGCCAGCAGAACGCCCACACCCGGACCACCTTCATCGCCCGGACTCAGCGCCGGCCAGACTCTTGACTACGGACGCTCCTCCAGCGATGAGAGTCCCGATTGGGGACCCAGGCCGAAAGTCTGGCGTGGTACCACCGGCACGATCGATTACCCGTTGTGATCACTCGTCTTTCCCCTACGAGCGCACTCGGTCCCGGGGGTGGTTGACTGAGGTACGTGGCGATCGCGTCGGTTAGTCCGAACTTGCGGGCCCACACGTCGGTCGGCTCGGACAAGCCTTGGTTGGCCCCGTGTCTGATCGTTGTCGCCGTGACCGCTGGGGTACTCGCCACCGGGGTGCGTGGCGCGGATTACCCGGCGCATCTGCTCCGGGCTTGGGTCTGGGATCGGTCGGGCGTCGGCGTGTGGAACAACTACTGGTACGGCGGTCACTCGACCCCCGGGTACAGCGTGATCGCTCCGGCGCTCACGGCATGGTTCGGTCCGGTGACGGTTGTCGCCGTCGCGTCCCTGATGGGCACGTGGGCGTTCTCGACGCTCACCGACCGGCTCGCTCCTGGCCCGACGACGCCGGCCGCGAACGCCGTGTTCGCGTTGGGCGCGAGTGTCAACATCGTCGTCGGGCGGGTGCCGTTTGCGCTCGGCTTCGCCCTCGCGCTGAGCGCGCTGCTCGTGTGGCACCGTGGGTACGTTTGGGTCGCTGCGGTTCTGGCGCTGGTGACACCGCTCGCGAGTCCGGTCGCGGCGGTGTTCCTCGGGATCGCGGCGGGCGCTGTCGCGCTCGACCGTTTCCGGCACGTGCGGGCGGGCCGCCTGGATCCGCACCGCTCAACGATGCGGGCGGCGCTCGCTGTCGGTGTGGCCGCGGTGACACCGCTGCTCGTGGTCGGTGTCATGTTCGGTTCCGTCGGGCGGTTCCCGTTCCGCTCGGGTCACTTCCTGGGCTCGCTCGTCGTGATCGGCTTCCTCGCCTGGCGATTCGACAGCCGGACCGTGCGGACCGCGTGCGTCCTGTCGGTCATCGCGTCGTTCGCCGCGTGGATCGTTCCCAATCCACTCGGGGGCAACTTCCTGCGGTTCGCCCAACTCGTCGGTATCCCGCTCGGCGTCATCGCGCTCGCGGCGCTCGATGATCGCTGGCGGCGCTGGTTCGGGCTGCTGGCCGTGGTGGGCGTCGGGTGGGCGATCATGCCCGGCGTCCAGGCCGTCGTGGCGTGGTCGGGCGACGAGTCCACGGCGGTCGAATACCACCTCCCGCTGATCGACCAGGTCGAGGCCCGCAACCGGGACGGCCGACCGCTCGGCCGTCTGGAGATCCCGTTCACCGACAATCATTGGGAAACGTGGTTCGTGGCGACCGAGGTGCCATATGCCCGCGGCTGGGAGCGCCAGGTCGATCTCGCCAGGAACGAGGAGCTCTACGAGCTCGACAGCGACCAGCTCACCGTCGAGGACTACCACGCTTGGCTCCACCACAACGCGGTTCGCTGGATCGCCCGACCCGACGTCGCGCTCGACGAGGGCGGTGTCGCCGAGGCCGAAGTCGTCGACCAGGAAGGCATCGTCCTTGACATCCCGTGGCTTCGTCTCGTGTGGCGCAACGACGACTGGACGCTGTACGAAGTGCTCGACTACGTACCAATCGTCGACCCGCCGGCCGTGCTCGTGCGTTATGGCGCCGACGTCGTCGTCGTGTACACCGATCAGGCTGTACAAGTGACGGTCCGCTTCGGTTACGACGGCGGGCTCGAGATCGATGGCGGCGCCTGCCTGGCCGAGGACGCGGATGGGTGGATCGTCGCTCGACTGCCGAGTCCCGGCACGTACCACATCGTTGTGGAGGCGCACGAGGCGCTGCCCAGCGTCGAGTCCGACGAGTGCACCTGACGGTGAGCGAGTGAGCTGATCACGAGTTCGAGCGCCCCTGGCCCCGGCGTGCCCGTGACAGCCCGACCGGGCTCCGACCCGGACCGAAACCGTATGTCCCACGATCCAACGGAGAACGCGGTGACCACGCTGTCACCCGTCAACCGTTTGACCCGCTCGGAAACCGGCAGCGCGATCGGTACGTCGGCGGCCCGAAGTGGCCACGATCGGTGATTGCGAAACCGAGCGGCCCTGCCGCCCGACTGCTGCACCGGTCGTGCCGAAATAGCGCGACCTTTCGGGTTCGCTCACTCGATGTCGAGTGAACGACCTGGACGACGGAAGCAGAAATCTGGATTCGCTACAAGTCACCCGGCCCGCCCTACATTGAGAATGGCGACATGGTTGAGGGATTGTCCACGGAACAGACTCGAACAAACCGACACCGCAAGCTCAGATATCACCAGGAACGAACCCGCACACTTCGTCACGCACAATCACGCGCGAAGTCCGACCTCAGGGGACCGAGTGCGGCCCCAGTGCAGCGCACGGGAATCGCGGCGCCGAGACGGACTGAGATCAGCTCGGCGTCCTTCAAATTGCCGAAGGCCGAATGCCCGCAACGCACAGTTGCTGCATTAGTCGCCGACGCCGAATTGCTTGGCCCAGCTTCGTTTGGGTGCTGTTGTCGCGTCACTCGAACCAGCGTGCTCTATCCGCGTGGATTGAGCCGAGATCGGTTCGGAACTGGTTGAACCCGTCGAGCACGACCGGGACCTGCGTCAGCACGAACTGCCACTCGAACGCGCCAAGCTCGGCGCGGTCCAGTCGGTGGATAGAGATGTGCGCCAGCCGGCGGTTGATCTCAGTGTCGATTGTCCTATGCGACTCGACGTCATCGCCGAGGATGTGGCTCGGCTTCCCCGGCCAACCCGCATCGAAGTAGTCGTCCGCGCCGATGTCGGATTCCCTCCAGCGCTGGTTCGCCGTCGGGCGATCGGCGACGATGAAGTCTGCGACATTCCGCAAGTGGATGAGGCCGGGTCAGCTGTCCGTCGGCGTGTCGATGTGTCGTACCGGCGCACCGTTCGCCGATAGAGACGCATTCGTGTACGCCACGTCGTCGGTGACCTCGGATCCGAACCAGGCGGGCGGCTCGAATGCGGCCATCTCGTCATCCGAGTCGAACTCCACCTCGACGAGCACCAACCCGTCGAGTTCATCGTGGAACACGTCGAGCTCACCGATGTGCCCGTCGATGGGCAGGCGGTACCTGGTCTTGTGGACACGCCGGCCCCGTGTCTGTTCCCAGGCTGCTGCGAACTGCTCGTCGGAGATCGGCCATTCCAACTCGGTTCGCACCGCACCGCGTCCGGCCTTGATCGTGAGCGTGCATCCCTCCTCATCGGCATCGCGTACCCGCACCGACACCGTCTTGTCGATCGCCAGATAGCCCTGCCGCAACTCGGTGCCCGCATCGGGCAGGGTCGGTGACTCGACCACGAGGAACTTGCGCTCGCGCTCGAACGTACCGGTCGCTGTTTCGGGCGCGTGGCGTTCGTCGTGGGCCAGTTCGGCGATGCCGCCCGTGGCCAACTCGGGCCCTTCCTCGACGGTTCGGTGCCAGTACGCGTCGATCCGGCGGGTGAACGCACGCGGGGTCTCCGCGTAGATCGTCGCCCCCAGCCGGAAGGCACGTCGCCGTAGGTCGTCCTGCTGTGCTCGGGCGAGGCGAACTGCCTGCTTGACCTGTGGCTTGCCACCGAATCGTTTCGGATCGCTGGTGAGGCGTTCGATCAATACGGCCAGGTCGTGGTCGTCGCCGAGTGCCTCGGCGAGATCGTCGAGGCTTGCGACGAGGGCGCCCAGCACACTGGGGGCGGCACGCTCGATCAGCCGGGCCTGGTACCAGAGAGTCTTGACCGACTTGCGCCACTCGTGCAGGCGGTCGTCGGTCGGCTTGTGAACGGCGCGCTGCAACGTTCGCGCACCTCGCTCGTACGTCGCGCCGATTCCGGCCACGAGGGCATCACCGCGGTTCGGGATCTTCCACCGATCGGTCTGATCGAGGGCCGTCCCGAGCAACCGACGCGCATGCACGATGCTGCGGTCGCGTCCGCGGACACCGAGTGTCGCGTCGTCGGCGGCAGTGACCTGCGCCGAACGGATGGCGTCCAAGCCCGGATCGCCTCCGCCCGGTTGTGATGCCCGAAGATCGTCGAAGGTGGCGAGGACGGCATGTGCATCGCGTATCGGCGCCAGGGCGTCGGCAGCCGCGCGCACGGCATCGTTGAACCGGTCGAAGTCATTGCCGAGCGATGACCGCACCATCCGTGCGAGTGCTCGGACCTCCTTGCAACGCTTGCGAACATCGTGGACCGCCTGTTCGATCGCGGCGTCGCTGACCTCGGCGGCTTCGATGGAGGTGAGCAGCGCGATCGCCTCGGTGAGCCGTTCGTACGCGACGCGCCGGACTTCCAGCGCCACCGACGCAGTCGGATCAAAGACGTACGCCACCATTCCTCCCGCGTTCTTCGCGTCCTAAGCGCCCACAGTACCCGCCGCCCCGGCAGATCGAGTCCGGCCGCCCGATTCCGCCCGCCGGGCTGGAGCGAGATCAGATCCGTCGGGGCAGGAAGGACGTCGCGACGGCGGCTCCGACCAAGAGCGCTGCGATCGTGATGTACAGGATCCGGAACGAGCCGACGGCCAGGGCGATCGCTGCGATCAACGGCGCCACGAGGAACGACACCTCGCGCCACGTGGAGAAAACGGTGGTCATGGCCGTTCGTTCCCGCGGTTTCACCATCCGCATGAACGGGATGTTCCCGAGTACGTCGAGTGCGGCTCCGCCGAGCGCACCGAACAGCCAGAAGACCACCCCGACCGGCCTGGGTCGATCGAGCGACGCCAGTGCCGACATGCTCGTGGCCATCAGCGCGAACGCGCCGATGATGACGGTCCGCGACCCCCATCGGTCAGCGAGTCGTCGAACCAGCGGGCTGAAGAACAACATCGCGCTCGCCGACGACAGAAACACGCCGGCCACCCACGTCGGGAGGTCGGCTTCGACGATGTAGATCGGTCCGTACACGAACAGCGCTGCCCAGAACACGGCGCGGCTCAGCGTGATGGCGTAGGCGATCCGCAGGTTGCGCTGTCGAAGGAAGCGTGCGACGTTGGCGAACGGGTTCGTGATGACCGACGTCGGTGTCATCAACACGGCGTTGTGGTGGAACCGAAGTCGCCAGAAATAGCCGATCATCACGATCGTCACGACGCCCGAGATACCGAAGGGGGCAACGGTGTGGCCGCGACCCCACAGCCACACACCCAGCAGCGGCCCGATCAGCCAGGCGCCACCCGAATAGACGATGCGTCGAGACTCGATGACCGTGAGATCGCGCTTGCCGATGAAGTCCATGATGTACAGCGACAGGCAGACCGAGAAGATCGAGGCCTCTGCCGATCGAAGACCGATCGCCAAGGCGAACAGCGGACCGTCCGCGAATGCCAGCAGCGCGGCGGCCAGCACGAGGAAACCGGCGGCGAGTGTGACGACCCAACGACGTTGCAGGCGGCGTTCGAGGGCACCGACATTCAAGGTGAACAGGACCGTGATGACCGCGCCCCCGATGAAGACGTACGAGACGGCGGCCTTCGATCCGAGCGCTTCGAACGCGGCGAGCGGCACGACGCCTACCATCACGGAGCGTGCGAAACCCTCGAGCCCCGTCAGCCGCGCGAGATCGGTGCCGACCGAGGGCTCGAGGACGAAAAGGCCCTCGGGCCGGCGCCAACGCATCGGCGGTCAACGCTACGCGATCGCCGCGCCGGTGTCGCCGATGATCCGAACGGGTACGACTCCGACCGGCGCCGCAGGTGACTCGACCCGATCGACACGTTCTCGACGAGCGCTTAACGTGGCCGTATGTGCCGCAACATCACGATCCTGCGTGGCCTCGAGCCGTCAGCGACCCCTGAGGAGATCGAGGCAGCCGCACGTCAGTACGTCCGCAAGGTGAGCGGTGTCCAGAAGACCAGCGCCGCCACTGCCGAGGCGGTCGAGCGGGCGGTGATGCTGGTGACAGCGGCGACGTCCGAGCTGCTGAGCGGGCTCCCGCCGCGCAAGGTCCCACCTCGGACCGAACCGCCGTTGCGTCGTATCGCCCGCACGTCGATACCGCTCTGACCGGCAGATTGCCCGGATTCGCGGGGCCGAAAGCCTCTGTCTCGTTGGTGTCCGCCCCGCGACGATCGAATTGCATCCTGGTTCGTGCAAGGAGGTCGCCATGTTCCAACATCTCGTAGTTCCGATCGATGGATCGGCTGCATCGTGGGCGTCGGTGCCGATCGCAGCCCGCATGGCGGCGTCGGTCGACGGCAAGCTCGATGTCGTCACCGTGGTCGACCGGCTGGCCGATGTGGGCCCGGCGCAGGCCGATCTTCGCGACGGTCTGGTGCGGCTGGGTGAGCTCGCGGTCGAGCCCATGGCGCAGGTGCTCGCGAGCGACTCTGTCGCGCGCGCTGTCGCCGATCACGTCGAGTCCCTGTCAGGGGCGACCGTGGTGATGAGTTCGCACGGGCATGGTCGATCGGCAGCGGTGCTCGGGAGCACCGCCGACGAGCTGCTGCGCCTCGTGTTCGGACCGTTGGTCGTGATCGGACCCCACGTCGCTCACGATGCCGGCAGCCTCGACGGGGTGTACGTCGTGCCCGTCGACGGCTCGGCGACCGGCGAGAAGATCGTCCCGATCGCGGTCGCCTGGGCGATCGAGTTCGGTGCCGTGCCGTGGCTCGTCGAGGTCGTCGATCCCGATATCCGTCTGACCGGCGACTTCTCCGAATCCGCGTATCCAGCGCGAGTTGCGCACGACATGCAACGCCAGACCGGTCACACGATCGAGTACGACGTGCTGCACGGCGACCGCCCATCGCGGTCGATCGTCGACTTCGCCGATCGCATGGGCGCGTCGCTGGTCTTCGCCACGACGCACGGTCGCACGGGTTTGGACCGCCTGCGGCTCGGCAGCGTCGCTGCCGAGATCGTGCGACACGCTCAGTGCCCCGTAGTTCTGCATCGTCCACCGATCCTCGCCGATTGACCTGACTCCCACACACGAACCCGGCGGCCCCATCCGAGACGGATGGGGCCGTGCGCATGTCGGTGCCGATCAACGGTGTCGGCGTGAGGGTTGTGTCGGTCAGAGCACCTGATTGCCGTACATCTGGCCCAGTGGTTCGCCGAGCAACTCCAGCCGTTCGCCGTCCGGTCCGGTGAAGTACACCGATGTCTGGTGGACCCAGTTCTCCACGCCGGCGTCGTCGAGTTTCTGCTTGATGCGCACCCAGTTGTCGTGCGGCATCGAGATCGCCAGGTGGTGGTGACCGCCCAACACCTCCTGGTACTCACCCAGGCCGAGACCCGGGAAGTCGAAGAACGCCAATGCGTTGCCGTTGCCGATGTCGAAGAAGAAGTGGGTCGAACCCTCGTAGTCGCGGTTCTGGAACAGGTCGGTCAGCGGGAACTCGAGCAGCCCCTGATAGAAGTCGATCGTGCGCTCGACGTTCGACGAGATCAATGCCTGATGGTGCACGCCGCCCGCCGACGATGCCGGCCGCTCGCCGGCCGGGCGCAGGTGGGCGGACCGCAAGCGGTCCCATTCGTCGGTGCGGTCGGGATGCTCGCCGTCGCGCGTCGACCCGAAATGTGGTGTGTTCGTCGCCATCGCACCAGCATGTCAGCCGGCCGCGCTCGTGTCACCTCCGAGCACCGTTCGGTGTCAACGCTCCTGGATCACGCCCCCGGATCACAGGGGCTCGCCCCCCAGGGCTCGGATGTCAGGGCGACTCGGCGAACCCGCCGGCGGTCGCTCTCAGTACCGATGCGGAGAACGCACTCGGCCGCTCCTTGATGATGCGGTACGCCTGGCCGCCGTCGACCTGTGTGATCCGCATCACGGCATCGAGCTGATCGTCGAATTCCTCGAACATCGGTTGCACCCCTGCACCCCAGTCGACGAGCACCGAACCGTCGGCTGCGACACGATTCGAACCGAGCCCGAGGCTCGATACGCGTTGCGGCGCGCGGATCTGCCACAGCAGCGTCGCGGTGCCGGCCGACTCGTCGATCTCGTACGCGACGGCCCGTGCCGCCTGCCCGGTGTCGGTGCGGTTGTCGAGCAGCGTCAACACGTTGCCCGTCATCCGCGCATCGTGGGCACGTCGGGGCCCGCCGAGCGGGTCGTTCACGATCGTCAGGCGCGTGGCGCCGTCCTTGTTGGGTGCGCCCGGCGGGAGGCTGCCGAGGATCCAGTCGAGGTCGCCGCTCGCGCGGTCGATGCGCAGCACGGCGTCGAGGTGGCGGGCGGAGACCAGATAGTCGCCCGAGCCATCGTCGGCCACACTCAGCGAGTTGAGGTGGAAGACGTCGACCTCGTTCCCGTTGTAACCGGGCAGCGGCCCCCACCGCACCGGGTACGTGACCTCGTCGTAGCCGATGTGGTCGCTCGTGCGCCACGACCAGATCAGATTGCCATTGGCGTCGATCTCCTGCACGACACCATCGGCGATCGTGTCGTCGGCGAGGAAGCCGTCGCCGAGCACGCTCAGGTCCTGGTCGGCCAGCAGGGGATAGGTCAGCATCGCTCGCCGACCGTTCGTGAGGGATACGTAGTCGTGGTGATCGGTCGGGTAGGCAACCCCTGGAGTGGTGGGGTCGTCCACCGTCAGGTGCTCGTCGACCAACGTGCCCGACAGGCTCATCACCCAGTAGCCGGCGTCGGGGAGCACGCCGTACCGTGGCCCGAGCGCCGGCGCGATGGTCAGCCTGCCGTCGCTGCGTCGATTCAGATTGTGCATGACCTGTGGTATCTGCTTGTACCACACCAGTGCGCCGCGCTCGTCGAGGATCGCGGCGAACGTCCGGCTTTCGGTGCTGGCCCGCAGCGTCGTCAGGTACCAGCCCGATGTCGGTTCGCCCACCCGTTCGACCTCGAGGCGCGGGAAGGCGGCCGGAACGCACCGGAACCACATGTTGCGCACCTCGCTGCCACGTCGCAGCTGGACCCAGGTCAGGTCGTCGTCCCGGAGTGTCAGGTTGGTCGAGCCCGAACTCACCGGCACACCGTTGACCCGAGCCTTCACCGACGACAGCAGATCGAGGTGCAGTTCGTTCGCCCGGTTTCCGCATTCGACCGCGTAGTCGGTGCCGTCGGGCGTGAACGGTGGCCACGTGTACCCGTCGAAAGCCATGCGTTCGGCCAGCGCGTCGTCGGGGGCGGTCAGCAACCCGAACAGATCGACGACGAGGTGCACCGAACCGCGGGTGAAGAGGCAGACCTCGCCTCCGGCCGACAGATCGACCGTCACCATGTTCGTGGACTCGCCGCCCGGCGAGAAGTTGACCGCCGAGGTGGTCGGCACCTCCGCATCGCACGGATAGACGGTGACGTAGCCGGGGTCGTCGGCTTCGGTGGCGACGACGTTGAGCACAGCGGCGGTCGCCTGCGGCCCGAACGCGAACCCCTGCGCCGGACGAAGGCGCCGGATGCTCCCGTCGGTGAACTTGCCGGACCACCCGCCCCGACCCGATCGCGAGTCGGCCAGGCGGGTCCCTCGCAATGGACGCAACGCTGCGGCCGGCCCGAACTGCGGCGCGGGTGAGTAGTAGCCGCTGACGTCGACGATCACGTGATGATCGACGATCGATCGCAAGCACAGCTGCGCTGCTGCGTCGACACCGATGATCATCGCGACGGCCCGAGATTCGCCGGCCCGGAAGTTGAGGTTGGAGGTCTTCGGGACCTTCGCCCCGCACGGAAATGCGGTGATGAATCCATCGGCAGCAGGTTCGGTGACCGTGAGGTTGGCGACGACCGCCGTGGTGCCGGGGGGCACGACGTCACCGAGCTTCACCGTGCGCGTCGCTCCGGCGGCGACTGCCACGCGGCCCGGATCGTTGCGCGAATCGTCGACCCGTACCGGGGGGATCGAGGTGAACCGCTGGCCGCCGTCTTGCGTCCACCACCCCGTGAGGTCGACCAGGATGTCGGCCTCGAACAAGCTGTAGATGCACACGTCCCGTGTCGCATCGGGGAGCGCGATCACAAGATTCGGTGTGGGGAAGCCCTCGGCGCGAGCGTTGAGGTTCGATGTCGCCGGCCGGCCCGAGGAGCACGGGAACACCGTGACGTAGCCGGGCTGCTGAGCCAGGGCGGTCACCGAGAGCGCGAGCGCATCCGCGTTGGCGGGGGCAACCCCCGATCCGACCCGAAGTCGAAGCGTGCAGCCGGCACCGACCGGCGCAGCGACCCCGCCGGTGCCGGTGCGTGTGTCGATCAGACGTCGAGGGGCGATCGCCCTGAAGCTGGCGAGCGTCGGTTTCGGCGCCGGGGCGGTCGTGGCGGCCGGTCCCGACGCACAGCTGACCGAGGCGCGGTCGGCGGCGCCGACCGGGTGTGCGCCCAGTGGCCCGAACGCGACCACGGTGGTCGCGAGCAGGCACGCCGCGAGCAGGACACGTGTCGAGCTGCTCAGCATCATCGTCAGCAACGTACACGCGGCGCGGGCGCGTGTTCATGCAGCTTCGGGTAGGCCGCTACTTCCAGACCGGGTCGGGGAATCCGTAGGTCACGCACAGGCCCATCACGTCGATCACGAGGAACGAGAACACCAGGCCGGCGAACACCACGGTGCGCGTGCGCGAGCGTCGCAGGCTCGGCGCGGGCATGTACCAAGCCGGTAACAGGTCGACGGCCAGCCCGTCGGTACTGCCGAACGGCACCGCATCGTCGGGGATGGGTGCGTCGGGGTCGGCGGCAAGGGCGAGCGCGGTGAGCTCCTCTTCGGAGATGAACGCCGTCTCGCTCGCTTCGTCGGGCACACCTCCAACTTACGCCCGGCGCGACGGTGCCGTACTGTCGCGCCGATGGAACCAGAGACGCAACAGGTCGCGATCGTGACGGGGGGCGGCGGTGGCATCGGCATGGCCATCGCCGCTCGAGTCGTGGCGGCCGGTGGATCGGTCGTGATCGGCGATCTCAACGAAGACCGAGGGAAGGCGGCGCTCGTGTCACTCGACGCCCCCGGTCGCACCCGCTTCGTGCGCCTCGACGTGTCGCACGAGCCCGACGTCGAGACGCTGATCGCCGCCGCCGTCGACGGATTCGGGCGGTTGGATGCGATGTTCAACAACGCCGGTATCGGCGGGGCGTTCGGGCCGATCACCGAGCAGACCGTCGAGGCATGGGACACCACGTTCAACGTCAACGTCCGGTCGGTCTTCCTCGGGGTCAAGCATGCGGCGCGGGCGATGATCGAGCAGGGGAACGGTGGTGCGATCGTGAACACCGCCTCGGTCGCCGGCCTCAGCGGCGGTGGGGGACCACAGGCCTACTCCGCCACGAAAGCGGCCGTGATCAGCCTGACGCAGTCGACGGCGGTCGAGCTCGCACAGCATCACATCCGGGTCAACGCCGTGTGCCCCGGCGCGGTCTACACGGACCTCTTGCATCGGGGTCGCCCCGACGTCACCGACGAGTGGCGGCGCGAGATCCAACCCTGGCCCGAGCGTGGCCAGCCGGAGATGATCGCCGATGTCGCCGTGTGGCTGGCGAGCGAGCAGTCGCGCTTCGTCACGGGCGAGGCGATCACCGCAGACGGTGGCCTGATGGCCGCCACGCCGCGCTTGATGGATCACGACCTGTCACATCTGCAGCGCATGACCGGGATCGCCTACGGCAACACCGGACGCGACCCCGAGGTTCGTCGCCTCTGAGACGTGGCCGCGGCGACGCCTCCGGGCTCACCCCGCGATCCTTCGTAGCCGGTTCGGTCAGCCGGCGAAGCAGCCCCACGCTGCGTTCGTGAGCTCGAGAGTGGGGAGGGCGAACTGACCCGAGGGCGTGTCGACGACGGCCGCAGTGAGCGTTGTCGTGACCGAGCTCCCTCCACAGCCCGCTGGGGAAGCTGCGCTGTCGAGCTCGAACGAGCCGGCGACGATCGGCCACGTCGCCGCGATGGTCGTTTCCGGTTCCCAGAACTCGACGACGTCGTCGCAGCTCTGGGCGAAGAGGTGCTTTCCCACGATCACCTGGGCACTCCACCGCTCATCGGGCAGGGTGATGGTGCCCGTTTCCGTGGGCCCGTTCGGAGTGTCGCTGTAGATCACCAATCCGACTCGCTGGTCGAGCGTGGAGGCGGCGAAGCCGAAGCCACACGGCCAGGACTCGGTGAATTCGGCGTCGGCGATCAGACCGACCAGCTGATCCGGTGAGAGCGCGGCCGGATCGAACGCCGGCGCCGCGGTGTCGAGCACGGCGAGTTCGATCCCGTCCGGGTCGCAGTAGCCGAGTTGATTGCCCCACCGGCTGTCACGCCCGCCGGGGATCGAGTCGATGCCCATCAGCTGTCCGCTGGCGTCGATCGGCGTGCCGTCCACGATGGTCGATCCGTCGGGGCTGATCACGGTGGTCGGGTCGGCGGGGTCGGTGACGAAACCCTCGGGGAAGGCGACGACGCGCTGTTCGCTCTCGAACTCGAGCATGAAGCAGCCGTTGGCGAGCAGGCGGACCACGGCGGTCATCGCCAAACCCGCCGTCGCCGGGAACTCGCCGGGATACTGGGCCGGCTCGCCGAAGCCGGCGACATTCGAGGGTTCGGCGCCACCGGTGGGTGGTGGCGTCTCGATGGGCGTGGTCGATGCCGGCGCGGTGGTCGTGCCGGGTGCCGCGACCGGCACCGCTGCGCGGTCGCTTCCACAGGCCGTGGCGCCCGATACCACGAACACGATCACGAAGCTGATCAGGCGATACATGGCAGGTCTCCGAACCCGGGCCCGACGGACCCACGTGCGTTCGACGTCGGCGACGGTGGTTCGGTTCCCGCCCGACGCGGATGCGGCGAGCTCGTCGGTGCCGCCGGACCGCTCAGCCGAGGGCGGCGATCGCGTCGGCGACGGCCAACACGCGGCGGGCGTTGTCGACGTGCAGGTTCTCGATCATCTTGCCGTCTACGGTGATCACACCCTGCCCTGCCGCCTCGGCCCGCTCGAACGCCTCGATGACGCGGCGCGAGAAGTCGACCTCGTCGACGCCGGGCGCCCACACCGCATTGGTCGGCTCGACCTGGCTGGGGTGCACCAACGTCTTGCCGTCGAACCCGAGCGCCTTGCCCTGCTCGGCCTCGACCAGGAACCCCTCGGGATCGCGGACGTCGTTGTAGACACCGTCGAGGATCACCTTGCCGGCCTCGCGGGCGCCGACCAGTGCGGCGGCGAGGTGGGGGATCAGCGGGGAGCGGTCGGGAAGCGTCCCGGTACGCAACTCCTTGATCAGGTCGTTGGTGCCCATCACCAGCACGTTGACGCGCCCGTGGTGGGCGATCGAACGGATGTCGAGGATCGCCGTCGGCGTCTCGATCATCGCCCAGATCGTCATCTCGGGCGGGGCACCGGCGGCATCGAGTTGGCGCTCGACCTCGTCGAGGTACGCATGCGAGTTGACCTTCGGGATCACGACCGCCGCCGCCCCCGACGTGGCGGCGGCCTCGATGTCGTCGGCGCCCCACGGAGTGTCGAGACCGTTGCAGCGGATCGTGATCTCGCGGTGGCCGTACTCGCCCGACCGGGCGGCGGCGACGGCGTTGGCGCGAGCGGCCGCCTTGGCATCGGGGGCCACGGCGTCCTCGAGATCGAGGATCAGAGCGTCGGCAGGGATCGTCTTGGCCTTCTCGAGTGCACGCTCGTTGGCAGCTGGCATGTACAGCACCGAGCGGCGCGGGCGCAGTGAAGAATCGGTCATGTCAGAACCCGTACGCCGCTGCGAGTTCGGGATCGCGTGCCGACAGATCGCGAGCGAGCTGCACGACGACCTGGCACTGCTTGCACGAGGCGTCGTCCTCCATCTTGCCGTCGAGCATGATCGCTCCGGTGCCGTCGCCCATCGCCTCGATCACGCGCAGTGCGTGGGCGACGTCCTCGGGCCGTGGCGAGAACACCCGCTTGGCGATCTCGATCTGGCTCGGATGCAGCGACCAGGCGCCCACGCACCCGAGCAGATAGGCGTTGCGGAACTGGTCTTCGCAGGCGACGCCGTCGGCGATGTCGCCGAACGGCCCGTAGAACGGCAGGATGCCGGCCGTGACGCAGGCGTCGACCATGCGGGCGATCGTGTAGTGCCACAGGTCCTGCTGGAAGGTGGGCCGAGCGCCGTCGGGGTCGTCCGCCACCGGGTCTTGGCGCACGACATAGTCGGGATGGCCGCCGCCGACCCGCGTGGTCTTCATACGCCGATTGGCGGCCAGGTCGGCGGGGCCGAGTGAGAGGCCCTGCATGCGAGGCGAGGCGAGGCAGATCTCCTCGACGTTGGCCACGCCGCGTGCCGTTTCGAGGATCGCGTGCACCATCAGCGGCTGCTGGAGGCCGGCCTTGGCCTCGAGCTGTGCGAGCAACCGGTCGACGTAGTGGATGTCCTCGGGGCCCTCGACCTTGGGGATCATGATCACGTCGAGCGCCTCGCCGGCCTCCAGGACGGCAGCGGTGAGATCGTCGAGCCCCCACGGCGAATCGAGGCTGTTGACACGGGTCCAGAACTGTGCCTCGCCGAAATCGACCGTTCGGGCGACCTCGACGAGCCCGGCGCGGGCCGCCTCCTTGTCGGTGGCGGGCACGCCGTCTTCGAGGTTGGCGAGCAACACATCGACCTTGCCGACCATGTCGGGCACCTTGCCGCGCATCTTCTCGTTCGACGACGGGAAGAAGTGGATCATCCGGCTGGGACGGAACGGGATCTCGCGCAACGGCTCGGGAGCGCCGACGGCGAGCGGTTTGAAGAAATCCTTGGGGGAACGCACGTACGCGACCATATCCAGGGGTCGGCGACTCCAGGAAAGCGTGGTCGCTGCCGATATGGGTCACATGGACGAGGCGCGCCGCCAGGGCGATCTCACCTCGCAGGAGGTGCGGGTGCTCGGTTGTCTGATCGAGAAGGAATCGACGACCCCCGACAACTACCCGCTCACGTTGAACGGCCTTCGCACCGCCTGCAACCAGGCCACCAGTCGCGATCCGGTCGTGTCCTATGGGGATCACGATGTCGAGCAGGCTCTCGGATCGCTGCGCGCCCGCGGGCTGACACGCAATGTGCACAGCACGTCGAACCGGGCGATGAAGTTCCGTCACGTCCTCGCCGAAGTCCTGGCGCTCGAACCGGGCGAACTGGCCGTGTTGTCGGTGTTGATGCTTCGTGGCCCGCAGACGTTGGGCGAGCTGAAGAGCCGTGCCGATCGGCAACACCACTTCTCCTCGACCGACGAGGTGGCGATGGTGCTCGCCGCGCTGGCGGAGCGTCCCGAGGCGCTGGTGCGTCAACTCGATCGTCGGACCGGTCAGAAAGACGCCCGTTGGGTGCATCTGTTGTCCCGCGATGTATCTCACGACGAGTCACCCGATTCGTCTCACGATGCGACTGCGGCGGCGCCCGCCGGTGCGGCCGACGTCGCAACATCGGCTGACCCGTATGGCGAGGCGACCGCCGAGTTCTACGACCTGCTCGCGACCGGACACTGGGAGGCGTTCGGGCTGCAGCTGCTCGATCTGCTCGCCGATGTCGATCCCGCGGTCGGCCCGATCGTCGACATCGGGGCAGGCACCGGCGTCGGGTTGCCCTATCTACAGGCTGCTGTCACCGCCGCCCGAATTCATGCGATCGAACCCTCGCGGGCGATGCGCACTGCACTGCACACGCGCCTGATGCTCGATCCCGATCTTCGTCGCATCACCACCGTCGAGCCGAGAACGCTCCGTGACGCGACGCTGCCGGCGCGCTCCTGCGCACTCGTCGCATCGGCGGCGTTGGGCCACCTGGGCGAAGACGAACGGGCCAGGTTGTGGCGCTACATCGCCGAGCAGATGCCGCCGGGGGCGCCCGCCGTGATCGAGGTGTTGCCACCCGATCGCCCCCTGAGCGTGCCGCCCACGCTGTATCGCCGGCTCTCGGTCGGCGAGTACGTGTACGAGGGTTGGCAACAAGGCGAACCCGCCGGCGAGCGGGACATGGACTGGACGATGACCTACCGGGTGCTCCACGACGACGAACCCGTCGCCGGCTACACCGTGCGCTGTGCGTGGCGATGCTTCTCCGTCGCCGACATCCGTGCCGAAATCGAACCATTCGGTCTCGCGCTGGTGGAGCACGAGGACTGCGTGGTCATCTCATCTCCCGCATCCAGGCCGGCAGCCGGGTCGGGCGGCCCTGCGGCGTGACGCAGCCGTGCGCGGTCACCGCCGTCGCACGGACCTCGCCGTCGACGGTGAGCAGGTAGCTCATCTGGAACGAGGCGCGCTCGATCGAGGCCATCGCGGTGTGCACGGCGACGACGTCGTCGAACAACAACGGGCGTCGATACTGCACGAAAGCCTCGAGCACGTTCATGTCGATGCCCTCCTGCTGGATCTCCCGATAGGGATGGCCGATGTGGCGCAGGTACGCGATGCGGGCCTCTTCGAGCATGGGGAGGTACCGGCTGTGGTGCACGATGCCCATCGCGTCGGTCTCGGCAAATCGCACCCTGAGCTCGTGCGCGAACTCGTAGTCGGCTGGGTCGAGTGAGGGATCTGCTGCAATTCGCACGCCGCGACCATAGGCCGCCTGACATCGGGGCCCCGACGGTCGCAGATGGGTGGTAGGCGGACGGATCGTGGTCGCCGCCCGCCCGCAGTGCATACTCGGGTCGTGACGCCCGCGATCAACGAGCTGGAACGCAGCGGCGTGCCGTTCAGCGTGCACGAGTACGAGCGAGGCGAGTCGTTGCACGATTTCGGGCGCGAGGCAGCCGAGAAGCTGGGGCTCGACCCGGATCAGGTGTTCAAGACGCTGCTCGTGACCGTCGACGGTGGCCAGGCGGTGGCGATCGTTCCGGTCAGCGGCAAGCTGGGCCTCAAGGCAATCGGTCGGGCACTCGGATCGAAACGCGTCGAGCTGTGCGACCCCGCGCTCGCCGAACGGATCACCGGGTACGTCCGTGGCGGGATCAGCCCGTTCGGCCAGAAGCGGCGGTTGCCGACCGTGCTCGACGAGATGGCCACGGTGTTCGACACGATCTACGTCAGCGGCGGCAGGCGCGGCCTCGACGTCGGCGTCGCCCCCGGCGATCTGATCCGCGTCCTCGCCGCGACCGTGGCCGACATCGCCGTCGGCTGAGAGGCGCATGCCGACTAGTGACTCGGGTGGCGCATCATCGCCTCGATACGGGCGACGCGGGTTCGGGCCGGAGGGTGCGTCGAGGCGAGCCTGGCCCGCCATCCGACCGCTCGCGTCCCGCCGCCGAGGCGGATCACGGCGCGCAATGCGTCGACGAGGGCTCGTCCGTATCCCATCCGCACGGCGCGCCGATCGGCCTCGTACTCGGAGGCGTGTCCGACGAGATTGGCGAGCGCATCCGACGCATACAGCGCGGCCAGGAACACCCACGACATCGCGGTCAGCAGCCCGGCGGCGATGCGACCGAGCGCCGTCAGCGCAGCCGAGTGCGACGCGAACGAATCGGTGGCCGCGCGGGCCACGTTCTGCAGGTAGAAGCCGACGCGGGCCAGCAGCAGCACGGGCAGCGACAGCCAGTGGCCCAGCGTGAGGGCGGCCGTGTGGAGCCCGAGGTGATGGCTGAGTTCATGAGCCAACACGCCCGACAGTTCGCGCTCGGTCAGTTCGTCGATCGCGAACGACGTCACGACCAAGAGGTGCCCGCCGCATGCATACGCGTTCAGCTCGTCGGAATCGATGACTCGGATGACATATCGATACTGCGGCTGATTGGCAGCGGCCGCCAGATCACGCCAGATCGGTGCGATGACCTCGAGCTCGTCATCGGTCGCTCGCCGCGCCCCGAGTGACGGGCCGAGCACGGCGATCTGCACGGACGGGATGAACAGGGACAGGCCGAGGACCAGCCACAGCACCGGAACGACCCAATAGGGCACGTCGAAGATGAGGTGCAGCGGGAACCACACGACGACCATCGCGACCATCCACATGGGCGCGAGCGCGATGACCGGCACGAGCGCCGTCAGCGCTGACCGTTCGATCTGGCGGCTGGGCTGCGCCCTGGGCATACCCATATCGGGAGGATACGGAGCGCTCGGGCTCATCTGGCTGTCGCACGACACCTGGCGCGTGGGTTCGCGCGGCCGTGGGCGCCTCGCCCGCGTGAGCAGTCCAGGTCAGGGACCGGTTCTGGACGTCAAGAAGGCTTCAAGTAGGCGCCGCGCCGTGCCGAAGGAGAGGCGTGGAACCGAATGCCGTCGCGGAAGCGGAGCCGACCGCGTCGCCCGCCGTGCAGGAGTTGCTCCGGCTCGCCGCCGATGCGCAACAGGACGATCCTGTTGCTGCGCGCCAACACGCCGTTCAAGCGCGCGTGGTCGCTCGGGCCGAGGGCGACAAGGTCGGGGAGGCCGAATCGCTGTACCGACTGGCGAGTCTTGCCCACTTCGGCGGAGACCCGGAGGATGCGTTCGGGCTGGCGATGGAGGCCAGCGAAGTCGCGAGCCTGTGCGGCGCCTCGTTGACCCACGCCTGGGCGGTTCACCTGCTCGGCATCATCCACTACCAGGCGTCGAACTTCTCCGAAGCGCTCGAGCACTGCCTCAAGGCGCTCGACATCTATCAGACGACGGTCGACGGCATCGACGCCGGCAACATCCTCAACACGATCGCAGCGATCTACCACTCGATGGGAGACAACGATCGGGCGATCATCACCTACGAGCAGGCGCTGAGTGCTTCGGAACCGTTCGGCCGACCGGAGATGGTCGCCCTGATCCTCGGCAACATCGCGCGCATCAGGTCGTCGCGATCCGAGTACTTGCCTGCGGTGTCCATGGGTCGGCGTGCGGTCGAGATCGCCCGTGAGCACAGCCCGTCGATCGTCACCAACCTGTTGGCGGATCTCGCCGAGGCCTACATGGGGCTGGCCGATCATCAGAAGGCCGCCGAGTGCTTCGCACAGGCCCGCGCTGTGCTCGCTCAGCTCTCGGACGAGGGCGCCGAGCCCTCGTATTCCGCCCAACTCGGTGTGATGGTCGCAGAAGGACGCGTGGCCCTTCGCCGCGGAGCGCTCGATGACGCGATCGCAGTGCTGCAGGCAGCTCTCGACATGTCGGAGCGCTCTGACTCCAAAGAGTACGAGCTCGAGATCAACGACCTGCTCGCGACGGCGTTCAAGCGCAGTGGTCGCTTCGAGGAGGCGCTCGAGCGCCGTGAGACGCACGACGACCAGTACCGCAAGATGTTCACGCACGCTGCAGATCTGCGCCTGCGGACGCTCCAGGTGGCACACGAGACTGCGGCGGCGCGGCAAGAGGCCGAGATCTTCCGTCTTCGGACTCATGAGACCGACGGAGTGTCGGATGACGACCTGACCCCAGGGATGGAGAACGCCACGTCGGTCGCCTCGGCACACCTCGAGGCGTTCGAGCAGCTCGCGGTGCTCGCCGAGTATCGCGACGCCGAGAACGGCGAACACACCAATCGTGTCGGCGACCTCTCCGCCGAGATCGCGCATGCGCTCGGCAAGTCGCCCGAATGGTGCGAGCAACTGCGTCTCGCCGCTCGTCTCCACGACATCGGCAAGGTGGCCGTGCCCGACTCGGTGCTCCGCAAGACCGGCCCGCTGACGGTCGAGGAATACGAGATGATGAAGGCCCACACCAGTATGGGGCACCGGATTCTGGCGGGGAACTCGTCTCCGATGTTCCAGATGGCCGCCGAGATCGCCCAGTCGCATCACGAGTGGTGGGACGGCAGCGGCTATCCGCTGGGCATCTCCCATGGGTCGATCGCGTTGACCGGACGGATCGTTGCGATCGCGGACGTGTTCGATGCGCTGTGCACCAAGCGTCCGTACAAGCGGGCCTGGGCGAGAGAGGAAGCCGCCCGATTCGTCGTGTCGGGACGGGCCGGTCAATTCGATCCCAACGTCGTCGACGCGTTCGTGGCCGTGCTGAAGGCCCGGTATCCCGAACTCGGCGACGAGCTGCGCTGACCCGGCTCGCTCAGCGGAGGGCGCGAACGACCCAGTCGGCGACGAACTCGGCGACGAGCTGCGCTGACCCGGCTCGCTCAGCGGAGGGCGCGAACGACCCAGTCGGCGACGAACTCGGCGAGATCGTCGGCCGACATCTCGATGCGGCCACTCCGCCAGGCATTGCTGAACGAGGAGACCGCTCCCAGCACCCCGAGGGCGAGCAGCTGGGGATCGGCATCCTGAATCTGGCCGGCCCGTTGAGCCGCGACCACCAACGCGGTGACATCGTCGAGATACACGCCGCTGCCGGTGCGCAGCGCATCGTCGATCGCCGGATCGGATCGTTCGACGTCGACCAGCGCGAAGTAGTTGGCGTGCTCGGCCATGAATCGCACGCTGGCGGCAGTTCCCTCACGTAAGCGCTCGATCGGGTCGGCGGCAGGGTCCATCGCGTCCGCCTGGGCGCGGCGGAGGCGATGGCGCATCGAACGCAGCAGTTCACTGAACAGGTCGAGCTTCGTGGGGAAGTACCAGTAGAACAAACCTTTGGCGACACCGGCGCCTTCGCAGATGTCGCTGATGCGGGTCGCCGCATAGCCGCGCTCGGCGAACAGCCCCATGGCCGTGTCGACGAGTTGGCGCTTGCGCTCGCGGCCCTGCTCCGTGAGTTGACGCCCGCCGCCGTCGGCGTGCGCCTCGGCGGTGCCGGATGAGTGATCGACGGTGTTCACCGCATCAGTTCAGCCGCGTCTTGACCCGCGGGTCAAGCGGATCCTCTGGTAGAACGTGCGCTGTGACCGGCGTGGTGAACCCGAGTGTGCTGCCCGGGTGTGCGGCTGTGTCGCACACCGGTGACTCCGCGACCGGCGTTCTCATCCTGCACGGTTTCACCGGGACTCCCGCGTCGATGGGCGGGGTTTCGGACGCAATGATCGCCGCCGGCTTCCATATCGAGTTGCCCAGACTGCCGGGCCACGGCACCACTATCGACGACATGATTCCGACGCGGTGGGGTGATTGGGCGGGCGAGGTCGAGCGTGCGCACGATGCGCTCGCCCGGCGTGCCGAGCGCGTCGTCGTGGTGGGCCAGAGCATGGGTGCCACGCTGGCACTCTGGGCCGCGCTCGAGCATCGCGATGTCTCCGGCATCGTGTGCATCAATCCCGCCACGCGGTCACGTACCGCAGAGGAGCTGGCCATGATCGACGATTTCATCGAGGACGGCATCGTCGTGGTGCCCGGCGAGGGCTCCGACATCGCCGACCCCGACTCGACCGATGTCGCCTACGACGGCACACCGCTCGAGCCGCTGCGCTCGCTGCTGTGCGATGGCGTTGCCGAGGTGACCGACCGCTTCGGAGAGCTGGCGATGCCCTTGCGCCTGTTCACATCTCGACAGGACCACGTGGTCGAGCCCGCAGACAGCGAGCATCTCGCGGCCACCTACGGTGGCCCGGTCGAGCACTCGTGGCTCGACCGCAGCTACCACGTGGCGACCCGTGACTTCGACCGTGAGTTCGTCATCGGCGAATCGGTCGCCTTCGCCCGGCGGGTGGCCGTCTGATGATCCTGCTCTCGATCGTCGTCGGTTCCATACCCAGCCCGTCCCGCAACAGCATCTCGATCGGTCCGTTCGACCTGCGGGCCTATGGATTGATGATCGCGCTCGGTGTCATCGCCGCCGTGTGGCTGCTCGGCAAGCAGCTCGTGCGCAAGGGCATCGGCACCGCCGACGATGCGAGCGCGATCGCGGTCTGGAGCGTCGGCGCCGGCATCATCGGTGCCCGGCTGTACCACGTCGCCACCGACTGGCACCGATTCTCCGACAACCTCGGTGCGATCCCGAAGATCTGGGAAGGCGGTCTCGGCATCCCCGGTGGGTTGCTGGCCGGCATCCTCATGGGCGCGTGGCAGGCCAAGCGGCGCAACATCCCGGTCGGCATGCTGCTCACGTGCGCGGCTCCGGCGATTCCCCTCGCGCAGGCGATCGGTCGCTGGGGGAACTGGTTCAACCAGGAGCTGTTCGGCAAACCGACCGATCTGCCCTGGGCGCTCGAGATCGACGACAAGTACCTGCCGGACGGGTATGCGTCCGGTACGACGTTTCACCCGACGTTCCTCTACGAATCACTCTGGAATCTCGGACTGGTGTTCGTGTTGCTGTGGATCGATCGCAAGCTGCGCCTGGGGCCGGGCAGGCTGCTCGCCGTCTATGTGATGGGGTACGGCCTCGGCCGATTCTGGATCGAGGGGCTGCGGATCGACCCGGCGACCGACGTCGGCGGCCTGCGGTGGAACCAGTGGGTGGCGCTGGCGGCGATCGTGGGCGGTGCCCTGTACCTGGTGATCACCCATGGCAAGAAGTGGCCCGACGCCGCCCCCGCCGACGATGCCGACATCGCCGGCGACATCGACGCTCGGGTCGATCCCGCCGAGGGACATGCGGATGTGGATGCCGGTGATGTCGACACTGACCGTGAACTGGGCGCCGACGGTTCCGGTGAGGACGATGACGACTCACAGGGCGACGACGGTCGCAGCTCGCACGATTCGATCGCCGACGTGTGACCCCCGACGCTTCGACCCGGGGTCCGCCGAACTCGCAAGCCATGTGGGGGCGCGGGGCTCGCCCGATTAGCCTCGCCACTCGTGACCGACCGTCTCACCAACGATGTCGTGGTCAAGGTTGCCCACCTGGCCCGACTCGACCTGACCCCCGCCGAGATCGAACGCGCCACCGAACAACTCGGTGACATGCTCGACCACTTCGCCGATATCGACGCCCTCGATTTGTCCACGGTCGAGCCGATGAACCAACCGCTGCCGATCGTGAACGTGATGCGCGACGACGTCGTGCAGCCGGGTCTCGATCGTGATGAAGTGCTCGCAGCGGCGCCTCAATCGGAGGATGGACGATTCCGGGTTCCGCCGATCGTCGGGTCGGACGGCTGAGATGGCCTCCTTCCCGACCGTCTCGGAGATCGCGGCCGGCGTTCGCTCCGGTGAGATGAAGGCGGTCGATGTGCTCGAGCAGCACCTCGCCGCGATCGATGCTCGCGAGCACGAGATCCACGTCTTCAACACGGTGACAGGCGACGCCGCCCGCGAGCGTGCAGCGGCGGTCGACGCCATGGTCGCGGCCGGCAGAGATCCCGGTCCGCTGGCGGGTGTTCCGGTCGCCTTGAAGGACAACATGTGCACCCGCGGCGTACCGACGACGTGCTCGTCGAAGATCCTCGAGGGGTGGAAGCCGCCGTACGACGGCACCGTCGTTTCATTGCTGCAGCAGGCCGGCGCAATTGCGGTCGGCAAGACGAATCTCGACGAGTTCGCGATGGGTTCGTCGACCGAGAACTCGGCGTTCGGCCCGACCCGCAACCCGCTCGATCCCAGCCGCGTCCCGGGTGGTTCGTCTGGTGGTTCGGCGGCAGCCGTGGCAGCGGGTTTCGCGCCGCTGTCGTTCGGGTCCGACACGGGTGGCTCGATCCGCCAGCCCGCGGCGTTGTGCGGTGTCGTCGGCCTCAAACCCACCTACGGACGCGTCAGCCGCTACGGGCTGATCGCGTTCGCCAGCAGCCTCGATCAGATCGGTCCGTTCACGCACACGGTCGCCGACGCGGCGCTCGCCCTGCAGGTGGTAGCGGGCCACGATCCGCACGACTCGACGTCGATTCCCGATCCGTTGCCCGACTACTCGGCATTGCTCGAACGCGGCGTCGAAGGCCTTCGAATCGGTCGTATCACCGATCTCCCGGGCGGCGCCGACCCCGACGTGGCCGCCCGTGTCGAGCAGGCGTTCGACGCGCTCGCGGCTGCCGGCGCCTCGATCGTCGACGTGGAGGTGCCGGCGTTCACCTATGGCCTCACGGCCTACTACATCATCGCCCCGGCCGAGGCGTCGTCGAACCTCGCCCGCTACGACGGCGTGCGCTACGGGCTGCGGGTCGACGCCCCGGACACGCACGCGATGTACAGCGCGACCCGCGCCGCCGGCTTCGGTGACGAGGTCAAGCGTCGCATCCTGCTGGGCACATACGCGCTCTCGGCGGGCTATTACGACGCGTATTACGGCAAGGCGTTGAAGATCAGGCGCCTGATGGCGCAGGACTTCGCGAAGGCGTACGAGCACGCCGACGTACTGCTGACGCCGTCGTCGCCAAGTGTCGCCTTTCCCTTCGGTTCGAAAACGGCTGATCCCTTCTCGATGTACCTGTGTGACACGTACACGATCCCTGCCAACCTCACCGGCGAGCCGGGCATGAGCGTGCCGTTCGGTTCCGGCCAGGACGGTCTGCCGGTAGGCGTCCAGGTGCTCGCCCCGGCCTTGGGCGAGCCCGTGATGCTGCAGGTCGCGGCCGAGCTGGAACGGGCGGCCGGCAGTCTCGTCTCAGGAGGTGCGCCGTGAGTCCAGGCGAGCGTCACAACGAGGTGGAGACGACGAACTCGGCCGGTGAGCCGCAGGTGAGCTGGACGTGGGACGGATGGGAGATGGTCGTCGGGCTCGAGGTGCACGTCGAGCTGGCGACCGAGACGAAGCTGTTCTCTGCTTCGCCGAACCGGTTCGGCGACGAGCCGAATACCAACATCGACCCCGTCACGCTCGGCCTGCCCGGGGCGCTGCCCGTGCTCAACAAGCAGGCGGTCGAGCTGGCGATGCGAATCGGGCTGGCGCTCAACTGCACCGTGCAACCGTGCACGTTCGCCCGCAAGAACTACTTCTACCCGGACATGCCCACGTCGTACCAGATCAGCCAGTACGAGGACCCGCTCAACATCGACGGCTGGCTCGACCTGCCCGACGGCAGCCGGGTCGGTATCGAACGCGCCCACATGGAGCAGGACGCCGGCAAATCGACCCATGTCGGCGGCGGTGAGGGCCGAGTGCACGGCGCCGAACACACGTTGATCGACCTCAACAGAGCCGGTGTGCCACTGGTCGAGATCGTGAGTCGGCCCGACATCCGCTCGCCGGAACAGGCGCGGGCGTATGTCAACGAACTGCGTGCGATCCTGCTCGCGATCGGTGCCTCCGACGCCAAGATGGAAGAGGGTTCGATGCGCGTCGACGCCAACGTCAGCGTGCGGCGACCCGGTGCCGAACTCGGTACCCGGTGCGAGATCAAGAACGTCAACTCGGTGCGCTCGGTCGGTCGGGCGATCGAGTACGAGGCGAAGCGTCAGATCTTGATGCTCGAAGCGGGCGAACCGATCCGCCAGCAGACCCGCCACTGGGACGAGGGAGACGGCCGGACCCACACATTGCGCGACAAGGAAGACGCCGACGACTACCGCTACTTCCTCGAACCCGACCTGGTGCCGCTCGTGCCCGATCCGGACTGGATCGAAGCGGTTCGCGCCGGCCTGCCGATGCTGCCGGCGGCGCGCCGCGCCCGCCTCGCCGAGGCGACCGGACTGGCCACCGACAGTGAGGCGATCGGCTCGGTCGTCGACCGCGGGCAGGACGAGTACGCCTTCGCCGTGCAGGCCGCCGGTGGCGACATCGGTCGGGCCGTCGTGCATCTCAAGGAAGCGTTCGCCGAGATGGGCGCCGAGCCGCAGTTGCCGGCAGCCGACCTGGCCGGGCTGACCACGCTCGAGGTGGAGGGCAAGCTCACCGCCACGCAGGCCAAGACGGTGCTCGCCGAGCTGATCGAGGCCGGTGGTGGCGACGCCGCTGCGATTGCCGCTGCCAAGGGTTTCGAGGCGATGGACACCTCCGAGCTGGAGGCGATGGTCGACGACGCGATCGCCGCTCAGCCCGACGCCTGGGAGAAGTTCCGCGCCGGCGAGAACAAGGCGATGGGTGCCCTGGTGGGCCACATCATGAAGGCCAGCCGCGGCCAGGCCGACGGCAAACTCGTGACGCAGATCCTCAACGCCCGCAAATAGCGGGGCGACACCTGTCCGTTCAGTCGAGTTCGAGGAACTCGAAGCCGCTGCTCTCATAGCTCGACTGCAGCACCGCGAGGTCGTGGTCCCTTTGCGCCAGGCCGACGACGGAGCCGCCCGATCCGGCAGAGTTGACCGCCGCACGCTCGGCTCGTCCGATGTCGACGAGCATCCGCTGTGCGGCGTCGATCTCGACGATCGAGGCCCGGATGTCGAACGAACGGTCCATCGCCTCGGCGAGCAGGAGCGCGTCGCCGTGCTCGATCGCGCGTCGGGCTCGGGCGGCCTGGACGGTGAGGTCACGCATGGCGCCGATCACATCCTCGTCTCCGCCGTCGAAGCGCCGGCGCAGCGAGCGGTGCACGGTGTCGCTCGGTTCGGCTCCGTGGGGCGTCCATGCCACGAACAGCCGGAGATGTTCGGGCAGCTCGAGCTCCTGGAAGCCGAGTGGTTCGAATGTCATCGACACGGGCTTGCCGACCGCTTGGACGAGGCGGTCCTGGAGACCGGCAACGACACCCAGCCGGTCGCGCTCGACCGCCAAGGCGAGTTCGGCGAGCTCGACGGGGTCCCAGCGGTGGGTGGTCCATGCCGCAAGGCCCCGCAACGCCGCGATGACGAGGGCGCTCGATCCCGCCAGCCCGACCGAGCGTGGAATCGATGTCGACGCCGACAGCGTCACGGCGGGTAGACCGCCCCGGGCCTCATCGAATACCTCCGACGACGCCTCCAGCAGGCGGTGCAGATCAGGGTCGTTCGCCCGCACCGAGAATTGCCCGGCCTCGGTCGTGGACGTCATCGCGGCCAGATCGTGGACGGGTATGGCGACGACCGCACCTCCGTAGCCGTCCGACGGATTGCCGGCGAGCGCGACCCGTGCTGCGCACGTGCTCACGAGTGATCGTCCGGTCGGCATCGGGGCATCATAAGCACGTACCGTGCCGACATGGACTTCTCGATCCCCGCCGACATCCAGGAAACCCTCGACGGCCTCGATGCGTTCATCGAGGCCGAGATCATCCCGCTCCAGGAGCGAGACGACAACATGCGCTTCTTCGACCACCGACGCGAGTGGGCCCGCACCGACTTCGACAACGACGGTGTGCCGCGCGAGGAGTGGGAGGGTCTGTTGCGCGAGATGCGCCGGCTCGCTGACGCTGCCGGTTGGCTGCGGTGGGCGCTGCCGGTCGAGTTCGGCGGTCACGAGGCCAGCAACCTCGAGATGGCGATCATCCGTGAGCACCTGGCGCACCGCGGACTCGGGCTCCACAACGACCTCCAGAACGAGTCGTCGATCGTCGGCAACTTCCCGACCGTGCTGATGATGCGCGACTTCGGCACGCCCGAGCAGATCGCCGAGTGGATGCCCGGTTTCCTCGACGGGTCACGACGCCTGGCGTTCGGGCTGACCGAGCCGAGTCACGGCAGTGACGCCACCTATCTCGAAACGACCGCCGTCCGTGACGGGGAGGAGTGGGTGATCAACGGCATGAAGCGTTTCAACACGGGCGTGCACCATGCCACCCACGACATCATCTTCGCCCGCACCTCCGGCGAACCCGGAAGCCCAGTCGGGATCAGCGCCTTCCTCGTGCCGTGCGACAGCCCCGGCTTCGAGGTCGACTTCTACTGGTGGACGCTCAACATGCCGAGCGACCATGCCGAGGTCAGCCTCGACAACGTACGAGTCGACCCCGACGCCCTGTTCGGGCGTCTCGACCACGGCCTCGAGTTGGCCCAGCACTTCGTGCACGAGAACCGGATCCGTCAGGCAGCATCATCCCTCGGCGCAGCCCAACACTGCATCGATGAGGCCGTGGCGTACGCCAACCAGCGGATCACATGGGGCAAGAAGCTCTCGGTCAACCAAGGCATCCAGTTCCCGCTCGTCGAGCTGCACACCGAGGCGGCGATGCTGCGCCAGCTGATCCGCGAGACGGCGTGGCGGCTCGATCAGCAGCACCACATGGAGGTCACCCACCAGGTGGCCATGTGCAACTACCGCGCCAATCGACTGGCGTGCGACGCCGCCGACCGGGCGATGCAGACCTGCGGCGGCGTCGGTTACTCACGCCACATGCCGTTCGAGCACATCTACCGTCATCACCGCCGCTACCGCATCACCGAGGGCGCCGAAGAGATCCAGATGCGCAAGGTCGCCCAGAATCTGTTCGGTTTCGGCCGCAGATAGCAGAGTCGCCGGCCCTGGAGGGCCGGCGACCCTGGCTGGGTGCCGTCAGACCTTCGCCGGCTGGCGGGCCGCGACGAGCGCATCGAGCGCTGCTCGTAGCTCGGTGTCGAGGTCGGAGTTGGTGATCGAACCGGTGGCCGCGTCGAAGTTCTCGTGGAAGCTCGGGATCGCCAGGCTGGCGACGACGTCGTTGCCGAAGAACTGAGCTGAACCGACAGCCGTGCTCAGTGCATTGCCGCCGCCGCCGGGACCGACCGATGTCGACAACATCACGGTCGGCTTGTTCTGGTAGACCGCCATGTCGATCCGCGATGCCCAGTCGAAGATGTTCTTGTAGGCAGCGGTGTAGAAGCCGTTGTGCTCGGCGAACGAGATCAGCACGGCGTCGGCCTGGCCGATCCTGTCGAAGAAGTCGCGGGCAGCCTGGGGAACCCCGCCCTCGTTCTGGCGGTCGATGCTGTAGATCGGCATCTCGTAGTCGTTGAGGTCGATCGTTTCCACCGTCACATCGAGGCCCGGTTGGTCTTCGAGGATGCGGGCGGCGTAGCCGATCAGCTGCTTGTTGATCGAGTGCTTGCTGGTGGTCGCAGCAAAGGCGAGGATCTTCATGATCCGTGTTCTCCTTCTGGGTGGGGGGGACTGTTGAGATATCAATAGTTGACATTGCAACTAAATGATTGAAGCGTCAAACTATCGGGAAATAGTTGAAGCATCAACCAGTAGTCTGAAAATATGATCGAACCGAGATGGCTCGACGACACGCAAGACGTGGCGTGGCGAGGTCTCCTCGCGATCGTGAACCGGGCGATCCCCGAGATCGAGCGCTCGCTGAAGGCACACGACCTGCTCGGCGTGCACTACCACATCTTCGTCCAGCTCTCCGCGGCCCCCGCTCGGACCTTGCGGCTCAGCGAACTCGCCGATTCGGCCAACTTGTCGCAGAGCCGCCTGACCCACCGTCTGCGAGCGTTGGTCGAGCGTGGTGAGATCGACGTGTCAGAAGACCCGGACGATCGCCGCGCCAAGAACGCCACGCTCACCGACGCCGGCTACGCCCGTCTCGTCGCAATTGCCCCGTATCACGCAGAAGATGTGCAGCGTCTGATCTTCGACCCGCTCGACGACACCGAGACAACAGCGCTGGCGACCGCGCTGGCGAAGATCGCCGGATCGCTGTGCGATCATCCCGAGTATCTGAATCCACAGGCGTAGAGGGTGCCGCGTGGGCGCCCACGGCGAGCATCTGCAGCCGGTGGACACGCTGGAGCCGGGGACGTGGGGCGAGGCTCGACCCGAGCTCATACACCGGCCGGCCATGGGACCCCCATCGAATCGCTCGTGACGGGACATGGTGCATGATGAGGTGATGCCGCACGCACCGTCCGCCCCCGTCGCGGGCGGGTCGCCGCGCCGTCGCGGCCGGGCGCGGCGGGTGAGCCAGACGTCGACGCAGGGCGAGGTGGTCCGTTTGCGCAACCGGTTGGGCGTGTACGAGCCGTTTTCCGACGACCAGATCGACCGGATCGAGTCACATGCCGACCGGATCCTGGACGAGGTCGGTGTGGAGTTCCGGGGCGACGAGGAGGCACTCGAGCTGTTCCGCACAGCGGGTGCCCGAGTCGAAGGCGAGCGGGTGCGGTTCGACCCAGGGTTGGCGGTGCAGTTGTGCTCGACCGCGCCCCGGCAGTTCGACATGCACGGTCGCGACGGGCGCACGTTGCCGATCGGTGGGGATCACGTCGTGTTCCTCCCGGCGTACGGTCCGCCATTCGTGACGGACCTCGACCGTGGCCGCCGGTATGCGAAGCTCGAAGACTTCGAGAACATCGTGCAGCTCACGTACTCGACGCCGTGGCTGCATCACTCGGGCGGCACGGTCTGCGAACCGTGCGACGTCCCGGTGAACAAGCGGCACCTCGACATGACCTACGCCCATCTGCGTTGGTCGACGAAACCGTTCATGGGAGCGGTCACGGCACCTGACCGAGCGGAGGACTCGATCGCCATGGCCCGGCTGGTGTTCGGCGCCGAGTTCTTGCAGGATCACTGCGTCATCCAGGGCAACATCAACGTCAACAGCCCCCTCGTGTGGGACGACGTGATGAGTGGGGCGCTCAAGGCGTACGCCCGAGCCAATCAGGGCTGCGTGATCTCGCCGTTCATCATCGGGGGAGCGATGGGGCCGGTCACGCTTCCGGCGCTCGTCGCCCAGGCCCATGCCGAGGCGATGACCGGAATCGCGCTCAGCCAGTTGGTGCGCCCGGGGTCGCCGATGGTGTACGGCAACTTCCTGACCACGATGAACCTGAAGTCGGGGGCGCCGACGTTCGGCACTGCGGAGTCGACGCTCGCCACCTACGCCGTCGGTCAGCTGGCGCGGCGACTCGGCCTGCCGCTGCGGTGCGGTGCCCACTACACGGCGTCGAAGATCGCGGACGGCCAAGCCATGCAAGAGTCCGTCGACTCGATGTCGTCGGGCATTCTCGCCGGCACGAACTACGTCATCCACGCCGCAGGATGGCTCGAGAGCGGGCTGTCCTTCGGGTACGAGAAGTTCGTCATGGATCTCGATCGGTGTGCCATGTTGCACAGGCAACTCGGTGGGCTCGACATCGACGACGAGCAACTTGCCATGGACGCATATCTCGAAGCCGGCCCCGGCGGCAACTACCTCGGATCAGCGCACACGATGCGGCACTACGCCACCGCCAACCACGAATCGACACTCGCCGACACCAACTCGTTCGAACAGTGGACCGACGACGGAGCGCTCGACATGCAACAACGCGCCAACCGGCAGTGGAAGCAGATGCTCGCGGCGTACGAGCCGCCACCGATCGACGAGGCGGTGGATCGCGAACTCCGTGCGTTCGTCGACGACCGCAAGAGCGCGATGCCCGACGCCTGGTATTGAGGGGCTGACACCGACCAAGAGACCGAAGTGCAGATCGAGTCAAGAGTGGCACGATGCAGATCGGCGACGTCTCGATCGGTGCCGGCCCGGGGCCGTCGACCGTGCCCGGCACGCGATGTAGGCTCGCTGTGCGCCGTCGGGGGGACGACGCTCCGCCCGAAGGAGGCGCTATGCCCAATGTGATCATCACTCACGACGTTGCCCATGTGGACACCTGGCTGAAAGGCAAGGCCGATCGCGTCGAATCCGTCAGGGCGATGGGCGGCAGCAATGTCGTGGACCACGGGCAAGCTGCCCCAGAACGCCGGCTCTGGGTCCTCACTTCACTCGGTCCTCGCCGCTGAACGCACGCCACACCGCCGCGCGATGCTGTGGGTCGGCTCGTCCATCAGGTGGCGCGTATCGCGACCACCATCCGTGACCGATCGTCCATGACCGACGCGAATATCGGATGCTCGGTATGGGCCGAACTCGGTCACCTCGCCGAGTCTCGCGACCGTGATTTCGTGCGGGTGATATCGAGTGGTCGCCCACGTGTCGATGTCGACTCCAGATGCCGATGACGCTCGGCAGTCTGAAATGTCGTAGCGCGGCACGACCGAATCCAAAGTTCTGCGTACTGGAGTTTGCAAGTTTCGACGGTTACCGACGATTGATCAACCCAGCGGCGTGTTTGGCGGCTCATGGTACGCGTCGCTGATGTCACCCGATGCGGTGCGGAGAGCATTGATCGCCATCGCTGTCGCGGCGAACGTTCCGAACGACAGGATCACCCACCAGACGACCGCCCGCTCGGCAGGGGACATGCGGACATGGCTATCGGCGCTCGTTGCCACCCCCGTGCCCTACCCGTTCCTAGCTCGAATCAGGAGGCACCTCGTCCTCAGACAAGTCCAGAACGAAGCTTCGCGGGTCTGGCGGCAGCGGATCTTCGGCATCAACGACGGCGGACGGCGCGTCGCTGCCGGGCGCCGGCGGCGCCTCGTGATCAGGGATCCGGCCAAACGCGCTGGTGTACACGGCGTCGCCAACGGTGATGACCGTCCGACGGGTTCGCTTGCTCACCACCCAAACATCGTTCCACAGATCAACACGAACAGTCATGAAGAACAGCGCGCCCACGTCACCAGCGTGAATACCGAGCACCCGGCTTGGGCCGTTCCCGGGTGCCCCGGGGGGCTGCAGTAGCCGTGAATGTGGGCGCGCGTTATCGGGTGGCCATCGACCGGGTCCCGAACGCCTGACGAAACACGACTCAACCGGTTGCGTTGTCCCGAGAACGTGGGCGTCCCCATTCGGGAACTTGACACCGATCAAGGCGGTTCCTATTATGCAACCATATGGTTGTAGATCATGCGTTGGAGCTCAGTGACCGTGAGGTGGACCGGATCTTTCGAGCGCTGGCCGATGCGACGCGACGCGACATCGTTCGGCGCACGCTCGGCGGCGAGGCCTCGGTCTCGGAGCTCGCGAGCGCTTACGACATGTCGTTCGCTGCCGTCCAAAAGCACGTCGCCGTCTTGGAGGGAGCAGGTCTTGTGACCAAACACCCCCATGGTCGCGAGCGGATGGTCCGCGGCAACCTTCATGCCATCCAGCGTGCCCAGGCGCTGCTCGAACGGTACGAGCAGATCTGGCGATCTCGCATCGACCGTCTCGACGAACTTCTCGCCGACACCGACGAATGATCCCGAAGCATCAAGGAGAAGGAAGAGCCCATGCCCATCACCTCGGTCGAGAAGGATCTCGACGCACTCACCATGACCGTCGTCGCCGACTTCGCCGCCACGCGCGAGCGATTGTGGGAGGCGTACACCGACCCCCGCCAGATCGAGAAGTTCTGGGGTCCCGTCGAGTGGCCGGCCACGTTCACCCGCCACGACGTGTTCGTCGGCGGACGGTCCGCGTACTTCATGACCGGACCGAACGGCGAACGGTCCGCCGGCTTCTGGGAGTTCCTCGCCGTCGACGACGGCAAGTTCTTCGAGGTCCGCGACGGATTCGCCGACGAGGAGGGCCAGGAGAACCCTGCCATGCCATCGATGCGGATGACCTTCTCCTTCGAAGACACCAACGACGGCTCACGCCTCGTCACCACGACCCACTTCGGCTCACTCGATCAACTCGAACAGCTGCTCGACATGGGCATGGAAGAGGGCATGGCGTCGGCCATGGGCCAGATCGATCACGTGCTCGCCGACCTCGAGTCGTTTGCAGCGGGCCGCGGAACCGAACAGCAGTTCCTGTCCGACACACAGGTCCGCGTCTCGCGCATCATTCGCGGTACCGTCGAACAGGTGTGGCACGCCCACCACGACCCCGCAATGCTGCAGCAGTGGATGCTGGGGCCAGACGGGTGGACCATGCCCGTCTGCGAGACGACGACCGAGGTCGGCGGGGCCTACCGCTACGAGTGGGAACCCGAGGACTCGTCCGAGGAAGGCTCGCCCGGACGGTTCGGCTTCGAGGGCGAGTTGCTGGAGTTCGACCCACCACACCGTGCGGTCACGACCGAGCGCATGATCGGGATGGAGGGTCCAGGCAACCGGAACGAGCTGACCCTCACGCCGTCTCATGGCGGCACTCTGCTGAGCCTCGTCATCACCTTCCCCAGCGCTGAGGTGCGCGACACCGTGCTTGATACAGGCATGGTCGACGGGATGGAGACCAGCTACGCCCGCCTCGAAGGCGTGCTCGCATGAGCCCGACCAACCGAGTGACCGCTCCGATCATCGAACCCGGCACCAAGGTCAAGGGCCCGACTTCGTACTTCCCGTCGATCGAGACCACGTACGGCCGGCCGATGCAGGAATGGTCTGATCTCGTGACATCGCAGTGGACGGCCGGTTCGTCGCACATGGAGATCGTGACGATATTGAAGGACGAGCACGGCATGGGTCACGGCCACGCCAACGCCGTCGTTGCCTACGTCAAGGCTGCGCTCACCACTCCACCGGCGACCTGATCCGCGGTCAACCCGTTCGCTCACGATCCTCCCGCTCCGTCTCACGGATCCAAGACCGCTCCGCCGGCCCAGCGAAGTGTGGGTGTTCGCATGACAGGCGGGTGTTCGCACGTGGCCGGGCAGGTGCGGTGCGCTGCTTGGGCCTCGCACTCGGTCGCGGTCGACGTCGTTGTAGCCGTCAGTACGGGTGCAGATACCGAGCGGTCGTCCGGCTGACATCGACGCTTGCACCAGGCGCCCGGAGCGAGCAATCTGTGCGCGCTGCAGGCCTGGGACGAGCGTGCGCATCAAGAGAGAGCACCGACATGAGACCACTTCGATACTCGATCAACGTCACGCTCGACGGCTGCTGCCATCACGAGGCAGGGCTCCCCCCGGACGAGGAGTCGATGCGCTTCTGGACCGCTGAGAAGGCACGAGCCGCTGCCCTGCTCTTCGGCCGGGTGACCTACGAGATGATGGAGTCGGCGTGGCGGCGGCCGGCCGCGGGCACGTGGCCTGACTGGATGGATGAGTGGGAGATCCCGTTCGCCGAGACCATCGACCGAGCGAAGAAGTACGTCGTGTCGAGCACGCTGAGCGGGCTCGATTGGAATGCCGAGCTGGTGCGAGGCGACTTGGGTCAAGCAGTTCAGCAGCTCAAGCAGGAGCCAGGCAACGGCCTGTTCGTGGGTGGCGTGACGCTCCCTTTGGCCTTGGCAGATCTGGGACTGATCGACGATTACCAGTTCCTTGTGCAGCCGATCATTGCCGGCCACGGGCCGACGCTGCTCGCCGGTCTGCGCGAGCGCATCCAGCTCGAGCTGGTGGATCGCCATGAGTTCCGGTCGGGAGCCGTCGCCCTGCGATACCGTCCCACGCGAGCTACGGCTTGACGTGATCTGTCCTGGCACGTTGGCGGCTGCCTCGCGACGGAACGACGGTTCCGGTGTGCGTGGCAAGCCGACGCAGCGACATCTGTCCCGGCACCGGCGTCGTCCATGACTGCCATTGAGTATCCCCTGAGCGCCCTTGCGCGTTCGTCGGTGATCGTCGATAGAAGTGGCCGGCTTCGGATTCGAGACCGGAGGTGTGGCTGCCGTTAGGCCGGTGCGACCTGGGTGGTGACGACCCAGCGGTGCTTGCCGATCTTGCGGTCCTGGCGGAACCCGGAACGTTCGAAGCTCGAGAGCGCACCGTGGTAGAGGAAACCGGCCGGGACATCACCGGCGGGTTCCGGGTAGCCCTCGACGGTGCCGCCTCCGAGACCGGCGATCAGTTCGAGCGCGCCGGCGAGCGCAGCGGCCGCGACTCCCCGGCGGCGATGGCCCTTGCCGACGTAACAGCAGGCGATCCGCCAGTCGGGCAGTGCGTCGAGCTGCTTGTCGTACTCCTTGCGGTTCTTGATGCGTGGGACCTCGTCCGGAGATCCGAACTGGCACCAGCCGACGCAGTCATCGCCGTCGAAGACGAGCGCCGCATGCGCAGTCCCAGCCCGGACACGGTCGAGCTTCTGCTCCCGGTGCGGCTGCGGGGCGTCGAGGTGGGTGGTTTCCTCGGGATGGAAGCCCATGCACCAACAGCCGCCGAAGATGCCGCCGTTGGCTTCCACCAACGCCGCGAACGCATCCCACGTCGACGGATCGAGTGCCTTGATCGTGAAACCGTTCTTGTCCATCGCAACCTCCTCGGCAAGTTTGGCTGGCCGGAACTCGCCGAACTCGAATCGAGCGGGCCAGCCGTCTCGCAAGGGGATCGCTCAGCTTCGACCGGGAATATGCAGTGCTCGGTATGGGCCGATCTGTGCGGGTCTATTCCGCAAGACGAGCGGGTTATCGAGCGGCATGCCAGGGCGCTTCTCAGAGGCGCGACTCCGGGCCGCGGGGGCTTGTGCGTGAGCGCATCGGGAACGTTCCGCGCTGATGACCGAGGGAGCGACTCAGGCGGACTTGGCCGCCGTTGAGGCAGCGTCTGTGTCGTCGATCTCGACGGCTGCCTTGCGGGCCATGATCAATCCGCCCCGCTCACGGTGATGTCACGCGAATGGTGGGTGCGCGTCAGCGGTGCGTGGCCAGCCGGTCGGTCATGCCGTCGACGAGCGCGGACGGTGGCGCGCCGGCGCTCTCGAGTACCGACAGGAACGTTGTACCGGGGATCTGCCACAGATTCGTCGGCTCGGTGGCAGTCACCGTCGCGGTCCGCCGCCGCTGATCGAACAGGCCGATCTCACCGAACCAGTCGCCCTTCGTGAGCTCGCCGACCGGGCGGCCGTCAACCGATGCCACGAGGCGGCCGCTGATGGTGATGTACAGGTCGTCGGGTTCGTCGCCCTGCCTCACCACCTCGGTGTCGCTCGCGACGTTTCTCTCCGACATGTCCGCTGCGATGCGCTCCAAGGACGCCAGCGAGGCGCCCTCGAAGATGGCCAGCGTCCGGAGTACACCGACCCGCGGTGCGAGTTCGCGCTGGCGTGCCGCGGCCAGGCGGCCGACAACCACCAGAGGCCGGGTGGCTGCAACACCGATCAACAGCACGGACCCGGCAACCACCAGAAGCGATCCATCGAGGCCGACCATCGCGATCAGCACCGGCGCCGACACCGCACCCACGAGCTTGCCGGTGTTCGAGGCACCGTTGATCGCGCCGAACACCCGCCCGAGCGACATCGAAGGCGTGACCCGTTGCACCATCACCACGATCACGACCTCGAACACCACCATGCCGACGCCGACCAGAATCAGCACGACGCACGCCCAGAGGGTCCGCGTAATCACGGCCAAAGTCGCAGTCGGCAAGGCCGTCGCAACGAGCGAGAAGAGTATGGGGCGCACGGGACTGACCGAGCCCGCCGCTTGGGCCGCCAAGGGCATCCCCACCAACGCGCCGAGACCGATCGCGCCGCCGAGCAGCCCGATCTGGTCGACCGAGCCACCGAGCTGATCGCGCACGACATAGACGTGCAGCACCATCTCGGCTCCCCGCACGAAGTACATCACCCCGATGAGCCCAACCAGTGCCGGAAGCGCCGCAATCGACCTGACAACACCGACCCCGTCGACGAACGAGGACCCGAGGCCGAGCCGAACGCCGGCCGACTTCCTGGCGCCAACTGCTGCGGAGCGGTTGGGGATGCCGTGAACGGATGCGATGACGAGTCCGGAGACGGCGAAGGTCACGGCGTTGACGCCGAACCCCACTGCAGGCGACCAGGTTGTCGCGATCGCGACACCGACGAGCGGCCCGAGGAAGGTCATGATCTGACGGACGGTGCTCAACACCGCGTTCGCCCCGGCAAGGTGACGCTCGCCGGCCAGGGCCGGGACGACTGCAGACAATGCAGGCCGTGTCGGCGCAGCAATCGTGTACGACGCGCACACGATCACCAGTGCCATGAGTGCACTGCCTCCGTTCGCCGCCGCGATCGCGAGCACCAACATCAAGGCAGCGCGGGCGAACTCGATGCTCACGACGAGGCGACGAAGGTTGCTCCGGTCGACGAGGGAACCCGCCGGCACGCTCAACAGGGCGCGTGGTCCGAGCCGGGCGAACACGGCCAGCGTGAGCCACAGCCCGAATTGTGGCTGCGTGTCGAGAAAGACCACGAGAGCCACCCAGAAGATGCCGTCTCCGGCACCGGAGACGACTTCCGCGCCATACAGCTTCCTCAACGCACCATTCGCAAACGACGACGCCAGGCCGGTGTACTCGCGAGCTGCATCGTCGACAGACATCCGCAGGAGCTTGCCACTTCCACGGGCGCTGCGCTTCTCTCGGTGGCAGTACATCGCGCCAGATAGCCCAAGAGGGCTCGCACCACGCATCATCAATCAGGCACATTGGCGACACTCACGCGAGCTCGCACATACGACACTGGTTGGTAGCCTCGGCGCCGTCGTAGCCATTCTTGGCAGAGCCGGCGGGGCACAGCAGACCTATCCCGGTGCTCGAACCCGTTCGCCAGAGCCGCAGCGCCATCGACGCCATCCGCAGCCACCAACGCATACCGGCAGCTTCGGCGAACGCGTCGAACCCCGCAAAATGAGGGCCTCAGCCTCAATACGGTCCCAACGCTGCGCTGCCATCGACGTCGACCCCTGTGCTGGACACGAAAGAGATCCTGCGAAGGTTTGGAAGTCCGTCGGGCAGGGGTACTCGGCCCGGCCACGGCCGGGCCGAGTACCCCTGCCCCGGATGGAGGTGTCAGTCCGTGAACGCCTCGTCGAGCGAGCCGAGGGAGAACAGCAGCGTCTCGCCGTAGTTCTCGTCGACGCCGTCGTTGTCGGTCGACAGCCACACATTGCCATCGGCGGTCAACCCGAGGCCCTCGACCTTGTCCGGCACCGAGATGCTGGCATCGTCGAGATCGGCCAGGACGTCGCGGAGCAACGTCTTTCCGACGATGTCGAGTTCCTCGCCGTGAGCCTTCCACACGGCGGTAGCCGGGTTGACGCCGTAGATCCGCTTGACGCGAGCCTCGAGGCCGAGCTGGTTGTCGCGCTCGACGATCGCAAACGTGCCGTCGGGCAGTGCCGTGATCTCCGAGAGACCGACCCAGCCGCCCGCAGGCGACTCGACCGTGTCGAGCCCATACGACACGAAGGTCCACTGGTCGTCGGCCACCTCGTAGCGACCGATCTTCACGAAACCCTTCTCGTCGTCGCCCCATTCGCGTTGGACCACGACGTACACCATCTCGTCACCGGTCGCTTCCGTGCCGGTGACCGCGACGCCCTCGAAGCCGGAACTGGTCGCCTTCTCCACCAGAGAAGGCGGCAGCACGACCGTGTTGAGAATCTCGCCGTCGTCGTCGACCTGCAGGATGGCATTGGGACGAGCATCGACGCGGCCCTCGCTCGCCAGCCAGAAGCCGCCCTCCTCACGGGCGGCGATGCCCTCGAGGTCATAGGCGCCGTCGGGATCGCCGACCGGGATGCGATCGACGATCACGGCGGGGTGCGACGAGATGTCGATCTCGTAGATGTAGGACTGGGCGAGGAACGAATCGCTCGTCGAGTACAGCGTGTCCGGGTCGTCCGGGTCGCCCGCCAGGGCCGACTGGGCAACCCACGGGATCGGCGCGTTGGAGTCGTTGTCCTCGTCGAGTGCGCTGACCAGGTAGGGGTAGGTCGGTGTGGTGATGCGCTCCATCTCGAAGAACGTGACGAACGGGCGGGCAGAGAAGCCGTCGTCGAATCCGTCCGCCTCAGCAGAGACGGCGAGGACGCCGTTGCGGAACTTCAGACCTTCCGGGCCGATGCCGGTCGGTAGCACCTGGACGAACTCGGGCGTGCCGTGGATCATCTCGTACACGCCGACAGCGTTGGCGCGTTCCGAGGCGACGAACAGCAGTGTGCGGTTCTGGAACGTGCCGACCTCGATGCCTTCGGGTTCGTTGCCCTTGTTCTCCGATCGGCCTTCCGGGTAGTGCCCGATCGACGCAATGAGATGCTCGAAGCGGTTGCCGGCCTCGTACTCGACGGTGCCGTCGATGTTGAACAGCGTGAAGGAACGGCTTCCGCCTTCGACACCGTCCTCGTCCTCGTAGTCGCCCTCGTTGGCGATGGCGAAGGTGTCGTCGTCGATCCATGCAACGGCGTCTGGCTCGCGGCGGCGGTCCGTCACGGTTTCGGTGAGCGAGATGACGCCGTTCTCCTGCGGGCCGAACTCTTCCTCGGTGTTGTCGACGTAGTCGACGGTGGTCGAGCCGGCCGAGAAGGACTTGACGACCTCTCCGGTCTTCAAGTCGATGATGGCGAGATGGTTGTTCTCCTGCAACGTCACCACAGCCAGATCCTGATTGTTGATGTCGACGAACTCGGGCTCTGGGTCTGCTGCTGCGAACATGCCGTCGATGCCGGTCAGATCCACGCCACGAACCTGCCAGCGATCCGGGTTGCCGCGAAGATCAACGATCTGGAGCGATCCCGCCGGCAACTGCGGGATGAACCCGCCAGCCTGGTCCTCGTCACGCTCGTTCTCGATGACGATCGTTGCGTACTTGCCGGTCGGTGAGATGGCGATGGCATCGGGTTGGCCGGCGAGCTCGATCGAGTGGACAATCTTGCGGTCCTTCAAGCTGACCACGAGCAACTCGCCGCTCGGGTTGTCGAACTCGTTGTCCGGACCGTCGCCGTCCGGGTCCTCATTTGTGGCAATGGACACGAGGGCCCAGCGCTCGTACACCGCCACACTCGTCGGATCACCGGGCAGGTCGATCGTTCCGTTCGCGTGCGGGTCGCTCACCGACTTGGTATCGATAAAGCCGAGACGACCGGCGAGCGAGTCGGTGGGCAGTGAAATCAATGATCTCCGCGGAGCTCGGTTCTTCGGCGGCGATCTCGTCGGCGGACTGGTTGAGCTGGAGGAACGCCGAGCCGGCGTGCTCCAGATGCATCGGGGTGGAGTTCCCCTTGGCGCCGGAGATCGACGGGAAGGCGGCCACACCAGCGGCGGCAAGTGCCAGGCCGGTGGCGTAGGCAGCCAGGCGGCGGAAGTTCGAATGGGTCATCGAGGGCCTTTCAGTGGTGTCAGAATTGGGGAACAACCACTTGCTACACCGCGGGCCTGTCCGTCAGCCGACGAGGACGTGAATGCCAAGCGAAGACGCCGAAAACACTCGTCCACGACCATCACACTCGGGCGGGAAAGCGCCGTGCGCTGCTGGGGCCGATCTCGGGAGGGTGCAGCCGTGGACGAGGCGCTATTCCGTGCGCGCGTGATCGAGCGGCCCCAGTCCGAAGGATCACGTCCGTGATCGCCGGAAATCGACTCTCCGTTTCCAAACTGACCGGGCCGAGATCGCCCGCTACCGCAACGCGCGGTAGCGGGCCGCTGAGCCGTCAGGCGTATGGGCCGACGACCGGGCCACCGTCGAGACGCCGGATCACGATGGTGCTCGACCGCGGCAGTCCGCCGACCTTGTCGGGCCAGTCACTGCCGCCACCTTCACCCGGATGTTGGATGTTGACGAACGTCGCAGTGCCGTCGGGGGTCTGAGTGATGCCGGTCACCTCGCAACCGACGGGTCCGACCAGGAAGCGCTTGACCTCTCCAGTCGCGGTGTCGGCACACAGCATCTGGTTGTTGCAGGCGACGGGTTGCGTTCCGTCTGTCTGGATCCACAGCGAGCCGGCACCGTCGAACCACAGTCCATCAGGTGCACCGAATGCCGGGATTCCCGGTGTCACCGGCGTCGGGTTGCCCGGAGCGCCGGCGCTGGCGGGATCACCGGCGAAGATGAAGATGTCCCACGTGAACGACGTGGCCTTCGGGTCGCCTCCGGCCTCGTCCCAACGGATGATGTGCCCGAACGGGTTGCCGACGCGAGGATTGGCCTCGTCGATCGGGAACTGCGAGCCGCGACGGCTGTTGTTGGTCAGTGTGCAGTACACGGTGCCGGGGTTCTTCGGATCGGCGGCCAGCCACTCAGGACGGTCCATGCGTGTGCCGCCGACAGCGTTGGCCGCACCACGGGTGTCGACGAGGATTTCGGCCATCGTTGCGAATCCGGTCGTCTCGGGAGTCAGAGCGACCCACGAACCGACGCCCTTCGCGTCACCAGGAGTCAGATCGTCGCTGAAGACTGCGACATAGAGCGTCCCGTTGTCGAGCACGGTGTCGGGGTCGTCCTGCCACCGGTTGGCGCTGACGAACTTGTAGATCCGCTCACCGCGCTCGTCGTCGCCCATGTACACGACCACGCGGCCGTCGGAGCACTCGACGAGCTCGGCGTTCTCATGCTTGATCCGGCCGAGTGCTGTGCGCTTCTTGGGGGTCGAGGTCGGTTCGAACGGATCGATCTCGACGACCCAGCCGAACCGGTTGGACTCGTTGGGCTCCTCGACGATGTCGAAGCGACTCTCGCTGACGTACAACGGGGGCCCGAAACCAGCGACGCCCACGCCGTATCGGTTCTGTAGGGCGTTGGGGCTCGCTCCGGTCGTCGTCGTGCCGAAGTAGGCGTTGAAGTTCTCCTCGCAGGTGAGGTAGGTGTCCCACGGGGTTTTGCCGTTGGCGCAGTTGTTGGCCGTACCCAAGACCGCAGTGCCCGTGGGATCGGCGCTGGTCTTGAGCAGTGCGTCGCCTGCAGCCGGGCCGGTGAGTTCCATCGGGGTCATGGTTGTGATGCGACGGGCGTAGCCCGACGGCATGACCTTCCACTTGTTGCCGGTTCGCTTGATCTCGATGACCGAGCAGCCCTGTGCAGCCATCGCCAGGGCCGACTTCTCGGCGGTCCAGTTGGCGGTGCCGTCTTCGAACAGGAACTCGGACTCGGTGATCTCGTGGTTGAGCACGAGCAGGCCCCGCTGGTTCGGCCCGCGGCTCGCGAGCGGGAAGTAGTGCATGCCGTCATGGCTCTGGCCAGCGGCGGCGAGCTGCTCAGCGAGGGTGATGTCAGCGCCCGCGAACGTGCCCCCGGAGCCGGAGATCCGGTCGCCCCAACTAAAGAGCGGTTCCGCTATATATCCCTCCGGCACGACCACCTCGTCGATCGTGGAGATCCCGATGCCGGTGAACTCCTTCACGCCGCCCACAACCCCGGACGTTTTGCCTGCGAGTGCAGAGTTGCCTCGGCCCTCCGTGGCCGAGGCAGTGGTCGAGAGCTGAGGCGCGAAGAAGGTCGCGGCGGCGGTGGCGAATCCGCCGACGAGGACCTTGCGGCGGCTGAGAGCGGACTGGAGGACGTCTTCGAAGGTGGCGGAGGTATCGGTCATTGGTGAGTGCCTTTCGGGGAGTGGGAACGCGACCCACTGTCGCCCACCAGGGTGAACACCGCCCGCCGCAAGTACGTCGTCGCGTTGAACCGTGAATGAAGTCACGGTGAACCATCTCAAACGCTGCGAGCGTTCACCCGACGTTCACCGCTGGGCCCACCTGGCCAGAGATCGCGGTTCATCCGATTTTCCTACTGTTCGCGCTATCGGGTAGAGCCCGCCGATCGCTTTGATGGCGGTGAACGCTGCCGTTGCGACAACGAGGGCCGAGATTCCCGCCACAGCCGCGAGGACATGAACAATCGATGCGCTGTGAACACCGAGATCTGACACGAAGCTGGCCCGCGATCCGTGGGCGCTGCTGCGGGCCAAGATGAACAGCACGGCCGAGCCCGGCACGATGAGCAAGACAAACGACGCGGCGGCGAATGTCAGGAGGACCGACGGACTTGGCATCGAAGGGAAGGCAGCTTCGAGGGGCTTCGCCACGCCTGACGAGTATGGCTCAATCGTGGTGGCTACTGGTCGGTCGCACCACTCATAAGGTTCGCTCGCAACACCCCCTCAACCGACTCTGTATCGGCAAGTGTTGATCGGTCGGTTGCCCCGTCCTACCCGCCCGATAATCGCTGGCGAGAACGCTTCGATCCGCGCACGCGTACCGGCGATATGCGGTGGGCGCGATCGCCCAAAGGCTGCCACATAATGCCAGTCGGTGGAGCCCGTGGGCGCGTCACCAGTGCCGTTCGAGGATGCTTCCTCGAACTTGTCACTGCGCGCTCGCGGTCCGTCGTCGGTTCGGGCACCTTGGGGTGCATGTGTGCCCAACTGAAGAAATTCGATCGGAACGCGTCACAGAATCGCGTTTCGAGAGGCATGTGTCTATGTGCAGACCGTGTGGAAGCTCCGGGTTGGCGCGGAGGCCTATTACCTGTCGCAGGTGGCGAGTGGACTCGATGAGTACTACACGGGCGCGGGCGAGGCGCCAGGGGTCTGGGTCGGTAACGGGATCGAGTCGCTCGGGCTGATCGGCGAGGTCGATCCGGGCGATCTGCGGGCGGTGCTCGCGGGGCTTGGCCCCGGCACGGGGCAGACGCCGAACGGCACAACGCTGCGGTCGCATCCACGGCGGGTTCCGGGGTTCGATCTGACGTTCGCGGTGCCGAAGTCGGTGTCGGTCGCGTACGCGCTGGCTGATCGGCGGGTGCAGCATCTGATCGTCACGGCCTGCGAGGCGGCGTTGACCGAGACGTTGGGCTGGTTGGAGCGCGAGGCGTGCTTCGTTCGGCGGGGGACGAACAAGGCCGAGAACCGGCGGTCGTGGGGTGAGGCGTGGGGCACGCGGCGGATGGTCGCCCGCGGGTTCGTCGGCGCTGCGTATCGGCATCGCACGTCGCGGGCCGGTGATCCGCATCTGCACTGGCATGTACTGGTCGCGAACATGGCGCAGGGTGTCGACGGTCGCTGGTCGGCGCTGGATGGGCGGGCGATCTACGACACCGCCCGGACCGGCGGTGCGGTGTTCCAGGCGGCGATGCGACGTGAGCTCACCGCGGCGCTCGGCGTGGAATGGGGTCCGGTCCATGAGGACGCAGCCGAGATCGCCGGCATCCCGGGTCGTGTGCTGCGGGAGTTCTCGCAGCGCCACGAACAGATCGCCGAGTGGCTGGATCGCAATGGCCTGGCCGGTCCTGCAGCGACTGCCGAAGCGCAGCGCTCGACTCGGCAGCCCAAGCAGGTTCCGGCCGACTTCGACGCTGCGGAGGAGTCATGGCGTGAGCGGGCACAGGCGTTGGGATGGAGCAGCGTCGACCTGGAGCAGCTCCTCGCAGCAGCAGCACCTGCAGTTCGCAGTGCGGGTTGGGCGGTCGAGGATGTGTGTTGGCGAAACGGTGTCCGGGATGTGGTGACACGGATCGTCGACTTCGACGAGTGGCTCGAATGGTTGCTCGACACTCGGGTAACAGCGAACAACGGCACGTTCACTCGCCTCGATCTGACGCAGGCCGTGGCAGCCGGGTTGCCGGCGACGACGTCGCTCGAGGTGGTCGAGGCGACCGTCCATCGTGCGCTCGCCTCGGCAGCGATCGTGTCGATTGGTGATCACCGGGCCGAGAAGACCGACATGCATGCGCCGTGTCGCGTGATCGCGGATGATCGTACGGTGCGGTATACGGCGCGGTCTCTGCTCGCTGTCGAGCGGCGGTTCGCCCAGCAGGTAGGTGACGGCCTCGTCGCCGATGTCGGGGTGCTGTGTCCAACTGCGATCGAGGCACTGTTGCGGCGGTCGTCGCTCGGGGAGGACCAGGTGGCCGCGGTTCGAGCGCTGGCAACGAATGGCGATGCTGTCGCCGTGCTCGTGGGGCGGGCCGGCAGTGGGAAGACGCACACGCTCGGAGTGGTTCGGGCTGCGTACGAGGCTGCCGGCTACCACGTGGTCGGGCTTGCTCCCTCGGCACGTGCCGCACGAGAACTCGAGGTAGGTGCCGGGATCGCGTCCACGACGATTGCCCGGCACCTCACCGAGCGGCGCGAGATCAACGCCTCCACCGTTGTGGTCGTCGACGAGAGTGGTATGGCCGGCATCCGTGATCTCGCTGCGATCGTCGATCAGGGCGCACGGGTCGGCGCCAAGATCGTGCTCGTCGGCGACCACCATCAACTCCCGGAGGTCGCCGCCGGCGGTGCGTTCCGCGTCGCGCTCGACCTGGGCGGTCCGCGGGTCGCCGAGCTCACCGTGAACCGTCGTCAGCGGCATGAGTGGGAGCGGGTCGCCCTCGCGCAGCTCCGCGATGGCGATGTTGCGGCGGCGTTCGCGGCCTACCGGGATCGGGGGCGCGTGGTCGTGGCGGACGATCGCGAGTGTTTGTATGCCTCGGCCGTCACTGATTGGGAGCAGCTTCAGCGGGTTGGCGAGACCGTGATGCTCGCCGGTACCCGCGCCGAGGCTCGGCTCCTCAATCGTGCCGCGCGTAGCGCCCTGATCTCCGCCGGGGCGCTCGACGCCGACACGGAGTTCGAGGCCGGCGGACAGCGCTATGCAGTGGGTGATCGTGTCGTGTTCCTGCAGAACCACCAGCACCAGCAGCTCGCGTCGGGCGACGAGTTCGCCGTCGACAACGGAATGGTCGGGACTGTGGTCGGGCAAGCCGGCAGCGGCATGTGCGTCCGGGTCGCCGGCGGCGAGCGCGTGATCGTCGATCGGGAGTACGTCTCGCACGGCTGGGTCGATCACGCCTACGCCGTGACGATCCACAAGGTGCAGGGGGTGACGTGCGACTTCGCGATCGTCGTCGGCCCGGCGGGCCTCTACCGCGAGGCGCTGTACGTGGCGCTGTCGCGTGCGCGTTTGGCTGCTTGGATCTACGCCACCGGCGGTCAGCTCGCAGCGATCGAGCGGCACGACACTGGTCTCCCGCTCCCCGGCGAGCTGACGTGGACCGTCGAGGACGAGTTGCTGGCCCGGATGAATCGATCTGGCGCCAAGACCCTCGTTTCCGCCGCGGACTCCGCCATCGCCCTCGTCGACGACCTCGCCACCACACACTCCGCCAGGGAACTGGTCGAGCACGCGCGAGCCGCACGCGGCGCCGAGGCTGCGGTCGAAGTCCCGAACCCCTGCGAGTTGCGGGCGAGCTACGACGTGGCGGCGGCGTCACGCTCGTACCTGGCCGAAGGTCGTCGTGTGCGAGCGCTCGACCGTGACAACGTCGGCACCGTCGTGGTCATCGACGACGACGCCGGCACCTGCGACGTCCACTTCGTCAACGACCGCGGCGCGGAAGCGACGCGAACCATGCCGTGGAGCAACCTCGTGGTCATCGACCATCCCGAGCCGGTCGACCTCACACCCGAGGCGCACGCGACGCTCGGTCGGCTGGCCGACGCTGTGGCACACGCCGAGCTGGACTGGGCGATCGAGCTGTCCGCCTACGGAGTCGAGCCCGGCGACGCCGACCGGTACAGCCGTGCAGTGCACATCGCTGTCGACCGGGCAGCACACGCGCTCCGCGGCGAACAACCCGACTGGCTCACAACGTGGCTCGGGGCCCGACCCGGCGACCCGGCAGGAGCGTCGGTGTGGGACGACACGACGACCCGCATCGCCCACTTCCGCGTCCGGCACGACATCGGTGCCACCGTGCCCGGGCTCGGACCCTGTCCCAACGAATCGGACGCGGCAGCGGAATGGCAACAACTCATGGTCGCAACCCTCGAAGACCGCTGCTGGCTCGACGAGCGACACACAGCTGCGCCGACACCGGTCCCGGTCCGGTCCCCCGCCGACGTCCATGCGCGCCGCGACGAGGTCTGCCGGATACTCGCGAGCGCACCGAGCGACCAGCGGGCCTTCATCGAGCGGCTCACCCGATCCGAGGTTGACTCCGCCGAGGTGCACGAGCAACTCGCCGCCGCGGCCCGGGACCAACAGGATCGACGGGCATGGATCGTCGCCAACTGGCCACACGTCGTCGAGCTCGAGCAGCTCAATCGGATCGTCGCCCAACTTCCACCACCGGCCCGCTGGCCGACCTGCCCAGCTGAGCCCGTCAGAGAACTCGTCGAAGCGCTGCGCGCTCAGGCGCCAGCAGTGCGTGTGCGTGAGGAGCGTTCGCTCGCCGAGATCAGCCGCCAGCAGACCGACGACGACCCCACCGCTCGACTGAAGGCACGACGCGACCAGCTCACCCGGCTCGCCGCCCGGGCCGATGCGAGCGAACGCGCTGCGCTCGACGCGGCGACCCACAACCTCAACCGACAGATCCGCGCCGCCAACCGGCAGCAGGGCATCGATGCGGTCTTCGCCAAATACGACTCCAGCACCACCGACGTCGTCCGGGAGAACCGTACGGCGACCGTCGCCCACGACGTCCTCACCAACCCGCCCAGCTGGGTGCTCGACGGCCTGCACCGACTCACCATCGGACGACCTGTCAGCGATGTCGACGTCAGCGTGCTTGCCACCCGGATCGTCGCCGCGGCCGTCGAACTCGACCGATCCGGGTACCACCCGGATCATTGGGAACTGCGTCCAGTCAGCTACCCGGTGCCGGAGGCACCGGCCCCCGACGTTCCGGTTCCCGCATGGTGATCGCACCGCTGCGTCGGGTCGTGATACGGGTAGTTGGTCGGGCGGTGATCCGTGACGCCGCACGTTCATGGTGCCGGCCATGAACGCCAGATCGACAACGCGCCGACCCCCGCTCATCGTCGTCCCACCCCCTGAGATGCCGACCCTGCCACCGCCAGCGGTGACCGTGCTCCGCCGACTCGTCGTCGCGGCGCTCGGCGAACGGAACAAGGCTGCAGGGCCGGACGACTCGATCGGCGTAGCCTCGTAGCCAATGATCCGGTTCGCTTTCTACGGTCGAGTCAGTACCGAAGACCAACAGGACCCCGCGGCGTCACGGTCATGGCAACTCGAACGCAGCCGCCAACTCATCGACGGCCACGGCACCATCGTGGAGGACTACTTCGACGTCGGCCACAGCCGATCGCTGCCATGGAAGCGGCGGCCCGAGGCGAGCCGACTGCTGCAAGCCTTCAGCAACCCTGCCCGACTATTCGACGCCGTCGTCATCGGCGAACCGCAACGCGCCTTCTACGGCCACCAATTCGGGCTCACCTTCCCGGTGTTCACCCACTACCACGTCGCCCTCTGGGTGCCCGAGGTCGGTGGCCCTGTCGACCCCGGCAGCGAAGCGCACGACCTCGTCATGACGCTCTTTGGTGGCATGTCCAAAGGCGAGCGGATGCGGATCAAGACCCGCGTCAAAGCAGCGATGCACGCCCAGGCCGCGACCGAGGGCCGGTTCCTCGGCGGGCGGCCACCGTACGGCTACCGACTCGAGGACATCGGCCCACACCCCCATCCCGAGAAGGCGGCGCTGGGCGTGCAACTGCACCGCCTCTCCCCCCACCCCGAGACCGCACCGGTCGTCCGACGCATCTTCGCCGACTACCTCATCGGGAAGGGCTACTACGCGATCGCCGAAGCACTCACCGCCGACGGCATTCCGTCGCCGTCCGGCCACGACCGAGCCCGCAACCCGCATCGCCTCGGCATCGCCTGGGGCAAGTCGGCCGTCCGGGCGATCCTGATGAACCCGCGCTACACCGGCTACCAGGTGTGGGGCCGCCAACGCCGCGACGAAGTCCTCGTCGACGTCGACGACGTCGCGTCCGGCCACGAGTCCGTGATGCGTTGGAACGACGAAGCAGCCTGGACCTGGTCGGCCGAGCCCGCCCACGAACCACTCGTGTCACGCCACGACTTCGAAGCCGTGCAGGACATCATGCGCTCCAACACCCGCCGACGCGGACCCCGCACACGCACCGCCCCCACCCGGCCGTACGCGCTTCGAGGCAAACTCACCTGCGGCATCTGCGGCCGGCTGATGCAAGCCCACCAAGCACGCGGCACGCACTACTACCGCTGCCGCTACGCCACCGAGTACGCCGAATCGGCCGACCTCGCCCACCCGCTCAACGTGTACCTACGCGAAGACGACATCCTCCCCCACCTCGACGCCTGGCTCAACGACTTGTTCGCCCCCGACCGCATCGACGACACCATCGACCGCATCCTCGACCCCGAACCCGACACCCAAGCAACCCGCCTACGCGCCCGCCTCGAACACGACCTCCGCCAGTGCGACACACAGATCGCCAAATGCCGCGCCCTGCTCGACGACGACGTCGACCTCGCCACCGTTTCGGGCTGGCTCAAAGAAGCCATCGCCAACCGCCAGATCGCCGAACGCCGACTCGACGAACTGCGCCGCGAAGCCGACAACACGCTCGCCGACCGCGACATCGTCCGCGAAGCACTGACCGAGATCGGCGGACTCACCGGACTCCTCGCGAGCAGCGATCCGACCGAGCGCGCCCACTTCTACGACGCCGTCGGCATCAGCGGGACCTACGAACCCCAGGTCAACCGCCTGATCCTGACCACACACCCCGTTGGGCATATGGTTCGTGTCGGAGGGGGGACTTGAACTCCGGAAAGGCGATTGTCCGTAGTTGTCCGCTGGTGTCCGTAGTTGACCGTTTGTCCTGGTCAGCGTGTATTTTCGATGACGACCCGTGTCGTCTAGTGATGTCTGATACCCGCTAGTTTCGTCCAGTTCGCGGACAAACTGCTGACAAATTGCTGACAAGCGACAATTCGTTCGACCGGCGCGCGAGACGGTCGGTCCGTCGTCTCACTCGGTTGCCTTCGGGTGGCCGACACTTGCGTCGGTCATCCAGACCGTGGCTCGGTCATCGTCGATGCAATACCAGATTCGACCGCCGGCGGTGACCTCGTACTGCCATTGCTCCATCTCGGCGCCGTTCACCAGCCTCGAGCCGAGCGAACCCTTGAGGGGATGCTGTCGTGAGTTTCGCTGGCGAGGGTCTGCTGTGATCCGCTCCCACGCGGTTCGCGCGTTGGCCGAAGCGGCTGAGCAGATCTGCTCCCATCCCTTGACGGCATCGTTGGTCGCGAATCGGAAGTCCCAGCCACCCGCCGCCGGAGGCGGCGCGACTCGATCCTTGCGTTTCGGCATCTGCGATCAGCCGGCGGGAGCCGGAACCGGATCGCCGTCGGCATCGATCCGACGACGGAGCCGACGTGCGAGGCGCGGATCGGCATGGATCTCTGCGGTGGCCTTCCACTCCCGGAGCAACTGACCAACGGGGGCGTAGTTGTCGATCATCGACACGGCGACCAGGGTCTGGGTCAATTCGTCGACGAACGTCTTGTGATCCTGCCGCGGCAGGAAGCTCGCCCACGGAAAGACCTCGTTAACCGTGGCATCAAGACTCGGAGGGCCCTGCACGAGCAGGTTTCGCAAGAGCCGGGCGAGTGCGTCGAACGCCTCGTCGCGTTCCTCGTCACGGTCGGCTTCGCTCAAGCGCAATGCAGGGGCGTTACGCCGCCGCAGGACGACGTCATGGTCAGCGAGCTCCGCAACGACATCATTGGGCTGACGCAGGAACTCTGAGAACGGGCGCTCGATCACTCGCATGACTTCAGGATATCTGAACTACTTCAGAAGTCAACTCAGTCGCCTTCGGCTTTCGCTTTCGTCCGCGACGATGGCCGAACAGATCAGGCGATCCTTCTATGTCTGTCAAGCGGTGATTCTTGGGCTCTGGTGTTCGAGGAGTCGCCAGACGTTTCGGGCGATGTAGCGCTTGAGGCAGCGTCGGATTTCGCGGTCGGTCTTGCCCTCTGCTCGACGTCTCGCGATGTAGGCCTTGGTGGGTTCGTGATGGTGCATGCGAACGAGCGCGACCATGTGGCAGGCCCGGTTGAGTTTCCGGTCGCCGTATCTGTTGAGACGGTGACGATCCTGGCGTTGCCCCGAGGTCGCAGGCAATGGAGCGACTCCAGCGAGTCGGGCGTAGGCCGCTTCGGAACGGCAGCGACCGGGGTGCGACCACGCGATGATGAACATCGCCGCGGTCACATAGCCGACACCGGGCTGGGCAACGAGCTCGGGTGCTGCTTCGTCGACGAGTTGTTTCATCGCGACGTCGTGCACCTCGATCTCGTCATTGAAGTGCTGGATGCGACGAGCAACGACGCGCATCGTGTTGCGGACGCACTGCTCAGCGACCGGCCGCTTCGTGACGGTCCTGAACGCAGCGCATCGTTTGATCAACACGGTCGTGGTCAGACCGCGCAACTCGCTGCGGAGTTCGTCGGGCGATGTGAGCACCAGTGCCTTGAGTTCGTTGATCGCAGCGGTGCGCGCTCGGACGACTCCTTCGCGGGTCACGGTATGCACACGCAGGGCTTCTCGATGACCGTTATGGCTCCGAGGCGTGTGCAGCTTGTGCCTGCCGAGGGCTTCGCGCGCTGCTCGGACCGCGTCGAGCTCGTCGGTCTTGGCGCCGTCCTTGGTTGGCCGCTGGTGTGGGCGATCGAACTCGATCACCCACTCACCCACACGTGACAGCGCGGCGCTCAGGCCGCGTCCGTAGCTGCCGGATCCTTCAACAACCCAACTGCGATCGCCGGCCGTCGTGTGGGTGTCGGCCCACTCGATGGCTTCGTCGTAGCCGTCGCTGTTCGCCGCGAACGTCGCGGTCGAGATGACGCCGGTCGTCTTGGCGTCCAAGACCGCAGCGGTGATCCAATCGCGGTCGGGGTCGATGCCGATGACGTGATCGACAAGTTCTGCAAGCATGTTCGATGTGCCTCCTCGTAGGTACTGAATGGTCAGTGCCGGCCTGGGAGAGAACTGCTACGACAGGACTGTGATGAGTCACACCAAACACGGTGGACAGGCTTCTGATCAGGACAGCAACAGCGGGCCAGGCCGGCACCGGCAACCACGGCGGACAGATCGTTTAGAACGCACCGACCCGAGTCGGGCAAGGGATTATGTGGGTCACGCCGAGTCACCGACACCAACACTGGCCGACCTCACTCGACCGGCCCGCTGATACTCACAGGGATTATGCAGTGTGCGGCTTGGGCCGCAGTCGCACACCTTGGCAAGCCGGGTGGCCGTGGTTATGGGTAGCGATATGTGCGGCTCAGGCTAGCGATCAGTGATCAGAATGCCGGTTCCAGAGCGGGTCATCGGGTGGTCGGCCGGTGTCGATATGCGTGGCTTCGACGGGCAGTCGCGAGCAGCGTTCATCCGGCCGGTGTAGTCGTCGGGAGTTGCATCGACCGAGCCGTTGAGCGACTTCAGGCGTGGGGCAGTCCCGTCGTTCTGGCTCGAGCGGGAACCAGCCGGCCGCGGTGTGCGTCAGACTTGGTGTGATTGGCGGTTATCGATACTTGCTTGCGGCGGTCGGGATGGGTGCGCTGCTGGCTGCGTGCGGCGACGCAGGCACCGAGTCAGGCAGCGACGCAGGTGCGCCGGAAAGTTCGCTCACCGAGTTGTCGGCACTGCCGACATCCGGTACGGCTGCCACCGGGGACGACCCAGCGTGGGAAGGAACGTGGCGGGTCGTGTCGTTGCAGGTCGACGGCGAACCGTTCGACATCGATGAGCCGTTGTTCATGGACATCACCGCCGACGGGTTCAGTGCGGCGACGACCTGCAACTGGCAATCCGGCGAGTTCGGCGGCGAGATCATGTCGACGGCGATGGGGTGCGTCGGCGACGCGGCTGAGGGCGAGACCTACATGCGGCAGACGTTCGACAGCACGCCGATTGAACGCGACGGTCAACTCGTCTTCGAGAACGACAACGTCCGACTGGTCTACGAACGGTACGACGTCCCGGCGCCCGACGACCTGTTCGCCGTCCTGGGCGAGCCGACGGCCAGCGTCGACGAGTCCGAGCTCCCGACCGAGTCGGCGACCGGCTCGGTGCCGCCCGACTACACCGCGCTGGTCCCGATGGCGTCACCGTCAAGTGAGATCGACCTCTTCCTCGGGCAACTCGACGACAACATCTGCATCGTCTACGGAACCGCGACGGCCATGGACAAGTGGTGCACCGCGCCCCGCTTCGCAGCGACACAGGCGACGGCGGTCGACCTCCCCATCTACAGCCAGCCGCTGGTGCGGGTGGCGCTGATACCCGATCGCTTCGCAGCGGCTGCTGCCGCCCGAACGGACCTCGGTAGCTACGAGACGAACATCCTCATCGTGAACAACGACGCGCCCGCAGGTCGACACGTCCTGACGGACGACACGGGCGCGGAGCTCGCTGTCGTTATCCCACCTCCCTGGGTCGACCCGATGGCCGCGTCGACGTCGCTTCCCGAGTCATGACCAACGGGCCAGCACTCCCGCCCATATCGTGCCGACCGCCGACGAGCCGTACCCGCCCTCAACGGCACTCTGATCGGGGACAGCGCCCCGGAACCCGGCTCATAATCGCGGCCGAGACTGGGCCGCCTCGCACTCGCGTTCCGGCGTGATGCAGTGGCCAGGTCGGACCGACACCTAGCTCATAACGCGATCACCGACCGCGTTCGACGTATGGGTCCCCGACGGAAATGAACGGGGTCGTCGCCTGCCTGGGCTTGTCGATCCACGACGATCTAGCGTCGTGGTCTGATGGAGCCGTCGCTGTTCGATGCCCAGATCACGTTCGTGTACGTCGGTGACCTTGTCCGATCGGCGTCGTTCTATGGCGGCGCGTTGGGTCTCGAGGCCGTTCGCGATCAGGGCGCTTGCTTGATCTATCGGGTAGCGGCCGACGCCTACCTCGGCTTGTGCGACCACCGTCCGGCAGATCCTGGCGGACTCATCATCACGCTCGTGACGGCCGACGTCGATGCCTGGGCCGAACGGCTACGCGCTGCCGGGCACACAGTCGAGGGGCCGAACGCAAACGCTCAGTTCGCGCTCTACCACTGCTTCGTTCACGATCCCGATGGCCACCTCGTCGAGATCCAGCGCTTCGACGAATCGCTCTGACCTGTCGTCGCCGGTCACCACGACGGTAACGAAGGACTTCTCGGTCGGGCGCGATCGTCCCGACCTCCACAGCTCGGCAGGACGGCGGCCGCTACAGGCAGTCGCTGTGCCGATCCGCGTGGAGCGTCCCCCAACGCCGGGTCCGGGTTGCACAGTTCGCTCAGCCCTGGCCACTGAACGCGCGCCGCAGTGCCGGCGAAGGGCGGTGGGCGTCGTCGCCAACGACGCCACACAGAACGCGATCACGGACGGTGGCTAGATAGGAAAGGACACTCAGATCTCATCTATCTCCTATCCCATGGAGTCCGTCCGTCTCCTCGACGACGAAGAATGGTCCCAACTCGTCGCGGAGGCCGAGCCGGCATGGACACACCACCGGCAACGGCATAGAGCACCACCAGCGCGTGGCTGACAGCCCGACAAGGGTTCTGTGTCGTTCGCTCGGCACCCCCGTCCGACCGAGTGGGCGAACTCCACTGGTCGGTTCGGGCTGTGCGTTTCAGCCGCTCAACGATCCCATGTGCGTCGCCGGCATACCTACCGGTGCGTGTCGCTGGCTTCAGGCGGCGTCGGGTGTTGCCAGCCGGGTGCCATTGGGGCGGGTGATCTCGATCCTGCCGTCTGGTTTGCGTTCGACTGCGTAGCCGGCGGTGTGTTTGAAGACGTTGTGTTTGTGGCACGTGATCTTGCCGTTGCGCGGGTTGGTCGGTCCGCCTCTGGATCGGGGGTCGAGGTGGTCGATGTCGCAGATTTGGGCTCTCAGGTTGCAGCCGAGCCATCCGCAGACCGGATCGGTCGCTTGGATTGCTTCGCGGAGTGCGCCGCTGAACAGTCGCCGTTTGCGGCCGGCGTGCACGATCACACCGGCGCCGTCGATGACGATCAGGCGGATCCGCCCGAGGAATGCAGCGGCGACGAGTTGGCGTGGGTCGACGGGATTGCCGTCGGTGGTCTCGCAGCGACGATCGATCACTGTGGCGGGATCGATGTCGGTGCCGTCGTTGGCGATCTCGGCGACCGCCTGTCGTTCGAACTGATCGAGATCACAGATCAGATTGACGGTGGTGTCGATCTGTCGCCCGTCGCCGGTGCCGGCCTCGGCAGCAGCCAGCACCATTGCCACGAAGGCGTCCGCGCGCCGTTGCGAGGCAGTACGGGGAAGTAGCGAGGCGGTTGCTTCGTCGCCGTAGGTTTCTTTCACCCAGCCCCAGTCGCGGTCGAACTCGGCTTGGCAGAACGCTTCGAACACGGTGTGCATCGAGGTGCCCTGGATCACACCGTGGGAGGTTTCGAAGCGGAACTCGGCGCCGTCGTAATTGCAGCGGGCATTTCGGAGCTCGTGGGTCAGATCGTGCTCCCGCTGCGCTCCGTCAGCATCGGCGAGAGCTTCCCAGCGGCCGGTGGCGACCCGGAAGTCGGCGAACTCGAGCGACTTGGCGACTTCGAGCAAGATGTCCTCAGAACTGGCGAGCTGGTCTCCGACCCGAGGGTTGGCGGCGAGCCGTGCGAGTTCGCGAACTTGTGCGATCCCGACACGACCGGCCATGAACTCGGCCGCCAACGTGGTCAGCCCTCGAACCAGTTTGGCGGAGCGGCGTCGTGCGGTGGCTTCTGAGCGTGAGCAGTTGGTGGTCGCCATGAGCCATGACGACACCGACCGGTGCCCGTCGGACAGGTAGTGGGCTGTGCGATCGGCGTGCTCGGTCGCGCCCACGATCGCGGCCTCGACTCGACGCAGGACGACGTCGAGTTCGCGCACTTTGGAGTCGAGGTCTTGGGCGAGGAAGCATGCCCACTCGTCCGCCGAAACCGGCAGTTCGACGGTGAGTGCTTCCATGCTGGAATTGTATCGAACATATGTTCGTCTTACAACACTGACCAGGATGAATTCGAACGATTTCAGGTTGCCGGAGCTGCCGCGTCGAAGTTGCAGTGTGAACGTCGCTGATGTGTGTTCGATGTGCGCTCGCTGCAGTTCTTCGCGCCGCCTGTAGCGGAATTCGGACGTCGAATCGTGATGTCCGATTTCCGCTCGTGTTGTCGACGGCGGTGCGCCATGATGGTGCTCGTGACCGAACCAACCACACTCGCACTCGACCCCGACCGGTGTTACCGGGCGTCGCAGAGCCGTGACGCCCGCTTCGACGGCTGGTTCTACGTCGCCGTGCGCACGACCGGTATCTACTGCCGGCCGAGTTGTCCGGCGGTCACGCCGAAGCGGTCGAACGTCGAGTTCCATCGTTCGGCCGCAGCTGCCCAGCAGCTCGGGTTCAGGGCCTGCAAGCGATGCCGCCCGGATGCATCACCCGGCTCCCCCGAGTGGGATGTGCGCGGTGACCTGGTCGGGCGGGCGATGCGCCTGATCGCTGACGGACTCGTCGACCGTGAGGGCGTGGCGGGGCTGTCCGAGCACCTCGGCTACAGCAGCCGCCATCTCAACCGGCTGCTGACCGACGAGCTCGGCGCCGGCCCGCTCGCACTCGCCCGGGCACAACGAGCGCAGACGGCCAGGATCCTGATCGAGACGACCGAACTCTCGATGACCGACATCGCGTTCGCAGCAGGGTTCGGCAGCGTGCGTCAGTTCAACGACACGGTGCGCGAGGTGTTCGCGACGGCGCCGAGCGAGCTCCGGCTGCGAACGTCGAACCGGGACCGAACGACCACGGATTCGGGCGCCGTCTCGGTGCGGTTGGCGGTGCGCGGTCCGTTCGCCGGCCACCAACTGTTCGAGCACCTCGGCGCCCGGGCAGTCCCCGGCGTCGAGCTTTGGGACGGCGCGGCCTATCACCGCGCACTCGACCTGCCGAACGGCCACGGAACCGTGATCGCTCACCCGGCCGCCGACCACGTGCAGGCGACATTTCGCCTGACCGACTGGCGAGACCTCGCTCCAGCGGTCGGTCGGATGCGTCGCGTCCTCGACCTCGACGCCGACCCCGTTGCGATCGACGATCAGCTCGGAGCGGATCCCGAGCTCGGTTCGCTCGTCGCAGCGACGCCGGGCTTGCGGGCGGCCGGGTCGGTCGATCCGTACGAAACCCTCGTGCGGGCGATCGTGGGGCAGCAGGTGTCGGTCGCGGGGCGCGCACCGTGGCCGGCCGGGTCGCCGAGGCGATCGCCGAGCCGCTCACGATCGAGCACCCCGGCTTGACCCATGTGTTTCCGTCGATGCAACGTCTCGCCGCTGCGGACCCGGCCGTGTTCCCGATGCCGACCGCTCGCGCCGCCACACTGCGGCGCGTCGGCGAGGCGGTCGTCAGCGGACGACTCGTGCTCGATGCCGGCGTCGATCGTGACGCGGTGATCGAACAACTCGTCGCGCTGAAGGGGATCGGGCCGTGGACGGCCCGGTACTTCGTAATGCGTGGGCTCGGCGATCCCGACGTGTTCCTCGACACCGATCTCGGTGTCCGCCATGCCTTGGCCGCCCTCGGCCTCCGCCCGGACGCCGCCGAACGTTGGCGGCCATGGCGTACGTACGCCACTCACCACCTCTGGGCCACACTGTGAAGGAGACAACCATGAACGCCATCCACCCACCCCTGTTCCGAATGACGATGCCGTCGCCGATCGGATTGCTCACGCTCGTCGCCAACGACACCGCAATCGTGGCGATCCGCTGGGACACCGAGACACCCGCCGGCGAGCCCGATGCCCACAACCCCGTCGACCGCAAGCTCGGTGACGACTTCGTCGACGTCACCGCCGGCGAGCACCCCGTGCTCGACTCGGCCGTCGAGCAGCTCGGTGAGTACTTCGACGGGAAGCGGGTCGACTTCGATCTCGCGCTCGACCCGGATGGCACCGAGTTCCAGAAGCAGGCTTGGGATGCTCTCGTGAAGATCCCGTTCGGTCAGACGATCAGCTACGGCGAACAGGCCGTGATGCTCGGCGACAAGAACAAGTCGCGCGCCGTCGGTGCGGCGAATGGCAAGAACCCGATCCCGATCGTGGTGCCGTGCCATCGGGTCGTCGGCAGCAACGGCCACTTGACCGGGTTTGCCGGCGGCCTCGAGGTGAAAGCCTGGCTGCTCGATCACGAGTTCAACGTCCGCGCCCGCGGATAGCCGGATCGGGTCGGACCCCATCCGGCTCACGGGCGCCGGCTCGCCGACACGTCGTTCAGGAACACACCGTTCGGGTCGTCGGCGCCGCGCCGGTCCCACCGGCCGGCCCGGCGTGGGTCGGCAGCACCGAATCGTCGCCGTGGAGGACGGGCGGGCCGTTCAGAGGTGCTTGAGCGCCTCGCGGCGCGTCAGCCCGCTGAGCTGGTCGCCGCGCTCGAGCACGTACGCCTGCACCGCGCCGGGATGCTGCCGGGCGGCGTTGCGCAGTGCCCAGCCGCATGCCTTGCGCATGAAGAACTCCGTGTCCCCGCAGCGTCGATCGACGAAATCGAACAGCCGGTCGAGATCGGTGTCGGCGCCACTGGTGAGCTGGTGCAGCACGGCCGTGCGGGCGATCCAGATGTCGGGATCGTCGACCCATGCGTCCATCGTCGCAGCCAGTGCCGGGTGCTCGCCCACGAGCGGCCCGATGACGTGGGCCGCGATCGCATCCACGGTGTCCCACCACGACTTGTCACGGATCAACCGCTCGATGCGGGGCACCGAATCGGCGTCGAGCGTCGCCACCCATCGTCGCAGCAGGTCGACTGCCGTGTATTGGAACTCTCGCTCGGGCTGGGCCCAGCATCTGTCGGCGGCATCCAGCAACTGGGCGGCGGATGCCGAGCGACCGGCGGCGAGGAATGACTTCGATGCTCGTTTGCGGGCGGGAGACGCGACGCCGAGAAACGTGAAGTGGTCCTTCATGTAGGCCGCCATCGCAGGGGCCTTGGCAGGCACGGCGACGGCCTCGAGCTGCGTTCGAAGACCGGGTACCAGGTCGGCCAGCACTGACGTGGCGTCGGCCATGGCTCGGCGCGTCAGATCAGCGGTGTCGAGCTTTGGCCGCCTGCTCGCGTCGCATGCGGGCGTCTTCCTGCTTCTTCTTCTTGAGTTCCTGCCGTTTCGCTTTGATCGCCGCCCGCTCCTCGTCGCTGACCTGCGGGCCCTTGACGATCGGGCTGAACGGTTTGGGCTCGGCCGGCGGCAGCTTCAGGACATCGTCGTGCTTGAGGAGGTCGCGGATGATCGCCGAGGCGGGCGCCTCGCCGGCGACGGTCGAGGTCAGCATCAGCTGGGTGATGGCGAGCCCGTGCTTGTCGATCAGAGCGGGCGTGACCTCTCGCAGTTGGTCGGTGGTCGGGCGATCGGCGTTGTCGCCGAGCGCCTCGATGCAGTCCGCGAGGCAGGCGTCGCTCAACACCAGGGCGATGCTCTCCATGGTGCCGTCGAGGCGTCCCCGGATGATCGCGTCGCGGATTCCGGCGGGATCGGCTGCGCCGCCGAGGAGCTGTTCGATCGCCTCGCGGTGATCATCTCCCAATGCTTCGAGCACGGCTGAGATGTCGTCGTCCGACACGTTCGCGAAGGCGCGATCGAGGAGGCCGAGGGACTGGAGGCGGGATTTCACCTGATTCACGTGGAACGACGCTACCGCCAGTCGTGCCCGTCGAATCAGCCGGGTGTATCGATCTCCGCGATGTCATCGACGATTCCGACGATCACCGAGCGAACGGGGCCCGTCGAAATACCGTAGATCTGCCTCGCGGAGGTGCCCTCGTCGCAGATCAGTACCCGCTCACCGACACCGGCGTTCACGACGTCAACGGCGATCAGATACCCCTTCGCCGCGCCATCGGGATCGATCAGATCGCACAGCAGCAGGCGCTGGCCCTCGTAGAACGGGTGGCTGATCGGGGAGACCACCGTGCCTGCCACCCGGGCGAGCTTCATCGGTCACACCCTGTCGGACGCCGCGTCGAACACCTCATCGGTCGTCACCGGCCAGCGTGACGTGATCGACCAGCCCCACGATCGCGTGATCGATCGGCACGAATCGTTCGGGCATCGCCTCGGCCGCTTCACGCGAGGCCACGTAGTAGACGATCTCACCGGGGCCGGCCATCGCCACCGCATCGGCTGCCACGACGGGGCTGCCACTGTCGTGCTGGTGCTTGTCGAGCGGTTGCACGATCAGGAACTTGACGCCGTCGAGCCCTGGCCCACGCGTCGTGGCAACGACTGTGCCGATCACGCGCCCGAGGTGCATCAGCCCGCTCCGTGGTCTCGCCGTAACCGGTGGTTGAAGCGCAGTTCGGCGTCGAGATTGGCGCGCATGTCGTCGTGGAGCTGGGCGATCACCGCCGAGTTCAGCAGCTGTCCGTTCGACTCGACGCGCTCGGTCGCTCCTTCGATCGCGGCCTCCACATCCGCCACGGTGCCGCCGAACAAGCAGTACGCCTTGCCACCCAAGTCGTCGGCGAGCCGGAGTGCCAGCAGCGCCACGCCGGCGGTCTTCACGCCGGCATCGGCAGCCACGATCGCCGCCGCAGTGCTCGATGTCTCGACGATGCCGACGGCGTCACCGACGACGGTGCCCGCGACGTCGGTCGTGGTGCAGGCGGCGATCACGGCCGGATGGACATCGGCGAGGAACAGCGAATCGACCACCGTGTCGGTGCCACCGCTCTCGAGCGCGATCTCGACGGCCGCGGTGTCGCCGCCGACCAGCACGAGATAGCGACCGGGATGGACGGTGCCGGCGTACAACGACGCGACCGGGGACGACTTGGCCATCGCGTCGCCCGCGACGATGCCGGCAACGATCGAGCCGAACTCGAGCAAACCGATAGCGGGATCGAAGCGACCATCGGAGTCGCCGCGCTCGGAATGTTTGCGCTCGGAACGTGTGCGCGTCGGGCGTTTGGAATTGTCAGACAATGCGCAGCGCTCCTACGACGGTGACGCGTCGGATTCGCGAGAACGTCCGTGGTCGAGTGAGGCCCTCGCCCGTGGGGCTGGCGATCGAGAAGGAGGTGAATCCCTCGCCACCCTGGCCGAGGCCCGCGAAGTTCGGGCCGTTCGCGACCAGGATCGAACAGTTCATGGCTCGCGCCATCGTGGTGATCGTGTCGACGTTCGTCGAGTGGATCGAGGCGGTATGCCGGAAGCCGTGCTCGGAACGCACTGCGAGATCGATCGCAGCGGTGACGTCGCGAACCCGGACGACCGGCATGACGGGCATCATCTGCTCGGTCCACACCAGGCTGTGGTCGGCGGGCACCTCGGCGATCAGGAGGCGCACGTCGCTCTCGACGTCCACACCGATCTCGGCCAGTAGCGCGCCGGCGTTCTTGCCGATCCAGGCCGGGTTGATCGCGCCGGCCTTGTTGGGCGCACCCATCTCGGTGAAGATCACGCGCTCGAGCCGCTTCAACTCGTGCTCCTTGAGGCGGTAGGCGCCGGCCTGCTGCATCGCCCGCACGAGAGCATCCGCCACGGTGTCGACGACGATCGTGGTCTTCTCGTCGACGCACACGATGTTGTTGTCGAACGAAGCGCCGCGCACGATGTCGCGAGCGGCCTGCTCGATGTCGGCGGTCTGGTCGACGACGGCGGGCGGATTGCCGGGCCCGGCGGTGATCGCCTTCTTCGGGGTGCGCAACGCCTCGCGCACGACGGCCGGACCTCCGGTGACGAGCAGCACCCTGACGTCGGGGTGGGCCATCAGCTCGCGAGCCGAGTCGAGCGTCGGATTCGGCACGGCCGTGATCAGATCGGGTGGACCACCGGCGCCGACGATCGCCCGGTTGAGCAGTTGGATGTTCTCGACGGACACCAATCGTGCGCCGGGATGAACGTTGAACGTGACGGCGTTCCCGGCGGCGATCATCGCGATGCTGTTGTTGATGATCGTCGAAGTGGGATTGGTGGTGGGTGAGATCGATCCGATCACGCCGTATGGAGCGAACTCGGTGACCATCATCCCGCCGTCGCCCGTGACGGCCTGCGGCTCGAGATCCTCTGGTCCCGGTGTCTTGGTGGTGACCATCAGGTTCTTCTGAACCTTGTCCTCGGCCCGGCCGAGGCCGGTCTCGGCGTGCGCCAGGTACGCCAGGCGTTCGCCCTCGCGCAACATCGCGGCCCGCATCGCCTCGACGATCCCACGCCGGGCATCGAGCCCCATCATGCGGTACGCCTCGAACGCCTGCATCGCCGCAGCGACCGCCGCGTCGATGGACGGGTAGATGCCGTCGCCCATCAGCGCCTGGTCGGCGCCGAGATCGTCGGCGGCGCGCAGTGCTTTCGCCGCGCTCCCGGCGCCCTCGGTGGCTGACACCCGAGTGCGCACGCGGGCGATGATCGACTGGATCTCCGCGTCGTTCAGCACGGGCTGCTCACCTCCGATCGAATGTTCACTTCGTGTAGACGGTTTCGCCGTCGATCTCCCAGGTGTCGACGATCGCCATGATCACGGCATCGCAGGGTCGGTTCTGCGTGACGGCCGTCTGACGTGCCGAACTGCCCGAGGCGTACATCACGACCTCACCCACGCCGGCGCCGACGGCGTCGACCGCCACCACGTAGCCTCCTGATTCCGTATTGTCGACCCCGAGTTGGCGAACGACGAGCATCGTGAGCCCGTTCATGAGCGGCTCCTTCTGACTCGCCACGACGGTGCCGGTTACGCGACCCAGCAACATGGGTGTCCCACCTCCTCTGGCGCCGCAGGGCACCGTTCGGATGGAGTCGGCACGCTCAGCTCGACTCGGCCGCGGCTTCGTCGGAACGGCCGAGCGGGAGCACGACGTCGATGTTGGTGTGCGGGCGGGCGATGACATGGCTCGAGATGACCTCGCCGACCTTCTCGGCCCCGCGTACGCCCGAGTCGACCGCCGCTTTGACGGCGGCGACGTCGCCGCGCACGATGGCGGTCACATAGCCGCCGCCGGTCGACTGGTACGACACGAGGTCGACCTTCGCCGCCTTGACCATCGCATCGGCGGCCTCGACCATCGCTGCGAAACTCCTGCATTCGATCATGCCGAGTGCATCAGCCATTTCTGGCTCCCTTCATTGCTGTTGAGTGTGTTGATTTCGATCTCATGAGCGAACTGACCGGGCCTACGAACGACCGTCCAGCGCTTCCAGTGACGCCACCGCCGCCCGCCAGCCGACATCGATGTCTTCCTCTTCGCCGCCCAGGAAGACCCGGCCCATCGCGCCCGCTGCACGAACTTCGAGCACGTTGATGTCGGCGGCCTTCTCGGCCTCGTTCGCTGCGAGCGCGGCATACCCGGCCGGCTCACACTCGAGCACGTAGAGGGTCTGACCCGGCACGATCATCTGACCGTGCCGCATGCGGTTGATCAGCTGCGCGTGATGGTCGTCGATGCGGCGGATGATCTGGCTCGACAAGATCTTCGGCTTGAGCCGATCATTCTCCTGCAGGCCGAGCGAATCGAGGATCGCCTCACCCGCAGCCCTGGTTTCCGACTGATCGGGAGAGTGGATCTCGAGCAGTCCGAAGTAGCGCTCGATGATCTGCATACCCGGCTTGACACTGGTGGCTTTCAACGCCACATCGGTGAGCCGGTTGATCTCGATACCGGGCGAGACCTCGACGTACAGGGAGGCGTCGCCGGCAAGCGGCAGGAATCCTGCCGCGACGGTGCCGAGGAACGCCGCGTACTGAGGCTGCAAACTGTCGAGGAACGCAAACGTCCGGATCTCAATACTTGTCGCCACCACGGTCTCCTTGATCTCCACTGACGATCTGTACGCCTGCCGATGCCCCGATGCGGGTCGCTCCGGCGGCGATCATGTCCTCGACGTCGGATTTGGTGCGCACACCGCCCGACGCCTTCACGCCCATCTTCGGCCCCACGGTCTCGCGCATCAGGGCGACGTCGTAGACGGTCGCGCCGCCACCGCTGAAGCCGGTCGATGTCTTCACGAAGTCGGCCTTGGCCTGCTTGGCGAGCGATGAGGCGATCACCTTCTCCTCGTCGGTCAACAGCGAGGTCTCGAGGATCACCTTCACGAGCACGCCCGCCTCGTGGGCGGAGTCGACCACCTTCTCGATGTCGGTCAGCACGGTTGCGTGATCGCCCGATCTGAGCGCCCCGACATTGATCACCATGTCGACTTCGCGGGCGCCGTCGCGGATTGCCCGGCGGGCCTCGAGTGCTTTGATCTCTGCGGTGTTGGCACCGAGCGGGAATCCGATCACGGTGCAGACCTTGACGCCGCTCCCACGCAGGTTGGAGGCGCATCGCTTGACCCAACCCGGGTTCACGCACACCGAGGCGAACTGGTACTGGGCTGCCTCGCGGCACAGCTGGTCGATGTCGTCGGCTGTGGTCTCGGGCTTGAGCGCCGTGTGGTCGATGTACTTCGCGAGGTCGACGGGTACGTGCGACGCATCGCCGTGGAACGCGACACGGTCGGCCCCATGCGTCACCACGTGGCGCACGCCCTCGGCAGTGTCACAGCGATCGAGTTGGCTGGCGAGCGTCGCGAGCACCTCCTTGGTGATGAGGTCGATCAGCAGATCGCGGTCGAGCGACTGGTCGCTCATGCGTCGGTCCTCACGTACAACTCCTCGATCTCGCCGATGAGGGCGACCCGTCGCAAATGGCGGTCGCCACCCCACGGTGTGTTCAGGAACTCCTGCACGATCTGCCAGGCCAGAGCGGGTCCTGTGAGGCCCGCGCCGAGCGTGAGCACGTTGGCCCGATTGTGCTCGCGGCTGTTCCGAGCCGTCGAGATGTCGTAGCAGGCTGCCGCTCGAACGTGGGGAATCTTGTTGGCGACCATCGCCGACCCGATGCCGGCACCGTCGATCACGATGCCCGCAGCGCACTTGCCGGTGCCGACGCGGCGGGCCACGGCGTGAGCGAAGACGGGATAGTCGCATGCCTCGGCGCTGTCGGTGCCGCAATCGTCGACCGTCCAGCCTGCCTCGACCAGCTTGGCAGCGATGGCCTGCTTGAGCTCGAAGCCACCGTGGTCGGATCCGATCGCAAGGCGACGGCTGCCGTCGCCATCGTGTTCGGGATCCGGGCGGGAGGTGTATGCGTTCGTTTCGCCGTCACGCCGCGGACCGTCGAGCACACCGTTGAGCACCCGCGCCACGAGGTCGCGAATGTCGCTCTCCAACTCAGATCGTTGCGCGGCCATGGTCCACCTGTCAGCTCCCATCCGATCATAGGGTCCGGCGGCCGACGCGACTGCAGCCGACGCCGCCGCCGCGACCGACGCGAGACGCTCAGCCCCCTTGCAGGTCGAACACGCCCCGCAACCGAACGTCACCCGACGAGTCGGTGTTGCCGTCGAGTGGTTCGAGCGTCACGGCCAGCATGTCGAACTCGGGATCGGTGACGCCGGCCCACAACTCGATCGACTTGTCGCTGCCGCGGAGATGGAAGGTGCCGGCGCTGACGCGGATCGTCTCGCTGCTGACCCAGGCCTCGTAGAAGTAGCCGTTCGGCGCCGCAGCAAGGCGATCGACGTCGAGCACGATCTTGAGTCCGGCGGGTGTCTCGGTCAGCGCGGCCTTCGCCGACGCGTCCGGCGCCGCGTCGGTTCCGACCAGTGCAACCAAGGCGTCGGCCGATGGGCCGCCACCCCGGATCGTCACGAACGCCATCCCGACGACAACCACGACGAGGGCGGCCGCTGCGCCGAGCCACCATGGAACGTTGCGAGGGCTCAGGGCACTGCGCTGATCGGTGAGCGAGTTGAGAGAGGCGGGGCGGGCATCAGCGGTCGCCAGTGTGGCGATCGCGGTCACCACCCTGTCCTCGAGGTCTGGTGGCGGTTCGCGCCAGACCTCCGGGCGCGCCAACAGTTCTTCGATCGTTGCCAGCTCCTCGGAGCTCGGCTCCTCGACGGAGTCCAAGTGATCGCTCATGACGGTTGCCCACTCCCCAGTACGTCGCCGTCTTCGTTTCGGTTCGCTGCCATGTGGCTCAGCGCGGCAGCGAGCCGTTTGTGGGCGCGTCCCGACCGGGATTTCACCGTTCCGATCGGTATCTCGAGTTGCGCAGCGATCTGCTCGTGTGTGAAGCCGAGCAGGTGCGAGCGCTTGACGACCTCGCGCTCATTGAGTGGCAGGGCGTCGACTGCCCTGCGGACCTCGAAGGTCTCCCAAGCTCGCTCGAACGTGTCCGGCTGTTCGCCGACGTCGATCTCCGACGCATGTCCACCTCGAGTCGGCTTCAGTTCCGAACGGAGCAGATCGATCGCCGTGTGGCGGGCGATCGAATAGAGCCACGGCGCGATCTGGCGTGTGCCCTCGAAGCGCAGGGCGGCCCGCCACGCCTTCACGAACGTCTGCTGCACCACGTCGGCAGCGAGATCGGGGTCGCGCACGATCGAACGCGCGACCGTGTAGACGGCACCGGCGTGTTCGCGATAAATCTCGCTGATCGCGTCCGGATCGCCGGCTTTGAAGCGCTCGACCAGATCGGGCATCAGGGACATGTTGTCACGATTGTGTCAAGCGCTCGAACCGCAGCCGACGCCGACACAGGTGGCAACATGCTGCGGTGGCCGCGCGACAGATGATCCACGCTGCGGACGGTCCGATCGAGTGCGAGTTCGAGCCGGGCGATCCGAGCGTGCCGACGCTCGTCTTCTTGCACGAGGGACTCGGCTCGATCGACCTGTGGCGAGGTGTGCCCGACGAGGTCGCCGCCGCGGTGGGGGGAGCGCCCGTGCTGACATATGCACGTCACGGCCATGGTGCCAGTGGCCCGGCCCAGATGCCGCGTCCCGTCTCGTACATGCACCGCGAGGCCGACGTCGTACTCCCTGCCGTGCTGGCCGAGTTCGGGGTCGAGCGACCGGTGTTGATCGGTCACAGCGATGGTGCCTCGATTTCGCTGCTTGCGGCCGGAGGCGCGACCGCGGTGTCGGCATTGGTGTGCCTGGCGCCGCACGTCTTCGTCGAACCCGAGTCGATCGCCGGCATCGAGCGCGCTCGCGATTCCTTCGAGTCGGGTGGCATGGTCGATCGGATGCGGCGCTACCACCGCGATCCGACTGCCACGTTCCGCGGCTGGAACGATGTGTGGCTGAGCGACGGATTCCGGTCGTGGAACATCGAGGACCGCCTCGCCCGCATCACGGCGCCGGTGTTGGCGATCCAGGGCTTGGACGATCAGTACGGCACGCTGGCCCAACTCGATGCCATCGAGACCGGCGTATCGGGTGAGTTCGAACGCCTCGTGCTGGCTGGTGTCGGCCACGCGCCGCACGCCGAGGCGCGCTCCGAGGTCGTGACGGCGATCGCCGGATTCCTCTTGACGTCTCGCTCATCGCTCGGGCGCCGGCTGTGATGCGACGGATGTGCCGACCTCACGTGACCCGGTCGTGGAACGTGCGGAAGAGCGCTTCGATGTCGGAGCGCGACCGGAGGGTCGGTGCGTCGAGGTCCCCCATGTCGAGTTCCGTGTAGCTCAGCGATCCGCCGACCGGTTCGTCGACGAAGTAGAACGAGGTGCCGAGATCGTCAGCGCTGTAGGCCAGGTCGCCGATCCCGTCGATCATCACCGCCTCTTCGAAAATGGATGGGTCGAAGAACGCCGAAGCCTGCACCGGTGATCCCGAGTAGACCTGCACCAGCAGGATCTTGAACGCGAAGTCCGTCGAGTCGTCGGGATCCTCGATGGTCTCCCAGTCGCATACGAGCTGCCCGAGACTGTCGTTGGTGTCTTCGGTCAACGTCGCCGGCTCGGCGAACAACTCCTCGACCTCGGCGATCGTGAAGATGGCGTCACAGGTGGGCGTTCCCGCGCCGGATTCGGTGCCGCTGTCCGCTCCGGAATCGCGCGTCGTCGGAGCGGATGCCGACGTCCCAGCGACCGCGACGGTCGACTGGGAGAGGGCGGAGGTCGATGGCGCGGACGCCGGTTCTGCAGACCCCGATGTGCCCGGACCCGTACTGTCGTCGTCACCACCGCACGACATGACCAGGATCATCGAGAGCAGGATCGAGCCGACGCTCCACGCACTGCGAGGTCCGTTCATGGATCGACGGTATGACTGCGACGACGCGCGTGATAGGGCCGAAAGCCCCTGGCGTCGTGAGCGCCCGCTGCTACGACCCCTGGATGAGACCAGCGAAGTGACCGTTGGCCGCGAGTTCGGCCATGAACGCCTCGGTGTAGGCGTCGTGCGGGCGATCTCGCAGCATCTCGTCGAGGGCGTGCGCATCCTCGCCGATCAGAATCCGCCAATCACCGGCGCGCACGCCGTCGAGAATGGTCCGCGCGGCGCCGGCAGCCGTGGTGGGAGCATTGTTCTCGAACATGTCGACCCGCATCGCCATCAGGTTGCGGATGTCCTCGTCGGAGGCACCCGATGCGTCGATGCCGCGGCGCTCGAGCACGTCGCGGATCTCGACGACCTGGTCGTCGGAGAGGTCCTTGGGGTCGCGCCCGAACTCCATCATCGAGTTGCGGGCGATCAGGGTGCCGATGTGACCGGGCATCACGACCGACGCCGACAGGTGCGGGGCATTGACGCGGAAGTCGACCATCAGCGCCTCGGTGAACCCGCGCACGGCGAACTTGGCGGCGCTGTATGCCGTGTGGGCGCCCGTCGGGCCGAGGCACGCCCACAGCCCGTTGATGCTGCTCGTGTTGACGACGTGGCCGCGCTCCGAGGCCTGCAACATGGGAAGAAACGATCGGGTGCCGTTGAGCACGCCGCCCCAGCACACGCCGAACACCCGGTCCCATTCGCTCCGATCGCCGGCGACGATGCTCCCGCCCCCACCGATGCCGGCATTGTTGAACAGCAGGTTGATCGAGTCGGTCGCGAACTCGGTGGCGACGTGGGCGGCGAACGCCGTCATCACGGCTGGGTCTGCGACGTCGGCGACGAACGAGGTGAGCCGAGTCCCCTCGGGTGCGCCGGTGCCGGCGAGCTGAACGGTCTCGTCCATCGCGTCCCGCGACATGTCGCAGATCGCCACGTGGCAACCTTCCGCGGACAGTTGGCGGGTGAGCTCACGGCCCATACCGGTGCCGCCGCCGGTGACGACGGCGATCAGGCCGGTGAAGCCGGGGATCGGTTCGTTCATCTCACGCGTCCTCGGATGGTGCGGGTCGGAAGTACTTGCGGTCGGGAAGCACTTCTTCGGTCGCCCCACCGGCCGCCTTCCAGCCGTTGTACCCGACGGTCAGATGGGCCACGTTGGTGTAGCCGAGCTGTTGCAGCACATCGGCCGCAAGTGCCGAGCGGTGTCCTCCGGCGCAGTGCAGCACGTACCGGTCGCCGAACTCCAGGCCCTTGCGGTAGTACTGCGATTCGGGATCGAACCAGAACTCGAGCATGCCGCGCGGCATCGACTTGGCACCGGGGATGGCACCCAGGTTCCAACGCTCGCGCACGTCGCGGATGTCGACCACGGTCACCTCCCCGCCCTCTATCTCGGCCTGCAGTTGTTCGACCGACAGCTCTTCGATCCGACCCTTGGCCTGTGTGACGAGGTCGTTGACGTTCGTGCGTTCGCCCATCACGCGGCGGACTTCTCGAGGATGTGGATGCCGCACGCCGAGCCGAGCCCGATCACGTGTGCGAGGCCGATCTTGGCGCCCTCGATCTGGCGGTCACCACATTCGCCACGCACGTGCTGGGCGACCTCCCAGATGTTGGCGATGCCGGTGGCCGAGATCGGATGACCCTTCGACTGCAGGCCGCCCGACACGTTGACCGGCATCGACCCGGTTCGCCACGGGGCGCCCGACTCGAAGAAGTCGACGGCGCCGCCCTCTTCGCACAACATCAGGTTGTCGTAGTGCACCAGCTCGGCTGTTGCGAAGCAGTCGTGCAGCTCGACGAGGTCGAGGTCGGCCGGGCCGACTCCGGCCTGTTCGTATGCCTGGTGGGCGGCGTTGCGGGTCAGCGTGTTGACGTTCGGCAACACCTGGCACGCCTCCTCGTAGGGGTCGGACGTGAGGACCGATGCCGTGACCTTGATGGCCCGTCGCTGCTGGTCGAGCGACAGCGTCTTGAGCTTCTCACCGTTGGTCACGACCGCTGCAGCCGCGCCGTCGCAGTTGGCCGAGCACATCGGTCGCGTGTTCGGGTAGGCGATCATGATGTCGCCCATGATCTGCTCGAGTGACATCGCCTTGCTGTAGGCGGCGAGCGGATTGAGCGTCGAGTGGCTGTGGTTCTTCTCGCTGATCTTGGCGAACAGCTCGAACGTGGCGCCGCCGTACTTGTGGCCGTACTCCATCCCGACCTGAGCGAAGACGCCCGGCATCGCTTCGGTGCCGATGCGACCGTCGACCGGGCCGACGGCCCCGTAGCGGCCCTGCGGCTCCCATTCGTGGCCGTCGCTCTTGGCGGTGCCGCCTCCACCGAGCAGGCCGACGCCGGCCAGCTTCTCGACGCCGACGGCGAGACCGATGTCGACCTCGCCGGCCTTGACGGCCATGATCGCCGTTCGTAGAGCCGTCGCGCCCGTGGCGCAGGCGTTGCTGACGTTGTAGGCCGGGATGCCGGTCTGGCCGACCTGCTTCTGGAGCTGCTGGGCGATCCCGCCACGTCCCATCAGATTGCCGGCCGCGATGATGCCGATGTCGGCCATCGTGACCCCGGCGTCGGCGAGCGCACCCATGATCGCCTCGCTCCCGAGGTCGACGACGTCCTGGTCGAAGTGTTTCCCGAACTTGGTCATGTGGATTCCGAGGATCCAGATGTCGTCGCTTCTGCTCATGATGGTTTCCCTTCGAGAATTGAGGTCGATCAGGCTGGTTCGAAGCCGTAGTTGACGGCATGCACGCCGTTGTCGTCGATGCCGACCTCATAGGTGGCGAGTCGGACCCGCATACCGAGCGTGACGTGCTCGGGATCGGGCGGGCAGTTGATGATGTTGCCGCGGACGCTGGTGCCGTCGCAGTCGACCACGGCGGCCACGAACGGCACCTCCACGCCCGGTGCGGCGAACGTGACGATCGTGAATGATCGCACCTCACCATCGGTCGCGATCTCGACGGTCGTGAACTCGGTGCCGAAGCACCCGGCGCAGGCATTGCGTCGATCGAAGTAGCGGGCACCGCAGCCGGTGCACTGGTGGGCGATCAGGTGCGGATCACCGTCGTCGAGCACGAGGTAGTCGACGAACGGGATCTGGGCGGTTGCGATGTCGTTCATGGACCCTCCGGTCGGCTCGGAGCGAGTTGCCGAGCACTTCAGTCGTTGCCGAAAGGGTAGTTGTGGCGTCGAAGCAGTCGAGAGACGGAGATCGCGCCGATCAGCATTCGAGCGATCGCACCAGCATCTCGCTGAACTCCGTCAACTCCGCCGGCGATCCGAGACCGGCGTACAGACGCCACTCGTGGTCGCCACATGACCAGCCGGTCTCGAACAGATCGAACTCGCCGAGTTCCTTGCCGACGGTCGATCGGATCTCGACACCGTCGATCGTCGAGAACGTCGAATCGCCGTCGGGGACGATAGGCGCCATGGGATCGAACGAACCGGCGGGCCCGATCACGGCGAAGACGCCCAGCGCACGTGGCGTGTTGAACTGGATCGTGCCGATCGTCGAGCCGTGCGGCGCCGGTTCGGCGACCGACACGTTGCGCGCTCCGACCGCTGTCAACGCGGCGATGCCGAACTGCTCCGACTCGAGCGTGACCGGGAGGTCCTCGAACCGAGGCACGAATGATTGCCACGACTTGGCGGTGACGCCGGTGCTGTAGTCCTGGGTGTCGATCACGATCGACTCGCCGCCGGACAGTGTCGCGGCCCAGACGAACCCTTCCTCGAGCCACTCACCGAGCGGTTGTTCGACGAACAGCTGGAATCGGATCGCCGTGGCGTACGGGAGGGACGGGGGGTCGGTCGCCTGAATCACAGCGGCGTGGCGAGCATCGTTCCAAGCGACGAGTGCCAACCGTTCGGCGCCGTCGGATCTGTGTTGCACGAGCCGCTCGGCGCAATCGAACCCGAGGCGCGCCCCGAACTCGGCTGCATCGTTCGTCCGCTCCGCGAACACCGTCGACTCGCCTTCGGGTTCCCACGTGCCGCCCGGATCGAGACGGGCCAGTGCGATCGTCGAGTCGACGATCGCGATCGCCTGCCGCGCCGCGCACGTCGGAGGTGCGATGGTGGTCGCGGGGAGGGAGGTGATCGGCGCCGCGTCCGGCGTGGTCGTCTGGGCGACCGTGCTGGCGGTCGCGCTGGCGGTCGTGAGGGTGGTCGCGCTGATGACCGTCGTGCCGGTCGCCGCAGTGGTGGGAGCGCTCGAGATCGTCGCGGGCGATGAAGCGGAATCGCCGGAGCTGCACGACGCGACGAACAGCGCCACGACGACGCAGATCGACGCGATGCGCTTCACGATTCGATTCTGCGCGCCGTCGGATCGGATCGCCAGGGCAGGAGGTCATCCCACTCGGGACGCTGTCACCCACGGTTCGACGCGGTGCCGATTGCCTGCAGCAGCGCCCTCGGCAGGATTCGAACCTGCGCACATGGCTTCGGAGGCCAATGCTCTATCCCCTGAGCTACGAGGGCGGGGGCCGGTCGAAGTGTTCTGAACGGCAGACCGAATCTAGCGGGCGGTCGGAACGCTCGCACCGGGTCGCCCTCGTCCGGGCCGCGGGCAGCGGGTACTGGTGCAACCGAACGTTCGTGGTGAACCGCTGTCTCGCACGCCACAATGGCGGACGTGGCCAACCCGCTCTCGATCGTCTCCGACCTGCTCGCTCCGGTGTTCGCGGAGATCGCTGGTCGCCCCGACGTCGATCCGGTGGTGCGCCCCAGTGACCGAGCTGATGCACAGGTCAACGGCGCACTGCCGCTCGCCAAGCAGATCGGCTCGAATCCACGTGAGATCGCCCAACGGGTGCTCGACTCGGGCGTGCTGGCCGAGGTGTGCGGCGACGCCGAGATCGCCGGCCCCGGCTTCATCAACCTCACCTTCGCCGATCACTTCTTGTCGGCACAGCTCGAGGCCGTTGCCGTCGACGATCGGCTCGGGATCGCCCCGGCGTCCGCCATCCGCACGGTCGTGGTCGACTATTCGGCACCGAACGTCGCCAAGGAGATGCACGTCGGCCACCTGCGCTCGACCGTGATCGGCGATTCGTTGGCGCGGATGCACGAGTTCGCCGGGCACACCGTGATCCGTGAGAACCACATCGGTGACTGGGGCCGGCCGTTCGGGATGCTGATCGAGCACCTGCTCGATCTCGGCGAGGACGTCGCCGCGGAGGGGCTGGGTCAAGGCGACCTCGACGGTTTCTACAAGCAGGCCAATGTCAAGTTCACGGATTCCGTCGAGTTCCAGGTCCGCGCCCGCGACCGCGTCGTGATGCTGCAGGGCTACGACCCCGGCACGATCAAGTTGTGGCAGCGACTCGTCGAGATGTCGAACGACTATTTCAGCCGGGTCTACGACAAGCTCGGGGTGCTGCTCACCAGCGACGACCTGGCCGGTGAGAGCCGCTACCAGACCTTGATGCCCGAGGCCTACGCACGCCTCGATGCGGCTGGTCTGCTCGAGGAGAACGACGGCGCCCAGGTGGTGTTCCCGCCTGGGTTCACGAACCGCGACAACGAGCCGTTGCCGCTGATCGTACGGTCCAGCGTAGGCGCCTTCATGTACGCCACCAGCGATCTCGCATGCGTACTCGACCGGGTCGAGCGGCTCGGCGCCGACCTGTTGCTGTACGTGATCGGAGCCCCCCAGGCTCAGCACCTCCAGATGGTGTTCGAGGTCTCCAGGATGGCCGGCTGGTTGCAGCCGCCGGTCGAGGCGGTGCACGTCTCTTTCGGCAATGTGCTGGGCGACGACCGCAAGATGTTGCGCAGCCGGTCGGGTGACTCGGTCAAGCTCGTCGATCTGCTCGACGAGGCCGTCGAGCGGGCGGCCGCTGCTGTCGCCGAGAAGAACCCCGAACTCGACGGTGATGCCCGTGCCGAGGTGGCGCGCATGGTCGGGATCGGTGCCGTCAAGTACTCCGACCTGTCGACCGACCGCATCAAGGACTACGTCTTCGACTGGGACCGGATGCTGGCGTTCGAGGGCAACACGGCGCCCTACCTGCAATACGCCCATGCCCGGATCTGTTCGATCTTTCGTCGCTCGGGTCTCGACCGCGCCGCGGTTCGGGGCAGTGCGATCGGGCTCGCCGAACCACAGGAGCGAGCGCTCGCCCAGCGTCTGCTGGCGTATCCGACCGCGCTCGCCGAGACGATGACCGCCTATGCGCCGCACAAGTTGTGCACCTATCTGTTCGACCTGTCGCAGGACTTCTCGGCGTTCTACGAGCACTGTCAAGTGATGAAGGCCGACGAGCCGACCCGGACCAGCCGGTTGGCGCTGTGCGACGTCACGGCACGCACGATCGAACACGGGCTGGGCCTGCTCGGGATAGACGCACCGGAGGCGATGTGAGCGAACTGCCGGGCCGGCTGCTGCCCGACACGGCAGCCGTCGGCGCCGACGGCTGGCTCACCGTCGGAGGGTGCTCGGTCCGCGACCTGGCCGCCGAGTACGGCACGCCGCTGTTCGTCTACGACGAGCAACACATCCGCAATCGTTGCCGTGAGGCCGTTGCCGCATTCGGCCCACAACGGGCGGTGTACGCATCGAAGGCGTTCCTGTGCAAGGCGATGGCACGCCTCGCCTACGAGGAGGAGATGTTGCTCGACGTGGCCACCGGCGGTGAGCTGCACACCGTTCTGGCCGCCGGGGTGCCCGCCGATGCATGTGTGATGCACGGCAACAACAAGAGCATCGTGGAGCTGCGCACCGCCGTCACCGAACAGGTGCGCCACATCGTCGTCGACTCGTTCGACGAACTCGATCGGCTCGATGCGCTGCACGCCGAAGGTGCCGGCCCGGTGCCCGACGTGCTGTTGCGGATCACGCCCGGCGTGCACGCCCACACCCACGAGTTCATCGCCACCGGTCAGGACGACTCGAAGTTCGGTTTCAACCTCGGCAACGGCGACGCCATGCGCGCAGTCGACCGGGCGGGCGCCGCGGCGAGCGTGAACCTGGTGGGCCTGCACTGTCACATCGGCTCGAACGTGTTCGCCGCCTCCAGCTTCGGCAAGGCGGCCCAGGTGATGGCCGACTTCGCCGCTCCGCTCGGGCTGCCCGAGCTCGTGCTCGGTGGTGGCCTCGGCGTCGCCTACGTCGCCACCGAGGAGGCGCCGACGCTGACCCAGTGGGGTCACGTGCTGCACGACGCGTGTGAGTCGCTGGGCGTGACGGCTCGCGTCAGCGTCGAGCCGGGGCGCTCGATCGTCGCCGCCGCCGCCCTCACCGTGTACACGCTCGGCACGATCAAGCACATCCCCGGTGTGCGGACCTACTTCTCGGTCGACGGCGGCATGAGCGACAACCCGCGGCCAGTTCTGTACGGATCGGGCTACGAGTCGTTCCTGCCGAGGGCGCCGTTCGCCGACCGCACCCAGCATGGTCGCCTGGTCGGTAAGCACTGCGAGAGCGGCGATGTGTTGTTGTTCGACGCCAAACTGCCGGCTGACGCCCGGGTCGGCGACCTCCTGGCGACGCCGGTCACGGGTGCCTATGGCCGCTCGATGGGTTCCAACTACAACGCCATCACGCGACCACCCGTCGTGTTCGTCCGAGACGGCGACGCCCTCGTGGTGATCCGCCGCGAGACATTCGACGACCTGCTCGCCACCGACGTCGGCTGACCCGACGTGGCTACTTGCTGCGGGCGCTGAGATAGGCGCGACCTGCCGCTCGCGACTCGGGATCGCGCAGCGCCACCGTCAACGTGTGGGCGTCGCTGGCGTTTCTGGCCACGCCGGCGATCTCGTCCATCACGGCGTTCACCTGCGTCTTCGTGGCACGCAGTGCGAAGCTCGGCTTGGCCGCCAGCTCGGCCGCCAGCGCATCCGCCGCTGCAACCAGGTCGACGCCGGGCACGACACGATTCAGGAACCTCAGGCCGAGCGCCTCGGCGGCACCGAAGGGCCGGCAGGTCAGCACGAGTTCCTTCGTGATCGCGGGGCCGAGCTCGCGCACCAGGCGGGGGATGCCGCCCCAGGCCAGCGGGATCCCGAGGTCGACTTCCGGAATCGAGAAACGTACATCGTCGCTGGCGAGCCGCAGATCACAGGCGGCGGCGATCAGGAGCCCGCCTCCGACGCAGTGGCCGTGCACCGCCCCGACCGTCAGTGGGCGGACGTCGGTCAGCGCCTCGGTCGCCAGCCGTCCCAGGTCGGCCGTCTCGATCGGCGAGGACGTGTCGTCCATCGTCGTGAAGTCGTTCAGATCGAAGCCGGCCGAGAACGCCCGTCCGGCTCCGCGTACGACGACGGCCTTGATCGATGACGTCTCGTCGAGCCAACGACAGGCGATCGGGATCTCGCGCAACAGGTCGCGCGAGAGTGCGTTGAGTCGATCCGGGCGGTTCAACAGCAGCGTGGCCACCGGCTCGTCGGCACGGTGGATCAGGCGGAGGGTCGTCAGTCGGGGCTTGCGCATGCTGCCAGACAAGCACGCCGAGGTCGGTCGGCGTGAAGCGGACGCGATGGCCCGCCGTACGATCGCCCGCATGGCTCGAGACGTCGGCAGCTACTTCGAGAAACTCACGCAGAAGGCTCGCGGTGGCCGCCGTCTCGAGAAGGGTCCCCCCGAGCCCGCCGACTCCGCCGCCCGGGGTGGACCGACCTCCGCTCCCGCATCGAACACTTCCAGCTCATCTCGCTCCGGGTCGTCGAAGACGGGTGGTGGGGTGGCCGATGCTCTCAAGGACATCCTCGGTCGAGGACGTGCGACGGTCACGAAGACCGCCAAGCAGACGGCCAGGAAGACGACCGAACGCGTGCGGGCCACGACGAAACGAGCCGGGCCAGTTCCGCCTGGCACGCGGCAGTTGCCTCCGGAAGGAGTGGTGACGGTCGAGTACTCGCCACGCATGGACGGCGACCCGGATCCGGGCGAAGTGGTCTGGGCGTGGGTGCCGTTCGAAGAGGATCCCCAACAGGGCAAGGATCGCCCGGTCGTCGTGATCGGTCGTCGTGGCACGAAGCTGGTCGGCGTGCCGTTGACCACGAAGCGGTCGGACCGCGAGGCGCAGATCGCGATCGGTATCGGCGATTGGGATCCGAAGCGTCGCCAGAGTTACGCCCGTATCTGGCGGATGCTCGATCTCGACGAGCAGAGCACGCGGCGGGAAGGCTCGGTGCTGCCACGGACGCGGTTCGACGAGGTGATCGCCGCCGTCGACGAGTACTACGACGTGCGGCGTCCTGCGGCGTCGAGCCCGTCGTAGACCCCTATCGAGTCAGGCGCCGAACCGGACGACGACCACCGAGGACCGCGTCGTATCCGGAACGACGCGGCCGTGGGTCGGCAAACGTACGGTCGACGTTCTGGATCGCACCAGTAGCCTTCCGGCCGTGGCCAACGACGTGACGTCCCGCACCATCCGAGTCGGTCTGCTGGGCTGCGGCAACGTGGGCGGTGCCCTCGTCCCGCTGATCGAACAGCAAGCCGACATGATTGAAGCTCGCACGGGCCTGCGGCTCGAGGTCACCCGGGTCGCCGTTCGCAACGTGTCTCGCGACCGCGGTCTGTCGTTCGCCGACGACGTGCTCACGCGGGACGCTCACGCTGTCGTCACCGACCCCGAGATCGACCTCGTGGTCGAGGTGATCGGTGGGATCGAGCCGGCGCGCGAGCTGATCATGACGGCCCTCGCCTCGGGCAAGCCGGTCGTGACGGGCAACAAGGAACTGTTGGCCAATGTCGGGTCCGAGTTGTTCGCGGCCGCCGAGTCGAATGGCGTCGATCTGCTGTTCGAGGCCGCGGTGGCCGGCGGCATCCCACTCATCCGACCGTTGCGTGAGAGCCTGCGGGGCGAGCCCATCAGCAGGGTGATGGGCATCCTCAACGGAACGACGAACTTCATCCTGACGAAGATGAGCGAGGAAGGCGCGGAGTACGGCGAGGCGCTCGCCGAGGCGCAGGAGCTGGGTTACGCCGAGCGCGACCCCACGGCCGACGTCGAGGGATTCGACGCCGGCGCCAAGGCGGCCATCATCGCATCGATCGCGTTCGGCGCCCGGGTCGTCGCGGGCGACGTGTACCACGAGGGCATCAGCGGCATCACGGCCACCGACATCGCGGTCGCCCAGCGGCTCGGCTACGTCGTCAAGCTGTTGGGGATCGCCGAGCGCGATGCCGCAACCGGCGATGTCGCCGTGCGCGTCCACCCAGCGATGGTGCCGCTGCATCATCCGCTCGCCAGTGTTCGAGAGAGCTACAACGCCGTGTTCGTCGAAGGCGACGCGGTCGGTCAGCTCATGTTCTACGGCCGCGGGGCCGGAGGCACTCCGACCGCCTCGGCAGTGCTCGGCGACGTGATCGACGCGGCGGTCAACCTGTCGAAGGGCACGCACGGGAGCCTCGGCACCTTCGCCAAGGCCGTGATCCGGCCGATCGACGAGACCAGTGCCGAATACCTGCTCAGCCTCGACGTGGCCGACCAGCCCGGTGTGCTGCACGCCGTCACCGGGGCGTTCGCCGCCCACGGTGTCAGCATCCGCGCGGCCGAGCAAGAAGGCATCGGGGCCGATGCGCGATTGGTGTTCATCACCCACCTCGCCCGCGAGGCCGACGTCCAAGCGACCGTGCGCTCGCTGCGCGAGCTCGACGTCGTGCGACGCGTCGGCGGTTTCATCCGCGTGATCGGTTCCTGAGGGGCGGGACGGTATGCGATATGTCTCCTCCCGCGGGCAGGCCCCGGAGCTCGGCTTTGCCGACGTGCTGTTGGCCGGGCTCGCCAACGATGGCGGTCTGTACATGCCGGCCACCTGGCCGGCGTTGCCGAATCTCACGGGGGTTCACGACTACCCCGACGTAGCGGCCGCCGTGATGGCACCGTTCGTCGGCGACGATCTGACGCCCGCCGTGATGGTCGACCTGTGCCGTGAGGCCTACGGCACGTTCCGGCATCCTGCGGTCGTTCCACTCGTGCAGATCGATGAGCGGCAATGGTTGCTCGAGCTGTTCCACGGACCCACGCTCGCCTTCAAGGATGTCGCGCTCCAGCTCGTCGGTCGGATGTTCGACCGTGTGCTCGCCGAGCAGGGTCGGCGCATCACGATCGTCGGGGCGACCAGCGGTGACACCGGTTCGGCGGCGATCGACGGCGTCAAGCACTGCGAGAACGTCGACATCGTCATTCTCTATCCGGCCGGCCGCACCAGCGATGTGCAGCGCCGACAGATGACGACGGTCGACAGCCCGAACGTGCACACCGTCGCCATCGACGGGAATTTCGACGACTGCCAAGACCTCGTGAAGGAAATGTTCGGCGATGCCGGATTCCGAGACGAGCTGCAGCTGTCGGCCGTCAACTCGATCAACTGGGCGCGCGTCATGGCGCAGATCGTGTACTACGTCACCGCCTCGCAGACGCTGGCGACGGCGCCCACGTTCTGTGTGCCGACCGGCAACTTCGGAAACGTGCTGTCGGGCTGGATCGCCCGGCGGATGGGCGCGCCGATCCACGACTTCATCGTGGCGTCGAACTCGAACGACATCCTCACCCGCTTCATCAACGATGGCGACATGTCGACCCGCGAGGTCATCGCAACGCTCAGCCCCAGCATGGACATCCAGGTGTCGTCGAACTTCGAGCGTCTGCTGTTCGAGATGAACGGCCGCGACGGTGGCCTCACGGCCGAGCAGCTGGGCCGATTCCGCGCCTCCGGTCGCCTCGATATCGAGGCCGACCAGCGGGCCGACTTCATCGAGGGCACGTTCAGGGCGGCCAGTTTCGACGATGCGCAGACGCTCGACGAGATCCGCCGGGTCCACGCCGACACCGGCCTGCTGATCGATCCCCACACTGCGGCTGGCACTGCGGCGGCGCGGGCGATCGGCGGAGACCGCCCGATCATCACGCTGTCGACCGCTCACCCGGCGAAGTTTCCCGACGCCGTCGAACAGGCGACCGGAGTCCGCCCGGCGCTGCCGGCCCACCTGGCCGACCTGTTCGACCTTCCCGAGCGCACCGAGCATCTGGCCAACGATCTCGTCGATGTGCAGGCGTTCGTCCGTTCGGTCGCTCGCATCGTGGCCTGATCGCAACCCGGGTCACCGCATCGCGGAGGGTGTGCCGGGGGCCGGGCCCGCACACGTGTTCGGCAAAGCGTTGCACCGTGGGGTGTCGAGTCGCTACAATGTCGACACCTGGGGTTTCCCGGGTCGCACTTGTTTCGACCCGTCACCAACTCCGAGTCATCATCGCCCGATCATCTCGACGTTTGACGTTGCGGTGTGCAGCGACGGTTCGGAGGGGTTCACCGATCTGGACGTAACCGTTCGGTGCATGTGCGTACCACCGCTGCGTCCTCTCGCATTCCGTGACGATCCTGTCGCCACTGAGGGCCGGCACCGTGCTCCACCCTCCATCGGGGGATCCCACCTCATCGGAACGACCCAGTCCGGGTCCGTCCCAATCTCAGAAGAAGGGTCATCGTGACCGCTCAAGCTCTCGAACAATCCGTCCTCGAATCCAAGGACAAGACGGCGCTCATCCAGATCGCCGAGGCGCTCGGCGTCAAGGCCAACGCTCGCAACAAGAAGTCCGACATCATCGACCAGATTCTCGCCAAGACCGGCGGATCGGGTGGCGACACCAGCCCGGTCGTGACGCCGGCACCGCGCGCTGGCGCGACGGCAAAGGCGGCTGATTCGACCGTCGATTCCACCGGTGAGGCGCCGCCGGCGGCCGACGCTGCGCCGGCCGGTGAGGCGATCGCGGCCGATGAGCCGAAGGCCGAATGGGAGATCGGGCTCGACACCGGTACCGGTTCGGGTTCCGGCGAAGCGGGCGCCACGGCGACCGACGGCGCCGGCGCACCGTCGGCTGGTGTGGCCGCCGGTGATCCGACGCCTGAGGCCGGCGGCCAGCCTGCGCCGAAGCCCACTGGCGACGATCGGCGACCGAGCAGCAACGATCGCGGTGATCGTGCGCCGCGCAACGACGGCGGTCGCAATCAGAGCAACCAGAACCGAACCCAGGGCGGCGGCCAGCAGGGCGGCAGCCAGCAGGGCGGCGGTCAGCAGAGCCATGGTGATGACGGTGGTGGCGGCAACAAGCGACGTCGTCGGCGTCGTAAGGGTCGCGGCGGCCAGGACGGCCCGCAGGGCGAGGACCGCGAACTGCTCGAGGGCGACGACGGTGACGTTACGCAGGTCAGCAATGAGCCCGTCGAGATCGAGGGCTACCTCGACATTCGCGACGAGGGCTACGGCTTCGTGCGACTCAACAACTATCTCGCCACCAAGAGCGATTCGTACGTGCCGGTGAAACTCTCGCGTCAGTACGGACTGCGCAAGGGCGACCACGTGGTCGGCTTGTCGCGCCCAGCGGGTCGCAACGAGAAGAACCCGGCGATGCTCGAGATCCACAAGGTCAACGGTCGCCCGCCCGACGACGCGAAGAAGCGCCTGCGGTTCGAAGACCTCACCGCCCTGTTCCCGGACTCGCGGCTGTCGATGGAGGATCCCGCCGATCCTGGCAACATGACGGCGCGCATCATCGACCTCGTGTCGCCGATCGGCAAGGGGCAGCGCGGCATCATCGTCTCGCCGCCCAAGGCCGGCAAGACGACCGTGATGAAGACCATCGCCGCCTCGATCGAGAAGAACAATCCCGAATGCAAGCTGATCGTGCTGCTGATCGACGAGCGCCCCGAAGAGGTCACCGACATGAAGCGGATGGTGAAGGGCGAGGTCATCGCCTCCACCTTCGACCGTCCCAGCGACGAGCACACCCAGATCGCCGAGATGTGCATCGAGAAGGCGAAGCGGATGGTCGAGTACGGCGAGGACGTCGTGGTGATCCTCGACGGCATCACCCGCCTGGCCCGCGCCTACAACCTGGCGGCCCCGGCCAGCGGCCGCATCCTGTCGGGCGGTATCGACGCCGGCGCGCTGTATCCGCCCAAGAAGTTCTTCGGTGCTGCGCGCAACGTCGAGGAGGGCGGCTCGCTCACGATTCTGGCGACGGCGCTGGTCGAGACGAACAGCCGCATGGACGAGGCCGTCTTCGAGGAGTTCAAGGGAACGGGCAACATGGAGTTGCGTCTCGATCGTAAGCTCGCCGAGCGACGGATCTACCCGGCGATCGACGTCGATGCGTCCAGCACCCGTCACGAGGAGCTGCTCTACGACCGCAAGCAGCTGCAGATGGTCTGGAAGTTGCGCCGGGTGCTCTCGGGGCTGGCCGCCGACGGCAACGCTGCACCCGGTCTCGAATTGCTCGTCGACCGACTCAAGACATTCCGAACCAACGACGAGTTCCTCACCGAGATCGCCAAGCAACCCGGCATGTGACTCCCCGGCTGTTCGGCCGGATCTCGGTGCGTCGGGAATACGCGGCGGGTTTCCGCCGGTAGTATCACTCTGTTGATTTTGAGGAGCCCATCATGAAGACGGAAATTCACCCCACCTACGCTGACGTCAATGTGAAGTGTTCGTGTGGCAACACGTTCACCACCAAGTCGACGAAGCCGGGCGAGCAACTGCTCGAGCTGTGCAACGAGTGCCACCCGTTCTACACCGGCAAGCAGAAGCTGGTGGACTCCGGTGGCCGCGTCGAGCGTTTCAACAAGCGCTACGGCAGCCGTACCAAGAGCTGACTTCATTGCCCTGACGGCGCCTGCGCCGGCCCGCAATGGACGACGAGGACCGCCCTATCGGGCGGTCCTCGTCGTTGCGGGCCTTGTCGCTGCGCTCGCTGTCGAAGCCCGGCCGCGGCGCGGCGCGCCGACCTGGCTTCAGATTTGCGTCAAACTGTCGATGAGCTCCTCAAGTTCGGTCGGGCGGCCGACGATCCAACCTCGAAGCCTCCCGGGGGTCGAATGCCAAGCAAACCCGACATCGAACATCTGCTCCGACGGACCGAGTACGTCGCGCGCGCGCCGCGTGTCAACGAACTCAAGGTGCTTCCCACCATCGACGATGCGGTCGACAACATCCTGTCGGCACCCGCCAATCCTCCCTCGCTGACGTTCACCGAGACCGAGAATTGGCGGCGCGGCGAGGAGCTCACCCATTTCTGGTTCAATCGCATGGCGCACGACTCGCCCCGGCCGATCCAGGAGAAGATGAGCTTCTTCTGGCACGGTCACTTCTGCTCGGAGTTCAACAAGGTCGGGTCGGCGCTGCTCATGCAGGAGCAGATCGACACGTTCCGCACCGGCGCGCTCGGCAACCTGCGCAGCCTCGCTCTCGAGATGTCGACCCAGGTCGCGATGTTGCGGTACCTCGACAACAACCAGAACCAGCAGTCGTCCCCGAACCAGAACTTCGCCCGTGAGCTGATGGAGCTGTTCCTGCTCGGTGTCGGCAACTACACCGAGGCCGATGTCGAGGCGGCGACCGCAGCCTGGACCGGTCATACGGATCAGTGGGACACCGGTCAGTACGTCTGGCGACCCGAGTGGCACGACGGTTCGGTGAAGCGGTTCCTCGGCCGCAGGATCAACTCGGGGGCCAATCCGAAGCAGCACGGCTTCGACACGATCAACGTGATCCTCGGCAACGGGACGGTTCCCAACCGCGCCAGCATCGTGGCGAACCGCGGCCGCAAGACGCGCGAGGTCGCTGCGGAGTTCCTGTCCAAGAAGCTGTGGATCGAGTTCGCGGGCACCGAGCCTCCGGCCGGCGTGATCTCGGCCATGCGCACCGCGGCGATCGATGCCGATTTCGACATCAAGCCGTGGCTGCGAGCGATGCTGACCCATGACGCGTTCTATTCGACCGCCGTGAAGCAGGGTCGGGTGCGCACCCCTGTCGAGTACGTCGTGGCCTCGCTGGTCGCACTCGGCATGCGCTCGGAGGAGGCAGCACCTCTGTGGCTCATGCAAGGCATGGGCCAGCGGCCGTTGTTCCCGCCCAATGTCAGCGGTTGGAAGCACAACGGCTACTGGGTGAACGCGAGCGCGATGTCGAAACGGACCGACGTGGCTCGGAACATGGCTTGGCGTTCGATGGCCGGTTACTGGTCCGGTGACGATCTGATCCACCTGGCGGGCGGCAATATCTCGCGAACCGAAGTGACCGATGGCTACTACAGCGATCGGCCGATCGAGCTGCTCGATCGATTCCTCGAGTTGATGCGCATCACCCTCACGAACTCGTCCCATCAGGCGCTCGGCGCGCTGTCGACCAAGATGACCCGTTGGGAACGCAACGGCCTCATCTCCCTCATCCTGCTCGCCCCCGATTTCCACCTCGCCTGAGGACACCATGCTCGATCCCGACATCTCGACCGCAGCGGCGATGGCACATCTCCATCGGCCCGAAACCGACGCCCACCACCTCGACCGCCGCCGGTTTCTCCAACTCGTCGGCATGGGCGTCGGGGCCGGTGTCGTCGCCGGCGGCGCAGGCTCTCTGCTCGACTCGATGATTCCCGGCCACGATCCGGCGGCCTGGGCTGCGGGACCGGTCGGCCCGACCGACGGGATCCTGGTCGTGCTCGGAATGTACGGCGGCAACGACGGCCTCAACACCGTGGTGCCGATCAACGACGGCAACTACTACACCATGCACGGCGGGCTCGCCGTACCCGCCAACCAGACCCTGGCGATCGACGGCAACACCGGCCTCAACCCGGCATTGACCGAGTTCAAGAAGATGTGGGATCGCGGTCAGCTGGCCATCGTCGAGGGCGTCGGTTACGCGAATCCCGACCTGTCGCACTTCAACTCGATGGCGTACTGGATGGCGGGCCGCCCCAACGCAATTCCCTCCACCGGATGGCTCGGGCGGTGGCTCGACGGCTACCTCCACGGCTCGAGGGATCTCTACGCGGCGGCTGAGGTGGGCTACTCCGTGCCGCTCCACCTGATCGGTGCCACCGCGCAGGGGACGGTCGTCCCACCGAACCGCCCGTCGTTCGGCGCAGGCGTCTCCCCGAACGAGCTGAACCAATACGCCGCCATCCGCGACATGCGTTCGAACAACCATGGCCCGTGGTTCAAAGCGGTCGGTCAGGCGTTCGTCGATCAACTCGAGTTGGCGAAGACCTTGGCGCCGGTGATTCCCGACGACGACCTGCTCCCCGATGGCGATCTCATCGCCCGACTCGAGATCGCCGCCCGCCTGATCAACGCCAACCTCGGTTTCCGAGTGGTCACCGCCGGATGGGGTGACTTCGACAGCCATGCCGGCCAGCCCACCCAGCACCCGACTCGCATGGCCGAGCTGAACGTCGCCGTCAAACGGTTCTTCGAGGTACTGGATCCAGCCTGGGCCAGTCGCGTGACCGTGATGACCTTCTCCGAGTTCGGGCGCACACCTTGGGACAACGACGGCGATGGCACCGACCACGGCACGTCGGCTCCCCACTTCGTCTTCGGACAGAACGTGAAGGGCGGCCGATACGGTCGCCGCCCCTCGCTGGCCGGTCTCGAGCGCTGGGACCGGATGCCGCATCACGTCGACTTCCGCTCGTACTACGCCTCGATCATCGATGGCTGGCTCGGCGGTGGATCGAGCGATGTGCTCGGTGGGAACTTCGAGAACCTGAAGCTGTTCAGTCGCGGTCCAGGTCGCGATCCGGGTGGGGCGATCGCTCCCGGTCCGGCGACAGTCACCGCTCCGTCGATGTTGGTGCCGCTCACACCGGCGCGGATTGCGGATACCCGAATCGGACTGGGCGGCGTCAATCGCCAGCTGCAACCAGGTGAACGGATGCGGGTCAAGGTTGCCGGCAAGGGCGGCGTGCCCAGCAAGGGCGCAACCGCCGTCGTCGCCAACGTCACCGCGGTCGATGCCACCTCGCCGATGTACTTCACGGTGTACCCCGGTTCGACCGCGCGACCCACTACGTCAAACCTCAACGGCGGTCCCGGCCGACCGGTTCCGAACCTGGTCGTGATGGGCATCGGTGGTGACGGGTGCATCGACGTCTTCAACTCGCACGGCCAGACCCACTGTCTGGTGGATGTGTTCGGATACTTCACGACCAAGCCTGGCGACCGATTCAAGCCGGTGTTGCCGTCGCGGTTGTTCGATACGCGCACCGGCAAGGGCATTCGCAGCGGCAAGCTGGCCGACAGATCATCTGTCGACGTGAAGGTGGCCGGCAAGGCGGGCGTCCCGGCGAAAGGCGCCACGGCGGTCGTGCTGAACCTGACCGTCACGGAGGCGGCGTCGGCCGGATACCTGAGGCTGACACCGACCGGTGCGCCGGCGGGAACGACGTCGAATGTCAACTTCGCCACGGGTGACACCGTGCCCAACCTCGCGATCTGCCGGATCGGCTCGGGCGGCCAGATCACACTCAGTGGGGTCGGCCAGGGTATGCACGCGCTCGCCGACGTGTTCGGCTACTTCGGCTCCGACGGCGATCTCCTTCGAGCAACGCCTCCTCGGCGTGTGCTCGACACGAGAAGCGGCCTCGGTGCCGACCGGGCACCTGTCGGCCCGAGCCGCACCCTCCTGCTTGGCCTGGCCGGCAACGGGGTGGTGCCCCAGGGTGCGACGGCGGTCGTGATGAACGTGGCGGCCACGAATGTCGCTGGACCCTCGTACGTGTCGATCTGGCCCGCTGGTGAGGACCCGACGGGCACATCGAATCTCAACGTCGCGCCGGGTCAGACAATCGCCAATCTGGTGATCTGCCGGCTCGGTGACGGCGCCGTCGAGATCGCCAGCCCGAAGGCGAACTGCGACGTGATCGCCGACGTGCTCGGGTACTTCGTCGCCTGACCCGCTCGTCCGGCCTGCTCGTCCGGCCGGTCTCTGGCCTGCTCGACGACAGGAGCTTCGGGCCCGATCGAGGTCGGGAGTCGCGGTTCGAGGGCGCTACCGTCGGAGCGGTGACAGATTCCGATCCCGATCCACGTGAGCGCCGCAGCAAGCTGGTCGGGCTGAAGCTCCGGGCGCTGGTTCGCGACCATCTCGCCGACGACTCGGTCGCGGAGCCGGTCGGGTTCGCGCCCGGTGCGGCGCTGCTCCACGGCGACGTGGCGTGGGTGCTGCTCGACGATCGGCCCGCGGACCGCCTCGGAGCAGCCCTCGTCTGGGCGACCCGTGCCGGGGCGGGTTCGCTGCACGTGATCGCCGAGGCCGGCACCGGGGCGCTTGCCCGCCGGGCCGAAGCATTCTCGATACCGGTCATCGTCTGGAGATCGGAAGGGCGCCGATTGATACCGGCCGTCGCAGAACCACTTCCTGTTCCGCCGACCCTGCCACCCGTGCACGAGACGATGCGCGGACTGATCGTCGCAGGGGGAGCCACGCCGCTGGTCGAGCACGGTGTGCTGTTCGGCGAAGTTCGGGGCCTGGAGGTCTGCCGCGTCGTCGACGACCCGTTCGACGGAACGGTCCGCCTCGAGGTCGGAGTCGGCACACACGATCGAGAGGCGTTCCAGATGATGCATGGCGATGTGCCCACCGTCGAGTCGCTCGCCAGGATCGTCGCCGCGGTCGCCCTGCAGCGACGCGTCGACGCGTCGCCGCATCCTCTCAACCGCTTGGCCGCCGAACGTTTCGTCCGGTGGCGGATCGAACAGGCCCCCGAACTGGTCGGCGCAGTCGAGATCCGGGCGGCTTCACCGCCGCTCCCGCGCCTGAATCTCAAGGATCCGACCCCGTGCGTGGCGATGGGAACCGATCGGTACGGCGGTGCGGTCGTCGTCGTGTGCTCGACCGGTGTCGAACTCGATCTGGTGCCGTTCGCGGCCGACGCCCGGTCGGCCGCCGAAGCGGCCGAACCGAGCGTCGGCGATGGGGTTCGGTTGGTGTTGGCGACGCCGTCGCGCGACCGTTTGCCCGCGACCGAAGAGATCGCTGCGCTGCTTCGTCGACCGGTCGAGTTCGCTGCGATCGACTGACCGTCAGCGCAACCGGCACGACGTGGCCGGCCGGGTCAAGTTACTGGCGTCAGGTGTTGGCCTCTTCGTCGGCGGTTTCGCTGGTGGCCTCGATGGCCTGGGGGGCCGGGGCGGTGTCGATCTCGACACGACGGGCCTCTGGCTCGTCGTAGGTGCCGATCCGGACGGTCAGGCGGCCGTCGACGTGGTTGGCTCGCACCTTGTCGGGGTCGAGGCGTCCGCCCAACTTCAGACTGCGCTGCCATTCCATCGTGTCGGTGGCGGCGCCGAGCACCAGCGTGTTGCCGGTGACTTCGACGCTGACCGCCTCGGCCGGAACGCCGGGCAGGTCGACGGTGAGCACGTACTCGTCGTCCTTCCAGCCGCCATCGACGGCGGGTCCGGACTGGCGCCGGGAGTCGAAGAACGAATTCGTGAGCTGCTCGAAGGCGCGATCGAAGCTGCGATCGATGGTGGTGGTCGGGTAACGGCGAACAAGCATCTGGGGATCCTCCATGAGATGTGAACGGTAATGGCGACTGGCCGGCGCGAGCGCCGACGGGCAGACTCAATGTCTGCGTACTGACATCATATAGGAATCTTGAGTGTATGCAACTCAGGATTTGCTCAGATCGATTGGCGGTAACCTCGCAGTGCCATGCTCGATCCCGGTGTGCACGACCGCCTCACCTCAGCCTCCGAGGAGTTCCGCGAACTCGCGGCGCGACTCGCCGACCCCGTCACGATCGCCGACCCCGATCAGCTGCGCACCGTGTCCCAGCGCTACCGAGAGCTCGAGCCGACGGTGGAGGTGTTCGCGGCCTACGAAGCGAGAGTTGGCGACCTCGACGTCGCGCGCGAGCTGCTCGAGGGTGCCGACGCCGACGGCCGCGTGCTCGCCCAGACCGAGATCGACGAGGCGATCGCCGAGATCGAGCTGCTCGAAGAGCGCCTTCGCGGGCTGCTGCTTCCGAAGGACCCCCATGCCGGTCGGGCCGTGATCATGGAGATCCGCGGCGCCGAGGGCGGTGAGGAGGCCAATCTGTTCGCTCGTGACCTGCACGATATGTACGTCGCATACGCGTCCCGTCGTCGCTGGCAGGTCGAGACGCTGTCGCACGATCCGAGCGACCTGGGAGGGATCAACCAGATCACCTTCGTGGTCAAGGGCGGCGACGCGTGGCAGCGCCTCAAGTTCGAGGGCGGACCGCACCGGGTTCAACGGGTGCCGGTCACCGAGAGCCAGGGGAGGGTCCACACGTCGTCGGCGACGGTCGCGGTGCTCCCGGAGGCCGACGACGTCGACGTCACCGTCGATGAACGCGACCTCGTCATCGACGTCTACCGTGCCTCCGGCGCCGGCGGGCAGCACGTGAACACGACGGATTCCGCGGTGCGCATCACGCACGTGCCGACGGGCGTGGTCGTCACGATGCAGGACGAGCGCAGCCAGCTCCAGAACCGCACCAGGGCGATGCAGGTCCTGCGCGCCCGGCTGTACGAAGTCGCCGAGCGCGAACGCGATGAGGAGATGTCCGCCGAGCGGCGCTCGCAGGTGGGCGGTGGCGGTCGCAGTGAGAAGATCCGCACCTACAACTTCAAGGACAACCGGGTCACCGACCATCGCATCGGCTTCACGATCCACCGGCTGACCGACGTGCTGGCGGGCGATCTCGATCCCGTGGTCGACGCCTTGTTGCAGGACGAGCGGACGCGCCAGCTGGCCGACATCCAGGGCTGATGGACGCGCTCACGCTGCGGGAGTTGTGGTCGCAAACCGCCGAGGCACTGTCGGCCCGGCACGAGGCGCGATGGTTGTGCGAGGTCGCGACGTCGCTCGACGATGACGACTTCGATGCGGCACTCGACGAGCCGGTCAGCGAGCGGATGGTTGCCCATCTCCGGTCGATGATCGCCCGCTATCGCTCCGGCGAGCCGATCCAGTACGTGCTGGGTCGATGGGCGTTCCGGCACCTCGATCTCGCGGTCGACCCGAGGGTGCTCATCCCGCGTCCCGAGACCGAACTCGTCGCGGGGGTTGCGATCGAGATCGCCCGCAACGTCCCGTCGCCGAGGTTCGTGGCCGATCTCGGCACCGGATCGGGTGCGATCGGGTTGTCGATGGCCACCGAACTGCCGCTCGACGGTACGACGATCTGGATCACCGATGCCAGCGCCGACGCACTCGACGTCGCCCGCGCCAACCTGGCCGGGATCGGTCGGTCGGCGCGCAACGTCATCGCCGTCCAGGGTGAGTGGTTCGATCCTCTGCCGATCGATCGACGCTTCGACGTGATCGTGAGCAACCCGCCCTATGTCGCCGACGAATCGGGCGAACTGGCCCAGTCGGTGCGCGAGTGGGAGCCCGCAGGCGCGCTGTTCTCGGGTGGCGACGGCCTCGACGATCTCCGTCGCATCATCGCCGATGCACCCGAGCACCTCGTCGCCGGCGGCTGGCTGGTGCTCGAGATCGGCGCCGATCAGGGCGACGCGGTCAGATCGCTGATGCGCCGTGCGGGTCTCGTCGAGATCGAGATCAGGCGCGATCTCGCTGGTCACGATCGGATTGCCCTGGCTCGATCGGCAGGCCGCATCGTGGCCGTGCCCGACCGACCGGATCGCTAGCGCTCTCCCCGGTCAGTACTCTCCCCGGTCAGTAGAGATCGCCCGACGATGCGGAGTCGGTTGCACCGAGCGCACTTCTGGCAGCAGCGAGCTCGGCTTCGTACCCCGCTCGCATCGCCAAGGCGTCACTGGTCACGGTGATCATTCGGAAGCCCTGCAGCCGTCTCAGCGGGGTCAGCGTTCCGGTGGAATGGATGCCCGGCACGACGTCGTGGCGACGGCAGCCGGCCACGATGGTGGCGAGGGCATCGTCGAACACCGGGTTGCCCTCGTTGCCGCTCGGGCCGAGGCCCAGCGTGATGGCCAGATCGGCAGGACCCACATAGATGGCGTCGATACCGGGCACGCTGAGGATGTCGTCGAGATTGCCGATCGCTTCGACGGTCTCGATCATCGGGATCACAACGACGTTGGCCTCCGCCCACTGACGATTGTCGGCGTGCCGTAGTCCGGCCATCACCGGGCCCCAGCTGCGCGCCCCCTGCGGGGCGTAGCGGGCGGCGCGCACGACCGCCTCGGCCTGGTCACGGGTGTTGACCATCGGCACGATGACGCCGTGGGCGCCGGCGTCGAGCGTCTTGCCGATGATGCCGGGCTCGTTCCAGGGCACGCGCACGATCGGCGTGCCGCCGGCGAGGTCGACCGCTTGGATCATCGACACCGAGCTCAGGTAGTCGATCGCGCCGTGCTGCGTGTCGATGCACACGTAGTCGACGCGCTGGCGGGCGGCGATCTCGGCGCCCATCAACCCGGGTACCGACAGCCAGAACCCCAAGGTCTCGTTGCCCGCCGCCCATCGATCGCGCATGCTCGTCATCGCCCGATTCTGTCACGTCGTGGGCAGCGGTACGACGGTCGCCGGGCGGCCGTCGAGCACGGCCAACGCGTTCTCGATGGCGTGCTCGTACAACCGGCGTCGGCCTGCGACACTCGCCGACGCGACGTGCGGTGTGATCACCACGTTCGCTCGGTCGAGCAGTGGATGGCCGGCGGGGAGCGGCTCGGGATCCGTGACGTCGAGTCCGGCGCCGGCGAGGTGGCCCCGATCGATCGCCGCCAGGAGCGCGTCGTGGTCGACCAGGGCGCCGCGAGCGCAGTTGACCAGGTAGGCGCCGGGCTTCATCGCCGCGAATGTCCGCTCGTCGAACATGCCGATCGTCGATGGCAGCGCTGGCGCATGAATCGAGACGACATCCGCCACGGCCAGCAGGTCGGGCAGGCTGACCAGCTCGACGCCGGGCAGGGGTGGAACCGCGACGCCGGGGTCGTTGGCGATCACGCGCATACCGAGCGCCTGGGCTGCCAGGGCGACGCGCGTGGCGATGCGGCCGATGCCGATCAGGCCCAACACCCGGCCATCGAGCTCGAGCGAGCGGCCGACCGGTTCACCCGGCAGCCCCTGGCGAGCGCGATCGATCTGGTGGGGGAGGTATTTGGTGATCGCCAACAGCAGCGCCATCGTGTGCTCGGCAGTGGAGACCGTCGGGGCCAACGGCGTGTTGCAGACGACGACGCCGGCGGCTGCGGCATCGGCGACACGGACGTTGTCGTACCCGACCCCGACTCGGGAGATCACCCGGAGCCTGGGGGCGAGCGCACATGCCGTGGCATCCCAGAGTCGGGTTGCACCGGCGATCACAGCATCGGCGGCGTCGAGACGCTCGTCCGACCCCGATCCGCAGATGATCGCCCGGCCGTCGACCAGGTCGCGATACAGATCGGGGAACGGGTGGTCGACGAACAGCAGCGGCAGGTCGCTCATGCGGTGAACGTAGCGCGCTCGGCTCCGCGCCCCGAGCCGGTGATCCGGTAGCGTCACATCCGCATGACCGACGAGCAACTCGACAGGTACCGATCGAGCATCGACAACATCGATGCCGCCCTGGTGCACCTGCTCGCCGAGCGGTTCAAGGTGACCCAGGACGTCGGCCGCTACAAGGCCTCGGTCGGCCTGCCGGCCGCCGACCCCGAGCGCGAGGAGCGACAGGTCGCACGGCTGCGGGCGCTCGCCGAGCAGTCAGGCCTCGATCCGGTGTTCTCCGAGAAGTTCCTGCGGTTCATCGTGGCCGAGGTCATCCATCATCACCAGCGCATCGCGGAAGCGGGTCCTTCCGGCGTCGGCGCAGATCCAACCGCCTGATTCCGGCGATCTGGGTGACGCACCCGTCGCGTTTTGGCGATTGAATCGATGGCGTCATGACTGAACGTTTCGACATCGCCGTCATCGGTGGTGGACCCGCCGGTGCGGCGACCGCGATCCGCGCCGCTCGCGCGGGCGCCCGTGTCGTGGTGGTCGAGAAGGCGTCACACGGCCGCGACAAGATCTGTGGCGACGGCCTCACGCCGCGAGCCGTTGCCGCATTGAACGAGCTCGACATCCCACTCGAGGGCGCACATCACATCGACGGGCTGCGCATGATCGCGGGCAAGCAGGTGCGCCAGTTGCCATGGCCGAGCGGCGGCAGATTCCCCGACCACGGCGCAGTCTGGCCTCGTCGCCGGCTCGACGCCGCGCTGATCGACGCCGCGATCACCGCCGGTGCGGATGTGCGGTTCGAGACGTCTGGCGAGCCGATCATCGACGAGACGGGTCGCGTCACGGGTGTCCGGACTCGGCACGGGGTGATCGACGCCGATCTGACGGTTGCGGCAGCCGGGGCCCCAGGGGCTGTGGCGCGGGCGCTCGGCGCGGACCGCGACCATGAAGAGCCGTTCGGTCTGGCGATCCGCGCCTACGTCGAGAGCCCACGCCACGCCGATCGCCATCTCGAGGCGTGTCTGACCATCCGCGACCAGAACGGCACCTGGATTCCCGGCTACGGCTGGATGTTCCCCTGCGGCGACGGCACCGTCAACATCGGCGTCGGCGCGCTGTCGACGATGCAGGGCTTCAAGAGCCTCAATCTGAACCACCTCCTCGAGAGCTACCGTGGCCTGGTCGCCGATTCGTGGCAGATCGGACCCAACATCGAGCGACCGCGTGCGTGGCGGCTGCCGATGAGCGTGGTCAAGCGTCACGGTCCGGGCTGGGTCGCGATCGGTGATGCGGCCGGGCTCGTGAACCCGATGAACGGCGAGGGCATCGACTACGGCCTCGAGTCGGGGATGTTGGCCGCCGATCTGTTCCTCGCCGATCCGGCCACCGCTCCGCAGCGCTATGACGAGCAGATCGGCGAACGCTTCGACGGATTCCTTCGGACCGGTCGGCGGTTCGCCTTCCTGATCGGTCACCCCGGCCTGATGCGCACGGGTCTGCGATTCGCCGTCGGCACGCATCGCATCGCCGACATCACGCTGCAGGTGATGGGCAACCTCGTCGACGAGCAGACCCCGGGCGCCGCCGGATTCACCTTCCGCGCCGCCGACCGCGTGCTGGCCGTTGCCGACCCGTTGCTGCGTCGGACGCGCGCCAAGGCCTGAACAGACCGTACGGTCCGGTCGCGTCGGGGCGTCGCTACCGTTGCCGAGCGTGACGAGCCGCTCCATCACCGAACCCGATCCACCGCGCCCTACAGGGCTGAGTTTCGGTATCGATATCGGCGGGACGGGGATGAAGGCCGCACCCGTCGACCTCGCGACCGGCGAGCTGGCCGCCGACCGGGCCCGGATCGACACACCACGACCCTCGACCCCGGCCCGATTGTCAGTGGCCGTGCAACACCTGGTCGAGCACCATGCCTGGGACGGACCGGTCGGAATCTGCATGCCCTCGGTCGTGTCGGGCGGTGTCGTTCGAAGCGCCGCGAACATCGACAGCTCGTGGCTCGGGGTCGACGGCGAGGCGCTCTTCGCCGCGGCGATCGGCCGGCCGGTGCACGTCCTCAACGACGCCGATGCGGCCGGTGTCGCGGAGATGACCTGGGGTGTCGGGCGCAACCGCAAGGGCGTGGTGATCTGTCTCACGTTCGGCACCGGCATCGGTTCGGGGATGTTCGTCGACGGCGTCCTGGTGCCGAATACCGAACTCGGACACCTCGAGCTCGACGGCTTCGACGCCGAGCAGCGCGCGGCGGCGAGCGTGCGTCAGCGCGAATCGCTCGGCTGGCACGAGTGGGCCGAGCGGGTCGACCGGTATCTCCGGCACGTCGTGGGATTGTTCTCGCCCGAACTCGTCATCCTCGGTGGAGGGGCGAGCAAGCGGCCCGACCGGTGGATCGACCGGCTCGATCCAGGTTGCGAGGTAGTGGCGGCTGCACTCGCCAACAACGCCGGCATCGCAGGAGCGGCGCTGCTGGCGCCCAACGCGTCTCAGTAGGGTTCGAGAGCGATCGAGTCGCCCGCCCGGCGTTCCCGCACGGCGATCACGACGAGCGTGATCACACTGAGCGGTACCAGGAACCCGAGCACCGCGACTGCGTACTCGTTCGCCGCGCCGTGATCGCTGCTGTCGAGCACCAACCAGCCGAGGTATGCGGCGTAATAGCCGAGGAACAGCGTCCCCTCCCATCGCAGCAGCGCGAATCCGTTGGCGAAGATGGGGAGACACGCGACCGCCACTGCGATCATGACCGGGAGGTCGAGTGAGAGCGCGCCGTCGGGGATCGGGATCGATGACGGCGACAGCGTGGCGGTGAGGCCCAGCACCGCCAGCAGGTTGAACAGGTTCGAGCCGACCGCGTTGCCCACCGCGAGATCGCGCTGGCCGCGTGCGGCAGCGAGCACCGATGTCGCGATCTCTGGCAACGAGGTGCCGATCGCGACGACGGTCAGGCCGATCACCAACTCGCTCACTCCGAGCGCTGAGGCGATGTCCGTGGCGGCCTCGACGAGCGCCGACGAACCGACGACGAGCAGGACGAGCCCGGCGATCACGTAGGCCACATCGAGCAGCGGTGAGCTGTCGCGGAGCCGTTCCGCGCTCAGCGCCTCGTCGTACTCGTCGGTGACGGCTTGCTTGGTCGAGCGCCGGGCTGCGGTCACGGTCCACCCGATATACACGATCAGCAGGGCGAACAGGAGGCCGCCCTCCCAGCGAACGAGTTCGCCATCGAGGCAGAAGACGAACACCAGGACCGACGCAGCGAGCATGAGCGGGACGTCGATTCGCACGATCCGTTGGGCGACGACCAGGCCACCGCCCGCGACGGCCGACAGCCCGAGCACCAGCAGCACGTTGGCGATGTTCGAACCGACCACGTTGCCGACGGCGAGGTCGGCCTCGTCGCGAAACGCCGCGCCGAGGCTGACGGCAAGTTCCGGGGCGCTGGTGCCGAACGCGACGACGGTGAGCCCGATGACCACGGGCGACAACCCGGTCCGCGCCGCGAGTCGTGCGGCGCCTCGTACGAGTGTCTCTGCGCCGGCCACCAGGGCAACCACGCCGACCACGAAGAACACGCCGGTCCAAAGGTCCATCGGCCAGCAGTGTGGCGGCCGCCCGGCGAAAGCCCAACCCGAGCTGTTGTGGGTCGTCTCAGCTGCGTTTGAGGCGCCGCAGCCAACTCTCGCTGTAACGCAGTCGTCGTTCCAGCTGATCGACGGTGGCGGTCGACACCTTGGAGACGCCGGCCAGTCGATTCATCTCGCCCTGAATCCGGGCGTGGCCCCACCCGGTGAGATCGACCAGCCGCTTGGCCACGTCGGCGTTGCGCGTCCGCAGGTCGTCCTTCTTCTCGGCGACGCTGAGCTTGCTCCACGACACGAGCCCGGCATCGGTCGGGATGTCGGGCAGATCGATCGCGAGTGTCGTGTCGTCGGCGAACTCCGGCTCTGACGGATCGGGTTCCGAATCGAAATGTTGCGAATCGAAGTGGTGCTGGTCGAACGTCTGGACCCCGTCTTCGGTGACGGCGTGGAACTTCACACCGGTCGCGGTCGACGAGACGACCGAGAACAGCGAGAGCTGCTCGAAGAGGTCGTCGTCGTGGGTCTGGCCGTCGAGCTCACCGTCGGGCGCAAACTCGTCGGCGCGCTCGGATGGTGGGCGCAGCACATGGCGGCGGGCTTCCGCGATCCGGAAGGCATGGTGTCGCAGGCGTGGATCATCCGGCACGTACACGTAGGCCTTCTGGCTGGAACGCCCTGCCTGCCACCGCACGAAACGTCCGACGGCCTGCCGGAAGAACAACTCGGTCGAGGTGGTGGTGGCGTAGACCCCGACGCGCAGCCGGGGGATGTCGACGCCCTCCGAGACCATCCGGACCGCGACCAGCCACGGCCGGTCGTTCGACGCGAACTCGGCGATCTTCCTCGATGCCATCGGGTCATCGCTGACCACGACGTCGGCGGTCGTATCGAACCGGTTGCGCAACACGCGCGCGATCGCCTGCGCATGCTCTTGATCGATGGCGATCACCAGCCCGCCGGCGTCGTGCTGCTCTCGGCGGATCAGGCGCAGACGATCGTGTGCCTGGCCGAGCACCGTGGCGATCCAGTCGCCGTCGAGGCTGAGCGCCGTGCGCAGCCGCGCCGACACCTGGTCGCGAGCGAGTTCGTCGCCGAACGTGGCGCGCAGCACGTCGCCCGATGGCGTGCTCCACTCCATCTGCCCGTCGATACGTGGGAAGTACACCGGGCGCACGACGCCTCCGTCGCGCAGCGCATCGGCGTAGCCGTAGGTGTAGTCGCTGTGGGCGAGGTCGCCCTCGGCAGTGACGTCGTAGCGGACGAAGGGGATCTTGGCGCTGTCGCTGCGGAATGGGGTGCCCGACAGCGACAATCGTTTCGCGGACAACTCGAACGCCCGCCGGATGCCGTCGCCCCATGCCTTCTCGTGCCCGGCATGGTGGATCTCGTCGAGGATCACCATGCCATCGGCCGCCAACCCGCGCAGCTTGTCGGCAGCGGCACCGTTGGCCACCTGCTGATACGTGGTGACCAGGCCGTGCACGTCCCTCGCCAATCCCTGGCCGGGAGCCCAGTCGGGGTCGAGCTGCAGGCCCATCCGGTGAGCGGCGAGCGACCACTGGACCTTCAGGTGGCTGGTGGGGGCCACCACGATCAGCCGTCGGCGCTCCTCGGACAGCGCTGCTCGGGCGCACGTGAGGGCGAAGGTCGTCTTGCCGGCACCGGGCGTGGCCACTGCGAGGAAGTCGGGGTGCTCGCTGGCGCGGAACTGGTCGAACGCGGCGCGCTGCCAGGGGCGGAGGATGACGGTGCTCACGAGGGGTGGGGGGTGTCCGACCGGTGGAGTGATGGAGACGGACCTTCGAGTCTGGCCGGTGGCAGCGAAGTGGCCAACCTGAGGGGCCGGCTTTCTGGGTCGCGTGTGAAACCGGCGCCCCGACCGTTGGCTGCCCGGCCTACGCTTCGCCTCGTGCGTTGCTGATGAGAACCGGCCGCTCGCTCACCCGTTGGAGTTCTCGTTCATGCCTGCAACCCTTTCCGTCTCCGCCCTCACCGTGGTCCGCGGTGCACACCCGGTGCTCGACCGCGTCGACCTGATCGTTGCGCCGCGACGTCGGATCGGTGTGGTCGGCCCGAACGGTGTCGGCAAGTCGACGCTGCTCGCGGCGTGCGCCGGCCGGCTTCCGCTCGATGACGGCCAGGTCCGATTGGCGCCCCCGACGGCCACGATCGGCTGGCTGCATCAGGAACCCGATCGCTCGGACGAGCGTGTCCGCGACCTGATGTACCGGCGGACCGGGGTCGCGGCCGCGCAGCACGAGCTCGATGCCGCGGCTGCGGGGCTGGCAGCCGGCGGCGCCGGCGCCGCCGATCGGTACGACGTGGCGTTGCAGCGTTGGCTGTCGCTCGGCGCGGCCGACCTCGACGCGCGGATCGGTGTGGTCGCCGACCAGCTCGGCATCACCGACCGGCTGCTCGATCAGCCGACGTTGACGTTGTCCGGCGGTGAGGCGGCGCGTGCCGGACTGGCAGCGCTGCTGCTGTCCCAGTTCGATGTCTACCTGCTCGACGAGCCCACCAACGATCTCGACCTCGACGGCTTGCGGCGGCTGGAGGACTGGTTGCTGGGCCTCGACGCGGCCGTACTGCTGGTCAGCCACGATCGGCGTTTCCTCGATCGGGTCATCACCGACGTTGCCGAGATCGACGAGTTCACGCACCGGTTGAGCGTGTTCGGCGGTGGCTGGCATGCCTATCTCGAGGAGCGGGAGCTCGCTCGCCAACACGCCTGGGAGCGTTTCGACGAGTACGACACGAAGCGGCGTTCGCTGGCGGCGCGCACCCAACAACAGCGCGAGTGGGCGACGCAGGGTCTCGCCAGGGTCAAGCGTTCGATGAACGACGAACCCGACAAGAACATCCGCCAGTTCCGCAAGAACCAGACCGAACAGTTGGCCGGCAAGGCTGCGCAGACCCAGCGGGCGATCGAGCGGCTCGACCAGGTCGACAAGCCCCGCGAATCGTGGGAGCTTCGCCTCGACGTGCCGGACGCGCCGCGCAGCGGCGATGTCGTGGCCCGCCTGAACGGGGCCGAGGTCGATCGCGGCGCGTTCCGTTTGGGACCGATCGATCTGCTGATCGGCTACGGCGAGCGGATCGCGCTGCTCGGCAGCAACGGTTCGGGCAAGTCGACCTTGATCGACGTGATCCTCGAGAAGACCTCGCCGACGGCAGGTGCCGCTCGCCTGGGCGCCGGCGTGGTGGTCGGCGAGATCGAACAGATCAGGGCTCAGCTCACCGGTGCCGACACGTTGTTGCGAGCTTTCACCGACGGAACCGGCCTGCCGGTCGGCGAAGCCCGCACGCTGCTGGCCAAGTTCGGTCTGGTCGGGCCGCACGTCGAGCGGGCGACGGCGTCGCTGTCACCCGGCGAGCGAACGAGGGCGTCGTTGGCGCTGTTGATGGCGAACGGCGCCAATCTGCTCGTGCTCGACGAGCCAACGAACCACCTCGACCTGCCCGCCATCGAGCAGCTGGAGCAAGCGCTCGATACGTTCGCCGGTACCGTGCTGCTGGTCACCCACGACCGCGAACTGCTCGATCACGTACGGATCACTCGCACCCTCCGACTCGACGGTGGACGGCTCGTCGTCGACGAGATCGCCTGAAACGGGAAGCACACAACCGTGCCTCACGGTTCAGCGGAAGCGGTCGGGGAGCAGACCGGCGAGGTCGAGCGTCACCGATTCGAAGGCAGGTCCCGGAGCACCTCGCTCGACGAGATCGGCGACCAGCCGCCCGGCGCCCGGGGCGGTCTGGATCCCGGTGCCACCCTGACCGACGCACCACACGAAGCCCGGACGGCTGGGCTCGGGGCCGATCACCATCGATCCGTCCGGACTGAACGTGCGCAGGCCCGCCCACGACGAGGAGATCGATCGGATGTTCAGCGTCGTGGCCTCGTTGATGCGATCGATGGCGATCGCGATGTCGATCTCGTCGGGGCGCGCGTCGCATGGTTCCGACGGGGTTTCGTCACCTGGCGAGCACAGCAGTTGGGCGCCGTCGGGCTTGAGATACCAGTGATGTTCGATGTCGGCGGTGAGCGGCCAGTCGGCGTCGCCATGGGGTGCGGGCACCATGAAGGCCGTTCGCCTCAGCGGTCGCAGCCCGATCGGAGCGACGCCCGCCGTCCTGGCGACCACGTCGCCCCAGGCGCCGGCGGCATTCACGATCAGGTCGGCGTGGAGTTCCCCCTGAGTGGTGTGCACCCGCCATCCAGCTCCGTCCGGCTCGGCGCTGTCGACGCGGGTCGACGTACGAATCTCGCCGCCCCGCCGACGCAGCCCCCGCACGAACGCCTGATGCAGGCCGGCGACGTCGATGTCGGACGAATCCGGCTCGAGCACGGCGCGATGGATCCGCTCGATGCGCAGCGGTGGGAAGCGCCTGACTGCTTCGGCCGGAGTGACCTCGACGATGGTCGGTGTCGTGGCCGGATCGCCTGCGAGCGTGGCGTCGACGACGCCGTCCTGGTCGGCGGTGGCCACCATCAGCAACGACCGGGCCCGCAGCAGCGGGCTGTCGACGAGGTCGCCGGGAGGCGTTCGCAGGAACGGGAGACTCGCCGCCGTCAGCGGGCGGACGGGACCCGCTCCGTAGTTCTCGATCAGCTGGGCCGCCGAGCGGCCCGTGGTGTGGTGTGCCAGGTGCGGCTCGGTCTCGACCAGGACGACCTGCGGACGGTTGGCGGTGTCGAGCAGCGCCCACGCCGCGCTGACGCCGGCGATGCCGCCACCGATCACGACGATCCGTTCGCCGGTCATCTCCGTGACAGTAGCCCGCTCGATCAGAACCGGGATTCGTGGCCGGTGCACTCGCGGGCGTCGTACCCGAACGTGTGTGTGACACCCCGTCGGTAGCCTCGCTCTATCGCTGACCATCCGGTGCTCGCGGCGTTCTCGCCGGCGGTTCGTGAATGGTTCGCGTCCTCGTTCCCCGAACCGACGCCTCCGCAGATCGAGGGGTGGCCGCACATCTCCCAGGGCGACCACACGCTGATCTGCGCCCCCACCGGGTCGGGCAAGACGCTCACGGCGTTCCTGGCGTCGATCGATCGGTTGGTCACGTCGCCGCGTCCGGAAGCACGCACCCACCGCACGCGGGTGCTCTACATCTCACCGTTGCGCGCACTGGCGTTCGACATCGAGAAGAACCTGCGTGCGCCATTGATCGGCATCGAGCTGGCCGCCGAACGGATCGGCGAGCAGTTCACCGCCCCGGTGGTGGCGATGCGCACGGGCGATACACCCTCGAACGATCGTCAGAAGCTGATCCGGCGCCCTCCGGATCTGCTGATCACCACGCCCGAGTCGTTGTACCTGATGCTCACGTCGTCGGCGCGTGAGACACTGCGCGGAGTCGAGACCGTGATCGTCGACGAGATCCACGCGATGGCGACTACCAAACGCGGCGCCCATCTCGCACTCTCGCTCGAGCGTCTCGAGGAGGTCGCCGACCATCCACCGCAACGGATCGGCTTGTCGGCGACCCAGCGCCCGCTCGAGGAGACCGCACGGTTCCTCGGCGGCTACGCCGACGCCGACAGACCCCGCCCCGTGAGCATCGTCGACACCGGTATCAGCAAGCAGCTCGACGTCGAGGTGGTGGTACCGGTCGAGAACATGGGCTCACCGGGCGACGACTCGGCGCCGATGGGCCAGCCGGGCAGTGGCGAACGGCGCTCGAGCATCTGGCCCAGCATCTATCCGCGGGTCCTCGAACTGGTGCTCGCACACCGCTCGACGATCATCTTCTGCAATGCTCGACGGGCCGCCGAACGGCTCGCCGCCAAATTGAACGAGCTGGCCGAGCAGCAAGGTGTCGGCGTCGACCCCGACACCGGCCTGATGGTCGAAGATCTCGTCAAGGCACACCACGGCTCGCTCGCCCGCGAGCAGCGCGTGGTCATCGAGGACCAGCTCAAGCGCGGAGTGCTGCGAGGGATCGTGGCCACCTCGTCGCTCGAGCTCGGTATCGACATGGGTGCCGTCGATCTCGTCATCCAGGTCGAGTCGCCGGGTGCGGTCAGTCGCGGCTTGCAGCGGATCGGGCGTGCCGGGCACAGCGTCGGTCAGCCGAGCAAGGGGTCGATCTTCCCGAAGCACCGGGGCGACCTGATCGAGGCCGCGGTGGTGGTCCGCCGCATGCTCGACGGTGAGATCGAGCACTCGCGTTACCTGCGCAACCCACTCGACGTACTCGCCCAGCAGATCGTGGCCCACACCGCAGCAACGGGCGACGTCACCGTCGCGGACCTCTCGACGTTGGTGCGACGCAGCGCCAACTTCCATGAAATCACCGACGAACTGATGACGAACGTGCTCGACCTGCTGGCCGGCCGCTACCCGAGCGAGGAATTCTCCGAGCTGCGTCCGCGCATCGTGTGGGATCGCATCAACGACATCGTGCGGGCCCGCGACGGGTCGAAGCGGTTGGCTGTCACCAGCGGCGGCACAATTCCCGATCGGGGTCTGTTCGGTGTGTTCCTGCCCGACGGCACCCGGGTCGGCGAACTCGACGAGGAGATGGTCTACGAGAGCCGACCCGGCGAAACATTCCTGCTGGGCGCCTCGACGTGGCGGATCGAGGACATCTCGTTCGAACGGGTCACCGTCACACCGGCGCCCGGACAGCCGGGCAAGATGCCGTTCTGGCACGGTGATCGGCCCGGTCGGCCGCTCGAGCTCGGGCGGGCGCTCGGCGCCTTTGTGCGCGAGATCCGGGCATTGCCCGACGATCGGGCAACCGAGCGGTTGCGGCAGCACTACTCGCTCGACGCATACGCTGCCGGAAACGTGGTGCAGTACCTGGCCGAACAGGCCGAGGCGACCGGTGCCGTGCCCGATGATCGCACGATCGTCGTCGAGCGATTCCGAGACGAGATCGGCGATTGGCGGGTCTGCGTGCTCAGCCCGTTCGGCACGCCGGTCCACGCTCCGTGGGCGATGGCGATCGAACGTCGCCTGATCGATCGGTACGACCTGCCGGTCGAGACGATGTGGGGCGACGACGGGATCGTGATCCGGCTCCCCGAGTCGGCCGACGAACTCGACATCGACGTGTTCGTGATCGACCCGGCCGACATCGACGAGTTGGTGCTGTCGTCACTCCCTCAGACATCGCTGTTCTCCGCCCGATTTCGCGAGTGCGCCGGGCGGGCGCTCCTCCTGCCGCGCCGTCGTCCCGACCAGCGCACCCCGCTCTGGCAGCAACGTCAGCGAGCCTCCGATCTGTTGGCCGTCGCGTCGAAGTACCCGACGTTCCCGATTCTGCTCGAAACGTCACGCGAGTGTCTGCAGGACGTGTTCGATGTTCCCGCGCTTCGAGAAGTGCTCGGGCAGCTGCAGTCACGCCAGCTCCGCCTGGTCCAGGTCGACACCGCCACGTCCAGTCCGATGGCATCGAGTCTGCTGTTCAACTGGATCGCCCAGTACATGTACGAGGGCGACGCCCCTCTGGCCGAGCGTCGGGCTGCCGCCCTCTCGCTCGACCGCGATCTGCTCCGCGAGTTGCTCGGCGCCGAGGAGCTGCGCGAGCTCCTGGATCCGGGTGTCCTGGCCGACGTCGAACTCGAACTGCAATGCCTCGCCGACGGTCGCCGAGCACGTTCGCCCGACGAGTTGCACGATGTGCTGCGCAAGGTGGGCGATCTCACGGCCGCCGAACTCGATCTGCGGTGCGAGGAGGCATCGGGAGCATCGTGGCTGGCACAGCTGCTCGACGAGCGGCGGGCGATCGAGATCGGAATCGGCGTCGACATCCGCTTTGCCGCCGCCGAGGACGCCTCCCGGTATCGCGATGCCCTGGGATGCTCGCTGCCGCTCGGCTTGCCGATGGCATTCACCGATCCGGTGGTGCGCCCGCTCGAGGAGCTGGTCGGCCGCTACGCCCGCACCCATGGTCCGTTCCTGGCCATCGACGTGGCTCGGCGCCTGAGCGTCCCGATCGAGCGCGTCGACGGGGCGATCGCAGCGCTCGCCCACGACGATCGGGTGGTACTCGGCGAGTTCCGCCCCGAGGGCGTGCAGCGCGAGTGGTGCGATGTCGACGTGCTCCGGCAGCTGCGGCGCCGCTCGCTGTCGGTGTTGCGCAAGGAGGTCGAGCCCGTCGAACAGGATGCGCTGGCCCGGTTCCTGCCTGCCTGGCACGGCGTGCCGGCAGAACGCCGCGGAGCCGAGTCGCTGGTCGAGGCGATCGGCATGCTGGCTGGTGCACCGATCGTTGCGTCGACCCTCGAACGCGATGTCCTGCCCTCCCGAATCGTCGCGTATCGACCTGCCGCACTCGACGAGATGTGCACCTCGGGCGAGGTGGTCTGGGTGGGCGTGGGTTCGATCGGCGCCCGCGACGGCAGAATCCGTCTGTGTTTCGCTGATCAGCTCGCGCTCCTGGCCCCGGGCTGGGAGCGCCCCGAGCCGCCGGACGGCCCCGTCCACGAGGGCCTGCGAACTCATCTCTCCCGACGTGGAGCGAGTTTTTGGGGTCAACTCCGTGAGGCTGCGCCCGAGGCGACCGACACCGAGCTGCTCGTGGCGCTGTGGGACCTGGTGTGGGCCGGCGAGGTCACCAACGATTCGCTGGCGCCGCTACGAGCCCTGCTCGCCGGCGGTGGCGTCGTACCCAAGCGTTCGGCCAAACGATCGGGTGCTCGTCCCCGGCCGGCTCGCCTGACGCGGCTCGGGCCGCCGGCGGCGGCGGGGCGATGGAGCCTCGTGCAGCCCTTGCTCGAGCCGGTGCCGACACCGACCGAGGCGGCGCATGCGCAGGCGCTCCAGCTGCTCGAACGATATGGCGTCGTGACGCGCGAGACCGTGCTCGGCGAGGGTGTGCTCGGCGGCTATGCCTCGGTGTACGGCGTGATGAAGGTTCTCGAAGAGCGCGGGCGCGCTCGTCGCGGCTACTTCGTCGCCGGGCTCGGAGCCGCCCAGTTTGCATTGCCCGGTGCCGTCGAGCGATTGCGCTCGGCTCGCGAGGCGGTCGATGCGGGTTCGGCCTCGGAGCGGGTGCCGGCGCCGATCGTGCTGGCTGCTACCGATCCCGCTCAGCCGTACGGGGCGACGTTGGCCTGGCCCGACACCGACGGCCGGCCCGCCCGAACGGCGAACTCGCTGGTGATCATGCGGCAAGGGTTCGCGCTCGCGTGGTTCGACCGCCGCGCCCACCACCTGGTCTTGTTCCCTGCCGCCCTGCACGATCACGGTTGGGCGGCGGCTCTGGGCGATCTCGTGCGCACGGGGCGCGAGCGCAGCGTCGAAGTGCGCAGAGTCGCCGGTGGTCCGATCACCGAGGACGTCGCTGACGTGCTGCGTTCGAACGGTTTCGCCGACGGATACCGCGGTCTCGTGCTGCGCGGTTGAGCCGCTCGCTCAGGCGCGGGTGAGCCGGCTCGGATCGGCGGTGACCGCTCGGTCCCGGCCGCGATCCTTGGCGGTGAAGAGCGCCTGATCGGCCGTTTCCACGGCGGTACCGATGTCGCCTTCGATCGAACTGGCGACACCGACCGACACCGTGATGTGCTGGCCATCGGGTAGCTCGATCTCACGAGCGGCCGCGACGATTCTGTCAGCGACCAGCTTCGCCGAGTCCGCCGACGAGTTCGGCAGCAGCACGCAGAACTCCTCGCCGCCGTAGCGATACACGATGTCGTCGAATCGGATCTGAGCGGCCAGCATGGCCCCGATCGAACGCAGCACCTCGTCGCCGGTCTTGTGTCCGAATCGGTCGTTGACCGACTTGAAGTGGTCGACGTCGACCATGATCACGGCGGTCGACTCGCGGTATCGACCGTGAATCACGAGGTCGTGGTCGAGGCGGCGTCGGTTCGCCAGGCCGGTCAGGCCGTCGCTCCACGCCATCTCAGCGAGTTCGTCGGAGACGGGGCGGCGCCGCACGCTGTTGATCAACGCTGCAGCACCGAGCGCCAGCAATGACAGAGCGGCGACCACGAGCAGGCCGATCGCGACCCCACTGCCTCCGGTGGAGGTGTCTCGGGCGTCGGGCAGCACGGCTTCGGGGGTGGCTGCGATGCGGAGTAGGTCGGCGATCGCCGTTTCGTACAAGGCTGTCGGCGGTTGCTGCGGGGTGACCGGCGATGCCTCGGCCGACCCGGACGATGGGAGGGGTGTCAGCGCCGTGTGGATCGCATCGGTGAGCTCGACGTCGAGGCTCTCCAGGCGATTGAGCACGGTGAGGCCCTGCAAGTCGACCCACTGGAGCCTGGCCGTCGATTCGTTCTGAGGTCCGGATGCGCTGGTTGCGGGCCCGATCTCGGTCAGCAGGGATTGCTCCTCGGAGACCAGGTCAACGGCTGCTCGGGCGAGCGCGGTGACCTCGGCCTTGACATCGTTGGCGACCTCGCTGGAGGCGTGGACGGCCGAAGCTGGCACGAACCCTGCAATGGCCAGCATTGCCGCGAGGAGGTGACGGAACTTCGGCATCACCAGTTCCTTCGGCCGAACGAAGTCCCAGCTTGAGGCCCGACTCCGTTGCCGATCGAGCGGGTCGAGGGTGTCCGCAGGTGCCCGAGGGTCTCCCGAGGGTCAGGTGACGCGGTGAGTGGCGCGCAGCCCGGCCCACGCCAACGCGCTGACCTCGCGAGCGATCTCGTCGGGCTCGAACGCTTGCCCGAGGCCGACCAATCTCCGACTGGCGCCCTCTGCGAGTCCGACGAGGGCATGGGCGAGGGTGCGACGGTGCTCGGGATCGATGTCGACGTCGATCAGCGGAGCGACGGTGTCGGCCGCTGCTTCGGTGATGCGCCGGATCTGCTCACCGAACTCGCCTTCGTGGCGTGCGGTTCCGCCGAACAGCAGCATGAACTCGTCGTGTCGTTGTGCGACCCACCGGAAGTACGCCTGGAAGCCCAGTTCGGTCTGCTGTTTGCCATGGCTGGCATCAGCCGTCGCCTTGGTGATCGCGTCGAGCATGCGGGCTCCGACCTCGTCGAGCAGTGCCCCGTACAGGTCGCTCTTCGAGTCGAAATGTTGGTAGAGCACCGGCTTCGTCACACCTGCCGCCTCGGCGATGTCGTTCATCGAGGCACCGAAGTAGCCGGCTCGCGCGAACACGTTGATGGCGACGTCGAGGATCTGCTCGCGGCGAGCGTCGGCTGAGAGTCGAGGAGAGCTCATGGGTTACCCAAGGGTAACCCATTCAGACGCCACGTTCGACATCTTCACGCTCGGCAGCTTTCACCGCGTAACCCAGCACGATGCTGGGTGCCAGCAGCGCGAACGACACCACGAGACTGACGATCACCAACGTGGCCATCGTCGCAGTGAACCCGAAGACGAAGGCCATCACGAACAGCGTGATCGCAAGGGCGAGCACCAGGTAACCGACGCGATTGGCGAGCAGTGTCCAGCGTGCGACCTGGGCCCGGCGGCGCCGCACGGGATCAGTGGCTCGGGCGTCCGGGGGATTCGAGTCGGGGAGCTGGTTCGGGACGCTCATACGGTTGGAACAGCGTACGGGTCGATGCCCGCGATCAGCCCATCCACTCGACTGCCTGGCATGCGTCGTCGGAGGCGCACCGGTGCCGGGCATCGAGCGCAGCACGGCGCGCCCCACCGCTCATGTGGCCGCGCGTAGCTCGTTCAGTACCCCTGCGATGTCGCAGTTGTCGGTCTTGTTGTACGGAAGCTTCGCCAGTACGTCGCCCATCGCGCAGGTGTTGGTCGCCGCCGAGAACACCAGGCCACTGGCGACACCGGCGGCGAGCCATTTCGCCTTGGGGACGAAGACGCTGGCGAGCACGCCGGCCAGCACCAACGATCCGGCCGACAGCCGGACCTGGCGCTCCATCGCCCATCGGCCCGAAGCGCTCTCGATCACGTCTCCACCGGCCGCACGCCATGCGCTCATGCCTCCCTCGAGGATGTGCAGACGCTGCTTGCCGGCATCGCGCAGCTTCCCGTGCGCCTGCGTCGCCCGACCTCCCGACTGGCACACCAGCACGACCGGATGTTCGACGTGGGCGAGGTCGGAGGCGTGCTCGGCGAGCGTTTGGAGCGGCACGTTGAACGAACCAGGGATGTGCACGGATTCGAATTCGCCACCGGTTCGCACATCGAGGATGCGCACGGACGAATCCTGCATCAGTTGCTGCAGGTCGGCGACACCGATGACGTCGGCATCGGGAATGGCTGGGATGGTCGGTGTGTTGGTCATGGTCTCTCCGGTGAGTGGTGGAACGGATGTCGAGGGGGACCTGGGCGGGGGCGAACGGTGATGGTACGTCCCGGATGCGGATCAGACGAGTGAGGTTTCGGAGTCGGGCAACGTGGAGGGCCGCTCATCGATGCCCTCGCGACGTTGGTCGAGCGGTGCTGCCCGGCCCGCGATGACGGATGCAACGGCGTCGCTGGTCGAGGCGTGGATCCGGCCCGCCCAACGGTCCCAGAGGCCGGCTCGTCGCAACACGTCACGCACCGGACCCTTCACGTCGGTCAGGTACCAGTGCACGCCACGCTGCTCGAGCTCGGGGAGCAGCTCGGACAGCATGTCGGCCCCGGTCGCGTCGAGGTCGTTGATGCCTGACGCATCGAGCACGAGCGCCCGAGGAGACACCACGAGTGCGTCGGCCTCGCGGATGATCAAGCGTTTCACGGCGATCGCGTTGACGAACGAGATCGCGGCGTCGATCCGGATGATCCGAATTCCGTCCCGGATCGTCACCTCGGGGAAGCGGACGACGTTGCGGTAGTTCGTCGTCCCCTCGACCTGGCCGAGCACGGCCGTGTGCGGATTCGACATGCGGGCGAACACGACCAGCATCGAGGTCACGACCGCGACCGCGATGCCGAGTTCGATGCCCAACACGAGCGTCCCGACGAATGCCACCGACAAACTGATGAGATCGGTCGGTTTCACCTTCGAAATGTGGCGCATCTCGCGTATGTCGACGAGGCCGATCACCGCGACGACGATAATCGCGCCGAGTACGGCGTTCGGCAGCGAGCTGAGCAGCGGTGTGAAGACGGCGATCGTCACGAGCACCAAGACGGCGGTCACGATCGATGCGAGAGGCGTGCGGGCGCCGGCGGCGGCGTTCACGGCCGTGCGCGAGAAACCACCGGTAACCGGGTACCCGCCGAACATCCCCGAGGCGAGGTTGGAGGCACCGAGGCCGATCAGCTCGGCGTTCGGTTCGACGTCGTAGCGGTTGCGTCGGGCATAGACCTTCGCGACCGCGATCGACTCCATGAATCCGACGATCGTGATGACCAGCGCGGTCGGCAACAGTCGGCCGATCAGCGAGCCGTCGAGGCTGGGAATTCCGAAGGCCGGCATCGAGTCGGGAATCTCGCCGACCGTCTTCACGCCGTGCGCCTGCAGCTCGAACAACTCGACGATGAGAATCGATGCCATCACGACGGCGAGCGCGCCGGGAAGCCTCGGCGCCAACCGTTTCAGGACGAGCAGGCACGCCAGCGCACCGGCCCCGATCGCCAGCGTCGTGAGATGTGTGTCCGGCAACCCCTGGGCGACCTCGACCACGTTCTCGTGGAAGTGCTCGGTCCGAGGGATCGAGATGCCGAGCAGATGCTTGACCTGTGAGAAGCCGATGATGATCGCCGCCGCTGCGGTGAACCCGACGAGCACGCTGTGCGACAGGAAGTTGACGAGGAAACCGAGCCGGCCGGCGCCGAGCACCACGTGGATCGCGCCGACGAGGAGCGCCAGTAGCGCCGCTGCCTCGAGGTATCCGGTGGTGCCCTCGTCGACGATCGGCGCCAGGGCGGTCGCCGTCAGCAATGAAACGATCGCCACCGGGCCCACGGCCAGCTGGCGCGAGCTGCCGAACAGGGCGTACACGAGCACGGGTACCGTCGCCGCATACAGGCCGACCTCTGGCGGCAGCCCGGCCAGCAATGCGTATGCCATCGCTTGTGGGACGAGCATGGCGGCGACCGTCACACCTGCCGCGACATCGCTGCGCAGATCCCTGCGGTCGTACTGCGGGCCCCATCGGAGAATTGGAAAGAACTGCCGGAGCCTCCTCATAGTCCGAATATACGTACAAATAAGGGGTTGTGCAAGTGGCCGCCGGCTCGACCGAGCGAGCGGTGATGAGTCGATTCACGCGTTCGTCCGCCGGTGCGGCGATTCGGATCGATGGCCTCGTCGGCTCGTACAGTTGCCGGATGGTGAACGTCGAGGTGAGAGAAGACGTCGGTCGGGGAGTGGTGTTGATCACCCTCGATCGTCCGAAACGTCGTAACGCGGTGGACCACGACACGCTGCTGGCGCTGCTGGATGCGCAACGCCGGCACGTGGACGCCCGCGTCGTCGTGCTCACCGGGACCCCGCCGGCCTTCAGCGCCGGCGCCGATCTGCATGGGGTCGAACAGGGTGTGTTCGCAGCCGATCTCGCCCGGACGCTGCGCGGATTCACCGCCTGGTCGGCGCCGGTGATCGGGGCGATCGACGGCCCTGCGCTCGGTGCGGGGGCTCAGCTGGCATCGGTGTGTGATCTGAGGGTGGCCACCGAGGACAGTACCTTCGGTGTGCCGGCGGCCCGTCTCGGGCTGGTCGTGGATCACTGGACCGTCGAACGCCTCGCCCGGGAGTTCGGTTGGCCCGTCGCGCGGGCGATGTTGCTGGGTGCAGAGACCTATACGGGTGCCCAGCTGCACGCAATGGGCTCGGTGCATCGGATCGGAGGGCTCGAGCAGGCGCTCGAGTGGGCCGCAACCGTCAGCCGTCTGGCGCCCTTGACCATCGCGGGCCACAAGTTGGCGCTCGAGTCATCGGCCGGTGAGCCCGACCACGACCCGGACGTCGAGTACGCGCGACATCGCGCCTGGACCAGCACCGACGCCGAGGAGGGCCGCAGGGCGTTCCTCGAGAAGCGCTCTGCGGCGTTTCGCGGGGAATGACAGCGTTCTGCGCGAGACTGACGGCGTGACGATCGAACGTGAGCGCGGTGATTGGGGGGTCGACCCCAATCGTGCCCCGGATGCGCCGGGTGCACCCGATCCCGGCCTCACGACGTTGTACCACTACAGCGAGGACGGCACGATCCGTCGATTCACTCCGCACGTTCCGCCGACCAACCCCAGCCATCCGCCGGCGGTGTGGGTGATCGACGAAGCACATTCGCCGCTGTACTGGTTCCCCCGCCATTGCCCGCGGATCAGCGTGTGGGCCACGACAGCGGTGCAGCAACGGGTGCTCACCGAGACCTTCGGCACCGAGTCGAACCGCATCTGTGCCGCCGAGAGTCACTGGCTGACGCGGGTCCGGGACGCCAGTATCTATCGCTACTCGTTCGACGCGTCGGCGTTCGCGCCGTGGCCCGAAGCCGACGGTCAGTACATCAGCGGCGATGTGGTGGTCCCCGACTCGGTGGAGGTGCTCGACGACTTGTTGGGCCTGCATGCGGCCGCCGAGGTCGAGCTTCGATTCACCGTGCGTCTCGGTGTGCTGATGGACCAGATGCTGGCCTCCGGCCTGCCGTTCAGCTTCGTGCGGATCCGCGACGCTCGCAGGTGACCGGTCCGGGGCTCAGAGCCCCGGAGGCAGCAGGCGATTCACGTTCTGGAAGAAGAAGTAGAGCGCGAACAGGAACGGTGCGATGCCGACGAGGAAACCGATCGAGTCGCGCCGGAATCGTCGGCTGATCGCGTAGGCCGCCAACGAGATCAGGATCAGCGCGGTGCCCCACAACGCGATCTGCACGAAGGCACTCCGGTCGGCGAACCAGCCCTGGCTGAACGCGTCGGCTTCGTCGACGACCGGTTGATCGACCGCCGGCGGGGGAGCCTCGTTCCCTCCGGGTGCAGTGACCACATCGGGCTCGCCCTGCGCCACCGAGCCGCTGCCGATCGTGTCGGTCGGACCGGCGACGACGGAGGACTGCGGCTCGCTCTGTGCCACCGATCCGCTGTCGAGCGTGACCACAGGGTCGTCGCCCTCCGCCTGCTGCGGGTCCCCGGCATCGGCGAGTTCGTAGGGCGTCGTGGGAAAGCCGACGGTGGCTGACTTGGCGGGATTGAGCACGCTGTGGATGACGATCCGATCGCGGGCCGTGTACTTGGGATGGCAGGACGTGAGCGTCAGGGTGGCGATCGTCGGGTCGCTGGTCGCGATGACCCAGTAGTCGGAGGCGGACACGATCTCCGAGCCGGTGACCTCGTACACGAACTGGTCGCCGGTGATCATCGTGACGATCAGCTCGTCACCCGGTCGAAGCTGATCGACGTCGAAGAACGGAGCGCCATAGGTGGTGCGGTGCCCGGCGATCGATGCGTTGCCGAGTTGGCCGGGCAACGGTGTGTCGGGGTAGTGGCCCGGCCCGTCCTTGAGATCGTTGAGTGAGACTCCGGGCACCACGATGTCGCTGCGCCCGATGGCCGGGATCTCGAGCAACGCGAGTGGCTCACCGCGAAAGATCGGTGGAATCTTCTGCTCGACGGGCTCGACGGGCTCGACGGGCTCGACGGCGGGAACGATCGGCGACCCGTCACCGCCCACGTCGTCGACGCCCGGCGCGGTCGTCGGGGCGACGGTGTCGCCGGGGACCGGCTCGCCGGGATCCGTAGCCGTCGCATCGGTCGTCGGGGTGGCCGTGGTCCCCGCCGAGGTTCGCTCGGCGACGAGCTCCCGGAACTCGCTCTTGAGTGCCCGCTGCGCCCGTGCGGTTTCGATACCTGTTCCCCACAACTGATACGCCACGAATCCGAACATCAGCAGTCCGGTCGCGATCAGCACCTTGCCCAGATTGCCCACGAAGAAGCGCCAATCATGCGGGTCGGGCGGACGGTCCCACTTGCTGACGCGCTGTTGACGTCGGCTCGCCCGGCCGACGGCCGGGACCGGGTCGGGCGGCGTGTCGTGGACGTCGAGCGGTTGCCCGGAGCCGCCGGCCGCCGCATCGGCCCCTCCGGCGGGCGCCGAAGTACCGCCCGGCCCGTCCGGGGCCAACTGATCCGTCACTGCAGCGACGATACCGGCCACACCCGGCCCGGAACGGTCAGCCGACGTGAGTGGGCGCGATCGGCCTCTGGCTCATAACGTGGTCCCTCGCCCATGGATGCCGAGCCGCACGCGCCGAACCAGCCGAGCATTGCCAGCGATCCGGTCGTCGCGCTCGACGACGCCGTAGCCGTGATCGGTGCCTTCCCGGTGCTCGCCGGCGCGACCCTTTCGGTGGGTGCCGGCGAGATCGTCCTATTGCGCGGTCCGAACGGCGCCGGCAAGACCAGCCTGCTTCGTCTCTGTGCGGGGTTGCTGCCGATTGCGCGCGGACGGGGGACGATCTTCGGCTTGGACCTGGCCACGCATCGCGATTCGATCCGTTCGCGGGTCGGTCTGCTCGGACATCGCAATGGTCTGTACGGCGATCTGACGGTCGCCGAGAACGTGACCTTCTGGGGCTCCACGGTCGGGGCGACCAGCGAGGAGATCGAGGCTGCGATGGAACGGCTCGACGTCGCGACAAGGCTGCGAGACGTGGTGGTCGCCAAGCTGTCGGCGGGTCAGAGACGCCGGACCGCGCTCGCCTGTCTCGTTGCGCGTCGCGCCGAGCTCTGGCTGCTCGACGAACCGCACGCCGGGCTCGATGCGGCCGGCCGTGACGAGCTCGACGCCGTGCTGCGCCAGGCTGTCTCATCCGGCGCCACGGTGATCGTCGCCAGCCACGAGCTCGAGCGAGCCGGCCTGCTGGCTGATCGCATCGTCGATGTCGTGGCCGGCCAGGTCCACGAACCGGGAGCTGCGCCATGACGCGCTGGAGGATCGCACGGCTGATCGCCGCCAAGGATCTGCGGATCGAGCGCCGCAGCCGGGTGTTGACGAATCAGGTACTGCCCTTCGCGGGGGTCACGATGGTGCTGTTCGCGTTTGCGCTCGATGCGTCGAACGTGCTCGAGCGCGTCGCCCCCGGTTTGATCTGGCTGGCGACGTTGTTCAGCCTGCTCGTGCTGGTGCAGCGGGCATTCTCGATCGAGGCCGACGACGGGGCGCTCGACGCGCTGCGCGTCGCCGGCGTCGATCCTGTCGCCATCTATTGGGGCAAGTCGATGGCGCTCGCCGCACAGCTCGCGGTGCTCGAGGTGGTGCTGTTGATCGCGGCCGTGTTGTTGTACGGCGCTGACGTGCCACTCGGCGGTGTGGTGTTACTCGTCACAACCCTGAGCACCGCGACGTGCGGACTGGCCTGCGTCGGTACGCTGTACGGAGGCCTCACCGCGGGTTTCACGGGTCGCGAGACGTTGCTCCCGCTGCTCGTGCTTCCGGTGGTGGCGCCTGTCCTGATCGGGGCGACACGAGCGGTGGAGTCAGCGCTCGGCACCGACGGGGTGGCGCTCTCGGAGGGCTGGCCGTGGATCGGCCTGCTCGCCGTGTTCGCTGTCGCGTTCGGCGTCGGTGGTGCTCTGGCATTCGGTCCACTGATCGAAGAAGCGACGTGACGGATCGACGTGAACGGACCTCCATGACCCCACCAACCACCAGGCAAACCGCCGCCGCCGAAACCGCTCAGTCGCGGCGTGTCCGCTCGACGGGCACCGCGGCCACGCGGGCGCTCGGGATTGCCGTGATCGTCACGATGGGGTGGCTGGTCGCCTTCGGGCTCGGATTCTCGCCGGCCGATCGTGATCAGGAAGAGGCCGTGCGCATCATGTACGTGCACGTGCCGACGGTCTGGCTCGCCTACCTGGCGTTCACCGTGACCGCAGCGTGCTCGGCGTTCTACCTGTTCACCAAGAAGCATTCGCTCGGATTCGATCGGGTCGCGGGTGCGAGTGCCGAGATCGGTGTCGTGTTCATGGCGCTCACGCTGGCGACCGGCATGCTGTGGGGCAAGCTCACCTGGGGTGTCTACTGGCAGTGGGACGCACGTCTCACCACGACGGCCCTGCTGTTCGTGTCGTACATCGGGTACCTGGCCGTCCGCGGACTCGGTGGCAGCCATCACCAGCGCGCCCGGCGCAGCGCGATCATCGGGTTGCTGGCCGTCATCGAGATCCCGCTCGTGCACTGGTCGGTTCGCCTCTGGCGCAGTCTGCATCAGGAGGCGACCGTGCTCGATGTCGACGGCAACGTCGACATGGACGGCCTCATGCTGTTCAGTTTGTTCGTCGGCGTCATCGCGTTCACCCTGCTGTACCTGTGGTTGCTGTTGCACCGCAGCCGCGCGATGGCGATGGAGGACCAGCTCGAAGATCAGGGCCTCGATCGGGCGATCGACGCGCGCCGAGCCGAGGTGGCATCTTGATCACCGCCCTGAGCTCCGGCCTGATCGCGATGGACAACGCCGGCTACATCCTCGGCAGCTACGCACTCACCTTCGTGGTGATCGCCGGATTCGCGATCCGCGTCCTGCGCGGTGGCCGTCGGCTCGCCGACCGCATCGACGACGACGACAAGTACTGGACCTGACGTGACCGATCTCTCGCCCCGTACCGGGCCGGACAACCCGCCCTCACCACCCGCCGCACGGCGCAAGTGGCTGCCGATGGTCGTGCTCGCGGCCGTGCTCGTCGCCGGCGGCGTGATCGTCACGCAGTTCCTCCGTTCCGCGGTCGACTACTACTGCAACGTCGACGAGGTGGGGACGCGGTCCGGCTGTGACGTCGACCGTCGCCTACGGATTCAGGGTGTGGTCGAGCGGGGCACCGTGGTGGCGGTCGGGAGCGACACCGATTTCGTGATCTCCTTCAACGGCGCCGAGATCCCGATCAGCTACGACGGTGAGCCCGGTGGCATTTTCAAAGAATGTCTGCCGGTCGTCGTGCACGGCCATTTCGACACCGGCAGCGACACCTTCCTCGGTGATCGGGTCGAAGTGAAGCATTCCGACGAGTACGTCGCCGTCAACGACGAGCGGCTCTCGGAGGCGGACGCGCTCGCGGAGTCGTGCGAGACCGGAAACCCCTGAGACGATGACCGCCGTCAGCCTCAATGGAGCGCTCGGTCACTTCGGGCTGCTGCTGATGTTGGCGGCCTCGTTCGTCGGTGCGCTGTCGACGGGGTTCGCGATCGTGGTCGGCAACCGCAAGGGTGTGCGACAGGCCCCGGTCTACGCGGCGCTGATCCTGGCGGGCGCGCTGATCTCGGTGATCGCCATGCAACGAGCGCTCGAGACACGCGATTACTCGCTCGACTACATCCAGCAGGTGGGCTCGCGTACCACGCCGGGCATCTACAACGTGGCGGCGATGTGGAGCGCACTCGAGGGGTCGATCCTGTTGTGGGTCGTCGTCTTGGCGGGTTTCACGGCCGCCGTCGCATGGCGATTCCGCAAACGGGCCGACGACCCGCTCGTTGCGTGGGCGTTGGTCGTGATGTTCGTCGTGTGCGCGTTCTTCGCCTTGGTCAGTTTCGGCCCCGCCAACCCGTTCGCTGCCGGTGCGACCGTACCGGTCGGGTTCGACGGGCGCGGCCCCAACCCGTTGCTCCAGAACCACATCCTGGTGCTGTTCCATCCGCCGATCCTGTATCTCGGCTATGTCGGCTTCACCGTGCCGTTCGCATTCGCCATCGCGGCGCTGATCACGGGCCGGGTCGGGGAGGGTTGGCTGCTCGAAACGCGTCGGTGGGCGCTGTTCTCGTGGGGATTCCTCACGATCGGCATCCTGCTCGGCGGTTGGTGGAGCTACGAGGTGCTCGGATGGTCGGGCGTGTGGGCCTGGGACCCGGTCGAGAACGCTTCGCTGATGCCCTGGCTGACCGGCACGGCATACATCCACTCGGTGTTGGTGCAGCAGCGTCGTGGCATGTTGCGGGTCTGGAACCTCAGCTTGCTGATCGCCACGTTCGCGCTCACGATCCTGGGCACGTTCCTCACCCGCTCGGGGATCATCAACAGCGTGCACGCGTTCTCGGCGGGCCAGATCGACGGATACCTGCTCGGCTTCTTCGGGCTCGTCGTCGTGGTCTCGCTCGGGCTGATCGCCTGGCGTGGCGATCGGCTGCGATCCCCGGGTGTCATGGATTCACCGTTGTCGCGCGAGGGTGCGTTTCTCGCCAACAACGTCATCTTCACGGTGTTCGCGTTCATCGTGTTGCTGGGCACGGTCTTTCCGTTGATCGTCGAGGCGCTCCAGGACCGGCGCACCGTGGTCGGCTCGCCGTACTTCGATCGGTTGTCGATGCCGATCGGAATCGCGCTGTTGTTCCTGATGGCTGTGGCACCCGTCTTGCCGTGGCGCAAGGCGTCCCAAGAGTTGTTGCGCGAGCGTCTGTTCTGGCCGGCCTGGTGCGGCACCGGGGCGTTGGTCGTGGCCGTGCTGATGGGCGGCACGGGTTGGGCGCCCCTGATCGCGTTCACATTGGCCGGTTTCGCCGCCGGTGCGGCGCTTCGCCAGATCGTGTTGGCGACGCGTCGTCAGGGTTGGAGCGGTCTCGTCGGTCGCGCCAACGGAGGCATGGTGGTGCACCTCGGCGTCATCCTCGTCGCGGTGGCGCTGGTGGCCTCGAACTCCTACACCGAGTCGACCGAGCTGCGTCTGCAAGTGGGCGAGCCGATCGAATGGAACGGTCACACGTTCGAGCTGGTCGACGTCGTGGCGGAAACGACCGCCCGCACCGATGTCGCCCGCGCCAACGTGCGCCTCGACGGCGACCGGATCTACGGGCCGGCGATCACCACCTACCTCCAGATGGGCCAACCGATCGGCACACCCAGCGTGCGCACCGGGCTCACCCACGACGTGTACCTGACGATCGCCGGCACCAATGCGCCGGTCGCCGGCAGCGATGAGGCCGTGATCGAGGTGTTCCGCAAGCCGCTGATCCTGTGGTTGTGGATCGGCGGGCTGCTGATGGCGGTCGGTACCGTGCTCGCCGCCTTCCCGGGGCGGCGGCGCCGCAACCCCCTCGACCCGGTGTCCGCAGCGGTGCCCGAGCCGGAGGCGCAGACGGCGCCCGCTCCGACTGATCCGGTGGTCGTGGATGGCTGAGGCCGACCCCGATCTCGCCGACGCGGCGAACGCTGCGGATCCGACTGATCGTTCCGACGACGACGAGCGAGCGCCGCGCCGAATCGCACCACTGGTGGTCGCCGTCGTGGCCGTCGTGGTGGCGGGTCTGTTCGTGATGTTGTTGACCGCCGACCCGTCGGGGAACGAGACGGCCGCGTCGCCGCTGCTCGGCAATCCGGCCCCGGCTGTCGCAGCGGTCGAGGCGGATGGCAGCACGTTCACGTTGTCGCGCCGCAAGGGCAGCTGGGTCGTGCTCAACTTCTTCACCCACGACTGCATCCCGTGCATCCGTGAGCATCCCGAACTGATCGAGTTCGTCGACCAGCAGCGCGCGCTGGGGGTCGACGGGGCCGAGTTCTACTCGATCGTGCGTGACAGCACCCGCGAAGAGGTCGCCGACTTCTTCGCCGAGCGGGGCGGTGACTGGCCGATCGTGTTCGACGACCGGTACGAGTTCGTCAACGGTTTCGGCGTCGCGCTCGTGCCCGAGACCTGGGTCATCGATCCGAATGGTTTCGTCCGACGGCGCTTCATCAGCGAGGTCACGGCTGACGGGCTCAGCGGGCTGATGCAGGCCTTGCGCGAGGGCGCACCATGAGCACTCGGCGCGAGCTGAACCGGCAGCTCAAACGCTGGCCGGGTTGGGCGTTGCTGGCCTTCGTGTTGGTGGGCTTCCTCGCGATCGGTGCCACGCGCGACTCGGGCCCGCGAACGCCCGACGAACGGATCGAGGCGATCGCCAAACGGCTCGCGTGCCCCGTCTGCCAAGGCGAGAGCGTGTACGAGTCACGCAACCCGGCATCGAATCAGATCCGCGAGGCGATTCGGCAGGGTGTCGACGAGGGGCAGCTCTCCGACGAGCAGATCATCCAACAGATCTCGGTCGCATACGAGGGCGAGGAGCTGTTGGTCCCGACCGGCAGCGGTGTCGAAGCGCTGGCCTGGGCGCTACCCGCGACTGCGTTCGTGCTCGGCGCTGCGGGGCTCGCCCTGGCGTTCCGACGCTGGCAGCGCGCGTCCCGTCAGCTCGGCGCGGCGACTCCGGAGGACTACGAGTTGGTGGCCCACGCGCTCGCGGGTGAGCCTGTCGAGGAGTTGCGCGATGGCCCGGCCCATCGATCCTGACCGGCTGGGGGCACTCGAGGAGGAGCGGCGTTTCCTGTTGCGGTCGCTGGCTGACCTCGAGCGCGAGCACGACGCGGGCGACGTCGACGAGGTCGACTATCAGGCACTCAAGGACGGGTACACGGTGCGCGCGGCAGCGACGTTGCGGGCCATCGAGCTCGGCCGTGCGGCGCTGCCGCCACGTGCTCGCCCGAATTGGACCCGGAGACTCGTCACGGTGGGCGCGGTGCTGGCATCGATCGCGGTCGTCTGGTGGGCGCTGTCCGCGTCGTCGGCGCAACGCTTACCGGGCCAGCAGCTGTCGGGTCTCGACCCCCGCAACGAACAGCAGGTGCTGATGTCGCAGGCGCGCTCGGTCCAGGTCCGCGATCCTGCCGCCGCCGCAGAGCTCTACGCGCTGATTCTGGAACAGGATCCGCTCAATGCCGAGGCCCTGACCTATCGAGGTTGGACGCTGGCATTGTCGAGCATCGGACAACAGGATCAAGCGGTCGCCGGCGCACTGCTCGACGAGGCGTCGCAGTCGCTGCTGAAGGCGATCGAAACGGACCCTACCTATCCCGACCCGTTCTGCTTCCTCGGCATCGTGCAGTACCGCTTCTTCGACGAGCCCGAGCTCGCACTCACGCTGCTCGACGGCTGCCTGGCTGGAGGCCCGCCGGCCGATGTTCGAGGGTTGGTCGAGTCGCTGCGCGAAACCGTGTTGGCCGACATCGACACCGGAGCGCTCGGCGGCTAATAGGGTTCGGGCGATGTCAGGCGCCGGAGTACCACCCCCACCGGGATCACCGCCCCCACCGCCCGCCTCACCGCCACCGCCACCTCCTCCGCCGCCCCCACCGCCCGGCTCACCACCACCGCCACCTCCTCCGCCGCCCCCACCGCCTAGCTCACCACCACCGCCGCCTCCGGGCGGCCCTCCCGGATACGGCAGCGTTGCCTACCCTGCGGGTCCCGGCGCGCCGATGCCCGGCAATGGTCTGGCGACGGCATCCCTGGTGCTCGGGATCGTGGGCATCTTCCTGTGCTTCGTGATCGTCCCGTCGATCCTCGCGGTGATCCTCGGTGGGATCGCGGTGAGCAGGGCCAATCAGAACCCGGCGATCGGAGGGCGCGGGAGGGCGATCGCCGGATTGCTGCTGGGAGTGATCTCGCTCGCGTTCTTCGTGTTGCTGCTCGCGATCGGCGACTCCAACTTCACCTACGGTTCCTGATCCGGGCTGTCGCTCGGCGCAGGATGGGGGTGCGCCGGGCGCCGTCGCCGGTCAGGTCGCGGGCGGCGGCCACACGCGGGCCCCGACGATCATGCCCTGCTTGTTGCGTTCGAGCACCCAGACCGACGCCTTTCGCCAATCGCTCGGCCCGCGCAGCTTCGCGCCCTGCTGGTCGAGCGATCGCAGCGTGGCGGGGATGATGTCACCGTGGCTGCACAGCACGGCATGCGATGGCAACTCGCGCAGCAGTTCGATCACCGGCTCGATCGGCTCGTTCTCCGACAACCGGTGTTCGATCTGCACGGTCGTCCCCAACCGGGTCGCCAGCGGTTCGAGCGTCTGCACACACCGCACGTAGGGGCTCGAACACAGGACCGACGGTTTGAGCTTGCCGAGACGTTTCCCGACCAGTTCCGCCTGCTTCCAGCCCTGCTTGCTGAGAGGCCGGTCGATGTCGTCGCCCGACCACAGGCGCCGTTCACCGGCTTTGGCGTGTCGCACGAGATACAGCTGCGACCCGGCCACGGGATCAGACGGTCGCTTCGCCGGTGAGTTGCCGATGTCGCGCCGTGAGTTGCCGGACCATCGCGATGAACACCGCTGCGGCCACGAGCATCACCACCGTGCTGATGATCACGGCGCCCTGGTCGCCGGCGATCTGTTTGGCGAGCTCTTCTTCGGAGTCACCGAATCCTGACAACACGCTGTCGGTCTGCACGAACATCAGCGCGATCGGGATCAGGCTGTACAGGATGAACCAAACGGTGATCAGCGGCGAAACGGCGCCCCGCTTCCACTCGCCACCGACGCCGACGTCCGGATCCGAAGCTCTCCAGAGCTCTCGGAACATCAGCGTCGGGATGATGTACAGCAACGGTGGCAGGAACCACCCTCCGATCGCCCAACCCGGCCCCCAGGTCGAGCCGCGGTGCAGCGCCCGGTGATTGGCGGCCAGTCGGAACATCCAGACCATCACGAGCACGATCGAGCCGAGCACGGCGGCGCCTTGCACGAACGTCAACAGGAGGTAGGGCGCGATCGTTTGCACGAAGTCGTCCTTGGTGGTGAGGCCGTCGAGATAGGCCTGGGCATCGGTGGTCATCGTCTGGCTGACGAGGACGGTCGCCGCGTTGAACAGGGCAGCTATCCCGACCAGGATCGCCGCTGCCCGACCCACGCCGCCCACGCGCCGTAGCCGCAAGGTGTTGAGCGGCGCGGCGGTGTACCCCGCATAGCCGGCCGGGGCGACCAGGTTGGGCGGTGGTGGTGGCGGAACGGAGCCACCACCGGGGGGTGGTGGCGGGGGAGGGTTCATCACACGCATGACGGTATCGGCTCACCGCCGGAGGAGGAAACCCAGGCTGCGAGGACGTCACCCCAGCTGTCCACGTCGGTCGGTCACGTTGGCGGTCGTGCTGGGCTGTTCATGCCCAGCCCAGCTCGTGGAGGCGGTCGTCGTCGATGCCAGCCGCGTGGGCGATCTCGTGGACGACCGTGACGTAGACCTCGTGGACGAGCTCTTCGATGTCGTCGCACATCTCGCACAGCGGACGCCGGAAGATCGACACGACGTCGGGGGTCTCGTCGCCCCAGCGTTCGGTGTGCGGTGTGCCCTCGTACAAACCGAGCAGATCCGGTTCGTCGGGGTGCCGGTCGTGGACCTGCACCACCACGTTGTCGAGGACCACCAACAGCTCCTCGGGGAGCCGGTCGAGCGCATCGGCGACGAGCTGGTCGAATTTGTACCGCGGCATGACCTCCACGGAGCGGCCGCCTTGTCGTCAGATCACCTTCAGCGAAGGGCTGAAGATCTTCCGGGGCTTGAGGTCGACGGCGATCGTGTTGGCGATCGCGTGGAACAACCGGGCCGCTTCGCTGTCGGGATCTACGGCGGTGATCGGGCGACCGTCGTCTCCGCCCTCGCGAAGTGCCGGCACCAGAGGGAGCTGACCGAGCAGCGGCACGCCGAGTTCGTCGGCGAGCTCCAGGCCGCCACCCGAGCCGAAGATCTCGTAGCGCTTGCCGTCGTCGCCGGTGAACCACGACATGTTCTCGATGATGCCCTTGACGGGCAGGTTGACCTTCTCGGCCATCGCCGCCGACATGCGGGCGACCTTCTGGGCTGCCGGCTGGGGGGTGGTGACCACGTACACCTCGCCGCGCGGCAGGTATTGGCTGAGGCTGAGGGCGATGTCGCCGGTACCGGGCGGCATGTCGATCAGCAAGAAGTCGGGATCGTCCCAATAGACGTCGGTGAGGAACTGCTCGAGCGCCTTGTGCAACATCGGACCACGCCAGATCACGGCCTCGCCGGGAGGGGCGAAGTAGCCCATCGAGATGCAGCGAACACCCCACCGCTCGGGCGGGATCAGCATCTGGTCGATCACCGTCGGCGGGCGGTCGGTGCCGAGCATGCGCGGGATCGAGAACCCGTAGATGTCGGCGTCGACGATGCCGACCGAGTGGCCCTGTTGGACGAGTGCGACGGCGAGGTTGGTGGTGACGCTCGATTTGCCGACGCCACCCTTGCCCGACGAGATCAGCAGCGGCCGGGTCTTCGAGCCGGCCTCTGCGAAGGGGATCGCCCGCCCTTCGGCGTGGCCGTGGGCTTGCTGCGAACCGGCGCTGGCGCCGGCATCCCCGTGGAGCACCTTGCGGAGATCCTCGCGCTCGCTGTCGGTCATCACGGTGAACTCGAGATTGACGGCCTCGACGCCGTCGAGGTGAGCGATCGCCCCCGTGACCCGGTTCTGGATCTCGTTGCGAAGTGGACATCCGGCGATCGTGAGCGCCACCAGGATCTGAGCGGTGCCCTCGCCGTCGAGTTCGGCCCGCCGCAGCATGCCGAGATCGACGATCGAGCGGTGGAGTTCAGGGTCCTGGACGGGACGGAGGGCTTCGACGAGCTGGTCGTTGGTGACTCCCATGCGCCCATTGTGGCGACGCCGCCCGGGGTTTGCACTATGCGGATAGTAGAATCTCTGGGATGGGGACCAGTGCAGCGTTCACCGCCACCGTTTCGGCCATCACCGACGCGTTCGGTGATCCCACGCGGCGCAGCATCTACCTCTATGTGCGTGATCAGGCCGACCGCCCGGGTGGCGAGTTCGGGGTCACCACCTCCGCAGTCGCCGACGAGGTCGGTGTTCACCCCAACGTCGCGCGGCACCATCTCGACAAGTTGGCGGCGGGCGGTTATCTCGAAGTGCACACCGGCAAGGTGCCCGGCGGTGGGGCCGGGCGCCCTTCCAAGCGCTATCTGGCCGTCGCCGACGCGGTGACCGAGTTCCCGGTGCGCAGCGACGACCTGGTGTTGTCACTGCTCGGCCGGGCGATGTCGCGACTGTCGCCGGCCGAGGCCGAGCAGATGGCGGAGGAGGTCGGCGCCGAGTACGGGCGGGCCATGGCAGCCGGCCTCAACGGCGACGCGCTCGAACACGGCCATCGATCCATGCGATCGGCGATCCAAGCGGTCGCGGATGCGCTCACGGCGCACGGGTTCGCGGCGCACGCCGACAGCCGGAACGACCAGCTCCGCATCATCAACGATCATTGCCCCTTCGGCGACGTCGCCATCGAGCACCCCGTCATCTGCGCCGTCGATCGCGGCATGGTGCGTGGCATGTTGAGCGAGCTCACCGACGGCGAACTCGGCGACGTCACCACCGAATCCAGCCGGGCCGCGGGCGACACGTTCTGCACGACCGCCTTCTAGCGACCGTCGATGTGTGGCCGCGACGACGTCAGATGCCGTGATCGCGCCCGCAGATTCTGGTCTGTCGGTGAGCAGGTACGGCCGACGGCGCAGGCTCACGTTCTCGACCTCGGCCATCACCACAGTCTGATGGCAGGATGTTCGCCATGTCGGTACCGGGGGTCATCCATCTCGCTCGCCGCGTCGTCACACTCGATCATGGTGTGCCCACCGCGGAGGCGGTGGCGGTTCGTGACGGCCTGATCCTCGGTGTCGGCAGCGTCGCGCAGATGCGCACGGCCTGGGGCCGGCTGCGGGTCGATGACACGTTCGCCGACGCGGTGCTGCTGCCCGGCTTCGTCGAGGCCCACTCGCACTCGTTGGAGGGCGCGATCTGGGCCTGGGAGTACGCCGGGTTCTTCCCCCGGCCGGCGCCCGACGGCGACCTGCGACAGGGCTGCCAGACGTTCGACCAGCTGATCGACTTGCTGCGACGGCTCGACGCCGAACTCGACGACCCGACCGAGTCCCTGATCGTGTGGGGCTTCGATCCGATCTATTTCCCCGGCGAGCGACTGGCGGCCCACCACCTCGATGTCGTGTCGACGATCCGTCCGATCTGCGTGATCCACGCCAGCCTGCACCTCATCACGGTCAACACGGCGCTGATGGAACGTGAGGGGTTCGCCGACGGCAGCGACGTCGAGGGTGTTCCCGTCGGTGGCGACGGACGTCCGATCGGCGAACTGCAGGAGCCGCCGGCGATGTCGCTCGCCCGTCGCGAGATGCTGGCGTTGTGGGGTGCGCTGGGTGACCCGGCATCGCTGCGACGGTTCGCCGACATGGCCCGTGTCGTCGGATGCACCACGGTCACCGAGCTCGGAGCGACGCGGCTGAGCAACGATGCCGACCTCGCCCTGTGGACCGACGCGGCAGCGGCCGACCGTTTCCCGGCCCGTCTGGTGCCGCTGCTCAATCCGTCGCGCGGCCACGAAGGCACGCCCGACGAGATCGCTCGACACACGGTTGCGATCCGGGCTGCGTCCACCGCCAAGGTCCGGTTCGGGCTGGTGAAGATGGTGCTCGACGGGTCGATCCAAGGTTTCACGGCGCGGCTCAACCCGCCGGGCTACCTGCCGCACCCCGACGGCACCGAGCGGCCGAATGGCATCTGGCTGATCGAGCCCGAGCAGTTCTCGGCATGGTTCGACGCCTTCCATCGGGCCCACGTCACCGTCCACACCCACGTCAACGGCGACCAGGCGGTCGACCTGCTGCTCGATACGGTCGAGGCCGTGACCTCCGGCCATGGCTGGCTCGATCACCGTCACACGGCGCAGCACACGCAGCTCACCACGGCGGCGCAATACCGGCGAATGGCGCGGCTGGGCATGAACGCCAACATCTTCTCGAACCACATCTTCTACTGGGGTGACCAGCACCGCTCGATCACGGTTGGCCCCGATCGTGCTGCTCGGATGGACGCGTGTGCGACGGCCGACCGGGAGGGTGTGCGATTCAGCGTGCACTCCGATGCGTCCGTGACGCCGCTCGGCAGCCTGCACACGATGTGGTGCGCCGTCAACCGCGTCACCGCGTCGGGTGATGTGCTCGGTCCCGACGAGCGGATCTCCGTCGACCGGGCCCTGCGCGCGGTCACCGTGGATGCAGCCCACCAGCTGCGGATGGACGACGAGATCGGCACGATCGAGGCCGGCAAGCTGGCCGACTTCGTCGCGCTGGCCGAGGATCCGTTCGACGTCGATCCGATGATGCTCAAGGACATCGAGGTCCGCGGCACCGTGGTCGGCGGCGAGATCACGGGGCGGTGAGAGCGCCGTGGCGCTGTGGAGCGGCATTCGTGCGCCGTTCACGTTGCTCGGCGGCTATCTGGGTGCGGGGAAGACAACGATCGTCAATCACATCGTGGGCCACGCGGGCGGGCGCCGAATCGTCGTGCTCGTCAACGACATCGCCGCGGTCAACATCGACAGCGCCCTGATCGCCGATCACGACGGCACCACGCTCTCGCTCACCAACGGGTGCGTGTGCTGCGCGATCGCCGACGATTTCGCTCGGACGCTCGAACAGATTCGTACGATGCCCGAACCCCCGGATCACGTCCTGATGGAACTCAGCGGCGTGGGCGAGCCGGCAAGGGTCGCCCCCTGGGCGAGCACGGCGGGCTTTCGGCTCGACGGCGTCTTGGTCGTCGCCGACGCGGACCAGATCGTCCAGCTGGCAACTCGCGAGTACGTCGGCGACACGATCGGCGAACAGCTCACGGCCGCGGATCTCGTACTGCTGACGAAGACAGATCTGGCGAGCGACGAGGGAAGGGGCGCTCGGGCGCTGATCGGCCGATACACCCCGGCCCCGATCATCGAGGTTCTCGACGGCGTCGTCGACGTCGACATCGTGCTCGGCGTCGGCCGCCGCGACGTCGGGTTGCCGGCCGTCTCCCCGCGCGTCGGTGGATACGGCACGGCCATCGTCGAGATCGGCTTACTGACGGTGTCCGGGCTGGAGCAGGTGCTGGCCGATCTCCCGGCGGCCGTCGTTCGCGCCAAGGGCCTGGTCCGGTGCAGCGATGACTCGGCGCCGATCGAAGTGCATGTCGTCGGCACTCGCCGCACGGTCCGACGGCGCCCGGATCTCGACGTCCCGAACGGGGCGAACGCGCTCGTCCTCATCCGCTGCGAGTAGGTGGCCAAGAGCGTGCTCGGCCCACTCTCGGACGCCTAGTGGCGGCGTTGCGCGTACTCGATGGCCCGCTCCATCACCGCCGCTCCGGCCTTGTCGACCGAGCCGGTATCGAACGGTGGCTGCGGGTCGTACTCGATCATCAGCTGGCACGCTTGTGCGGCGGTGCGATCGAAGAGGATCTCGACGAGCCGCAGTGCCATGTCGATGCCACTGGACACCCCGGCGGCGGTGATGATCCGCCGATCGAGGTGTTCGACGACGCGCGCTCCGGTGGGCGTCGCCCCGGTCGCGGCGAGTGCGTCGTAGGCGCCCCAGTGTGTCGTGGCGCTCAGGCCGCGGAGCAGGCCGGCAGCCCCGAGCACCAGCGAGCCGGTGCAGACCGACGTCGTGTAGCGGGTGGTCGCGTCCGCGGTTCGAACCCAGTCGAGCACCCGGTCGTCGGTCATCAGTGCCCGTGTGCCCGTGCCACCTGGGAACACGACCAGATCGGGCTGCGGCACCTCCTCGAAGGTGGCGTCGACGGTCATGCCGAGGAAGCCGTTGTCGGAGCGAACCTCACCGCGCTCGTGACCGACGAACGTGATGTCGATCTCGGGAATCCGTTGCAGCACTTCGTAGGGCCCGATCCCGTCGAGCGCCGTGAACTCCGCGAACAACGGAATGACCGCGTGCAGGCTCATGGCCGGCTATGTGTCGGTCAGTCCCAGATGGCCTGGCGGGTGTCGAGATCGAAGAAGTGCAGGTTCTCGGTCGCCACTGCGATCCGGGCCACCTCGCCCGAGCGCACCCGCGAGCGCGGGTTGAAGCGCCCCACGGCATCGGGAGTCGCATCGCCGGTGTCCTTGACAGCGTCCGGATCGCCCGAGTCGACGCTGGGAGCATCGAGCTTGAAGTGCACCATGATCTCCGAACCGAGCGCTTCGAGCAGCGTGACCGGTGCGTTGAGCACGCGGTCGTCGGGGTGGCCGGGCTTGAACTCCACATCCTCGAAGTCCTCCGGCCGAATGCCGACGGCGACGCGCTTGCCGTCGTAGCCGCGCAGTGCCGGACGCGCCGCGAGCCCTTCCGAACCGAGCGCCAGGTTCTGGCTGCCGATGGTGACCGAGGCGTTGTCGCCGTTGACCGAGATCGTCGACTCGTAGAGGTTCATCGAGGGCGAGCCGATGAAGGCGGCGACGAAGATGTTGTTCGGCCGGTCGTAGAGATTCTGGGGCGTGTCGACCTGTTGCAGGAAGCCGTCTTTGAGCACGGCGACTCGGTCGCCCATCGTCATCGCCTCGACCTGGTCGTGGGTGACGTACAACGTCGTCACGCCCAGGTTGCGCTGCAGCGCAGCGATCTCGGCGCGCATCTGGACGCGGAGCTTGGCGTCGAGGTTCGAGAGCGGCTCGTCCATCAAGAATGCTGCCGGCTGACGAACGATGGCGCGGCCCATCGCGACGCGCTGTCGCTGGCCACCGGACAGCTGGCCCGGCTTGCGATCCAGGTTGGTGGTGAGCTCGAGCACCTCGGCCGCTTTGCGCACTCGCTGGTCGATCTCCTCCTTGGGAACCTTGGCCAGCTTGAGCGCGAACCCGATGTTGTCGTACACCGACATGTGGGGGTACAACGCGTAGTTCTGGAACACCATCGCGATGTCGCGGTCTTTGGGCTCGACGTCGTTGACGAGCTTGTCACCGATGTGCATCTCGCCGCCGGTGATCGTCTCGAGCCCGGCG
>CAVPAQ010000028.1:0-23045 GCA_963701575.1 uncultured Acidimicrobiaceae bacterium
CGTGATCGAGGGCGACCTGCACCAACTCGCGAGCGGTCGCCGTGCCGTTGCTGACGAGCTCGGCGGATGAGCGGACATCGGAAGGCTGCACGGCCGGATGGTATGTCGACGATGCGTGGTCGATGGAACCCGGAGCGTCGTCCAAATCGGCAGGTCCGACCAGCCGCTTGACGGCGAATCCGAGGTTTCACACGTCCGACACCTCCGCGCCACCTCGTGTTCAGCTGGCCGTCAGCATGCCCTCTTACATTCCCGAGGGCATGGACGTGACACCTCCGCTCGCCCCGAGCGAACCGAACCTGGGGTCGCGTTCGTTGTCGGCCGACGTCGATCGGTATCTGTCGCTGGTCGGCAAGGAGCACCGCCGGTTCCTCAGCGCGCTGAGCGATGCGAATCGCGATCTTCGCTCGTCCGGCCAGCTCACGAAGGTCGCATCGATCCAGACTCGGCTCACCCAGGAATTCCTCGACGCGCAACGAGCCATCCTCAAACGCCGGGCGGAGACCGACGCCGACATCGCCGAGCATCGGCGCAGGCGCCGATGCTGAAGCCGCTGCCGTGCTGAGCGCCGCACGATCACGGGCGCGGATCTCACTGGGGCGACCGCTCCCGCCGCCCGCCACCGGGTCGTGGGCCGCTCCACTCCTGGGTCGTCCGACGCCCCTCGTGACTCCCTCCGTTCCCGAGTCGCCCGGAGATGCCAGCGAGTCACTGGCGCGCCTCATCGACGGTGCGTTCGAGCCGAGTGAACCAGACGGTGTCGCTGCGCGGCGCCAGCTGCGCGAGTTGCTCGACTCGTGGTGGGAGGCCGAGAAGCAGGAGGCGAAGGCCGCCGCCGACGACGCAGCCGCACGTGCTGCCATGCGAGTGCACACGGCGAAGATCGAAGCCGGCGAGATCGCCCGGTTCGTACCGCCGTCGAATTCGCCGCAGGCGCCTGCCGTCTATCGCTATCAGCCGCCCGCCGCGCTGCCGACACCGATGGTGGCGGCGCTCGACGAGACCGATCACGAGCACCTCGACGACGTCCTCGCGCACCTGCTCGACGAACTCGACGATGGCCCGAAGGCGCTCGACCTTCCCGAACGGTCCGACGACGATGTGGTCGCTGACCTGCTCGACGCGTTGGCGCCACCGGTGTCGCCGTCGCCCACCTCCACCGGTGGCACCACACCGACGTTGCCGGCCGCGACCGACTCGTTGAACGACCGGTCCGCGCAGCCACAGGAGGCCTTCGACCGCTTCTGGGGCGGGTTCGGTGGCGCGGGAACACGCCGCTGGATGTTCCCACAACTGTTGCTTCCGGCCGTCGCCGTGGTGGCTGTCCTGGCGCTCGTGCTCGCGGTGGTCGGCTGATGGAACTCCCGAGTGGGGTCGAGCACCTGTCGCCGTCGACGAACGGCGTCTCCGTCGAGGCGATCGAAGAGCAGCGGGCGCGGCTCGAAGCCGACCTCGCTGCGGCGACCGCTCGCAAGTTGGCAGCTCAGCATCGCGCCGCTCAGCTCGACGCCGAGGCCAAGGAGTTGCTGCGTGTCGAGCTGGCCACGTCGCGCGAGACGCTCGCCGAGATCGAACGCCAACACGCCGAGACCGTCGCGCTCGTGCGACGCAATGCGCAGACCGAGGTCGATCGGATCCTGGCCGACGCGCACCGTCGAGCCGGTTCGACCACCGCAGAGATCGCCGAACCCGGGACGGACCTCCGATGATCGATGAGGCCGTCGATGACCGACGCCACGCAACTGTCGCCACGCGCCGGCATCGCCGTGCTGTCGCTGCAGTTGCGCAGCACGGTGCAGGAAGCGATCGACGCCGAGGCGGCTGCCGACGCCATCGACGTCGACGGGGCGCTCTGGCAGTTGCGCTCGCGCCTGACACCGCTGATCGACGAGCGCCGCCGCGCCCTCGACGACGAGGTCGCTCAGGAACGGGCCCGTGCCGCGGAAGCGATCGCCGCAGCGCACGCCGAGGCGGAACGGATCACGACCGCCGCCATCGAAGCGGCAGCGGCCCGAGCGATGGCCGAACGGGCCGCCGGCGAACTCGCCCGCCGCGCCGCCGAGCAGGCAGCGATCGCGGAACAACCCGCCGAGCCGGAAACACTGGCGCCGCCGCCGTTGTTCGATCAGGCGGAGATCTGGGCACCCGGTCCGGACGACGACGCAGAGCCAGCGCAAGCGCCAGTGGTCGAGGAGGTGCCCACCGGCGAGGTTGCCGCCGACGAGCCCGCACCGCTGCCGCCACCACTCCCGCGTCGCCCCGGCCTGGTCCCTCCGAGGCCAGCCACCGACACGTCGGTGCTCTCCGGGGTCGAGCCGTCGAGCGATGACGTGTGGGCTCGGACCGTCGACCGTTCGGACCGCACCGAGGCACCGCCGGCGATGCGGGTGACGCTCGACGCCGACTCGTTCGCTCGAGCGTTCGCCGCTGCGATGGCTGCCCATCCTCGAAGCCCGGGAGCAGCAGGCGCCGCAGTACGTGCTGCCACCCGCTGCCTACATGCAGCCGCAGGCGCCGCCGCCGAAGCGGTCGTTCTGGGCACACGCCTGGCATCCCGACGTCCTGCTGTCGGGGCTCGCCATGGTGATCGTGATCATCGTGCTCGTCGCGTGGACCGGTTGAACCCATGACCGTCACCGTCCTCCCCGAACGCTCGGAGACCGAGAGCCCCATCGAACCACGGCCGTTGGTGTCTCGACGCGGCACCGGCGACCGTGTGTTCTTCCGTGGCGCAGGCCTGAGCGGATTCCTCGTGCTGGCGATCATGGGGTCGGTCGGCGTGTTCCTCACCTGGGAGGCGCTGCAGGCGCTGCAGGCATCGGGCTTCTCGTTCCTCACGACCTCGGAGTGGCAGCCCGACGCCGGCGGGAGCGGATTCGGCATTGCTGCGGTCATGCCGTTCACGATTCTCATCGCGTTCATCGCCGTGGCGATCGCGACGCCGATCGCGATCGGGACGTCGCTGTTCATCACCGAGGTCGCGCCGACGTGGCTGCGCTCGACGCTGGTCGCGATGGTCGACCTGATGGCGGCGGTGCCGAGTGTCGTCTACGGACTGTGGGGCCTGTTCCTCCTGCAGGGCCAGATCATCGGGCTGTCGCGCTGGCTGAACGCCTGGCTCGGGTGGTTCCCGTTGTTCACGGTCACCGGCGCCGACCCGAACAGCCCGCTGTCGAGCGCCAGCGTGTACACGGCGTCGAGCTTCATCGCCGGGATCGTCGTCGCGATGATGGTGATGCCCATCCAGTGCTCGGTGATGCGCGAGGTGTTCAGCCAGGTCCCGATCGGCGAACGCGAAGGAGCGTTCGCTCTCGGCTCGACCCGGTGGGGGATGATCCAGGTCGTGTCGCTGCCGTTCGGGCGTGGCGGCATGATCGGCGGAACGATGCTCGGCCTCGGCCGGGCACTCGGCGAGACGATCGCCGTACTGCTGATCATCTCGCCTCGGTTCGACTTCACGCTGCACGCGCTCGAGGCCGGGTCGAACTCGGTGTCGAGCCTGATCGCGCTGCGCTACAGCGAGGCGTCGCCGTTCGGACTCTCCGCGCTGATGGCCGCCGGTCTGGCGCTGTTTGCGATCACGCTGGTGGTCAACTTCATCGCGTCGTACTTCGTGGCCAGGTCGCGTTCGGGAGCGGGGAGCGAGGCATGACCGACGTGCTCGACCCGCGTGGCGATCTGCGCGCTCCCACGACCGACGAACTGTGGGCGGTTACGACCGAGATGGAGGTGACGCCCGCCGCGCCCCCGGCACCCGACGAGTTGTGGGCGCCTGCTGGTCCCAGCGGCCCGCCGCCGTCGCAGACGACGTTGCCCGTGCGTCCGAGCCCCGCAAGCCCGGCGCCGGCGCGACGGCCGCTCGGCAAGGTGTCGCGCGACGACCTGCTGACCCTCGGCGGGGCGATGCTGAGCTCCCTGAGCCTTACGCTGTTGCTGTTCGGCCGGCTCACGGCGCTGTCCGGCCGTCTCGGCTTCGTGGTCGTCTGGTTCGTGATGTTCCTGGTGATCTACGCGCTGCTCGTGTCGATCGTCGACAACCGACCCGCGGTCGTCGACCGGGTCATGGCGTCGCTGCTGACCGCGTCGGCGATTGCTGCCGGCGGCGCGCTGGTGTCGGTGATCGTCTTCACGCTGTACCGCGGTCGCAACGCACTGCTCAAGATCAACCTCTACACCGAGGACATGAGCGCCGCCGGCCCGCTCGACCCCTTGACCGTCGGCGGCATCTCGCACGCCATCGTCGGCACGCTGATCATCATCGGGCTGTCGTTGATCCTGACGGTGCCGCTGGCGCTCGCGTGCGCGGTGTATCTCACCGAGACGCGTGGGCGGGTCACCGAGCTGGTGCGTTCGGTGGTGACGGCGATGACAGCGCTGCCCTCGATCGTCGCCGGTCTGTTCATCTTCGCCACCTGGGTGCTCATCCTGGGCCAGCAGCGTTCCGGGCTCGCCGCGGCGCTGGCGGTCAGCATCATGATGCTGCCGATCATCATCCGCTCGGCCGACGTCGTGCTGCGCCTCGTGCCGGGCAACCTGCGCGAGGCGTCGGCGGCGCTCGGTGCCCCGCAGTACCGGTCGGTCTGGCACGTCGTGCTGCCGACCGCTCGTTCGGGTCTGGCCACCTCGGTGATCCTCGGTGTGGCCCGAGGCATCGGCGAGACGGCACCGGTGCTGCTGGTGTCGGGCATCACCGGCACGATGAACACCAACCCTCGCGAGAACCCGATGATGTCGCTGCCGCTGGCGACGTTCGAGTTCGTCCGCTCGCCGCAACCGACGCTCATCGCACGAGGGTTTGCGACCGCTGCGGTGCTGATGATCGTCGTCCTCGTCCTGTTCGCGATCGCCCGAGTCCTGGGCGGCAAGCAGGCGGGTCAGCTCTCCGATCGTCAGCGCAAGCGTGCCGCGGCGAAGTCGTTGCGGGACATGGAACGCATCGAGGCAGCCGACCACGAGCGCTACGTCAGTGGCGCAGGGGTGGGACCGGCGCCCGCACCGAATGGAGCCCCGTCATGAACCGTCGACTCGTGTTGGCTGTGATCGCGCTGTGCGCGACGGCGATGATCGTCGGCTCCGTGCCGGGCGAGCGCGCGGACGCGCAGAGCTTCCAGCGCATCTCCGGTGAGGGCTCGTCGTGGTCGGCGAACGCGATCGACGCGATGCGCGTGAACGTGCGCCAGTTCGGCATCACCGTCGACTACAACCCGAGCGGCTCGAGCGCCGGCCGCAAGAACTTCCTCAACGGCACCGTCGACTTCGCAGCGTCGGACATCCCGTTCCAGTTCGAGCCCGAGGACGGCTCGGCGCCCGAGAACCCGGCGCCGGGCAGCTACGCCTACATCCCGGTCACCGCTGGCGGCACGGCGTTCATGTACAACCTGACGATCAACGGCCAGCGGGTGACGAACCTGCGGCTGTCGGGCGAGAACATCGCCAAGATCTTCACCGGGGTCATCACGCAGTGGAACGACCCGGCGCTCGTCGCCGACAACCCCGGCCTCACGATGCCGGCCCGGGCGATCGTGCCCGTCGTGCGCTCCGACGGGTCGGGCTCGACGGCGCAGTTCTCGCTCTGGATGATCGCCCAGCACAAGGGGATCTGGGAGGCGTACTGCGCGAAGACCGGCCGTGCCAACAAGTGTGGGTCGACGTCGTTCTACCCGACGTCGGGGAACATGATCGCCCAGGGCGGCGACCTCGGTGTGGCCGGTTACGTGAGCCAGGGCTTCGCCGAAGGGGCGATCGGCTATGTCAACTACTCGTATGCGCTGGGCGTGCAGTTCCCGGTCGCGAAGGTGTTGAACGCGGCGGGCTACTACACCGAGCCGACGCCGGAGAACGTTGCAGTGTCGCTGTTGCAGGCGAAGATCAACACCGACGAGTCCAATCCGGCGACGTATCTGACGCAGGACCTGTCGGCCGTTTACACCGACACCGATCCCCGCAACTACCAGCTGTCTTCGTACTCGTACTTCATCCTGCCGACGAAGGTCGGCGGTCAGTTCAACGAGGCCAAGGGCCGCACGCTCGCCGAGTTCACGTACTACGCGATGTGCCAGGCGCAGCAGCAGTCGGCGTCGCTCGGCTACTCGCCGTTGCCCGTCAACCTGGTGACAGCCAGCTTCGACCAGATCGCCAAGATCCCTGGGGCCGAACCGCAGAACATCAACGTGCAGTCCTGCAACAACCCGACGTTCTCGCCGAGCGGAGAGAATGTCCTCGCAGCGAACGCGCCTCAACCGCAGGAGTGCGACCGTCAGGGTCCGGCGCAGTGTGCGACCGGCACCGGCGGCGTGAAAGCGATCGAGACTCCGACCGCTCCGCCCGCGGCGGGAACTCCAGCCGCCGGCGGATCGACGGGCGATGCGACCACGGGTGGCGCCACGACGGGTGGAGCGACCACGGGTGGCGCGACGACGGGTGGAGCGTCAACGGGTGGAGCGTCAACGGGTGGTGGCGCGACGACGGGTGGTGGCGCGACGACCGGAGGTTCGGCGACCGGTGGAGCGACTGCTGGTGGCACGGCCACCGGTGGTGCGGCGACCGGAAGCAGCGATGGAACCACGGCGCTCGACACATCTGGGGGCGTACCGACCGACACGACCTGCGACCCCGACACCGGGATCTGCGGTGACGCCGCAGCGCAGCAGTCGGCGACCGGCGGTGCGGTGCAGACCGGCGGCCAGGCAGTCGGCGCGATCGTGCCCACCACGCTCGACCAGGATTCCGGCTGGGGCGGCCAGGAGTCGTTGATCCTCGTCGTCGCGATGCTGACGCTCGGTCTCGTGTTCGTGCCCGCTTACTACTGGCGCAAGATGTCGATGCCGGTGGAAGCGACGCCGTCGACGTCGCTTCCGGCGCCCGAACGACAGCAGGTGTCGGTGTGAGGCTCACTCCGACCGTTCGGAACTGGCTGATGGCCGTGCTTGCGGTTGCGGTCGGCGCCGTTGCCCTCGGCATCCCGACGAACGCTGCGGACGATGTTGCGGGAAGTCAGGGAACGGATACGTCGCTGCCGTTGACCGAGTCGGCAGTGACGGCGAGCGGCCGCGGACAGTTTGCCAATCTTCGGATCACGGTCAATCAAACGAAGAACCTCACCAATCAGGCGGTCTCGCTGAAGTGGGAGGGTGCCGAACCGACCTTTTCGAATGGTCGTACCGCGTTCGCTGGAAACTTCCTCCAGATCATGCAGTGCTGGGGGGAGCCCGACTCCACGGTGCCCGACAACCCTGGACCGCCTCCCGAGCAGTGCGTCGCAGGCGCCACGACGGCTGTGTACGAAGGCCGGGCCGGCAACAGCTTTCCGGCGAATCTCTCGACGCAGCGTCAGGTCTCACTGAACGGTGACAACACCTACGATCCGTCGCTCGGATACCTGGACTCGTCCGGCAACGTCTGGCGGGAATTCCGGGCCGTCGACGGCACCGTCATCGGTGAGCACGTGAACGAATCGTTCAATCCGTCGGCCGGTGGAAACTTCTGGCTCAATCCGTATTTCGACATCAACACGACCAATGAGGTGGCGGCGTCGGCAACGGGAGCTGACAACACGGGGATCGAGCTGTTCCAGGTGCTCACCGGAGTGCAGTCGACCGGGCTCGGTTGCGGGCAGCGGGTGCAGCGAGCAGCGGACGGCACGTTCGAGATCCCGAAGTGCTGGATCGTCGTGGTCCCCCGAGGCACCCCGGAGTATGAGAACGCTGGAACGCAGTGGGAGCCGAACGCCAATGAGCGTGGTGTCTCGACCTCGCCACTTGCCCCTCGGGCGTGGGCGAACCGGATTGCGATCCCGATCGAGTTCAACCCGGTCGATTCGCCCTGCGAACTCGCAGCCCAGGACCGGCGACTGGCGGGTAACGAACTCGTCGCGCCCGCCATTGCCAGTTGGCAGCCACTGTTGTGCAGCGGCGGCAAGCCGCCGTACTCCTACGCCCCGGTGAACGACGCAACCGCACGCCAGATCCTCACCAGCGGGCTTCCGGGGGCCGCGGGAATGGTCGCGGTTTCGCGGCCGCTGCCCGCTTCGAGCCTCAACGAGACGAATCCGGTCATCTACGCGCCGCTCGCGGCGTCGGGACTGGTCATCGGCTTCAACCTCGAGCGGATCCCGAGCCTGACCAGCACGCCTGAAGGCGAGAGTCTTCGGGGTGTCCGTGTTCGGGACATCTACTTGACACCGCGACTCGTCGCCAAGCTGCTCACGCAGTCGTACACGGCGCAGGTGAACATCATCGAGCAGCCCGGCTACGACTGGGACGACCTCAATCCGATCGGACTTCATCGCGATCCGGACTTCTTGCGCTTCAATCCGGAGTTCGCCGAACTCCAGGTCTTCGATGGTCGGCTGTTCAGCGGCCTGCAACTTCCGGCCGGAACATCGGACGCCGCTCGACAGGTGTGGGAGTGGATCCTGGCCGACCCCGAAGCGGCGGAGTGGCTGTCGGGTCAACCCGACCAGTGGGACATGAGAGTCAACCCTCGTTACGCAACGGTGGCCGAGAAGAACTCCTCCGGCTTCCCGTTCGGCGATCCCACTCCCGAGTTGTTTCCGAAGTCAGATCCCTACTGCTACCAGGCGTCGTCCACCGGCAGTTTCACTCCGCCACAGCTCTGTGGCACCGACTGGATGCCGTACGCACGGGGCTTCGACGAGGCGGCCCTGCGGGTGCGAGCTGCGGCCGACTTCGCGCGAATCGCGCCGAACCCGTTCGCGCTGACGACCGACGCGGTCTGGAGCCGAACGACGCCGCAAGTTCCCGGGAGGCGGGCGATCCTTGCGCTGACCGACACGTCGTCTGCGCTCCGATACGGGCTGCAGATCGCGCACCTCAGCCGAGCGGGCGACGACAGCGATGACCGGGAGTTCGTCTACCCGGACGAGGAATCCTTGTTGCTCGGGCTGTTCACCATGAAGCCCGATTCCGAACCACAGGTGCTGGAGCCGGACCCTGTCGAGGTGGCACCGGGGGCGTACCCGCTCACGTCGCTCACGTATGCTGCCGCCACCCCGCTCGCCCTCGACGACACCGCACGCGAGGAGTACGCGGCGTTCCTCGACTATGCAGCGGGACCAGGTCAGCTGCCCGGACTCGAACTCGGCCGACTCCCACGTGGCTATGTGCCGCTCCCGCCGCTCCTCGTTCTACAGACACTCGTGGCGAGTGAGCTCGTGCGCTCGCTCGAAGCCGACTCGCCGCCACCCTCCCCTCCAGCTCCGACCGCTCCTCCGACCACCGACACGCCGTCGACCGTTGCGCCTCCGATGCCGTCCGCGACAACCGTGCCGGTGGTGTCGGGCTCGCCGCGACCGACAACGCCCTCGAGTGGTGGGCGCTCCACGACTGCATCGTCGGGCTCGAACGGCAACGCTGCTCCAGCAGAAGCGGCTCCGGCATCGACCGAGCCCGAACCGGTGACCGACGACAGCGTGACGGAGACGACCGAATCGCCCCTGCCGGTAGAGGCCGAGTCACCGACCGCCGCGCCGACGCCATCGACCCCTGCCGGGCCGGGCCGAGTCGCCGTTCCCCTGCTCGGTGGAGTGATGCTCGGCTCGGCGTTGATCGCTCTCGAACTCACCAAACGCCCTCGGCGGACCGCGCATCTCGCATCGAGTGCCGGGCCCCGCGAGATGAAGGAACTCACCTGACATGACGTCGTTCCCGCAGCTTCTCGCCACGCTTCTTGCGGCGACGTCCGCGGTCCTGCTGTCCTCCGGACCGGTCCTCGGCCAGATCGACACTTCCGGAGACGATGCCGGCGCTGCGGTTGTCGTCGATGCGGTGAACACCGGTCGAGAGCTCGACGAGTTCGACAGCACGACGGCATTCCGACTTCGGTTACCGGACGGAGCGTCGTGCGCGGGCGACTCCGCCAACGACGACTACCGAGTGCAGACCTTCCTCGTTCCCGCCGACACCGATCTCTCGAGCATGAAGTACCGGAGTCGTAGCCCGGATGGCAGCGACCTGTATCGGGCGCTCCGCTACAGCGACGGCGAGAGCGCCATTCAGTTGCCGACGGATCAGAACTCCGAGGCGGGCCAGCCCGGACTGATCGTCGAGCCAGCGCTTCCGTACACGTTCGCCTTCTACAGCGAGAACTCCCTCCCACCCGGGCCATGGAAGCTCGGCGTGGCGTGTACACCGGCGGACTGGATCGTGGACAGGTTCTGGGCCGCAGAGGTGCAACTCGAGTCAGCGCCAGACGTCGTGCCCGGCGGTCTGCGGATCCGAGTCGTCCAGACCGAGGATGCGGGCTCTGCTGCACAGTCGAACGGCAACCCCCCGGTCGTTGCCATCCTCGCCGGTTCGGCGCTCGTGATCGCAGCGATCGTCCTCGTGCTCCGGCGCTCCAGCAAGTCGAACGTCACCCCCACCAAGGAGTACCAATGATCGCACTTCACTCTCCCCGTTCGCGCCGCGCCGGATTCGCTGTGGCACTGGTCGGTGTGGCCGTGTCCCTGTTCGGGATCGTCTCGACCGTTGCCGCAGCGCTCCCTGGTGGGACGCCACCGACCAACGGATTGTCCGGGCTCGTCTTGAATCCTTCCTCTGGCGACAGCGGCACCACGTTCAGCATGAGATTCGACCCTGACAACCAGCCATGTCCGGGCAACAACAACGCGGGCTACTCGTGGTCGACCTTCATCACGCCAGTCGCACAGGACGCTGCACTGCTCACGTTTGCGCCGACCGGCCAACCGCAAGCAACGGCCACCGGGCGCACGACAGCGTTCCGTGACACCAGTGGCGAATTCGTCCGGGGCGAGTTTCCCGATCTCGACAACTTCAACATCAATCCGCCGGCCCTTCTGTCGTTCGACACGACGTTCGCCACCAATCCCGTGGTCGACCCGGGCTCGTACTTCGTTGGGATCGCGTGTTACAACGCCGACGGCTTGGCGAACGAGCGATACTGGGCAACGAAGATCACCGTGACCGCCCAGGCAGGAGCGGGGCCTCACGGATTCACTTGGGCGACGGACGCCGACGATCCCGGCGAAAGCACCACGACGACGACCACGGTTGCTGAATCCACGACGACGACGACGACCACCGTCGCCGGAGGCGCGACGACCACGACCGTCGCTGGCGCAACCACGACGGTGGCAGGCGGGACATCGGGCGCAACCGTGTCGCCGAGCACCCCGACGCCCGGCGGCTCATATCAGGTCACGTTCCCGAACTGCTCCGTCGGCGAGACGATCACGTTCTCGCAGTCGGCATCGACGCCGAGTTCGGTCACCGACGTGTGCGAGGCCTCCTCGGCGCTCACCTCCGGCAGTATCGCCGGCATCCGGATGCCGGCACAGGCGACGACCGGCACGGCGACCGGAAGCTTCACGGCCGCGCCGACGGCAGCGGGGAGCTACACGGTCACGATGACGGGCACGGTCAGCGCGCAGCGGACGGTGACCTTCGTGATCGTCGGCGCATCGACGCCGGTGACGGGTGGGACCTCGAACGCCAACACCGGTGGTAGCACGAGCGGTAGCACCAGCGGCACGATTCCATCGACTGGTTCGTCGACCACGTCGCTGATCGTGTGGGGCGTACTGCTGCTGGTGTTCGGGCGCATGGCGATCCTGCTGGGCCGCAAGCCCAAGGTGCTCACGGGCACCTGATGACCGCCACCGCCGCTGCGTCGCCGTCGCCTCGCTGGCGGACCCGCTGGTCGCGTTCGGCGACGCCGGCGACCGGTTCGGCTCCCGATGCGCCAACGGCGACCACGACTGCTCCGGCGAGTACCGAGATCCCGCCGCTCAGCCCGCGCCTGCAACTGGCGCGAGCGGCGCTGATCATGGTGTTCATCGTGTCGGTCACCATGCTGCTGCAGCTGACGGTGATCGGTCGGCTGCAGCAGTCGGCGGCCCAGGAGCGCAAGTTCGACGAGTTCCGGTCGCTGCTCGCCACGGGAACTGCACCGATCGGGCCGACCGACAACCAGAACCGCGCGTTGGCGATCGGTACGCCGATCGCGTATCTCGAGATCCCGGAGATCGGGCTTCGCCAGGTGGTGCTCGAAGGCACGACGTCGAGCGCGTTGTTCTCCGGGCCGGGGCACCGACGCGACACCGTGCTGCCTGGACAAGTCGGTGCAACCATCATCATGGGACGTGCCGCCGCATTCGGAGGTCCGTTCGCGGACATCGAGCAACTCGAGGCCGGTGATGAGATCGTCGTGACCACCGGTCAAGGCGAGTACGAGTACGAGGTGATCGGAGTGCGACGCGAGGGCGATCCCGTCCCCGCGCCACTGGTCGCCGGCTCGTCTCGTCTGGTGCTCGCGACTGCCGACGGGCGGCCCTACCTCCCCGAAGGCGTGCTGCGCGTCGACGCCGACCTCGTCGGAACTGCAGCGGTCGGCCCGGCTCGTGCATTCAGCGCGGCGACGCTCCCGTCGTCGGAACAGTTCATGGGCACGGACACCTCGACGCTGTGGGCGCTCGCGCTGTGGATCCAGGTGTTGATCGCGTTGTCGCTCGGCGCGGTCTGGGCCTGGCACCGATGGGGACACGCCCAGGCGTGGGTCGTCTTCCTGCCACCGCTCCTTCTCGTCGGCCTCGCAACCTCCAGCCAGGTTGCCCGATTGCTCCCCAACCTCTTATGACCACCGACAACAACTCCATTCCGGCCAACGACGTCGACTTGGCGTCGTTCCCCGACTCCTCCGTCGTGCAACTCGTGGGGGGTGATCCACAGCAGGCGGGAGCACTGGTTGCGCCGCTGCACGGCGCGACCGTCAATGTCAGCTCGACCAAGATCGTCGCGATCGACGGCGACTTCGACTGGTCGTGGATGATCGGCGATCTCACCGCCGTCATCCACGGCGCCGACGAACCGTGGACGGTCCTGGTGGTGCCGGGCATCGCCGACTTCGGGGTGTCGGTGCCGATCGGCCGAGTCGACGAGTTCCGCTCGCTCGTCGACTCGCTCTCGGGGCCGCCGGCCATCACCCAACAGCGCGAGGAGCGCGACGACCCGTTCGCACCACCTCCGGCGAAAGGGCCGGAGGGTCACCTCGACGCCGAGCCGCCGGACCCCTTCGACCACGTCGAGTCGGGCGAGCCATCCGCGCTCTCGAGCTGGGGACCGCCGGCCGCAGCGCTCGGTTCGTCGCTGGCGATCGACGTCGCCGAGCCGATCCCGGTGTTCATCGACCCCGCAGGCCCGACCACGGAGGTTCGGCCCGCCGCAGTCGACCTCGAGCGCGGGGGAACTGACCGGAATCGAGGCCCGCAACATCTCGGCCTGGTTCGGCAACCACAACGTGCTCGATCGGGTGTCGCTCGACATGCCGGCGGGTCACGTGACCGCGCTGATCGGGCCGTCGGGCTGCGGAAAGTCGACGTTCTTGCGAATCCTCAACCGGATGCACGAGATGATCCCGGCCGCAGCCATGGCAGGCGAGGTGTTCCTCGACGGTCACGACATCTACGACCCGTCACGCAAGCTCACCGACGCCCGCCGCGAGATCGGCATGGTGTTCCAGAAGCCGAACCCGTTCCCGGCCATGTCGATCTACGACAACGTCGTCGCCAGCCTCCGCCTCACCGGCACCAAGGCCACCCAAGCCGAAAAGGACGCGCTGGTCGAGTCGTGCCTGAGCAAGGCGGGCCTGTGGAACGAGGTCAAGGATCGGCTCCGCCAGCCTGGCGGCGGCCTGTCGGGCGGACAGCAGCAACGTCTGTGCATCGCGCGTGCGTTGGCGATCAAGCCGCGTGTGTTGCTGATGGACGAGCCCTGCTCGGCGCTCGACCCGACGTCGACGCGTCGCATCGAGCAGACGATCATCGAACTGGTCGACGAGGTGACGATCGTGATCGTCACCCACAACATGCAGCAGGCCGCCCGCGTGTCTGACCTATGTGCGTTTTTCCTCGCTGAGCAGGGGACTCCGGGCTACATCGTCGAGCACGGACCGACCGACGCGATGTTCTCCGCGCCGCAGGATCCGCGTACCGATGATTACGTCAATGGGCGTTTCGGGTGACCCACGAGCGACACCCAGATGAACTCTTGACGATCTCGTCCTCCGTTCATCTTGCGGCCAACTGAGCGTCAGATGGCCCTGTCAGAGTGCGCACCAGCGGGCCCCGACGGCTCGCTCGGCCGAACACGAATCGGCCGTCCGTCATATGAAGGGACCAAGCAACTCACCATGATCTCCTTGAAGAAGAAGGCCGGTCTCGGCCTCGTAGCAGCTGCGGCGATCGGGGCATCCGTCGTCGCACTGGCCGGCGGGCCGTCGGCCAGCGCCGACCCCAAGCAGTACACCGACCCGATCTTCGGGTTCGGGTCCGACACGCTCCAGGACGTCACCAATGCGTTCGCCGGCTTCAGCCAGGGCGTCGACTTCACCCCGTTGCGCACCGACAACGGCAAGCAGATCGTGTCGTGGGATGCGTTCCCAGCGAACAGCTGCATCACCACGAAGGTCGGCACCGGCCAGATCCTCCGTCCCAACGGTTCGACGAACGGTCTCCGTGCGCTGTCGGCGACGGTCGGCGGAACACAGTGGCCGCTGAGCGGCTCGTTGTGCGGCGGCCCCCGCGCCATGGGCGGCATCGTCGACTTCGCCCGCTCGTCGAGCGCGCCGACAAGCGTGACCAACGGCCCGCTCCAGTACATCCCCGCGTTCAAGGATGCGTTGGCGTTCGCCTACCTGCGCCCGTCGGGCTCGCCCATCACCAGCCTCACGGCGGCTCAGCTCACCGCACTGCACGCAACCGGCCCGCAGTTGGTCGGCACGACTCCGGTCATCGCTTGCGGCATCCAGACCGGCTCGGGCACCTACGCCTCGTGGATGGGCAACCTCGGTCTGGCCACGAACGGCACCGGCGACCCCGGCACCAACATCTGCAACAACGCCGGCACCGCTGGCCGCCTGCAGGAGAACAACAGCCCCGACCTCACGGCCAAGGGCGGCCTGTTGGCGTCGATGAGCGATCCGATCTGTGACGGAGTCGCCGGTGGCGCCGCCGTCCCGTGCACGAACGCACAGCTCGTGGTCGGCTACTCGGCGAGCCAGTTCATCGCCCGCGGTAACGGCGTCGGTTCCCCCAACTCGAACCTCGGTGCCAACGGTGGCCTGGGTGCGATCAACGGCAACGCCGCGGTTTCTGGCGTCGCCCCGAACCTCGCCCCTGTGGCGGCGGCATACAACGATCCGACCTTCGGTCGGACCGTGTTCTACATCGTCGACCACGCCGCGGTCGTCGGTGAAGAAGCCAGCCCTGCGATCAGCGACATGTTCGTGTCGACCCCGGGTGACCCGGCCAAGTTCTGCGCCGCCGGCGCGACGATCGAACAGCACGGGTTCCTCCAGGTTTCGGACTGCGGAGTGCTCTCCAACACCAACCGCGCAGCGTTCCGTACCACGTGATCCGCACTCAACTCCCACTTCTTCCTGAACAACCTTCGAAAGGATTCATCCAGTGAAAATGTCTTCACGATGGAAGACCGGCATCGCAGCGCTCCTCGCTGCGGGCACGGTCTTCGGCGCATCGGCAGTGTCCGATGTCGCCAACGCCCTGCCACCGGGCACTCCGCCGCAAAGTGCCGTCGCGCTCACGCCAGGTAGCGGCACGTTTGCGACCCCGTTCAACTTCACATTCAGCCCACCGAACCAGGCTTGCCCAGGCGACAACACGCAGGGCTGGTTCTTCTCGCCGTATCTCACCGCCGACGACCCCGCGGCGCTCACCTTCTCGGCAGCCGGTTCGCCGGTTTCGGCGGGTACCGGGCGCACCGTAGCCCTGCGTGACACCGGTGGGAACCTGCAACGGAACATCTTCCCGAACCTGGTCGATGGCCTGATCGTGTCGTTCCCCGACCTGTCACTCGCGCAGACGTTTGCGACGACACCGCTCGCTCCGGGTGACTACAACGTCGGTATCGCGTGCTACAACGCAAACGCCGTGAACGGCTTGGCCGTCCGTGAAAACGCTCGATACTGGAACACGGAGATTCGGGTCACCGAGTCGGCTGGCGTGTTCTCGTGGACGACCGACCTCTCGGCGGCTCCTTCGGCACCGGTGATCGGGGCGGTCAACGTCGCGCCACGTCGGCCACGGTGAACTTCACCCAGACGGCGGCATCGCCTGCCGTCACCGGCTACACGGCCACGGTGACACCGATCAACCCGGCTGGCCCGGCCTTCGCACCGATTGCCGTCGCACCTGGAGCTGTCGTCGTTCGAGGTGGGCAGTCTGACGACAGGCACGGAGTACTCGGTGTCGATGATCGCGACGAACTCGGTGGGCGACAGCCCGGCGTCGAACGTCGTGAGCTTCACGCCGCCATCGGCGCACCAGCCGGCGATCCCGCTCACCTACACCGCTGGTGTCGGTGGCTCGGGTGAGGCGACCATCAGCTGGACACCTCCGACCGCGTTGCCCCGACGGGTTACACCCTGACCGTGGCTCCGGCCCCGGCCGCTCCGGCCCCGGACACCTACACGATTGCCGCCGGCGCAAGCTCGCAGGTCGTGACCGGTCTCGTGCCGGGCACGGTGTACACCTTCACCCTGCAGCCCGACTATGCCCCGCCGGTCACCGGTGCAGCGTCGACTGTGCAGGGTTCGGTGAACCCGACGTCGATCATCCAGCAGCGCATCACCGTCACCCGTCCGGTCGGTCAGCTCATCCTCACGCAGCGTTGCGGCGTGAACGGTGACCTTCCCGCCTTCACGGGTGTCGACACGGTCCCGGGCTTCCCGACCGACCTGCCGGCAATCGCTGCGACCACTGACCAGACGGTACGTCGCCTGACATCGATCTTGCCGCTCCTGGCGTCCAGGTCGATCCGGAATTCGACAACTACCCGTTCCCGGCCCCCGCCGACCTACCCGACCGAGTGCGGTATCGACCTCGGCACCTCGACGATCGTCACCACCGGTGACGGTGCCGGCCTGTACTTCAAGGCCGACGGTCGTATCGACGAAGTGACCGTGACTCGACACCCGTGACAGCGACGCCGGTTGGACCCTCTCGGGCACCATGACGGACTTCATCGGCATCAACACGCCGGCGAACACCTTCGACGGTGACTGGATGGGTTGGATCCCGCAGCTGCAGAGCCAGACACCGTCAACCAGACGATCACGACCGGTCCCGCGGTGGCTCCCGGTACGGGCGTCGCCAACGCCACGCCGGGCCTCGGCTCCGGTTCGGTGTTGGGTTCGGCTGCAGACGGCGCCGGTCTCGGTATCACCGAGTTCGACGCCCGTCTCCAGCTCCTGATCCCCACGAGCACCCCGACCGACGACTACGTCGGTCTGTTCAACTTCACGGTCGTCTGATCCTCGGATCGAACGACTGAACACCATCACAATCACTGACGACACCGTGAGGCGGTGCGGGACGGCCATGTCGTCCCGCACCGCCCTCGGCGTTTCCCGACACGAAAGCACCACCATGACGACTTGGCGTCGAATCGCCGTCACCGCCGGCCTCCTCGCAGCGCTCCTCGCCGCTGCCCCCGGCAACTCCTTCGCCCAGACCGACGATCCGTCGACGTCCCCACCGCCGCCGGTCGACGAGCAGGTCCAGCCCGACGACGGCTCGGTCCTGCAGCCGCCCGGCGGCGAGGTCGTCCACAGCTGGGCGCTCGCCCCAGCGGGATCCGACGATCCGAACGCGGCCGGCAACCGGCCGAACCTCTCCTACGTCGCCGAGCCCGGCACCGTCATCGAAGATGCTGTCACGCTCTACAACTACGGCAACGCCCAGCTGATCTTCCAGATCTACGCCACCGACGCCTTCAACACACCGACTGGTGAGCTCGATTTCCTCCCCGGCGCCGAGGCCCCCACCGGTGCGGGCGCGTGGGTCGCCCTGCCGCAGAACGTCATCACCGTCAACGCCGGCGAACAGGCGACGATCCCGATCACGATCACGATCCCCGACGGCGCCGCACCCGGCGACTACACCGGGGCACTTCTCGCTTCGAACGAGGCGGTCAGCACCGGCGGCGACCAAGTCGTGCGCCTCGACCGCCGCACCGGCACCCGTCTGCTGATCCGGGTCAACGGACCGCTCACCGCCGAACTCGCCGTCACCGACGTCTCCACCGACTACAGCCCAGCGCTCAACCCGCTCGCCGGGAGCGCCACGGTCACCTACGTCGTCGAGAACCGCGGCAACACCCGCCTCGGCGGTACCGCCACCGCTGCAGTCGGCGGACCGTTCGGCATCGGCAAGGTCAGCGCTGCGCCCGTCGAGATCCCCGAACTGCTACCGGGCTCGTCGGTCACCCTCACCGCCGAGGTCGATTCGGTGCCGGCGCTCGGTCTGGCCCGCACCACGATCGACGTCGAACCGACGAGCGAAGACATCGAGGCCAGTGCGGTCGAGCGCGACCGGATCCGACCCTGGCACTGCCGATCGGGGTGCTGCTGGTCCTCGTCGCCATCCTGTTCGGCGTGCTCGCGCTGCGTGCGTACCGCCGCCACCAACGCTGCCGACGACGACGACTCCCCGCTCGATGACGTCGAACATCCAGAGGTCGATCTGGTGCGCGCCGAGCACCAGCCGACATGACGTCGATGCGGCGCACCGTGGCGCAGATCGTCTGTCGGCGCGACTGCTGCAGCGACGCTCGTGCTCGGTTCCCCGGCGGCCGCACAGACCACCGTGACCGGCCCGTCGGTCACGCTCCAGACCAGCGCAACTCGCACCGGGCGACTTCGCCGTCTACACGCTCGAGGGTTTCGAGGCGCGCAGCGTCGTCGTTGCGTTCTGCGGCAACGACGGTCTGCGGGGATCGATGGACTGCAACATGACGGAATCGGACGGTCTGCCATTGAGTCGTACCGCAGCCAGCACCACCTCACGCTCGCCGGTGGCGGCCCCGCCAGCGCCGTGTCCGTGCATCGTGCGCGTCGCGAGCCCCAACAACGACGAAGTCGCCGCGACGCCGATCACGATCGTCGGCCACCCGATCGCCGAACTGGTCGCCCCGACCGGTTTCGTTCAGCCGCTGACTGTCGAAGTGAACGCCGAGCCCGCCGATGAGGGGCTCATGGACACGATCCGCTCGAGTGTCGGCGGCCCGAAGAGCTACTCGGTCGAGGTGAGCGTCAAGAACCGTTCGAACACGGCAGTGCGGGGTGTGTGGGTGTCAGGCCAGGTCGGCCAGACCCCGACCGAGGAACTGGCTTCCATCGACGCTGACGACATCGAGGTCATCGAACCTGGCCAGACGGTCACCCAGGTCGTCGACGTCGAACTGCCGTCGCTCAGCCTCGGCGAGGTCCAGTGGCGCGTCACAGCATCGGGTGTCGGCCCGTCGATCACTGCGACCGACACGTCCAGTCGCTCCGCTTTGCTGCTGTGGGTGCTTGGCGTCGTGCTCGTCGTCGATCTCCTGATCCTCGCGGTCCGGCTGATCATGCGCTTCGGCCGGAACCGGCCGCGCCCCGATGCGATCGACGACCCGTTCATCGACTCGCCACGTGACGGTGACGGAACCGCCGTGGTCGACGATACGCGCGATCACAGCGACAGCGACCGGCGACAGCCTCAGCTCGTCGGCTGACCCGACAGGACGCAGAGACCATCACGGGAACGAGGATCGTCGTTTGCGCTGCATTTCTGGTGACCCGCCCCGCCGGCAACGTCACGCAAACGGGAGAAGTGGGTCGGTCAGTCGAGGCTGGGGAAGTAGATCTGCCAGGCGAGCAGCGACTTCGCTGCGAGGCTCAACACCAGGTACACCTTCTCGCCGTAGATGTAGTCGGTCCACTTGCCGATGCCGCGGTACTGCAGCCACTGGTTGACGGCGAAGGTGAAGAACAGCACGAACTGCACGATCACGATGCCGTACACGAAGCCGGGCACGGTCTTCGAGCCGACGATCTGGATCAGGATCCCGACCCAGGGTGCGATGCCGGCGATCGTGCCGAACCAGAACGGCATCATCGTCGTGGTCGTGCGCCCGGGCGGGTTCATGCGCTCCTGGAGCCAGCCGAACAGGATCATCGCCACGTTCGCGCCGATCACGGCGACAACCGCGGTGATGTTGGTGATGCCGCTGTAGAACCCGATCAGCAGGATCATGATCGTGGCGCTGACCGAGTACTCGACCCACCGGAACCGGTTGATGCCGGCGCGCAGGTCGTTCTCGTAGGTCGAGCGGGCGAACGTCGAGGTCACGAGGTGATCGATCGCCGCCAGCGCGAGGAAGAGTCCGATGGCGAAGCCGACCCGCACATCGAAGAGCGGCTCGGCGATCGGCACTCGGGTGCCCGGCGGGCCTTCGGGGAACGTCGACACGACCTGGATGACGAAGTCGCCCGACAGCACCACGATCAACACCGCCTGCACGGCGTGGAGGACGGTGAGGCCGATGTTCCAGATGCGGAGATTGGCCAACCGCTCTGGCGTCACTCCGGTCGCCACCACCGGACCGTCGTCGACTGACTCGGGTTTGCGGGGGTTGTCGCCGCTGTCGCTGATCTTGGTGGGCATGTTCCGGAACCTTCCCCGTCGTCGCTGATCTCGAACAGATCGCGCCGGTCGCATTCTTGCCCACCTGTGCCAAGCTGGCGTTGATGAGCGCATGTTGTTCCCCGTCGAACGAATCGCCGTCGTCCCGACCGGAGCAGTCGGGCGTCGAAGCCGGGCGCATCGACGTCGACCTGATCGCGCTGGACGGTGGCGAGTTCTGGATGGGTGCTCCGGACGGTGATGGGTATCGCTCCGACGGTGAGGGTCCGGTCCACCAGGTACAGCTGCGGCCGTTCTCGATCGCGCCGACGACGGTCACCAACGCCGAGTTCGCTGCCTTCTGCGACGCCACCGGCTACGTCACGCTCGCCGAATCCGACGGCTGGTCCTTCGTGTTCGGAGGCCTCCTCCCTGCCGACTTCCCCCCGACCCGCGGTGTGGCCGCTGCGCCATGGTGGCGTCAGATCGAGGGCGCTGATTGGCGTCACCCCGCCGGACCGCACACCACGTTCGCCGACGTCGCCGACCATCCCGTGGTGCACGTCACTTGGGACGACGCGATGGCCTACTGCCGGTGGAGCGGCACGCGGCTGCCGACCGAGGCCGAGTGGGAGTTTGCCGCTCGTGGTGGCCTCGACCGCCAGCGCTTCCCGTGGGGTGACGACCTCGAGCCGGGCGGCGAGCACCGGATGAACGTGTTCCAAGGCGAGTTCCCCGGCGTCAACACGGTCGCCGATGGGTTTGCCGGAACGGCGCCGGTGCGCTCGTTCCCGCCCAATGCGTACGGGCTGTACGAGACCTCGGGGAACGTGTGGGAGTGGTGCGCCGACTGGTTCTCGCCCGACACCTACCGCGAGAGCGAGCGACGCACACCCCGCGTCGATCCCGCGGGCCCACCCGGCGGCACGCACCGGGTGATGCGCGGTGGGTCGTACCTGTGCCACGACTCGTACTGCAACCGCTACCGCGTCGGCGCGCGCAGCGCCAACACCCCCGACAGCGCCACCGGCAACATCGGCTTCCGCGTCGCCCGCTGACACCTCGTCCCCCTATCCCGTTTGCGTTGCATTTCCGGTGGACCGGGTCACCGGAAGTTGTTCACAAACGGGTCAGCGGACGGTCGGGGCGCAGATCAGGTGCCGCAGAACGTGCGGTAGTCGTCGGCTCCGCCGGTGGGTGCCGGGCGGGCGTAGCGGACGAGGCCTGGCCGCTCGTCGAACGGGCGGGTGACCACGGAGAGCAGCTGGTCGAGTGTGTCGTGGTCGCCCCAGCTCGCGGCGGTGAGCACCTCTTCGACGATGTGGTTGCGGGGGATGTAGATCGGATTCGCCCGGTCCATCCGCTCGGCGATGTTCTCCCGGTCGTCGCCGACGAGCGCCAGCCATCGCGACGCCCACGTGTCGAACGCTTCGGGCTCTGCGAACAGCGAGCGGACAGGACCGGCATCTCCACGAACGACGGACGACAGCGCCCGCAGGCACATCGTGTAGTCGACGCGCTGTTCGGCCATCAACGTCAGCAGGTCGCCGATGGCGTCGTCGCCGCCGGGCACGTCGGCATCGAGGCCGAGCTTGGCGTGCATCTGGGTGCTCCACGCCGACTGGAAGCGCTCGGGGAACGTCTGCAGCACAGCGGTCGCGGACTCGATCGCCGTGTCGGTGTCGTTGTCGAACAGCGGCAACATCGCCTCGGCCAAGCGCGCCAGGTTCCACGTGATGATCGCCGGCTGGTTGCCATAGGCGTAGCGGCCACCGTGGTCGATCGAGCTGAACACGGTGGCCGGGTCGTACGCGTCCATGAACGCGCACGGCCCGTAGTCGATCGTCTCGCCCGAGATCGTGGTGTTGTCGGTGTTCATCACGCCGTGGATGAAGCCGACCGCCATCCACTTCGCGACCAGTGACGCCTGCACCGCAACGACGTGATCGAAGAGTGCGAGTGGCGGGTTGGCGGCCTCGGGGGCATGAGGTGCATGACGTGTGATCGCGTAGTCGGTCAGCTTCTCGAGTAGCTCCCGATCGCCGGTCGCCGCGGCGAACTGGAACGTGCCGACGCGCAGATGACTCGACGCCACTCGGGCCAGGACGGCGCCCGGCACGTCGGTGACGCGGCCGTCGACCTCGCGAAGGATCGTGTCGCCCGTGGCCACGACGGCGAGCGCCCGGGTGGTCGGGATCCCGAGCGCATGCATCGCTTCGGCGATCAGGTATTCGCGCAGCATCGGCCCCAGCGCGGCGCGGCCGTCGCCGCCTCGTGCGAACGGGGTGCGTCCGGAGCCCTTCACGTGGAGGTCGCGCCGGGCGCCGCCGTCGTCGACGAACTCGCCGAGCAGCAGCGCCCGCCCGTCACCGAGTCGCGGCGAGTACCCACCGAACTGGTGGCCGGCGTAGGCCTGGGCGACGGTGGTGACGTCGGGAGGCGCGTCGTTCCCGGCGAGGATCGCCACACCGGCAGGCGAGCGCAGCGCCTCGACATCGAGCCCGAGTTCGCCTGCCAACGAGTCGTTGACGATCACCAGTGATGGGTCCGCCACCGGCTCGGCCTGCCACGGCTCGTGCAACCCGACCAGCTCGCGGGCGAACGAATCGTC
>CAVPAQ010000029.1:0-16359 GCA_963701575.1 uncultured Acidimicrobiaceae bacterium
CCCAGCTGAACTCGAGCATCGCGAGATCGGACCAGCGGTCTCACGCCCGGCGAGCTGGGCTCCCAGCGATGGTGACGATCCGCCGATAGCGTGGTTGAGCCATGTCTGAGAACCCCCTGATCACGAAACTCGTACGCGGGCCGGCGCGTCGCGACGACATCCGCAACCTTGCGATCGTCGCCCACGTCGACCACGGCAAGACGACGCTCGTCGACTCGCTGCTCCAACAAGCCGGTGCGTTCCGCGCCAACGAGTTCCACGAAGAGCGCGTCATGGACTCCAACGATCTCGAGCGTGAGAAGGGCATCACGATTCTCGCCAAGAACACCTCCGTGCTGTGGGGCGGCGTCACGCTCAACATCGTCGACACGCCGGGCCACGCCGACTTCGGTGGCGAGGTCGAGCGCGCGCTCACCATGGTCGACGGCATCGTGTTGCTGGTCGACGCTGCCGAGGGCCCGCTGCCTCAGACACGGTTCGTGCTGCGCAAAGCGCTCGCCTACGACATGCCGGTGATCCTCGTGATCAACAAGATCGACCGGCCCGACGCCCGCATCGCCGAGGTCGTCGACGAGACCTACGAACTGTTCATGGACCTCGACGCGAGCGACGCTCAGCTCGACTTCCCGATCGTCTATTGCTCGGGCCGCGATGGTTGGGCGACGCTCGACCTCGACGTGGCCGTCGAGGATCGCCCCGACACTCTGGCCCCGCTGTGTGATGTGATCCTCGAGACGATCCCGTGCCCGGCCTACACGCCCGGCGCCCCCTTGCAGGCCTGGGTCACCAACCTCGACGCCAATCCGTACCTGGGCCGCCTGGCGCTGTGCCGCGTGATCGAGGGCAAGATCGAGAAGGGCAAGCAGGTCGCCTGGTGCCGCACCGACGGCACGATCGAGCGCACGAAGGTCGTCGAGTTGTTCCTCACGGAACAGCTCACCCGCGTGCCGGTCGACTCGGCATGGGCGGGCGACCTCGTCGCGGTCGCCGGAATCCCCGAGATCACGATCGGCGAGACACTCGCCGACGCCGAGAAACCGGTCGCGCTGCCCGTCATCACCGTCGACGAGCCGGCGCTGGCGATGACGATCGGGATCAACACGTCGCCATTGGCGGGTCGTGACGGCAAGAAATTGACCGCACGTCTCGTCAAGAACCGGCTCGACGCCGAACTGGTCGGCAACGTCAGCATCCGTGTCAATCCGACCGAGCGCCCCGACGCCTGGGAAGTGCAGGCACGTGGTGAGCTGCAGCTCGCCGTGCTCGTCGAGACGATGCGCCGTGAGGGCTTCGAGCTCAACGTCGGCAAACCAGAGGTGGTGACCAGGGACGTCAACGGCAAGCGCCACGAGCCGGTCGAGCGGGTCACGATCGATGTGCCCGAAGAGCATCTCGGCGTCGTCACGCAGCTGCTCGCCGGTCGCAAGGGCCGGATGGAGAACATGATCAACCATGGCCTCGGCTGGGTACGGCTCGAGTACCTCGTGCCCGCACGTGGGCTGATCGGGTTCCGCACCGAGTTCCTCACCGAAACCCGTGGCACCGGCGTGATCAGCCACATCTTCGAGGGTTACGAGCCGTGGTTCGGTGAGATCCGCGCCCGCGATCGGGGGTCGATCGTGGCCGACCGCACCGGTCCCACGACGACCTACGCCATGGCCAACCTGCAAGAGCGCTGCACGATGATGGTCGGCCCCGGTACCGATGTCTACATGGGCATGATCGTCGGAGAGAACTCACGCTCGGGTGACATGGACGTCAACGTCTGTCGCGAGAAGAAACTCACCAACGTGCGGGCCTCGTCGTCGGACGACCCGATCAAGCTGACGCCGCACCGTGTGCTGTCGCTCGAGCACGCCCTCGAATTCATTGCCACCGACGAGTGCATCGAGGTCACACCCAAGCACGTCCGGCTGCGCAAAGTGCACCTCGATCCACAGGATCGTCACCGCCACGCCAAGCAGTTGCTCGGCAGCAATTCGGGCTAATCAGGCGAACGCGTCGTCGCCGGCCGCCTGAGCGCTACCCGCCCGCCCGGCGTGTCCGAAGTCCGCGCCGTAGATCTCGACGAAGTCGGCCAGCATCGCGTCGAGTGGCAGGTCGTCGAAGCTGCCGCGTTGGTTCACGTACTCCATGTGGCGGTTGCCCGCCTTGTCGAACGGGTGCATCAACGCGTCGGCCGTACCGTCGAACTCCAGTGGCCGCACTCCGAATCGATCGCACAGCTCGATGTTGAACGCGGTGCTCAGCTTGAACCAGCGTGATTCGCCCGGCTCGTCGGGGTCGGGCAGCAGCAGCTCGGCGTAACCGTGCCAGGCGAACAGGTCCGTGCCCATCGACTCGCTCAACTTCTCGCTGGAGAGATGGTTGCGAACGTCGGCGAAGCCCAAGCGAGCGGGAATGCCGAGGGAACGTGCCGCCGCCGTCAGCAGCACCGACTTCGGGACGCACCAATTCGTCGGTGCGGTGGCGGCAGCGCTGGCGCGGAACGCAGCCGGCTCGTACGAGATGCCGTACGGGTCGTAACGAATCGCATCTCGAACCGCGTAGAACAGCGAGATCGACTGCTCGCGAGGTGCCGTCGACCTGTCGACGTGAGCATCGACGAACGCGGTGACTGCGGGCGCATGAACGTCGATGAACCAGGTGGGACGGAGCCAGGCATCGTCGACGTCGATCACACTCATCTGCCGTACCTTAGGAAGTTGTGCAGCTCACGGCCCCGTCGTGATCAAGTTGTCGGGCTCGCCGGCGTCGACACAGATGTTGTCGTGGTGCCGGACGTCCTCGGCGTCCCAGGTCAGCAGCCCGATGCGGCAGCGATCCCAGTGGTTGCCGGCGATCTCACATTCCGACGCCCCACGTTGCACGACGCACCCGCTGTCGCCGGCAACCGCAGCGTTCCCGGTCACGACCGCCTGCGTACCGCCGTCGATGTCGACGGCGCGCATCGTGCGTTCGAACGAGTTGCCGATCACGAGGCTGGCCTCGGTGTCGACCAGATGCGCTCCCCACCATCGTGCCCTCACTCGATTACCACGCACCACTGCGCCGACGGTCCCGGTGAGGCGCACCGCCGTGAGCAGGTCGGCGAACTCGCAGCTCTCGATCGTGTGACCGGATCCGCCGCTGATGTCGACGGCGCAGTCCCACCGCATGCCGTGAAACGTCGACCGGGTGATGTGGGCCCGATCGGCGTCGCCGACCACGACGCCGGTGGCCATGCACGAGGTGACCCTGGCATCGTCGGCGCCGACCTGGATGTGGCCGTCGACGTGGCACCCGAGCATGCTCGATCCCGGTCCGGCGACCCGAACGACGATGTTGGTCAGCCAGGCGATGCGCCTGCCACCGCCGCCGAGCGAGCAATGCTCGAGGCGCGATCCGGCCCCCAACACGACGGCTTCGCTCTCGAGCCCGTCGATTCGGGTTCGCTGGGGCCCCAGACCGCGAAGCGTGACGCCGTCGGGCAGTCGTGCAGGGCCGAGGTAGGTTCCCTCGCCGAGCTGCACGATCGAGCCGGGACGCGCATCGTCGAGGGCGTCGGCGAGCAGCAGCCGCGGGGGAGTGGGCGCGGGGAACAGTTCGATCGTGGTGGAGTCGGGTGCTTCGATCGAGACCCGGTAGACCGTGGGCAGACGGTGCTGCTTGCGTGGCGGACGAACCAGCTGGAGCTCGCGATCGTGTTGATCGAACGCCGTTGGCGTGCCGTCGATCGCCTCGACCGATCGGACCCTGCCGATGCTGCGTCCCAGCGCTTCGAAGTGACCTCGACCGCTGACGTCGATGACATGCAACACGCCATCGACCATCAGGTAGCGGCAGTCCTCGTCGCCCCAGGTCGTCCACGGCATACCCCGATCGAGCAGCTCGCGATGGCGGCGCACCCAGCCTCCGGCGGCCCGCAGACGATCAGCGTGCATCTCGGGTAGGCGACCCGCCGCGTCGGGCCCGACACTCAACAACAGGTGGCCACCTTTCGCGACCACCTCGGTCAGGAGCGACACGATCTGCGGTGCGGTGAGCAGCTGATCCGGGCCCTCGGCACGGTTGTGCCCGAAGCTCGACCCCAGTCCGCGCCGATGCTCCCACGGGGTGGTGACGATCCCATCCGGCAAGTAGTACTCGTACGAGCGCACGTCGGGCTGATCCAACCACCAGCGATCGTTCGCCACCAGGTCAGGGTCGATGCGCCGCGCTGCGGCGATCAGTGCCTCGCTGCGCCAGTGGCTGCCGCCGGCGCCCCAATGGCCGTCTCCCCACAGCATGCGAGCTCCGTAGCGCTGCACCAGATCCAGCACGTGGGGGTGCACGACATCGTCGACATACGACTCGCCGGGATACCGGCTGTCCGCCCAGTCGAGCATCGAATAGCTGGCGCCGAAGACCAGGTCGGCACGTTCACATGCCGCTGCGAACTCGCCCAACACATTGCGCGCCGGGCCGTCGTGCAGCACCGTGCGATCGGTGTTCGGGGCGTCCCACCAGCAGAGCCCGTCGTGGTGTTTGGCCACCATCACCGCGTAGGTCATCCCGGCGTCGCGTGCGAGCCCGGTCCACTCGTCGGCATCGAACTCGTCGAAGGTGAGGAACGGCAGGAATTCGTCGTAGTGCTCGATGTGGCCCCAGCGGTCACGATGGTGGGCGAGCGTCTCGACCAACGGCGACGATTGCAGGAACACATCGGGCACGTGCCCGTCGATATGGGCGCGATACCAGCCTGCGTACTGCCCGATCGGGGCCCAAGCAGGAACGGTCGCAAGGTTGGCGTGCACGAACAGCCCAAATCGTCGTTGCGTCCACCACGTCGGCGCCACCATCTCGGGTGCATCCTGCCACGCGACGGGGCAGATCGGCCGAGTCGTGGCACACTCGGGCGGTGATGTCTGCTGCGGACGCCTTGCTCACACAGAAGATGGCGGCGTTGGCCGACCGGCTCGACGAGCTGCACAACGTCGTCGTCGCGTTCTCCGGTGGTGCGGACTCAGCGTTTCTGGCGGCAGTCGCGCATCGCGAGCTGGGCCCCGATCGTGCGCACTCCGTGACGGCGGTGTCGCCGTCACTCGCCGGCTCGGAGGAGGCTGACTGCCGCTCGCTGGCCGACGAGTGGGGGCTGCGGTGGACGCCGGTTCCGACGAACGAGATGGCACGCGCGGCGTACCGGCTCAACGACGGCGATCGCTGTTACCACTGCAAAGCAGAGCTGATGGATGTCGTCGCTCCGATTGCGGCAATCAGCGGGGCAACCGTCGTGTTGGGCGTGAATCTCGACGACCTCGGTGATCATCGACCCGGCCAACGGGCTGCGATCGAAGCCGGCGCTGCGTTTCCGCTCGTCGACGCCGGCTTCACGAAAGACGATGTGCGCGAGGCCTCGCGACAGATGGGCCTGCGCACCTGGGACAAGCCTGCCGCTGCCTGCCTGGCCAGCCGGGTGCCCTACGGCACCGAGGTCACGGTCGGAATTCTCAGCCGCGTCGAACGGGCCGAAGCGGCGCTGCACGCGTTGGGCTTCCGGCAGTGCCGAGTCCGTCACTACGACGACACGGCTCGCATCGAGGTCGACGAGGATGCGCTCGATGCGGTGCTCGCTCAGCGAGCGGCCGTCGTCGCCGCCGTCCGCGGCGCCGGCTACGGCTACGTCACGCTCGATCTCGAGGGTTTCCGCTCGGGCAACCTCAACGCCGCTCTGTCCTGATGCGTTAGCGTGACCACGTGCTCGTCGTCGACATCCACCACGTCTCGTTGAACGTCTCCGATACCGAGCGGGCGCTCTCCTTCTATCGCGATGTGCTCGGCCTGTCGGTCCTCCCGCGCCCCGACTTCCCGTTCGGCGGAGCGTGGCTCGATGCCGGGGGTGGGCGGCAAGTTCATCTGATCGAGGCCAAGGTGCCGACCGATCTCGGCCAGCACATGGCGTTCCAGGTGGCAGATATCGAGGTCGCGATCGCTCGACTGCGGGCGGTCGGCGTCGACACGCCCGATGCGACGCCTGTCGGGGACTCCGCCATCCGCCAGACCTTCGTGCTCGATCCGGACGGCAACCGTATCGAGTTCACACAGCCGGCTTGATGGTGGCCCACCGATCTCGCACCGAAAAGCTGCGGCGGCGGGTCATCAGCATTCCCGCGTTGTTCGCCACGACGGTGGTGATGACACTGGCCGTTCCGATCTGGTTGCCGCTCTTGCTGGTGCTCGACACGGTTCGACTCAAGTGGCGCTTCCCACTCGCCCGGTTGGGGGCGTTCGGCGTGCTGTGGTGCTGGATCGAGTCGGCCGGCGTGTTGCGCTGCGCCGGCGCCTGGGTGACCGGACGTGCCCACGACGAAGCGCTCCACTACCGGATCATGGGGTGGTGGTCGGGGCTGTTGATGAAGGCGCTCGAACTGACGATGGGAATCTCCCCTCGGGTCGAGGGTCTCGAGCTGCTCGCGGGCGGCAATGCGGTCGTGTTCGCCCGCCACGCCAGCCTCGCCGATTCCCTGCTGTCGGGGTGGGTGCTCAGCAATGTCGCCGCGCTCCGTCCGAGATACGTGCTCAAGCGGGAACTGCTGTTCGACCCGTGCCTCGACATCGTCGGGCTGCGGGTCCCCAACCATTTCCTCGATCGCGAAGCCACCGACAGCAAGGTCGAACTCGATGCACTTCGTGAGCTGGGCGGTCACATCGGCGCCGGTTCGGTCGGGGTGATCTTTCCAGAGGGCACCCGCTCGAACGACAGCAAGCGGGCGCGGGCGCTCGAGAAGATCGGCGAGGGCAATCCGGAGCGGACAGCACGATTGGTCGGGCTCACGCGCCTGCTCCCCCCTCGCCCGGCGGGATCTGCTGCGTTCTTGGAGGGGGCTCCGGATGCCGACGTGGTGCTGGCATGGCACACCGGATTCGATGGGCTCGACACGTTTTCGGGGATGATCGACAGACTGTCGAAGCCATTGCCACCGGTCCGGTTCGTGATCAGGCGGATCGCCCGATCGGACGTGCCCGATGGCGAGGCGTTCGCCAGATGGCTCGACGACCGATGGCTGGAGATGGACGCCGAGGTCGATCAGGCCCTGTCGTCCCCCTGACCACTGACGGGCAGGTCTCGGGCGGGTTCTGCGCCGATGCCGGTCAGAACGCTCGAGGGGGCCGATCGATCGTCGCGCATCCGAACCCCGCTCGCCGCCGGTTCGGCGCGCACGCATCTGATGCGAGTCGGCGGCGACGGTTTGCGTATCGTCGCCGAGGTGAAGCTCTCGATGATGATCAACTATTCCGGCGACTTCCACTCCGACGTCGCACGCGTACAGGAGCTCGAGGCGGCCGGGCTCGACCTCGTCTGGGTGCCGGAGGCATACAGCTTCGACTCGGTCAGCTTGATGGGCTACTTGGCCGCCAAGACGAACACGATCCAGATCGGCTCCGGCATCCTCAACACCTACTCGCGCACCGCCACCTGCATCGCTCAAACGGCGGCCGGGCTCGACTATGTCAGTGGCGGGCGGTTCGTACTCGGGCTCGGCGCCTCGGGTCCGCAGGTGATCGAGGGCTTCCACGGGGTGCCCTACGACAAGCCGATGGCTCGCATCCGCGACTACATCAACATCTGCCGCATGGTGTGGCGACGCGAGCGTGTCATCTACGACGGCACGGCCGTGCAGGTGCCGCTGCCGGAGGGCCAGGGCACCGGGCTGGGGAAACCACTCAAGCTGATCAACCATCCGGTGCGCGAGAACATCCCGATCTTCTGGGCGTCGCTGATGGGGCTGTCGGTCACCGCAACGGCGAAACACGCCGACGGCTGGCTGCCGATCTTCTTCGACCCGGAGAAGTTCCACACCGTGTGGGGTGACGAGTTGAAGAAGGGCGCCGCCGAACGCGACCCGTCGCTCGGCCGGCTCCAGATCTCCGCCGGTGGTCTGGTGGCGATCGGTGACGAGTTCGCCGGCGAGGCAGCGACCCGCGTGCTCGACATGGCGCGGCCCAACGTGGCGTTGTACGTGGGCGGCATGGGTGCCCGCGACCAGAACTTCTACAACACGATCTGTCAGAAGTACGGCTATGTCGACGAAGCGATGGAGATCCAGGACCTCTACTTGAACGGCAAGAAGGAAGAAGCCGCCTCGAAGGTGCCCGCCGAGATGCTCGCCAACACGAACTTGGTCGGCTCTGCCGGGCACGTGAAGGAACGACTCGCTGCATATCGCGAGGCGGGCGTCACCCACCTGTCGGTCACGCCGGTCGGTACCGACCCGGTGAGGACGATCGAACAGCTGCGCCAACTCCTGGACTGATCCGCCGTACGCTGCACGTCGTGACCGATTCCGATCCCGACGCCGACCAGCCGGCTGCCGTCGACCCGTCGACCGACACCGATCGCTCTGCCGCCGCGCACGCCGAGATGATGGCCGCCTACGAGGCGCGCCTCGCCGACCAGCGCCGCTCGGCGATCGAGGCCGGCCGCCGCAAGGGAGGCGTGATCGGTGCCGGTATGGCCGGAGCCATGCTCGCCGTCGCCGAGATCTACGAGGGTCCACCCAAAGAGGATGCACCGGTCACCGTCGAGGCCTCCAGCGACCCGACCGATATCGACAAGGACGGCGTCGAGGTGACCGTCGGCGACGTCGACGTCGCGTCACCAGCGCTCGAGCGTTTGGACCCGGTCGTGTCGAAGACCCGCAAACCACCGCAGATCTGAGATCGGCGGCTCAACCCTGCGCGTAGGCGCCAGGGCGTGCCAGAAATCCGCGATGCCAGCGCCGCGGTGACGTCGCGATCGCCCGCGGCTCGTCTTCGAACATCCAGCGAGCGAAGTTGCGGCGCCCCCACTCGCCGCTGGCGGCGACCACGCGGATCGCGCCACGCGCGCCCAGCGGATGTTTCAGTACGGCGCCGAGGCGTTTCGACATGCGATGGTCGGCGAAGAGATGGTGTTCGATGTCGTGTTCGTAGTGACGGCGTACGACGTCGGGCTGCAGCGCACCACCCGCGATGATCGCTTCGGCGGCCAGGCGGCCGGACAGCAGCGCCTGGCCGATGCCCTCGCCGGTCATCACATCGGTTGCCGCCGCGGCATCGCCGACGAGCAGCACGCGACCGATGCTGAGCGAGAGTTCGTCGATCCGGGCGGGAATCGGCCAGGCGGTGTGCCGGCCCTCGAGTTCGAAACCGGCGCCGAGCGCTTCGACGACATGTGGGCGCGTGAGGAGGTCGCGCCACAGCTCGGCCATCTCTTGCCCGCGCCGGTCGTCCTCACGGAGCACTCCGAAGCCGATGTTCGCGCGGTGGCCGGGCAGCGGGAACGACCATGCATAGCCAGGCAGCAGATCCTCCTCGAACCAGACGATCAGCCGGTTCGCTGCCGGACCTGTGACATTGCCGGCGTACTGCCGGAAGGCGTGCCACTCCCCGCGGTAGCCCTCGACATTGGCTCCGAGCGCCTTGCGGACGGGACTCCACATTCCGTCGGCGGCGATCACGTATCGGCAACGAATGGTTCCCACCCCGTCGACCGTCACGTCGACGTGGCTGTCGACCTCGGTGTCGAGCGCACTGAACGCGTGCCCGTCGTACACGATCGCTCCACGCCGACGAGCCAGTTTCACGAGTTCGTCATCGAGCGCCATACGGGGCGCGACGGCGGCGTAGCGGCCGGTGCTGGGGAGCGGCACCTCGACTTCTCGACCCGATGGTGACCGCAGCCAGGCTGCATCGACGTCGAACCAGTCGCCCACCCGATCGGGCTCGAACCCCATCGTCTCGAGTTCGCGCAGCGCGAGCGTGGTCAGCCCGTCGCCGCAGCACTTGTCACGGGGAAAGGCCGCTTTGTCGATCACGACGACCGAACGGCCGGCGGAACGCAGCGCGACCGCCGCGGCGGTGCCCGCCGGACCAGCTCCGACGATCAGTACGTCACATGCCGCATCGCTCACGTGGAATGAGGCTAGGGCCCGATCGGCGCGAGCGCCCTGGTCTGGCTGCAAACCCTCTCGAGCAAGGATCGGCTCGGCAGCGCACCCACCTCGGAACCTACGATACGAACGCAGCGGTCGGCGCAGAAACCGGCCATTCACCGATGGAGGACTCCAGATGAGCCGATTGTGCGAGGGACGAGTCGCAATCGTCACGGGCGCCGGCCGTGGGATCGGGCGCGAGCATGCGCTCAGCCTGGCGCGACATGGTGCGAAGGTGGTGGTCAACGATCTCGGCGGTGCGGTCGATGGTTCGGGTGGTGATCTGAGCCCGGCTCAGCAGGTCGTGGAAGAGATCGCGGCGATGGGCGGCGAGGCGATCGCCAACGGTGAGAGCGTCTCCGACTTCGAAGGGGCCGAGCGGATGGTGCAGGCGGCGATCGACAGGTTCGGCGACCTGCACATCCTGATCAACAACGCCGGCATCCTGCGCGACCGCATGCTGTCGAACATGACCGAGGCCGAATGGGACGCCGTCATCGACGTGCATCTGAAGGGCACGTTCGCCCCGAGCCGACACGCCATCGGCTACTGGCGCGAGCGGGCCAAGGCGGGCGAGCCGGTCAGCGGTCGGATCATCAACACCACCTCGGTGTCGGGCATCTACGGCAATCCCGGCCAGACCAACTACGGCGCCGCCAAGGCAGGTATCGCAGCATTCACCATCATCGCCGCGCTCGAGGTCGCCCGCTACGGCGTGACGGTCAACGCTGTCGCGCCCGTGGCACTGACACGGATGACCGAGAACCTCGGTCCGGCTCCGGAAACCGATGAAGAGCGCGAGAGTCGTTCACCGATGTGGATCGCCCCGATCGCCACCTGGCTGGCGTCCGACGAGGCGGCCGGGGTCACCGGCAAGGTGTTCGAGGCGTCCGGTCAGTTCCTGGCGGTTGCCGAGGGCTGGGTCCGCGGGCCGACCACCACCCCGGTCGAAGACCCGACTCGGCTCGGACCCGTCGTGGCCGGGTTGCTGGCACACGCTCGTCCCAACTCGGGCATGAATGGCGTGCCGGGTGGCCCGCCTCAACCGCAATCCCCATCTCGAACCTGAAGAAAGATCCACCTGAAGTCCGAATCACCTGATATCTGAATCAAGGAGCACACGACATGCCACTCAACCCGGAAGCAGTCGGCAGCACGGGCGAGCCGATCGAGGTCAGCTGGAACAGCAAGGACTGTCTGCTGTACGCGGTCGGCATCGGGGCCGGAACCGGCGACCTGGCCTTCACCACCGAGAACACGAACGGGATCGACCAGCTCGTGTATCCGACGTTTCCGGTGGTGATCGGATGGGGGAGAGGCTCGGCGTTGGGCAACATCGGCTCGTTCAACCCGGCGTTGTTGGTGCACGGCCAGCAGTCGGTCACGCTCGACCGTCCGATCCCGGTCGCCGGCACCGCCACGCTGCAGAGCGAGGTCACGGCCATGTACGACAAGGGCAAAGCGGCGGTGGTGGTGACCGCGACGACCGCCGTGATGAACGGCGAGCCGCTCTACACCAACACGGCGTCGGTGTTCATCCGGGGTGAAGGCGGCTGGGGTGGCGATCGAGGCCCGTCCGGCCCGCAGAACGTCCCGCCAGAGAGAGCCCCCGATCATGAGGTGACCTATCAGACATCGCCCGATCAGGCGCTGGTGTATCGCCTGTCCGGCGACCGCAACCCGCTCCACAGCGATCCGTCGTTCGCAGCGATGGGTGGCTTCGACCGCCCGATCCTGCACGGATTGTGCACCTACGGATTCACGGGGCGCGGACTGTTGCACGCCCTCTGCAACGACGATCCGACCCGTTTCCACCACGTCGAGGGTCGGTTCACGTCCCCGGTCTATCCCGGCGAGCCATTGACGGTCAGCATGTGGGAGACCGGTGCCGGCGAAGCCGTGTTCACGACGTCGGTCGGAGAACGCGCCGTGATCGACCAGGGCCTGGTGCGTTACACCTGAGAAGCTGGCGGTGCATCAGACGACGACGTCGCCCGTGATCATCTCCGCTCTCGCGTTCGTGAAGTTCTTGATGTCGGCCATCACCGGGCCGCCGTGCTCCTTCATGCGCGCACCCAGGACGTCCATGCTCTCCACGATCATCCACGACACTGCGTGGTACTTGTCGCCGTGGGCGGTGCTCACGCCCCAGCCGTTGCAGGCGTCGCCGACAACGCTCACGTACAGCGGCATGTGGGTGGACACGTAGTAGTCCATGTCGAAGGTGGAGTCTGCGGTCTTCGGATAGAGGATTATCACGGAGTTCATCGCGAGAGTCTCGCAGAACCGCTTCGCCGACGACACAGTTGTGCTGGTTGACTGGCGTGATGGAAGCGGCCGGCCTCTTGAAGCTGTTTCTCGACGTCGACCGGTTGGCGGTCGCAGGCGCCCTGGCGGCCGAGCCCATGGACACCGAACGCCTTGTCGCCGCCACGAACCGTGATCGGCGTGCCGTGCTGACAGCGATCGGCGACCTGCGCGCGAGCGGACTGGTGGTCGCCGAGGGCGACAGGTACCGCTTGGACCTCGACGCCATGCGAGCCGCAGCTCAGGCGGCCGCCGAGATCGAGATTCCGATGGATCCGGCGATCGGCTTCGGCATGACAACCGACGAGCGGGCCGTTCTCAGCCGCTATTTCTCGGGTCGGGCACTGATCGAGATCCCGCCGCATCGCGCCAAGCGGTTGGTCGTCCTGCAACGCTTGGCGCTCGAGTTCGACATCGGACGGAGATACTCGGAACCGGAGGTCAACGAGATCCTCGGCTCGTTCAATCCCGACTGGTCGACCCTGCGCCGTGGCCTGATCGACGAGCACCTGATGGATCGCGAGACCAGCGGCGGCAACAACTCGTACTGGCGCAGCGGTGGCCGGGTCACCGATCTGCCACCGGCCTGACGCAACGCGTACGCTCGATCTCGTGGGTATGTACGAGACGTTCCGGTCGGTCGTTCGGTTTCGCAAGTTCGAGCTCGATCCGGTGACGCGGCGGCTGCGTACCGCGATGACCGTCGAAGACCTGCGCAAGATCGCCGAGCGGAGGCTGCCGCGAGGCGTGTTCGACTACATCGACGGTGGGGCCGACGACGAACGCAGCCTGGCGAACAACACGGCCGGCTTCGGACGCCTCGAGTTCATGCCCAACGTCCTGCGCGATGTCAGCGAGCTCGATACGCACACCACCCTGCTCGGTCGTCCGATCTCGATGCCGCTCGTGCTGGCGCCGACCGGGTACACACGCTTGACGCATTCGCAGGGTGAGCTGTCGGTGGCTCGCGCCGCCGAGCGGGCGGGTGTTCCATATTCGCTGTCGACGATGAGCACCCGATCGATCGAAGAAGTGGCCGCCGTTTCATCCGGCCAGAAGTGGTTCCAGGTGTACACCTGGAAGGACCGAGGGTTGGTGAGGGAACTGGTCGAACGGGCCGCTCACGCGGGGTACGAGGCGCTGTGGCTCACGGTCGACACTGCCGTGCTCGGTCGACGCGAGCGCGACGTACGGCGCGGGTTGATCATTCCGCCCGAGATCGGCCCGGCGATGATCATCGACGGCATCTTGCATCCCGCCTGGACACTCGACTTCATCACCCACGAACCGCTCGCGTTCGCCAACGTTGTCGACCACGCCGACAAGGGTGTGACCGACCCGATTCCGATGGCTCAACACGTGATGCAGAACTTCGACCAGCGCCTGTCCTGGAGCGATGTCGAGTGGCTGCAGTCGATCTGGAGTGGGCCGATCGTGCTCAAGGGCATTCAGACCGTCGACGACGCCCTGCGGGCGGTCGATGCCGGAGTGCAAGGTGTCGGGTTGTCGAACCACGGCGGTCGACAGCTCGACGATGCCCCCTCGCCGATCGAACTCGTCGAACCGGTCGCCCAGGCCGTCCAGGGTCGCGCCGCAATCATCTGCGACGGAGGCGTGCGGCGGGGGAGCGACATCGTCAAGGCGATCGCCCTCGGCGCCGATGCCTGCTCGATCGGCCGCCCCTATCTGTACGGCGCAGCTGCTGGCGGCGAGCGCGGCGTCGACCACGTCCTCCAGTTCTTCCGCGAGGGGCTCGAACGCACGATGGCGCTGACCGGGCGCCGCTCGATCGCCGAGATCGACCGTGATGTCGTGCGCTGGAAGCGACGGTGACGGTCGACGAAGCGGCGCTGCGGGCGCACTCCGATGAACAGGCCCGACCGGACACGCGGCGACGCACAGAGCCGCCGAAGGGCGTCTTGCAGGAGCGGTCGGCCGAGATCCTCGGCGCGGCGCGGCGCCGCGACCAGTACGAGACCGAGCCCGCTCGATCGTTCGGCATTCGCGAACACCAGCGGTTCCCGCTGATGGCGGCACCGGCCACGTCCAGGGCCGTCACCTGTGATTCGCGGCGAGCGAGACGGTGGCACCGCACTCGCCACGGTGAGGTCGACCTGTTCGAGACGCACCAGCCGAGCCCCGGCAGCCGCTGGGAGCATCAGGGTGCCATCGTGCGGGTTCGAGCGCGGACCCGATCTTCAGCGGTTCCCCATTCCGGTCCGTCGACGGCGCTAGAGTCGAACCTGTGTTCGCTACCGATCGCCCAGCCGGCACCCTGCGCGTGCTCGGTATCGATCCCGGTCTCACTCGCTGCGGGTTCGCCGTGATCGACGGTCGCGGTCCCAGCGCGGCCGCGGCGATCACGATGGGTGTGATCCGTACCCCCGCCGGCGACGAGCTCCCACAGCGGCTGGCATCGCTGCGCAACGAGCTGGTGGCGCTGATCCAAGAGTTCGCGCCCGACGTGGTGTCGGTCGAGCGAGTCTTCTTCCAAACCAACGTGCGTACAGCGATGAGCGTGGGCCAGGCCAGCGGTCTGGCGTTGTGCGAGGCGGCCAGCGCCGGCTGCGAAGTGGTGCAATACACACCGAACGAGGTCAAGAACACGGTTGCCGGTTACGGAGCCGCCACCAAGCAACAGGTCCAGAAGATGGTGCAGACCCGCCTCAAGCTCTCGAAACCACCCAGCCCGGCCGACGCCGCCGACGCCGCCGCATTGGCGCTGTGTCATCTCGCCGTGGCGCCGATGAACCGTCGCATCGCAGCAGCCAACGGAGTCAGGAGATGATCGGTTCGCTGCGGGGCGAGGTCCTCGAACGCGACCTCGACGGGTCGGTTCTGATCGAGGTGGCGGGCGTCGGTTACGTCGTCAACGTGTCACAACGTGCGCTGGCCGAACTCGAACCCTCGACGACGGCGTTCCTGTACATCCATCACCACATTCGTGAGGCCGACCAGCAGCTGTTCGGATTCCTGACTCGCGACGAGCGGGTCACGTTCCAAACCCTGATCGGTACCCACGGGGTCGGTCCGGCGCTCGGCATGGCCATCATCGCAACCCACCCGCCGACCGCTCTTGTCGAGATCGTCGCCAGCCAGGACGTCGGTGCCCTCACCCTCGTGCCAGGTGTCGGCAAGAAGACGGCAGAGCGCCTGCTGGTCGAGTTGAAGTCGCGCCTCAGCGTCCCGATCCTCGAAGGTGCGGGCGGCGCGTACGCCGGCGGCTCGGCGATGACCGACGTTCGAGAGGCACTGTCCGGCTTGGGGTACGGCGATGCGGAGATCCGCGACACGTTGCGCGAGCTCGAGGCCGGCGACGACCCGGCAGCGTTGCTGCGCGATGCGCTCAAGGCATTGGGGGCGCGCCGTGCGTGACGAGTTCCTCGATCCCGGAGTCGCGTCCGACACCGAGGAGGTCGTCGAGGCCGGTCTGAGGCCTCGGGCGCTCGACGAGTTCGTCGGCCAGCGCGAACTCAAAGAGCACCTGTCGATCGTGCTCGAGGCAGCCCGCAAACGTGGACAGGCGGTCGACCACTTGCTGTTCGCAGGCCCACCGGGCCTCGGCAAGACGACGCTGGCCGGCATCGTGGCGACCGAGATGGGCTCGCACCTGCACATCACGTCGGGGCCGGCGCTCGAACGCGCCGGCGACCTGGCTGCGATCCTCACCAAACTCGAAGAGGGCGACGTGCTGTTCGTCGACGAGATCCATCGGCTGTCGCGAGCGGTCGAGGAGATCCTCTACCCGGCGATGGAGGACTTCCAGCTCGACATCATCGTCGGCAAGGGCCCGGCGGCGTCGAGCATCCGGCTCACGATGCCGCCGTTCACGTTGGTCGGGGCGACGACACGTACCGGCATGATCACCGGACCACTGCGCGATCGCTTCGGTCTCGTCGCCCGCCTCGACTACTACGAGGCCGATGAGTTGCAGGCGATCATCACGCGGGCGGCAGGCATTCTCGATGTTGCCATCGACGAGGAAGGGGCATGGGAGATCGCTCGCCGGGCGCGGGGCACCCCGCGCATCGCCAACCGCCTGTTGCGCCGAGTTCGCGACTTCGCCGAGGTTCGTCACGACGGTTCGATCACCGACGGCATCGCCCGCGAGGGTCTCGCA
>CAVPAQ010000030.1:0-14845 GCA_963701575.1 uncultured Acidimicrobiaceae bacterium
CACCGGATTCGCCGGAGGGACCGACACCAAGGCCTGGCTCCTGGCCCACGAACAACGTCACGCGGGGTCTGCACCGTCACGCGCAGGGGTCTGACCCCTGGCGTGATCAGGCGCGGTTGCGGGCGGCGGCCGACTGGGCTTTGCGGGCGCGGTCGGCTTCCTTCTTGGCGGCTTTCGCCTCGGCGCGCTTGGCCTTGATCGCGGCCTGATCCTCGGGTGAGCGCTTCGAGGTGTCGATCAGCGGGGCGATCGTGACCTCTTCGGCCTTCGGGAGTGCGACGAGTTCGTCGGACTTCAGCAGGTCGCGGATGATCGCCGACGCAGGAGCCTCGCCGGCCACGGTGGCCGCGAGCATGATGCGGGTGACCGCCACGCCGTGACGCTCGGCGATGCCGGGCAGCACGTCCTTGAGCTGGTCGGTCGACGGGTTGTCGGCGTGGTCGCCGAGCTCCTTGATGCAGTCGGCCAAGCACAGATCGGAGATGATCGCTGCGATCGCCTCCATGTCGCCGTTGATGCGGCCGGCTTTGACCGCGGTGCGTACACCGTCGGGCGTCGCCGCATCGACGAAGGAGTCGAGCCCCTCACGATGGTCGTCGTCGAGCGCCTCGATCGCCGTCGCGAGTTCGTCGTCGGTGGCGGCCTTGAAGGAGCGGTCGAGCAATCCGAGCGCCTGCATCCGGTTCTTCGTCTGATTCACGTCGTTCGACGCTATCTGGGTGGGTCGATGGAACAGGCCATGACGTAGGCGCCGGGCACACCGGGCAGCACGACGTGGGTCAGCTTCGCCGTTCGTTGCCGAGGTGGAGCTCGATCAGGTCGCCCTGGCCGAACGCGGGTCCGCACCAACCGTCGGGATCGGTCTGCTCGACGATGCCGACCTCCGACGGGAGGAACGTGCGCGATTCGCACGGTCGGCGAACGAGATGCACGAGCACGTTCTCCGCCGGTGACTCGCGCACGTAGGTCACGCTGTCAGCGGTGGCATCGACCCAGCGCATCGAGCCGTTCCGGAGCGCTGCACTGCTCTCGTCGGAGCTCGATCAGCGTGCGGAGGTCGCTCAGAAACCGCCCGTCGCCGTCGGTGTCCATCTCGTCGAGGTCGGCGAGCCGCTCCCACGGGAACGGCACGCGGGTCGTGTCGATCGAGTTGCCTTCGCAGCCGACCTCGACGCCGGCGAACAACGTCGGCACACCTGGCATCGTCAGCAGCGCGGTCAATCCGATCATGTGGCGCACGAGATCCCCGCCGACGACGGTGCGGAAGCGGGCCGTGTCGTGCGAATCGAGCATCGTCATCGACGCTTGCTGGGCGTCCCACGACACGTTCGCGGACAGTTCGCGCATCGATTCGACAAGGCCGTGTCCGTCGAGATCGATCAACTCGACTGCGGCCATCAATGACATCGGGCCCGGATCCTTCAGCCACGCCCACAGCGGACGCGTGAACCACTGGTACGCCATCACGCCATGCCAACCCGTGCCGTCGAGGTCGTCGCCGGCGTCGTAGCAGTGCTCGGCGACGAGCCACCGCCCGTCGTCGCCGTTCGAGTCCGAGGTGGCGCGAGCGATGCGGGCGACCGCATGGTTGTCGTCGTTCGCACCGAACCGTGCGGTGGTGTTCGCACAATCGACGCGCCAGCCGTCGAGCTCGAACGGTGCCTTCAGATAGTGGGCGACCACGGATCGGTCACCGTCGTAGAAGCGTTCGCGCAGGGCTGCACCGCGGTGGTCGAGTTTCGGCAGCGAGCGCACTCCGTGCCACGCCACGTAGCCGAACGGCTCGGCGTCATCGAAGAAGTAGAACCCCCGCTCGACGGCGTCGGGATCGGCCGATGCGGCCTCGAACCAGTCGTGGTGCGCTCCGGTGTGGTTGAGCGTGATGTCGCCGATCACTCGGATTCCCCGCTCGTGCGCCGCCGACACGAGCGATGCCAGCGCGTCGTCGCCGCCGAGCGCGGGGTCGACATGGTCGAACGTCGACGCGTCGTATCGGTGCATCGATCCGGCCGGGAAGAATGGCGTGAGGTAGATCAGCGACACACCGAGATGAACGAGGTGGTCGAGGTTGGCTTCGACACCGGCCAGGTCGCCGCCGTACCAGTGCCGAGCCCGGATGCCAGGCGTGTCCTCGACCGGCTCGTCCCACGCTCGTGGAATCGCCCAGTCGGGTGTCGGTCGAGCAGTGCCGGAGTTTGCAAAACGGTCGATGAAGATCTGGTAGCCGACCGTGCCTGCGAGCCACTCCGGCGGGGGAGTGGAGCCCGCCGTGGTTCCCGGAGGCCCGGGCTCGGGGGGCCAGGCGGAGAGCCGGAAGTCGGCATCGTCGGTGACGTCGCGGTGGAACGTGCCGGCGCCGTTCACCCAGCAACGTCCGAGGTCACCGCCGTCGAGCAGCCACCGGTACGACGTGACCGGATTGTGCAGCAGCAAGTCGGCGCTCCACCATGTCGCACCGTGTTCGTGGTGTTCGATGAGTGCCTCCACGATCGCCGGTTCGGCGTCGGGTGTCGACCGCAGCCGGACGCGGGTGGTACCGCACGCATCGGGCACCCGCAGCCGCACCCGCACGCTGGAGCCCAGGCACCGCTCCGGTGCGGTGACGTAGGTGGACGACCCGTCGTGGTGGGGTTCGTCGGCGAGGCGCCAGCCGTCGGGTCGGGTCATTCCTTGACGGCGCCGGACGTGAGGCCGGACACGATGAAGCGCTGCAGGAACAGGAACAACAGCACGACGGGAATGGCGCCGATCAACGAGCCGGCAGCGAACGGGCCCCAGCGGTTGTCGAAGCCGGCGCGGACGTAGCCCGACAGGCCGACGGCGAGCGTCTTGTTGTCCTCGCCGAGCATGACGCTGGCGACGAGGAACTCGGCTTGGGTGGTGATGAACGACAGCAGGCCGATCACCGCGAGCACCGGCGCGGCGAGCGGCAGGATGATCTTGTAGAAGATCTGGAAATGGGTGCAACCGTCGATCTTCGCGGCCTCGTCGAGCGTGTAGGGGATCGTGTCGAAGAAGCCCTTGATCAGGTACGTGTTCACACCGAGCGCGCCGCCGAGGTAGATGAAGATCAGGCCCCACGACGATCCGAGCCCGATCGCCGGGAACAGGCCCTTGATGCGGGTCATGAACAGGAACAGCGCGACGACCGCGAGCAGGTTCGGGAACATCTGGATCAACAGCAGCGACAGCAGTCCGGGCCGGCGACCCTTGAACCGCAGGCGGCTGAACGCGAACGCTGCCAGTGCGCACATCGCCACGGTGAGCACGGCGGTGGTGACGCCGATGAACATCGAGTTGCGGAACCACGACCAGAACGGTGGATGTCCGGGGTCGGTCATCAGCGCTCGGAAGTTGTCGAGCGTCGGGTCGGTCGGGATCAGGCTCTGCGAGCTCAGGTTGCCGTCGGTGAACGCCGCCGAGATGACCCACGCAACCGGGAACAGCGCGAAGACCAGCGCCACCCAGGCGACGACGTGGCGCCACCCGGTCGTCCGAAACACCTTGCCCATCGACGGGCGGTTGTATTCGAACGCCGGTGCTTCGGGCTCGTAGGTCTGCGTGACGGCGTTCATCGCATCTCCTCGAGCGATCGGGTGGACGCGGAAGCTGAACGCCGAGATCGTGGCCACGATCAGGAAGATGACGAGCGAGACCGCCGCGGCGAAGCCGTAGTCGACGCCGCCGCCACCGGCGAACGCGATCTTGTAGACGTACGAGATCAGGATGTCGGTGCGGCCCGCGTCGCTGACCGGGCACCGGCGGCCGGCCTTCGGTGAGCAGGTAGATGATGTTGAAGTTGTTGAAGTTGAAGGCGAAGCTCGCCACGAGCAACGGGCCGACCGCCACGAGCAGCAGCGGGAAGGTGATCAGCCGGAACGCCTTGAACCCGCCGGCACCGTCGACTGCGGCCGCCTCGGTGAGGTCGGACGGGATGCTCTGCAGCGCACCGGTGCACGACGAGGAACATGTACGGGAAGCCGAGCCAGGTGTTGACGAGCAGGATCGAGAAGTAGGGGAGCCACTGGCCGTCGAGCCACGGCAGGTTGAGTCCGAGCCAGCGGTTGATCACGCCGAACTGCTGGTTGAGCATGCCGCGCCACACGAGCGCGGTCATGAAGCTCGGGATGGCGTACGGGATGATGATCAGGCTCCGGTACCAGCGCCGCCCGAACATCCGATCCTCGTTGAACACGAGCGCGAGCAGCAGGCCGAGCCCGAACGACAGGGCGACCGAGAAGAGGGAGAACAGGATCGTCCACAGCAGCACCCGGAAGAACACGTTGCGGGTCTGGTCGTCGTTGACGAGGCGGTCGTAGTTGTCGAGCCCGACACCGGCGCGCCAGCCGGGGACCAGTGCATCGCCGTTCTCGCTGACGAACTGCCCGTTCTCGATGGTGTAGGTCGTGTTGGTCGACGAGTCGAAGATCGTGTCGGTCTCGGGGTCGTAGACGCGGGTCTGGGTCTTCGCGAACGCGGCGCCGAAGCCGTCGTTGACGATGTCGCCGCTCGGCCCCGGCACGACGAGGGCGGTGACCTCGTCGACGCGGTCATTGGCCTGGCCGGTGTTGAGGGCGACGTAGCCGTCGATGGTCTCGCGTCGGCCGTCCTCGATGATCTCCGACTCGTCGATGGGTGTGCGCCCGTCGGCGGTTCCGATGAACCGGTTGCCGTCGGGGTCGGTCAGGAGGAAGACCAGCTCGCCGCCGGGGTTGCCCTCGGCGAGGATCTGGAGGTCGTAGCGGATCGACTCGGCGCCGGCGCTGATCGAGTTGGCCTCGATCCGCTCGATCGCCGTTTGCTTGTTCAGGTTGTTGCCGGTCCCGTAGTTCGTCGTCGAGATGTAGACCAGGTAGAAGATCGGATAGACGGCGAAGACGAGCAGGAACAACGTGCCGGGCAGCAGGTACTTCGCCGGGATGAAGTGCCGCTTGGAGATGTAGACGACGTCGATGACGACGAGGGCGACGATCGCGGAGATGGCGAGCCCGTAGTCGGGCTTGTCGAACATCGTCGGCAGCGACGCGAGCACGACTGCATTGAGCAAGCCGAGCAACAGGTACTTGACGATCAGTCCGAGCGAGGCCCCGTACCGCGGGCCGGTCGGCATCTGCAACGGTGGCATGCCGTCGTAGTACGTTCTCTGGCTCCGGCAGCGTTGCCGTGCCGCCGCCGGACGCGCCGCCCCGAGAGGAGGACGCCCCGCCGGAGCGGGACTCCTCCTCTCGGGGATCGGCGGTGTTCATCCGAAGATCAGCCTTCGGCGATCTTGTCGCGGATCTGGGTCGCGGCGTCGGTGAACGCCTGCACCGGATCCGAGCCGGTGAAGATCAGCGAGTAGGCGTCGGTCCAGCTGTCCCAGACCGCCGACATCTCGGGGATGGCCGGGAGCGGGGTGCCGAGCTGGCCGGCAGCGCCGAAGCCCTGGATGATCGGGTCGGACGAGACCTGGTCGTAGGCGCTGAGCATGGCCGGCGGGCGACCGCCGGCCTCGAACAGCGCGAGCTGCACTTCCTCGGTGCCGAGGTAGTCGACCATGAACGTCGTCGCCAGGTCGGGGTTCTCGCTGAACGCCGACTGCATGAAGCCCTGGACGCCCACGAAGACCTCGGGGGTGCCACCCGCCACCGGCGGGATCGGCTCGACGACGAAGTTGATGCCGGCGTCGGTGAAGCCGCCGACGGCCCACGGGCCGGTGATCGCGAACGGCGCCTTGCCGGTCGAGAACGACTCGTTCATGATGTCGTAGCTGACGTCCTTGGAGATCAGGCCCTCGTTGCTCCAGTCGGCGAACTTCTGGGCGGCGGCGAGGCCACCCTCGGAGTCGATGCCGACGTCGTCGGCGTTGTAGGTGCCGTCGTCGTTCTGGCCGAACACGTAGCCACCGACCGCGCTGAACAGCGGGTAGTTGTGGTACGGGTCGGCCGGGTCCTGCTGGACGGCGAGCGGCACGTCGACGGTGCCGTCGGCCTGGAGTGCCAGCGCCGTTGCCTCGAGGTCCTCGAACGTGGCCGGGGCCTCGGGGACGAGGTCGACGTTGCGGATGAGGGCGATGTTCTCGATGGCGTACGGCACGCCGTAGAGCGCGCCGTCGTAGGTGAACGCCTCGATGGCGACGTGGCGTACAGGTCGGCGTCGGGGCCGAGGTCGATCGGAGCGATGACGCCGTTCGAGACGAGCTCGCCGAGCCAGTCGTGGGCGCCGGTGACGATGTCGGGGCCCTCACCGGCGGGGCCGGCGATGCTGAGCTGGTCGCGGATCTGGTCGAACGGGACTTCGACGACCTGGACGGTGACGCCCTCGGCCTCGCAGAACTCTTCGGCGATCGGCTCGAGCACCGGGGCGCGGGTGTCGTCGGCCCAGATCACGAGATCGGCGTCGCCACGGGCCGGGGCCTGGTACTCGGTGGTCTCGGTGGTGGTTTCTCGGGTGCCTCGGTGGTTTCCGTGGCGTCCGTCGTCTCCGAACCCTCGGTGGTCTCGGTGGCGTCGGTGTTCTCGGTGGATGAATCGCTCGAGTCGTCGCTACCGCACGCGGCGCCCACCAGGGCGGCTACGGCGGCGAAGGCGATCAAGCGGCGTGATGCGCGCATGGTGTCTCCCCCTCAGGAGGTGATGTGCCGGCGGATGCCGGCGAGGTGGTTGGTGGATTCACGGTGTTCGTGGTGTACCCCTCGCCGAAGTCTTCACCCGTGGGGCGAGGATTGACAAGCGAAAGGATCACCGTTGTTCACATTACGGAAACATCCTCGTGTCTGCAAGAAATTTGCAGCAATTCTTCCATTTCTTGCAGGCGACGCGTACAGTCCGGGGCATGCGGATCCGACTCCAGGACGTCTCGGCACTTGCCGGCGTCAGCGATGCAACGGTCAGCCGGGTGATGAACGGCAAGGACGGCGTCCGAGCCTCGACGCGCGATCGTGTCCTGCACGTGCTCGCGGAACTCGGTTATGCACCGGAGTCGCTGCGCTCGAGCCCACACGTCGGCGTCATCGGACTGATCGTGCCCGAATTGGACAACCCGATCTTTCCCAAGTTCGTGCAGACCGTCGAATCGCGCCTGCTCTCGAGCGGGTATCTGTGCGTCCTGTGTTGTGCGACGAGGTTCGGCGCCACCGAGGACGATTATCTCGACTCGCTGATCGCACATCGGGTCGCTGGGGTGATCGTGGTGTCGGGACGCCACGCCGACACTCGCGCCGACCACGGGATCTACGACGAGATCACGCGACGCGGCATCGGTCTGGTCACGATCAACGGCGCGATGGTGCCGGACGAGATCGGGGTGCCGCGGTGCCGAGCGTGTCGACCGACGATCACGCAGCGACCGTCACCGCGTATCGCCACTTGAGCGAGCTGGGTCACGAACGCATCGGGCTGCTGATCGGTCCCACCTGCTACACCCCGGTGCAGCGCAAATTGGCGGGCTTCCGCGATGCCGCGCTCGCCGCTGGCGCGACGGGCGACCTCGACGATCGGGTGATCGAGACCATCTTCACACTCGACGGCGGGTTCACCGGGGCGCAACGTCTGCTCGACCTGGGCATCACCGGCATCGTGGCGGCGAGCGACATGATGGCGCTCGGCGCGATTCGTGCGGTGCGAGAACGCGGCCTCGCCGTTCCGGCGGACGTCTCGGTCGTCGGCTTCGACGACACCGAGCTGATGCGTTTCACCGACCCGCCGCTCACCACCGTGCACCAGCCGGTCAGTCGCATCGTCGACCACGCCGTCGACATCTTGTTCGCCCAGATCCAGGGTCAACCGTTCGACCGGGCCGAACGACTGCTGCCCGGCGAACTGATCGTTCGCGGCACGACCGCCCGGGCGTCGCTCGTCGCATCGGGCTCGTCGGGGTGCGAACGCACACTTTGAGCTAACGTCTCCGTCCACGTGGTCGAGGGGGATCGCGCTCACCGACGCTCCGCACGACGGGGCCCCAGGAGGAAAATTCGTCATGGCAACAGTTCAGCTCGCCGGCATCAACAAGGTCTACGAGAACGGCTACCACGCGATCCACGACCTGGATCTCGAGATCGCCGACAAGGAGTTCCTGGTGCTCGTTGGCCCGTCGGGCTGCGGCAAGTCCACCGCACTGCGCATGATTGCCGGCCTCGAGACCATCTCGGGCGGCACGATGATGATCGGTGAGAAGGTCGTCAACGACGTCGAGCCGAAGGATCGCGACATTGCGATGGTCTTCCAGAACTACGCGCTGTATCCGCACATGACGGTGTACGACAACATCGGCTTCGCACTCAAGCTCGCCAAGGTGCCCAAGGAGGAGATCGACACGCGTGTCCGCAAGGCCGCTGCGATCCTCGAGCTGGAGGGCAACCTCGACCGCAAGCCCGGCCAGCTCTCCGGCGGCCAGCGTCAGCGGGTCGCGATGGGCCGTGCGATCGTGCGCCAGCCGGCGGCGTTCCTGATGGACGAACCTCTGTCGAACCTCGACGCCAAGCTGCGCGTCCAGATGCGCGCCGAGATCGCCGCGCTGCAGCGCGAACTCGCCGTCACCACGGTGTACGTCACCCACGACCAGATCGAGGCGATGACGATGGGGGACCGCGTCGCCGTGCTCAAGGACGGCTACCTCCAGCAGGTCGACACCCCGCAGAACCTCTACGACCATCCCGTGAACGTGTTCGTCGCAGCGTTCATCGGCTCGCCGTCGATGAACCTCTTCGAGGCCCAGGTCAAGCTCTCCGGCGATGTCGGCACCGTCACGCTCGGCTCGCATGTCCTCGCCCTGTCGCCCCAGTGCCTCGTCAAGTACCCCGGACTGCGGGACTACGACGGTCGAACGGTGATCATCGGAATCCGCCCGGAGGACTACGAGGACGCCGAGCTGGCGCCCGAGGTCCCCGAGTCGCAATGGATCACGTCGAAGGTCACCCTGCTCGAGGCGCTCGGTTCGGAGATCATGGCGCACTTCCACGTCGATGCTCCCAGGGTCGACTCCGGCGACCCGGACGCCGTCGAGGAGAAGACGGGCACCGGCCAGGCCAACGCAGTCGGACGGTTCAATCCGCGATCACGGGCTCGAATGGGCCAGGAGATCAAGATCGCCATCTCGACGGAGAACATGCACTTCTTCGACATCGACACGCGCCAGTCGATCGAGGCCTGACCGCCGGTCAGGCTCGCAGGATCGCTGCGGTCGCGCCGCAGGCCAGTACCCAGACGGCGGCGCTGATGAGCGCGGGGCGCGGTCCGATCCGTCGCAGTGCCGGGAGGTGGACCGACACGCCGATGGCGAACAGGGCTGCGGTGAACAGCACCCGTTCGATGTCGGAGGCCACCCCGACGACGTCGTCGGGGATCACCCCCGTCGAGCTGATGACGCTCGCCAGGATGAAGAGCGCCACGAATCCGGGAACGAGTCCGCGGATGCGGGCCACCCCGGTCGGGCGCTCGGCGTGGTCGCGGCGGGGCGCCAGGCTGGTCCCTGCCAGGATCGCCAGGACCGGCACAAGGAGCAGCACCCGGACCAGCTTCACCGGGATGGCCGACGTCAGCGCCACGTCGCCGACCGTGGTCGACGCGGCGACGACCTGGCCGACGTCGTGAACCATCATCCCGATCCAGATGCCCAGGTCGCGATCGTCCAGACCGATCCATGGGCCGACCGCGGGCAGGGCGAACGTCGCGATCGTGCCGATCAGGGTGACCGTGGCGATCGCGTAGGCGGTGTCCTCCTGCTTCGACTCGATCGTGGTGCCGGCCGCAGCAACTGCCGATGCGCCGCAGATGGCCGTGCCGATGCCGAGCAGGGCGGACAGTTTCGGCCCGAGCAGCAGCCGTCGGCCGATCCATACCGTGGAGAACAGCACAGCCAGCGACACCACGATCGTCAACGTGAGCGTGACCACCCCGAGGTCGGCGATGTCATCGAGGGTGATGCGGAAGCCGAGCAGCACGACGCCGGTGCGCAGTGCATGGCGGCCGATGATCGGCACCGAAGAGCTGTCTCCGAGACGGATGAACGGCGAGGCGATCAGACCGAGCAGCAGCGATACAGCGATCGGTGACGGCGCCCCGTCGAGGTCGCCGATCAACGTGGCCGCGACGGTGCCCGCCGCGATCAGGACCGCGGCCTGCCACCACGTTCGGATGTTCATCGTCGGTCCCGACGCCCGGTGGGCGTCAGGGGGTCCAGCGCGGCTTGAGGGGGGCGTGGTCGATGTTCGGCAGCACGTACTCGGCGACCAGGTCACATTCCGCGATGTGGGGATAGCCCGACAGGATGAACGCGCCGATGCCGGCCTCCTGGTACGCCCGGAGCTTCGCGAGCACCTGGTCGGGATCGCCGACGATCGCCGCGCCGGCGCCGCTTCGTGCTCGTCCGACGCCGGTCCAGAGGGCCTCCTCGACGAAACCGTCGTCGGCGGCCGACTCGCGCAACGAGGCCTGGCGTTGGACACCCACCGACGCAGCGTCGAGCGACTTGTTGCGGATCGCGTCGCCGGTGTCGGCGTCGAGACGGGACACCAGCCGCTCGGCGGCGGCGCGGGCCTCGGCCTCGGTCTCCCGGACGATCATGTGGGCTCGCAGGCCGTAGACGAGCGATCGGTCGTAGCGCTCGCTCGCGAGGGCGGTCATCTCGTCGACCGTCGCGGCAACGTTGGCGACGGTGTCGGGCCAGGTGAGGAACACGTCGGCCTCGGCGGCGGCGACGTCCTTGGCGGCGGGGGAGAAGCCGCCGAAGTACATCGGGGGACACGTCCCATTGACGGTGCTCGCTCGCGGCGGGTCGAGCGTGAGGTCGACGAACTCGCCGTGGAAATCGATCGACTGCCCGTTGAGCAATTGCCGCAGCACCTGCATCCATTCGCGGGTGCGCTGGTAGCGCGGTGACGACTCCAGCTCCTCGCCGGGGATGTCGGAGGAGATGATGTTGATGCAGAGTCGACCGTTCGCGAACTGGTCGATCGAGGCGAGCTGACGTGCGAGCTGTGGCAACCACATCTCGCCCATCCGGACGGCCAGGAGCAGGTTGATCTGCTCGGTGTGCGTGGCGATCGCCGCGGCGAAGGCGGTCGAGTCGATGCCGAGGGTGTACCCCGACGGCAGCAGGACGTTGTCGAAGCCGTTGCGGTCGGCGGTTCGCACGATGTCCGAGCAATGCTCCCAACTGCTCGCCAGGGCCGGGTCGGGAACGCCGAGGAACTCGTAGTCGTCGTCGCACAACGCGCTGAACCACGAGATCTCGGGAACGTCGGGTCGGTCGATGATGCTGCTCATGGCAGAGGTACTCCTTCGGAGGCCTGGATGATGGCGTAGACGTCGGTGCGGGTGAGCTCGACGTCGAGTGCGGCGGTGGCGCCGGCGATCCGTGCTGGGTTCTGTGATCCGATGATCGCCACCGGTGCCGCGGGATGGGCCAACACGAAGGCGACCGCGATCGTGGCCCGGTCGACGCCGTCGCGTGCGGCGAGCGAATCGAGCACGTCGAGCAACTCGGGTCGGACGCCGTCACCGGTGGCGAGGCGTCCGCCGCCCAGCGGACTCCAGGCGAGCGCGACCGTCCCCGAGCCCATGCAGGCGTCGAACGTGCCGTCGCGCATCGGGTCGAGGTGCAGCGCCGAGAACTCCGGCTGGTTCGACGCGATCGGGAAGGGGAGGTGGGCGGCGAGGGCTGCCACCTGTGCCGGGGTGTGGTTCGACACGCCGACCTCGCGGATCTTGCCCTCGTCGCGCAGCGCGACGAGCGTGGCGGCGACGTCGGCTGGGTGGGCGAGCAGGTCCGGACGGTGGATCTGGTAGAGGTCGATCACCTCGACGCCCATCCGTTGCAGTGACGCCTCGCAGGCCGACCGCAGGTAGGCGGGCGACGAGTCGTAGGGAATCGGCGGCATGATGCCGCCCTTGGTGGCCAGCACCATCCGGTCACGCAGGTGTGGCGCCACCTGCCAGGACTCGTCCGAGGTTCTCCTCGACGGCGCCGAAGCCCGTGCCGCCCCAGTCGAAGCCGTAGACGTCGGCGTTGTCGATCAGGTTCATCCCGGCGTCGAGTGCCGTCTCGAGCAGCGCCTGTGCCGTCGCAACGTCAGTGTTCGTGTAGCGCCACAGACCGAACGAGAGCGGCCCGACGGGCGGCAGCGATCCGATCGAGCGCGGCTGGGTCTGGACGAGGTTCACCTGATCAACCTAGTGGTCGGCGGCGGACCGAGCGGTGGTGACGACCCCGCTCGCTCAGCCCTTCACCGATCCGGCGAGGATCCCGCGAACGAAGTAGCGCTGCAGGGAGAAGAACACGATGAGTGGGATGAAGGCCTGCACGAAGGCGCCCGCCGGCAGGATGCTCTCGTTGCGTCCGAAGTCACCGGCCAGGTTGGCGATCACGATCGTGGTCGGCTGCTGGCTCGCGTTCGCGCCGATCACGGTGTTGGCGATCAGGTAGTCGTTCCACGTCCAGAGGAACTGGAAGATCGCGAACGCGGCGAGCACGGGCACCGACAGTGGCAGGACCAGGCGCCAGAAGATCGTGAAGTGGTTGGCGCCGTCGATGCGCGCGGCCTCGAACAGATCCTTCGGTAGGCCGCTGATGTAGTTGTGCAGCAGGAAGATCGCGAACGGCATGGCGAAGCCCGTGTGGGTGAGCCATGCAGAGGTCGTGGTGCCGGCCAGATCGAAGTCGGGGATCAGCACGATCGTCTTGTCGAGGAACGGCAAGGTGAGGCTGGCGCCGCTGACGTACAGCTGCAGCAGCGGGATCAGCGCCACCTGGAGCGGGATCGCCAGGAGCGCAACCGTGCCGATGAACAACGGCTTGCGGCCCTTGAAGTCGATCCATGCGAAGCCGTAGGCGGCGAACGCTGCGATCGCGATGGGAATGATCGTCGCCGGGATCGCGATCGCGGCCGAGTTCAGCAGCGACCGTCCGAGGCCCGCCCGGGCGCTGAGAATCTGGTCGTAGTTGTCGAGCGTCAACTCGCTCGGCACGACCTTCCACCAGCCGGTGTTGCGCTGGCCGTCGCGTGAGCGGAACGAGTTGACGAGCAGCCCGAGTGTCGGGATGCTCCAGACGATGACCAGGAGCCACAAGATGCCGGTCGGAATCGACCGGAGGAAGTTGTACGTACGGTCGACGAGGCTGGGTGACTTCTTGCCGGCTGGCTGTCCGCTCGTGGAGCGGACCGGTGTGGTGGTGGTCACTGTTCAGCTCTCCCTCTGCATGCGACGGATGTTGTAGATCATGATCGGGAGCACCGCGAGGAAGATCAGGATCGCCAGTGCGGCTCCCTTGCCCCGGTTGGTGAATCCGAAGGCCTCCTGGAACATCTGATTGGCCAGCACCTGTGAACCGAACTGGCCGTTGGTCATCACCTTGACGATGTCGTAGACCTTCATCACGCCCACGATCAGGGTGGTGACGACGACACCGATGGTGGTCGCGATCTGCGGCAAGGTCACTCGCCAGAAGACCTGGCTCGTGGTGGCCCCGTCGATCTTGGCTGCTTCGATGAGCTCCGTCGGCACCGCCTTGATGGCTGCCGAGAGGATCACCATCGAGAAGCCCGTCTGGATCCAGATCATCACCACCATCAGCCAGAAGTTGTTGTACGGCGTCTCCTGGACGAAGAAGACCGTCTGCCCGACGATCTCACCGTTGGGCAAGGTCTGGAATCCGCCGACCCCACCGCCGATGATGCCGGTGAAGCGGATGAAGAACCAGCCGACGAGCAAGATGGCGATCCCCGGCACGACTGCCCGTGCCGGCCCGTATCTCACCAACATTCGTGCCATCACCATGAAGAGGCCGACGAGCACGAGGGCCAGGAAGATCGTGACGATGAGGGTCGGGAGTCCCGACCCGGTCGAGAGTCGTCCGAGGCCGATCCACAACGCGTTGAGGACACCGGTCTGCTCGGTGGAGGTGTCGCGGGCGGTGTACACGAATCGCCAGATGATCGATGCGCCCACGAGCGAGATGGCCATCGGCATGAAGATGATGGACTTGGCGATGCGTTCGCCGCCTCGTTGATCGGCGAGCACGGCGATCGCCAGGCCGAGAGCGGTCGAGGCGAACGTGACCACGACGACCCACCAGAGGTTGTTGATCAGGGTGCCGCGCATGGCCGTGAAGGCGCCGAAGGCGACGAGCAGGAGCCCGAACACCAGCGGCGCGACGGTCGGGTTGCCGATCTCGACGGCTCGTCCCGTGCGGCGCTTCATCACCACGCCGATGACGACGGCCATCGCGAGAATCGCGACCCCCAGCAGGAACGGGACGCTCGTGAACATGTTGGTCCAGTTGTCGAGATCGAGGCTGGACGGATCGCTGAAGATCGATCCGTAGTTCTCGAGACCGACGAACTTCTCGGAGTCCCGGTCGAACAGCGACAGATACGCGGTGCGGATCGCGGGGATGACGAGCATCACGGCGATGAACGTCAGCGCGGGACCGATGAAGATGACCGCTCGGGACCGGTTGTCGATCCTCGCTCGTCGCACGAGGTCGGGGTTCGTGCTCATCCCGAGCCGCACTCCGATCAGGAGGGCGGGGATCAGCGATGCGACCACCGACGTGATCGGTGATCCCTCTCCGAGAGAGGCTGCGCCCCACGCGCCGAGCACCCATCCGAGGGCGCCACCGATCAGTGCGCCGCCGAGTGGCGGGTGGTGGCGCAAGTGGCTCAATCCGGCGCCGAGCCCGGCCAGGACGATCGTGTAGACGGCGATGGCGAGCGGATCGAGGCCCGGCTGGTAGGTCTCGCGGATGACGAGGCCGATGACGAGCCCGATCGCCGCGCTGCCACCGATCGCGATCGATCGCCGGCGGGCGGGGTCGTCCGTACGTGCGAGTGCCAGTCCGAGGGCGCCGAACGAGGCCGCGCCGGCCA
>CAVPAQ010000031.1:0-11771 GCA_963701575.1 uncultured Acidimicrobiaceae bacterium
TCCGAAACAGGAGATCGACGATCGGGTCCGCAAGGCGGCAGCTGTCCTCGAACTCGAGCCGTATCTCAACCGCAAGCCGGGCTTGCTGTCCGGAGGTCAGCGTCAGCGTGTCGCCATGGGACGTGCGATCGTGCGTCAGCCGGCGGCGTTCCTCATGGACGAACCACTGTCCAACCTCGACGCGAAGCTGCGCGTTCAGATGCGGGCGGAGATCGCTTCGCTTCAGAGAGAGCTCGCCGTGACCACGGTGTACGTGACCCACGACCAGATCGAGGCGATGACCATGGGCGACCGCGTTGCGGTGCTCAAGAACGGATACCTCCAACAGGTCGACACGCCCCAACATCTCTATGACCACCCGGTGAACGTCTTCGTGGGCGCCTTCATCGGTTCGCCGTCGATGAACCTGTACGAGGGCCGGGTCGACTTCGGTGACGACGGAGGCACGGTCACCCTCGGGAGCCACTCTGTTGCGCTCGCGCCGAAGTCGCTGGAGATCGTGCCGGCGCTTCGCAAGTACGACGGACGCAGCGTGATCATCGGGATCCGCCCCGAGGACTTCGAGGATGCCGCGCTCGCTCAAGACGTGCCGCCAAGCCAGCGGATCTCCGCCAGGGTGACCCTGCTGGAGTCACTCGGATCCGAGGTCATGGTCCACTTCCGGCTCGATGCGCCCACCGTCGATTCAGGAGACCCGGACGCCGCCGAGGAGAACGCTGGCGAGACTGCCGCCAATGCGGTCGGCCGATTCAGCCCTCGCACGACTGCTCGGATGGGCGATCAGATCGAGATCGCCGTGACCGCCGAGAACCTGCACTTCTTCGATCCCGGCACACGCGAGGCGATCTGGAATCTCAGCTGATCGCTTGCTGGGGTCAGCCCTTGACGGAGCCTGCGAGCAGCCCGCGCACGAAGTAGCGCTGCAGCAGGAAGAACACGGTGATCGGCAGGATCATCGAGACCATGCCAGCCGCCGTGAGCAGGTGCCACGCATTGCCGCGTTCACCGGCGACCTGAGCGAGCTTCATCGTGACCGGGGCCTTGTCGCGCCCGGCGAAGATCAGGGCGATCAGGTAGTCGTTCCAGATCCACATGAACTGGAAGATCGCCAGCGAGGCGATCGCCGGCACCGACAGTGGCACGATCAGCCGGATGAAGGTGATGGCGTGACCGGCACCGTCGACGCGGGCCGCCTCGATCAGTTCCTTGGGCAGGGCCGAGACGAAGTTCTTCAGGATGAAGATGCAGAACGGCAGTCCGAAGGCGACGTGGGCGATCCAGACACCGACGTAGGTGCCGGTCAGGTTGAGGTCGGGGAAGATCGTCACCGAGCCGATGTGGGCGCCACCGGTGAACAACTGCAGCAGCGGCACGAGCGACATCTGGAGCGGCACCATCAGCAATGCCACCACGGCCACGAACAACCAATCGCGACCCTTGAACTGCATCCAGGAGAACGCGTACGCGGCGAGCAGTGCGATACCGACCGACAAGATCACCGATGGGACCGTGATGATCAGCGAGTTCAAGAAGAACTTCGCCATGTTGTCGTCACCCGGAGCCGACGACAACACCCGTCGATAGTTCTCGAACGTGATCGAAGGGTCGGTGAACCACGTCCACCAACCCGACGTCTTGACGTCGATCTCCGGACGGAACGACGAGACGAGGATGCCGAACGTCGGGATGGTCCAGATCAGCACCAAGAAGAAGACGATCAGCCGCCCGGGTCGGCTGCTGAGGCTTCGACTGGTGGCTTCCCCGGTCGAGAGCGCCCGCTTGCGCTTCTTCGGTGCGTCCGCCTGTTTGCCAAGCGGATCGACGGTGTCGAGTGCGATGCTCACGCCCCCATCATCTCCTCTGCTCGCTTCTGCGCCGATCGGTTCAGGATGACGACCGGTATCACCAGGACGAAGATCAACACCGCAAGTGCCGAACCGAGGCCACCCCGGCCTTGGACGAACTTGGTGACGTAGAACTCGTTGGCGATCGTGCTGGTGCCGAATCGTCCGCCGGTTGTCGCGGCAACGATATCGAACGCCTTCAGGCCACCGATCGTGATCGTGGTCGCCACCGTGATGATCGTCGCGCGGATGTACGGCAGCGTGACCTTGTAGAACGCCTGGCGATCGGTGGCGCCGTCGACCGTGGCCGCCTCGAGTAGCGAATCGGGCACACCCTTGATCGCCGCCGAGAAGATGACGGTCGCGAACCCGGCAGACGCCCAGATGAAGATCACGATCAGGAGAAAGGTGTTGAAGCCCGGTGCCGTTGCCGGCGGTTCGGCCCCGCCGAACCCTCGCTCGAGCAACCAGATCCGGTCACCGTCACCACCCATGCTGGCAGGCAGGCCGGGGATGCTCTTGGTGATGCTGTTGAGGAGGCCGACCTCGAACGGCGGGCCGTCGTACACGAACTTCCAGATGATGCCGGCGCCGACCAGTGAGATCGCTCCGGGGATGAAGATTGCCGACTTGGCCGCCTTCTCGCTGCGCATGCCGTCGGCGAACCGGGCGACGGCGAGACCGACGATCACGGTGAAGATCGTGCCGACGAAGACCCAGGTCATGCTGTTGAACACCGTGAGCCGGGTACCGGTCGTGGTGAAGACGGTCTTGTAGTTGCTCAACCCGACGAACTCCTTCCCATTGTCGTCGAGCAGGCTCAGGTAGATCGTTCGGATCGCCGGGATCAGCAACCCGACGATCATGGCGACCATCGCGGGGAACAGGAAGACCCACGATCGCCACCCCTCCTGCCACTTCTTGGGCATCTTGCCGGACAGCCAGTACAGGCCACCGAGCAGTGCCAGCAATCCTCCGAGCGCGATCGTCACCGCAACGAGCGCCATGATCAGATCACCCATCAGTCCCCCTCTTCGTCGTCTCGTCGAGCCCTCGGAACATAGCAGAGGGGGCCTGGGCAGTGCCCAAGCCCCCTCTGCCGTTCAGTTCAGTTGTTCGGTGATCAGCTGGCGGGCCAGCTGGCCTCGATGTTGTCCAGCATCGTGTCGGTGTCGCCACCGATCACCCATGCCGTGATCTCCGTCCAGAAGGTACCGGCGCCAACGGCGCCGGGCATCAGGTCGGAGCCGTCGAAGCGGAACACTTCGCCGGTCTGCTGCAGCTCGAACACGGACTTCAGGAACGGGTCCTCGATCGAATCGAGATCGATGAAGAGGTTCGGTCCGAGCTCGTTGCGCGAGTTGGCGATCGCCGTCTGATACTCGGGCGAAGCCGTGTACCGCACCACGTCGAAGCTCTCGGGCTTGTCGGTGGCAGCGGCGTAGATGTCGCCGGCGCCGAGCATGAACTTCGGGCCATCTGCCGGGCTCGGCAGGTAGAAGTACCAGACGTCACCGTCGGGCGCAACGTTGGTGCCTTCCGGCCAGCTACCTACGTAGAAGCTCGCCTGGCGGTGCATGAAGCAGTCGCCGGTGATGATCGGGAGGCCGCCGTCCTGGAACTTCGTGGTGGCGATCGCCTTCACATTGTTGTCGCCGCCGAGGTAGTCGGCGTTCTTGACGATCGCACCAACCGCGTCCACTGCGGCCTTGACCTGCGGGTCGTTGAACGGGATCTCGTGGTTGACCCACTGGTCGTAGACCTCGCCGCCGTTGATCCGCATCATGAAGTCCTCGACCCAGTCGGTGAGCACCCAGCCGGTCGCGACACCGGACTCGGCGCCGATGCACCACGGTGTGCCACCGTCGGCGACAATCTGATCGGACAGAGCCGTGAGGTCCTCGAGGGTTTCGGGGATCGTGTAGCCACCGTCAGCCATCATCGACGGGCTGTACCACACCATCGACTTGACGCTCGAACGACCCGGAAGGCCGTAGATCGTGCCGTCGGCGCTGGAGGCGTAGACGTCCCAACCGTCAGCGAAGTCGGAGATGTGGGCGGCGACATCAGCGGGAGGCTGCGCGAGGTAGCCCTTTTCGATGTGGCTGCGCATCAGACCCGGCTGCGGGTAGTCGACCACGTCGGGCGGGTTGCCACCCTCCATACGCACGTTGATCTCCGTCTCGAACTGGTCGGTGCCCTGGAAGTCGATGGCGACTCCGGTGCACTCGACGAGCGGGTCGTAGCCCGCAACGAAGTCGGGGATCGCAAGGTCGGTGTCGGTGTTGCGAACCGGTGAAAAGATGGTGACCGTCTTGCCGGCGTACTGCTGCTCGCACGGGATCTCACCGTTGACGAGACTCTCGGGAGCGTCGCCGCCACCCTCACTGCTGCCGGCCTCAGTGCTGTCGCTGCCGCTGTCGCTGCCGCTGTCATCATCGCTGCCGCATGCTGCGACAACCAACGAAAGCGCAACCAGCGCGACGGCCGACTGCTTCAAATGTCGTCTCATATTCTCGTTCTCCCCCTGTGGCACCGAGGCGCACAGAATTGCCGGCCGGACCGTTTCCGACCGTGTTCACGCCAGTTGCCTGCCGATGCACCAACGCTGTCACAGTCGGACTCGTCATGCAAGCTTGCTCGCAAGTGCGAGTTGCGGCAGGGTTTGCCCGATGGAGCACACTCATCTTCCTGCGGTCGACTGGTGGCGTCAGGCCGTCGTCTACCAGGTGTACGTCCGATCGTTCGCCGACGGCAACGGTGACGGCACCGGTGACATCGCTGGCCTGCGGAGTCGACTTCCGTACCTGAAGCGGTTGGGAATCGATGCGATCTGGGTGAATCCCTGGTATCGATCACCACTTGACGACGGTGGCTACGACGTCGCCGACTACCGCGAGATCAACGAACTGTTCGGCACACTCGGCGAGGCCGAAGCATTCATCCGCGAAGCCCGAGCACTTGGAATTCGTGTGCTCGTCGATCTCGTGCCGAACCACACCTCATCAGCCCATCGTTGGTTCGTGGAGGCATTGGCCGCTGCGCCAGGGTCACCCGAGCGTGACAGATACCACTTTCTCGCGGGGAGAGGAGCGTCGGGCGACGATCCGCCGAACGACTGGCAGTCCGTGTTCGGCGGGCCAGCGTGGACACGGGTCGCCGACGGCGACTGGTACCTCCATCTGTTCGACGAGAGCCAGCCCGACCTCAACTGGGAGAACGGCGAGGTGCGAGCAGAGTTCGAGGCAGTGATGCGGTTCTGGCTCGATCGGGGTGCCGCCGGCTTTCGGATCGATGTCGCTCACTCGCTCGTGAAGGCGCCGGGTTACCCGGACATCGGAGGAGCGGAGAACGATGGCAGGGCCGAGGACGGGCCGAGCCCGTACTTCGACCGGGACGAGATCCACCCCATCGTTCGATCGTGGCGACGCCTCCTCGACGAGTACGACGATCGCATGATGGTTGCCGAGGCGTGGGTCGCCAGCGAGCGGCGATCGCTCTACCTTCGCCCGGACGAATACCACCAGGCCTTCGACTTCGACCTGTTGTCGGCCCGCTGGGACGCAGGCGAATTCCGCGAGATCATCGCCGAGAGTGTCCGAGCGGCCGAGGCGGTCGGATCGAACTCGACGTGGGTGCTGTCGAACCACGACGTGGTGCGGCATGCGACGAGATACGGCCTTCCCGGCGATGTAGATCCGGCCGACTGGTTGCTCGACGGGCCGCACGAGGCACTGGACCCGGTACTCGGCGTCCGGCGAGCTCGGGCCGCAGCGCTCATCGTGCTCGCGCTTCCGGGTTCTACGTACATCTATCAGGGCGACGAGCTGGGGCTGCCCGAAGCGTGGCAGCTGCCGATCGAGGTGCTCGACGATCCGATCTGGCACGACTCGGGCCACACCAAGAAGGGCCGCGACGGATGCCGAGTTCCCATACCGTGGGAGCCGGATGGTCCGTCACTCGGATTCGGCGCCGGTGAGGCGTGGCTGCCCCAGCCCGTTCAGTACGCCGGCTTGGCCGCGTCCACGCAGGAGAACGACCCGGACTCGATGCTCACGCTGTATCGAGAAGCCGTGAGACTCCGCCGCCAATACATGTGTGACGACACGTCGCTCGTGCTCGGCGATGCCGGCCCCGAGGTCCTTGGCTTCACACGTGGCAACGGGGTGCGATGCATCGCGAACATGGGGTCGGACCCCATCGACCTTCCAGAGGGGACGGTGCTCATCTCGTCCGGTCCGGTCGTCGGGCCTCGGCTCCCACCCGACAGCGCCGTCTGGCTCGCCTGAGCGTCCGATGGAGATCGTGACGAGACAAGGGCACCCCGATTTCCTGGACTTGCCCTGGGAGGTCCCCCTGGCCGAATGGGATCATCCGCGGATCGTCAAGATGGCGCACGGCATCAGTCGTCACATCGTTCGATTCGTTCGATTCGACGAGCGGGTGTACGCCCTGAAGGCGACGTCGATCGGTGCTGCCCAGACCGAGTACCGCATGTTGCGAGACATGCGCGACGATCATCTGCCCGTGGTCGAACCGGTGGGGGTGGTGTCCGACGCGCCGCAGGCCGATGATGCGGTCCTCATCACGCGGTACCTCGACTACTCGCTTCCGTACTGGTACCTGCTCGGCCGCGGCGACCCCACCCTCGCCGACCGGCTGATGGATGCCGGTGTCGTGCTGCTGGTACGCCTCCACCTCGAAGGTGTGTTCTGGGGCGACTGTTCCCTGTCGAACATCTTGTGGCGCCGAGATGCAGGGGCGATGATGGCCTACATGGTCGACGCCGAGACCACCGAGCGACACTCGACGATCTCGGATCAGATGCGGAACTACGACGTCGGCATCGCGGTCGAGAACGTGATGGGTGGGCTGCTCGAACTCGAGGCCAGTGGACGCATCACGTATGAGATCGACCACGTCGGGATCGCGGAGAGCCTGCGTGCTCGGTACGACGAGCTGTGGGGCGAGCTGACCCGCGTGGAGGAGTTCGATCTGGACGATCGATGGCGCATCGAACAACGTGTCAGGCGCATCAACGATCTCGGGTTCGACGTCGAAGAACTGTCGGTCAACCGAGATGGTCGCACACTGTCAGTCCAGCCGGTGCTGATCGAGGAGGGGCACCACGCGCGTGAGCTCCGCCGTCGAACGGGTCTGGAGGTCCAGGAGAACCAGGCTCGTCGACTGCTGTCCGACATCGATCAACACAAGGCATGGCTCGAGCGACGCGACGGAACGGTGGTCCCTCGGGCGGTCGCAACTGCGCGTTGGCTGGCCGAGGTGTATCAGCCGGTTGTCGATGCAATCCCTGCCGAGATGCGGGCGCATCTCGAGCCTCCGGAGATCTTCCATCAGCTGCTCGAACATCGATATCTCATGGCCGAGAAGCGCGGCCACGAGGTCAGCACCGAAGAGGCGCTCGAGGACTACCTCGTCGGCATACTGGTCTCGACGCCCGAGGAGCGCCAGCTTCGCCTCGACGCCAGGCCAACAGCGGATACGGTCGGTCTCGATGACTGACCGTGAACGAGTTGCTGCGGCGCGGCGGGCGATTGCGTTGATCGACCTGACCGACCTCGCCGATGATCGTGCTCCCCAAGGCATCGACGAGTTGTGCCGCCGTGCCAGCGCACACGCAACTGCCGCAGTGTGCGTCTGGCCGGAGTATGTGGCGACCTGCGTCGCCCAGTTGCGAGGCACTGGCGTGCGGGTGGCGACCGTCGTCAATTTCCCGTCTGGCGACGAACCGATCGACGCGGTCACGGCGGCGGTGTCCGCAGCCCTGGCCGATGGCGCCGACGACATCGACGTCGTGCTGCCGTACCGAGCCGTGCTCGCGGGCGACCTTGCTCGTGCCGCAGCTCTGGTGGCCGCGGTGGCAGAACTGGTCGAGGAGCCGACGCTGCTCAAGGTGATCCTCGAGACCGGCGCGCTCGCCCAGCCCGTCGTCATCTCGGCGGCGGCTCGGCTGGCGGTCGACAGCGGTGCGGATTTCTTGAAGACCTCCACCGGCAAGATCCCGATCGGTGCCAGTCTCGAAGCGGCGGCGGCCATGCTCGATGTCATCGCGGGGTCCGATCGTCCGGTGGGTCTCAAACCGTCGGGAGGGATCCGGACGTTCGACGAGGCGATGGCCTACATCGACCTCGCCGACTCGGTGATGGGAGCGGGCTGGGCGTGTCCGGCCACGTTCCGCTTCGGCGCGAGCGGGCTGCTCGACTCGCTGCTCGCCGTGATCGCCGGCGACGCGGACGAGGCCGGTACGTCAAGTTACTGAGCCCGGGTTCAGCCGGCGCCGAGGCCGTTGCGACGGATGACGTCGCGATACCAGTACGCGCTTTCGCGAGGGGTTCGCGCGAGCGTGTCGAAGTCGACGTGCACGAGCCCGAAGCGCTTGTCGTAGCCGAGCGCCCATTCGAAGTTGTCCATCAGCGACCACTGGTAGTAGCCGCGGATGTCGACGCCGGCGTCGATCGCATCCTTGACCGCGCGGAGGTGGCGATCGAGGTAGTCGATCCGACGTGTGTCCGAGCAGCGGCCGTCGATCACCGGGTCGTCGTACGCGCAGCCGTTCTCGGTGATGTGGATCGGCGGGAGGTTCGGGTAGTCGTCGCGGAGCCGCACGAGGAGTCCGGTGAAGCCGTCCGGTGTGATCGGCCATCCCATGTCGGTGTGGATCTCGGGCTCGTCGGCCTCGGTGACCCCGTCCACGGTGGGGTACGCCAGCATTCGCCTCGAGGCATCATCGTCGTCGAGCCCGCGCACGATGATGTCGAAGTAGTAGTTGATGCCGACCCAGTCGAGCGGCTGGCTGATCGTATCGAGGTCGCCTGGCTGGATCGCGTCGGCGAGCGGGCCGTACGAGTCGAGCAGGTCTGCGGGGTACTCGCCCCGGAGGGTTGCGTCGAACCACCACCGGTTGTGGATCGCATCGATCAGACGCACCTGCCCATCGGCGGCGGGTCGGGTCGCCTCGCTGACGATGTTCGACGGGTTGATCACGATGCCGAGCTGCAGATCGTCGCGTTCGGCGCGCATGGTCTGCACGGCCAGTCCGTGGGCCAGCAGTTCGTGGTGAGCGACCGTGACGGCCGCGTGCGAGTCGGTCAATCCCGGTGCGTGGACGCCCGCGGCGTGGCCGAGGTAGGCGTAACACCACGGTTCGTTGAACGTCGACCACATGTGGACCCGATCGCCGAGTTCGCGGGTCATCAGCGCGGCGTAGTCGCCGAACCAGCTGACCGTGTCGCGGTTGCGGAACCCGCCGAGCTCCTCCAGGCCCTGGGGGAGGTCCCAGTGGAACAATGTGGGGCACGGCACGATGTCGTGCGCGAGGAGCTGGTCGACGAGCCGCTGGTAGAAGTCGAGTCCGTCGTGGTTGACCTGGCCGCGGCCATCGGGCAGCACGCGCGACCACGAGATCGAGAACCGATAGGTCTGGAGGCCGAGGTCGGCCATCATCGCGATGTCGTCTCCGAAGCGGTGATAGTGGTCGCACGCCACATCGCCGGTGTCACCGTTTGCCACGTTGCCCTCGGTGTGCGAGAACACGTCCCACACGCTCTCACCACGGCCGTCGTCGCGGGCTGCCCCCTCGATCTGGTAGCTGGCCGTTGCCGCACCCCAGAGGAAGCCGGTCGGGAACCCGAGATGCTCGTTCATCCAGGGCTCAGTGTTGCAGACGCGACCATCGACGAGCCCGCCGCCGGAACAGTGGCCGGAGCGATAGCCTGCCCGGCTCCAGCCCTCGTAGCTCAGGGGATAGAGCATCGGCCTCCGGAGCCGTGTGCGCAGGTTCGAATCCTGCCGAGGGCGCCAACTGTTCGTCCGGCGTGAGCCGCCGGTTCGATCCATCCGGTGCAGGTCGGCGGCGCATGACCCGATCGCTTTGCCTCATCGGGTCCCGGGTACACACCAGCGGCCCCTCACGGAGGGCGACGACGAGCTGGCATCGACCTGGGACAGAGCCCGTCGCGTCCGGCAGACTGGAACACGATGTCGGACCCCCTTGCCACGATCACCAACCTGCTCGCGCCGGTCTTCGCCGAGCTGAACGGCGGCGAACCCGCCGATCCGACCGTGCGGCCGTCCGACCGCGCCGACGCGCAGATCAACGGGGCGCTGCCGCTCGCGAGGCAGCTCGGCACGAACCCGCGTGAGCTGGCCCAACGGATCCTCGACTCGGGCGCACTCGAGGGCGTCGCAGCCGAACTCGAGGTCGCTGGGCCGGGCTTCGTGAACGTGACGTTCGCGCCTGAGTTCCTCGCCGCCCATCTCGCCGAGGTGTCCGGCGACGACCGTCTCGGCATCGCTCCGGTCGCCGACGCCAAGACCGTGGTCGTCGACTACTCGGCGCCGAACGTCGCCAAGGAGATGCACGTCGGGCACCTGCGCACCACGCTGATCGGCGATGCCCTGGTGCGCATGCTCGATTTCCTCGGCCACCACGTCATCCGTGAGAACCACATCGGCGACTGGGGCACACCGTTCGGGATGCTGATCGAGCACCTGGTCGACCTCGGCGAGGAGCGTGCTGCCGAACACCTCTCGCTCGGTGACCTCGACGGGTTCTACAAGGAGGCCCGAGCGGCGTTCGACGCGTCCGAGGAGTTCCAGGACCGGGCGCGTCGAGCGCGTCGTGCTGCTGCAGGGCGGCGACGACGAGACACAGCGGTTGTGGGGGCTGCTCGTCGAGCTGTCGACCAAGCACTTCAACACCGTCTACGAGATGCTCGGCGTGCATCTGACCGATGACGACCTCGCCGGCGAGAGCACGTACCAACCGTTGATGCCCGAGGTGATCGAGCGGCTCCGCGACAAGGGACTGCTGGTCGAGTCCGACGGTGCCGACGTGGTGTTCCCGCCGGGGTTCACCAACCGCGACGGCGACCCCTTGCCGCTGATCGTGCAGAAGGGTGCCGGCGGCTTCAACTACGCGACCAGCGACCTGGCCTGTGTGATCGACCGCGTCGACCGCCTCGGTGCCGATCTGATCCTGTACGTGGTCGGTGCGCCGCAGCAGCAGCATTTCCAGATGGTGTTCGCCGTCGCCGAGATGGCCGGCTGGCTGGCTCCACCGCGTGAGGCGGTGCATGTCGCGTTCGGCAACGTGCTCGGCACCGATCGCAAGATGCTGAAGAGCCGCACCGGCGAGTCGATGAAGTTCGCGGAACTGCTCGACGAGGCGCTCGAGCGCGCTGCGGTTGCCATCGACGAGAAGAACCCGGAGCTCACCTCGGAGGAGCGCGCCGAAACAGTGCACATGATCGGCATCGGGGCGGTGAAGTACGCCGAGCTCTCCACGGACCGGATCAAGGACTACGTGTTCGACTGGGACCGGATGCTGTCGTTCGACGGCAACACCGGCCCGTACCTGCAGTACGCGCACGCCCGGATCTGTTCGATCTTCCGGCGCGCCGGCGTCGACCGGGCGTCGGTGCGTGGTGTCGACATCCAGGTGGGGACGCCGCAGGAGCGGGCGTTGGCGTTGCGACTGCTCGCCTATCCGACGTCGATCGACACGACGCTGGAGACCTACAGCCCCCACAAGCTGTGCACCTACGTCTACGACCTGGCGACCGACTTCACCGCGTTCTACGAGCACTGCCCGGTCCTCAAGGCCGACGAGCCGCTGCGCTCCAGCCGTCTCGCGCTCGCCGACCTCACCGCCCGTACGCTGGCCCACGCCCTCGGCCTGCTCGGCATCGACGCCCCGGAGCAGATGTGACTCGCCCCCGTCTCGCGCCCCCACCCCGTTTGTGTTGCGTTTCGGCTGGACCGGGTCAGCCGAATCCGCACGCAAACGTGGTTGCGTCGGACCGAACCCGTTTGCGTTGCGTTTCGGCTGGGACGGGTCAGCCGAATCCGCACGCAAACGTGGTTGGCGGATCGGTCGGGGGGCGGGGGTGAGCGCGATCCCACGCC
>CAVPAQ010000032.1:0-106656 GCA_963701575.1 uncultured Acidimicrobiaceae bacterium
TTCGGGGGTCGGCGGCTCGACGACCGGGTCGTCGTTCGTGGCCGTCGTGGCCAGTTCGACAGCAGCCGGTGGCACGAAACCTTCGACCGAGGTGAACGTGAAGCGCTGCTTGCCCTCGCGGTCGGGGTCGGGTTCGACATCGACGACGATGATCTCGCCGGCCGAGAAGGTCTTGTAGAGGATCTTCTCGGACAGCACATCTTCGATCTGGCGCTGAATCGCGCGACGCAGCGGGCGGGCACCGAGTTGTGGGTCGTAGCCGACCGTGGCCAACTCGACCTTGGCGGCCTGCGTGACCTCGATCCCGAGCCCCTGACCCTCGAGCTGACCGATCAGCCGCTTGAGCATCAGATCGACCATCTCGACCACAGCCTCGAGCGGATGCTCGTGGAACACGATCGTCTCGTCGATGCGGTTCAGGAATTCCGGCCGGAAATGCGTCTTGAGCGCATCGTTGACCTTTTCCTTCATGCGCTCGTAGCTCATCGCGGAGTCGCCGCTGGTGAAGCCGACGTTGGCCTTGCGAAGATCGGCGGTGCCGAGGTTGGAGGTCATGATCAACACCGTGTTGCGGAAGTCGACCGAGCGGCCCTGGCTGTCGGTGAGACGGCCTTCCTCCAGGATCTGGAGCAACGTGTTGAACACGTCGGGGTGAGCCTTTTCGATCTCGTCGAACAACACCACCGAGAACGGCTTGCGGCGTACGGCCTCGGTGAGCTGGCCGCCCTCTTCGTACCCGACGTACCCGGGGGGCGAGCCGACCAAGCGGCTGACCGTGTGCTTTTCCATGTACTCGGACATGTCGAGCGTGATCAGTGAGTTGTCGTCGCCGAACAGGAACTCGGCGAGTGTTTTCGCCAGCTCGGTCTTGCCGACACCGGTGGGGCCGAGGAAGATGAACGAGCCGCTCGGACGCTTGGGGTCCTTGAGGCCGGCGCGAGTGCGACGGATCGATTGCGACACAGCGGCGACGGCGTTCTCCTGGCCGATGATCCGCTTGTGGAGCTCGTCTTCCATGTGGAGCAGACGCTCGGTCTCCTCCTCGGTGAGCTTGTAGACCGGGATGCCCGTCCACAGCGAGAGCACCTCGGCGACGGCCTCTTCGTCGACCTCGTCGAACAGGTCGACACCTTCGGCCTTGACCTCGATCTCCTTGGCGGCCTTTTCCTCGAGCAGCGACTTCTCCTGATCGCGGAGGCGGCCGGCCTCTTCGAACTGCTGGTCTTCGACGGCCCGCTTCTTGGCCTCCTGGACGTCGTCGAGCTTGCGCTCGAGTTCGCGCAGGTCGGGCGGGGTCTTCATGCGCTTGATCCGCAGGCGCGACCCGGCTTCGTCGATCAGGTCGATCGCCTTGTCGGGGAGGAACCGATCGGAGATGTAGCGGTCGGCCAGGTTGGCCGCGGCGACCAAGGCCTGATCGGTGATCGTGACCCGGTGGTGCGATTCGTACTGGTCGCGGATGCCCTTCAGGATCTCGATCGTGTGTGCCAGCGTCGGCTCGTCGACCTTGACGGGCTGGAAACGACGCTCGAGCGCCGCGTCCTTCTCGACGTGCTTGCGGTACTCGTCGAGGGTGGTCGCACCGACGGTCTGCAGCTCGCCACGGGCGAGCATCGGCTTGAGGATCGAGGCTGCGTCGATCGCCCCCTCAGCAGCTCCGGCACCGACGAGGGTGTGGATCTCGTCGATGAACAAGATGATGTCGCCGCGGGTCTTGATCTCCTTGAGGACCTTCTTCAATCGCTCCTCGAAATCACCGCGATAGCGGGAACCGGCCACGAGCGCACCGAGGTCGAGCGTGTACAGCTGCTTGCCGTGCAAGGTGTCGGGCACGTCGTTGTTGACGATCATCTGGGCGAGGCCCTCGACGATCGCCGTCTTGCCGACGCCGGGCTCGCCGACCAGCACCGGGTTGTTCTTGGTGCGGCGCGAGAGGATTTGCATCACACGCTCGAGCTCGCGGGTACGGCCGATGACCGGGTCGAGCTTGTGCTCGCGCGCCATCTGGGTGAGGTTGCGGCCGAACTGGTCGAGGATCTGACTGTTCTTCTCGTCGTCGCCGGCCTTGGCCGACCCACCGACGTTGGCGTTGCCGCTCGACTGTTCGCTGCCCGAGCGTCCGCCTGCGGCGCCCTCGCCGGAACCCCCGGTGGGACCCTGATAGCCCGACAGCAGCTGGATCACCTGTTGGCGAACACGGCTGAGGTCGGCACCGAGCTTGACGAGCACCTGGGCGGCGACGCCTTCGCCCTCGCGGATCAGCCCGAGCAGGATGTGCTCGGTGCCGATGTAGTTGTGGCCGAGCTGGAGCGCTTCCCGCAGGGACAGTTCGAGCACCTTCTTGGCGCGTGGGGTGAACGGGATGTGGCCCGAGGGCGACGAGCCGCCCTGTCCGATGATCTCCTCGACCTGATTGCGTACGGCCTCGAGTGAGATGCTGAGTGATTCGAGTGCTTTGGCGGCGACGCCTTCGCCCTCGTGGATCAGCCCGAGCAGGATGTGCTCGGTGCCGATGTAGCTGTGGTTCAGCAGGCGTGCTTCCTCTTGGGCGAGGACCACGACCCGGCGAGCCCGGTCGGTGAATCGTTCGAACATGTGTCGCCTTTCGGTGCATTGGCGAATACGTATGTCCACTCTATCGGCCGTCTGGCAACCTGGCTGGACGTGTTCTCGCGACTGCAACACAGCGGTCCCGCGCAGTGGTGGATCGTCGACGATCCGCACAGAACGTGCGCGCAGTGTTTCCCAGTACGTCGCACAGGGCCTAGCCTGCGTTCTCGTGTCCGACGACTCCGTGACGTCCCCGTTGCTCACCATGCCCGGCATGGACGCGGACCGCGCCCGGATCGAGCTCGCGATGCGAGCCGCAGTCGTCACGTCCGACCCGTACCTGACCGAGATCGCTTCGCATCTCATCGTGGCGGGCGGCAAGCGCCTACGACCGGTGCTGGCCGTCGTGGCCGGTCAACTCGACGGCGGTCACGCCAGCGAAGACGTGGTGCAAGGCGGGGTCGCCTGCGAGCTCGTGCACCTCGGATCGCTGTATCACGACGACGTCATGGACGAAGCCGAGACTCGCCGCGGTGTCGAAACGGTCAATGCGCGGTGGGGGAATCTGCAGGCGATCCTGGCCGGTGACTTCCTGCTCTCGCGCGCTTCGGAGATCGCGGCATCGCTCGGCACCGAGGTCGCCGGCTTGCTGGCGCGAACGATCGGTTGGCTGTGTGAAGGTCAGATCGAGGAGCTGCGCCACACCTACGATGCGTTGCGTCCCGAGCAGAGCTACCTGGCCTCGATCCACGGCAAGACGGCATCGCTCTACGGAACCGCGGCTCGAATCGGCGGCATCGTCGCCGGGCTCGACCGTTCGACGATCGACGCGCTCACCGACTTCGGCAATGCGTACGGGATGGTGTTCCAGATCGTCGACGACATCCTCGACCTCACCGCCACCGCGGAGCAGTTGGGGAAGCCGGCCGGACACGATCTCGAAGAGGGCGTGTACACGCTTCCCGTGCTGCGAACCCTCGCGAGCGGCACCAGCTCGGCCGACGAATTGCTCGACCTGCTCGGCAAGCCGCTCGGCCCGGCCGAACGCGACAAGGCGCTCGCCATCGTTCGTTCCGACGATGGCATCGAGAGTGCGCTCGTGACCGCTCGCGAGTACGTCTCCGTCGCAGTCAACGCGTGCTCCGGGCTGGGCGACGGACCTGCCGTCGAGGCCCTGCGCGACGCACCGAGCGCCTTGTTGGCGACCGTGCTCAGCAGTTCGTCGGGCTGACGGGCACGCGACTCCGCGGCGACTTTCGCACTGAGGGGTGGGTGACCGTGCCCGGGATCGGGCAAGCTGGGCCGCTGTGCATGTCGTCATCATCGGAGCAGGAGAGGTCGGCTGGTATCTGGCACAACGCCTCAGAGCCGAGAATCACGATGTGGTCGTGATCGAACAGAACGAGGTCATCGCCCGCGCGCTCGGCGACGAGCTGGATGTTCAAACGATCGTCGGCAGCGGCACCCACCCGTCGGTGTTGCGCGCCGCTCGCGTCGACCGGGCTCAGCTGGTCGCCGGGGTCACCCAGGACGACGAGGTCAACATGATCGCCTCGGCGCTCGCCAAGAGCCTGGGCGCCGCGCAGACCGTCGTGCGACTCCAGACCGATGAGCTTCGGGGGCCGGACGGAGCACACCTTCGCGCACTGATCGACGCTGATCTGATCATCGACCCCGATGCTGACACAGCCGAGGAGATCCTCAGGCTCGTCAGCGTGTCGGGTGCCGACGAGGTGTACCCGATGGCCAACGGAAATCTGGTCGTGCTCGGCGTCGTCGTCGGCCCGAAGTCGAACATGGTCGACCGATCTCTCGCCGAGATTGCTTCGGTCGACCATTGGCGCTTCTTGTTCGGTGCTGTCACCCGTGACGGCGAGACGATCATTCCGCGCGGCGACCTGCACGTGACCGCGGGAGATCATGTGCGGTTGATCACCCACGAGAGCCGCCAGCACGAGGTGCTCGAGGCGCTCGATGCCACCGGTCGAAGAGTCCGCCGGGTCATGGTGCTGGGCGGCGGCGCAGTCGGTGCGCGGGTTGCCGAACGCCTCACGCGCAGCGCAGATGTCACGCTCGTCGAACGCGACCACGCACGAGCCAGCTCGCTCGCGCAGCGTTTGCGGCGGGTCACGGTCGTCGAGGGTGACATCACAGACACCAACCTGCTCACGGAGGAGTCGCTGTCGACGATGGATGTCGTGATAGCGGCCACGGGCGAGGACACCGCCAACGTGCTCGCCTGTGCCTTCGCGGCCGCCGAGAGCCAGGCGTTCACCGTCGCGGTGTTGCACCGTCTGGCGCTGTTGCCGCTGGTCCGGCAGTTCGGGATCGATGCTGCTCTCAGCCCGAGGACGGCGTCCGCCAACGCCGTACTGCGCGAGATGCGAGGTGGAGCGTCGTCGGTTGCCACGTTCCTCGAGAGCGATGTCGAGGTCGACGAGTTCGTGATCGGCGCCGGCAGCCCGGGAGACGGAGCGGTCGTTCGAGATCTGCACCTGCCTCGCTCGGTGCTGCTCGGCGCGGTCGTGCGCGCCGACGGATCGAGCGAGATCGTGCGTGGCAACACCGAACTGCACGCGGGCGAGAGCGTCGTGCTGTTCGCCCGTCCGTCCGCGCTGCACAACGTGCGCCGGGTGTTCGCCACATGACGCATCCGGACCGGTGGCGTTCCCGATGAGCCAGCGCATGATGTCGGGTCTCGCCAGCGACCTCACCGAGCGATGGGGTCGCTCGTACGAGACGCTGATCGGCCATATCGTCGGGCTCACGCTGGCGGTCGCCGGATTGGGCATCCTGGCCTCGGGCGTCGTCGACATGTGGCGTGGCGGACCGGACGTCGCGGTGTTGTGGATCGTCGGTGCGTCGATCACCGCGGTCGGGTTCATCGGATGGCGGTTCACCACCCTGCCCAGACAGATCCGGATCCTGGACGTGTTCGTCACCGTCACGCTGGCGTGGGTGGTGTTGATGGTCGTCGGCGCCTTGCCGTACGTGCTGACCGGTTGGATCCCCGACTTCGACGACGCCATGTTCGAATCGATCTCGGGGTTCACCACGACAGGGGCGACGGTGCTGAGGCCGATCGAAGGAACCGGACCGGGTGTTCTGTTCTGGCGGGCGGTCAGCCAATGGATGGGTGGGATGGGTGTGATCGTGTTGGTGGTCGCTGTGCTCCCGACGGTCGGGTCGGGCGGGATGAGCCTGCTCGAGGCAGAGGCGCCCGGACCGACCGGTGAACGGTTGACGCCTCGCGTGCGCCAGACCGCGCGGCGGCTCTGGGCCGTCTACATCGGGTTCACCATCGTGTTGGCGCTGGCATACATGGCCGCTGGAATGGGCTTGTACGACGGCGTTGCGCACAGCTTCACGACGGTGTCGACCGGAGGTTTCTCGCCCTACAACGCATCGCTCGGGCACTTCGATTCAGCGGCGATCGAGTGGATCGCAATCTTGGGAATGTTCTTCGCCGGCTCGAGCTTCACCCTGCTGTATCGAGTGATCCGGGGGAGCGTCGGCCCGCTGCTGCGATCGACGGAGTTTCATCTCTACACGTTGATCGTGTTCGGCGTGGCGGTCGTTCTGTTCGTGGTCAACGACGCCGACGGTTCGGTCAGCGATCGGATTCGCGGAAGCTTCTTCGCGACCACCACGATCATTTCGACGACGGGCTACGGCACGGACGACTTCGCCAGTTGGTCACAGGCGGCCCAGGCCGTCATCATGTTGCTGCTCCCGATCGGTGCCATGGCCGGTTCGACGGCGGGCGGCGTGAAGTTGATCCGAGTGCTGGCAATCGCGAGCTACGCCCATCGCGAGGCATTGCGTCACTTGCACCCGCGCCTCGTCCGCCCGGTGCGGATCGGAGACGCGATCGTGCCCGACCGCACCGCCAACAAGATCGTCGGGTTCCTGGTGTTGGCCCTGGCGACGTTCGGTGGTGGAGCGATGGTGATCGCCCTCACCGGCCCCGACATCGTGACCTCGTTCTCTGCAGCTGCAACCGCATTCGGGAATGTCGGGCCCGGGCTCGGCGACGTCGGGCCGACCCACGACTTTCTCGAACTGCCGCGGGTGGCGCGATGGGTCACGATGGGCCAGATGCTGCTGGGGCGCTTGGAGATCTACCCGGTGATCCTGGCCTTGTCGGTGGTCACCCTTCGACGACGTCACCGCGCCCTGCGAATCTGAACCCTGCGAATCCGAACCCTGCGAATCTGAACCCTGCGAATCTGATGCCTGCGACTCCGGTGTGCGGAGTCGCCGGGCAGGCCGAACCGTGATTCCCTCGCTCAGGCGTCGGGTCCGACGAGGCTGACCGCGCGCCCGATTCGGTACGCGACCTCGGCGATCCCTGCTCGCCCCGGCCGCAGTTCGTTGGTGGCCAGCCGGAGCAGGGCGTCGGCCGCGGGCTTGCGTTTGGCGGCGAGCCGGTTGATGCGTCGTGATACCGAGGGTTGGCCGAGTGCGCGATTCGACAGCCGACCGAATTTGTAGAACGCGCCATACCGATCGGCGAGCAGCCGCGTGTACTGCTGGAGCGCCGCTGCCGAGTCGGTCTGCAATGCCTCGTCGATCACTTCGGCGGCCACGGCTCCGGTCTCGAGCGCGCTCTCGATGCCGGCGCCCGACAATGGATTCGCCGCGCCGACGGCGTCACCGATCAACAGATAGGTGGGGCCGGCCGATGGGCCGACGGAGAGTCCGAGCGGAACGCGACCGCCGACGCCTGGCCGGATCGGCTCCGCGTCGAGGTGCCACCGCGCTGCGTGGTCGGTGACGATCCGATCGAGGAGATGAGCGGGGTTGACGACCCGGAAAGAGGGCGACGTCGACATCATCATCACGCCGACCGTGACCGTGCCGTCGCCCGCAGGCAGCATCCAGCCGTAACCGGTGATCGGCGTACCCGATCGATCGCGGAGGTCGAGCATCACCTCGAGCTCGCTGGCGTCGTGCAATGGCGAGCGGTAGGTCGCACGGTGGCCGACGGCGTATGGCCACGTCGGGCGCCGGTACGTGCCGAGTGCGCGTCCGAATCTGCTGTTCGCGCCGTCGGCCACGATCGTGAACGTGGCCCGCGCCTCGAACGCGGTCCCGTCGGGTCCGACGACGTTGGCGCCGCGGGCGAAACCGCGTTCGATGATCGGGTCGATCGCCTCGTGCCCTGCGAGAACGCTCGCGCCTTCGTCCACGGCAGCCTGCATCATCTGCTGATCGAACGCGGCGCGAGGTGTGACTGCCGAATACGGCGGGTAGCTCGGGTGGCTCGGCCAGCCGGTCGACGTCGAGCGCCCGTCATAGGTGATGCGGACCTGTCCGACGCGATGCAGATCGTCGAGGTCGACCAGGTCGAGTTGTCTGAGCATCGCCAGGGCCCTCGGTGTGAGCAGCGCGCCGAATGGGGCGACGCTGGGATAGAGATCGCGCTCGACGACGATGACGTGGTGGCCGCGCCGAGCGAGCTGTGCTGCGGCCGTTGCACCCGACGGCCCACCGCCGATCACCAGCACGTCGGCGTTCGCCGACGGATGAGCGGTCATCGGGAGGTGCCGCTCATGTGAACGGTCAGCTCGTCGCTGCTGAGCCTGCGACCGGAGCGTCGCCGATCGGCAAGATGCCGTCGAAGCGCTCGTCCAGCGTGGCGAGGTCGCCGCCGGCCTCGAGATCGGCGAAGATCTCCGAACTCTCCGAGCACCACTCGGCGAACTCCGCCGAGTACTCGCCCGTCGGGTCGGCGCCACCCAAGGCATATCGCTCGTGACAGACCACGGCGAGGATCTCGTAGTCGGTGAGGCTGCCGCCGGCGGTCGCTCCCTGCGCCGGCATGGGGCCCTTGACACCGGTGACGTGGGGGCCGCCTTCACGGTCCGGATTGCCGTAGATCTCGACGCCGGCGATGTTGTAGCTGGCCGAGCCGAAGTAGACGTAGCGCAATTGATCCTCGATGTGCGGGAACGTCAAGAGCACTTCGCCACCGGAGAACTGATACCCGACGCCGCCACCACCGCCGGCGCCATGGCAGCCGGCACAGCCGCCGTACACCTCGCCACCGAGGCCCAGTGGTCCGGCGGCCTCGACGGTCGACTGCGTGACGGCGCGGACGTAGAGGAATGCCCACACCGGCAGCGCGCTGAGCGCGACCATCGCCCAGAACGGCACGCGCTTGCGCTTCTTGTATGCCACGACGACCGGGCTGTCGGGCTTGGCCGGCGGTGGACCCGCTGGGGCCGGAGCTCCGGCCCGTTCGACCGGGCCGGATGCCGTTGCCGGAGCGGTGCCGGCCGTGGTCGCTGGCGTCGTCGTGGCAGGCGTGGCAGCGGCGCCGTCGTCGCCACCGGCACCGCTCGCGGCGCGGCGCTCGCGGCTTCGCTTCAGCAAGTGCTCGGGGATTTCGGTCACGCTGGTCCTCTCACGGTGTCGTCACGGTTCGTCGGTCACGATTGCGACACCGCCACCCGGTCGGGTCCCGGCATCGTCTCGAACCCACGAAACGATAGACGCGCCGAACACCCTTTCCCGAATTTCTCGGCGATCACATCGAGGAATCCTGTCGACGCTTGGCGTGCACTTTTGCACAACCTCCGGCACGCGCCAGACTCTTCCCTGTGCTGGATGTCGCGCTGACGCGTCGGCCGACTACAGTGCGAGCTGACGACTTCGTGAGGCCGTTCACGAACATTTGGCCGGGTTGCTCCGGGAGATGTTCCGGGCCGCCATCGCGAGCAGGCAACACGAGTAAGCACGACACGATGAGCACCCGACCCACAAGCGAAAGGGCACGACGATCGAGATGATCGCCTTCAACTGGTGGAACCCCCTGGAGGGCAAGGCGGTTCCCGGCGTCAACACCGCCTTCTTGGTGTCGTTGTTCGCGGCGACCGCTCTGACGCTGGTCGCGATCCCGTACGGCAAGCGACGCCCCAAGGGGACGGCGTTCTCGTGGGGTGAGGCGATGCTCGGATCCGTGTACGCATTCGGCGTCATGTTCCTGGCATTCGGCGTGGTGCCGCACCAGTGGATCGACCACGCCGACAAGAACCTCGGCTGGGACCGCACGAATATCATCTACGGTCCATTCGACATCCTCAAGCCCGATTCGCTGGGTGGCTGGAACCCGATCACGTTGCAGTACGAAGCGGTTCGCGACGTCGTGGTGGTGGTGATCCACGTCTACTTCTTCGGGCTGATGCTGTTCGTCTGGAGTTGGTGGCAGAAGCGCGGCGACAATGTCACCAAGGAACTCGAGACCAGCTCGTACGGTCGCCCGCTCGTGAGGAAGGGCTGACCCCGGCCGGGGAACGCTGACATGGCCAAGACCGACGCCAATCCGCCGATGATGCCGTACACCGACGAGTACACGCTCGTCGAGGTCGACGCTGACTACCTCGCTCGCGCGGTCAAGCCCAAGCAGTTCATCCACATCGACCAGACCGAGTGCATCGCCTGTGAGGGTTGCGTCGACATCTGCCCGTGGAAGTGCATCCACATGGTCAACACCGGGGCGGTCGTCGAAGCCGACGGCACCGAGCAACCGGGCCAGGATCCGTCCGATGCATTCATGTTCATCATCGACGACGACATCTGCACACGGTGCGCCTTGTGTGTCGACCGATGCCCGACCGGTGTCATCATTCTCGGCAAGGTCGGTCAACCGACTGCTGCCGGTGACTTCCATGCCCGTACCAACAGCCATGGCTACGGCTATGGCATGAGGCTCTGATCATGACGAATATCAATCCACTGACAATCGAGTCACCGGCGAGCGAGTGTGCCAACGCGGCGCGGGCTGCTGGTGGCGTGGCCGGGGAAAGCTGACGATGGCAAAAATCATTGACGACGCGCCGAAGCCGACCGCCAAGGAACGCGCCCAGCAAGTGGTCGACGGCGTGCAGGGTGGCCAGGTCTGGTCGAGCATCTTCCGGCCGGGCTCGATCTTCCGCAAGGGGTACAGCGACAGCCCGCGCAACCGCAGCTACGTCATCATGAACTCGGTGCTGTATCACTTGCACCCGGTCAAGGTGAAGCGACACGCCGTCAAGGTCAGCTACACGCTGTGCCTCGGCGGGCTGAGTTTCTTCTTGTTCATCCTGCTCACCGTGACGGGCATCTTCTTGATGTTCTTCTATCGCCCCGAGGCGACGGCGGCCTGGGACGACATCTCCAACCTGCAGACCTCGGTCACGTTCGGCCTGCTCGTGCGCAACATGCACAGATGGGGCGCGCACCTGATGGTGATCTCGGTGTTCTTGCACATGGCGCGTGTCTTCTACCACGGCGCCTACAAGCCGCCGCGCGAGTTCAACTGGGTGATCGGCGTGATCTTGTTGAAGATGACGCTGCTGTTGTCGTTCACGGGTTACCTGCTCCCGTGGGATCAGCTCGCCTACTGGGCCGTCAACGTGGGCACGAACATGATGGGATACACACCCGTGTTCGGCCAGGACGTCAGATTCGTCTTGTTGGGCGGTGCCGAGATCAGCTCGGAGACCCTGCTTCGATGGTACGTCTTGCACGTGCTGTTCTTCCCGTTCATCATCGTCATCTTCATGGCGATCCACTTCTGGCGTGTCCGCAAGGACGGCGGCATCAGTGGGCCGCTGTGATCGGAGCCGTGACACATGACTGAGATCCCCGAACATCTGTTGAAGCGAGCGCAGGCAGCTCGCGACAAGGCCGCATCCGATGCTGCCGCGGCATCGCCGGCCGCCTCGTCCGGTGGCGAAGCGGCCGAAGCCAGCCCCGGCGACTCGCGCATTCCCGCCCACTTGCTCGAGCGCAGCCGGGCCGCCAAGTCCAAGACCTCGGAGGAGACCGATGCGCCAGGTGGCGGCGTCGCAGTGCAAGACAAGGTCGCGGCGGTCGTCGCGGCCGTTCCCGGCGGTGGCGGGGTGCCCGTCGGCGCAGGGCCCGGTGGCCACACACAACGGTTGCTCACGGTCGTCAAGTCGGGTTCGATCCAGGACGTCAAGGCACAGCCGGTCGACAAGGTCCACACCTGGCCTCACCTGCTGGCCGCCGAGTTCGTCGCGGCGCTGGCGTGCACGGCGTTCACGTTCCTGTTCTCGATCTGGGTCAACGCCCCGCTGCTGCAGCACTCGAACCCCAATCAGACCCCCAACCCCTCGAAGGCGCCGTGGTACTTCCTCGGTCTGCAGGAATTACTCACGATGTTCCACCCGATGGTCGCCGGTGTCACCATCCCCGGTGTCGGCCTGATCGTGTTGATCTTCGCCCCGTACATCGACAAGAACCCTTCCAACAAGCCGGAGGATCGCAAGTTCGCGATCTCGCTGATGACCGTGCACCTCATGTTCTGGGCGGTGCTCGTGATGATCGGTTCGTTCTTCCGAGGCCCCGGATTCAACTTCACCTTGCCGTGGCGCGACGGCTTGTTCTTCGAGCTGTGATGCACAGGAGACACACATCATGAACGCAACAGCAGTCATCGTCATCGCCATCGCCGCCGCTGTGGTGTTGGGCGCTCTCGCCTTCATGACGCTCGCCCGCCGCACGGATGTACGCGGGGCCGGCGCGCTCAGTGCCGAGACCGTCAAGCGCGACCGGGCGGCGCGTGCCGCCGCCACGTCGGCAGCCGAGTCGACCACGTCGCGCGCCGACGAGGTCGAGGCAGCCGGGGTTGCCGCCCGAGTCGGCACCGGGCTCGCCCCGGCGCAGGGCGACAGTGGCCTCACGCCATGGGTTCCGCCCGACCCGGATGCGCTCGGCGTCAGTCGGCGTCAGTTCTTCAACCGCGCCACGATCTCGTTGATGGCCGCCGGCATCGGCACCTTCTCGGCGGCCAGCTTCGTCGCCTTCCTGTGGCCGACCAAGACGGGCGGTTTCGGCAGCAAGGTGGTCGTCGGCCGCTACGACGACATCGTCTCGGGCATCCGAGCGGGGAGCGGCTTCTTCTACGCCCCCGAAGCGCGGGCCTGGATCACCCAATATCCCGTCGAGGCCGTCTCGAAGGCCGAGCAGCTCTACCCGGCGAGCCTCTTCGCGGGCATGGAAAGGGGCCTCATCGCGCAGTACCAGAAGTGCCCACACCTCGGCTGTCGCGTGCCTCAGTGCGTGTCGAGCCAGTGGTTCGAGTGCGGCTGCCACGGCTCGCAGTACAACCGTGTCGGTGAGAAGAAGAGCGGGCCGGCGCCACGCGGCATGGATCACTTCCCGCTCGAGTTCGCCGCCAGCGGTGACGTCACCGTCGACACCGGCACCGTCGTGCAGGGAATGCCGATCGGCACCAACACCACCGGCCAGGAGGCTGAGGGTCCGCACTGCGTCGGAGCATCGGAGGACCACTCAGGATGATCGCACTTACGACGACCTCGATTGCGTGGTTGCTGTTCACCGTCATCCTGGGCGGCTGGGTTGTCTATGCCGTCTTGAACCTGCGCCAGAGCCGAGACGAGCTCGGTTCCGAGCAGGAACTGGCGGCCAACCGCAAGAAGTACTACGACGACGAGATCCTGGAAGGCCCGCGGCTCACCCGCGTGCTCGGCATCGGCGTGATCTTGCTGGTGATCATCGTGATCGCGCTCCCGCTGTACTGGATCCTCGAGCCCAGCCGTCAGGCCGGCGCCCAGGACGCCATGGAAGAGCAGTTCATCGAGTGGGGCGCGGGTCTGTTCGCTCCCACTGCCGAGGGTGGATTCAACTGCGCCGGATGCCACGGCGGGATGAGCGGTAGCGGCGGCGTCGCTGCCTACAACCTCACCGACCCGGCGACGGGTGCGGTCACCGCCGTCAACTGGAAGGCGCCGGCGGTGAACACGGTGCTCTACCGCTTCTCCGAGGACGAGGTGCGCTTCATCCTCGTCTACGGCCGCCCGTTCTCGCCGATGTCGCCGTGGGGTGTCGCCGGTGGCGGTCCGATGAACGACCAGCAGATCGACACCCTGATCGCGTACATGGAGAGCATTCAGATCGATCGTGAGGACTGTGGCCCCGGCGAGGACAACGTCAAGACGTGCCCATCGGGCCACCTGCCGGCGAACATCCAGACCGACATCGACACCCTGGCGCGCCAATCGGTCGACGACGGCACCTATGCCTCCTACGGCGAGGCGCTGTTCAACCTCGAGCTCGGCAGCGGTGCCTACAGCTGTGCCCGCTGCCACACGCAGGGCTGGAGCTGGGGTGACCCGGGGATCTCCGGGCAGGGAGCGTTCGGCTGGAACCTCACCGGTGGCTCGACCAACGCCCACTTCCCGAACGAGGCCGACATGATCAGCTTCATCAAGAACGGTTCGGTGCTCGGCGCCAAGTACGGCTTGCAGGGTCAGGGCAGCGGCCGTATGCCCGGGTTCGGAGCCCTCCTGACCGACCAGCAGATCCAGGCCATCGTCGAATACGTGCGGAGTCTCTGATGCAGGCAATCATCCTGGCCGTCAACTGGGAGTTCGAACTCCGCGGCATCCTCACGGTGATGATCGGCACCGTCGTCTGGATGGGGTCGGTGTATCTGATCCTCGGGACCAACCTCGGGGCTCGACTCGGCTTCCTGGTCGCGCTCACCGGCCTGGCCGGATGGATGGCTCTGATGGGCGGAGTGTGGTGGATCTACGGCATCGGCCTGAAGGGCGATGTGCCGGAGTGGAAGCAGGTTCCGGGTCAAACCGTCATCCAAGAGGTCGATCTGCTGTATCAGGCCGGCGTGCTCGACGACCCGATCGATGTCACGGCCGAGACGCCGCCGAACATCGCATCCGAGGCCGTCGCGTCGCAGCTCGCCGCGCAAGGTTGGACTGCGGTCGAATCGTCCGCACCCGAGTTCGGTCAGGCCGAGGCGTCGGCCGGAGTGTTCCTCGAGGAGGAGGACGCGTTCGGCCCCGGCGAGTTCAGGGTCACGAACGTCTTCGAGGTCAACCCACCGGCGGAATCTGCGTATCCCAAGCTCGGCCCGAATGGTGAGTTCGATCAGTTGGCGTTCTTCCACAAGCCGTACTACACGCTGGTCGAGGTCGCCCCGCTCAAGCCGCTGCTCGACGAGCCGGGTCGTGCACCCACTGCCCCCGAGATCGACGAGTCGCTCCAGCGCCAGTACGTGTACATGATTCGCGACCTGGGTTCGCTCCGCGAGCCGGCGGCCTACATCGCGATCGGCTCCACGATCGTGTTTCTGGCGATGTGCTTCCTGCTCCACCGTCGCGACCGGTTCGTCGCCGCAAACCTGGCCCGAAAGGCGATCGCAGCGGCGTAGCCATGGGCCAGTACTTGCCGCTCGTCGTACTGATGTTGCTGGCCATCTTGTTCGGTGGTCTCAGTTTCGTCGCGTCTCGTCTGTTGGCACCGCGTCGCCCGTCGGCGGCCAAGGAGGCGCCGTACGAGTGTGGCATCGTGCCGAGTCGCGAGCCGCCCGACCGTTTCCCGGTGAGCTTCTACGTCGTGGCGATGTTGTTCATCATGTTCGACATCGAGATCATCTTCTTGTACCCGTACGCGGTCGAGCGGGGCGCGTTGGGCGAGTCCGGCTTCTGGGCGATCGTGGTCTTCTCGGTGATCTTCTTCCTGACGTTCGTGTACGAGGTCGCGCGTGGCGGCCTCGAATGGGGGCCGCTGCACCAATACCGCAACCTCGAACACGACGCCGCGATGGTGTCCGCCGCTCGCGACTCGGCGTCGACCATTCGGCGAGTCGGCCTCGAGGGCCGCATCGACCACGTGACCGCCGGGGGCGCAAGCACCGCACCGACCGAGACCGAGGCTGCGTAGGAGGCCCCGTGGGAGTCATCGACGATGTGTTGTCGGATGGAATCGGTGGGCTGAGTCACAACGTCATCACCGGTCGCCTGGAGGACCTGATCAACTGGGCGCGTTCGCGCTCGTCGTGGCCGGCCTCGTTCGGTTTGGCCTGTTGCGCGATCGAGATGATGGCGACCGGGGCGGCCCACTACGACATCTCCCGGTTCGGCATGGAGGTCTTTCGTGCGTCGCCGCGCCAAGCCGACATCATGATCGTGGCCGGGCGCGTCAGCCAGAAGATGGCCCCGGTGCTTCGTCAGGTCTACGACCAGATGATGGAACCCAAGTGGGTCATCTCGATGGGCGTGTGCGCAAGCTCAGGCGGCATGTTCAACAACTACGCGATCGTGCAGGGCGTCGATCAGATCGTTCCGGTCGATGTGTACGCACCGGGTTGCCCTCCGACTCCCGAGACGCTCATCCACGCCATCGAGACCCTGCATCAGAAGATCGAGGACGGCGAGATCCTTCGCCGTCGCGCCGAGTCGGGCGCCGGTGCCGATCTTCATGTCGAGGAGATCGCCGCAACCTCCACACCCGTGCTGCTCGGCACCAAGTGACATGGCCGACACCGGACACGACACCACCGACGCGGCCGGCGACATGGATGCACCGATCGTCGACATCCACGGTTGTCCGGTCAGCGACAGCCGCGGTCAGGTCGTCGTTCACCCCGGTCGCGACCGCTATGTCGACGTCGTGAAGGCGCTCGCCGACGAGGGCTATGCGATGTGTGCCGATCTGACCGCGGTCGACTATCTCGAATACATGCACCGCCCGCTCCCCGACGGTGTCGCGCCCGAGCGGTTCGAGGTCGTCGCGAACCTGCTCGACATCACCAACCGCCGTCGCATCCGGTTGCGGGTCCAGGTACCCGCCGACGATGCGGTCGTGCCCACGTTGTTCGACGTCCACCCCGGCACCGAGGCGATGGAGCGCGAGGTGTACGACATGTTCGGCATCGAGTTCAGTGGACATCCCGACCCGTCGCGCATCTTGATGCCGGAGGATTGGATCGGCCACCCGCTCCGCAAGGACTACGAGGTCGGCCAGATACCGGTGCAGTTCAAGGGAGCGAACTCGTGACCGCGACGATTCGTGACGAGGGCGCACAGGAGATGCGGACCCGCTCCGAGCTCACCGCCCGCGAGCTGATGCGCGAGGTCGGTTCGGTGCTGCGGATGAGCGAGGCCGAGGCGGCCAAGCTCGGCGACATGCCGGAGGATCCCGACGAGGATCAGACGATGATCATCAACATGGGGCCGCAGCACCCGTCGACCCACGGTGTGCTGCGTCTGATGCTCGAGCTCCAGGGTGAGACCGTGCTGCGCTGCAAGCCGATCATCGGCTACCTGCACACCGGCATGGAGAAGACCGGCGAGCAGCTGACGTTCATGCAGGGCGGCACCAACGTCACCCGCATGGACTATCTCAGCCCGCTCAACAACGAGCTGGTGTTCTCGATGGCCACCGAACAGCTGCTCGGGATCGACGGCGACATCCCCGAGCGCGCGATCTGGATGCGGATGCTGCTCAGCGAGCTCAACCGCATGAGCAGTCACCTGTTGTTCATGGCCACGAACGGCATGGACCTCGGCGCCGTCTCGATGATGATCTACGGCTGGCGTGAGCGAGAAGAGGTGCTGCGCTTCTTCCAGAAGGTCACCGGTCTGCGGATGAACCACAACTTCATCAGGCCCGGTGGCGTCGCCGCCGACCTCCCTCCGGGCTGGCGTGACGACGTGCTGAAGTTGCTCGAGATCATCCCCGAGCGGCTCGAGGAGTACGACATCTTGATGACCGGTCAGCCGATCTGGCGGGAGCGGTTGCAGGGCGTGGGCGTCATCACCCCCGACGAGGCGTTGGCACTCGGCGCGACCGGGCCGATCCTGCGTTCGACCGGCGTTGCCTGGGACCTCCGTCGTGACATGCCGTACCTGCACTACGAGCAGGTCGACTTCGATGTGATCGTCGGCTCGTACGGCGACGCCTTCGACCGATATGCGATCCGCCTCAACGAGATCCGCGAGTCGATGAAGATCGTCCGCCAGATCCTCGACGTGATGCCGCTCGGCGACTACCGGATCCAGAACAAGAAGGTCACGCCACCTCCGCGGGCGCGCATCGACGAGTCGATGGAGGCACTGATCCACCACTTCAAGATCTTCACCGAGGGCTTCAAGGTGCCCGAAGGCGAGGTCTACGTCGGGATCGAGAGCCCGCGTGGCGAGGTCGGCTGCTACATCGCCAGCGATGGCTCGCCGACGCCGTACCGCATGCACGTCAGGGCGCCCTCGTTCGTCAACGTGCAGTGCCTGCCACACATGATGCGTGGCGGTCTCGTCGCCGATGCCGTCGCCGTGATCTCCAGCGTCGACCCGGTCCTGGGGGAGGTCGATCGCTGATGGGTGAGCTGGTCCCTGCTCCGGTCCTCACCTTCTGGGCGGCGGTCGGTGTTGTCATCCATCGCCTCATCTATCGGAGCAACCGCGCATGAGCCGGCTCACCGATTCGAACGTGGCGTTGGCGCGCGAGATCATCGCTCGCTATCCGAAGCAGAAGTCGGCGTTGATCCCCCTGGTGCACCTCTCACAACAGCAGAACGGTTACGTCACCGAGGAGGCGATGCGCCACGTCGCCGAACTGATCGACGTCACGCCCGCCGAGGTGTACGGCACGGCGTCGTTCTACGAGATGTTCCGGTTCGAGCCGACCGGCAAGTACCTGATCAACATCTGCGGCACGCTGTCGTGCGCTCTGATGGGCGCCGACGAACTGATGCACCACGCGGAGCACGCGCTCGGTATCAAGGCCGGCAGCACCACGCCCGACGGGCTGATCACGCTGCAGCACGCGGAGTGCCAGGCCGCATGCACCGAGGCGCCGACGTTGCAGGTCAACTATCGCCACCGCTACCGGGTCTCGCCGGCCGATTTCGATGAACTGGTCGACGACCTGCGGGCCGGCAAGCTCGACGACGAGATCCCGCCCCACGGCACGCTCGGCCGCAATCGCCAACACATTCCCGCTGACAAGGCGGTCGGTGCCGAGCATCCCGACGACGTCACGGCCGGCCCGGCGTGGATCGAGATCGTGCCAGCAGGTGGTGAATCATGAGCGCTCTCGGTTCGCAATCGACGCGAAGTCGCTCCGAGTCCACCGGTGGTTCGCAGTCGCCTGTGCGTCGTTTCGCGACCGGTGTTGGAGGTGGGTCATGAGCGCTGGAGGCAGCTACCCGTGGGCGCCCGGGTTCTACCACGACGGTGACCGCCCCCAGATCGTCACGTCGCGTTTCAAGTACGACGACTCGCACACCCTCGAGCGCTACCACGCCACGGGCGGCTATCAGGGGCTCCGCAAGGCGCTCGAGATGCAGCCTGCCGAAGTCGCCGACGAGGTCAAGAAGTCCACTCTGTTGGGCCGCGGCGGCGCCGGGTTCCCGGCGGGCGTCAAGTGGGGGTTCACGCCCGCTGGTGTGTGGCCGCGCTATCTCGTGGCCAACGGCGACGAGAGCGAGCCGGGCACCTACAAGGATCGCCTCCTGATGGAGCTCGACCCGCACCAGTTGATCGAGGGCTGCTTGATCGCCTGTTACGCGGCTGGGCTGTCGCAGTGCTTCCTCTACATCCGTGGTGAGATGGCCGTCGCCCACGAGCGCGTCGCCACGGCGCTCGACGAGGCGTATGCGGCCGGCTACGTCGGCAAGAACATCCTCGGCACCAACTTCGGCGTCGACATCGTGTTGCACTGGGGGGCCGGCGCTTACGTGGTCGGTGAGGAAACAGCGCTGATCGAATCGCTCGAGGGCGAGCGCGGCATGCCGCGCCTCAAGCCCCCGTACTTCCCGGCAGCGATCGGGCTCTACGGCATGCCGACGATCGTCAACAACGTCGAGACGTTGGCCAACCTCCCGTTCATTGCCGCCAATGGTTCGGCCGCATACACGGCGATCGGCAGCGAGACCTCGCCGGGTACCCGCATGATCGCCGTATCGGGCCATGTCAAGCGTCCGGGTGTCTACGAGATCATCAACGGATCGACCACGTTCCGAGACCTGATCTACGGCGAGGAGTTCGCCCAGGGCATCCGTGACGGCAACGAGCTCAAGGCGTTCGTGCCCGGTGGCGGATCGGCCCCTTGGTTCGTGGCCGATCAGCTCGATGTCCCGTTCGAGGGGCGCCTGGCGAGCAGCGCAGGGTCGATGCTCGGATCGGGCGCGGTCATGGTGATGGACGACACCACCAACATCCCGGCAGCGGCGCTGACCCTGGTGAAGTTCTATGCCCACGAGTCGTGTGGCAAATGCGTCCCATGCCGTGAGGGCGGCACCTGGCTGTATCGCATCCTCGAGCGAATCGTGTCCGGCAACGGCACCGACGCAGACCTCGAGACGATCTTGCAGGTCGGCGAATCGATCTGTCCGGGGGACATGCCGCATGCTGCCAGCGAACGGCTCGGTCTCGAGGCCGTACCGTTCCCGTACAAGATGACCACGATCTGTTTCGTCGGCCCGTCGGCGTACGTGCCCGTGCATTCGGCGATGACCCTGTTCCCCGAGGAGTTCGACGCGTTGGTGACCACACGCCAGGCGCGTTCGATGATCCCCGTCACCGCGGTCGGAGGCGAGTGATGAGCGAGGCCGACGTCGACGTCGAGGTGACACCCGAACCCGATCCCAATGCTGTGCCGATCACGCTGAACGGTCGTGAGATCGTCGCTCGCAAGGGCGAGTCGATCATCGCGGCCGCCGACCGCCACGGTGAGTTCATCCCCCGGTTCTGCTACCACCCGCGGATGAGCGCGGTGGGCATGTGCCGCCAATGCATGGTCGAGGTCGATACCGGACGCGGCCCGATGCTGCAACCGAGTTGCATGATCACGGTCCTGCCCGAGATGAAGGTCGACTCCGAATCTCCGACCGCCAAGCGGGCCCAGGAGGGCATGCTCGAACTCCTGCTCGCGAACCATCCGCTCGATTGCCCGGTGTGCGACAAGGGCGGTGAGTGCCCGCTCCAGGATCAGGCGTTCAGCCACGGCCCTGGGGAGAGCCGGTTCGTCGAGCAGAAACGCAGCTATGAGAAGCCGATCGCGCTCAGCGACCACGTTCTGCTCGATCGTGAGCGGTGCATCCTGTGCGATCGCTGCACTCGCTTCGCCGACGAGGTCGCCGGCGACAAGCTGATTCATTTCATCGACCGCGGCAACGCCACGCAGGTGAACACGTTTCCGGACGAGCCGTTCTCGTCGTACTTCTCGGGCAACACCGTGCAGATCTGTCCGGTCGGAGCGCTCACGGCCAAGCCGTACCGCTTCAAGGCTCGCCCGTGGGATCTCGAACAGGTCGATTCGACGTGCACCACCTGCTCGGTCGGTTGCCGTATCTCGGTGCACTCGAGCCGTGACGAGCTGCTGCGGTTCCAAGGCGTCGACACCGGCCTCGACTCCGAGTCGGTCAACTGGGGCTGGATGTGTGACCGCGGCCGCTTCAACTTCGAGGCGATCGAATCCGAGCTTCGTCTCTCCGAACCGATGGTGCGCAGCGAGGCGGGGCTGACCGCCACCTCGTGGAGCGCAGCGATGGAGCTGGCGTGCCAGCTCGTGGCCGATGCCGACTCGATCGGCCTGCTCGGAGGTGCGCGCAGCACGAACGAAGGTGTATTCGCGTGGGCACAGCTCGCCGACGCGATCGGGATCTCGCGGCGCGATGCTCAGCTCGGTGACGGGCTGCCGGCCGAGGTGTTGAGCCTGCCCCGCGCCACGATCGACGAAGCCGTGAACGCGGCCACGGTGATCCTGGTCGGCCCCGACCTCAAAGAGGAGCTCCCGGTACTGTTCTTGCGGCTGCGCGACGCCGTCGAGAAGGGCCGCACGAAGATCATCGAGTTCTCGTCACAACCGACCGGCCTGACTCGACATGCGTGGCGCAGCGTTCGCCATTCACCCGGGATGGGGCCAGCCGAGATCGCCAAGACCTTGACCGACCCGGTGATCGCCGGACAGATCGCTTCCGGCGATGTCGTCGTGATCGCCGGGCGCGCCAACCTGGCCGTCTCGGAGGCGACGGCGCTCGCTGCCGTCGACGTCGCACTCGACGGCATGCCCACCGCGAAGGTGCTTCCGGCACTGCGCCGGGGCAACGTCGTCGGGGCGCTGCAGCTCGGTCTCGCTCCCGCCAGCGCCGATCGTGGAGCGATCGCGACATTCGCGCGCCGCGGCCGATGGGCAGCTCGATGTGCTGATCCTGTTGGGCGCCGACCCGATCAACGACTGCCCCGACGCCGACTTGGCCCGCCGCGCTCTGGCCGGCGCTCGTCGAGTCATCTCGATCGACACGCTGCCGTCCGAGTCGACCCAGCAGGCTGACCTCGTATTGCCCGCCGCCGCCTTCGGCGAGCAGTCGGGCACGACGACCAATCTGGAAGGTCGGGTCTCGCGCGTCAACCAGAAGGTCACGGCGCACGGCACGTCGCGGCCCGACTGGATGATCGCTGCCGAGCTCGCCGCTGTGCTCGGTCACGATCTCGGGTTCGGGTCGGTCGATGACATCACCGCCGCGATCGCTGCGACCGTGCCGGGGTACGCCGGTGCGACGGCACAAGCCGTCGATGCCGAACCGAGCGGCGTGTTGGCGGTCGTCAAGGTCGGCGCGGTCCAGCAGTCGATTGCACTCGAGCACGCACCGAGCAGCTACGACTATCGGCTCGTGGTCAGCCGCAAGCTGTACGACCGGGCTGTCGGCACGGCATTGTCCCCGTCGCTCGCGAGGTTGGCGATGGGGGCCGGGGCTCACGTACATCCTGCCGACCTCGATCGCATCGGCGAACCCGACGGCGCCGAAGTGAGGTTGATCAGTGCCTCCGGCTCGGTGGTGTTGCCGCTCGTCGCCGACGATTCGGTGCAACGCGGCACGGTCTGGGCGCCCTTCAACCAGTCCGGCGCCGACGTCACCGACATCGTCGACGCCTCGGCCGCCGTGACCGATGTGCGAATCGAGCGACTCCCGTGATCGCCGGTCTGTTCGCCTCCGTTCCGTTCGAGCCGGGTGATCCGATGCTCGATACCAACGAGTGGTGGTGGAAGGTGCTCGCCATCGTCGCCGCCAAGGTGTTGGCGATCTTCGTGATCGGCCTCGTCGCCACGATGTTGATGGTCTGGTTCGAACGCAAGATCGTGTCGGGCATGCAGAACCGCATCGGTCCCAACAAGGCCGGCCCGTTCGGCCTGCTGCAAACCCTCGCCGACGGCACGAAGCTGTTCTTCAAGGAAGACCTGCTGCCCGACAAGGCGGACAAATGGGTGTTCCGGCTGGCGCCGTTCCTGGCGTTCGTGCCGGCATTCCTGCTGTGGTCGGTGATCCCGCTCGGCGGCGACTTCACCGACGGTAAGGACGGCACCGTCACATGGTTCGGCGAGACCACTCGCGTCCAGTTGGCCGATCCGCCGATGGGCATCCTGATCGTGCTGGCGCTCAGCTCGATCGGCGTGTACGGCATCATGCTCGCCGGCTGGGCATCGGGTTCGAAGTATCCACTTCTCGGCTCGGTGCGCGCATCGGCCCAGATGATCTCCTACGAGGCAGCCCTCGGACTCAGCCTCGGCGCGGTGCTGTTGATGTCCGGCACACTGTCGACCTCGGGGATCGTCGGGACGCAGGACGGGATCGGCAACTGGAACATCGTGGCGACCGGCTTCATCCCGTTCGTGATCTTCCTGATCGCGATGACGGCCGAACTCAACCGGCCGCCATTCGACCTCGTCGAGGCCGAACAGGAGCTCGTCGGAGGCTTCAACACGGAGTACTCGTCGATCCGGTTCGCCCTGTTCTTCCTCGCCGAGTTCATGAACGTCATCACGATGAGCGCCATCATCGTCACGTTGTTCCTGGGTGGGCCGCAGCCGCTGCGTCTCGGCAGTATCGACATCTTCGGATGGGCCGGCCCGTTCGGCGGCACGTTGTGGGTGATCCTCAAGACGCTCGCTTTCCTCTACACCTACGTGTGGTTCCGCGCCACGCTGCCGCGGTTGCGCTACGACCAGCTGATGGACTTCGGCTGGAAGCTGCTGATCCCGGTGGCGCTCGGCTGGTTCCTCGTGCTGGCGGCGCTGCAGATGACCCGTGACAAATACGACGGCCTGGGCCCGGTGTTGGCCACAGCGGCGATCGGCGTCGCGGTGTTGTTCGTCGCCTACCTGCTGTTCAACGCCGCCCTGACCGTCAGCCGGCGCAACCGAGAGCGCGAAGGGGCTGCGTACTGATGGGCTATCTGGACGGATTCGCGGTCACCATCCGCCAGCACCGGTTGTTCGGGGGCAAGCAGGTCACCACCCAGTACTCGGGTGGTCGATCAGCGAAGAAGAAGGGCCGCGGAGCCGACCCCGACGTCGGCAGCGACGAAAAGATCGCCAAGCCCGAACGGTTGCACGGTCGCCACGTGCTCAATCGGTACGAGGACGGCATGGAGAAGTGCATCGGGTGCGAGCTGTGCGCCGGCGTGTGCCCGGCCAAGTGCATCTATGTGCGAGGCGCCGACAACGACCCCGAAAACCCCACCTCACCCGGTGAGCGGTTCGGGTTCGTGTACGAGATCAACTATCTGCGTTGCATCCACTGCGACCTGTGTGTCGAGGCCTGCCCCACCGAGGCGATCACCGAGTCGAAGCTGTTCGAGTTCAGCTTCACCAACCGGCAGGACGCGATCTACACCAAGAAGGAACTGCTCGTCGACGATGACGGCAAGCCCAACCACATGCCGTGGGAGGACTGGCGCGATGGCGAGGACGTGCTGACGTCGGGGTGGATGCGCGCCACGTCGCCGTCCGGTGACGCCACGTTCCGTGGCGTCGTGGGTTGGAGCAACGAGCTCGGGCACGGCGAACGCGCCCCCGAACCTCCCCAGGCGGAGGCCGACACCTGATGGAATTGCTCGTCTTCATCCTCGCCAGTGCAATGGTGATCGCCGGCGCGCTCGGTGTGATCCTGCGATCGAATCCGGTCCACGCTGCGATCTCGTTGGTGCTCACGCTGTTCGGCGTCGCCGTGCATTTCGTGGCGCTCGGGGCCCACTTCCTGGCCGCTGTGCAGGTGATCGTCTATGCGGGCGCGATCGTCGTGCTGTTCCTGTTCGTGATCATGCTGCTCGGGGTCGACAAGGCAGAGGATCTGTCGGTCGAGCCGTTTCCGATCCAACGGCCGGTGGCCGGGCTGGTCGGCCTCGGGGTGTCCGGTTTGATCATCGCAGCCGTAGTTCGCGCCAAGGACACCATCGCCGATGGCGTTCCGCTCGACGCCAGTGGCGACCAGAACGTCCGGGCATTGGCGCGCAATCTCTTCTCCGACCACGTGTTCGCGTTCGAGTTCACCTCGATCCTGCTGATCGTCGCCGTAGCCGGCACCGTGCTGCTCACCCGCAAGGACAAGAAGGGGATCGGCGAATGATCGCGGCGCTCGTTGCAGCGGTGGCGCCGACCACGACCTACTACCTGATCCTCGGTGCGGTGCTGTTCGGCCTCGGTGCGATCGGGTTGATGGTCCGCCGCAATCCGCTGATCATGTTCATGTGCATCGAGTTGATGCTCAATGCCGTCAACCTCAGCTTCGTCGCGCTCTCCGTCCGCTTCGGCAACATCGACGGTCAGACCGCCGTGTTCTTCGTGATGGTGGTGGCTGCAGCCGAGGTCGTCGTGGGCTTGGGGATCATCATCTCGATCCTGCGGCGTCGTCCCGGCGCGACTGCCGACGATCTCGCGGAGCTCAAGGGATAGCGCATGCTCGATGTCATTTGGTTGATTCCCGCATTCCCGCTGGCCGGGTTCTCGTTGATCCTGTTGTTCGGGCGCCGCCTCGGCGACCCGAAGGCCGGCTATCTCGCAGCGACCATGGTGTTGGCATCCTTCGTCGTCGCCGTGGGAGCGTTCTTCGACTTGCGATCGATGCCGGTCGAAGAACGTCAGCACGTCGACGTGCTGTTCTCGTGGGTGCCGGTGTCGACGCTGCACATCGACATGGCCTTCCTGGCCGACCCGCTCAGCATCACGATGTGTCTGTTCGTCACCGGGGTGGCGTTCCTCATCCACCTGTACGCCATCGGATACATGCACGGCGACCCCGAGTTCTCGAAGTTCTTCCTCTACATGAACTTGTTTGTGGTCTCGATGGTCGTGCTCGTGCTCGGTGAGAACCTGCTGGTCACGTTCCTCGGTTGGGAAGGTGTCGGCACCTGCTCCTACTTCCTGATCTCGTTCTGGCACACCCGTGACTCGGCAGCGACGGCAGGCAAGAAGGCGTTCATCACCAACCGCGTTGGTGACTGGGGTGTGATGCTGGCGATGTTCCTGAGTTTCGAGGCGCTCGGCACCGTCAGCTACCTGGGCCTGAACGGTGCTGCCGAGAGTGGTGCGCTCGCCCAGTCGACGTCGACCGCGATCGCCATGTTGCTGTTCGTCGGCGCGGTCGGCAAAAGTGCTCAGCTCCCGCTGTATCTCTGGCTCCCGGATGCCATGGAGGGTCCGACACCGGTATCCGCACTGATCCACGCCGCCACGATGGTGACGGCCGGCGTGTTCTTGATGACACGCGTCAGCCCAGTGCTCGAAGTTGCGGCCGACTGGGCTCCCCAGGTCATCGCCTGGACGGGCGCGATCACCGCGCTGTTCGCGGCAACGATCGCCCTGGCCCAGAACGACATCAAGAAAGTCTTGGCGTATTCCACCGTCAGCCAACTCGGCTACATGTTCCTGGCGATCGGATCCGGTGCCTACGTCGCCGCCATCTTCCACATGGTGACCCATGCGTTCTTCAAGGCGCTGCTGTTCATGGCAGCCGGTTCGGTGATCCACGGCATGCACCACGAGCAGGACATGCGCAAGATGGGACAGCTGCGTCGGTTCATGCCGATCACCGCCGGCACCTTCATCGTCGGTTGGCTCGCTATCGCCGGCGTCCCGCCGTTCGCCGGGTTCTGGTCGAAGGACGAGATCTTGCTGTTCGCGTTGGCGGACAACGTGGCGCTCTACGTGATCGGCATCGTGACCGCCCTGCTCACCGCGTTCTACATGACCCGACAGGTCATCATGGTCTTCTTCGGTGAGGCCAAGTGGGAGAGCAAGGCCGAAGAGCACGGCGCACACGGCGAGTTCAAGCCGCACGAATCACCGGCGATCATGACCATCCCGCTGATCGTGCTGGCCGGACTCTCGATCGTCGGCGGTCTGATACAGCTTCCCTCGTTCGGATGGACGCCCGACCGGTTGCCGCATCAGCTCGAGAACTGGACCGAACCGGTCATCGAGTTCGCCGAGGCCGACATTGCCGGCACGTGGGCAGACGGTCACAAGTCGATCCTCATTCTGATCGCGGTGCTGAGTGGACTGATCGGCATCGTGCTGGCGTGGTTGGTGTACCAGCGCAAGCAGATCAAGGCGATCGAGCCGAAACTCCTCGAAGAGGGATGGAAGTACGACTCGACCGTGAGCGCCTTCATGGGAGGCCCCGGTCGCAAGGCGTTCGAAGCGATCGCATGGTTCGACCAGCACGTCATCGATGGTGCGGTGACCGGCGTCGCCAAGCTCGTCGGTGGTGCCGGTCAGGAAATCCGCAAGGGTCAGACCGGTAACGTCCGCAACTACGCCGCGATGGTGGGGCTCGGTGTCGTGCTGTTGTTGGGCTGGTTCGTGATCGGCCGGGGGATGCTCTGATGCACGACGCTGCTCTCGGCTTCCCGATCCTGTCGATGCTCGTCTTCGTGCCGGTTGCCGGCGCGCTCCTGATCACGCTGCTGTCGAAGCGGCGACCCGAGTACATGAAGCTCGTCGCCGCCATCGCCTCCACCGCGACCGGTGCCATGAGCGTGTGGCTGATGGCCGAATTCGACGGCGACCAGGCCGGCTTCCAGTTCGTCTCGAAACACCCCTGGATCGAGCAGTGGGGGATCTCCTGGCACCTCGGTGTCGACGGGATCTCGCTGTTCCTGATCGTGCTGACGGGTGTGCTGTTCCCGTTGGCGATCCTGGGCATCGATCCGCACAACGACGATCCGGCCAGAGACAAACCGTACTTCGCTTGGCTGCTGCTGCTCGAGGCCGGCGTCATGGGCTCGTTCATGAGCCTCGATCTGTTCCTGTTCTTCGTGTTCTTCGAGATCGTGCTCGTGCCGATGTACTTCCTGATCGGCGGGTGGGGCTACGAGGGCCGCGTCCAGGCTGCCACCAAGTTCTTCCTCTACACCATGATCGGGTCGGCGTTCATGCTGGTGTCGATCATGGCGACGGTCTTCATCGCCAGCCGCAACGGGGTCGGTCATGTCACGTTCGACCTGGTCGAGATCGCCGAAAAAGCCGAATTCGCCGCATCGACCGGGCGCTGGCTGTTCTTCGGGTTCGCGGTCGCGTTCGCGGTGAAGGTGCCGATCTTCCCGCTCCACACCTGGCTCCCCGATGCACACACCCAGGCGCCGACCGCAGGCTCGGTCGTGCTGGCGGGCGTGATGCTGAAGCTCGGTACCTACGGCTTGCTGCGATTCGGCCTGTACCTGTTCCCCGAAGCGTCGCTGTGGAGCCGTCACCTCTGGCTCACCCTTGCGGTGATCGGCATCCTCTACGGCGCAATTGTCGCAACGATGCAGAAGGATCTCAAACGCCTGGTCGCGTACTCGTCAGTCGCCCACCTGGGGTTCATCGTGCTCGGCATCTTCGCCGTCACGTCGCAGTCCATCACGGGTGCGGTCATGCAGATGGTGAATCACGGCGTGTCGACCGGCGCACTGTTCCTCCTGGTCGGGATGATCTACGAGCGGCGCCACACCCGTCAGATCGCCGATCTGAAGGGCATCCAGGCGGTCGCCCCGATCTTCGCCGCGGCGTTCATGGTCGTGATGCTGTCGTCGATCGGTGTGCCCGGCCTGAACGGTTTCGTCGGCGAGTACCTGATCCTGATCGGCTCGTTCCTGTCAGCGCGCTGGTACGTGGTGGTCGCCGCGACCGGGGTGATCCTGGCGGCCCTCTACTTGCTGTGGGCCTACCAACGTGTGTTCCACGGCGAGCCCGACGAGGCGAACAAGTCATTCGCCGAACTGAAGCTGAAAGAAGCCATCGTGCTGCTGCCGTTCATCGGCGTGATCGTGTTCACCGGTGTCTACCCGAAGCCGATGCTCGACCGCATCGAACCGGCGGTCGACGCGTTGATCGCCCATGTCGAGGACAAGACGGGATACGAGTCGCCACAACCGCTCCTGATCGTCGTCGATGAGGTACCCGAGGAGGACGGTGAGTGATGTTCGCTCAAGATGACGTCTTCCTGGCACCAGATATCGAATGGCTGCATCTCGGCCCGATCATCACGCTCATCAGCGGAGCCCTGTTCCTGCTGGTCGTGGGGGCGTTGACACCGCGCTGGCCCCGAGGGCTGTACGCCTATGTCACCGCGCTCACCGCGGCTGTCGCTGGTGGACTGGCGATGTACAACTGGCACGACATTACCGACGACGGGGTCTCGACCTTGGTGAAGGGTGCCTTGGCGTTCGACACGTTGGCGCAGATGATCACGATCACGATCTGTGTGGCGGTGCTGCTCGTTGCGCTCGTGACCGACGACGAGCTGCGGCGAGCCGGCAAGGACGGCCCGGAGATCTATGCGCTGCTGTTGGTGGCTGCGACGGGCGGCGTGGTGATGGGTGCGGCCAACGACCTGATCCTGCTGTTCCTGGGGCTCGAGACCTTGTCGCTCGCCCTCTACGTGCTGGCCGCTTCCGATCGTGAGCGGCCGACCAGCCAGGAGTCGGGCCTCAAGTACTTCGTGCTGGGCGGTTTCGCGTCGGCGTTCTTCCTGTACGGCATCGCCCTGATCTACGGCGGCACGCAGTCGACGAACATCGGCGAGATCATCGAGTCGTTCCAGACCTCGGTACTGCTCGACGGCAAGGATTCACTCGTGCTGGCCGGCATTGCGCTGCTGATCGTCGGCCTCGGCTTCAAGGTCGCTGCGGTGCCCTTCCACGTGTGGACTCCCGACGTGTACCAGGGTGCGCCCACCAACATCACTGCGTTCATGGCATCGGTCGGCAAGGCGGCCGCATTCGCAGCCGTGCTGCGGGTGCTGGTGATCGCCCTTCCGTTTCATCGTGACGACTGGCGACCGGCGATCTGGGTGCTGGCGATGCTGTCGCTGGTCGTCGGTTCGGTGCTGGCGGTCGTGCAGACCGACGTCAAACGGATGCTCGCCTACTCGTCGATCAGCCACGCCGGATTCATCCTGGTCGGCGTCGAAGCCGCCGGCCACCGCGCCGGCGAGCAGATTCTCGGCGACGGCATGCCCAGCGTGGTGACGTACCTGCTGCTCTACAGCGTGCTCACCGTCGGTTCATTCGGCGTGGTGGCGCTGGTCGCCCGGAGCAATGGCGGCGACACGTCGCTCGGAGCCTTCAAGGGGCTCGCACAGCGCCGCCCGACGCTCGCGTTGGGGCTGACGGTGTTCCTGCTGGCCCAAGCGGGCGTGCCGCTCACCTCCGGGTTCGTCGCCAAGTGGGGCGTCATCCAGGCCGCGGTCGAAGAGGAGAGCTACGCGATTGCGATCATCGCAATGGTGGCGGCGGTCATCGCAGCGTTCCTGTACCTGCGAATCATGGTGAGTACCTGGCTCGAATCGAGCGCCGACTCGACCGAACGCGAAGCCATCCCCTTCTCGACGGGTCTCGTGGTGTTCTCCGCCGCGGCGTTCACGTTGTTCGTCGGGGTGTGGCCCGGCTGGCTGCTCGACGCAGCAGAGAACGTCACCCAATACGCCCGGTGACCAGAGCGCGTTTGCTCAGTCGACGATCGTGGGGTCGGGGATCCGGGCCCTGAGCGTCCAGTTGAACGTCTTCCAACCCTGTGCGGGTGCGGCGATCGAGACCGCACAGCGCATCGCGTCCTCGGCGCTGATCGGTTGTGGGCGGGAGGCCTTGACGTGAACCTCGGCCACCCGTTCCGCCATCAGGAACCAGCCAACCGCCTCGTCGATGTTGGGGCCGACCGTGAGCAGACCGTGGTTGCGAAGGTTGACGAGCTTGGCATCGCCGAGCGCGACGGCGATCCGTTTGCCGCCGTCGGTACCTTGCACGTCGACCTCGCCGTCCAGGAAGACAGCTTGGTCGTCGAGGAACGCCAATGCCTCTTGGCAGATCATCTGGAAGGGTTCGGCGTACGCCGACCAGGGGGTGCCGTAGCCGGTGTGGGTGTGCACGGCGCACGTCACGTCGGGGCGAGCATCGTGGATCGGCATGTGGATGTAATAGGCGGTCGGGTTGATCTCGCCGTCACCTTCGACCACCGAGCCGTCGGGGCCGACCAGCACGAGATCGCGCACGGTCGCGTCGCCGAATGGCACGCCGTACCGGAGCAGCCAGAAGCAATCGATGCGCTCGGGGTCGCGAGCGGAGATGTGGCCGTCTCCTTGTTCGCCCCAGTGCAGTGCACCGAACAGACGGTAGGCCAACGCAAGCCGCGTCTTGCGATGCGCTCGCAGAGCCGCCGGGCCGCTGAATGTCGGTTCGGAACCGGTCAGGGAGAGGGGAGGATGCTGGCCCACGGGTGACAGCGTACGCGTCCGGTCCACCGCTGAGCGGCACAGATGCGCGCGTCCCATCGTCGTCGCTCGTGACCGTCGCAACGGTGTCCCCCGCGTTGGCCGCCCCCGAACCGGCGGGCATGGTCCGGGTCGTAACCTCCCGCCGGGGCCGGGGGATAACCCCACCCTCGATTCGCCGGGTCGCCGCATGTTGTGCGAGCAGGCAATTCTCGACGATAGAGGCATGAACACAACCTCTCTCCTCACCCGAGTGCCGACGGCACCCCCCGCCGTCGGCAACTCGCTGGTCGAAGCCCGTGACCTCACCCGGATCTGGGGCAAGGGCGCCGCGGCCCAGATCGGTGTCAGCGGCGTCGATCTCGACATCGGCGCCGGCGAGTTGGTCGCCATCATCGGCCCGTCCGGTTCGGGCAAGAGCACGCTCGGTGCTCTGATCGCCGGCATCGACAAGCCGACCTCGGGGTCGTTGGTGGTCAACGGCACCCGGATCGATCGGATGAAGACCGACCGTCTGGCGGCCTGGCGCGGCGGCAATGTCGGCATCGTCTTCCAGGACTTCCACTTGTTGCCGACGTTGACCGCCATCGAGAACGTCGAGCTGGCGCTCGACCTCGGCGCCGGGATGGGGCGTCGCGATCGGCGCAGGAAGGCGCTCGCAGCACTCGAACGAGTCGGATTGGCCGGTCACGCCAGAAAGCTGCCGGCCCAGATGAGCGGCGGCGAGCAACAACGGGTCGGCATCGCCCGCGCGACCGCGACCGAGGCGTCGCTGATCATCGCTGACGAACCGACCGGTGCACTCGACCAGGCGAACGGGCACGTCGTGTTCGACCTGCTCGCCGACCTGGCCCGCACGGGTGCGACCGTGATCTTCATCACCCACGACCTCCAGCTGGCCGACGCGGCCGATCGGGTGGTTTCGATGATCGACGGCCGTGTCCAATCCGTCACCGAGCGCGGAGCGGTGTCATGAAGTCGATGCTCCGGCAGTTCCGCAGGGCCCCCGGCCGAATCATTGCGAGCATCTTTGCGCTGGCGCTGGCCGTCGGCGCGATCGGCGTGCTCGCGATTCCCGCCGTCTCGAGCGGCACGTTGCGAGAGGCTGCAGCAGGACAGGGCCTGGCCGACATCATCGTCGACACCACGTCGCTCGACGATTCGCAACTGGCCGGCATCAACCGGATCGACAACGTCGCTGCCGCCGAGGGGCAGGCGACGGTCGCCGTGCAGCTGGAGGACGGGTCCCTCACCCGGCTGATCGGCCTCGACTTCGACACGCGGACGATGGACATCGTCCGGCTCAGCGAGGGCCGGCTGCCGGCGTTCGCCGATGAGGTGGTCGCCAGCGCGGCAGTCGGCGCGCTCGGCGATCGCGTGATCGCCAACGGCACGTCGTACGAGATCGTCGGCCACGGCGGCACGCTGTGGTGGTCGGACAGCGACGTGCTCTACGCCGACCTCGACACCGTGACCGCGCTGACCGACGAGGGCGGCACCAACCGGCTCGTCGTCACCGCCGCCGACGACAGCATCGAAGAGCTGCGCACGATCGCCGACCAGGTGCGACTCGTACTGCAGTCCGAGGGCGACACGTACACCACCTTCCCGGTGTACCTCCCGGATGGCTCGACCCCGATCGACCAGGACATCCAGCAGGTCAGCACGCTGATCGGCCTGCTCGGCATCGTGGCCGGCCTGGTCGCGCTCGTGCTGCTCGCCTCGACCACGAACACGCTGATCACCGAACGCACCCGCGAAGTCGCCGTGATGCGTGCGCTCGGCGGGCGCTCGCGTCCGCTTCGCCGCCGGCTCCGTCGGATCTCGTTCGGCATCACGTCGATGGCACTGCTGATCGGCCTGCCGCTCGGCGTGCTGATCAGCAACTACATCGCCAGGATGGTGCTCGAGGAGTTCGTCGGGATCACTCCTGAGTTCGCGATCGATTGGCGAGTGCTCGTCGGCAGCGCCGTCGGTGCGCTGCTCGGCGCCCGACTGGTTGCCGCCCGCGCCGCCCGCCGCGTGACCAATCTGCCGCTCGCGGAGGCGCTCCGCGATCGCGAGGGTGCTCCGTTCGGCGGCCGCTGGACGCATCGCCTGGCCGCCCGTGTCCCGACCGGCGGTCTGTTCTCGCGGATCGCAGCTCGCGAATCGCTGCACCGTCCGGCGCGAACCCTCGCAGTCGTGGTGCAGATCGCCGCTGCCGTCGGCGCAGCGTTCCTCATCCCGAGCCTCGCGAGCTCGGTCAACGAATTCAACACGGCGACCCACGAACCATGGGCATGGGGGTCGTTGACCACCGCCCGCGATGCCGGCTTGCCCTTCCCGGCGTCGGTCACCACCGGTCTCGACGGCGCCGAGACCGGCATCTACATCGAGGGCGAACTCGAGGACTGGCAGATCGATCTGTACGGATTGGCCCCCGACACCGAGATGTTCGACCCGAGGCTCACGAGCGGACGCTGGATCGCCCCGGCCAGCCGGGAGGCGGTCCTCAGCGCCGGCTTCGCCGAGCGCAACAATCTGGCGGTCGGTGACACGCTGCTGATCGAGTTGGCGAGCGGCCAGTTCGAGTACGAACTGGTCGGGCTGTCGAACGACTTCAGTCGCACGGCGTACATCGATCGCAGCGATCTGTCCGTCGATCTCGGCGCCCCGGGCAGGGCGAACATCGTCATGTCGATGCGCGACGGTCCCGGCGTCCGCCTCCCGGTCGCGACTCGTACCTCGACCGCTGCAGACCTCGCTGCGGACGACAACGCCGCACGGGCAGCGATCGTGACGATCTTCGGTGCGATCGGTGTGATCGTTGCCGGTGTCGCGGCGCTCGCCGTGCTGTCGTCGATGACCGTCAGCCTGTTCGAACGCCGCCACGAGCTGGCGGCCATGCAGGCCCTTGGCGCACGCCGCCGCCGGCTGCGGAGTCTGCTGATCCGTGAGCTCCTTCCGCTCGGAGCGGTCGGTGTGGTCTGCGGTCTGGTGCTGGGTGCGCTCGGCACCCGTGGCATCATCATGTCGTTCGAGGCCAGCAACGCGGTGGACATCGGCGTCGTCGACGCCATCGGATCGATCCCCTTCATCGCGGCGGGAACGTTCGCAGCGCTGATCGTGCTGGCACTGGTCACCGTGCGCAGCGCTGCTCGTCGCCCGGTCGCCGTCACCTTGCGAGGCGCAGCATGAACCCCATCGGTTCACACCCACGCACGCCGAGCGCCACCTCGGGGCGCGAGACTGCGGGGGTGAGCGAGTTCCCGCCCCCGCCGGTGCCACCCCCCTCGCCTCCGCGGTCTTCCGGCGGGCTCGGGGGCATCGACTGGAATCATGTCGCCGTGGTCGGCGCCGATCTCGCCCAACGTTGGTACCAACCGCTGCTGCAACGTGAGAGCTGGATGGCAGTGCTGTACCTGTTCATCGGGATGCTGTCGGGGATCGGGTTCTTCGTGGCGATGATCGCTGTCGGTTCCGTTGTGTTCGCGCTCTTGTTCGTCGGTGTCGGTGTACTGCTGGTCGGATCGGCCTTCCGCATGGTCGATCGCTTCGCCCGTGTCGAGCGGGAGATGGCCGAGTGGGTCGGTGTCGAGATCGAGGCTCGTCAGATGCGCCCGATCACCGGCATCGGGTTGCGGGCGATCGCGGAGCCCGAGCGGTGGCGCCAAGTCGGCTTCCTGGCGGTCAACCTGCTGCTCTCGATCATGTTGGCGTCGGTGGGGCTCAGTGCGTTCTGGCTGGTACCCCAGCTGGTCTTCAACGACCCGATTCCCGGCTCGTTCTGGCTGATCGGGCTCAACCTGGGTTTGTGGGTGCTGGCGGTGGTGTTTGCAGCCGTCGTGCTCGGTGCCGCACCGCGGATCGCGGTGTTCGTGGCCCGCTTCAAGGCCGAGGTCACCGCCTGGTTCCTCGGTCCCGACCAGCTGGCCGCCGCCGAGCGGCGAGTCAGCGACCTGTCGATCCAGCGTCAGGACATCCTCGACGCCGTCGCCAGTGAGCGCCGGCGGATCGAGCGCAACCTGCACGACGGTGTGCAACAGCAACTGGTCGCGATCGGGCTCGACCTCGGGATGGCCGGCAACCAGATCGACCGCGATCCCGAGCGGGCCAAGGAGTTGGTCGAGAGCGCCCGCCAGAAGGTGCAGGGCTCGATCGGCGAGCTGCGCCAACTCGGTCGCGGCCTGCACCCTGCGATCCTGGAGGATCGAGGCGTGGACGCAGCGTTGTCCGCTGTGGTGAGCGGCTCACCGATACCCATCTCGGTCCACGTCGACGGCGATCTCGGTCTGACGACCGACACGGCCGAGACCGTGTACTTCGTCGCCAACGAGGCGATCGCGAACGTGTTGAAGCACGCCGGCGCACGGGTCGCTTCGGTGCACGTCACCAGTGTTGGTCCGAACGTACGGATCATCGTGCACGACGACGGCGTCGGTGGTGTCGATCCGTCGAAGGGAACCGGTGTTGCCGGTATCCGTGCCCGCGTCCATGCCGTCGACGGCACCCTGGCGGTGACGTCGCCGGCTGGTGGTCCGACCACGTTGATCGCCGAGATCCCGAAGAGAGGTTGATGGCCATGAACGCCGAAGCTCGGTTGCGGGCGATCATCGCCGACGACTCGGTTCTGCTGCGCGATGGTTTGGTACGGCTGCTGACGGACTCCGGCATCGAGGTGGTCGCGGCAGTCGGGGACGCGGATGCGCTGCTCGACGCGGTGACCGAACACGAGCCCGATCTGTGCCTGGTCGACGTACGCATGCCGCCGACGCACACCGACGAGGGCCTGCGGGCGGCGATCGAGATCCGTCGACGCAACCCGAACATCGCCGTGCTCGTCTTGTCACAGTACGTCGAGGAACGCTACGCCAGTGAGCTGCTCGCCGGCGACGTGTCCGGAGTGGGGTACCTGTTGAAGGATCGCGTGATCGACGTCGACGACTTCCTCGTCTCGTTGCGCCGGGTCGCGGCGGGCGGCAGCGCAGTCGATGCAGAGGTGGTCAGCCAGATTCTCGGTCGCTCCCGGCGCACCAACGAACTCGATCGCCTGACGCCGCGTGAGCGGGAGGTGCTCAACCTGATGGCCGAGGGTCTCTCGAACGCCGGCATCGCCGAGCGGCTCGTGGTGTCGAACGGCGCGGTCGAAAAGCACATCTCGAACGTGTTCATGAAGCTCGGCCTCGACGTCGAGGACGGCAACCACCGCCGCGTGCTCGCTGTGCTCACCTACTTGAGGGCATGACGCGCCTGAGGGCATGACGCGCCTGAGGGGATGACGGGCCTGAGGGCACCATGTCGTCAGTCGTTGACGCTCAGTTCCCGGATGCGCTCCTGCAAGAAGTCGTGAGCGGTTCGCCCACGGGTGAGGATCACATCGTCGGCCGGTGCGAGGAACAGCGGCAACGACATCCGCGATCGACGTGCGCCGGCATCGACGGGATTGACCACCCGATGAGTCGTGGCCGGGTAGTACCCCTCGGTTGCCAGGTCGAGCATCTCGCCACCGTTGATCGCCAGCGAGCCCGAATCGCACGGCACCGGGTGCCACACTCCGTTCGTATCGAGCAGCTCGAGACCCGGCTCGTCGCTGGCCGGGAGGATCGTCAGCAGGTTGATGTCCTCGTGAGCGGCCGCTCGGACCGCCCCCGCCGGGGCGTCGGGCGGTAGCGGCGGGTACCTGAGGACGCGCAGCAGCGTTCGCTCACCGGATTGGATCATCTCCGACAACGGCATCGACAAGCGGGCCGCGATCGCGGCCGGCGTGTTCGCCTCGATCCAACCGAGTAGCTCGATCGCGAGCGCCGACGCGATGCGGCGATACTCGAGCGCTGCATCGCCGACCTCCGACGGATAGACCGATTCGCCGAAGACGTGGAAGAACTCCTTCAGATCGCGGATGCTGTTGCCCTTGGCCGTCTCACTGCGGTTCAGCGGAAACCAACCGACCTGGTCGGGCGGCTCACTGGCGTAGCGATCGACGTCGGGGGAGTCGAACAACTGGGCCCATTCGCGGTAGATCTGTTCGACGAGCGACCACGGCAGGGGATGGTTGACGAGCACGGCGAAGCCGGTCTCCCGCAGGCTCTCTGTGAATCGCTCGGGGGCATCCGCGGCGGTGTAGTCGACGACAGCAACATCCATGGCGCCCGACGCTATTGCCGCACAGCCGGATCGAGACGGCCGCTCGGCGAGTGCGATCAGACGGCGGCGAGGTCGCGTTCGCGACGCTCGGTGAGTCGCTTGGCGACCCGCTCGCTCTTGGCCATCCGAGCCACGAGCCGCTCACGGGCCTGCTCGCCCTCGGCCGACAGGCCTTCGATGTTCTCGACGTCCCACACCCGCTGCACCACCGGAACCAGGATCTGCTCGTGGTGCACGGCGAGGTCGTAGATGCCGGCACCGGCGATCTTCTTGGCGTGCTCGACGAACCCGGGGATGCCTGTACCGGGCATCGAGAACGACCTCACCTGACGCTCCATGGCCACCACCATGCCGTTCGGATCGAGTTCGAGCGCCGCCGTGGCGAGATCTCGATAGAACAGCTGGTGCAGGTTCTCGTCACCGGCGACCCGCATCATCACTTCATAGCCGGCGGGATCTCCCATCATCTTGCCCGTCGCACGATGCGCGATGCGGGTGGCCAACTCCTGGAGCGCGAGGTAGACGAACCCGTCCTGGAGGGTTTCCGGGGTCGGCGTGATGCCGCCCGAGACCTGTGCCATGCGCGACCGCTCGAGCTCGTGGGGGTCGATCGCTCGGGTGGCCATCAGGTAGCCGTAGATCGCCATCGAGTGACGGCCCTCCTCGGCGGTCCACCTTCGTACCCACGTGCCCCAGGCGTTGTCGTCGCCGAACAGCTGCTCGACGGTGCGGAAGTAGTAGGGGAGGTTGTCCTCGGTGAGCAGGTTGACGAGCAGCGACGACCGAACGGCGTCGTCGATCTCGTGGCCCGCGAGATCGGCGTCGGCCTCAGTCCACACCTCGCCGACCACCGGGTCCTTGCCGCGCCCGTACGGCACGTACTCGTGGGGAAACCATTCTTTCGACGTCGCCAGGTGGCGTTCGAGCAGGCGCTCGACGGTGGGCTCGAGGTCGGAGAGCACTTGCGGAGCTGCGATCACGACGCCACCGTAGCGTCCCTACCGACCGGTAGGTAGCGCAGCAGGACATTTTCGGGCCGGCCGGCGGTGGCCGAATCGACCGCGCCGGCCGGCCTAGCGAGCGCTTCGAATCGCGGTGAACGAGAAGATCGCCATCAGTCCAGCTGCGGCGACAGCACCCGAGAACAGTGCCCAGGAGGTGCCGCCTGCGGCCAGGATCACGCCGGCAGCCAGCGGTCCGACGGTCTGACCGAGCCGGGCGAAGCCGGTCCAGGTGGCCATGACGGCCGCGCGGTGCTCGACGGGGGCGTTGGCCAACGCTGTGGCCTGGAGCGATGGGATCATGGCCCCCTCGCCGAAGCCGTACAGCAAGGTGCCCACGATCAACACGACGAGCGCCGTGGCCGAGCCCATCAACGCGAAGGCAGCGACCCACATGCCGGCGCTGACGATCAGGAGCCGGCCGATCGGAATTCGTCGCCGGAGCCACCCGAGATTGAATGCACTCAACGACGACGTGACGGCCGGCAGACCGATCACCAACCCGCGCCATCTCGCCGACAACCCGAACTCGGCTTCGAGGTGGTTGGGCAGCACGGCCAGGAACACACCGAAGAGCACGGCGAATGCCAGGCCTCCGCCGACGAGCGTGCCGAGCAGTGTTCGGCTTCGCAAGGCCTGGCCGACACCGGACAGCTGGCCCCGCACAGTGAGTTGCGACTCGGGCCGGTCGGTATCGAGCATGAACCAGGCGACGGCTGCGGTGACCAGTCCGAGACCACACGGAGCGATCGCCCATCGCCAGCCGGCGGCATCGGTCAGGATGCCGGACAGGATCGGAAACGTGGCCAACGCGACGGTGAGCACACCGGCGTTCTTGCCGATCCAATAGGTCTGCCGGTCGGCCTGGAACGTGTCGCTGATCAACACGATCGCCAGGTTCACCAGCCCGGCAGCCCCGAAGCCCATCACGAACCGCGCCAACAGCAACAGCTGGAACGAGGTTGCGGCCGCGGCGAGCAGCCCAGCCGTACCGAAGATCGCCAGACACGGCACCAGCACGTTGCGCCGACCGAGGCGATCGGCGAGCAGGCCGACGACCGGCGCCACCACGATCCCCGGCAATGCCGTCGCCGCCACGAGGAGGCCGGCGGCACTCTGCGGACGGCCGAAGGCCTCGAGGATGTCGGGGATCGCCGGCGAGAGCAGCGAATTGCCCATGATGCTCGTCAGGGTGACGGCGAAGATCAGCGGCAGGAGCCGCCGCTGCTCGGCGGTCAAGGGGGGCACCGGGTGCACGCTACGTGGCGGGTACGCGAGGTGCGCCGGATCACGGGGTTTCGGTACGTTGCCGGAGTGTCCGAGCGCGCGCCGTCGTCCTTCCGAGTACCGACCGTCGACCTCGGCCCATGGTGGAACGGGGACCGCGAGCAGCGTCGTGCTGTGGCGGCAGCCTTCGACGACGCAGCCGCCACGGTCGGGTTCGTGCAGTTGCACGGGCACCGCATCAGCGAAACGGTGATCGACGAGATGCGAGCTGCGACCGATGCGTTCTTCGATCTGCCGATCGAACGAAAGCTCGCCGCCCGTCCCGACGATCTGACGGTCAACCGCGGCTACGCGGCGTCGGGCACCGAGGCGCTCGCGTACAGCATCGGCGACGAGACACCACCCGATCTGTTCGAGGCGTTCAACATGGGCGAGGACGACGTCGACGAGACCGACCCGTTCTATGCGGCCGAACGGCACCGCTTGTTCGCGCCGAACATCTGGCCGACAGAGCCGCCCGAACTGCGCCCGGCGCTGGTGAATTACTTCGCCCAGGCGCGCAGCGTCGCGATGGCATTGACCGATCTGTTCTCGGTGGCGCTCGGACTGCCCGAAGGGTGGTTCCGGCCGTTCGTCGATCGCTCGACCACGACGCTGCGAACCATCAACTACGAGCGACGCTCGGGTGAGGCGGATCCGATCCCCGGCCAGCAGGGGATGGGCGCCCACACCGACTACGGGGTCGTCACCGTGCTCTGGGCCGACAGCACGCCTGGTCTGGAGATCCTCTCCGCTGAAGGCGGTTGGCACGGTGTCGTACCCGATCCGGGGGCCCTGCTGGTGAACCTCGGTGACCTCACCGCGGAGTGGACCAACGATCGTTGGCGATCGACATTGCATCGAGTCGTTCCGACCGAGGGACCGAGCCGGCGTCGCAGCACCGCATTCTTCCTCGATGCGAACTGGGATGCCGTGATCGAGTGCGTGCCGACGTGCACCGACGCGGGGAACCCCGCGAAGTATTCACGCGTCGTCGCAGGTGAGCATCTGATGGCGAAGTTGATGGGCCCGCGCACGCTTCGACCCAGCGAGGCGATCGACACGGCAGCCGATCGTCGCGGTCGTTGAGTGGGTTCGGCGCGTCGCCGGGCTGCTCGCTTCGCACCGGGGCGTCGCGAGCGGTACGAGAAATCCCGACAATCCGAGGCTGGAGAGTTTGGGATTGCGTTCACGACCCCTGGTAACGTCGCTGCCCGATGTCGCTGTTTCTGCGCGATTACCTCACCGTCGTCTGGTTCGGACTTGCCGCGATCTTGGTCGCAGGTCTGCTGCTCGGCGTCGCGGCGGCCGTCAGACCGTCGCGCCCCGGCAAAGAGAAGCTGATCGCATACGAATCCGGCGTCGATCCCGTCGGTCTGGGATGGTCGCAGAGTCAGATTCGCTATTACGTGTTCGCCCTGCTGTTCGTCATCTTCGACGTCGAAGCCGTGTTCATCTTCCCGTGGGCGACAGCTGTCGAGCGCTACGGCTGGTTCGGCCTGGTCGCGATGCTGGTCTTCATCGTGCTGTTGCTCGACGGCCTCGTCTATGCCTGGAAACGAGGACTCCTCCGATGGGTCTAGTGGACCGCGGGCGGATGCCCGCCCCGCTCACCAAGCTGTTCAACATGGGCCGCTCGTATTCGATGTGGGTGTACCAGTGGGGTCTCGCATGCTGCGCGATCGAGATGGGTGCTGCCTTTGGTTCGCCCCGTTACGACGTCATGCGACTGGGCGTCATCCCGTTGCCGGCGAGCCCTCGCCAGGCCGACCTCGTCGTGATCTCCGGCACGGTCACCGACAAGATGGCTCCGGCCATCAAGCGCCTCTACGAACAGATGCCCGAGCCGAAGTACGTGATCTCGATGGGTTCGTGCGCCAACTGCGGCGGGCCCTACTGGGATTCGTATTCGGTCACCAAGGGTGTCGACCAGATCGTCCCGGTCGATGTGTACGTGCCGGGCTGCCCCCCACGTCCGGAGGCCTTGCTCGAAGGCATCGTGTTGCTGCAGCAGCGGATCAAGAACGAGGACATGGCGGCCAAGTGGCGCAACGAGGAGTTCACCACGTTGCAGAAGACCGCCGCACTCGCACAGGCCAAGTCGACGCTGGCCCCCGAGCCGATCGTTGTCGGAGGTGGTCCGATTGAGTGACACCGCCGCCGGTACCGACGAAGTGATGGCGCTGCCCGGCGACGGGTTGCGCGAAGGCATCGTCGAAGGTCTGCGTTCCGACCTGGGCGAGCACCTGCTCGACACGTACCTGATTCCCCAGACCGACCTGTGGGTGCGTGTCAGCGCCGAGGCATGGGGCCTGACTGCTGCCGCCCTCAAGGCGCAGGGTTTCGACCACTTCTGCTTCTTGTCCGCGCTCGACTGGCTGCCGTCGCCGTACGGCAAGGGCGAGGACGACCCCGATGCCGAGCCGTTCGTGCCGAGCACCGATATCCAGCAGGGTTATGCCGGCGGCGAGACTCGCTTCCAGGTGTTCGCCAGACTCACCGACATCACACGCCATGTCGGTGTCACGGTCAAAGCCGACGTACCCGAGTCGATGTCGGTGGCGAGCTGGCTGCCACATTTTGCAGGCGCCAATTGGCACGAGCGCGAGACGCACGAGATGTTCGGGATCGGCTTCGAAGGCCATCCCGACCTCCGCAACCTCTACCTACCCGGCGAGTTCGAGGGTTTCCCGCTGCGCAAGGACTTCCCGCTGCTGTCGCGCATGGTCAAGCCGTGGCCCGGCATCGTCGATGTCGAGCCGATGCCGGTCGCCGACCAAGAAGAGACCGGAGAGGCGTCGTGACGGTTCTGAACGAACGCCAGCAGTTGTCGTACATCGCGGCCCAGGCAGCCGATGCGCGTCTCAACGTCGAACTCGAGACGGAGGGGATGACCCTCAACATCGGCCCGCAGCACCCTGCCACGCACGGCACGCTGCGGATCATCGCCCGTCTCGACGGCGAGCAGGTCGTGTGGGCCGAGCCGGTCGCCGGCTACATGCACCGAGGCTACGAGAAGCTCACCGAGGTCCGAACGTTCCCGCAGGTCACCGCCCTGATCAACCGCATCGACTGGCTCGGCAGCTTCGCCAACGAGGTGCCGTTCATTCTCGCTGCCGAGCAACTGATGGAGATCGAGGCGCCGCCGCGTGCGCAGTACATCCGCACGATTCTGTTCGAGCTCAGCCGGATCGCCAATGTCAGCTTGTTCCTCGGCGACCTCGGCGTGCAGATGGGCGCGATCACGCCGGTGTTCATGGCGTTCCGAGACCGCGAGTACGTCCTCAATCTGATCGAGGGCGCCACCGGCGGTCGCTTCCACCCCAACTTCGACCGCATCGGCGGCCTCAAGGACGATCTGCCCAAGGGGTGGATTGCCGAGACCAAGCAGGTGATGAAGAAGTTGCGCCAGTTCTGCGACCAGATCGAAGACCTGCTGTTCGGCAACGAGATCTTCCAGAGTCGTACCCGCGGGATCGGCATCATCCCTGCCGACGTCGCCAAGTCGTACGGCATGTCGGGCGCGAATCTGCGGGCCTCTGGCGTCGACTGGGATCTCCGACGCGATCAGAACATCGCGATGGCGTGGGACAAAGCCGACTTCAAGGTCTGGACCCATCCCGACGGCGACTCGTGGGCGCGCTGTTGGATCCGCCTCCAGGAGACCCGCGAGGCCACCAAGATCGTCGATCAGCTGATCGACGACATCCCTGCCGGCCCGGTCATGACCAAGGTGCCGCGGATCATCAAGGTGCCGGAGGGCGAAGCCTGGGTATCCACCGAGAACCCGCTCGGCGAGATGGGCTACTACGTGGTCAGCAAGGGCGATCTCGGTCCGTTCCGCGTGAAAATCCGTTCGGCCAGCTTCAACAACATCTCGATCACGCCGTGGGTCCTCAAGGGCGTGTACGTGCCCGACATCATCACGATCCTCGCCAGCCTGTACTTCATCCTCGGAGACATCGATCGCTGATGACTGCCTCGACTGGTCTCCGTTCGCCGGCGCTCACCTCGACCGCTCTCGGCTGCGCCTCGGCGCCGGCGCTTCCCTCCTCGCGTGACGTCGGGGTCGCGATCGCATGATTCAGCTCGCTGTCGAGATTCCCTACTGGGGGCAGTCCTTGCTCCGCGTGCTCGGTGGCCTGGTCGCCGTGCTGTTGCCCGCCGGCACGATCGTCTACGTCTTCTTGTTCAAGATGATGTCGTTCATGCAAAGCCGGCTCGGCCCGATGGAAGCCGGGCCGTACGGCTCGATGCAGTTGTTGGCCGAGGTCAGCAAATGGCTCCAGAAGGAAGACATCATTCCGGAGAATGCCGACGCCAAGATCTTCAAGATCGCACCGATCATCGTGCTGGCGTCGACGTTCCTGCTGGTGGTTGTCGTGCCGTTCGGCCCCGACGCCTGGATGACGAACTTCCAGGCGGGTGTGTTCTACGCCTTGGCGATCGGTTCCGTGTCCGTGATCGGCATCTTGATCGCGGGCTACTCCAGCGCCAACAAGTACTCGTACCTGGGCGGCCTGCGAGCCGCCGGTCAGCTGATCGCCTACGAGTTGCCGATGGTGCTGGCAGTCGTCGGTGTCGTCATCCAGGCCGGTTCGATGAACCTGCAGCAGATCGTCGTCGCTCAGAACACGCAAGAGATCTTCGGGCTCGACTGGATCGGCCTGCCGTTCGTGCTCACCCAGTTCGTGGGCTTCTTGATCTTCATGATCGCCGTACAGGCCGAGCTCACACAGGCGCCGTTCGACATGCCGATCGCCGAGTCCGAACTGGTGTCGGGCTACATGACCGAATACTCGGGTTTCCGGTTCCTGATCTTCTTCATCGGCGAGTTCGCCACCGCCGGTGTATTTGCCTTCATCGCCTCGATCCTCTTCCTCGGCGGCTGGGGCGTTCCGTTCAGTTGGTTCGGTTGGGACACGATCGACTCGATCGACAACTGGATGAACGTGGTCGGCCCGCTGATCATGCTGTCGAAGATGATGCTGCTGGTCGGGATCATCATGTGGGTCCGCTTCAGCTACCCACGTTTCCGTGAAGATCAGCTCCAGCGCTTCGCCTGGAAGGTCCTGATCCCCGTGTCGCTCGCCAACATCGCCATCACCGCCGTGCTCAAGGTGGCTTTCTGATGATCGACCTGTTCAGAACCGCTGGAGGAAGCGTCGGCGACGACGCGTCGGAGGCGGCGGACACAGCGCAGCGCGGCCCAGTCCCGACGATTGAAGGGTGTGCTGTCTGATGCCTGCCAAGCCGAAGGTTCCGGGCCTCATCAAGGGCCTCGGCGTCACGATGGGCACCATGTTCCGCACCGCCAAGGACGGTGCCAACACGGTGCAGTACCCGCACGAGAAGGAGACACCTCCGATCCGTGCTCGCGGCGTGATCGCCCTGCGCGAAGACAACTGCACGGCGTGCATGCTGTGTGCCCGCTCGTGCCCCGACTGGTGCATCTACATCGAGGGCCACAAGCAGCTCGCCCCGCCCCGCCGCGCCGGCGGCAAGCCGCGCCAGGTCAACCATCTCGACCGGTTCGATATCGACTACGCACTGTGCATGTACTGCGGCATCTGCGTCGAGGTGTGCCCGTTCGACGCCCTCTTCTGGAGTCCCGAATACGAGTACTCCGAGCCGCGTATCGCTGATCTGCTGCACGACAAGACCAAGCTCGGTGAGTGGATGGAAACCGTGCCAGAGGCGCCCGAACTCGAAGCGGGGGCACAGAAGAAATGAGTGAGCGCCAGCGAATGCGTTTCTTCGGCAGGTGCACGCGCGCCGGCGAGCAGTCTGCGATGGGGCGCGGGGGCGCAGCCCCTGGAGGGGGAGAGACATGAGCGCGCTCGCCCTGGTCGCCACCGACGTCAACGTCGCTCAGAACGTCGGGTTCTACATCATCGCTGCGATCATGCTGTTCGCTGCGTTCTCGGTCGTCAGCACCAAGAACGTCGTGCATGCCGCGTTGTGGTTGGTCGTGGTGCTCGGTGGCGTCGCCGCCCAGTACATCCTGGCGGCCGCCGAGTTCGTGGCCGTGTCGCAGGTGATGGTCTACATCGGTGCCGTGATGGTGTTGTTCCTGTTCGGCATCATGCTCACCCGGGCGTCGATCGGCCCCGACACCGACGTCAACAACAAGGGTTGGGCGATCGGCATCCCGGTCGCCCTCGTGTTCTTCGGCGTGCTCGCCTACGCGGTCGTCGATGCCTTCGAAGACACGGTGATCGCCGAGCCGTCAGGAGCACGGATCGCCTCGTCGACCCAGGCGATCTCCGACGGCTATCTCGGCGACTACCTGGTCCCGTTGATTGCGCTGTCTTTCGTATTGCTCGCCGCCGCCGTCGGCGCCATCGTCCTGGCCAGGAAGGACTGAGGAGGAACGACACATGTACGCCGTCAACTTCCTCCTCCTGAGCGCCGCCCTGTTCTCGATCGGTGTGTTCGGCGTGATCGCTCGCCGCAACGCCGTCATGGTGTTGATGTCGATCGAGCTGATCCTCAACGCGGTCAATCTCAACCTGATCGCGTTTGCACTGATCAACGACGACATCGACGGTCACATCTTCGCCCTGTTCGTGATCGCCGTTGCGGCGGCAGAGGTCGGTGTCGGCCTGGCGATGGTGCTGATGATCTATCGCAACCGGCGCTCGATCGCCCTCGATGAACTGTCGGAGATGCACGGCTGATGTTGCTCGCAGCAGACGAAACAGCGGTGCACGCCGCCGGCTGGTTCCTCGAGAACGCCTGGCTGATCCCGGTCATCCCGTTCGTGGCCTTCTTCGTGATCCTCCTGTTCGGCAAGAGGATGCCGAGGGGCGGCAGCGAGGTCGGCATCGCCAGCATGGTCGCCGCCCTCGTGATCGCCGCGGGCACTGCGTTCCAGTGGATCGATCGGGTCGACTCGTCACACGGCGAGGAGGTCGCACCGCTCATCAAACAGTGGACCTGGTGGCAGAGCGGCGGCACCAAGTTCGGTGTCGGCGAACACATCGACGGCCTGGCCGTGATGGCGTTGCTGCTGGTGGCGTTCATCTCGACACTGGTGCAGATCTACTCGACCGAGTACGTCAAGGGCGATCGCCGCTACACCCACTTCTTCGCCAGCATCACACTGTTCTCGGCCGGCATGCTGATCATGGTGCTGGCCCCCAACATGGTCCAGCTGATCCTCGGCTGGGAGATCATGGGGCTCACCTCGTTCCTCCTGATCGGCCACTGGTGGGAGGAACGGGCCAACAGCGAGGCGGCCCTCAAGGCGTTCTGGACGGTTCGTGTCGGCGACGTCGGGCTGCTGGTCGGTACGGCGATGCTGCTCGGAATTTTCGGCACGCTCGACATCAAGGGCATCAACGAAGCGGCGGCGGCCGGCGAGTTCGACAGCCAGAACGTGCTGATGTGGGCCGCGGTCGCGCTGTTCATCGCCTGTATCGGCAAGTCGGGTCAGTTCCCGCTGCACACCTGGTTGCCCGACGCCATGGCAGGCCCGACGCCCGTCAGCTCGCTGTTGCACAGTTCGACGATGGTCGTCGCCGGCGTCTTCCTGGTCGCCCGCCTCTACCCGGTCTTCCACGTCGGGCTCGAGATCAACGCATTGGGCCAGACCTTCAATCTGATCGCGGTGATCGGCGGCATCACTGTCATCGTTGCCGCCGCTCTCGCGTTCGTGCAGGACGACATCAAGAAGGTGCTCGCCTACTCGACGGTGTCGCAGCTGGGCTACATGATGATGGGCCTCGGTGTCGGCGCCTGGACAGCCTCGGTGTTCCACATCTTCACCCACGCCTTCTTCAAGTGCGCCCTGTTCCTCGTAGCCGGCTCGATCAGCTACACGGCCAGCCACCACAGCTTCGACATGAAGAAGGACATGGGCGGGATCTGGAAGAAGATGCCGATCTCGTTCGGGGTCTGGATGGTCAGTACGGCGGCACTGTGTGGTGTCCCGTTGTTCAGCGGGTTCTTCTCGAAGGACGAGATCATCGATTCGGCCAAGTACGCCGACTACACCGTCTTCTACATCGTCGGCATCGTCGGTGCCTTCATGACGACCGCCTACATGACGCGGGCGACCTACCTCACGTTCTTCGGCGCACCGCGCGGCGGCGCCGCCCACTTCATGGGTGTCGAACACGATGACGACCACGGCCACGACGAAGCACACGACGCGCACGGCCATGACGATCACGGTCACGGCGACGATCATCACGATGCGCCCGAGCCGGGTCGTCCGTTCCCCTTCGCCCCGTTCGACTCGCCATGGAAGATCACCGCTCCGCTGCTGATCCTGGGCGTGCTCGCCGTTGGATCCGGCTACCTCAACGCCCCGGCCTTCGGCATCCACTGGTTCGAGCACCAGACCGAGTCGTCGATCGGGTTGCCGATCGCCCACCACGAAGCAGAAGGCGGTCAGAGCGAAGAGGAAGCAGCCACAACCGCAGTCGCGCAGGCATTTGCAGCGCCGCAGGCCGATGAACCGGGTGCAGAGGGCGAGGCCGAGGGCGGTCACGCCGAGGTCGATCCGATCTATACCGTTCCCGAACCGCCCAAGTTCACCTGGGCAGCTGCGGCGCCCGGCCTGTTGCTGGTGCTGGCCGGCTTCCTGGTCAGTCTGTTCCTCAGCCTGGCCGTCTTCGGCAAGCAGAAGAACGTCCTGTCGCCGCTGGTCGGTCTCACCGAGCGCAACAAGCTGTTCGGAGCGGGGCACCGATTCCTGGTCAACAAGCTGTATCTCGACGACCTGTACGAGCGAGTCATCACGTACGGCGTCGCCCACCCGATCGCCAAGGCGGCCTACTGGTTCAACCAGAAAGTGATCGATGGTGCCGTCGATGGTGCCGGCCGTTCCACCAGGCGCACCGGTGACTGGGTCTACCGCAACATCGATCAACGTGTGGTCGATGGTGCGGTCAACGCATCGGGCTTGGTCGCCAGCGAAACCGGCCACGCCCTCCAACCTGTCCAATCCGGCAAGGTCAACCAGTACGGCGCGCTGCTCTTCGGCGCCGCCGCGGTTGGCGCGATCGTGCTCATCCTGCTCAACGTCTGAGGCTCAATTTCATGGATTACAGCAACAACGCTCTCCTCACGATCGGCACCTTCCTCCCACTGGTGGGCGTGCTGATCATGATGTTCATCCCCGGCTCCGACGAGCGCTCGCACAAGCAGATCGCGATCGTCACGTCGGGCGTGACGCTCGCGGTCGGGATCTACACCCTGATCCAATTCGACTACGGCAACTCGGCCACGCTGCAGTTCGCGGTCGACGAACCGTGGATCGAGGTCATCAAGTCGAACTACATCGTCGGGCTCGATGGCATCAGCCTGCCGCTCTACATACTGTCGATGGCGGTCACGTTCCTGGTGACGATCTACACCTGGAACAATGTGCCCGAGGCGGGCAATCCGAAGGCATTTCTGATGCTGATGCTGGTGCTGCAGGTCGGCATGGCCGGCTCGTTCATCGCCCAGGACCTGATCCTGTTCTTCGTGTTCTTCGAGTTGGTGCTGCTGCCGATGTACTTCATGATCGGGGTGTGGGGCGGTGAGGATCGCCAGTATGCGTCGCTCAAGTTCTTCCTCTACACGATGTTCGGTTCGGCCCTGATGCTCGTCGCATTCCTGGCCCTGTTCTTCCAGGCCGGCAGCCAGGCCGCGGCTGCGGGTGCGGCCGAGCCCTACAGTTTCGCGTTCGAGCACTTGATGACGTACGGCGCGCTCGTCGGACACGACGTGCAGGTCTGGATCTTCGCCGGCATGTTCATCGGTTTCGCCGTCAAGGTTCCGATGTTCCCGTTCCACACCTGGTTGCCGGATGCCCATACACAGGCGCCGACCCAGGGCTCCGTCATCCTGGCAGCGATCCTGCTGAAGTTGGGCACGTACGGCTTCGTGCGGATCGCCATCCCGATGCTGCCCCAAGGTGCGTGGGAATGGGCGCCGGTGATCGGCATCCTCGCCGTGATCGGCATCATCTACGGCGCGCTCGGCTGCCTCGCACAGACCGACATGAAGCGGCTGATCGCGTTCTCGTCCGTGGCACACATGGGCTTCGTGATGCTGGGTATCTCGACGCTCACCACGTTCGGCATCAACGCCGCCCTGTTCGGGATGGTCGCCCACGGCCTGATCACCGGCATGCTGTTCTTCGTCGCCGGGTCGGTCAAGCATCGGTACCACACGCTCGAGATCAAGCGCCTGTCCGGCATGCTGATCCAGATGCCCAGGATGGGTTGGATCCTCGGATTCGCGGCGATGGCATCACTCGGCCTGCCAGGCCTGGCTGGTTTCTGGGGCGAGTTCCCGGCCCTCCTGTCGGCATACAGCCCCAACTTCGGTCTCAGCGAAGCGCTGTTCCGCACGTTGATGGTGATCGCGGCGATCGGCACGGTGCTCGCCGCCGGCTATCTGTTGTGGATGTTCCAGCGCACGGCGATGGGTTTGCCGAATCCCGAGTTCGTGTCGCATGGTGAGCCCGCCCATTCGCTGAGCGCAGCTGCCAACCACGACCATGATCACGACGCGGAGCACGATGAGATCCACGATGTCAGCACGATCGAGTGGATCTCGTGGACACCGTTCCTCGTGGCCATCCTGGTGTTCGGGGTCTACCCGCAACTGATGTTCAAGGTCATGGATCCCGCCGTCGTCCAGCTCGTCGAACGCGTGGGGAACGGCATTCCGTGATCGCCGCGCTCCTCGCCCAGGCGTCCGATTGGATCCGGCCGCATACCGACTGGCACGCGCTCGCGCCCGAGATCGTGCTCGTGGTCGGCATCAACCTGGTGTTGTTGATCGACCTCTGGCTCGAAGACGCCAAGAAGTGGATGATGGCCTCGCTCACCGGATTCGTCCTGCTGGGTGCATTCATCCCGGTGGTGACACTCGCCGTCGTGGGCGACGACGTTCGATCGATGTTCTTCGATCGCTACGTGGTCGATCAGTACGCGTTGATCCTCAAGGCGCTGTTCTTGCTGATCGGCTACGTCATCGTCCTGATGAGCCAGAACGAGTTGGAGGAAGGCGGCTACTACCAGGGCGAGTTCTACCTGATGTTGCTCGTCAGCGTGCTCGGCATGGTGATGATGGCATCCAGCCGCGACCTGGTGTCGGTGTTCGTCGCACTCGAGCTGCTGTCGATCCCGGCGTACATGATGGCGGCGTGGCGCAAGCGCGATGCGAAGTCGAACGAGGCGGGCGTCAAGTACTACCTGCTCGGCGTGTTCGCCTCCGGCGTGTTGTTGTACGGCATGAGCTACCTGTACGGCACGACCGGCACCACCAAGCTGTCCGAGATCGGCGTAGCGTTGGCCGAAGCAGATGCCGGCCCTGGCCTGATCGCCATGCAGGTCGTCGCCGTGGCGTTCGTCATCGTCGGATTCGGGTTCAAGGTGTCGGCGGTGCCGTTCCACGAATGGGCACCCGACACCTACGAGGGTGCGCCGCTGCCGGTCACGGCGTTCTTGTCGGTGGCCTCGAAGGCAGCCGGCTTCGTCGGGCTGGTCTCGATGCTGTATCTCGCCATGTACGCAGCCGACGGCGTGTACCAGCCGTTCCTCTGGATCCTCGCCGCGCTCACGATGACCGTCGGCAACGTGTTGGCTCTGCGCCAGACCAACATCGTTCGCATGCTCGCGTACTCATCGGTCAGCCAAGGTGGCTTCATCCTGATGCCGCTCGCAGTCCTGGCGACCGGTGACGCTGCCGAATCGGCGCTGAAATCGGTGGTCATCTACCTGTTGATCTACGCGCTGTCGAACCTCGGCGCATTCGCGGTGATCATGGCCGTGAGCCGCAAGACGCACAGCGGTGAGATCTCGTCATTCGGTGGCCTGATGAGCTACTCGCCGGCGCTCGGTCTGCTCATGACGCTGTTCCTCGCGTCGCTGGCCGGTATCCCCCCGCTCGGCATCTGGATCGCCAAGCTGCAGGCCTTCAAGACCGTGCTCGACGCCGGCGGCGGCGCCGCCAACACGCTCGCCGTGATCGCTGCAGTCAACACCGTGATCGCGGCTGCGTACTACATGAGGATCCTGCGCGAGATGTGGATGAACCCGGCACCCGACGGTGACGTGACACCGATCGATCCACCCCAGCCGGTCTGGGCCGCCCTCGTCATCTGCGCCGGTGGAACCCTGGTGCTCGGCATCCTGCCCGGTCTCGTGCTGCGCTTCGCCGATCTACAAGATCTCACCGGCGCGCTCGGCCGCTGAGCCAACCCGTTCTGGTCGCGAAGTGGACGGGGCGGGTCGGCAGTTCGGTGACCGCAACGGGGTGCGCGCGGTCGTTCCGTTCTCAGAGTTCATGGACGCGGCGCTGTACGGGCCATCGGGCTTCTACACCAAAGGTGGCCGCGCCGGCCGACGCGGCGACTTCATCACATCACCAGAGGTCGGCCCGTTGTTCGGGGCGGTGTTGGCGCGGTTCCTCGACGCCGAGTGGCTGCGACTCGGTCGGCCTGAGCTCTTCACAGTGGTCGACGCCGGCGCCGGGCCGGGCACGTTGGCCCGCTCTGTTCTCGCGGCCGGGCCTGCGTGCGCGGCGGCGATGCGGTACGTTGCCGTCGATGTGTCGGGCTCACAGCGCGCCCTCCATCCGGACGGGGTCGAATCGTGCGCGACGATGCCCGACGGCCCGTTCGACGGCGTGATCATCGCCAACGAGCTGCTCGACAACCTGCCGTTCCGGCTGGTCGTTCACGACGACGGCTGGCGGGAGGCGTTCGTGGTCGAGTTGCCCGATGGCCGGTTGGTCGAGCAGCTCAGCGCCTGCCTCGATCCGATGCCGTCGCTGTTGCCCACGGTGGCATCGCTCGGGGCGCGGGCCCCTCTCCAAACCGCAGCTCACGAGTGGGTCGGCGACGCCTGTTCCCGCCTGCGCAGCGGAACGGTGATCGCCATCGACTATGCCTCCTCGACCACTGCGGGGCTGGCTCGGCGTCCCTGGCGTGAGTGGTTGCGCACCTACCGTGCCCATGAGAGAGGCGACCACTACCTCGCGGATCCCGGAAGCCAGGACATCACGGCCGAGCTGGCGATCGACCAGCTTCCCGAGCCCGACGCCGTCCGCAGCCAGGCTCAATGGCTGCAGCTCCACGGAATCGGTGAGCTGGTCGAGGAGGGCAAGCGCTACTGGGAAAAGCATGCCTCCCGTCCCGACTTGGCAGCGATGCGGATGCGCAGCCGAATCAGCGAAGCCGAGGCGCTTCTCGACCCGAGCGGGCTGGGGGCCTTCTCGGTGATCGAGTGGCGGGTCGAGACCTGACTTGTCAGAGCGTGCCCGACGTACTCCGAACTACCATGGCGGCCATGAGCGACGAGCAGCACGACACGATCGACGCATTGATGGCGGAAAACCGCAAGTTCCCGCCGTCCGAAGCATTCAAGGCTGATGCGCTGGTGCGCGACATGTCGCTGTACGACGAGGCAGCCACCGACGACGAGGGGTTCTGGGCCCGCCAGGCAGCTGAGTTGGTGCGTTGGTCGAAGCCGTGGGACACGATTCTCGACTGGCAGCTGCCGTACGCCAAGTGGTTCATCGGTGGCGAGTTGAACGTCACCGACAACTGCCTCGATCGCCACGTCGAAGCCGGTAACGGCGACAAGGTGGCGATCCATTGGGAGGGCGAGCCGGGCGACACGCGCACGATCACGTACTCCGACCTCTTGACCGAGGTGTCACAGTTCGCCAACGTGCTCAAGGGGCTCGGCGTGGCGAAGGGCGACCGCGTCAACATCTACATGCCGATGGTCCCCGAGGCTGCGGTTGCGATGCTCGCCTGCGCCCGCATCGGTGCACCACACAGCGTGGTCTTCGGCGGATTCTCCGCACAATCGTTGGCCGACCGCATCAACGACGCGGACGCCAAGGTGCTGATCACCGCCGATGGCGGCTACCGGCGCGGCGAGGTGTTCCCGCTCAAGCCGGCTGCCGATGAGGCGGTTGCCAATACCTCGACGATCGAACATGTGGTCGTGGTCAAGCGCGGCGGCAACGACGTGACCATGGTCGCAGGCCGCGACCATTGGTATCACGAGTTGATGGAGGGTGCGTCGACCGACTGCCCGGCCGAGCCGATGGACTCCGAGGACCTGCTGTTCCTGCTCTACACCAGTGGCACGACCGGCAAGCCGAAGGGCATCATGCACACCATGGGTGGCTACCTCACCCACGTCACCTACACCCACAAGTACGTGTTCGACCTCGATCCCGAGACCGATGTGTTCTGGTGCACTGCCGACGTCGGCTGGATCACCGGCCACAGTTACATCGTCTACGGCCCGCTCTCCAACGGCTGCACGCAGGTGATGTACGAAGGCGTCCCCAACTACCCGGCCAACGATCGGTTCTGGGAGATCGTCGAGAAGTACCAGGTCACGAAGTTCTACACGGCGCCGACGGCGATCCGCACGTTCATGAAGTGGGGCGCCCAAGAGCCCGCCAAACACGACTTGTCCTCGCTCAAGCTGATCGGCACCGTCGGCGAGCCGATCAACCCCGAGGCATGGATGTGGTACCACGAACACATCGGCCACGGGCGCTGCCCGATCGTCGATACCTGGTGGCAGACCGAAACCGGCGGCATCATGATCAGCCCGCTGCCCGGTGCCACCACCACCAAGCCCGGCTCGGCCACGTTCGCGCTGCCCGGCGTCTCGGCCGAACTGGTCGACGACAACGCCAACGTCGTCACCAACGGCGGCGGTTACCTCACGTTGACGCGACCCTGGCCTGGCATGTTGCGCGGAATCTGGGGTGACCCACAGCGTTACGAGGACACCTACTGGTCGCGTTTCGAGGGCCGCTACTTCGCGGGTGACGGCGCCAAGCTCGACGACGACGGGTATCTCTGGCTGCTCGGACGCGTCGACGACGTGATGAACGTGTCGGGGCACCGCATCTCCACCACCGAGGTCGAGTCCGCGCTGGTCTCGCATCCGGCCGTCGCCGAAGCTGCGGTGGTCGGGGCCAACGACCCGACCACGGGGCAGGCTGTCTTCGCATACGTGATCCTGCGCGGTGGGGCTGACGTGTCGGTGGCCGACCTGCGCGATCACGTCGCTCGCGAGATCGGGGCGATCGCCAAGCCCAAAGCGATCTTCATCACCCCCGATCTACCCAAGACACGATCGGGCAAGATCATGCGTCGCCTGCTCCGCGACGTGGCCGAGGGGCGCAATCTCGGAGACACGACCACTCTCGCCGATGCTTCCATCGTCGACGAGTTGCAGCGCAGGGCCGCCGACGGCGATTCGGATGGGTGAATTCGTGACGCATCGCGCCGCTTTCCCGATCGACGTCATCGTCTGTGGATCCTCAAGATGAGCGACGACGATGCCGATATCCCTGCTGTGGAAGATGCACTCGGCGCGCATTCGCGCTGGAACTGGAACTCCGTGACCGACGCCGGTGGTTCGCCGCGTGCCGACGAGGAAGCAACCCGCAAGACGTCCTTTCAGTTCGACCTCGGGAGTGCGTTACAACGAGTCGGAGACCCCGATCTCGCCGAGACGGCCCCGGGTTCTGCGCCATCAGCAGTTTCATCTCCAGCGCCTTCGATGCCGCACGACCAACCCGCCCCACCGGTGCCGCAGTCGCTCGAAGGGCCGCTCCCCAGGCGTGACTCGTCATATCCCGAACCTCTCGCCCAGCCCGGCTTCGATTCGGCGCCTGCCCACGTGCCACTGCCACCGATGCCACCGGTGGTCGAGCAGCCGCTCCCACGCCGATCGCCCGGATCTTCTCCGGCCGCGGGCGCGCCAGCCGCACGAGCGACCATTCGAGCAGTCGCGGCCGCTGCCCAGCGAGATCACGCTGTCGCCGGAGCCTCCGGTCGTGCACCCTCCGGTCGTGCAGCCTCCGGTCGTGCAGCCTCCGGTCGTGCAGCCTCCGGTCGTGCAGCCTCCGGTCGTGCAGGGCTACGGCGGTGTGCCGGCGGAGCCCATTCACGAGCAGTACCAGCCATCACCCAGTCACCAGGCGCCGCCCCCGGCGTCGGTGTTCGAAGCGGCACTGTCCACACCGGTGCTGCCACAAGCCCGCGATGTGTCAGCCCACGGCGGTGGTGTAGCCGATCCGGCGCTCCAGGCAGGGCGCCAAGCACCTGTGCTCCCTACGGCGTCCGGTGCACTGCCCACCCTTCCAGCCGTCAATCCGGTGGTCACCCCGCCGATCGCCGCCCCGATCACGTCGGCGGGCGCAACGACCGACCTCACTGCGCTTCGCTCGGCGCAGCTCCGCGCCACCCGTCAGCAGAAACAGGGCAGGCTGTTCGGCCGCTCACTGCTTGCCTTCTTCGTCATCGGCGGACTGATCGCCGGCGCTCTGGTCTTCGGGCGCTCCTACCTGTTCACGACCGATTGGGACGCGGCTCTCACTCCGATTGTGGACGACATCCAGCTGTCGACCGGTGTCGAGTTCGATCAGACCGTCCCACTCGTCGTGCAGCCCGATGATCAGTACGCGACCGCGCTGCTCGGGGCGACCGTCGGTGATCAATGGGTCGAGCAGGTTCCGGCATGGCGAGCGTTCGGCATTGCGAACGGAGACATCGTGCCGGCGCAGGTCGCTTCCGAGCTGGCGCTCCGGCAACCGGCGTTCTTCGATCCGACCTCCAACACGATCTATCGGGCCGAGGGTGCCGGCGAGGATCAACTCCGGGCAGCCCTCGAGACGTCACTGCTGGCTGCGCTCGAGTATCAGTTGGCCCCGGACACCGAAGACACCGTCGTCGAATCCGACGCGAGCGGCGTGACCGGCGTGTCGTCTCCTCAGTCCATCGCACGGCGCGCGGTCGACTCGTACCTGATCGAGCGCGCCGCGACGCCGGCGACGCAGGCGGCTGGCCCGGCGGAGATCTCTGACGTCATCCCGATCCCGATCGCCTATGAGATCGCCGCCGTCGATCAGCTCGGCGGCTCCATCCTGGCCGCCGCCGGCGCCGAACCGAACACGGTCGGATTGGGCGACGTCGTTCCCGATGGGATCTATGGAGTGCTCGACGACGCCCCTGTTCGGGCTGCCGCAGCCACCCCACTGCCCGAGGATCGACCTCTCGCAGATCCGATGGCCATCGGGGTCGACGATTGGGCGCTCGTCTGGGGGGCCCGGTTGCCGACCGCCGCCGTCGGACGACTTGCTGCGATCGTCAGATCCGACTCGTACCAACCGATCGCGCGTGGCGGCACGGTGTGCTTCATCGCAGTGTTCGAAACGGCAACCGAGGCGAACGCTGCGACCGCGCTCGGCTCGATGCAGCTCTGGGCGCAACGCGGCCCGATCGAATCAGGCGCTGTCGCCACGCAGGTCGGTCCGAGGCGGATCCAGCTCGAGTCATGCGATCCCGGTCCGAACGTCGAGATGATGCCCGATGTCACAACGGTCGATCGTCTGATCGACATCCAGATCGATCGCCTCACGGGCTGAGCGTCGATAGCGCCGCCGCGCGTCCCGTCAGTCGCGGAAGTTGTTGAACTGAAGCGGGATGCCGAGTTCGCCACCCTTGAGCAACTGCATGACCGACTGCAAGTCGTCCCGTTTCTTGCTCGACACCCGCACCGATTCACCCTGGGTCTGACTCTGCACACCCTTGGGTCCATCCGACTTGATGAGTTTGTTGATCTCGCGCGCTTTGTCGGCCGAGATGCCGACCTTGATCGTCACCACCTGACGCACCGTGTTCTGGGTTGCCTCCTGCACGTCGCCGTATTCGACGCCACGCAAGGAGACCCCACGCTTGACCAGCTTCTCCTCGAGCACTGTGCGGAGCGCGTTGAGGCGGTCCTCGCTGACGGTCGCCAGCGTGATGACCAAATCGTTTTGTTCGATCGAGGAGTTGGTGTTCTTGAAGTCGAACCGGTTGGCGACCTCACGTTGGGCTTGGTCGATCGCGTTGCGGACTTCCTGGCGATCAACTTCGGAGACGACGTCAAAACTCGGCATGCACTCAGGTTAACGACTGTCGCATTGCCAGTCCCCGCCGATACGATTCCGGGTCGGCTCGGCGGTCACGCCCGGTCGAACGAATGGGTCGGTGCCCGAGTGGCCAAAGGGAACGGGCTGTAAACCCGTCGGCATTGCCTTCGAAGGTTCGAATCCTTCCCGGCCCACCACGCGGCGGCGCCGCCCGAAGGGGCGGCGTCGCCGATTCCGGCCCCCTGTTTCCCGCCACCGTGTCGTGCGATGTCTCGTTGCAGATCAGAGCATCCGTTGCATGACGGCCACGTCCAGCCAACGGTGGAACTTGCGGCCCACCTCGCGCTCGATCCCCACGAGTTCGAATCCACATGCAGCGTGCAACGCCCTCGACGCAGAACTCGTCGCCTCGATCCGAGCGATGATCGAATGGAACCCCGATTCCCGGGCGACGTCGACGAGGTGTCCCAGTAGCGTCTTGCCGATGCCGATGCCGCCGAAGTCGCGATGGACATAGATCGAGTCCTCGACCGTCGTGCGATATGCAGCGCGTTCCTTGTAGGGCGACAGCGATGCAAAGCCGATCACCTGCCTGCTGCGCGGATCGACGCCGACGATCGCCGCGAACGCGCCAGATCGGTCGGCCAGCCATTCCTGTTGCGCCTCCAGGGTCCGCGGAACCAGATCGAACGTGGCCGTGGTCTGGGTGACTTCTCGGTTGTAGATCTCGACGATGGCGGCGGCGTCGGTCGCCTTGGCCGGTCGTACCACCACGGCGCTCTTCTCGTCACCGGTCCGCTCGTCGCTCATCCGCGACAGCGTAGTGAGCTGATCATGGCGCTGAGCAGGCGGTTCACGCCTGCGTGGGGGAACCAAATCGGTCCGCTCCGCGCGGTGTGATCGTCGCCTCGGCCGCTACACTGGCACGTCGGTTCGCGGCTCTGCCGCGCACCGAACCTAGCAAGAGTGCCCTCTTAGCTCAGTCGGCAGAGCACAGCCATGGTAAGGCTGGTGTCGTGGGTTCGATTCCCACAGAGGGCTCGACCAACCGGTCGGGGCAACCCGCCCGGGGGCCAAGGCCAGGGCGCCGTAGCTCAGTTGGTCAGAGCATCCGGCTCATAATCGGAAGGTCATCGGTTCGATCCCGATCGGCGCTACAAGACGGTTCGCGACAGTGAGCCCGACGAAACAGAAGTAATCCACAACAACCCGCAGACAAAGGGACAGTGCTATGAGCAAGGTGAAGTTCGAGCGTAATAAGCCGCATGTGAATATTGGGACGATGGGTCATATTGACCATGGGAAGACGACGTTGACGGCGGCGATTTCGCGGACGTTGGCGGATCGTGGGTTGGCTGAGTTTTCGGCGTTTGACACGATTGACAAGGCGCCGGAGGAGAAGGCGCGTGGTATTACGATTTCGATTGCTCATATCGAGTATCAGACTGAGAATCGGCATTATGCGCATGTTGATATGCCGGGTCATGCTGATTACATCAAGAACATGATTACGGGTGCTGCGCAGGTTGATGGCGCGATTTTGGTGGTGGCTGCGACGGATGGTCCGATGCCTCAGACGCGTGAGCATGTGTTGTTGGCTCGTCAGGTGGGTGTGCCGTCGATCGTGGTGGCGTTGAACAAGGCTGACATGGTCGATGATGAGGAGTTGCTCGAGTTGGTCGAGTTGGAGATTCGTGAGTTGTTGTCGGAGTATGAGTTTGATGGTGACAACTGTCCGGTGGTTGCTGTGAGTGCGTTGAAGGCGTTGGAGGGTGATGCGGAGGCGCAGGAGCAGGTGATGGCGTTGATGGCTGCTTGTGATTCGTATATTCCTGAGCCGGTGCGTGAGTTGGATAAGCCGTTTTTGATGCCGATCGAGGATGTGTTCACGATTACTGGTCGTGGGACGGTGGTGACTGGCAAGGTTGAGCAGGGTGTGGTGCACACCGGTGATGAGATCGAGATTGTCGGGTTGCGTGATACGCAGAAGACGACGTGTACTGGTGTGGAGATGTTCCGTAAGTTGCTTGATGAGGGTCAGGCTGGGGACAACATTGGTGCGTTGTTGCGTGGGACGGGTAAGGATGATGTTGAGCGTGGGCAGGTGTTGTGTAAGCCGGGTTCGATCACGCCGCATACGAATTTCACGGGTCAGGTGTATGTGTTGACGAAGGAGGAGGGTGGTCGTCACAAGCCGTTCTTCAACAATTATCGTCCGCAGTTCTTTTTCCGTACGACTGATGTGACGGGGACGATCGAGTTGCCGTCGGGTACGGAGATGGTGATGCCTGGTGACAATGTCGAGATGACGGTCGAGTTGGGTAAGCCGATCGCGATGGACGAGGGTTTGCGGTTCGCGATCCGTGAGGGTGGTCGTACCGTGGGTGCGGGCCGCGTCGTCAACATCATCAAGTGACCGACTGACCGAAGACGAAATCGTTTCGGGAACCGAGGGTGCCCGAGCCACGAGCTGGCTCGGGCCCACTCGATTACCGGAGCAGCACCATGAAGCCCACGTGGGCTTCACGAACAGATGTGGGTCGGCGCCCTGCCGGCCCCAACGAACGAAGTGAGCGAATCAGATGGCCAAGAGTGACAAGCGGGTGAAGATCACCCTCGAGTGCACCGAGTGCAAACGGCGCAACTACATCACGATGAAGTCGAAGGTGAACGATCGTGAGCGCCTCGAGATGAGCAAGTACTGCAGCAACGACCGCAAACACACGGTCCACAAGGAGACCCGCTGATCCGAGTCGTAGGGGTGCCCCTACCGGACTCGCTGGTACGCTGGCGATTCCATCCGAGGGCAGTAGCTCAGTTGGTAGAGCATCGGTCTCCAAAACCGACGGTCGGGGGTTCGAGTCCCTCCTGCCCTGCCCAGACGATCCGTGAGAGATAAATCCCATGTCAATGGATGACCTGAATCGCGAACAGAAGCGCTTGCTGAAGCGCCAGGGTGCCCTCGACGAGAAGGGCGCACCCACGCGCGCGCCGCGCGCGCAGGTGCAACGCGATCGAGTGGGTCCTGCGCAGTATCTCCGCGAAGTGCGCGACGAGATGCGCAAGGTCGCATGGCCCGGCCGTCCCGAGGTCGTTCGCTATTCGATCATCGTCACCGCAACCGTCATCGTCTACACGGCGTACGTCGGGGGTCTCGACATCGGCTTCCAGTACGTCGCAGATTGGTTCTACGCATGAGCGAACAAGACACCGAGTCGATCGAGGCGATCACGCCCTCGATCGCCGACCTGTTGCCCGTCGGCGACGTCGACGTGACGGAGACCGATGACGTCGTCGACGACGACGTACCGGCTACGGCATCGGTCGAAGCCGCACCGCCCATTGGCGATGTGACGATCTCCGAATCCGAGCAATCCGACGTCGCCGATCAGGCCGATCAGGCCGACGACGAGGGCGCCGAGGTGCTTACCGAGGCCGAAGCGGTCGCCGACGAGGAAGAGGTCGACGAGGACGATCCGTGGACGCGTCCGGGTTCGTGGTACGTCGTTCACACCCAGTCGGGCTACGAGAAGAAGGTCACCGCGAACCTGCATGCCCGCATCCAGTCGATGAACATGGAAGATGCGATCTACGAGGTCGTGATTCCGATGGAGGAAGTCGTCGAATTCAAGAACGGCAAGAAGCAGACCGTTCAGCGCAAGGTGTTCCCCGGCTACTTGCTGGTTCGCTGCAACATGACCGACGAGTCCTGGTACTGCATCCGCAACACCCCGGGTGTCACCGGGTTCGTCGGCCAGAGCGATCGTGGACAGAAGCCGACGCCTCTGCGCCGCAAGGAAGTACGGACGTTCCTGTCGGTCAAGGGCCTGGGTGGCGAGGCCGACGCGGCCCGTCCCAAGCCCAAGCTCGACTACGAAGAGGGCGAGAGCGTGCGCGTGAAGGAGGGCCCGTTCGCGGACTTCCTCGGCACGATCGCCGAAATCAACCCCGATCACATGAAACTGAAGGTGCTCGTCAACATCTTTGGTCGCGAAACCCTGGTGGAGATGGACTTCAGCCAGGTGAGCAAGTTGTGAGACACCCACGTCGATCCGACGCCTGAGACAGAGAGACCCGAAGATGGCAAAGAAGAAAGTCGCTGCGATCGTCAAGATCCAGATCGAAGCCGGTAAGGCCAGCCCCGCACCCCCCGTGGGTACGGCGCTCGGACCGCACGGTATCGCGATCATGGACTTCGTCAAGCAGTACAACGCCCGCACCGAGGCGCAGGCCGGCACCGTGGTGCCGACCGAGATCACGATCTTCGAAGATCGCACCTTCGAGTTCATCCTCAAGACCCCACCGGCGCCGGTGCTGATTCGCAAGGCACTCGGCCTCGACAAGGCTGCCAGCACGCCCGGTTCACAGACGGTTGGCACGATCAGCGACGCACAGATCGAAGAGATCGCGAAGGTGAAGATGCCCGACCTCAACGCCAACGATCTCGAAGCTGCCAAGCAACAGATCCGCGGCACCGCCCGGTCGATGGGAATCGCCGTCGGCTGACGCCGGCGGGGCGCCTTCGGCGCCTCCACCGACTTCGTCAGTGGCGATCCTTTCTCCGGCCTCTGGCCGGAATCGCTGGCTCTGCCGGCCCTGCACGTTGGAATTCCTCCAACTCGAACAACTCACATCAACGATCCGGCCCAGGACGACCTCGCCTGGGGGATCCAACACCACGAGGGAGACAGACAATGTCCGGTAAGAAGTACGCAGACGCGCTGAAGAAGTTCGATCGCGAACGGTTCTACAGCCCGATCGAGGCGGTCCAGATCGCCAAGTCGACGGCCACCGCCAAGTTCGAGGAGAACCTCGATGTGGTGTTCCGCCTCGGCGTCGACCCCCGCAAGGCCGACCAGATGGTGCGTGGCACGGTCGCGCTGCCCTCGGGGACCGGAAAGGACGTCCGGGTCGCCGTGTTCGCATCCGGTGACGCGGCCGAAGCCGCCAGGGCTGCGGGCGCCGATCAGGTCGGCGCCGACGACCTGTTCGCCGAGATGGAGGCCGGCAAGCTCGACTACGACGTCATCATCGCGACTCCCGACATGATGCCGCTGGTGGGTCGCCTGGGCCGCGTACTCGGACCGCGAGGTCTGATGCCCAACCCCAAGACCGGCACGGTCACGACCGATGCGGGGCGAGCCGTCGAGGAGTTCAAGGGCGGCAAGGTCGAGTACCGCACTGACCGCTACGGCAACGTCCACGTGCAACTCGGCCGCGTCAGCTTCGACCAGGACAAGCTCGACGCCAACTTCCGGGCCGTGCTCGATGAGATCCAGCGCGCGAAGCCGGCATCGGCCAAGGGCCGCTACATCAGAAAGATCACGTTGTCGACCACGATGGGCCCAGGCGTGCGCGTCGACATCAACCGTTTGAAGCCGGTACAGGACTGATCATTCGTCGGGCGGGCCCGGACCGGCGACGGTCCGGGCCCCGTCGCGTCCGGGCTGTGTCAATCGAGCTTGCCGGATTCGGTGGCTTGCCTGCCGGCGTCATAGCCGCGCTGCGAGATCTCGGCGGCGCGCTTGGTCTCGATCAGGCCGAAGCCGCGCACGTCCGGGCTGATCAGCACATCGGCGAGCTCGTTCGAGTCGTGACGTCCGAGTTCGGTGAGCCGCATCAGCATGCGGGCGAGCGAGGCCCCCGAGTTACCGCGCTTGCGTAGCCGCTGCCAGCCGTTCACGATCCCCGAACCGTCGAGCCCCCCGACGTCGATGTCGGTCGGGTCGCCGACCTCGACCGCGATCAACCGGGCGTTCGGGTGGCGCACACGAGCGATCTCGATCGGAAGGTTCGCCACGAGGCCGCCGTCGACGAGGAGCCGACCATTGATCGCGAGGGGCGGGAACAGGCCGGGGACCGACCCACTGGAGCGGATCGCCTGCCACAGTGGCCCTCGATCGTGGACGAACGGGGTGGCGCTGACCAGGTCGCAGGAGACCGCCGCGAAGTCGATCGGTAGGTCTTCGATGGTCAGGTCGGCGGCGAGCTCTTGGAGGCCCGCCGTCATCGTGCGTCCGGTCATGAACGACACGAGCGGTGGATTGAAGTCCCTTCGCCATCGCGCGCGATCGAACCAATCGAGCATCTGACGTTGTGCCTCCACGGGATCATCGATCCGGGCCAGCAGCCCGCCCACGATGGCTCCGGCGCTGGTTCCGACGAAGCCGTCGATCGGGACTCCGGCTTCACGGAGCGCACGCACGACACCGAAGTGTGCGAACCCACGGGCGCCCCCGCCACCGAGCACCACCACGGTCGAGTTCCCGGTGATGCGGCGCGCCAATCGCTCCAGGTCGCCGGACGTCGATCGGCGGACGTTGTAGTGCGCCCCGAGCGACCGTGTGCGCAGCCAGCGCGACGTGCCGGGCAGGCCGTCGTAGAGCATGACGAGCTCGAGGGGTACCTCGTCCAACCGCGCCCGACAGGCGGCATCGGCCTCGATCGAAGTCAGCGTCGTCGCCGTCCGGTCGTCCACGACGAGCAGAACACGGTCGGCGTGGCGGAGGCAGAGCCGAGTCCAATCGGTGGGTTCGCGGTCGGCCACGAGCAGCGAGATGTCGATCTCGTTCTCGATGTCGAGTAGCCAGGCAGCGAGGTTGGTCTGGCCGATCGCGTCCGAGGCCCGGAGGACACGGCAGGTGTACTGGGAGAACAGCCCCCCCAGCTGGTTCGCCAGTTCGACACAGTCGTCGGGGCCCGCAGGGATCAGCACGATCGTGGCCGGCAACGCAGGTCGCGTCGGGCGGCTCATCGCCGTTCGCAAACGCTGCACCACGACCGAGGCGAAGGGTCGCAGCATCTCGGGGTGGCGTTGGATGAGACGACCGAATGCCTGGGCCGGCAGCTGGAACAGATCCGTGTCACGCATCGCATGAACGGTGGCGGAGCGGTCCTGGTCGGTGATGACGGCCATCTCGCCGACCACTTCGCTCTTGCCGATCTCGCCGACGGTGACTTCGACCCCCTCGTCGTTCTGGACGGTGACGCGCAGCCGGCCGTGGCGGACGACGTACAGGTTCTCCGCGATCTCGCCCTCGCGCATCAGGATCTCACCGGTCCGCAGGCGCACACCGTCGAACGCTCGTATCAGGTCGTCGAGCACGTCGGGACTGAGCGACACGAACATGCCGCAGGCCTCGACGGCGCGCGCCACATCCGCAACGTCGACCTCGAACTGTTCCATGTCAAGTCACCTCGGTGTGGCGCGAGCGGGGCATCTGCAACGTGTTGTCATCGGTCCGTTCGCCGTGTCGTATCAGGTCGGTGAGCCGCTCGGCCCCGATGTGCTGCCGGAACTGCTCGGGTGTGTAGCCGATGACCACCGTAGGCGATCCGGGGCGAGCCGTCGCCGACCCGGGAAGGCTGAACAGCGGGCCCGTCGCGCCGTAATACCCGTCGACACCCAGGTTGGCCGACCGGTGCGTGTCGCCGTCCGGATTGTTGCGAAGGATCTCGGTCGCCCCCGGGCGTCCGCTTCGCGGCGGGTCCGGATACCCTCATCCCCTACATATTGGTTGCTCGCCGAAGACCGCTGGCCCGATCCCTGATCGAGATCACGTTCGTGATCGCCCAGGGAACGGAGAATGGGTTCGCCCCACCAGTCGAGGTGCACTCTTTCGAAGAACCGGGTCGATCACATCGATTGCCCCCGATCCTCGTGGTGTCGCCATTTGCGAGCCATGAGTTGATCGAAAGGAGGTGTGCACACATGAGTAATTCTGCAACAGTCGAATCGGCGACCGGGCGTCCGCCCCGAGCCGAGAAGGTGGCAGTCGTCGAGGAGATCACGTCCAAGCTGAATGCCGCCCAGGCGGTGTTCGTCAGCGAGTACCGTGGCCTCACCGTTGCCCAACTGGCCGGAATCCGGACCGCTCTGCGTCCCAGCGATGCCGAGTACACCGTGTACAAGAACACGTTGGCCAAGTTGGCGATCCGCAAGGCCGGCTTCGACGGCCTCGACGAGTTCCTGCTCGGCCCGACGGCCCTCACATTCGTGAAGGGCGATATCGCCGGCGCCGCGAAGGCACTGCGCGACGCGGCCAAGACGTTCCCGGCCCTGGTGATCAAGGGCGGCGTGCTCGGCACGGCGACGTTGTCGGCCAATGACGTCAGCGCCCTGGCCGAACTCCCGTCCCGGGAGGAGCTGCTGGCAAGTTTCGCAGGGGCCCTACAGGCACCGCTGGTCAAGACGGCCGGCCTGCTCCAGGCGCTGCCGCGCAACTTCGCCTACGGGCTCTCAGCCCTCATCGAGAAGCAGGCCGCATAAGCGGCGCTTCGAAGTTCACAACCGTTTTCAACATCCCCATCGAACGTGCCGACCGGCACGAACCGTTTCAAGAAAGTGAGCCATCAACATGGCAACGAAGGAAGAAATCCTCGACGCAATCGGCAGCATGACCGTCATCGAGCTCAAGGAGCTCCTCGACGCCTTCGAAGAGAAGTTCGAAGTCACCGCTGCTGCTCCGATGGCCGTCGCCGCCGCAGGCGCGCCGGCTGCCGCCGCTGAGGCCGAGGCCGAGCAGGACGAGTTCGACGTCGTCCTGACCGGTGCGGGTGCCCAGAAGATCCAGGTCATCAAGGCGGTGCGCGAGCTCACCAGCCTGGGCCTCAAGGAAGCCAAGGACCTCGTCGACGGCGCCCCGAGCAATGTCCTCGAGAAGGCCGACAAGGCAGCCGCCGAGGCCGCCAAGGCCAAGCTCGAAGAGGCCGGCGCCAGCGTCGAACTCAAGTGAGCCGTGCGCCTGACGGCGCTCAGCATTGCAGCGAGCCCCAGGGTGACCTGGGGCTCGTTCGCGCTCGGAGCCAAACTGTAGGGATGCATGCTGCCGTCGCCCTGCTGGTGGTGGCGGCGTCGCTCGCGGCTGCGTGCGGCGGCGACGGGTCGGACACACGAGATTCGGCTGGAGTCGACGGCATCCAGGTTCCGGACGGGTACGCAGTCGAGGTCCTCGTCGAGGGTCTGAGGGGTCCGACGCAGGTCGCACGTGCGCCGGACCGACAGCTGGTGGTCGCCGAGCTCAATGGGGGTGAGCGTGCCGGCACCGGTCGGGTGTTGCTGATCGACCTCGACGACCCGACGACCCGACGAACGCTCGTCGATGCGCTGCTCACGCCGACCGGTGTGGCGGTCGACGGCGACCTGCTCTGGATCATGGAGCAACGGCGCGTGACCGTCGGCCCGATCGCCGAGCCCGCCGATCGGACGGTCGTCCTCGACGACCTGCCCTACAACGGGAGGTCGGAGGGGACGATCAGCGCCGTCGCGGGGGGCGGTATCCTGTACGACACCTCGGGTCGCCTCGAGGGAGGACGGCTCGCCGAGGGCGCCGGCGCCTTGTGGTATCTCGCCGGCCCGGACTCCCAGCCCGAGCAGTACGCCACCGGATTCAAGCACGCCTACGCACACACGCCCCTCGACGACACGAGATGGTTCGTCACCGAGATCTCCGATGGTCGACTCGACGGACGTGCACCGCCCGACGAGCTGGTGATCGCTGCACCCGGAGACGATTTCGCCTTTCCCCGCTGCGTCGGTGACCGCGTGCCGGTCGCAGAGTACGGAGGCACCGCCGCGAATTGCGCCAGCTCGCCTCGTTCGCTCGCCGTCTTCGCTCCGGGCAGTACTCCGACGTCCGTCGTCGTTGCACCGTGGGACCCCGAGGTCGTGCTGGTCGCGCTCTGGAACCAGGCCCAGGTCGTGGCCGTGCCGGCCTCACCCGTCGGGCAACCCCACCGTGGGGTGCCATTCCTGAGCGGTATCGAGCATCCCCAGTTCTTGCTCGCCGATGGAGCTCGGTTGCTCGTCGTCGATTTCGATGGTGGCAGAGTGCTCGCGGTCGCCGCTCAGTGACGGCAGATGACGCGACCGCAGACGATGTGACCGCAGATGACGTCTCGAATTCGGCGATGTCTCGAATCCGGCGATGTCTCGAATCCGGCGATGTCTCGAATCCGGCGATGTCTCGAATCCGGCGCGGTCGAAATCGGCGCGGTCGAAATCGACGGCACGTGGCGCCGCTGACGTCCTAGGGTGGGGTCGTGACCGATTTCTTGGATGTTGAGGCCGTCGAGCGTGTGCTGCAGCGCGCGAATGTGCTGGCCGACGCGGGTACCCGGGAGCCGGGCGGCTATCACCCCGACGCGATCATCGCCGCTGCCGGCGAGGTCGGTATTCCCGAACACGTCGTCCGTGAGTCACTCGCCATCGAGCTGCTCGGTGGCCCGCCACCGGTCAGCCGGTCGGACCGTCTGCTCGGGCCTGCCGTGCTCTACGAACATCGTCTGATTCCGTTGCCACCGAACCTCACGCTCGAACTGATCGACCGGTGGCTCGTCGGCACACACCATCTTCGGCGCGAGCGTCAAGGCATCGCCGAGATGCAGTGGGGTCGCCGTGACGATGTCGTGGGTGCGCTTCGGCGCCGCCTCAGCGGTCTGGTGGGCGAGGGCAGGCTGGGACGTGCCCGGCGGGTGGACGCCTCGGTGTGCGCCGTCGATGCCCAGCACACGATGGTGCAGGTCGTGATCGACCGCCGCCCCCATCACCGGACCGCGCTCTGGTTCGGCTCGTCGCTCGGACTCGGTGCCGTCTCGCTGGTCGTCGTGGGTGTCGTGCTCGCGCCACCGGTCGCGTTGCTGGCGATTCCTGCAGCCGTGGTCGGCCTCGTCGTCGTGTCGTCCAGCCGCAAGGAGGCGGATCGGTTCGAGTGCGAGCTCGGTCGGCTCCTGGACGCAGTTCGCGATCGGCGTGGCCCGCAGGGGATCGCGGCGGGGGTTCGCCGCCGGCTGTCGCTGAGCCCCAGTACCTGACCGGCGCGGCGACGGCGTTCCCGGTGAGGCGGTCGACGAGCAGGTTGCACGCCCCTGAACTGGGATTTCACGGAATCGACCGGGAGCATCCTTGACACCGACCTCGGATTTCCTTACCGTGTGCCCCAATTCGGACGGGAGGCCGGGAGGCTGCCTTTGATCCGATCAAGACAGCACCGCCCCGACGGTTGACGATCCTGTGACAAACGGGATAGGATCGTCTGTTGCCGTGCGTCGCCCTGTCCTCTCTCTGTTCTTCGGCCGGGATTTGGCGCGCATTCTTGACCGTGTCAACAACATCGAGGTGATCTGTGGCCACTCGCTCGACCTACCGTGAACGCTATTCGTTCGCGAACTTGGACGAACCCCTCGAACTACCGGACCTCATCGCCATCCAGCGTGAGAGCTTCCAGTGGTTCCTCGAGGAGGGTCTCGCGAACACGTTCCGCGACATCAGCCCGATCAAGGACTTCTCCGAGTCCTTGCAGCTCGAGCTCGAGTTCGATCCGTTCGACGAGGACCTGCGCCCGCCGCCGAAGTTCACGGTGGAGGAGTGCAAAGAGAAGGACATGACCTACAGCGCGCCGATCTTCGTGCGCGCCCGGTTCATGAATCGCAACACCGGTGAGATCAAAGAGCAGACCGTCTTCATGGGCGATCTGCCGGCGATGACCGACAAGGGCACGTTCATCATCAACGGCACCGAGCGTGTCGTCGTGTCCCAACTCGTGCGCAGCCCCGGCGTCATCTTCGAGCCGGGCGAGCGCTACCGCCTGCGCAACCTCACCAAGCACCAACTTGTCAAGGGCACGATCCACCCGTACCGCGGTGAGTGGATGGAGTTCGACGTCGAGCACCGCCCCGGCAAGGATGTCACGTGCGGCACCCGGGTCGCTCGCAAGCGTCGCCTCGGCATCTTCACCCTGCTGCGGGCACTCGGATACGACGAGGAGAACGCTCCCGGCTTCCTCGATCGTTTCGTCGCCCAGTTCGACTTCCTCGAAGGGCAATGGGACAAAGAGCGCGACATCGCTCCCACCCGCGACGAGGCGCTCGTCGAGATCTACAAGCGGGCCCGTCCCGGCGAGCCGCCGACGGTCGAGTCGGCCAAGGCCTATTTCCGCAACGCGTTCTTCGAGAACCGCCGCTATGACCTCAGCCGCGTCGGGCGCTACAAGCTCAACCGCAAGCTCGGCACCGAGGTCGCCAAGATCGGTGAGCAGTTCGGGCTCACGGGCGCCGTCAACTCCGAGGGCGAGCCGCTGCTCGACCTGCCGGTCGAGGGGCAGCATGTGCTCAGCCGCTGCGAGGTGCTGGCGTCGGTCACCTACATGCTCAACCTGGTCAAGCAGGAGCCGGGCTACCGGCTCGACGACCAAGACCACTTCGCGAACCGTCGCATCCGCTCGGTGGGCGAGTTGATCCAGAATCAGGTGCGGATCGGCCTGAGCCGCATGGAGCGCGTCGTGCGTGAGCGCATGACCACCCAGGACGTCGAGGCGATCACGCCCCAGACGCTGATCAACATTCGGCCCGTCGTGGCGGCGATCAAGGAGTTCTTCGGTACCTCCCAGCTGTCGCAGTTCATGGACCAGGTCAACCCCCTGTCGGGCCTCACCCACCGTCGTCGCCTGTCGGCACTCGGCCCGGGCGGCCTGTCTCGCGAGCGAGCGGGCTTCGAAGTTCGAGACGTGCACTTCAGCCACTACGGCCGGATGTGTCCGATCGAGACACCCGAAGGTCCCAACATCGGCCTGATCGGCGGACTCTCGACCTATGCCCGAGTCAACGAGTTCGGCTTCATCGAGTCGCCGTACCGCAAGATCGAAGACGGCAAGGTCACCGGCGAGATCGTGTACATGGCCGCCGACGAAGAAGAGAACTACGTCGTCGCCCAGGCCAACACGCCGCTCAATCCGGACGGCACGTTCGTCGACGCTCGCGTTCTCGTGCGCCGGTCACCGCAGGCAGCCAGCCTCGACGACCTGCGCAAGATGCTCGAACAGGAGAGCTTCTTCGGCGCCACAACCGACATCGGCTACGTCCCCCCGACCGAGGTCGACTACATGGACGTCTCGCCGAAGCAGATCGTTTCGGTTGCGACGGCATTGATCCCGTTCCTTGAGCACGACGATGCCAACCGCGCCCTGATGGGTGCCAACATGCAACGTCAGGCCGTTCCGTTGATCCGCGCAGAGGCGCCGTACATCGGCACCGGTATCGAGAACCGGGCCGCACGCGATGCCGCCGATCTGATCCAGGCAGCCGACGACGGCGAGGTCATCGAGGTGACGGGCGCATCGATCACGGTGCAGTACAAGACCCAGGGCAAGCACACCTACAAGCTGTCCAAGTTCCGTCGCTCCAACCAGGACACGTGCATCAACCAGCGTCCCCGCGTGACCGAGGGTGACAAGGTCATCAAGGGCACGATCCTGGCCGACGGACCGTCGACCGATCACGGCGAGCTCGCACTCGGCAAGAACCTGCTCGTGGCGTTCATGCCGTGGGAGGGCTACAACTTCGAGGACGCGATCATCCTGTCCGAGCGCCTGGTGAAGGACGACGTGCTCACGTCGATCCACATCCACGAACACGAAGTCGATGCCCGCGACACGAAGCTCGGCCCCGAAGAGATCAGCCGGGACATCCCCAACCTCAGCGACGACATCCTCGCCGACCTCGACGATCGCGGCATCATTCGCGTCGGTGCCGAGGTGGGCCCTGGTGACGTGCTCGTCGGCAAGGTCACCCCGAAGGGCGAGACCGAGCTGACGCCCGAAGAGCGCCTGTTGCGTGCCATCTTCGGTGAGAAGGCCCGTGAGGTGCGCGACACCAGCCTCAAGGTGCCCCACGGCGAATCCGGCAAGGTCATCGACGTCAAGGTCTTCAACCGCGACGACGGCGACGAGCTGCCGCCGGGCGTCAACCAGCTGGTGCGTGTGTACGTGGCCCAGAAGCGCAAGATCTCGGTCGGTGACAAGCTCGCCGGCCGCCACGGCAACAAGGGCGTCATCTCCAAGATCCTGCCGATCGAGGACATGCCCTACATGGCAGACGGTTCGGCCGTCGACATCATCTTGAACCCGCTCGGCGTTCCCAGCCGCATGAACATCGGCCAGGTCCTCGAGGCCCACCTCGGGTATTGCGCCCGCTGGGGCTGGACCGACCCGAACACCGGCCAGATCGTCGGCGACACGCCGATCAGCGGCACCGAGCGCAAGACCCGACCCACGACCCAGCCGTCCACCTTCGTGGCGACGCCCGTGTTCGACGGAGCGAACTGGGACGAGGTCGAGAAGGCCGGCAAACACCCGACGATCCAGCAGATCTTCGAAAACCTCAACCCCGAGGCGGCCAACGGTGATCGCATCATCGCCACCAACGGCAAGACGACGCTCTACAACGGTCGCACCGGCGATGCCTACGACAACCCCATCACCTGCGGATACATGTACATCTTGAAGTTGGCCCACCTGGTCGACGACAAGATCCACGCCCGCTCGACGGGTCCGTACTCGATGATCACCCAGCAGCCCCTCGGTGGCAAGGCCCAGTTCGGTGGCCAGCGCTTCGGTGAGATGGAAGTGTGGGCGCTCGAGGCCTATGGGTCGGCGTACTGTCTGCAGGAGTTGCTCACCATCAAGTCCGACGACGTGCTCGGGCGCGTGAAGGTGTACGAGGCGATCGTCAAGGGCGACAACATCCCCGAACCGGGTGTGCCCGAGAGCTTCAAGGTGCTCATGAAGGAGATGCAGGCACTCTGCATCAATGTCGAGGTGCTCGGCGACGACGGCCGCGAGATCGAGATGCGAGATCTCGACGACGAGGTCTTCCGCGCCGCTGAGGAGCTCGGCATCGACATCTCCCGTCCGGAGCGTGGCTCCGACGACGACGACGAGCGCCAGCGGGCGACCCGCTGATCCGACCATTCGAATCCGACTGAACACACACCACAACTGACACCCACCTGCGGCGAGGGAAGCGCCAGCGACGAGTCGCAGGAGGGGAGCGGTCACAGCGAGCGCCAGCGAGCGGAAACCGGTCCCCGACCATCGAAAAGAGACTTCAATGCTCGACGTCAACATGTTCGAACAACTCAAGATCGGTCTGGCCACGGCCGACATGATCCGGCTGTGGTCACACGGCGAGGTGAAGAAGCCGGAGACCATCAACTACCGCACCCTGCGCCCCGAGAAGGACGGACTCTTCTGCGAGAAGATCTTCGGACCGACCCGCGACTGGGAGTGCTACTGCGGCAAGTACAAGCGGGTCCGGTTCAAGGGCATCATCTGTGAGCGCTGCGGCGTCGAGGTGACTCGCTCCAAGGTGCGGCGCGACCGCATGGGGCACATCGAGCTGGCGGCCCCCGTGGTGCACATCTGGTATCTGCGCGGCACCCGCTCGTGGTTGGCATATCTCCTGGCCGGCATCGAGCCCAAGGAAGAACTCAAGGCCAAGCAGCTCGAGAAGGTCATCTACTTCGCCGCCAACCTCGTCACCTGGGTCGACGAGGACAAGCGCCACGAGGATCTGTCCAGCCTCGAGGCCGAGTATCTCGAAGAGCGCGACGAGATCCGCAAGGAACTCGACTTGGCGATCGACCGCCGTTTCAAGGAGCTCGAGGCCGAGGCCGAGGCCGCCGAAGCCGAGGGCACCGACACGAAGAAGATGAAGCGCGACGCCGACAAGGAGATCGAGGCTCTGCGGGAGCGCTACGAGATGGAACTCGACCTCGTCGAGCGCGCGTGGGACGAGTTCAAGAGCGTCCACTCCCGCAAGATCATCGAAGACGAGATGCTGTGGCGCGAGCTGCGCGACAAGTACGGCGACTATTTCGAGGGCGGCACCGGCGCCGACGCGATCAAGCAACTCATCGACCGCATCGACTTCGACGAGGAAGAGATCAAGCTGCGTGGAGCGATCGATCCGCAGGAGGGTCAGAAGCCGCTCAGCGCTCAGCGCAAGCAGAAGGCGATCAAGCGTCTGAAGATCGTCGCGTCGTTCAACCGACGAGACGAGCACGGTCGACGCATCAACGACCCCAAGGCGATGATCCTCGACGTCGTGCCGGTGATCCCGCCCGAGCTGCGGCCCATGGTGCAGCTCGACGGCGGTCGGTTCGCGACGAGCGACCTGAACGATCTCTACCGGCGCGTGATCAACCGGAACAACCGCCTGAAGCGCCTGCTCGACCTCGGCGCACCCGAGATCATCGTCAACAACGAAAAGCGCATGCTGCAAGAGGCCGTCGACGCACTGTTCGACAACGGCCGCCGTGGCCGTCCGGTGACCGGGCCGGGCAACCGCCCGCTCAAGTCGCTGTCCGACATGCTGAAGGGCAAGCAGGGCCGGTTCCGTCAGAACCTGCTCGGCAAGCGTGTCGACTATTCCGGCCGTTCCGTCATTGTCGCCGGCCCGACGCTCAAGCTGCACCAGTGCGGTCTGCCCAAGCTGATGGCGCTCGAGCTGTTCAAGCCGTTCGTCATGAAACGACTCGTCGACCTCGAATTGGCGCAGAACATCAAGACCGCCAAGCGGATGGTCGAGCGACGCCGCCCACAGGTGTGGGATGTCCTCGATGACGTCATCAAGGAGCACCCGGTGCTGCTCAACCGTGCGCCGACGCTGCACCGCCTGGGGATCCAGGCGTTCGAGCCGGTTTTGGTCGAGGGCAAGGCGCTCCAGATCCATCCGCTCGTCTGTACGGCGTTCAACGCCGACTTCGACGGTGACCAGATGGCCATCCACGTCCCCCTGTCGGCCGAGGCCCAGGCCGAGGCTCGGGTGTTGATGCTGAGCGCCAACAACATCTTGTCCCCGGCGTCGGGTCGCCCGATCGTGACGCCCACCCAGGACATGGTGATCGGCGGGTTCTACCTGACCGAGCGCGTCGAGGGCGCCAAGGGTGAGGGTCGTGTGTTCCGCCACCTCTGGGAGGCGCTACGGGCCTATGACGAGGGTTCACTCGAGCTGCACGCCGAGATCACGATGCGCCCGGGCAATGGCGTCGAGCCGTACGTCACCACGACCGGTCGCGCGCTCTTCCAGGAGGCGCTGCCTACGGGGTACGCCGAGCAGTTCGGCTACATCCAGGAGACGATCAAGAAGCGCGAGATGGGCGTGATCGTCGAGCGTCTGTCCGACAACTACAACGCCGTCGAGGTCGCGGCGGCGCTCGATGCGATCAAGAACCTGTGTTACCGGTTCGCGTCGCAGTCCGGCCTGACCGTGTCGATCGACGACGTCAAGACGCCCAAGATCAAGCGCGAGATGCTCGACGGGTACGAGGCGCAGGCAGACAAGGTCGAGAACCAGTTCCGGCGCGGCATCATCACCGACGGTGAGCGTCGCCAGCAGGAGGTCCGGATCTGGACCGAGGCGACCGCCACGCTGCAGGACATCATGGAAGCCGAATTCCGCGCCCAGCAGTTCAACCCGATCGAGATGATGGTCGGCTCGGGCGCACGCGGCAACATGACCCAGATGCGCCAGATCGCCGCCATGCGCGGCCTCGTGGCCAACCCCCGCGGTGACATGATTCCGCGTCCGATCAAGTCGAACTTCCGTGAGGGTCTCGAAACCCTCGAGTACTTCATCGCCACGCCGGGTGCTCGCAAGGGCCTCGTCGACACGGCGCTGCGTACCGCCGACTCCGGCTACCTGACGCGACGTCTCGTCGACGTCGCCCAGGAGCTGATCGTTCGCGAGGTCGACTGTGGCACGACGCTGGGCGTGTGGATCAACAACGTCCACACCGACACTGCCAATCAGCGCACGTATCTCGAGACCAAGCTGTTCGGTCGTGCGTTGCTGAACGACATCACTTTGAGCGACGGAACGACGTACGCCCGCAACACGATCGTGGGTGACGACGAACTCGTGGCGCTCCGCGACGATCCATCGATCGACCGGGTGCGCGTGCGTTCGGTGCTCACGTGTGACGCCGAGCTCGGCGTGTGCGCGATGTGCTACGGCCGTTCCCTGGCGACCGGCAAGCCGATCGAGCTCGGTGAGGCAGTAGGCGTCATCGCCGCTCAGTCCATCGGCGAGCCCGGCACCCAGCTCACCATGCGTACGTTCCACACCGGCGGCGTGGCCGGCAAGGACATCGCCGGCGGTCTGCCGCGCGTCGTCGAGCTGTTCGAGGCCCGCACCCCGAAGGGCTCGGCGCGTTTGGCCAAGGCGTCGGGCGTGTTGCGCATCGGCGAGGACGAGGGCAAGGGCATCCCCGTGACCGTGATCGACGACGAAGGCGAAGAGCACGAGGTCGTGCTGCCGCTCGGTGCTCGCCCGATCGTGGAGGACGGCCAGGACATCAAGGCCGGCGACAAGTTGACCGAAGGCCCGTCCGATCCGAAGGAATTGATGGAGATCAAGGGCATTCGCGAAACCCAGGTGTACCTGGTCGAGGAGGTCCAGAAGGTCTACCGCGACCAGGGTGTGTCGATCCACGACAAGCACATCGAGCTGATCGTGCGTCAGATGACGCGTCGCATCGGCGTGCAGGAGACCGGTGGCACCGACTTCCTGCCCGGTGAGCGGGTCGACTCGAAGGTGTTCCGCGACACGAACCGTCGAATGGTGGAGGAGGGCAAGCGCCCTGCCGAGGGTCGCCCGGAGATCATGGGCATCACCAAGGCCTCGCTGGCGACCGAATCGTGGTTGTCGGCGGCCTCGTTCCAGGAGACCACTCGCGTGCTCACCGAGGCTGCCATCGACGGCAAGTCCGACAGCCTGATCGGGCTCAAGGAGAACATCATCATCGGCAAGCTGATCCCTGCCGGTACCGGCATGATGAAGTACCGCGAGTTCGGTATCGAAGCACCCGACTACGAGCCGATGACCTACTACTCCAGCGATGCCGAGCACGAAGACCCGGCCGAGTTCCTGGCGAACCTGCACGGTTCGTACGAGGGCGAGCCGGCGAGCTGACGGCGGTCGATTCGTTTCGCGCACGAGCAGGCGACGGCCCCGGGGCGACCCCGGGGCCGTCGCGCGTGCGGGCCCCGATCCGTCATCGGGTTCTGGCCCCGACCTGTCATCGGGTTCTGTCGTCGGGTTCTGGACGCCCGGGCGTGAGGATCTGGCCGACGCGCTGGCCGCGCGGGTTGTAGCCGGGGAGCTTCGCCCATAACATTGCAGGGTCCTGCGCAGAGGGGTGGTCCCTCGTGCGTGCTGAAACGCAGAGACAACGTCAACGAAGAAGGTTTGCCTCGTGCCCACCATCCAGCAGTTGGTCCGTCAAGGACGCAGCTCGAAGTTCACCAAGAGCAAGACCCCAGCGCTCAAGGGCTCGCCCCAGCGCCGCGGTGTCTGCACTCGCGTGTACACCACCACCCCCAAGAAGCCGAACTCGGCGCTTCGCAAGGTCGCTCGTGTGCGCCTGTCGAGCGGTGTCGAGATCACGGCATACATCCCGGGTGAGGGTCACAACCTCCAGGAGCACTCGATCGTGCTCGTGCGCGGCGGTCGCGTTCGCGACCTGCCCGGCGTTCGCTACAAGATCATCCGTGGTGCCCTCGATGCCGCCGGCGTCAAGGGTCGCAAGCAGTCGCGCAGTCGTTACGGCGCCAAAGGGGAGAAGTGAATCATGCCTCGTAAGGGTCCCGCTCCTCGCCGCGAACTCCTCGCGGATCCGATCTACCACTCGGTGGTCGTCACACAGCTCACCAACAAGGTCATGCTGCACGGCAAGCGCAGCATCGCCGAGAAGATCGTGTACGACGCGATGAAGCAGATCGCTGCCAAGACCGGTGAGGATCCACTCGACACCGTGAAGCGGGCGGTCGACAACGTCAAGCCTCCGCTCGAGGTTCGCAGCCGTCGCGTCGGTGGTGCCACCTACCAGGTGCCCGTCGAGGTGCGGCCGCGCCGTTCGACGACGCTCGCCATCCGGTGGCTGGTCGACTACAGCCGTGCCCGTCGCGAGAAGTCGATGGCACAGTGCCTCGCCAACGAGCTGATGGACGCGGCCAATGGTCTCGGCGCTGCGATGAAGAAGCGCGACGACATGCAGAAGATGGCGGACTCCAACAAGGCGTTCGCTCACTACCGCTGGTGACCTGAAACTCGACTGATCGTTCCGAGCGGACCCGCCCATTCGGGCGGGTCCGCTCGCGTCCGACGGCATGCCGATGCCTCGCTGCGTTCGAGCCGACCGTTGCTAGCCTGCCTGCGCATGCGGCCACGGCTACCGACTCGCGGACTGAAGTGGTACTTCGAGCACAACGACGGCCGCTTGATCAACAAGTGGGATCACTACTTCGATATCTACGAGCGTCACTTCGGGCGCTTTCGGGGCGCCGCACCGGTCGTTCTCGAGATCGGCGTCTCGCACGGTGGGTCGCTGCAGATGTGGCGGCACTACCTGGGCCGGCGGGCGGTGATCGTCGGCATCGACATCGATCCCCGAACGGCGTCGTTGACCGAAGCCGGTATTGATGTGCACGTCGGTGATCAGTCGGACCCGGCGTTCCTGTCGACGCTGGTCGAGCAATACGGCGCCTTCGACATCGTGATCGACGACGGCAGCCACCTTCCGGCCCATCAGATCGCCAGCCTCGAGTTCCTGTGGCCGCACGTGCGCGAAGGTGGGGTGTACCTGGTCGAGGATGTTGCAACGAGCTACTGGCCCGAGTACGGCGGCGGGTTAGGAGTGCCGACATCGTTCGTCGAGTACGTGAAGCCGAAACTCGACGATCTCCATGCCTTCCACAGCCGCGAAGCCGGCTTCGAACCTTCCGAGTGGACCCGCACGGTCGCCGGGCTGCACGTGTACGACAGCGTGGTGGTGTTCGACCGGGGCAGCCGGACGCCTCCCACGTGGCGGCTCACCGGCCGACCGTCGTTCGACACGGTGTTCGGCCGACCGGCCGACGAGGTGATCGACCTGGCTCATCGCCGCCAGCTCGCGGAGCTGGGCAAACCGATGGCCCGCCTGCGACGACTCATGCGGGATCCGGTCGGAACCACGCGACGGTTTGCCGCGCGCGTGCGCCGTCCGCGTGGGCGATGACCCGCGTCGCACACAGCTTCACGAACGCACTATGTTCGTTGGTAGGGGATTGCGAGGAGGGTGCATGAACGTCCAGTCGATCATCGGGGGCAAGGGTGCCGATGTGGCCACCATTGCTCAGACCGCGAGCCTGCACGATGCGGTGCGGGCCCTCGGCGAACGTCGAATCGGCGCGCTGGTGGTGTCGGGTGACGGTCGCGCGATCGAGGGCATCCTGTCCGAACGCGATATCGTCCGGGCCGCTTCCCAGCACGGAGGCGACGCGCTGGACGCGAGCGTCGGGTCCGTGATGTCGACCAAGGTCGTCACCTGTTCGATCGGTGACGGCGTCGACCAGCTGATGTCGCTGATGACCGAGCGCCGCATTCGGCACCTTCCCGTCGTCGATGAGACGGGACACCTGGCCGGCATCGTCTCGATCGGCGATGTGGTCAAGGCCCGACTCACCGAACTCGAGCACGAGAATCGGGCACTCGCCGACTACATCAGCGGTCACTGACGCTCGCCACACCTTCCCGATCACGTCACACCTTCCCGATCGTGTCACACCCTTCCGATCACGGGATTGACGAGCGTGACCGACCCGCGCCGGCACGGCGTCGAGGTCTGCAGGGGAGCTCGGCGATGTCGGTGGTTCGACCTGGCGGGCCGGACCCACTCCGGCCCCCGTTTCCGGCCCCCATTCGGCGAGTTCGCACGGTGATCACGTCGCTCGGATCGACGGCGTCGACTCTGGCGAATCCGCACCTCACACACGTTGTTGTGGGTCGTGAACCGGTACACTTGACGCTCGTGTTCGTGGCCGGCCCGGCTGTTCGACCCCGACCTGTTCCTTGAGAGTTCTACCCCCGAAAGACGGAAGTGATCTGACGATGGCCAAGCGAGAGTTCCCCCTCGAGCGCACCCGCAATATCGGCATCATGGCGCACATCGACGCCGGCAAGACCACCACGACGGAGCGCATCCTCTACTACACCGGCAAGAGCTACAAGATCGGCGAGGTCCACGATGGTGCGGCCACCATGGACCACATGGCCCAGGAGCAAGAGCGTGGCATCACCATCACGTCGGCTGCGACCACGTGCGTGTGGAACAACCATCGCATCAACATCATCGACACGCCGGGGCACGTCGACTTCACGATCGAGGTCGAGCGCTCGCTGCGAGTGCTCGACGGTGCCGTCACCGTGTTCGACTCGGTCGCCGGCGTCGAGCCGCAGACCGAAACCGTGTGGCGTCAGGCCAACAAGTACAACGTGCCGCGCATGTGCTTCGTCAACAAGATGGACCGCATCGGTGCCAACTTCTATCGCACCGTCGACATGGTCAAGAGCCGCCTCGAGGCCAATCCGCTGGTCACGCAGTTGCCGATCGGCGCCGGTGGCCCTGAATCGAACGAGCCGTTCATCGGGCTCGTCGACCTGATCAAGATGAAGGCCCTGGTCTGGCAGGACGAGGAACTCGGCGCCAAGTGGGACGAGGTCGAGATCCCGGCGCACATGGTCGATCAGGCCAACGAGTACCGCGAGCACATGATGGAGACCATCGCCACGGAAGACGAAGAGCTGATGGAGAAGTACCTCGGCGGCGAAGAGGTGTCCGAGGTGGAGATCAGGAAGGCGATCCGCTCGGGCACGCTCAAGAACGACTTCGTACCGATCTTGTGTGGGTCGGCGTTCAAGAACAAGGGCGTTCAGCCGATGCTCGACGCCGTCATCGACTATCTGCCCTCTCCGCTCGACGTCGAACCCGCCCAGGGCCTCAACATGCGCGGTGACGAGGTCGTGACCCGCGGCCCACGTGACGAGTCGTTCGCTGCGCTCGCGTTCAAGATCGTCGCCGACCCATTCGGCAAACTGACCTACTTCCGTGTCTACTCGGGCGAGATCAGCAAGGGCGAAGAGGTCTACAACTCCACCAAGGAGAAGCGCGAGCGGCTCGGCCGGATCCTGCTGATGCACGCCAATCAGCGCGAGGATCTCGACGTCGCGATGGCCGGTGACATCGTTGCCGGGCTCGGCTTCAAGGAGGTCACCACGGGTGACACCTTGTGCGATCGCGACCATCTCGTGATCCTCGAGCGCATGGAGTTCCCCGAGCCGGTGATCCACGTTGCCATCGAGCCCAAGACCAAGTCCGATCAGGACAAGCTCGGCAAGGCGCTCAAGTCGCTGTCCGACGAAGACCCGACATTCCGCATCCGTTCCGACGAGGAGACCGGGCAAACGGTCATTTCCGGAATGGGCGAGTTGCACCTCGAGGTGCTCGTCGATCGCATGCAGCGTGAGTTCAACGTCGAGGCGACCGTCGGCAAGCCGCAGGTCGCGTACCGCGAGACGGTCACCAAGAACGTCGATGGGTACCAGTACAAGCACATCAAGCAGTCGGGTGGCTCGGGCCAGTTCGCCGTGGTCAAGCTGTCGATCGAACCGAACCCCGGTAAGGGCTACGAGTTCGAGGACAAGATCACGGGCGGTCGTATCCCGCGTGAGTACATTCAGCCGGTCAATCAGGGTGTCCAATCGGCACTCGAATCCGGCGTGTTGGCCGGGTACGGCATGGTCGACGTGAAGGTCAGCCTGGTCGATGGCCAGTACCACGACGTCGACTCGTCGGAGATGGCCTTCAAGATCGCCGGCCAGGCCGGATTCAAGGAAGCCGCAGCGAAAGCCGGCCCGGTGCTGCTCGAGCCCATCATGGCAGTCGAGGTCGTCACCCCCGACGAGTACATGGGCGATGTGATCGGCGACTTGAACAGCCGTCGCGGCCGTATCGAGGGCATGGAGGCCAACGGGAACGTGCAGCAGATCAAGGCGCAGGTTCCGCTGTCCGAGATGTTCGGCTACAGTACGGACCTTCGCTCACGCACCCAGGGCCGGGCGACCTACACCATGCAGTTCGCCCTGTACCAGCAGGTGCCCGAGGCGATCGCAACCGAAATCGTGAAGCGAGTCCGCGGCGAGTGATCGCCCGGAATGTTCTTTGACAACCCACTAGATCTGACAACAACGACGTAGTCGTAGAAAGCAACCGCTGAGGTAGGAATCATGAGCAAGGTGAAGTTCGAGCGTAATAAGCCGCATGTGAATATTGGGACGATGGGTCATATTGACCATGGGAAGACGACGTTGACGGCGGCGATTTCGCGGACGTTGGCGGATCGTGGGTTGGCTGAGTTCACGTCGTTTGACAATATTGACAAGGCGCCGGAGGAGAAGGCGCGTGGTATCACGATTTCGATTGCTCATATCGAGTATCAGACTGAGAATCGGCATTATGCGCATGTTGATATGCCGGGTCATGCTGACTACATCAAGAACATGATCACTGGTGCTGCGCAGGTTGATGGCGCGATTTTGGTGGTGGCTGCGACGGATGGTCCGATGCCTCAGACGCGTGAGCATGTGTTGTTGGCTCGTCAGGTGGGTGTGCCGTCGATCGTGGTGGCGTTGAACAAGGCTGACATGGTCGATGATGAGGAGTTGCTCGAGTTGGTCGAGTTGGAGATTCGTGAGTTGTTGTCGGAGTATGAGTTTGATGGTGACAACTGTCCGGTGGTTGCTGTGAGTGCGTTGAAGGCGTTGGAGGGTGATGCGGAGGCGCAGGAGCAGGTGATGGCGTTGATGGCTGCTTGTGATTCGTATATTCCTGAGCCGGTGCGTGAGTTGGATAAGCCGTTTTTGATGCCGATCGAGGATGTGTTCACGATTACTGGTCGTGGGACGGTGGTGACTGGCAAGGTTGAGCAGGGTGTGGTGCACACCGGTGATGAGATCGAGATTGTCGGGTTGCGTGATACGCAGAAGACGACGTGTACTGGTGTGGAGATGTTCCGTAAGTTGCTTGATGAGGGTCAGGCTGGGGACAACATTGGTGCGTTGTTGCGTGGGACGGGTAAGGATGATGTTGAGCGTGGGCAGGTGTTGTGTAAGCCGGGTTCGATCACGCCGCATACGAATTTCACGGGTCAGGTGTATGTGTTGACGAAGGAGGAGGGTGGTCGTCACAAGCCGTTCTTCAACAATTATCGTCCGCAGTTCTTTTTCCGTACGACTGATGTGACGGGGACGATCGAGTTGCCGTCGGGTACGGAGATGGTGATGCCTGGTGACAATGTCGAGATGACGGTCGAGTTGGGTAAGCCGATCGCGATGGACGAGGGTTTGCGGTTCGCGATCCGTGAGGGTGGTCGTACCGTGGGTGCGGGCCGCGTCGTCAACATCATCAAGTGACCGATCGAACTTCGAACTGAGACGAGAGAACCATGGCCCAGAGCATCCGCATCCGATTGAAAGCATTCGATCACGAGATCATCGACCAGTCGACGAAGAAGATCGTCGAGACGGTCAACCGCACCGACGCGACGATCCGCGGCCCGATCCCGCTGCCGACCGACAAGCACCGCTACACCGTCATCCGCGGCCCGCACGTCGACAAGAAGTCGCGTGAGCACTTCGAAATGCGTGTCCACAAGAGGCTGATCGACATCGTCAACCCGAATGCCAAGACGATCGATTCGCTCCAGCGGATCGAGCTGCCTGCGGGGGTCGACATCGAGATCAAGATCCAAGCGGGCTGACTCAGCTCGCGCGGCGCAGCCACGCCCCGCCGAACAGCACATCTGAGCAACACGAGGGCCGACGGCGATCGCCGTCGGCCCTCGTCGTCCGGGAACCGGGAGATCTGTCGCACCGACGTCGGCGTTGGACCGCACGCAGTCGTTCGCTCGGGTCGGCGTGTGCGAACATCCTGGAATGCGCGCACAGCCTGCTGGTAGCCACTACATCGGGGGACGATTCGTCGAGTCGTCCGGGCCACCGTTCGAGAGCCGGTTCGCCGCCACCCGGGAGGTGATCGCGTCGCTGCACGAGGCCGACGTCGGCACGATCGAGGCGGCGGTCGAGGGGGCAACGGCGGGAGCAGTCCGTCTGGGCAGCTACCTCATGGGCCGAGCGGGGCCGCGTGCTGCGAGCGGCGGCAGCGATCATCCGCGAACGCAATCATGAGCTGTCGCTGCTCGAGACGCTCGACACCGGCAAGCCGCTGCAGGAGACGTTGGTCGCAGACGCAGCGTCAGGCGCCGACTGTCTCGAGTACTTCGGATGCCTGGCGGCCACGATGACGGGGGAGTACGTCGACCTCGGTGGGTCGTTCACCTACACCCGGCGCGAGCCACTCGGCGTCTGCGTCGGTATCGGTGCCTGGAACTACCCGATCCAGATCGCCTGCTGGAAAGCCGCCCCGGCGCTGGCCGCCGGCAATGCCATGGTGTTCAAGCCATCCGAGGTCACTCCACTCAGCGCCCTCGCGCTCGCCGAGATCTTCACCGAGGCGGGGCTGCCCGATGGAGTGTTCAACGTGGTGCAGGGCGGTGGTCGAGTCGGGGCTGCGCTCGTCGAACACCCCGCTGTCGCCAAGGTGTCGATCACCGGTTCGGTGGCGACCGGTGAACGGGTCGCCGCCGGGGCCGCACCAGGGCTCAAGCACGTCACGCTCGAACTGGGCGGCAAGTCGCCCCTACTCGTGTTCGAGGACGCTGATCTCGACAACGCGATCAGCGGCGCGATGCTGGGCAATTTCTACTCGAGCGGGCAGATCTGCTCGAACGGCACACGGGTGTTCGTGCACCGCGACATCCACGACGAGTTCGTCCGCAGACTCGTCGAACGAACCGAACGGATCGTCCTGGGCGATCCGTTGGACGAGGCGACGCAGATGGGTCCGCTCGTCAGTGAGAACCAGTTCCGCAAAGTCGTCGACTATCTCGGGATCGGAGCCGCCGAGGGTGCTCGGATCGCAACCGGCGGGGGGGCCGCAGCGGTGGCAGGACAACCCGACGGCTGGTTCGTGCAACCGACCGTCTTCACGGGCGTCGCCGACTCGATGCGCATCGCACGTGAGGAGATCTTCGGACCGGTGATGTGCGTGTTGTCGTTCGACGACGAGAGGCGAGGTGATCGAACGTGCCAACGCACTCGATGTCGGGCTCGCAGCCGGGGTGTTCACCAAGGACGTGCAACGAGCCCACCGGGTGATCGCCCGCCTCCAGGCCGGTACATGCTGGATCAACACCTACAATCTCACGCCGATCGAGGCCCCGTTCGGCGGCTACAAGCGGTCGGGCATCGGCCGCGAGAACAGCCGCGCCGCCCTCGACCACTACAGCCAGCTCAAGAGCGTGTACGTCGAAGCCGGCGACGTCGAGGCGCCGTACTGAGTGCCCTGCTCGGCACCGTCGAACTGACCACGCCGGCCATCGCGCTGCTCAGCAGCCGGTGCCACGATCTCAGCCTTGGCGACGCTCTCGGCGGATTCCGCTGAGTGTCGAGGCGACGATCAGTGTGATCGCGGTCAACATGATGATCGTCGCCAACACGTGTACCTGTGGCGGCAGGGCGATGCGGGCGGAATCGAAGACCCGCCTCGGGAACGTGACCGTCGGACCAGCGACGAACGACGTGATGATGTAGTCGTCGATGCTCAGCGCCAGCGACAGCATGAATGCCGCGGCCACGCCCGGTGTGATCATCGGCATCGTGATCTTCCAGAACGTTCGGATCGGCGGCGAACCGAGGTCCATCGCGGCGTCCTCGAGTGTCCAGTCCATGCCCCGAATACGGGCCTTGACCGTCATCGCAACGAAGCTCAGGCAGAACAGCGTGTGGGAAATCACGATCGTCCAGAACCCACGGCTGACGCCCTGATTGAAGAACAGGGTGAACAGTGAGGCACCCATCACGATCTCGGGTGTGGTGAGCGGCAGCACCAGCAGCAGGTTGATCGCCGCACTGCCGCGGATGCGGTACCGCACCAGCGCCAGGGCGATGAGGCTGCCGAGCCCTGTCGCGAGTACGCAGGCGACCACCGCCACCTTGACGCTTTCGACGAGCGCGTCCGTGAACTGCCGCTCTCTGAACGGGTGCAGCCAGTTGGCGAACGTGAAACCTTCCCATGTCGTGTTGAACTTCGTGGTGGGGTCGTTGAAGGTGAAGACCGCGATCGTGACGAGCGGCACGAACAGGTAGAGCAGGGTCGCCATCGAGACGACCCAGAGGATGATCGTGCCCCACTTGATCTTGCGGTGCCGACGTGTCGTGTGCTGGGTGGTGTCGATCGTGCTCATGCGATGTCATCCGTTCCGAGGAACTTGGCGTACACCAGAACGGCAGTGGTGATCATGACCATCAGCACGAGGCTGATCGCCGCAGCAGTGGGGTAGTCGCCGGATTGCAGGAATCGGGCCTGGATCACGCCGCCGATCACCGGCTTCTTGACGTCTCCGAGCAGGTGGGCGTTGATGAAGTCACCCGAGGCGGGAATGAAGGTGAGCAACGTGCCGGCGAACACACCGGGGAGCGAGAGCGGCAGTATCACGCGTCGGAAGGTTCGGCCGAATCCGGAGTAGAGATCGGCGGCGGCGTCGATCAAGCGCGCATCGATCTTTTCCAGGCTGACGTAGATCGGAAGTAGCGCGAAGGGCAAGAAGTTGTACGTGAGCCCACCGATCACCGCGGCCGGCGTGTTCATGATCTTTCCGTCGGTCGAGACGTGGAGGAAGTCGAGAACACCGGTCAGATGCAACCATCGGGTCATGCTCAGGATCGGCCCGTTGTCGGCGAACAGCGACTGCCAGGCGATCGTTCGCAACAGGAAGCTGGTGAAGAACGGAACCATGACCAAGCCGAGCAACAGGTTCCGCCAACGACCTGCCTTGAAGGCGATGAAGTAGGCGAGCGGGTAGCCGATGAGGATGCACAAGGCCGTGGCCACGCCGGCATAGGCGAACGCTCGCCACAGCTGCGAGCCGAAATCGGTGAACGCCTGCGAGAAGTTGTGCCACTCCCAGCTGAAATCAACCCGGCTGCTGCCGCGCTCCTGGCGGACGGACAGGGCGATCTTGAGCAGGGTGACCAGCGGGACCACGAAGAACAGATACAGCACCAGCAAGCCAGGCAGAGCCAGCAGGTACGGCGTCCATCCGGCGTTCTTCTTGCCGCGGTCGTCGGGGTCGTCAGCAGCCATCGTCAGCCCCCGGTGATCTTGATGAAGCGGTCGGTGATCCGCTGGTCGACATCCTCGGCCATGTCACCGAACACGTGGAGCCGAGCCTTGTCCTCGTCGGAGGGGAACAGCAGCGGGTTGTCGGCCAGGGCGGCCGCGTCGCCGCCGAGTTTCACCAATTCGTCGCGGACGCCCACGACCGGCGACACATATTGCACATAGGCCGCGATCTTGGCAGCGTTGACCGGGTCGTAGACGAAGTTCATGAACTGCGCCGCAGCCACGCCATTGGCGGCGCCGACAGGGATCACCATCGTGTCGAACCACGTCATGCCGCCTTCCTCTGGGACCACGAAGCGCACGTCGGGGTTGGAAGCCTGTGCGATGTCGCCCGACCAAGCGACGCAGGCCGCGAAGTTGCCGTTCTGGATGTCGTTCAAGTAGTCGTTGCCCGTGAAACGGCGCACTTGCCCGGACGCGGTCTGTCGATCGGTCTCGTCGAGCGCCTGTGCCATGGTGTCCTCGGTCGGATTCGACGGGTCGTTGCCTTGACCGAGCATCACGAGCCCGAGGGTGTCGCGCATCTCGGTGAACAAGCCGATCCGACCCTTGAACTCCGGGTCCCAGAGGTCGTTGATGCTCTTGAGTTCGCGGCCTGTCTCCTTGATGTTGTAGGCGAACCCGGTGACGCCCGCCTGCCACGGCAGGTTGAACTTGGCGCCCGGGTCCCAACTCACGTTGAGGTAGGTCGGGTCGAGGTTGACGTAGTTCGGGATCAGGTTGAACGGCAGCGGTGCGATCCAGCCCTTCTGTTTCAGCCGGGCCGCCAGCCAGTACGTGGGCACGGCGATGTCCCAAGGATTGGAGTTGCCTGCTTCGAGGTAGGCGACGAACTCCTTGCCGTACGCTTCGTTGTTGTCGTTCCAGGTCTCCGAGTAGTCGACGTTGATTCCGGTCGCCTCATTGAACCGGTCGATGGTGCCCTGGTTGCCGTCTTCGGTGACGTCGATGTACTCGGTCCAGTTGATGATTCGTAGCGATGATGCGCCCTGTCCGAGCCCGCCTGCAGCGGAGCCCGACGATCCATCGGCGGTCGCATTCGAACTGCCGCCACCGTTGCCGGCACTGGACAGCAGGAGTGCGCCCACCGCTCCGGCGGCGACGACACCGCCACCGATGAGCAGCGTCCGTCGGTCGAATCGCGAGGAGTGCGTGTCGGTCGTGTCCGCGGGGATGTCCTCTTTGCCGTCGAGCGCGGCCTGCACTTCGTCGACGTCGGTGGTCGTCGAACCGATGACCGTCGAACGACCCTGCAATACGAACGGCGCATCGTCGGCCCAGCTCAAGGTGACCGGGGCACCCTGTGCGAGCGGCGGTAGGTCGTCGTCGGCGGTGACGGTCGCCATCAGCTCGGTGTTGTCCGCCAGGTGGGCGATGAGGCGAATCGAGGAACCCTCGAAGATCACGTCGTTGATGGTCGCGGCCACGCTGCGGCCCTCGACACCCTGTCGTACCGCGTTGAGCCGCTCGGGTCGGATCATCACGGTGACCGCAGCGCCGGCAGCCGCGCCACCGAGGCCCGGCACGATGATGCGCCCGCCCGCATCGAGGTCGACGGAGGACTCGCTGCCGGCGGACACCGACCCTGGGAGCAGGTTGGCCGATCCGATGAAGCCGGCGACGAACACACTCGACGGCTTTCCGTAGATCTCCGCCGGGGTCCCGATCTGTTCGACGCGGCCGCGGCTCATCACCGCGATGCGGTCGCTCATCGTGAGCGCTTCGTGTTGATCGTGAGTGACGAAGATGAACGTGATGCCAACCTCGCGTTGGATACGCTTCAGCTCGAGCTGCATCGCCTCTCGTAGTTTGAGGTCGAGCGCCGCCAGCGGCTCGTCGAGCAGCAGCGCACTCGGCATGTTGACGAGCGCCCGGGCCAACGCGACTCGCTGTTGCTGCCCGCCCGACAGCTGGGTCGGGCGCCGGCGAGAGAACTCCGCCCAGCTTCACGATGTCGAGCATGTCCTTGGCTCGTCGCATCGCCTCGGGCTCGGCGACCTTCTTGGCTCGAAGCCGAACGCAACGTTGTCGATGACGGACATGTGCGGGAACAGCGCGTACTGCTGGAAGACGGTGTTCACGTTGCGCTGGTGCGGGGGCACGTTCGAGACGTCGATGCCCTCGAGCATCACACGACCACTGGTCGGCTGCTCGAACCCGGCGATCATCTTCAGCAACGTGGTCTTGCCGCAGCCGGACGGACCGAGCAGCGAGAAGAACTCACCGCGCTCGATCGCGAAATCGGCGTGATCCGACGGCGACGAAGTCGCCGAACTCCTTGCGACGCGCTCGAGAACGATGACATCGTCGGACTGGGCCGTCTCCCCCATGCGGTTCCTCCCGAGGTATCTCGGGCGGCGCCCGCTCGTCGTCGAGGAACATTGCCATGTCGTGTGGTTTGTCGTGCAACACGCGGATCCGAATGTCTCGGGCTCGAGCGGAACGGTCCTGTGAACGCAGCTGGGAATCAAGGCGCTCGGTGAGACGAACAGTTGCTCGATTGATAGACCAGAGGTCGTGACTTCGACCGTCGCCTGTTCCCTCGCCGCCATTTGGCGTACCTCGTCTGCCAGATCGCGAGCGCGTCGAGATCGAACTGACGCCGAGTCAGCACGCCGCATCCGGAGGCGGTCCTGTGTCATCGCCCGGCGTGCGTGAGGCTCCGGTTCGGTCGTCGTCGCCGATCTCACCGCCACCCTTCCTCCCGCCACGCAACAAGCCCCGACGCCGGTGGCCGATGCGGGTGCTGCTCGGCGGGGCGGTCACGATGGCGATGGTCGGCGCCGGATTCACCGGCGCAGCCGTGTACGAGCGCCTCGATCGAGCGCCGGGTCCGCCTCGCCGAGCATCGAATGCGGCGCTCGACATGGGCGGTGCCCGGGTCGGCGACCTGCCGTCGATCGACGTCGCCGCCGTTGCCGCGTACGTTGCTCCGTCGGTGGTCACGATCAGCGCCGACATCGACGGACCGTTCGGATCGGGTGGCTCGATCGGCACCGGTGTCATCACCACGGCCGACGGTGAGATCCTCACGAATGCACACGTCATCAAGGATGCGACCGAGATCCGGGTGCGCCTGGCCGGCGAGACCGAGCCCCGACAGGCCACGCTGCTGGCCGCCGACCCGGGCAATGATCTGGCGCTGTTGAGGATCTCCGGGGACGGATTCGTGCCCGCAACGTTCGCCGACCCCGACTCGGTGCGGATCGGTGACTCCGTCGTGGCGATCGGCTTCGCGCTCGACCTCGACGGAGCGCCCTCGGTCACGCTGGGCATCGTGTCGGCCCTCGAACGCACGATCCAGACCGAGGCCGGAGCGCTCGATGGCCTGATCCAGACGGATGCGGCCATCTCGTCGGGCAATTCGGGTGGTCCCCTGGTGAATGCGCTGGGGCAGGTGGTCGGGATCAACACCGCTGTGGCGCGAAGCGACAATACGACCGCCGCCAGCAACATCGGCTTCGCGATCTCCGGCACCGAGGCGATTCCAGTGATCGAAGCGCTGCGCCGGCAGGCCGATGGTGTGCAGCGCCAAGAGGGCTTCCTCGGCGTCGGGCTCAACGAGCGCCGCGATGGCGGGCAGGGCGCGATCATCGACACCGTCGACGAAGGCACCCCAGCCGCCGCGGCGGGGATGCTGGCCGGTGACATCGTGATTGCGATCGACGACACGGCGATCGACGGTGCCTCCGGGCTGATCGCCGCCATTCGCGACCGCGAGCCCGGCGACGAGGTCGAGATCGTCGTGCTTCGCGACGGCGAACGCCGGACCCTCACCGTCGTGCTCACCAACCGGCCACAGACCTGACCGGCGACGGCCCTGATCGGCGCGGCGATGGTGCCCCGGATCGGGGCCATTGCGTCGCTGCCGAAGGTTTTCGAGGACTCGACCAGTGTTGGTTGTCGGTAGCGCAGCCCGCGGATAGCATTCCCTAGCCGCCTTCAGACCCGTCTGATACGGCGCAGTGTTCGCAATCGATGTCCGTGTGAGCCTGATCCGGCTGGTGCAATGAGCACTTCCGGCAGGGACCTCACGGCGACAACTTGACCGAGTGCTCCGCTCGCCCGTGAGGGCAGCGGAGCATTTGCGTGAGGACCGCAAGGTTCGTTGACCGCAATGGCCATGTATCAGTGGATAGCCCAACCGGGCTCGATCAACTCGAAGGAAGCCGCAATGGCACAAACAGTGATTCTCGGCGAGAAGGTCGGGATGACGCAGAAGTGGGTGGACGACAAGGTCGTCCCCGTCACGGTCCTCCGTGTCGAGCCCATGCGCGTCGTCCAGATCAAGACGACCGAACGCGACGGCTACACGGCCTTGCAGGTGACCTACGGGCACCGCGACGCCAAGAAGCTCAACAAGCCCGCAGCCGGTCACTACGACAAGGCCGGTGTCCAGCCGGGCAAGCGCCTGGTGGAACTGCGGCTCGACTCGGTCGACGGCTTCGAGATCGGTCAGGAGATCACGGTCGAAGCGATCGCTTCGGGTAGCCGCGTCGACGTGACCGCGACCAGCCGGGGCAAGGGCTTCGCCGGCGTGATGAAGCGTCACAACTTCAAGGGCCAGGGCGCCAGCCACGGCAACCACAAGAATCACCGCACGCCCGGCTCGGTCGGTGCCTGTTCGTTCCCTGGCCGCGTGTTCAGGGGTCAGCGGATGGCCGGTCACATGGGCCACGAGCAGGTCACCACACTCAACCTCGAGGTCGTCGACGCGGACGTCGAGCGCAATTTGTTGCTGATCAAGGGCTCGGTGCCGGGCCCCAACGGTGGGGTCGTGTCGGTCCGCAATGCCGTCAAGGCTCCGACCACGACATCGGCGAAGGGAGCCTGATCGACATGGCACAGATCACCCTCAAGAACGCCGCCGGCAAGGACGCCGGCAAGGTCGAACTCGATGACTCGATGTTCGGCATCGAACCCAACGTCCCGGTCATGCACCAGGTCGTCACCGCCCAGCTCGCGGCGCGCCGGTCGGGGACTCAGAGCACCAAGACCCGCAGCGAGGTCCGCGGCGGCGGTGCCAAGCCGTTCCGCCAGAAGGGCACCGGCAACGCCCGTCAGGGCTCGATCCGTGCGCCGCACTACAGCGGTGGTGGCGTGGCCCTCGGGCCCAAGCCCCGCAAGTACGACCAGAAGACTCCCAAGAAGATGATCGGGCTCGCGCTTCGTTCGGCCTTGTCCGATCGTGCCGCCGAGGGCAAGATCATCGTCGTCGACACCTGGGGCTGGGACAAGCCGAGCACCAAGGCGGCCAAAGCCGCGCTCGCCGGACTGGGCATCGACGCCAAGGCGCTCGTGGTGGTCGGCCGTGACGACGCCGCGGCTGCGCTGAGCTTCCGCAACCTCACCGAGGTCCAGCTCATCACCCCCGGCGAACTGAACGCCTACGACGTGCTGTGCAACGAGTACATCGTGTTCACCCAGTCGGTACTCCCGACCCCGGCTCCGGCCAAGCCCAAGGGCTCGAAGCAGCCGGCGGCCACCCCCGACGAGGCAACCGACGAGTCGGGCGGCGCAAGCGGTCAGAGCGAAGCGGAGGCCAGTGGCGGCGATCCCGTCTGGGCCGGCGCAGTGAAGGCCCTCGCCGACGGTTCCCAGCCCGAGGGTCATCCGATCAAGGGCAATGCCGACTCGATGCTCTACCACACGCCGGGAAGCTCGTTCTACAGCCGCACCAAGGCCGAATTGTGGTTCGACACCGAGGAGAACGCCGAGGCGGCTGGATTCTCCAAGCCGGCCTCGCAGCAGAAGGACAGTGAGTGATGAAGGACCCACGCGACATCATCCTGGCTCCGGTCGTCTCTGAGAAGAGCTACGACCTGATGGAGACCGGCGTCTATACGTTCAAGGTGCGCAAGAGCGCCAGCAAGCCGGAGATCCGCGATGCGATCGAGGCGATCTGGGGCGTCGAGGTGTTGAAGGTCAACACCCTCAATCGCAAGGGCAAGGCCACCCGCACCCGCGGCACCAACCGTCGCAGCTCCAAGCCCGACTCCAAGCGAGCCATCGTCACGCTCGCGGCGGGCGAAATCCCGCTGTTCGAGAACTGACCGAGACAGGAATCTGATCATGGCGATTCGTTCCCGCAAACCAACCAGCCCGGCCCGTCGCTTCCAGACGTCGTCCGACTTCTCCGAGGTCACCAAGACCACGCCCGAGCGCACGCTGCTGGCCACCAAGTCGAAGACCGGCGGCCGCAATACCTACGGCCGCAAGACGTCACGTCACCGTGGTGGCGGTCACAAGCAGCGCTACCGCATCGTCGACTTCAAGCGCGTCAAGGACGGCATCCCGGCCAAGGTCGCCGCCATCGAGTACGACCCGAACCGCACGTGTCGTATCGCCTTGCTGCACTACACCGACGGCGAGAAGGCCTACATCCTGGCCCCCAAGGGGCTCAACGTGGGTGACCACGTGGAGAGTGGCCACGGCGCGGACATCAAGCCGGGCAACGCCCTCGCACTGCGCTACATCCCGGTCGGCACCACGATCCACAACGTGGAGCTGCGGCCCGGCCAGGGTGGCAAGGTCGGCCGCTCGGCCGGCATCGCCGTGCAGCTGGTCGCCAAGGAAGGCGACTTCGCAACCTTGCGCATGCCGTCCACCGAGATGCGTCGTGTGCCGATCGACTGCCGCGCAACCGTCGGCGAGGTCGGCAACAGCGAACACGAGTTGATCAAGATCGGCAAGGCCGGCCGCAACCGGTGGAAGGGCGTCAAGCCCCAGACCCGCGGCGTCTCGATGAACCCCGTCGACCACCCACTCGGTGGTGGCGAAGGTCGCACCTCCGGCGGTCGTCCCGCCGTGTCCCCGTGGGGTAAGCCCGAGGGCCGCACCCGCTCCAAGAAGAAGGCCAGCCAGAAGATGATCGTCCGTCGTCGCCGTTCCGGTCGCGGGCGTCGCTGAGGCAGGAGAGAGAAGTCATGACACGCAGTCTCAAGAAGGGCCCGTTCGTCGACGAGCACCTGCTCAAGAAGGTCGACGCCCAGAACGCAGCGGGCGAGCGCAAGGTCATCAAGACCTGGTCGCGCCGTTCGACCGTCATCCCCGACATGGTCGGCCATACCATCGCCGTGCACGACGGCCGCAAGCACGTCCCGGTGTATGTCACCGAGTCGATGGTCGGCCACAAACTCGGTGAGTTCAGCCCGACCCGGACGTTCAGGTTCCATGCCGGGCAGGAAAAGGGAGCGCGTCGCTGATGCGCGGTCCGAAGTTGAACGAGGGCGCAACCGCGATCGGTGAGCGCCACGGCACCAAGGCCACCGCCAAGTACGTGCGGTCGTCCGCCTACAAGGCCCGGGTCGTGCTCGACCTGATCCGCGGTCTCGATGTGAAGCGCGCCGACGAGGTGCTGCAGTTCACCGAGCGTTCGATCGCTCACGACATCCGCAAAGTGCTCGCCAGCGCCGTTGCCAACGCGACCGACGCCGACAGCGGCGCCTTCATCGCCGATGCCGACGAGCTCTTCGTGTTGGCATGTTTCGCCGACGAGGGCCCGACGTTGCGTCGCTTCCGTCCTCGTGCCCGTGGCCGCGCGACCCGTATTCGTAAGCGCACCTGTCACATCACGATCGTCGTCGCTCGGATGAGCGAGGATCGCATCGAGATCGTGCGGGCCCGGAGCGAAGGCTCGAGTGGTGGTGCCAACGTCAACCGTCGTGCCCGTGTCGAGCGCAGTCGCACTCGTGCGGCCGCCGCCAAGCAACAGATCGACGCGATCGACGCCGACGAGGCGGTCGAAGACGCTCAAGATGCTGCCGAAGAAGCCATCGAAGAGGCCGCGGCCGCTGCCGAGGGCACAGCGGAGGCGACCGAAGTCCAAGGCCTGGCCGATGTGTCGGATGCCGATGTCTCGGATGCTGACGAGGCGAGCGCCACCGACGAGTCGGACGAAGCCAGCAGCGACTATCAGCCCGCAGAATGGGCCGGTTCGGTCAAGCCCGACGCCGATGGCAACGGGCCCGAGTCGCACCCGATCAAGGGCAATGCCGATTCGATGCTCTATCACACCCCCGACAGCCGTTACTACAAGGTGACCAAGGCCGAGGTCTGGTTCGACACAGAAGAGAACGCCGAAGCCGCCGGCTTCGCCAAGCCTGGCGCGCAGAAGGACGAGGACTGATTCATGGGTCAGAAGGTCAACCCGTACGGCTTCCGCCTCGGCGTGAGCACCGACTGGAAGAGCCGCTGGTTCTCCGAGCGTGAGTACAAGCAGTACCTCACGGAGGACTGGCAGATCCGCCAGGCCATCATGGAGCGCCTCGAGTCGGCTGCGATCAGCCGGATCGAGATCGAGCGCACCCGCGACAAGCTGCGCGTCGACGTCCACACCGCCCGTCCGGGCATCGTGATCGGGCGGCGCGGCGCCCAGGCCGACGAGCTGCGCACGATGATCACCAAGATCACCGGCAATCCGAAGATCCAGCTCAACATCGTCGAGATCAAGACCCCCGAGCTCGACGCCGCGCTGATCGCACAAGGTGTCGCCGACCAGTTGGCGAACCGCATCGCCTTTCGTCGTGCGATGAAGCGCGCCGTGCAGAACGCACAGCGTGCCGGCGCACTCGGCATTCGGGTGCAGTGTTCGGGACGTCTCGGCGGCGCCGAGATGAGCCGTACCGAGTGGTACCGCGAAGGCCGGGTCCCGCTGCACACACTGCGCGCCGACATCGACTACGGATTCCGCGAGGCGAAGACCGCCAACGGCCGTGTCGGCGTCAAGGTGTGGCTGTACAAGGGCGACATCCTCCCGTACAAGACGGCCAATGAGGACAAGATTGCTCGCGAGGCCGCGATGGCCGTCGGTGAGACCTCGGGCCAGACCGCCGACGACGGGCCGCGCAAGGTCGTTTCGTCGGCCGCCCGCCGTCGCGACGTGATGCCCGAGCCGGAGGCCCAGCCGCTGCTCAAGGACGCCGACCCCGAACTCGAGAAGCTGCTCGACGAAGAAGAGACCATCGCCCGTCAGACCCGCGAGGGTCACGAGACTCCGCACTTCCGTGCGGACGACTGAGCACGGTCGAGAAAGTACGACAAGGAACACATCATGTTGATGCCTCGCAAGGTCGCACACCGCAAGCACCACCGTGGCCGTACGAAAGGTATGACCAAGGGTGGCAGCGAGCTGCACTTCGGCGACTACGGAATCCAGGCCCTCGAGCCGGGCTGGCTGAGCGCCCGCCAGATCGAGGCCGCCCGTATCGCCATGACCCGATCGATCCGCCGCGGCGGCAAGGTCTGGATCAATATCTTCCCCGACAAGCCGGTCACCAAGAAGCCGGCCGAGACCCGCATGGGTTCGGGCAAGGGCAACCCCGAGTTCTGGGTGGCCGTCGTCCGTCCGGGCCGCGTGCTGTTCGAGCTCTCGTTCCCCAACGAGGAGCAGGCGAAGGAAGCCCTCAACAAGGCGATCCAGAAGCTTCCGATCAAGGCCCGCGTCATCACGCGTGAGGAGACGATCTGAGATGGCTCGCAAGAACAAGATTGCCGAAATGGACATGACCGAACTGGTCGACGAGCTGCGCGAGACGAAGCACGAGGCGCTCAACCTGCGCTTCCGCAACGCAACGGGTCAGCTCGAGAACACCGCTGAGATCAAGAAGGTTCGCCGACAGATCGCACGCATCAACACCCTCATCCGCCAGCGCGAGATCGCCGCGGCCGAGGGAGAGAGCTGAGAGAGCCATGAGCGACACTGACATCCCGACAGGCGACGCCACCACCGAGGTGGCCGAGGCCCGCAAAGCACGCAAGGTACGCGAGGGCGTCGTCACGTCCGCGGGGATGGACAAGACCATCGTCGTCGCCGTCACCGACCGCGTGCGCCACCCCAGGTACAACAAGTTCATCCTGCGTACCAAGAAGCTGTACGCCCACGACGAGACCAACGACGCCGGTGTCGGCGACAAGGTTCGAATCATGGAGACCCGCCCGCTCAGCAAGAGCAAGCGCTGGCGTCTCGTGGAAATCCAGGAGCGTGCACGGTGATTCAGCAGGAATCGCGACTTCGTGTCGCCGACAACAGCGGCGCCAAAGAAGTGTTGTGTATCAAGGTGCTCGGCGGCACGCGTCGTCGGTACGCCTCGATCGGCGACATCTTCGTGGCGACGGTCAAAGACGCGATCCCCGGCGCCGCGGTCAAGAAGGGCGATGTCGTCAAGTGCGTCGTCGTCCGCGTCAAGAAGGAAAAGCGCCGTCCCGACGGCAGCTACATCCGCTTCGACGAGAATGCGGCCGTACTCATCAAGGACGATCTCACGCCTCGCGGCACCCGCATCTTCGGCCCGGTCGGCCGTGAGCTGCGTGACCGTAAGTTCATGCGCATCGTCTCGCTCGCACCGGAGGTGATCTGAGTGAAGCTCCGTAAGGGTGACCACGTCCGTGTCATCACGGGCAAGGACAAGGGCAAGGAAGGCGTCATCGAACGCGTCATGCCCAAAGACAACAAGGTGCTCGTCACCGGTGTGAGCACCGCGTCGAAGCATCAGCGGGCCCGCCGTGCCAACGAGCAGGCAGGGATCATCGACAAGGACATGCCAATCGACGCATCGAACGTCATGTACCTGCACAAGGGTAAGACCGTCCGTCTCGGCTACGCCGAGAACAAGAAGGGCGACAAGGTGCGGATCGCACGTCCGAGCGGTGAGGAAGTCTGATGAGTGCCACAGCAACACAGCCGCGACTCAAGTCGCGCTACAACAACACGATCAAGGCGCAGCTGGCCAAGGATCTCGGCATCGAGAACGAGATGCAGATCCCCAGGTTCGAGAAGATCGTGATCAACATGGGCGTCGGTCGTGCCACTCAGCAGCCGTCGCTGCTCGAGAAGGCGGTCGACGAGCTGACCCTCATCGCCGGTCAGAAGCCGGTCGTCACCAAGGCCCAACAGTCGATCGCGGCGTTCAAGCTGCGTGAGGGCCAAGCGATCGGCACCAAGGTGACGCTTCGCGGTGACCGCATGTGGGAGTTTCTCGACCGACTGTTGGCGGTTGCGATCCCTCGTATCCGCGACTTCCGTGGGCTTCCCGCCCATTCGTGGGACGGACGTGGCAACTACACGTTCGGGCTCAACGACCAGACCGTGTTCCCGGAGATCAACGTCGACAACGTCGATCACCAGCGCGGCATGGACATCACGATCGTGACGACCGCCCATACCAACGAGGCCGGCAAGGCGCTGCTCGATGCGTTCGGGTTCCCGTTCAAGAAGGGCGCCGACGCCGACGCCGCCCCCCGCAAGATCAAGCGCCGCGGACCGTACCGCGGTGGCAAGAAGTGACCGAGTAGTCGAGAGAGACCAAAGAGATCCAGATGGCCAAGAAAGCATTGATCAACAAGGCTGCTGCCAAGCCGAAGTACAAGGTTCGCGGGTACACGCGTTGCCGTCGCTGTGGCCGCGCCCGTTCCGTGTTCAGGAAATTCGGCCTGTGCCGCATTTGCCTGCGAGAGCTGGCGCACGCCGGCGAGATCCCCGGTCTGACGAAGTCGAGCTGGTGAGGGAGACAACGACATGATGACCGACCCCATCGCCGACATGTTGACCCGTATTCGCAATGCGAACACGGCGATGCACGACGAAGTGCGCATGCCCTCGTCGCGCCAGAAAGTCGCGCTCGCCAAAGTGCTCCAATCGGAGGGCTACATCGGCGGCTTCGAGGTGGCACCCTCCACCACGGGCCCCGGCGACACGCTGACCATTCAGATGAAATACTCCGACGACCGCGATCGCACGATCTCGGGCATCCGTCGGATCTCCACACCCGGCCTGCGGGTCTACCGCAAGGCCAGCGCCGTGCCACGCGTGCTCGGCGGGCTCGGTGTGGCCGTCCTATCCACCAGCCATGGGCTCATGACCGACCGCGAGGCGCGCAAGCGCAACGTCGGCGGCGAAGTCCTCTGCTACGTCTGGTGAGGAAGTAGCACCATGTCCCGAATCGGAAAAGCACCCGTCGAGGTTCCGACTGGCGTCGAGGTAACCGTCGCCAACGGCACGGTCACGGTCAAGGGCCCCAAGGGCACGCTCAGCCGCGTGATCCCCGGTGATATCGAAATCACCCAGGACAACGGCGAGTTGACCTTCGTGCGCCCCAACGAGGAGCGGAAGAACAAGGCCCTCCACGGCCTGACTCGCAGCCTCGTCAACAACATGGTGGTCGGCGTGACCGAGGGCTTCAAGAAAGAGCTCGAGATCGTCGGCGTCGGCTACCGAGCGGAGGCCCAGAGCCCCACCGCTCTGCGCCTGAACCTCGGCTTCAGCCACCCGGTCCACGTCTCGGCGCCCGAAGGCATCGCCTTCGAGGTTCCCGTTCCGACCCAGGTGGTCGTGACCGGTATCGACAAAGAAGTCGTCGGCCAGGTGGCCGCCAACATCCGCAGTATCCGCAAGCCCGAGCCCTACAAGGGCAAGGGCGTTCGGTACGCCGGCGAGCGCGTTCTGCGCAAGGCCGGTAAGGCCGGCAAGAAGTGACCAGGGAAACGAACGGTAGAAGTTATGAGTGACATCGCCAAGGCACGTCGCAACGGCCGCATTCGCCGCCATCGTCGGGTACGCAAGAAGGTCCATGGCACGGCGGTTCGCCCCCGTCTGGCCGTGTATCGATCCAACAAGCACATCTCGGTCCAGGTGATCGACGACGACGCCGGGGTCACGCTGGCGGCCGCGTCGACCGTCGAAGCGGACCAGCGCACTCTCGGTGGCGGTAACAACATCGCCGCGGCGAGTCGCGTCGGCGAGCTGATCGCCGAGCGTGCCAAGGCCGCCGGCGTCACCTCGGTCGTGTTCGACCGAGGTGGATTCGCCTACCACGGTCGTGTCGCCGCGATCGCCGAAGCCGCTCGCACTGCAGGTCTGGAGTTCTGATGGCATATCAGCCGAACAATCAACACAGCTCGAACGACAACGAGGGTGGTCTGCGCGAGTCGCGGGTCATCACGATCAACCGCGTCGCCAAGGTCGTCAAGGGTGGTCGCCGATTCAGCTTCACCGCGCTGGTCGTCGTCGGCGACGGCAACGGTCGCGTCGGCTTGGGCTACGGCAAGGCCAAGGAAGTGCCCCTGGCGATCCAGAAGGGCACCGAGGAGGCGAAGCGCAATCTGTTCGACGTCCCGCTCGCAGGCTCCACGATCATCCATCCGGTGATCGGCGAGACCGGTGGTGGGCGCGTCCTCATGAAGCCGGCCGCGCCCGGTACCGGCGTCATCGCCGGCGGCGCGGCACGCATCATCTTGGAAGAGGCCGGCGTGCACGACATCTTGTGCAAGTCGCTCGGTTCCGCCAACCACATCAACGTTGCCCGGGCCACGATCGCCGGGCTCAAGTCGCTCCAGCGTCCCGATGAGATCGCCAAGCGACGTGGCATCCCAGCGGAGAGCTTCGTGCCCAAGGGCCTGCTCAACGCCTACAACGAGCGCCAGAAGCAGATGGCTGCTGGCGCCGCCAACCACGAGTGAGTGAGCCACGAATGAGCGAGAACACGATTACCGTCACCCAGGTGAAGTCGGGGATCGGCGCCAAGCCGAAGACCCGCGGGACCCTGCGTGCACTCGGCCTCGGCCGAATCGGCAAGACCAATACGCTGCCCGATCGCCCCGAGATCCGCGGCATGATCCATCGCGTGCCCCACCTCATCCGCGTCGATGAGAACGTCACCGAGAACGAGAAAGGGACTGGCTGATCATGCAAGTGCACGATCTCGCGTCGTCACCCGGCGCCAGGAAGAACGCCAAGCGAGTCGGCCGCGGCATCGGCGGCAAGGGCGGCAAGACCGCAGGTCGCGGCACCAAGGGCCAGCGGTCCCGCGGTCGCGGCAAGGTGGCACGTGGCTTCGAAGGTGGCCAGATGCCCCTCAAGCAGCGGGTACCGAAGCTGAAGGGCTTCACGAACCCGTTCCGGGTCGAGTACTCGGCGGTCAACCTCGACACGCTCGATGAGTTGGGCGAGTCGACCGTGACCCCCGATGTGCTGGTCGCCCACGGCATCGTCCGCAAGGGCGCATTCGTCAAGGTGCTCGCTCGCGGTGAAGTCACCACCAAACTCGAGGTTCACGCCCACGGTGTCTCGAAGGCTGCCGAGGCCGCGATCGTCGCGGCCGGTGGTTCGGTCACCCTGATCACCCTTCCGTTCAAGGAAGAGGGCAAGGCCGGCCGGCCCGCCGCCAAGGGCAACCAGTTCACGAACCGCTGAGCCGTTCTCCCGGCCCCATTTCGGTGGCCGGGTGAGGCCGGTGGGTCGCTGCTAGCCTGCGGCCCGCCCCCAACCTGCGAGGATCTTCGTCAGTGCTGTCGAACGTCAAGAACATCTTCAAGGTCACAGATCTTCGTAACAAGATCCTGTTCACCTTCATGATCGTGGGGCTGTACCGCGTCGGGGTGCACATCCGTGTGCCCGGCGTCGATCCTCTCGCGATCGACCAGCTCAACGAGGGCTCTCAGAACGGCGCGCTCGGGTTGTTCAACCTGTTCTCGGGCGGTGGCTTCAGCAGCTTCTCGATCTTTGCGCTCGGCATCATGCCGTACATCACGGCCAGCATCATCATGCAGGTGCTCGGCGTCGTGATCCCCAAGCTCGAGGAACTCCAGCAGGAAGGCGCGGTCGGTCAACGCAAGATCACCCAGTACACGCGCTACGTCACGGTCGCGCTCGCAACGCTGCAAGCCACGGTGCTCGTGTTCCTGTTCGGAACCGGTGGCGGCGCAGCGTTCTTCTCGGCGGTGCAGGCGCCCTCCGTGCCATTGCTGCCCGACGGCATCTGGCCACGCGGTTACCTGATCATCCTGTGTCTGGTCGCCGGCACCGCGGTGCTGATGTGGATGGGCGAGCTGATCAGCCAGCGCGGGATCGGCAACGGCATGTCGATGATCATCTTTGCGTCGGTGGTGTCCTCGCTGCCCGCCGGTTTCTATTCGATCCTCCAGGTCAACAAGTTCTTCTGGTTCGCCGTAATGGTGATCGTCACGCTCGCCATCATCGTCGCCGTCGTGTTCGTCGAACTCGGCCAGCGGCGAATCCCCGTGCAGTTCGCAAAGCGCGTCGTCGGCCGTCGCATGATGGGTGGGCAGAACACCTACATCCCGTTGAAGGTCAACCAATCGGGTGTCATCCCGATCATCTTCGCCAGCTCGATCCTGCTGCTGCCGGCGATCCTCGCCAGCTTCCTCGGCGGTTCGAGTTCCGGTTGGCGCGCCGACATCCAGCGCTACATCGATCAGTACATCTTGAACAGCCAGAACATCGTCTACGTCACGTTGTTCGCGCTGTTGATCATCGCGTTCGCCTACTTCTACAACTCGATTGCGTTCGACCCGGTGCGCCAGGCAGATCAGATTCGCAAGCAGGGCGGCTTCATCCCGGGCGTTCGGCCCGGACCGCAGACCGAGGCGTATCTGGCCAAGGCGGTCAACCGCATCACGCTGCCGGGCGCCGTGTTCATCGCCCTGATCGCCATCTTCCCGTACCTCATCTTGTGGGCTGCCGACGTGAACTCGTTTGCGTTTGCCGGAACCAGCGTCTTGATCTCGGTGGGTGTCGCACTCGAGCTGATGCGTCAGATCGACAGCCAACTGATGTTGCGCAACTACGAGGGCTTCTTGAAGTGAACCTTCCTTCGTCGCCCGCCCGACCCGTCGTCTCGCCGCTGAGCTCGTCCGGTGATCCCCGGGGCACGACTCATCATCCTCGGTCGGCAGGGTGCCGGCAAGGGAACACAGTGCGTGCGTTTGTCGCGTCACTACGTGGTGCCGCACATCTCGACCGGGGATATGTTGCGGGCGGCCGCTCGGGAAGGAACCGAGCTGGGCCGCGCCGCCAAGATGGTGATGGATGCGGGCGGTCTCGTGGGTGACGAGATCATGATCGGCCTCGTCGACGAGCGTTTGGAGAAAGCCGATGCGAGTACCCGGGGCTACATCCTCGACGGTTTCCCGCGCACGGTGACCCAGGCCCAGGCACTCGATCGGATCACCGCTCACAGGCCGATCCACGTCGTGATCGATCTCGACGTGCCGCGCGAGATCGTGCTCGAACGGATCTCGTCACGTCGGGTGTGCCGCGACTGCGGCACCAACTACCGGACGTCGGGTGACGATCCGTCGCCATGGATCTGTGACGTGTGCGGTGGCGACGTGCAGCAGCGCGCCGACGACACGCCCGACGCCGTCAATCGGCGGCTGGACCTGTATGAAACGCAGACGGCGCCGCTCATCGAGTACTACGCGTCGGTCGGCATGCTCACCGTCATCAACGGTGTCGGCCATCCCGATCACGTATTCAAGCGTCTGACCGACGCCGTCGAGGCCCGCCGATAGGTGGTTCGACCAGGGACGACGCACACGAGGAGCGAGCGCCCATGGCACCCTGACGGAGGTGCGGTCGTCGCCGGTGGCCGACGTGCCGTTCGCATCGCAGCAGATTGCGTTCGCAGATACAGTTCGGGTGGTCGGCATGTTCGGCTACCACACAAGACCGAAAAAGTGGCGGATCCCACCATTGGCGATCGCGTTCGGGTCCGATAGCATTGCTAGTCGGTCTGTACACAGATCGTTGATCGAAATCCGCTGAGCAGGTCGAATACCTGCTCGTACCGAGGAGTACACCCCTGGCAAAATCTGAAGACGCAATCGTGTTGGAAGGCACGATCGTCGAATCGCTCCCGAATGCAATGTTCCGAGTCGAGCTCGAGAATGGCCACAAGGTGTTGGCCCATATCTCCGGCAAGATGAGGATGCACTACATCCGCATTCTCCCGGGCGACAAGGTTCAGGTGGAGCTCACCCCTTACGACCTCACCCGGGGCCGTATCACGTATCGATACAAGTGAGCCAAGAAATGAAAGAGCAGTCGTGAAGGTCCGACCGAGCGTCAAGAAGATGTGTGAGAAGTGCCGAGTGATCCGCCGGCACGGCCGCGTCCAAGTCATCTGTGAGAACCCGCGCCACAAGCAGCGCCAGGGCTGAAAGAAGAGAGCACGTATTCATGGCACGTATCGCCGGCGTCGACATCCCCCGCGAGAAGCGGTTGGAGATCTCGCTCACCTACATCTTCGGCATCGGGTCGACGACTGCGCAGAGGATCTGCACAGATCTGAGCCTCGATCGCGACACGAAGGTCTCCAACCTGACCGAGGACGAGGTCAATCAGATCCGTCAGTACGTCGATCAGAACCTCACGATCGAAGGCGACCTTCGCCGCGACGTGCAGAACGACATCAAGCGCAAGATCGAGATCGGGTGCCTGCAAGGCATCCGTCACCGCAAGGGGTTGCCGGTCCGTGGCCAGCGCACCCACACCAACGCTCGCACCCGCAAGGGGCCCAAGCGCACGGTGGCCAACAAGAAGAAGGCTGTGAGGAAGTAAGCCATGGCAAAGGCCAAGCCGGGCGGTCGTCGCCCCCGCAAACGCGATCGGAAGAACGTCTCGACAGGTGTCGTGCACATCAAGAGTTCGTTCAACAACACGATCGTCACCATCACCGATACGCAAGGCAACGTCATCTCGTGGGCATCGTCCGGCGCGGTCGGTTTCAAGGGCAGTCGCAAGAGCACGCCCTACGCGGCCCAACAGGCCGCCGAGCGCGCCGCGAACGCCGCGATGGAGCACGGTCTCCGTCGGGTCGAAGTGCAGGTGAAGGGCCCGGGTTCGGGTCGTGACACCGCAGTTCGTTCGATTCAGAACACGGGCATCGAGGTCACGTCGATCAAGGACGTCACCCCGGTTCCCCACAACGGTTGCCGCCAGCCCAAGCGGCGCCGCGGCTGAGGAAGGTCGACTAGAACATGGCTCGTTACACCGGTCCCAAGGTGCGCCTCTCGCGCCGCCTGTCGACCAACATCTTCGAAAACGAAAAGGGTCGGCGCGCGCTCGATCGTCGTCCGTTCCCGCCCGGTGCGCACGGCCGGACGCGCCGTCGCAACGCCGGCAGCGAGTACCTCGCCCAGCTGCAGGAGAAGCAGAAGGCCAAGTACATCTACGGCGTGCTCGAGAAGCAGTTCAAGAAGACCTACAACGAGGCCAACCGCCTCAGCGGTCCGACGGGCGAGAACCTGTTGATCCTGCTCGAGACCCGTCTCGACAACGTTGCCTACCGTGCCGGCTGGGCCTCGACCCGGCCGCAGGCCCGTCAGTTCGTCAACCACGGCCTCCTCAAAGTCAATGGCCGCCGTGTCGACATCCCGTCGTACCGCGTCCGCAAGGGCGACGTCGTGTCGCTGTCCGAGAAGGCCGCCAACATGATCGTGATCCAGCACAACATCGACGTGCTCGACCGTACGCTCGTCGGCTGGCTCGAGGCCGGCGACGGCGGCAAGCAGGTCACCGTCCGTGACCTGCCCCAGCGCGAACACATCGACGTCCCGGTGCGCGAGTCGCTCATCGTCGAGCTCTACTCCAAGTAACCCGCCGTCGAGCGCCTGGCGCAGCGACGTCATCGTCATCAGTCGAATCACCCCACCGTCGAATCACAGAGTCGAACACCCTCAGAAAGGACCCGGCAGCACATGCTCGTCATGCAGCGCCCTTCCGTCGAAGCCCTCGGCGAGGAGAGCAACAACCAGCAGCGCTTCGCGATCGGTCCGCTCGAGCCCGGCTTCGGCCACACGCTCGGCAACTCGTTGCGTCGCACCCTGCTGTCGTCAATCCCGGGCGCAGCCGTTACGACGGTTCGCTTCGATGAAGCGCTCCACGAGTTCGACACCATTTCGGGTGTCGCCGAGGACGTCACCGATGTCATCTTGAACATCAAGGACATCGTGCTCACGTCGACGTCGGGCGAGTCGGTGAACCTGCGCCTCGACGCCCGTGGCCCTGCAGCGGTGACGGCCGGAGACATCGAGTGTCCGTCCGACGTCGAGATCCTCAACAAGGACCTGCCGATCGCCACGCTCAATGGCAAAGCTCGCCTGGCGATCGACCTCACGGTCGAGCAGGGTCGAGGCTACGCCTCGAGCCAGCGTGAGATCGAGACGCGCACGATCGGCGTGATTCCGATCGACGCCATCTTCAGCCCGGTTCGCCGGGTGAGCTTCGAGGTCGAGCCCACCCGAGTCGAGCAGTCCACCGACTACGACAACCTCGTGATCGAGATCGAGACCGACGGTTCGATCTCGCCGACCGAGGCGCTCGCCTCCGCCGGCGCCACCCTGCAGGCTCTTGCCGAGTTGGTGGCCTCGATGAGCGACGAGCCCCAGGGCCTCGAGCTCGGCGAGAAGATCGACACGACCACGAGCTCGCCTGATCTCGAACTCCCGATCGAGGACCTCGACCTGTCCGAGCGTCCTCGCAACTGCCTCAAGCGGGCCCAGGTCAACACGGTGGGCGAGCTGCTCACCAAGACCGAGGACGACTTGTTGAACATCACCAACTTCGGCCAGAAGAGCCTGGACGAGGTCAAGGAGAAGCTGGACGAGCGCGGCCTGACGCTGCGCGCCTGATCGTCCAGTTCGCCGTACAGCCGAAAGCACACTCTCATGCCTGCAACCCCACGCCGCGCCCGCAACTTCGGCGGTAGCGCATCCCACCAACGTCTGATGATGGCCAACCTGGCCGCGTCGCTGTTCGCCGCTGAGGCGATCACGACGACCGAGGCCAAGGCCAAGGCCTTGCGTCCGATCGCCGAAAAGCTGATCACGAAGGCCAAGAAGGCTCAGGACGGACCGATGCGCGTGCACCGCATTCGTCAGATCCAGGGTTACCTCGGTGACCCTGAGATGACGCACAAGCTGGTCAACGACGTCGCTCCCCGCTACACCGAGCGCAACGGTGGCTACACCCGGATCTTGAAGCTCGGTCCGCGTGCGGGCGATAACGCCCGCATGGCCCGCATCGAACTCGTCTGACGACCAGATTCGCAGATCGCTTCGTTCCGTCTCACCGCTCGTTGCCCGCAGGCAGCTTGCGTTCACGGCGCCCTGCGCTCCTCGAATCTGATCCTCGGACAAGAGGCGGATATCAGGAGACAAGAGGCGATTTCAGGCCGTGGCGCTCGATTGATGCGACACTTGCTCGTTGATGACTGGCAATTCCCATCCCGAACATGACGGGTCCGGCACGTGTCGGGCCCGTTTTGTCGTTGCGTATCTCGGGACCGGGTTTCACGGGCTTGCGGCCAATCCTGGGGTGCGCACGGTCATGGGGGAGATCCTCGCGGCGATAGCGACCGTGCTGCGGCAGCCCGTCGAACTGACGATGGCGGGCCGGACCGATGCCGGTGTGCACGGGTGGGGGCAGGTGCTGTCGGGTGACCTGCCGGCCGACGCCGATCTGGCGGACCTGGCGCGCCGGGTGAACAAGCTGTGTGCGCCCGACATCTCGATTCGTGACGCGACGTGGGCGGCACCGGATTTCGATGCTCGCTTCTCGGCGACCTCACGGTGGTACCGCTACCACGTGTGGAACGATCCGGCACCGAACCCGCTCCAGGCGGCCACCAGCTGGCACGTTCCGCGGCCGCTCGATCTTCACGCCATGCAGGCGTCGCTGCCAGTGCTTCACGGTGAACACGACTTCGCATCGTTCTGTCGGCGACCGAAGGTGCCCGACGGGCTCGACGAGCCGAGCTTGGTGCGGATCGTTCACGATCTGTCGTGGACGCGGGTCGACCGATCACCCCTACTGCGGTTCAAGA
>CAVPAQ010000033.1:0-12880 GCA_963701575.1 uncultured Acidimicrobiaceae bacterium
TAGGGCTCGAGCTCGGCGCGTTCGGCGTCGGCGATCGCTCGGAGGTCGGCAAGGTTCGCCCACACCGCAGCGAGTTCGACGTTGCCGCGCTCGGTGGCGGTCGCCGCACGTTGGCTGGCATCGCTGACCGAGCCTGCTCCGAACCGTGGGTGCAGGCGGTTGACGACGGTGGCATGTACGTCGAAACCCTGCGACGCGAGTTGATCGGCGAACCAGCTCGCTTCGGTGATTGCATCGCGCTGGGGTGAGGCGACCAGAACGAAGCGGGTCGTCTCTGCGCGCAAGAGCGCCGTCACGGCTTCGGCGCGCTGCCGAAAACCGACATCCATCCCGGCGAACGCTTGAAAGAAGGCGACGGCATCGGCAAGCACGTCCGACCCGACCACGCGACCGATCGCCCGCAGGATCGGCTGGGTCGCGACCGAGAGCACCTTGAACCCGGTGCGGGTCGGCATCATCAACAGCTTGAACAGCTTGTGGTCGAGAAACCGGCTCAGAACACCCGGCGCCTCGAGGAAGTCGAGCGCGTTGCGGCTGGGCGGCGTGTCGACGACCACGAGATCAAACCGATCGTCGCCGTGCAGCTCATGGAGCGCCTCGGAGGCCATGTACTCCTGGGTGCCGCTGAGCGCGCTGGAGATGTTGCGGTAGAAGCGGTTCTCGACGATCCGATCGGCCTGGGCGGCATCGGGGGCATGAGCGCGTACGACCCGCTCGAACATTGCCGGCGTGTCGAGCATCATCGCCCAGAGCTCACCGGGCGGCGACACGCTCTCGATCGGCACCTGCTGGGGTTCACCCGTCAACCCGTCCACCAGCCCCAGCGCATCGGCGAGACGCCGCGCCGGGTCGATCGTGACGACGACCACCCGGCGACCGCGACGGGCCGCCTCCATCCCGATCACCGCAGCCGTCGTGGTCTTGCCGACCCCACCCGACCCGCAGCACACCAGCACGTCGGCGCCGTCGACCACACCCGCCAACGAGTTGAGAATTGTGTCAGGCGCATCACCCGACCGGTGGGCGGTCATCGGACCAGCTCCGCGGCGAGGATCGCGATGTCGACGGGGGAGAGCCCTGCGACCGGGCGGGCCGAGAGATGGATCTGAGCCAGCGGCACCGCTGCCGAGAGTCGCTCGATCTCGTTGGCCTGCACCTCGAGCTGTGTCCGCCGGAACGCGGCCGCGGCCAGCGCATCGTCGACCTGGACCCGCGCCCGCCCGAAGTCGACTTCGTGTGGATCCGGCAGCGGCACCGTCGTGTCGACCCGATTCACCACGATCGGGCCGAGTCGCAGGCCGACTCGCTCCTCGATCGCGAACGACGTCTCGATCAACTCGTTGACCGGTGTGGCCTCCGGCAGTGTGACCAGGAGTGCCTGGCAGCGCTCGATGTCGCGCAACATGTCCAGCACATCCTGCGCCTGCTCGCGTACCGGGCCGCCGCGCACCGCGTCGAGCAATCCGCTGGCTGCCGTGAGGAATGTGATCGCGTGCCCGGCTGCCGGGCCGTCGACCACGATCAGATCCCATTGGTTCGCCCGTTCGAGCTGCTTGATCTTGCCCAACACGACCAGATCGTCGATGCCGGGTGCCGCCGTGCCGATCACGTCGATCACGCCGGTCGAGGCCAGCCGTTTGGCGATTCGCTTGAAACCGTGCTCGTACAGGTATTCCTCCAGCGAGTCGGCGGCTGAGATGTGGCGAACGTCCAGTCCGGGCAGCAGTTCGGCCAACGCTGGTTTGCCATCGAGTTCGATCACCAGCACGCGTTGGCCGGCGTCGGCTGCGGCGCGCGCCAGAACAGCCGTTACCGTGGTCTTCCCCACGCCGCCCTTGCCGGCGACGATGACGATGTTCGAGGACGTGAGGTCGGCGAGTGGGTTTACGTTCGACACTGGATCTCCGGAGGCACCTCGTGCGCAGACTACTGATCGCCCTGCTCGGCACCATGGCCGCACTGGGAATCGTCGCCCAGCCGGCAGCAGCCCAGGATGCCAACGACACCCCCGCCGCCGCTGAGGTGGCACCGGTCGACGTCTTGCAGGTCAACGGCCTCTTCGACGACATCATCGTGACCGAGATCGGCAACGCCATCGACCGGGCGGTCGAACAGGGGAGCCAGGCCCTGGTGCTTCAGACCAATTCGCGCGGTGCCGTGGTCAGCGACGAGAAGATGGCCGAGCTGATGGATCGAATCGCGCAGTCCCCGGTCCCGATCGGGGTGTGGGTCGGGCCGACCGGCGCCCGCCTGTACGGCGCCCCCGCCCAGATCCTGGCCGTCGCCGACGTGACCGGCATGGCGCCGGGCGCTCGGGTCGGCAACATCGGCCCGTCGGTCTCCGACTACGAGCTCGGGCCCGGACTCGAGGCACTGCGCACCCGCACGGTCGGGCTGAGCGAAGCGCGCGCGCTGGTCGTGTTCAAGCAGCGCATCTCCGACGAGGGCATCGCGACACTGCCGAACATGCTCGACGCCCTCGATGGCTACACCGAAAACGGCGTCGAACTCGACACCACTGTCGAAACGGTCACCGACTCCGGTGTCGTGCAACGCGAGACGATCGCGACGGCGCGCTTCTCGAAACTCGGTCTCGTCGATCAGCTGTTCCACACGGTCGCCAGCCCCCCGGTCGCGTACCTGTTGTTGTTGATCGGTCTGGCACTCTTGATCTTCGAATTCTTCACGGCCGGCGTCGGTATCGCCGGCGTGGTCGGCGCGTTCTGCACCATCCTCGCTGCCTACGGGTTGGCGTCACTGCCGGCGCGCGGTTGGGCGGTGGCGTTGCTCGTGCTGGCGATGCTCGCCTTCGCAGTCGACGTGCAGGTCGGCATCCCCCGGTTCTGGACGGGGGTCGGCATCGTGCTCACGATCGTCGGCAGCCTGTGGTTGTACGAGCCGGTGACCGGAACCTCGATGCGGGTGCCCTGGATCTCGTTGATCGCAGGGATTGGTGGCGTCATGCTCACGTTCATCGTCGGGATGCCGTCGATGACTCGCACCCGTTTCGCCACACCGACGGTGGGCCGCGAGTGGATGATCGGCGCCGAAGGCGTCGCCGTCGCTGCGATCGACCCCGAAGGCACCGTGCAGGTCGGAGAGGGCCAGTGGCGGGCCCGCACCAACCGGGCGACCCCGATCCCGGCCGGCGACCCGTTGCGGGTGATCGCGATCGATGGTGTCACGCTCCAGGTCGAACCGCTCGAGGGTGCCGCCAAGGACTATCGCGAGATGCGCAAGAAGGACAGCTCCGTGACCGAGTCCGACGAGACGAGTGAGAGCGATCCCGTCGAACGCTGATCCACGGCCTGGTTCCGGGTCCTCAGCAGAACATGCTGTTGCAGCCGTCACCCGGTGACGTGTTCAACGTCGAAGCGGCGTCCCACGTCGCCTGGTCGACTTCGACGACCGACTGGGCGATCTCGAACAGTTGGTCGAGCGGCCCGTACGAGCCCAGCACGACCACGACACCGTCGTTCGGCGACCAGGTCACGGCGCTGCTCCCACCTTCACGGTCGAACAGCAGGGCGGGCCGGCCGTCGATCGCCCTGAGCGTGATGGTGCTCGAGAGGGTCCAGGGGGTCGTGATCGCCTCGGGCACGCCGGTCATCGTCGACATTTCGAGATACGTCGATCCGTCGGGTGTTTGTCGTACGAGGGTTCGCGATGCCGCCCCCGAGTACCAGCCTTCGTGCACCAGGGTCCACCGGTCTGGTCCGGGCAGTGAGGGGGTCGCCCATCCGACGCCGTCGTCATCGACCTGCAGCGACGTGGCGGCACCCAGTACCTGAGCGCGGTCGAGACCACTGGCCCACACCGTCATCGATCGCGACGCGCTGTAGAGGCCGAGGATCTCGACCGGCGGAACGGCATCGGAGAAATACGAGCGGGGCCACAGCGGGATCGCCTGCTCGGGGGCGGCTTCGTCGAGCGGCAGACGGGGTTCGAATCGCGTCCCGATCTGGACGAAGGCATCGACGGCACCCTGATCGTCGGCGCGTGCCCAGGTCTGGGAATAGCTGGGATGCTCGACGGCGGGATCGGCCCCCTCGGTACGAGTCGCCGACACGACCAGCGGGACGGGTAGTTGCGGGAGCAGGCGTGGCACGAGTGCCAGATCGGGCGAACCGAACGTCGGCACCTTCCATCCTGCGAGCGGGTCGATTCCGGCGAAGCCCGGCAGCTCGTACTCGACGATCGCGTCCTCGAGTTGCACATAACCGGTGTTGGTGAAGCGGCCATCGAGATTCGTGGTGCTCGGGTTGGTGCCGACCGTGCCGGTCGCCCACGTCCCGTCCGGCCAGAGCCGCAGGAGCAGCCAGCGGAGCGGACCGCTCCCGTCGAGTGCGTAGACCCGCAACACGATCGAGCCGTCGTCGAGGGCCACGGCCTCGGTGTTGTACGTCGCCCAGTTGGTCGGGAGTTGGAACGCGCGTTGGATGCCACTCAGGCTCAGGGTGACGAGACTCGCCTGCGCATCGACATTCCACGTGGGCCGGCCGAGCGGGGCGTCGAACGTGTGGATCCGTTGACCGCCGACCTCGATCGCGTCGTTGACGAGATCGACCGTGGAGTAGGCCGGGCTGCCACCGGGGTATGAATCGACGACGGCCATCGTCGGTGGGTCGTACGAGACGATCCGCAGACCGGTCCGCCCCGTGAGGTCGTCCGCGACGCTCGCGTAGATCAGGCCGTCGGGGCCCATCACGGGTGATGCCGTCACGACCTCGCCCTTGCGGTACGGGAGGCTGGTCCAGGCGCCATCGCGGAAGATCTGCCAACGATCGTTGAAGGCGTCGGCGACGAACACGGTGCCGTCGTCGGTGACGACGGGCGCGAATGGCCGCACCGGTTCGCATTCCTGGCAGCTCTCGAAGCCGAGGTCGCCGGGGCCGTCTCCGGCGCCGTAGGTCGCGAGTACGGTGCGGGCGAGCTCGGGGCCACGCTCGTCGAGCACGACGACCACCGCATCCGGCACCAGGGGAATCGTCGTATCTGGTACGGCGGTCGTGGTGGGAACCTGGATCGTGTCGGGTTCGACCACGCCGGGGATCGTGTCGTCGATCGGTGCGGTCGCGTCGGGCACCGAGGGCTGGGTCGTCACCACCAAGGTGTCGTCCCCGCCACGGGTCGTCAACACGATGCCCGTGATCACGGCCACCGATGCAGCCGCGACCAGGATCGGAATCCACGGCGTCCGTCGACGCGAGCGCGTCTCGGCGAAATCGACCACCACCGATGGGCGGCCGTCGACTTGGGCCGGTTCCGTTGCCAGCAGCGCAGCGAGCGCACGGGGGCTGTCGGCGATCCGCTCGGCCTCCGCACGCGTCGCGGCGGCGGCGCGAGTGGCCACCCGTTCGAACTCGAGTTCGTTCATCGGTCGGTCTCCTGGTCGGTCAGTGCGGCCCGCAGCTTCTGACGGGCGTGTGCGAGCGAGGACTTCACGGTGCCGGGCGCGACTTCGAGGATCTCTGCCACCTTTGAGATCGGCAGGTCTTCGAGGTAGTGCAGGGTCACGGCGGCCCGTTCGCGATCGGGCAGCGCCCGCACCGCCAGCCACCATCGGTCGTCATCGGTGAGCACGCCCTGCCCGACCGGCCCATCGGCTTGGAACGGTGGCGCAAGTCGTCGGTTCAGTTCGGCGTCCCGATGCGCGGTGCGCCGGTGATCGATCAACAAGTTGATCATGACACGGCGAACCCAGGCGCCGGGGATGTCGAGGTGTTCGACCCGATCCCACGCCCGATACGCCCTCGCCAGCGCCTCCTGGGACAGCTCACGTGCCGTGTCGGGATTGCCCGTCCAGCCCAGACCCAACGCGATCAGCTTGGGGTGCTCGTCGAGGAAGAACCGCTCGAAGCTGTTCACCCGGTTGGGCCCCGTCGTCACGCTCACATCATGTACACGCTCGAGCACAGCGATCGGTTGAGCGACCCGGTCTGAAATCCGGATTCGTGAGATCAGTCGATGGCAGGGCAGGCGGGGACCGGCGATGCGGAAGTCGTCGCGGCGGCGCGTGACGCCGCGCGCATCGAGCTCTGCGACCAGTGGTAGGGCGTACTTGCGGCTCGCTCCCGTGCGGTCGCGGAACTGCGCCACCGTGAAACCGTCGGGTTCCGACGCCAACAGCTCGGCAGCGATCACGGCCGCAGCGGCGATGGTGTCGCGGTGGAAGAGCAGCTTGTCGCGCTCGACGAGGATGCCGCGCCTGGTGAGCTCGCGCACTGCGAGGCGATCGACGTCGCTCGGCAGCTCCGGGGTGAACCCGCCCGCCAGCACCATGGCAGCGAGCGGGTGATCGTCGAACGGGTCGATCAGGTCGGCGGGGCGGACGCGCCCCGCCTCGATGGTGACGTCGTCGAGGGTCTCCACCACGGCTCGTTCGTGTTCGTCGAGACCGGCCAGATCGAGCCCGAGCTCGCCCGCCTGCTCGATGGCGGCGACAACTCGCTGTCGGGTCTCCGACAGCAGGCTCGGGGTGGTCGCCCAGCGACCGACCGTCGGTTCGACCGAGATGCCCGTGAGCAGCTCGAGTTCGTCGACGTCGACCCAGCCGCGCTCGGCGACGACGCGCTCGATCGAGCGATCGGGGCGCGCTCTCGACGCCCGTGCAATCGGCGCGATGTCGAGCACCTCGCCGCCACCCACGGTCTCGTCGCGGCCCGACTCGCGCAGCACGTAACGGTCGCCGGGCAGGAGCGGCAATGCATCCGGCAGGAACAACCGGACCGCGCCGGCGGTGCCGGGCGCCAGGGTCTCGGCGCCGAGCACGCGCATCTTGACGGGGAGCTCACGCGATCCGATGTAGGCCAAGTAGGCCCCGCGTCGTGACACGTCGTGGTCGAGCGTGGCCAACACGTCGAGTGACGCATCGAACTGGTCGGTCGGACGCCATCGATCGGGGCTGACCACGGCGTGACCTCGCGCGATCTCGTCGTGGGAGACGCCGTTCAGGTTGAGCGCGACGCGGTTGCCGGCTCCGATCTGCTCGACGCTCGACCCCAACGTCTGGATCGAGCGAATGCGGGCGGTGTGGGCACCCGGTTCGATACGGACGAGGTCGTCGCGTTGCAGTTGTCCGCCGGTGAGCGTGCCGGTGACGACGGTGCCGCTGCCCTTCGGCGCGAACACCCGGTCGATCCAGAGCCGGGGTCGCCCTCGGTCTGCCGACTGCGGCGTGTCGCTGACCAACACGTCCAGCGCGGCTCGCAAGTCGTCGAGGCCGGTGCCGCTGAGCGAGTCGACGGCGATGATCGGGGCCGACTCGAGGAAGGTGCCGTCGACGTGGTCGGCGATCTCGAGCGCAGCGATCTCCGACCACTCGTCGTCGACGAGATCGCGCTTGGTCATCGCGATGACACCATGTCGCAGCCCCAGCAGCTCGAGGATCCGCAGGTGTTCCTCCGACTGCGGTTTCCAGCCCTCGGTCGCAGCCACCACGAACAGGCAGGCATCGACGCCGCCGACGCCGGCGAGCATGTTGCGCAGGAACCGCACATGGCCGGGCACGTCGACGAAACTGACAGCGGCGCCACTCGGCAGCACGGAGTGGGCGAAGCCGAGATCGATCGTGAGGCCGCGCCGTTTCTCCTCCTCGAACCGGTCCGGGTCGGTGCCCGTGAGCGCCAACACCAGCGACGACTTGCCGTGATCGACATGACCCGCAGTGGCGACGACCCTCATGTCACGGTCCTCATGTCACGGTCCTCATGCCGGGAGAGAAGCGAGCGCGGCGATGACGATGTCGTCGTCAGCGGGGTCGACCGACCGCAGATCGAGGTAGCTGCGCCCGTCGCGAGTGCGGGCGATCACGGGCGGGGCGTGATGTCGCAACATCGCCAACACATCGCCGTCGACGGCGACGCCGACCGAGGGCATCGTCACCCCCGGTGCCGATCCTGCCCCGGGCAGAGCTTGCGTGTCGACGATCGAGCCGACGCCGGCCGTCGCCACGATCCGTTGTGCCCGCGCTCGAAGCATGTCGATCGGCTGGTCGACCATCCGCCAGAACGCGATGTCCGTGGTGACCGTCCTGTGGAGGTAGGACAGTGCGACGTCCTGAAGCGCCGACAGCACGAGCCCGCCGCATCGCAGCGCCCGAGCGAGTGGATGCCTGGTGCAACGTTCCACCAGATCGGCGCGGCCGACGATGATTCCGGCCTGCGGGCCACCGAGCAGCTTGTCGGCGCTGAACGTGACGAGGTCGGCGCCGTCGTCGATCGTCTGCACAGCCGCCGGCTCGCCGGCCAGCCATGCCGGCGGGGCGCCGTGCATCCACGGCACGGTCGCATCGATCAGTCCGCTGCCGATGTCGGCGACGACCGGAACCGACAGGGTCGCGAGTTCGCCCACCGGTGTGTCCTCGACGAACCCTTCGACCCGGTAGTTGCTGGGGTGCACCTTGAGCACCAGCGCGACGTCGTTGCCCGGCCGCACGATCGCCCGCTCGTAGTCCGACAACCGGGTGCGATTGGTGGTGCCGACATCGACGAGTCGGGCTCCCGACTGTTCGAGCACCTCGGGCACACGGAACGCACCGCCGATTTCGACCGACTCGCCGCGTGACACGGCGACGTCGCGCCCCGCGGCCAATGCCGACATCACGAGCAGCACGGCCGCCGCGTTGTTGTTCACGATCATCGCCGACTCGGCGCCGCACAGCCGGGCGAACAGCTGACCGACCGCCTGCTGGCGCGAGCCGCGCGTGCCGGTGGACAGATCGAACTCGACCGTCTGGGCGCGTGAGGGCTGCGAGTGCGCCAACGGGGCGCGACCGAGGTTGGTGTGCAGCAGCACGCCCGTGGCGTTGACGACCGGCGTCAGGAGCGACCGCTCGAACGCGTCGGCTCGGTCGGCGGCAGATCCGGGTACGCCATCGGCGATCGCCGCGCGGGCGAGGTCGACGAGGATCGGATGGGGGAGTCCCGTGCCGGCGAGCGAGCGGGCGAGCGCGTCGACCGAGGGTGGTCGTGCGCTGGTCTCGCTCATCGTCCGGAGCCTACGCTCGACTTCCGTGCCAGCGTCCATCGACCCCGTCAGCATCGATCTGGTGCAACTCGACCCCGAGCTCCCGATTCCGACGTACGCCCACGAGGGCGACGCCGGGCTCGACCTCTACGCCCGGGAGGACGCCACGATCTCGCCGGCCGGCGGCCGGCTGTTGATGCCGACCGGCATCTCGATCGCGATTCCTGTGGGCTGGTGCGGCTTGGTGATGCCGCGTTCGGGCCTTGCGTTGCGGCACGGGATCAGCATCGTGAACGCCCCGGGGTTGATCGATGCCGCCTATCGCGGCGAGATCAAGGTGGTGTTGATCAACACCGACCCGACCGAGCCGTACGCGATCCACCGCGGAGACCGAGTGGCGCAGCTGGTCATCCAGCGCGTCGCTCAGGTGACCTGGAGCGTCGTGGCCAACCTCGAGGGTGTCGACCGCGGCGGCTTCGGCCACAGCGGCCGCTGACACCGTCACCCCAACGAACGGGCTACACGATCGGGCCACACGATCGAGCCACACGATCGGGCCACACGATCGGGTCGGCGACGCGATCAGGAGACGGTGATGGTCACCGATTCGATCAGGATCTGCTCGAGCGGTGGGACGCCGTTGTTGTCGGGGTTGGCGACCCCGTCGAGCGCGGCGACCGTAGAGTCGAGCCCGTCGGTGACTTCGCCGAACAGGCTGTACTGCGGCGGCAGGGCGGCGCCGTTGGGCCCGGTGATGATGAAGAACTGGCTGCCGTTGGTGTTGGGCCCGCTGTTGGCCATGGCGATCGAGCCGATCTGATACTCGCCGGCCAACGGGAGTTCGTCGGGGAAGCTGTAGCCGGGTCCGCCCGTGCCGGTCGCCGTCGGGTCGCCGCACTGCACGACGAAACCGGGGATCGCCCGGTGGCACTCGGTGCCGTCGAAGTAGCCGTACCACGCGAGCATCACGAAGCTGTTGACGGTGAGCGGTGCCCGCTCGGCATCGAGTTCGATCGTGAAGTCGCCGAAGTTGGTGACGATCTCGGCGGTGTAGGTCTTCGTGACGTCGATGCAGAACGGGGGGTACTCGGCGAACTCGCCCTGTTGCGGCTCGGAGCCGTCGGTGGCGGGGCATTCGCTCGGGTCGGCCATCGGTGGCACGGTTACGGGTACCGGCTTGGTGACGAACAATGCGTCGACGACGAAGGTGATCGCGTCGCCGGGCTTGATGATGCCGCCCGCTCCGGCGTCGCCGTACGCGAGCGATGCCGGCATGTCGATCTGGCGTCGCCCGCCTTGGCGGAGGCCGACCAGACCTTGCTCGAAACCCGGGATCACCGACATCGATCCGAGCGTGAAGTCGAGCGGCTGTCCGGTGTCGTAGCTGTTGTCGAATTCGGTACCGTCAGCGGTGAGTACGCCTACGTAGTTGAGCGAGATCGTGTCGCCGACTTCGATCGCGTCTCCCGAGCCCTCGATCAGATCGGTGACGACGAGATCGGTCGGCAACTCGGCGGGCAGCTGGATCGACGGCTTGCCCGTCGCCGGGTCGCCGGCAGTGGTGCCGCCGGCCGGGGGAGCAACGTCCGTGCCGGACGTGGATCCGCTGCCGTCGTCGAAATTGTCGACCGAGCTGGTCGTGCTCGCCTGGCCCGCGGCAGAGGCCGGCTCGTTCGTGCTGTCCCCACACGCACTGAGCAGCATGGCGCCGACGACCAAACCGGCGGCGAGACGATGTCGCCGGTCGATCATTGGCCGGCCGGCGTGATCGAGACGACGTCCACGACGAAGCTGAGCGCGTCGCCGGGCCGGATGATGTCGCCGCTTCCCCGGTCGCCGTAGGCGAGGTCGGCGGGAATGTCGAGCTGACGTTGGCCGCCCGCCTTCACGCCGATCAGGCCCTGATCCCAGCCGGCAATCACACCACCTGACCCCAGCACCACCGGGAACGTGGTGCCCGAGTCGTAGTTGTTGTCGAACTCGACGCCGTCCTCGGATCGCACACCGACGTAGTGGACGAATACGGTGTCGCCGGCCTGGGCGGCAGCGCCGGTGCCCTCGACCAGATCGTTGACGACCAACTCGGTGGGCAGCTCGTCAGGGATCGAAACGGTGGGCTTGGGTGGTGTCGGAACGGTGACGACGGGAGTGGTGTCGGCCGGCGGGGTGACCACCGACGGGAGCGGCGGGAGCTCGACCTCGGCGTCGTCCGTGCTGTCGAAGGCGCCACCGATCCATGCGATGGCCACGACAGCGCCGACGGCGAGCACAATGCCGATGCCCCAGCGGAGAACACCGCGTTTGACCGTGCCCACCCGTGCCGCGTGCGCTTCCTCCTGCCGGCGTTGCATCCGGTTGGCCTTTTGACGTTCACGTTTCTGGGTGCCCACGAGTGAGCGAGGATACCGGCGTCCAGCCCGTGATCCGGCGCGGCCTGCGAACGCATGGCCGCCCGGATGATCGCGCCGTCCCGATTCGGCTCGTCTCCAGGGTTTGTCTGCACTGTTCAAGGCGAGCGTGATCTGGCCGATATCAACCTCAACGACGGTGTGCGACGCACCGCCTGAGCGGTGGTGGCAGGCATGAGCCTCCCGGGAACGGACACAACCGAGACATCAAGGGACCGACTCGACGCTGCGCGGGTCGGATCGGCGCGTCATATCGGCGGCAGCGCCGCACTCGCCGCATCGGCGATCGCCGCGTGCATCTGGTTGAGCTGGCGCCTCACCCACTTCTGCTTGCACCCGATCGGCATCGCGATCATGCTGGTCGAGGTTGTGTCCATCTCATCCGGGTTGGTCGTGGGCTTCGCTCTCGCGCGTGCTCCGCAGCCGCGGTCGGCCGGCCACCACGACCCGCGTCAGGCGTTCCGATTCGCATTCGCCGTCGCCGACATCGTCGGTCGACCCCGAACCTCCGATCTGCGGGCCGACCTGATGGCATCGTGCCGAACGGTGAGACGCCGGCCCCGCCGGCTCCCCGACATGGCGATGCTGGCGATCCACACCGATGGTCCGCGCCGGTTGGTGCTCGTGATCTCCACGACCGCCGCACTGCTGCTCGGTGTCGCGCCGATGCCGATCCCCCCGCTCTGGGCGGCCGTGACGGGCCTCGTCGCCTTCGTCTCGCTGTCGTTGTCACATGTGCTGCTGGGAAATCGACGGATCCGGTTCGGCGATCGCGTCCGTTGGTCGTCGGCGGCGCTCGGAGAGATCTTCTCGGGTGCCGATCAGGACGATGTCGCCCCCCGGCATTGGGTCGGCACCGTCGCGGCCGTCGTCTCGCTCAACTTGGCCGTTGCATTGCGCGGCATCAGCGACCGGTGGACACACGGTTTGACCGCCATGACGTCGGAGGGTCGCCTCGTCACGATGATGTTCGCGATCACGATCATCGCCGGCGGGCTCGTCACGCTCCGCACGACGACCGCCCCGCAACTCGCCAACTCACACCTCGTCGCGCGCCGCACGGAGGAGCGAACGGCCCGCCAGTCGGCCATCGGGGCAGCAGCCGTGGTGGGTCTGATCGGGCTGCTCGCCGGGATCTTGCCCGGGAACCTCGGCGTCGTCGACCCGACCCCGTCCCAAGTCGAGCAGGTGTCCGACCCCAGCCCTTCGCGGGTCGAGCAGGTGTCCGACCAGACCCCGGCCCGCGTCGAGAACGTCGTGAGTCTCGATGTCGTGCAGGGAGACGCCGGTGGCTGACTTCGTGCCGTGCATCCATCGGCCGGTTGCGCTCGGCCGCTCGTCGACCCGGCTGTCGCGGACGCCATCCGGCTGTCTCGATCGCGGCTCACGGGGCCCGACCCGTATCCGTCCGGCGCGGCGTTACCCCGGTGCTGAGGTCCGAACACGGCAGACCGTGCGCAGCAAGCCGGCCGGTGCCGATCGGTCGACCATCCCGACGCGGGCGA
>CAVPAQ010000034.1:0-36924 GCA_963701575.1 uncultured Acidimicrobiaceae bacterium
TTGTGATCGCCACATGTCGTAGTTTCATCGCCGTCCGCCTTTCGCTGTTGATCACGGCGGGATCGGGCCGCACCGAGGTGGTGTGGTCCGCCGTGGAGCACAATACTCCGCCAGTCGCTCGGCGCGCCAGGAGACGCACCGTGGGACAGGTCAGCCCACGGCTGCAGCGGCGGCTCGGTCCTGGGCCACGGCGTCGTACTGGTCGTAGTCGCTGGCGGTGTCGTCGGCGAATTCGAACTCCATCAGACCCGCCTCGCCCCACTTGTCACGCAGGTAGCCGTCGTTCGCATCGAGCAGACCGAGCTTGCGCGTGTTGGGCACCAACTTGGAGAAGAACCCGCGTCGGAACGCCACCTGCGGGTTGAGCTCGATGGCCACCGCCCCCTCGATCAGGAACGGAATCACCGCTTCGACATCGACACCCATCCGCTCCCAGACCTCCGGGGTGGTCGACCGGCTGCGCTGGCGCAGGGTGTTGTCGATCATGAATTCCTGACGTTCCTTGAGTTCGGCCGAGCTGAGATGCTCGTAGTACTCCCCCAAGCTGATGATGCCGAACGCGACGTGACGGGCCTCGTCGGCCATCACATAGCGCAACAGCTTCTTCAGCAGCGGTTCTTCGGTGCGCCGCAGCATGTCGCCGAACGCGGCGAGTGCGAGGCTCTCGATGATGATCTGCATGCCGAGGTAGGCGATATCCCACCGCGAGTCCTCGAGCAGCGCCATGATCTGGGCATCGAGGAACGGGTTCATCGGGTACGCCTCACCCAACTTCTCGTGCAGGTACTTGGCGAACACCTCGGTGTGGCGGGCCTCGTCCATCGTCTGCGTCGAGGCGTAGTACTTGGCGTCGATCCACGGCACGGTCTCGACGATCTTGGCGGCCGTCAGCATCGCCCCCTGCTCACCGTGCATGAACTGACTGAGCGAGGCCTTCATGAACTCGACGCCGGCCGTGGCGAGTTCCTTCTCGCCCCACGATCTGATCGGCGAGCCGGGGATCTTCGTCGCCGCCGCGACGATGCGCTGCACCGGGCTGGGGTGCGTCATCACCAGCTTCTCCGGATCGACATCGGTTGCCCAGTCGAGATCGGTCACGCTGTTCCACTGGGACGCCATCGCCTTGTTGTAGAGGGTGACCAGCTGACCGCGATCGCGGTCGTAGTTCCACGTCATGATCCGCTGTGCATTGTCGGTGATGAGACGGATCGAGTCGTCCTGTTCGACACGACTCGGCGGTTCGGGCACAGCCTCGAGATTCGTCATTGCGCCAGATTACGGCGCCACTGAGCCCCGGACGAGGCGCGATCCCCTCACATCTCGACGACGATGTTGCCGACGTGGCGCTTTTCCAGGAATGCTTGCTGTGCCTGCACCAGATTCTCGAGCGGGTAACGGGCGGCGAGCACCGGACACAGCACCCCGGATTCGATGTGGCCGACCATCCGGGCGAACGTACCGGGCGGGCACACGGTGGCACCCTCGAACCGCAGGTCGCCGTAGATCAACAGCCGCAGGTCGAACTCGACGATCGCACCGGCGATCGCCCCCGAGGTGACATAGCGCCCACCGGGGCGCAGCGTCGGGATCAGCAGTTCGAACATCGAACCGCCGACGACGTCGACGAGCACATCGACGTCGCCGGTCGGAGACGCCGCCCGGACGGCGGCGCCAAGCTCGGGATCGGAGCGATCGACGACCTCGTCGGCACCCCACCCACGCAGCGAGTCCGCCTTGGACGGCGAGGCGATCGCGATGACGTGGGCTCCTCGAGCCCGCGCCAACTGCAGAACAGCCGTACCCACGCCGCCCGAAGCCCCCGTCACGGCGACCACGTCGGCGGCACCGACATCACCCTTGGTCATCAGGTTCTCAGCCGTCACGGATGAACATGCGAAGGTGGCCAACTCGGCATCGCTGAGCGGCGAGTCGATGACGTGCACGTTCGCGGCAGGCGCTACGCAGTACTCGGCGAATCCACCGTCGAGCTCGGACCCGAAGTAGCGGGCCCGACGGAGATCGAGCGGGTTGTCGGCATCGAGCACCCACGGGTCGATCAGCACGCGCCGGCCGGTCGCGTGGCCGCCGACGGCATCGGCGCCCTGCGGCCCGTGGCCGACGATCGTTCCGCACACGTCGGCCCCTTGGATGCGGGGGAACCGCAGACCGTCGCTCCACCCCCCGGCGCTCGTCCCTCGGCTGTCGCTCGCGTACCAGCCGATGCGGGTGTTGACGTCGGTGTTGTTGAGGCCGCAGGCGGCCACCCTGATGAGCACCTCACCTGCGGCAGGGCGCGGCACCGGCACGTCGGTTCGGTACTCCAGTCGGTCAAAGCCTCCATGGCCGGTCAGCACGACCGCGCTCATGGTGGTAGGCACGTCGGTCATCGAACGACTCAGGCGGTGACCAGGCTGATCGGGGCGCGGTCGGCGAGTACCTCGACGACGTTGCGGGCGGCCAGCGTCGCCATCGCGGAACGAGTTTCGATCGTTGCCGACCCGAGGTGCGGGACCAACACGACGTTGTCGAGCGTCAACAGCCCTGGGTGCACCTGTGGCTCGTGCTCGAACACGTCGAGCCCGGCGCCGGCGATCTGCCTCGACCGCAGCGCTGCTTCGAGTGCCGCCTCGTCGACGATCGGACCGCGAGCGGTATTCACCAAGAACGCAGATGGCTGCATCCGTCCGAGCGCCGTCGCATCGATCAGGTGATGCGTGGCCTCGCTGTACGGACAATTGAGCGACACCACGTCGCTCGTCTCCAGCAGTTCGTGCAGACCGACCAGCCTCGCGCCGAGTCGGGCCTGGGTCTCGGCGTCGACGGCGCGGCGGTTGTGGTACACCACCGTCATCCCGAACGCCCTCGCCCGCTGCGCCAACGCCTCGCCGATCGCCCCCATTCCCACGATGCCGAGCCGGCGACCCTGCAAGCCGACCCCGAGCATCATGAACATCCCCCACTGCCAGGGTGTTCCGGATCGGATCAGGCGTTCGCCCTCACCGAGACGGCGCGTGCTCATCAGCACCAGCGCCATCGCCAGATCGGCGGTCGCATCCGTCAGCACACCCGGCGTGTTCGTGACGATGACACCGCGCCGCTCGCACGCCGAGACGTCGATGTTGTTGTAGCCGACCGCGACGTTGGCGACCATTCGCAGCTTCGGTGAGGCGTTCAGAAAGGCCTCGTCGACACGATCGGTGAGCAGCGTCACGGCGACATCCGCCGTGGCGAGCTGCTCGTCACGGAGCTGGACGGGGATCGGCTCTGCAGCATCCCAGGCCCAGACGTCGCCGGCCTCGCGCAGGAGATCCAGGCCGGCCTCGGGGATCTTGCCCGTGACCACGATGCGAGCTGCGCTCACGCCGACTCGACCCAGGTCGCGAGCCGACCGATTCCCTCGGTGATGTCGCCGACGTCGATCCCCGAGTAGGCGAAGCGCACGTAGTGCTCGGTCTCATCGGGCTGGGCCGTGCCGAAGTGATGGCGGGTACAGAAGGACACACCGGTGTGGTGGAGCGCCGACGTCGCGAACTCGCTCACCGAATCGAATCCGAAGCGAGCCACCGCCTGCGTCACATTCGGGAACAAATAGAACGTCGCCTCGGGCGTCGCACACGTGATGCCCGGCACCGCCGCAAGCGCGGCGACTGCAGCATCCCGACGACGCTGCAGTTCGACCAACAGCGGCTGAGAACCGGATGGGTCCCGCAGCGCCTCGACGCCGGCCGACTGCACGAAGTGCGTGGTGCAGCTCTCGTCGTTGGTATTCAACTTGGCGAGCTGCTGGGCGACGTGCACGGGCGCAGCAGCGCACCCCAATCGCCAACCGGTCATCGCGAATTTCTTCGAGAACGTGTACAGGATCACGGTCCGCTCGGCCATTCCCGGCAACGAAGCGATCGACGTCGACGAGCCGGAGTAGCGCATTTCGAAGTACGCCTCGTCGCTGAGCACCATCAAATCGTGTTCGACAGCGATGCGAGCGATCTCGGCCATCTCCTCGGGCGAGCTCTCGCAGCCGAGCGGGTTCTGGAGGTTGTTGTAGATCAGCAGACGCGCCTGCGGCGCGAGCTGACGCAGCTGTTCGAGATCGATGCCGAATCCGGTTGACGTCTCGTGATACCGGTAGGCGAGGGCCCGCCCGCCGAAGTAGTTGATCTGGCTCTCGTAGATCGGATAACCGGGATTGGGGTACAGCACGCCGTCACCCGGGTTCATCAACGCCTGGATGAACTTGGTGATGACCGGCTTGCCACCCGGTTGGACGACGATGTTGGCGCCATCGAGGTCGAGCCCCCGGTCGTCGCCGATGTTCGCAGCCAGTGCCTCGCGCAGCTCGGGGATCCCTGCCGCCGGGCAATACCCGGTGCGACCGTCGGCAATCGCCCGATTCATCGCATCGACGATGTTGCCGGGCGTGGGCAGGTTGATGTCGCCGAGATGGAACGGGTACACACGATTGCCGCGAGCGGCCCACTCCGACGCCGCCAGCGACACGGCGAATGCGGTCTCGGTTCCCAAACGTTCCAGACGATCGGCGAGCTGCACAGTGCGAGACTAGTCAACCCCGCGACTGTTCCGCAATGCAGAACCGTTCCACAATACGGAACAGTTGAGCGAAGGGTGACTACGGACTCGCCGCGATCCGCACTCGTCGTAGCACCCGCACCCGCGAGGCCTCGATGTCGGCCCTCAGCTTCGACCAGGCCTCGTCGGAGGTCGAGCCCTCCGCCGACGCGACGGCGATCTCGTGGTCGTAGCGCTCCGCTTCGGCGATCCATACCGGCTCGACCCGCAGCAGGCGCCCGTCGAGGCCGCGCACGTGGTTCTCACGGAACTCGAGGGTCGTGCGCCATCCGGCACGTTCCAGGTCGCGACGTTCCGAGGGCTGGAGGACCGCGCCATGCAGGCGGGCACGCACGTTCGAGCGGCGAAGGGTTGACGTCATCATCGTCCAGTGTGAACCATTCGCCCTGTGGAACGTCAGACCCGACAACGTGTGAATTTCCTGGGGACAGCGCGCCTCAGCTTGTGAATAAGTGCTGGGCGCGAGGTTCACACAGTGGGCGTGGCAACCAGCACCGGGATCACCCGATCGGTCTTGGCCTGATACTCGGCGTAGGTCGGAAACACCGCGACCGCCCGGTCGAACCAGGTCTGGCGGTCGTCACCGGACACCTCGGACACCGTGTACTCGTGCGGTTCGGCGCCGTCCTGGATCATCACGACCGGGTCGGCCACGATGTTGGCATACCATCCCGGATTGGCCGGCCGACCGGCGTACGAGGCGACCAACGCATACTGACCGTCGTGTTCGACGCGCATCAGCGCGATCTTGCGCACCTTGCCCGACCGGTGGCCACGCATCGTGACGACGATGATCGGGATGCCGGTGTCGCGCAGCGTGTTGGCGCGTCGACCCCCGGACGCCTCGTACTCGGCAATCTGGTCGCGCACCCATTCGAGTGTGCTCGGCTCGTATTCCCCGTCGATCGGCATACCGGCAGCGTAGGGCGCTACGGTCTCGGCACCATGCTCATCATCGCCGGCGAGATCAGCATGCAACCAGGCACTCGCCAACTGTTCTTCGATGCCGTGGCTCCGATGGTGGCCGCAACGCTGCAAGAGGCCGGGTGCCACGCCTACGCGTTCACCCCCGACCCGGATGACGATGATCTGGTCAGGCTGTACGAACTGTGGGACGGCGAGGAATCGCTGGCCGGCCACAGGGCGTCGCCCCACATGGCCGACTGGCGACGTCGCGGTGCCTCATTGCCCGTGACCAGCCGCGACCTCAAGCTCTACACCGTGTCGGACGTCCGGCCGCTTTGACCGGCGTCGAGTCGGTCGTCGGCCGGCGTCTACGCGGCCAGCGCCGATGCGAGCGGAGCGAGACGAGCCGGATCGGTCGGGCCCCGCATCGACCAGACGACGATGTCGACGCCGGCAGCGAAGAACCCTGCCGCCTGATCGGCCAGCGCCGCCGGCTCGTCGTCGGGCCCGAACCCCAGGTGCACCGATCGGGTGATCTCGGACTGCTCCCTGCCGACATCGTCACAGTGGGCGCGCAACACGCCGTCGAGCCCTGCCCAGTGCGAGGGCGACTCGGGGAACGTCATGTCCCACTGATCCGCCCAGATGGCAGCGGTCTTCAACGTGCGCTTGGGCCCCTTGCCACCGATCACGAGCGGCAACTTGGCCTGGACCGGCTTGGGTTCACACCACGCATCGGTGACCGTGAAGTACTCACCGGAGAAACTCGTGGTGGTGTTGTCGAGCAACGAGCGGATGATCTCGATCCCCTCGTCGAACCGATCGAAGCGCTGCTTCAAGGTACCGAGTTCGATCCCGTAGGCACTCGACTCCATCTCGTTCCAACCTGCGCCCATCCCGAGCATCAGGCGACCGCCGGAGATGATGTCGAGCGTGGCCGCCATATTGGCCGTCACCGCCGGGTGGCGATGGTGCATGCCGTTGACCATCGCTCCGATCCGAAGACGACTCGTGGCCTGCGCCAAGGCGGCGAGCATCGTCCAGCCCTCGAGGTTGGGTCCGTCGTACGGAGCGGTGAGCGGATAGAAGTGGTCCCAGTTCCAGGCCGATTCGAACACGTCGATGCCGTCCGCCTCGCGCCAGGTGTCGAGGAATTCTGCCCAGGTGGCATGGTGCGGCGGGGTCTTGATCGCGTGTCGTGCCATCTGCGCACGTTAGTCGTGCCGAGATCCGGCATCCTGGAACCACATCCGCTACCCCGAGGGAATCCATGAACAGCAACTACGCCTCGTACCCGTCACTCTTCGATCGCACTGCATTCGTCACCGGAGGCGCCGACGGCATCGGATCTGCAGTCGTCCAACATCTGGCACGACAGGGCTGCCGAGTCGCTTTCGTCGACAAGAACGCTCCCTACGCTCGACACACCATCGAACGGTGTGTCGACGACGGCGCCGCTCATGCGCCGATCTTCTACGAGCTCGACCTGCTCGACATCGACGCTCTCCGGAACGCCTGTGCTCAGGCTGTCCGCGACCTCGGAGATGTCACCGTGCTCGTCAACAACGCCGCCAACGACGACCGCCACGACTGGCGCGACATGACCGTCGAGTACTGGAACGAACGCATGAACGTGAATCTGCGGCACTACTTCTTCGCGATCCAGGCACTGGCACCCCAGATGATCGAGGCCGGAGTGGGCTCGATCATCAACATCGGATCGAGCAGCTACATGATGCAGGAAGATTTCTTTCCCGGCTATGCGATCGCCAAGTCGGCGGTCGAAGGCATCACCCGGACCATGGCGCGCACGCTCGGGCCGCACAACGTGCGCGTCAACACGGTGCTTCCCGGATGGGTCCCGACCGAGCGCCAGCTCGAGAAATGGTGGTCGCCGGAGGCCGAAGCCGGAACGATGTCGGATCAGGCACTCAAGAAGCGGATCACACCCGACGAGTTCGTGCAGATGGTGCTGTTCCTGGCCGCCGACGACGGTGGAGCCTGCACCGCACAGGCATTTATGGTCGACGGCGGCAGGTTCTGAGTACGGTGGTTGGCGTGTCGGACGTCTTTCACCTCGGCCTCACCCGTGAGCAGCTGCAGGGCGCCTCGGTCGCGATCATGCCCGGTGATCCCGGACGGGTTCCCAAGCTCGCCAGCATGCTCGACAATCCGCACCCCCTGGCATCGAACCGCGAGTACCACAGCTACCTCGGATTCTCGGGCGACACTCCGATCGTCGTGTGTTCGACAGGGATCGGTGGGCCGTCCACCTCGATCGCCGTCGAGGAGCTGGCGCAGCTCGGCGTTCGAACGTTTCTGCGGGTCGGCACGACGGGCGCCATCCAGCCCGACATCGAGGTCGCCGATCTGATCGTCACCACCGGGGCGGTCCGGATGGACGGCGCCAGCCTCCACTTCGCGCCGCTGGAGTATCCGGCGGTCGCTCACTTCGAGTGCGTGACGGCGCTCGTCGAGTCCGCACGAGATCTCGGCTACCCGAGCCATGTCGGCATCACCGTCGCATCTGACACGTTCTATCCGGGTCAAGAACGCTACGACACCGTCTCCGGATACGTGCGCCGGTCGCTGCAGGGCAGCGCCGCAGAGTGGGCGGCACTGCACGTCCTCAACTACGAGATGGAGAGCGCCACCCTGTTCACCATGTGTGCGACGAACGGATGGCGCGCCGGCATGGTTGCCGGCGTACTGGTCAATCGCACCGAACAGGAGACCCCAGACGCGGCTGTCCACGACCGTGTCGAGGACAACGCCGTCGCCGTCGTGGTCGAAGCCGCCCGACGCTTGGCCGGCTGAGACGGGCGATGGACCGTCGTGATCCCACTGATGCTGGTGTTCGGCACCCTGATCGGGTTGGGCGCGATCGGCGGCTTGGGGCTTCGTAAGATCGCGGTGATCATGGCGGCCGGAGCGATCGCCTGGGGTGCCGCTGTCGGGGCCGTTGCGAACTCGTGGGCCGTTGCGCTCGGAGGCACAGCGTTGGGAGCCGTGAACATCGCGGTCGGATTTGCCGTGGTGTGGGCGATCAGCTGGCCGGTCCGGCAGCGCCGAACGGACTGACCCCGTTGCCGACCAGGAACTCGAGCGTGCGGCCCAACGCGACCGCCGCCGACAGCGCGTGATACGAGCCTCGTGCGTCACAACCGAAACCATGCTCGGCGCCGGCGTAGACATGGATCGGCACGAGCGGATGGGCAACGCCGATCGCATGTACCTGATCGAGCGGAATCGCGTGGTCGAGCTCACCGAAGTGGAGCATCGTCGGCACAGCCGGCGCGCGATCGACGAACTCGTGGATCTGGCCGCCGTAATAGCCGACCGCGGCCGCGAGGCTCAGCTCGTTCGCCGCGAGCCATGCCAGACTGCCGCCGAAGCAGTATCCGATCGCGGCCACCGGCCCCGTGTCGGACACGTGCTCGACCGCCGCCGCGACGTCGGCCATCGCACCGTCCCACTTGACCGCCATGGCCATAGCGCGGCCCTGCTCGATCCCGGCTGCGTCGTAGTCGAGCTCGACTCCTCGCTCGACACGATCGAACAGTGCCGGGGCGATCGCCCGATATCCGAACGACGCGAACCGGTCGACGACCGAGCGGATGTGCGCGTTGACTCCGAAGATCTCCTGGATGATCACCACCGATGCGGCGGCGGCGCTCGGGGCCACCTCATAGGCGGCCAGGACATGTCCGTCAGCGGCGCTCAGCTGCGTCATGGCGTCACTCGGTCCAGTTGAGGTTCTCGGGCTGGTTGCGTGGGATCTCCACCCAGGTACGCCCGGGGTTGAGGCCGATCGGATTGAGAGCTTCCACCGTGTCGAACAAGCCGAACGGATCGGTCCCGGCGAAGCGCAGCCACGAACCGGATCGGGCCGTGCCACCGGTGAACACGACCACCGGGTTCGAGCCGAGCACCTGAGCGTCAGGGTTGCCGTCGAAGGTGTTGACGCCGTAGTCGGCCATCATCACCACGACGTTGTCGGCCCACACCTGCTCGATGCCGCCGTCGGTCTCGGTGGTGTGCTCGGTGCCGTTCTGCCACCGGAAGTAGCGCTGCGAGTCGGGATCGTAGACCCATCGAGACGTGGTTCCATCGAGCTTGATGGTGATCTCCGTGGCCGGCTCGCCCGTGAGGACGTCACCGTCGCGGAGGTAGGGAAACACCTGCGGCGGAATCTGCGCATCGTCGGGCGAGTAGCCCCACAACACATCGGTGCTGGAATACAGGTCGTTCGGACTGCTCCGCCCGGGCCGTCGGTAATAGCCGCTCGTGCGTTGAGCGCTGAGGTTGACCAGATCGGAGCCTTCGATCGCACGCGTCACGGCCGGGTTGCCACCGCTCCACGCGAACAGTGGCCGGTTGAGCGACAGGAGCAGGTTGATGTCCTGCGACCGCCCCGAACGAATCGGACCGACGGGATCGCTCCCCTGCGACTGGAACACGGCCGCGAGGCGCGTGGCGTTGTCGTTGATGACCTCGTGGAACACGATGTCGGCAAGGTTCAATCCGGCCTGGGGCCGGACGCTCTGCGGGTAGTTGGTCAACTTGACCACCAGCGCCGGACGATCCGGGATCTCTGATTCGTCGGCGATCGGTTCTCCGGTCAGCGGCATGCGCGGGACATCGGGGATCGTCGTCGTCGTCGTGGGCGGGATGGTGGTCGTCGTGGTGGTCGTGGTGGTCGAGCGTTGCGTGGTCGTGGTCGCCGCCACCGTGGTGGCGGTCGAGGCGGACGCAGCATCGTCACCACCCGAACAGGCGGTGACGGACAGGGCGGCAAGGACGAGCAAGCCCGTCGATCTGGCGATTCGGTTCACAGTTCCCTCAGCAGTGCGATGCGCTCTTCGAGCGGTGGATGCGTGTTGAACCACCGGTGAGGGCCGCCCAGACGACCTTCGTCACCCACACCACTCATCGGTTGTTCAATCCACAAGTGTGCCGTAGCAGTGGACGCTGCGTGCGTCACCGTCGTATCGGCCTGCAACTTCTCGAGCGCTGAGATGAGCCCAGGCGGATATCGCGTCATCTGGCATGCGGACACGTCGGCGAGGGTCTCGCGCTGGCGCGAGATGGCAGCCTGCATCGCCTTCGCGACGACTGGGGCCAGGATCAGCAGTGCGAAGCCGACCAGGGCGAGCGGGTTGTTGCGGTCGGGCCGGTCGCCCGAACGCCGGACACGCCCACCGTTCCACCACATCGTCCGAATCGCGACGTCGGTCAACAGGGCGACCGCTCCGACCATCGTGACCGCCAACGTCGACACCAGGATGTCGTAGTTGCGGATGTGGCTGAGTTCGTGAGCGACCACGCCTTCGAGCTCGACCCGATTCATCATCTCCAGCAAACCGGTGGTCACCGCGATGGAAGCATGCCGGGGGTTGCGACCTGTCGCGAACGCATTCGGCGCCGGATCGTCGATCACGTACACGCCGGGCTTGGGCAGTCCCGATGCGATGCACAGGCCTTCGACGAGGTTGTGGAGGCGGGCGTACTGCTCGGCGTCGGCCGGTCGGGCGCGGCTGACGGCCAGTGCGATCTTGTCGGCCTTCCAATAACTCGCGAACGCGATCGCACCGCCGACCAGCAAGGCGATCACGGTCGCGATCGGACCGTTCCCGATCACGAGACCGAAGGCCGCGCCGACGAGCGCCAGCACGATCACGAAGCCCGTAACGAGCAGGACACTGCGGCGTTTGTTCGACTGAATCAGGTCGTACATGTGAGGGGGTAGTGGCGATCAGCGTCGGCTCAGAACTCGACCGTGGGGGTCGAGCGGGCGGCCTCGTCGGCCTCGAAGTACTCGCGACGCTCGAACTTGAGCATCTTGGCGAAGTACATCGTGGGGAATTGCTGCAGCTTGTTGTTGTAGCCCAGCACGGAGTCGTTGTAGAACTGCCGCGCATAGGCGACGCGGCCCTCGGTGGAACTCAGCTCCTCCTGCAGCGCCAGGAAGTTCTGGTTCGCCTTCAGGTCCGGGTAGGCCTCGCCGAGCGCGAACAGCTGGCGCAGCGTGCCCGTCAGAGCATTCTCTGCTCGGGCCTGGGCGACCGGCGTATCGGGCGCGGCAACCGCGGCGTTGCGAGCCCGAATCACGGCGTCGAGCGTTTCCTTCTCGTGTGATGCGTAGCCCTTGACCGTCTCCACCAGGTTGGGGATCAGATCGAGACGACGCTTGAGCTGTACGTCGATCTGCGACCATGCGTTCTCGATCTGGTTTCGGCGACGGATGAGCCCGTTGTACGCGCTGATCAGGTACGCGAGCAGCGCGACCACCAAGATCAACACGATGATGAAGAACCACATGCGGCTGAGTCTACGTGGCGAGGCTGCGGTAGATGGCGACGTACTCTGCCGCCAGGCGCGACATGGCGAAATGATCGGCCCGAAGCAGACCGTTCTCCACGAGCGCCGCCGACAGGGAGCGATCGTTCAACACGCGTCGCAGCGCGGCCCCCAAGGCATCAGGATCACCTGGCGGTACGAGCACCGCGTCGGTGCCATCGGTGGCGACGTTGCGGTATCCATCGAGGGCGCTCGCAACCACCGGCGTGCCGGCGGCCATCGCCTCGACGAGCACGACGCCGAACGATTCGCCGTGGAGGGACGGAGCGCAAAACACCGAAGCGCCGCGTAAACAGGCGAACTTCTCGGCATCGTCGATGCGCCCCAGCCACTCCAGCCGCTCGTCGCCGCAGTACTCGGCCCGCAATCGGTTCGTGTCCGGGCCGTCGCCGCCGATCCAACAGGTCACGTCGAGGTCGGTTCGACGCACTGCCTCGAGCAGGACGCCGAGCCCTTTGCGCTCCTCGTGACGCCCGAGGAAGAAGATCGCGGGCCGCGAGCGACCTCGCGGCGTCGCGGCTCTGATCTCGGTGGTTTCGACACCGTTGAACAGCACCTGGTACTCGCCTCCCAGGTATCCCTGGACCAGGGCCAGTGCGTCCTTCGAAACCACCACCTTGTGATCGATGCGACCCAGCAGCCGACGTAGCACGGGGGCGATCGCCCGGTACATCGAGGACCGCCCGGCCGCGTGGAACGTGCCCACCGTCGGAGCGGTGTGCAACGTCACCGTGGTGATGGCCGGCCCTGGAGCAAGCGGCTCGTGCACGTGGATCACGTCGAACGCCTCGTCGCGCAACACACGGAGCGTTCGCATCACAGCCGACGGGTCGGGCGCAAGCGGGGCGACCGACCCGTTCGCCGCGGTCGGGAGGCTGTCGCCCAGTGGCGTGACGAACGACTCGGGCGGTGGACCATCGCACGGGCCGAGGACGCGTACCTCGTGGCCGCCGCGCCGCAGCTCGCGCGCCAAACCCAACACCTGGGCCTGGACCCCACCGGGGATCGAGAGGCTGTACGGGCAGACCATGCCCACGCGCAAACTCACGGGCGAACCGTAACCCACCAGATGAAGGTGCCCACCGAGCGGATCAGACGATGCCGATCGCCTCGACGGGTCCGAACTTGCGAACGAGTTCGTCGGCCTCGAGCGGTTGGGACAGCAGGTATCCCTGCCCGAGGTCGCATCCGATGCTCCGCAACTCGTGCAGTTGCTCGGTGGTCTCGATCCCCTCGGCGACGGTGAGCAGGTTCATGGCCTCCGCCATCTGGAGGATCGCCCGGGTCAGCGTGTTCCCGTTCGGCTCGCGACCGAAGTCGGCGATGACGGCACGGTCGATCTTCAACAGGTCGACCGGATGGCGCTGCAGGTGGCTGAGCGAGCAATATCCGTCACCGAAGTCATCGATGGCGAACCGGAATCCTGCTGCCCGCAACCGATCGACGATGACGCTGGAGTGATCACCTTCGTCCACCAGAACCGACTCGGTGATCTCGAACATGACCGAACGCGGGTCGACCTGGTGGCGTTCGACGGCCTCGAGCACTCGTTCCACGAAGTCCGGTTGCCGCATCTGCACCGGCGAGAGATTCAGGCTCAGGTACAACTCGCGGCGCCACTTGGCGAGCTGAGCCAGGCCCTGCTCGAGCACCCAGTAGCCCATCGCAACGATCAGGCCCGACCGTTCGGCGATCGGCACGAAATCGCTCGCTGGTACGTCGCCGTGCTCGGGGTGATGCCATCGGATCAGCGCCTCGGCCCCGGTGACCTGACCCGAGCGGAGGTCGACGTACGGCATGTACACGAGTCGCAGCTGTCCGCGCTCGAGTGCATCGGGCAGTTCACCTCGATACTCGAGATGCTTGGTGGCCGTCAGCCGCATCGCCGGATCGAAGATGCGGATCTGCCCCTTGCCTGCCCGCTTTGCCTCGTACATCGCGATATCTGCATCGCGCAGCACGCTCGTGGTGCTCATGCCCGGTGACGCAACGGCGACGCCCACGCTGGCGAGGACGGCGACGTCATAGCCCGCGATCGCCACCGGTTGGCGCAGCGAGTCGAGGAGCCGCTCTGCCACCTCGAGCGCACGGTCGACACCGCCTCGATCTTCGAGCAGCACCGCAAACTCGTCGCCGCCGAGTCGAGCGGCGGTGTCGCCGGTGCCGGCAGCCTCACGGATGCGGTCGGCGACCGTCTTGAGCAACTGATCGCCGACGCCGTGGCCGAGCGCATCGTTCACCGACTTGAAGTCGTCGAGATCGACGAACAACACCACCACGGGGTCGGCCTGCGGCCGCGCCACACGCAGCGCATGATCCATGCGATCGAGGTACAACGCCCGATTCGCAAGGCCCGTCAGCTCGTCGTGGAACGCACGATGGCTGAGCTGGCGTTCGAGATTGCGTTGCTCGGTGACGTCGCGGAACGTGGCGACGATGCCGTCGACCGCGGACCCACCCATGAGGTTCGCGATCACGACCGTGGCGCTTCGGTGCTGTCCGTCGAAATGGAGCAACGACGTGTCGAACTCGACCGTGCCACCGCTGCCCGCCTCCACGAGCCGACGGAAGTGACGATCGGCCGCTTCGCGCTCGTCCTCCGCGATGACTTCGATCAAGTGGCGCCCTGGCCAGCCGGCGGGCTCGTAGCCGAGCGTCGACCGCATTCCGGGGCTCGCGTAGCTGATGCGGCCGCCGGCATCGGCGAGGATCACGACGTCGCTGGAATGTTCGACCATCGCCGCCAGCCGGTCGCGTCCGCGTTGCTCGGTCAGCAGACGCACCTGGTCGACCAAACGCCACATGCGAGCGAGCGCCAGCACGATCACGACGAGGGTCGCCAGCAACACCACGATGAACGATGGGATCGACGTCAGTCCGATGGCGAGCATCAGGATCATGGCGCCCAGCGGAACGAGCGCCGCGAAGAGCAGACCGAAGATCTGCGACCAATGCACCCGGAAGGCCTCACCCGCCGCGGCCGTCGCCTCCTTCATCGACGGCACCGTGACCGCCCAGCCGACCAGCAACGGTCCGATCATCACGCTGGCAGCCAGCAGCGAACCCGGCGAGAGGTCGCCGCGCGAAGCTGACCAACCGGTCAGCGTGTGCGCGGCACCGAGCGCAAGGAAGCCGAACGCGAGCACCTCCAGCAACGTGCGCGTCGCATCGTCCCTGGCGAGGCCCCGCACGGCGACGAGCGCCAGGAGCCCGTCGAGCAGCGGCAGCACCCAGATCCAGGCCTCGCGCGTGAGGGGCATCGAGCCATCCTCGAAATACGGCCCGGTGACCGCGAGCCAGACCATCGCAGTCGCTGCGACGGCGTAGATGATCGGTTCGGATCCGGCGAGCAGGTCGCGAGCGTGACGGCGGCCGGATGCAATTCCGAACGTCGCCACGAACAACGAGGGGTACGCGAGTACGGCGACGGCCGCACCGCCGCCCGGGAACACCGAGCCGGTCGTGCCGTACCACTCGCGGGCCTGCACGATCGATGCGATCAAGAGCACTCCGAGCCCCATCGCCAACAGGAACCACGGCACGGGGCGCACAGGTCGATAGACGACCATGGCGATCGCGACTGCGATGGCACTCAGGGCGGGAGCCGCCGCGACCAGCAGTTGCGTCGTCTCGGTTGGTGACGCGCTGATATACGCGACCACCAGAGCGACACCCGCGAGGACGAAGGCCGCAGGCGCGAGCACCGAGCGTTCCATCACGTTCTCATCGGCACGCCCGAAGAGCCGGTTGAGGTGCGTGAAACCGGTTGGATGGCCCATCGTTCGAGACAACCGATCTCACGGGTGGCCCGGATCGAAGCGCGTGTCGGACAGCGGGCGGCGCAGCGACTTCTGCCGCCTGGTGATTCCCGCCGAAATGTGAACTGAGCTGGTGCGTCGCGTCTTGTTGGTTCTCATCGAATCGCGGCGATTCCGAGGCGTTCGTGTCACGCCCGTGTCACGCCCTGTCGCCACCATCCACACTAGATGAATCCAAGCGCCCCGCTCGCACGCTCGCGGCACGGTCCTGGCCGCCACCGAGAGGTGGGGCGAGGCGATCACGGCGGATCGTGCGAATAGCCCGGATCCGAGGGCCAGTTCGGTTGGAAGAGGTGCCACTGGTGGGGCGCCCTGCGAATCAGGTACTCCAGTTCGCCGGCGAGCGACTGCGTGACGCGACGAACGTCGGCCCGCAGGCCCTCGTCGGAGCGGGTGGTGTCGAGAGCGGGGCGGACCACACCGAGGTGGCCATCGGTGTGGTCCGTGAAGTACACAGCCGTCGGCAGGACAGGGGCTCCGGTGCGGATCGACAAGGTGGCCGGACCCGCAGGGATCGTGGTGGTCTCACCGAAGAACTCGACCTCGACCCCCGTGCGCTGGATGTCGCGATCGCTGAGCAGGCACACGACATCGTTGCGCTTGAGGGCGGCCAGCACCTCCCGGCCGGCGTTCGGGCCGAGCGAGACGATTCGCATGCCCAACTTGCTGCGCAGCTCGGCGAACCAATCGAACAGCGCCGGCGGTTCGATCGCCTCGACCACGACCGTGAGCCCGTGACCCCGATCGGCGAGCCATCGGCCGGCCCATTCCCAACCACCAAGGTGCGGCAGCGCCAGGATCACGCCAGTGCCCAGTTCGAGCGCACGCGTCACATGCTCGTATCCCTCGACCTGCATCCCGCGCTCGACCGCTCGAGACGACAGGTGGGGCAGCCGGAAGCTTTCGAGCCAGTAGCGGGTGTACGAATCGAATGCCTCCTGCACCGCACGCCGAAGCCGCAGACCACCGATGGTCGGATCCGCGCGACGCAGATGGCGTTCGATCATCGCTCGTCGTTCCGGGCTCGCGAAGTTGGCGCCGACGCCGATCGCGGGCACGAGCCCCTGGGCGGCGAATCCGGGGAGCCCACGAGCTGCGAGCGCCGCCATTCGATATCCGCCGAACGTGGCCGCATCGGCGACGTCGAACCTGTTCCGGGGCCGATTCAACGTCGGGGGCCCATCGGTTCAATCCTTCCGGCGGGGCACGCGCTCGCGCAGCGGCACACGTGTGCTTCGGCGCTCGGTGCGAGCCCCGCGACGCGATTCGCGCCGCTTGCGACGTAGGTCGATCCTGGCCTGTGTGACGGGGGCCACCGCCGCCTGTTTCCAGACCTTGACGAAGCGTTGTACGGCCGTGATCGAAATCAGCACGAGCATGCCCCACAGAATCCAGACGAGCGCCCCGTCCCACCAGGGCTCGATCAACAGCCCGATGCACAGCGCCACGATCCGTTCGGCGCGCTCCATCAGCCCGCCCTTGGCGTCGAGTCCCAACGATTCGGCCTTCGCACGCTGGTACGAGACGATCGATGACACCGCAGACACGGCGAACGGCAGCACTGCCAGCCGCGGGTCTTGAGTGGTGGCCAAGTAATAGGCGATGCCACCCAGCAGCAACGCATCGGTGATGCGATCCACCGTCGAGTCGAAGAACGCACCTCGCTGGCTGGAGGTGTTCGAAGCCTTCGCCAACGCCCCGTCCAGCAGATCGGGCAGGGCCGCAGCGATGACGAGCACGAGGCCGAGACGAAGGTGCCCCGCCCCCACCGCTACCGCTGCTGCGGCACCGACCACGAGCCCGACGATCGTGAGGTGGTCGGGGGTCATCTTGGTCTTGCGGAGCGCGGCACCGATCGGCTTGACCGCAGCGTCGACCGGGACCCGGAACTTGCCGTCGAACATCAGGCGTCCGTCGCTTGTGACGAGGTGCCCGCCCAGAGTTCCGGGTTGTCCTCGACCAGGTGTTGGATGACGTGCCCGTCGACCGCGTCGACGAGCACGAGTCCGCGGTGCCGGGGCGGGTCCTCGGTGGAGTAGCACAGCACACGCCAGGTCGGCCGACTGCGAACGCCGTGCCACACCTGCTGCGCCGATGCATGACCGACCGGGAATCCGATCGCTCGTTGAGCCTCGACCAGCGCCTCTTTCTCGTCGACGTGCATGCGCCAACCCGAGGTGATCCCGAAGACACCGGCCACAGCCAGCAGCAGCGCCGCCCAACCGAACCCCTCGTTGACGAGCGGAGACGAATCGCTCACCGTGAGGTACAGCACCAGGCACACCACCGCCAACACGAGATAGGTCACACCGGGGATGCGCCGCCGCGAATTGTCGGGGAATCGATAGGCACCGACGAACCCCTCGGGATTGAGATCGGCGGGCAGCTCGTCACGGAGGTCGTCGGACGCGACGGGATCTGGCGCGACGGGATCTGGGACGTTCATGATTCGACCATCCTACTCGTGACCGTTCCGTCTGGTACCGGACTCGTGCAGCACCGTCCCGGATCGGGACGCGATCAGCCGACCGGCCAGGCGTCGCGCACCTTGCGAGCGGTTTCGTCGAGCGGCTCGGGCAGGGTGCGCGTGTTCGCGATCGCAGCCATGAAGTTGCCGTCACCGACCCAACGCGGCAGCACGTGCACATGCAGGTGCTCGTTGATCGATCCTCCGGCCGCACGTCCGAGGTTGAGCCCGACGTTGATACCCTCCGGCGCGTACGCAGCCGTGATCGCCCGGACGGCGTCGGTGACCGTGGCCCACAGCTCGGCCGTCTCGCCGGCGTCCAACTGCTCGAGCCTGGCCACCTCACGATATGGCAGTACCAGCACGTGACCGGTGCCGTACGGAAATGCATTCAGGATCGCAAAACAGCGCTCTCCCCGGTGCACGATATTGGCCGCTTCATCGGACAACCCCGACTCGAGGATGCGGGTGAACACGCTCGCCGCCGCCTGATCGCCGAACTCGTCCGCCTGGGCCCCGAGCGAACTCACATAGCCTGACCGCCATCCGTTCCACAGCCGATCGAGCATGCCGGATCAGGCCGTCAGCGCCCGGTCGGTGGCGGCGGCGACCTCATCGGTGATCCGCTCGACGAACTCGCTCAAACCGACGCCACGCTCGACCTCGCCGCCACGCGGGTTGACACCGACCGTCGTCGCTGCCACGTCATCGTCGCCGACCACGAGGATGTACGGCAGCTTGTCGAGCTTCGAGGAGCGAATGCGCTTGCCCAGCGCATCATTGGCTGCGATCGTGTCGACCCGGACACCCGCAGCCGCAAGGCGCTCGACAACCTTCTGGGCGTACTCCTCGTGGGCGGTCGCAACCGGAAGGACTCGTACCTGCAGCGGTGCCAACCACGTCGGGAAGTTGCCTGCGTAGTGTTCGAGCAGCACACCGAAGAAGCGCTCGATCGAACCGAACAGGGCGCGGTGCAACATGATCGGTCGATGCCGCTCGTTGTCGGCGCCCACGTATTCGAGATCGAATCGCTCGGGCAACTGGAAGTCCGCCTGGATGGTCGACAGCTGCCACGAACGCCCGATCGCGTCACGAACGTCGATGTCGATCTTGGGGCCGTAGAACGCCGCGTCGCCCTCTTTCACCGCGTACTCGAGGCCGTGCCGATCGAGCGCTTCTCGGAGTGCCTCGGTGGCATCGTCCCAGATCTCGTCGGTGCCCACGAACTTGTCGGGATCCTTCGTGGACAGGTTGAACGTGAAGTCCTCGAACCCGAACGCCCGCAAGACCGACAACACGAAGTCGAGCAGGGACGCAATTTCGTCGGCAAGCTGGTCGTGGGTGCAGAAGATGTGGCTGTCGTCCTGGGTGAAGCCACGGATCCGGAGCAGACCGTGCAGCGTGCCGGCGCGCTCGTACCGGTACACGTTGCCGAGCTCGAACAGGCGCAACGGAAGCTCGCGGTAGCTGCGCTGCCGGCTCTTGAAGATCAGGCAATGCATCGGGCAGTTCATCGGCTTCATGTAGTACGTGCCGTTGTCCATCTCCATCGGCGGATACATACCGTCGGCGTACCAGGCCAAGTGGCCCGAGGTCTCGAACAACTTGCCATTGGCGAGGTGGGGGGTGAACACGAACTCGTAGCCGCCGTGCTCGTGACGAGAGCGGCTGTAGTCCTCCATCAGCCTGCGCACCGTGGCGCCCTTGGGATGCCAGACCGCGAGCCCCCCACCGAGTTCGTGCGGGAAACTGAGCAGGTCGAGCTCGGTCGCCAATTTGCGATGATCGCGCTTGGCCGCCTCCTCGAGCTGGTGCAGGTGATCTTCGAGCGCTTGCTTCGACTCCCAGGCCGTGCCGTAGATGCGCTGCAGCATCGGACCCTTCTCGTTGCCTCGCCAGTAGGCGCCCGAGACACGCTGCAACTTGAAGTGGCCGAGCCGGCCGGTACTGGGAACGTGCGGGCCGACGCACATGTCGACGAAGGACTCGGTGTTTCGGTAGGCACTGATCACGCCGCCGTCGCCGATCTCGGCCGCATCGTCCGAGTCGGCTTCGGCAGCCTCGACCCGCTCGATGATCTCGACCTTGTACGGCTGGTCGGCGAACAACCGCTTCGCGTCCTCCATCGACATCTCCGAACGCACGAACGGCTGATCGGCGTGGATGATCGCCCGCATCTCGGCCTCGATCGCGACGAGGTCGTCGTCGTTGAAGGTCTTGCCGTCCGGCAACTCGAAGTCGTAGTAGAAGCCGTTCTCGATCGCCGGCCCGATCGAGAACTTGGCACCCGGGAACAGCCGCGTCACCGCTTGGGCCATGACGTGTGCCGTCGAATGGCGCAGAACATGGCGCCCCGGATCGGTGTCTCCGGTGATGATCGCCACCGTGCTGCCCTCCGGCAACGGGCGGGTCAGGTCGGTTTCGTCCCCGTCGACGGTTGCAGCGACAGCGGCTTTGGCGAGCCGCCTGCCGATCGAACCGGCCAGATCGAGTGCCGTGGCGCCCGCCGGCAACTCGCGCTCGGATCCGTCGGGAAGTGAGATGGTGATGTTCGACATGACGTCGAAAAGTCTACGAGGGCGAGTCGGTCATTCTCGGGAACGTTTCGATGCGGCAGCCGGCGACAGCTCAGTGCGCACCGACGAGCTCGCGCTCGCCCGTTGGATCGTTCTCTTCGGCAACGGTCGCGACCTTCGATGGCGAGGACGTCTCCGATTCGGACTGCCCGGCGTACACGTTGCGGTAGGTCTGTCCGGTCATCTCCCGGATCTCGTACATGATCTCGTCCATCATCGAACGCCACGCGACATGTTCGGCGCCTCGGCCCGTATACCGCTCGGGGCGAACCGGGCGACCGATCGTGATCGTGCACTCCTTGCGCAGCTTGGGCACCTTGGCATCGCAAGGCTGGATGACGTCGGTGCCGACGATGCCGACCGGAAAGATCGGACACCCGATCTTCATCGCGAGCCGCGCTGCTCCGGTGCGCCCCTTGTACAGCGTGCCATCTCGGCTACGGGTGCCTTCCGGAAAGATGCCGAACAGCTCGCCTCGCAGCAGCACTTCCTCGGCGGCATCGAGAGCCGCCTGACTCTTGCTGCCACCCGATCGATCGATCGGGATCATGCCCATCGCCGGGAACAGGAATTTCGTCTTCCACGAGTCCATGTATTCGGCCTTGCCGACGAAGCTGATGTTGCGCGGCACCGTCAGCATCAAGAACGCCGAATCGAGAAAGCTGATGTGATTCGGACACAGGATCGCGGGGCCTTCAGACGGCAGCCGCTCGTACCCGACCTGGTTGATCGTCCACAGCTTGGAGGCCACCGGACCGGCGATCGAGCGCGCGCGAGCCTGCAGCTTGTTGGCTCCGGACCCATCACTCATAGCCCGCACAATAGGCCATCGGCATTGCGGAAACCCACGACGAAGATTGATTTCGTGTGAACAACGCGATCGTGCGGTCAGAGCCGGACGCCGAGCAACTCCGACGCGGCCCGCGTCGACTCGCCCGCTTGGGCAGCTGCATCGATCGCGCCGACAGCGCCCGGCGAGTCGAGATCGTCGTCGAGGCAGGCGCGAACCTCGTCGAGCAATTCGCTCGGGATGCCCTCCGCACTGGCACGCCAAGACATCAGGCGACGAGTGTTGCGGTCCATCAGGCCGTCATCCCATTCCCACTCGGTGCGATAGTGATGCTCGATCAGACCGAGGCGGATCGCCATGGGGTCGTACTCGGTACGAAGCCGATCGACGAACACGAGATTGCCGAGGCTCTTGGACATCTTCTTGCCGTCCATGCTGATCAGCGCCGTGTGCATCCAGTGCTTCACGAACGGCTCCCCGGTTGCGGCTTCCGACTGCGCCCGTTCGCATTCGTGATGCGGGAAGATGAGGTCGGCGCCGCCACCGTGGAGATCGATCGTGGTGCCGAGCTCGCGCAGGGCGAGCGCGCTGCACTCGATGTGCCATCCCGGCCGCCCGGCGCCCCACATCGTGTCCCATGACGGCTCATCGGATGCGGACGGGTGCCACAGCACGAAGTCGAGTGGGTGGCGCTTGTTCGGATCGTCGACCTGGCCACCGCGCTGTGTGGCGAGCTCGATCATCTCGGCCTCGCTGTAGTGGCTGACGGAACCGAACGAGTCGAACTTCGACACGTCGAAGTACACGGACCCGCCCGCCTGATAGGCGAACCCCCGATCGAGCACCATGCCGATGAACCCTCGGATGTCGGGAATCGCCGAGGAGGCGCGCGGGGTGGATGAAACGGGGAGCGCGTTCAGGGCGACCATGTCACGCTCGAACCGTGCTTCCTCCGCTGCAGCGAGATCGAGATAGTGCACGCCGAGTTCACGTGCCTTGGCGAACAACGGGTCGTCGACATCGGTGACGTTGCGGACGCATTGGACGGTGTGTCCCTTGTCGATCAGGTGTCGTTGCAGCAGGTCGTAGGAGATGAACGTGGCTGCATGCCCGAGATGGGTCGCGTCGTACGGCGTGATGCCGCACGTGTACATCAACACGTGATCGTCGGGCTCGAAGGCAACGACCTCGGCGCGCGCGGTGTCGTAGAGCTGGAGCGCGGTCATGCCCCGCGGTCAACCACGCGAGGGTCGCGTTTGATTCCCGTCATCTTCGGGGCGACCCGAGTCTTGTAGCGGACGTTCAACTGCAGCATGACAGCCGTGAACGCTTCGATCGCCATGGCATTGGACAGCTCACCGGCGTCGAGTGGCCGACAGCCGGGGATCTTGGCGATGATCTCGCTCACCTGCTCGACCGCGTCGGGGTCGTCACCACAGATCAGCACGTCGGAGTCGATCGGCTGACCGATCATTCCGAGTTCCTTGGCGGGCAGGTGGTGGAACGCAGCCACGACGTGGCTGTCGGGGGCGGCGGCCTGGACGTGGGCGGCGACACTCCCCCGCGGCGGGATCAACGGCTCGAACTCGCCACCGGCTCGAATCAAGGCATTGGCCATGCTGATCACGACCTTGCCGGCGAGAGCGGGAGCCAGGTCGTGCGCCATGCCGGCCGCGGAGTCCCACGGCGTGGCGATGACGATCAGTTCGCACTCCGCAGCCTTGGCGTTGTCGCCGCAGCCGAGCAGTGCGCCGACTTCGGGATTTCGCTCGACGAGCTCGTCCCGGATCTCCTTCGCCCGGCTCTCCGAACGCGAGCCCAGCACGGTTTCGTATCCGATGCTCGCCAGCCGTGCAGCCAATCCAGTGCCCGCTGGGCCCGTACCTCCGATGATCCCGATGCGCATACCCGAAGCCTTGCACACAGCACTGCCACCGCCCCAAGGCCGGTGCAACACCCGCGTGCCCCTGCCGGACGACTACGTTCCGTTCATGGCTTTACTCGAGGGCAAGAAGATCGTGATCACCGGTGTACTGACCGATGCCTCGCTGGCATTCGGGGTGGCGAAAATCGCCCTCCAGGAGGGCGCCGACATCGTGCTCACCGGCGCCGGACGGGCGATGAGCCTGACCCAGCGCACCGCACGCAAGCTCGGCGACGGGATCGACGTGTTCGAGCTCGACGTCACCGTGCCCGAGCAAGTCGAGGCCGCACGCCAGTCGGTGGCCGCCAAGTGGGGCCGCGTCGACGGCGTGCTGCACGCGATCGGGTTCGCCCCCGCGTCGTGCCTCGGCGACAACTTCTTCGACGCACCGTGGGACGACGTGGCGACGGCGATGCACATCTCGACCTACTCGTTGAAGACGCTGGCGGACGCGTTCGCCCCGTTGATGGACGATGGGGGCTCGTTCGTGGGCCTCGACTTCGACAACCAGCAGGCGTGGCCGGCCTACAACTGGATGGGCGTCGCCAAATCGGCACTCCAAAGCCTGTCGAGGTACATGGCACGCGAGCTCGGGCCACGGCAGATTCGCTGCAATCTGGTCGCTGCCGGCCCGATCAAGACGATGGCCGCCAAGTCGATCCCCGGTTTCAAGTTGTTCGAGGACACGTGGGACGGTCGCGCACCGCTCGGCTGGGACGTCCACAACTCGGAACCTGTGGCTCGAGCCTGCGTGGCACTGTTGAGCGACTGGTTCCCGGCGACCACGGGCGAGATCATCCACGTCGACGGCGGCTATCACGCGGTCGGGGCCTGACCCTTCGATGACGCGCCACCGTCGATTACGGTGCGCAGCAGCCATGTGCTGATCACCGCCGCTGCCGTGCGGCTGGTGATCGATGACAGCGCATCGAACGCGTGTTGCGCGCCGTAGACCGGCACGAAGTCGACCGGCCGTCCGGCAGCGCGTAGCGCCGCAACGAACTGCTGTCCCTCCGCCACCGGTACCAACGTGTCGTGGGTGCCGTGCACGATCAGCATCGGTGGCGACGCATCGTGGATCCGGTCGAGCGGCGAGACCGCTCGATATCGATCGGGTGCCTCGTCGACAGCGGCCATCATCACCTCACGACGAATCTTGGTCCACGGTGCGCGGGTGCGGTTCCGGTTGGCCATGTCGTACACGCCATAGATGCCGACGCACGCATCCACCTGTTCGATCGGATCGAATGCGGTGAGCGCCGCCATCGAGGCGAGATGACCACCCGCCGACCCACCGGCGAGCGCAACGTGCGATGCCACGACATGATGCTCGCCCAACTCCGTGCGCACCCACCGAACCGATGCACGGACCGTCGCGATCTGATCCTCGACCGTGACGGCGGGGGTGAAGGGGTAACGGATCGCGGCGGTCGTCCATCCGACGAGCGCGAGGGCGTGGTACAGATCGCGCGCCTGTAGCTGCGGGTCACCGCCGGTCCATCCCCCACCGTGCACGTAGACCAGGACGGGTGCGCTCGCAGGCGGGCCCGATGGTCGCTCCGACGGGCCGATCAGATCGAGTGTCAACCCATCCCGCCACGCAATGGCCGATCGCTCGCGGACGCCGGGTGGCGTCGGGATCGGCCGGCCCAGGACCCGGGCCGCACCACGGGCCGGTTGCACTGCGACGTCGAGCAATGGACGCAACCTGCTCACCCCCAGCCGAGATCGCACGATGGTCCAACCCAACAGCACCATCGAGACGCCCAGCATCGCGAGCGCGATGCGAGCGACCACGTGGTGCAGGCCGCCGGCCAGCAATGTGATCGCCACGACGACGACATGGAACAGCAACCACAACGGCGCCAGCTCTGCGACCACCATCGCCGGCAACCACCACGGCGAGTAACGCCGCGTCGGATCGATCAGTGGATGAGCTGCGTTCCAGCTCGCGGTCAGGCCGACCAGCGCCGAGAACATCAAGATGACCGCACCGACCCACGACACCGCGACAGGTTGGCACGTCCGGCTCGCAAGTGTGGTCGACCAGGACCGGGCCGACGCCCACCGACCCGTCTCGCATCGAGTCACAGCGCGTCGTACATTCGGCGCCGTCGATAGGGTCGGGGTGTGAACCGCCTCGCCGACGAGACGTCGCCGTACCTGCGCCAGCACCGTGACAACCCGGTCGATTGGTACCCGTGGGGTGACGAGGCGTTCGAGGCGGCGCGCGAACGCGATGTGCCGATCCTGGTGTCGGTCGGGTATTCGGCCTGCCACTGGTGCCATGTGATGGCACACGAATCATTCGAAGACCAGGAAGTGGCCGAGTCGATGAACGCCAAGTTCGTCAACGTCAAGGTCGATCGTGAAGAGCGTCCCGATGTCGACGCCGTCTACATGGATGCCGTACAGGCGCTGACCGGTCGGGGTGGGTGGCCGATGACGGTTGCGATCGATGCCGATGGCCGACCGTTCTGGGGCGGGACCTACTTCCCCAAGGAGACGTTCCTGAAGGTGCTGGACGCACTCGACGACGCATGGCGGCACCGCAGGGCCGACCTCGACAAGAACGCGGTCGCATTGGTCAGCGCCGTCAACAAGAGCGCCGAGACACAGCCGAAGAACGATGTGCCGGGGCTCGATGTCGTCAACGCGACCCTGGCCAAGATCGCCGGTGCGTTCGATCCCGAGTGGGGCGGGTTCGGCACGGCACCGAAGTTTCCTTCCACTCACCATCTGGAGTTGGCGCTGCGGGCCTTCATGACATCCGGGTCACAGGACGCGGCACGGGTGGTGACCACCTCACTCGACGCGATGGCATCGGGAGGCATGTACGACCACCTCGGCGGAGGATTCGCGCGGTATTCCGTCGATCGTGAATGGCTGGTCCCCCACTTCGAGAAGATGCTGTACGACCAGGCACTCCTCGTGCGCGTGTACCGTCAGGCGTACACCGTGCTCGGGCTGCCCCAGTACCGGCAAGTCGTCGAGGAGACGATCGGTTACGTCGTGCGCGAGCTCCGACACGGCGACGGTGGCTTCTACTCGGCCGAGGATGCCGATTCACCCGACGAGGACGGCCGTGGTGTCGAGGGCCTGTTCCACACCTGGACGGTCGACGAGGTGCACGAGGCACTGGCCGGTACCGATCCGACCACCGTGCGAGCTGTTCGGGAATGGTTCGGCATCAGCCAGGCCGGCAATTTCGAAGGCCGTTCGATCCCGAACCGGATGGAGCACCGCGGCGAGTTGGCGCGGCCGGCCGCCATCGAGACTGCCCGCCGGCACTTGCTCGAGGCCAGGTCTCGACGCCGCCGGCCCGGTCTCGACGACAAGATCCTCACCGAGTGGAACGCCCTGTTCCTGTACGCGCTCGCAGATGCTGCGGCCGCATTCGAGCGCGACGACTGGAAGGCCGCTGCAGTGGCCAACGGTGATTTCCTGCTTCGGGAACTGCGGGCGCCGGACGGACGTTGGTGTCGGTCATGGCAGGCCGACGGCAATCCGCCAGCACGGCACGATGCGCTCGCTGCCGATCACGCAGCGTTGATCGAGGCATTCATCCGGCTCGGCGAACTCACCGGGCAGGCACGTTGGATCGAAGCGGCGCGGGCGACCGCCGACACGATGCTCGATCACTACTGGGATCCTGAGCAAGGCGGCCTGTACACCACGGCCGACGACGGCGAGGCGCTGGTCGTCAGGCAGAAGGACCTGCTCGACGACGCGACACCCTCGGCCAACTCGACCGCGGCGCACGGCCTCATGCGGCTCGCAGCCCTCACCGGCGAGATGCGGTATCGCAACCATGCCGACCGCATCCTGCAACTCCTCGGCGCCGTCGTCGAGCAGGCACCCGGAGCAGTCTCGAATGCACTGCTCGCGATCGAGCTCCGCCACCGGGGTATCGCCGAGGTGGCGATCGTCGGCGACGCCCCCGATCTCGTTCGTGTCGCTGTGCAGCTGTGTCGCCCCGACCTCGTCGTGGCGTGGGGCGAGCCCTACGACTCACCGCTGTGGGAGGGCCGAACAGCGGGCCTGGCCTACGTCTGCCGCGACTACGTGTGTGAAGCCCCGGTGAGTACCCCTGAGGCGCTGTACGAACAACTCACCGGCCGGCCGGGTGACACCTACCAACGACCGCGGTGAACGATCTGATCGGGTGAGCGCGTCGGTCGTCGCGCACTGCGTCCACCGCGATCGGGATCATCTGGGTCGTCAGACCGGTGCCCGAGTGCGATCGCTCCGAGCAGCTCGAGCCCATGGGGAATGCCGAGTTCCTCACGCAGTCCGACGCTCGTTGTTGAAGATACCGAAGAACAGGGCGCCCAATCCGGCGTCCTGTGCCCCCAACAAGAGGGTCATGACCGACATCGACGCATCGATCGTCCAATACGGAGCCGGCCAGGCGTCGGGTCCGACGCCGAGGCCGGTCGCGATCTTGTCAGGCTCGGAGTACCGATCGACGTAGGCCGCGGGGTCGGCGAGCGGCAGGAGTATCGCAGGCGCCTTCAGGAGACCCCGCCACCGAAAGGACGCGCGCCGCTCCTGCGGCAGTGTGATGTCCCAGAATCGGGCCGTCTCGGCACCTTCCAGCACCACCAGATGCCAGCCCTGCGTCTTCCCGGCGCTCGGAGCGCGCGCCGCAAGGCGCACCAGGTCATCGATTTGGCCCACCGCCAGCGGCGAATCGGCGAACGAACGGGTCATTCGCCGACGGCGGACGACGTCGGCGAATTCGCTCACAGCGGGAGTCCATCCCGTTGTGCCACGGCAGCGACGATCAGCGGCGGCCGTGCTTGACGAGGTCTTCGGCCATCGTCCAGCCGTACACGACCATGACGTCTCCGGCAGCCTGCTTGACGACCTCGAACATCTTCACGACATCGGCGTCGAGTTTCTCGGGCTTCGACGACTCGAAATCGAGGAACCCCGACTGTCCGTTCTTGGCGACGAAGGACTGCGCCTCGTATTTCCCGTCGACGCCGAATCGCTTGGCCAGGCGGCGGCCCCATGCCCGCTCCTCGCCGACGGCACGAACGCCAGGCGTTGGCGTGACCTCGTCGAGCTTGTCGAACGCTTCGAGCCCATCGGCGGCGACGAAGCGAGATCCGAAGACGACGTCCTCGTCGGGGAACGCCATGAGGGCACGGTGATAGGCCTCGCCCATCAGCCCGCGCAGCACGGTGTCGCGTCGAGAGTTGCGATGCACGCTCAACATGCCGATCAGCACGCAGGGCGTTCCGCCGATGCGTTCGAGGGTGCAGAACATGAAACCCTGCAATTTGTCGTCGATTCGGGCCGTGGTCGCGAGGACCCAGTCTTCCTTCGCCTTCGACAGCGCGCCGATGTCGAAGGCACCCTCGATCGAGGCCATCTCATCCAGATCCGAGTCTGTCAACGCAATGGCGTCATTCGTGGCAACTACGAGCGGCATGTCCCCTTCTCCCAACGATTTCGGACTACCATTGTGCCACCGATCTCGTCAGGTTTCACAAATGTGACGACGGATGTTCCGGACGACGATCTGGTCAACCGCGCGTCACAGTGCCACCGCGTCATGACCGAATGCCATGCGCAGTTCGCCGACGGCACGATCGATGTCGACCCTGAACTCGTCGGCCAGACGCAGCACCTTGCCCTGACCGATGTCGACTTGGACCACCGAGTCACCCGGATGGTCGCGCAGGATCCGCTTGAGCCGCTGGATCTTCAGCTCGTCGAGGGTGTGGCTCGGCAGCATCAACCGCATCGGAGGTGCCGGGCCGTCGTTGAGCCCCGACAGCACTTGGACGTCTTGGGCGATGAGGCCGAAGCGTGATTCGTCGCGCTTGTCCAACCGGCCCTTGACGGCCACGATGATGTCGTCCTGGAGCTTGTGGCCCTGTTCGACGAGTGTGCGCGGGAACACCGTGACCTCGATCGACGCCTCGAGATCCTCGAGCACGAACACCGCCATCTGGTCGCCCTTCTTGGTGAACTTGCGGGCGAGATTGGTGATCACGCCGCCGACCTTGACCGGCGCGCCGTCTTCCATCTCGGTGAGGTCGATCAGGGCATGCTCGACCTGACGCTTGAGCGCCGACTCGACGCCGAACAACGGATGGTCGGACACGTAGAGACCGAGCATCTCCTTTTCTGCCTTCAACTTGTCGCTCTTGTCGAACTCGATGTCCGGGATCGGGATCCGCTCGTCGAAGCCGGGCACGCCGCCGGCATCGACCTGGTCGTCGGCCTCACCCCAGTCGCCGAAGAGGCTCATCACCCCCCGATCGCGCTCACGGCGTCGCTCGATCGTGGTGTCGAGGATCTGCTCGAACGACGCGAGCAGTCCGCGACGTGGATGCCCCAGCCGGTCGAACGCACCCGCTTTGATCAACGACTCGACCGTCCGCTTGTTGAGCACCGGTTCGGGCACGCGCTCCGCGAACTCGTAGAACGTCTCGTACTCGCCGTTCTCGGACCGCTCCCCGAGCAGCAACTCGACCAGGCCCTCGCCCACGTTGCGCACCGCCGACAGACCGAACGTGATCGCGCCCGGGCTCCCGACGACGAGCGAGATGTCGTCGGGCACTCGATCCCCTGGCAGCGCATCGAAGTTCATCACCGATCGGTTGATGTCGGGCGTCAGCACCTTGATCCCGGCAGTTCGACAGTCGCTCAGATAGACGGCCGCCTTGTCGAGATTGCTCTTGACGCTGCTCAACAAGCAGGCGAAATACTCGACCGGATAGTGCGCCTTGAGGTAGGCCGTCTGGTAGGTGATCAGGCCGTACCCGTAGCTGTGGCTCTTGGCGAAGGCGTAGTCGGCGAATTTCTCGATGATGTCGAACAGCTCTTTGCCGAGTGCGGGTCCGTATCCGGAGACCTCCACCCCGGCTTCGAACGTGTCGCGCTCCTTGGCCATCACCTCCCTGACCTTCTTGCCCATCGCCTTGCGGAGGTTGTCGGCTTCGGCCAACGAGTAGCCGGCGAACTTCTGGGCGACACGCATCACGCTCTCCTGATAGATCATCAGGCCGTACGTGTCGCCGAGCACCTCGCGAGCGTCGTCGTGGAAGTACTCGACCGGCTTGCGACCGTTCTTGCGGTCGGCGAAGTCGTAGTGCATGTTGGCGCCCATCGGACCGGGCCGGTAGAGCGCGATCAGAGCGGCGACGTCGTCGAAGCTGTTCGGCGCCATCGCCTTGAGCAGTTGGCGCATCGGCGGCGATTCGAGCTGGAACACGCCGAGCGTGTCACCGCGGCTGAGGAGTTCGAACGTCTTCGGGTCGGCCAGCGAGATCTTGTCGATGTCGAAGTCGGGGTCGCGGTCTGCTCGCACCATTGCCTGCGTGTCGGTGATGACGTCGAGGTTGCGCAACCCGAGGAAGTCCATCTTGAGCAGGCCCAATTCTTCGACCCCGTGCATTTCGTACTGGGTGACGACCGGTGCGTCGGCCGGATCCTGCCCCGACTCGGGCTTGCGCTGGATCGGGAGGTAATGCGTGACGGGCTCTTTGGTGATCACCACCGCCGCGGCGTGGATGCCATCCGAGCGCTTGAGGCCTTCCAGCCCCTTGGCGACGTCGACGACCTTCTTGACGTCGGTGTCGGTGTCGTACATCGCGCGCAGGTCGCCGGCGGCCTTGTATCCGTCGGCGTACTTGTCGCTCTGTTCGAAGCAGTACTTGAGCGGTGTGTCACGGCCCATCACGAGCGGTGGCATCGCTTTGGCGACCTTGTCGCCGACGCTGTACGGATAGCCGAGCACGCGGGCGGCGTCGCGCACTGCGTTGCGAGCCTTGATCGTGCCGAACGTGATGATCTGGGCGACGTGGTCGCGGCCGTAGGCGTCCGCGGCATAGCGGATCATCTGGTCGCGGTAGCGCGAGTCGAAGTCCATGTCGATGTCGGGCATCGAGATCCGGCTGGGGTTGAGGAACCGTTCGAACAGCAGGTCGTACTTGATCGGATCGAGGTCGGTGATCCGCAAGCAGTAGGCGACAGCACACCCGGCGGCGGAACCGCGGCCGGGGCCGACCCTGATGCCCGCGTCGCGGGCGTAGCGGATGAGGTCCCAGGTGATCAGGAAGTACGACGCAAACCCCATGTCGTTGATGACCTTGAGCTCGTAGGCGACGCGCTCGACCACCGATGGCGGCAGGTCATCGCCCCACCGCTTCTTGGCACCCTCCCAGGTGAGGTGATCGAGGTACTCCTTGTCGGTGTTGAATCCGGCGGGCAGCGGGAAGTTCGGGAGTAGCGCGTCGCCGAAGGTGATCTCGAGGTCGGCCCGTTCGGCGATCCACAAGCTGTTGTCACACGCCTCGGGTAGCTCGCGGAACAGGTAGCGCATCTCCTGAGCCGACTTGAGATAGTGCTCGTGCCCCTCGAATCTGAAGCGCTTCGGGTCGGAGATCAGGGCCCCGGTCTGCACGCACAGGAGTGCGTCGTGCGCCTCGTGGTCCTCGCGATGCGTGTAGTGCGAATCGTTGGTGGCGAGCAACGGTGCGCCGATCTTCTTGGCGATTTCGACGAGCTTCGGGTTGGTCTCGTGCTGGGCGGCGATGCCGTGGTCTTGCAGCTCGACGAACAGGTTGTCCTTGCCGAAGATCTCCTGCAGCCGACCGGCTTTGTCGATCGCGCCCTTCTCGTCTCCGTTCAGCAGCGACTGGAGCACGTGGCCACCCAGGCAACCCGTGGTCGCGATCAGACCGTCGGAGTACTTCTCGAGCAGCTCCCAGTCGATTCGCGGCTTGTAGTAGTAGCCCTCCAGGAACGCCAGGCTCGAGAGCTGGATCAGGTTGCGGTACCCGGTCTCGTTCTCGGCGAGCAGCGTGAGGTGGTAGTAGAGCTTCTTGCCGCCCTCGGTGTCACCGCCGGAATCGTCGACGCGGCCTCTGCGGGTCGGTCGCTCCGAACGGTGGTCGTGAGCCATGTAGGCCTCGGTGCCGATGATCGGCTTGATGCCCTGTTTGCGGCACTCCTTGTAGAACTCGAGCGTCCCGTACATGTTGCCGTGATCCGTCATGCCGATCGCGGGCTGACCGTCGGCAACTGCCTTGGCAACCATTTCGTCGAGGCGCGCCGCGCCGTCGAGCATCGAAAATTCCGTGTGGACGTGGAGGTGGGAGAACGAGTCGGCGGTCACAGTGGCGGTGGGGTTCGAGATGCGGTCGGTGGGCGAATCACATGAGCGTGGTTCGCGAACCTACCAGAGTCGTTCGGCGACCGCGAAGGGCCCGCAGGACCAGGGGGTCGTGACAGCTGACCGGCTCACGACTATGCCGGTTCGCCGTGTCGGCCGACCAGCGAGACCGGAGCACCTGTCAGAGGTAGGTGCCGGGGCGCTCGCCCATCGGCTGCTGCCCGGGTGCGCCCTGCGGGAGCTGGCGCATCTGTTCCAGCTGTTGTCGGGCAGCCAGCTGCTGAGCGAACAACGTCGCCTGGATGCCATGGAACAGCCCCTCGAGCCAACCGACCAATTGGGCCTGGGCGACGCGCAGCTCGCCATCGCTCGGGACCAAGTCGTCCTCGAACGGCAAGGCCAACGACCGCAGTTCCTCTTGCAGATCGGGTGACAGCGCCTCGGCGAGCTCGGTGACCGATCGTTCGTAGATCTCGGCCAGCCGCTCGCGACTGCGCTCGTCGAGAGGTGCCTGACGGACCTCGTCGAGCAGCTGCTTCACCATCGAGCCGATGCGCATCACCTTTGCCGGCTCGGTGACCGATCCACGCTCGACATGCTCTTCACCCGGCGGCTCGATCAGCTCACCGTGCTCGACCGGAACGTCATCGGGTGGATTCGACGATCCTTGGGGAAGCTCGGGCGTGTCGACGTCGGATTGCTCGGTCGTTGAGTCGTGCGTTTCAGTCATGTGGATAATCCTCCGGATGCTGCAACCTAGCGATCACTGGCGCATTCCCGCGACGAGCGGGACGAGGATTTCGGCGGAGGTCATCGAACCATGTCGACAGATCAGTTCGAACGGACCCCCGTCGAGCGGGTCGTGATAGCTGACCGCCTCGCGAGCCACGAGGGCTACATCGCCCAATCGATTGGCGATCGGTGGCGGCACGGACGGACCGAACCAGCCCTCTGTGATGATCTCGTCACGTCGCATCACCCACGCTGTGCCACCGAACTCGGCAACGGCCGCGTCATACAACTCATCCGCGGCGCCACGACGGGCGTGCAGCCATCGGAATCGGCCCTCGCCGGACTGGAGCCCGACCAACGACAGCAGCTCTGCCGACGGCGTGATGATGTTGCCGCCGACCTGCACCTGGCCGTGATCAGCCGTGACGAGCAGCACCACACCCGGCGGCAGCAACTCGAGCAGATCCGCCACCAGCCGGTCCGCGGCGCGCAGCTCGGCGTCGTAGAAGTCACCGAAGCCACGCTCGTGGGCGATCTTGTCGATGCCGCCGTAGTAGGCGTAGACGAACCGCTCCCCCGCCAGGATTATGTTGCGTACCTCGATCGGCAGGGACGAAAGCGAGCGGTAGCCCACCGGCCGCGAACCTCGCAGGTGCCCCTCGCTGAACGCGGTGTAGCGCAATTCGTTGGGGATCACGACCGGTACGGGTTCGCCGAGGAACGCCGGATAGCGCTGCACATCGCCGGGCGGCTGCGAACGGCGGCGATCCTGCCCTGCCGCCGACCACTGCAACAGATTGACCACCTCACCACCCAACACGATCCGGTACCCGATCAAGCCGTGCTCGCTGGGGCTGAGGCCCGTCGCGATCGAACTCAGCGCGGTCGCCGTGGTCGTGGGAGCGACGGTCGTGATCGGACCGCCGGCCAGCGCGGCGATCGTCGGGGCGATGTGAGGCCGCTCCTGGAGCTGATCCCAGCCCAACCCGTCGAGCACGAGCAGTACGGCTTGGCTCGCTGAAGCGACGACCTCTGGCATCCAAGCGGGCAACGAGGTGTTCCACGACCCGGGACCGAGCAATGCGGGAACGATTCCGCGCACGTTGGCTCCCGCGTAGTCGGGAAGGATGGGTCGCTCGATCGATTGGCTCACGCGGGCTCTAGTCCATCACCTTCGGGCGGTTTCGGCCAAGCGAGCCCACACCCCGGCACGAACCGGGCGATACGGAGATACGCCGCACAAAGGCGCCACGCCCTACGCTGGTCCCGTGCGAGTGTCGACCAGAGGCGATTATGCGAGCCGGGCACTGCTCTCGCTGGCGCTGCGCACCGACGAGACCGGACCGACGTCCGTTCGCGACATCGCAGAACGCACTGGGCTGCCCCAGCCGTACCTCGAACAGATCCTGCTCGCACTGAAGGGCGCCGGGCTGGTTCGCTCCAAACGCGGCGTCGGTGGTGGCTACGTGCTGGCCCGGCCGGCCGACGAGATCCGGCTCTCCGAGATCATCTCTGCGGTCGACGGTCCGATCACACTGGGTGATTTCGGGGAACCTCACGCCGATGGCTCGTGCGATCACGAGGGCCAATGCGTCCTGTTGGCGATCTGGAAGCAGGCGGGGGAGGTCATGCGCACCCATCTCGAGGGGTTCACGCTCGCCTCGATCGCCAATGTCGCCCGAGGCGAAGCCCCGTGGCCGCCCAGCACGCCCGATTGAGCGCGGCGGCGATCCTGCGGCCCTCGCACCGGAATGGATCACCCTTCGGGCTCGACGCGGTGCAATGTCGCCAGTCTCGCTGCCAGATCAGGAGCCAGCTCACTGCGGAAGGCCACCGGTTGGCCAGTCGCCGGGTGGTCGAAGGCGAGTTCCGCAGCATGTAAGAACGGTCGGCCGAGCTGCAGTTTGGGTCGCCGCTGGCCATAGACCGGATCGCCGACGAGCGGATGGTTGATCGAGCTGAGATGGACTCGGATCTGATGGGTCCGACCGGTCTCGAGATCGCAGCGCAACAAAGCCAGCTCGGCGGGCCGATCGAAACGGTCGAGCACCTGGTACTCCGTGCGCGATCGCCTTCCGTCGGCGACGACCGCCATCCGCAGCGGATCGCGTCGCGAGCGGCCGATCGGGGCGTCGATGACGCCGTGCGGTGCGTCGGGGTGTCCCCACACCAGCGCCAGATACGACCGTTTGGCGTGATGCGATGCGAACTGTGCCATCAGCAGGTCGGCAGCCTCTTGGGTGCGAGCGACGACGAGCAGTCCGGAACTCCCGGCGTCGAGGCGGTGCACGATTCCGGGCCGGATCCGCTCGCCGACGTCGACGATCTCGGGGTACTTCGCGAGCAGCGCGTTGACGAGCGTGCCCGTGGTGTTGCCCGCGCCGGGATGAACGACCAATCCGGCCGGCTTGTCGACGACGATGATGTGATCATCCTCGTGAATGACCCCGAACTCGACGCTGTCGTCAGCCTGCGGAGGCTGCTCGACCGGAACAGCCGTCGGGTCCGCCGCGACCTGCTGGCCCTCGGCGAGGCGTACCTTGCCCGTCGATGCACGCTCGCCGTCGACGAGTACGCCGCCGGTGGCGATCACTGCAGCTGCGGCCGACCGGCTGACATCGAGCATGAAGGCGACGATGCGATCGAGCCGCTCGCCCGCAAGCGCCGCCGGCACGGTCTCGACGATCATGACGACATCGTTCCGGAAACCGAGCCATCGGGCTCGGCGGGATCCATGTGACGGCTGGCTGACCAAGAGGCGAGCACCAGCAGGCCGCCTCCGACCGTGATGCCCATGTCCGCGACGTTGAAGATCGGGAACCACTGGAAGTCGATGAAGTCGACGACCCCGCCCCGCAGCCAACCGGGTGAGCGAAAGAGCCGGTCGAGCACGTTGCCGATCGCGCCACCGATGATCAAGCCGATCGAGATATCGGTCAGCCGACCGGGCTGGCGCCGCAGACTGAGCAGGAGCACGACGATCACGAGTAGGGCGACCACGCCGATCACCGGGCCCCAGCTCTGGCCACGGCTGAACGCCATGCCGGTGTTGAACGAGAGATGGAAGCGCAGGGTCCAGAACAGGTCGATGTCGCGATCCGCGAGGGCGTCGACCGCCCACTGTTTGGTGAGCTGATCAGCCACGACGATCCCGGCTGCAACCGGTAGCCACCCGCGCGCAGCGCGGGTCGACGCAGTCATCGTCGGCCGATCCCTCCGACCTTCTCCTCGACCAACACGGTCGCCCATGGAATCGCTTCGAGTCGTTCGCGGGGCAACGGCCGACCCGACATCACCGAGTAACCGTAGGTGCCGCGCTTGATGCGGTCGAGCGCCTCGTCGATCTCGACGACAGCTTCGCGAGCCTCCGCGCTGAGCGCCAGATCACGTTCGCGTTCGACGATCATGGTGTCACCCTCGCCGCCCTCGTCGTCGAACTGCACATCCCCCATTTCGGCTTCCTCGACCAACTGGTGCGCCTCGTCCTCGAGGCGCTTTGCCTGGCCGGTCAGCCTGATCCGCTCGGTCTGGAGCACGTCGAACATCTCCTTGACGAAGGCGAGGTCGAAGTCCTTCGTATAGCCCAGGCCCTCCTTGTTGAATCTTGGCTTGGGCAGGTCGCCGAGAGCCG
>CAVPAQ010000035.1:0-38729 GCA_963701575.1 uncultured Acidimicrobiaceae bacterium
ATTGACCATACGTCGACCGGCGGGGTGACCGCCACGGTCCTAAGTCACCAATGCAGCGGCGGCTCGACGGAAGCGCCCGCAGACGAGCGAGATTCCGGTCGACGGGTTGGCGAACCTGGCCATCCGTCAGCCCGTCGGCCCGCCGGCCCGAACTGCTGCCGGCGGCCGTGAACCGACGACCTCTCGAACGTCGAACCGGCGAAGCACACCGGTCGACCGAGACTGAGTAGTGTTCGCGACGTGAACGATCGCCTGCTCGAGCTGTACCGGGGTGTCGCCGTGCACGCGACCGCGAATCTCGAGCACACCGCGGCGCTCGAGCTGCTGGCGCTCGTGATGGCCGCGGACCGCAAGCTCGACCAGAGCGAGATCGACGCGATCCGCAACATCTCCGACGACTGGCGCGATGGCGACTTCACCTTCGAGAAGTATCTCGGCCCGGCGATCGTCCGTGCTCAAGAGGCGATCACGAACGACGAGGTGATCGAGCTGATCGACGACATCGACGGCCGCATCAACAGCCGCGTGCTCCGCCGGGCGCTGTTTTCCGGCTGCACGCGAAGTGGCCGGTGTCGACGACGATGTGTCGCCCGAAGAGGGGTCGATCCTCGCCGAAGTCGCCGTTCGGTTCGGCTGATGCGAGCTGCCACGTACGCTGACTCGTCAGGCCTCGCGCATCAGTCGCTGTCCGGTTCGGCTGATGCGAGCTGCCTCGTGCGCCGACTGGTCAGGCCTCGCGCATCAGTCGCTGTCCGGTTCGGCTGATCGCAGCTGCCTCGTGCGCTGACTCGTCAGGTCTCGCGCATCAGTCGCTGTCCGGTTCGGCTGATCGCAGCTGCCTCGTGCGCTGACTCGTCAGGTCTCGCGCATCAGTCGCCGTTCGGTTCGGCTGATGCGAGCTGCCACGTACGCTGACTCGTCAGGCCTCGCGCATCAGTCGTTGTCCGAACTCCCGTAGTCGCTGCACCGACTCCTCCGGCACGTCGGCCCGGTGATGCTCGATGGCGTACTTGATGCGACGGTAGACATCGGCCTCGAGCCCGCACCGCTTGCACGCTTCGAGATGCTCGGCGAGAGAATCGGCCACGACGTCATCGGGAATCTCGCCATCGAGGAATCGTTGCAGCGACCGGCCGACCTCCGGGCACGACAGCTGTTCGCCTGCTCGAACCTTCGGGAAGCGACCTCCGGTGAGCTTGCGCCACGCCGAGCGAATCATGTGGACCTCCCACTGTGCAGATCGTCATAGGTTGGCGCAACTCCCGATCGGCGGAGATGCTCACGGATCTTCTTGCGACCACGGTGCAGTCGGCTCATCACGGTGCCGACCGGGACACCGAGGACCTCTGCTGCCTCGGCGTACGAGAGCCCATTGAGGTCGACCAGCTCGACGACCTCACCGAACGTGGTGCTGAGCGACTGCAGCGCCGACTCGACCGCGGCGTCGAACTCCAGATCGACGAAGTGATCAGGTCGCGACGGGTCGACGTTCGCCGGCGAGCGAACGGCCCGCTCGATCTCGACGTCGGGGTCACGCATCAGCTCCGGGCGACGACGACGGTTGCGGTTGATATGGGTGTTGCGCAGGATCGTCAACAGCCAGGCGCGCGGGTGCCGGCCGTCGAAACGATCGATCGCTTTGTAGGCGCGGATCAACGTGTCTTGCACGAGGTCTTCGGCGTCGGCCTGATGACGGGTCAGCGACCGTGCGACCCGCAACAACACCTCGATCTCCGGAACGACGTACAGCTCGAACGATGCCTCGCTGCCGCGATCGCCGGGTCGGCTCATCGCCGACGACTTCTCGCACGACGAGATGCGCGCGAATTCATCCGTGCGCATCGGTATCGGCTGCATGTCGCCAGCTTGGCATGGGCAGGGAACCCGAGCGGTTCAGCTCTGTATTCCATCGCCGCCTCGAACCCGCACCGGCACAGTGGTCGTCGCGCCAGTGTCGGGCGGGGGTGCTTCGTGGTAGTCGTCGAGCCCGACCGTCGCCCGCCGCCGCGCCGTCATCGGATACGGATACGGATACGGATACGGATACGGATTTCTCAGGCGTCGCCGGAATGGAGCGGAGCGAAGAACTCCCGATTCGGTGCCAGCAGCTCGAACACGGTCGCGTCGGTGGGCGGGAGTGCGGCGTCGGATGACGCGATCGGCGTGACCCGCTCACCCCAGCGGAAGACTGCGCTCGCCCACGTGACTCCCCCACCGAACGCGGTGAGAACCACCAAGTCGCCAGGCGCGATCCGACCCGCATCGACGGCGTCGCACAACGCCATCGGCACCGACGCAGCGGCCGTGTTGCCATGGTCGGCGATGTTGATCATCACTCGATCGAGTCCGATGCCGAGCCGCTTGGCAGCGGCGTTGATGATCCGCTCGTTGGCCTGATGGGGAACCACGAGGTTCACCTCGTCGGCACGGACACCTGCATGATCGAGCGCTCGCTGCACCGACGCGGCGATGCCCTGTACGGCGATCTTGAAAACGGCCTGGCCCTCGAAGTGCAAGCGCGAGGTCAGCGGGTCGCGGCCGTCGATCAGCGGGTATCGAGTTCCGAGCGACTCGAACACCATCGTCGAGCCGGCGGGCCCATCCGCCCCGAACTCGGCACCGAGCATGCCGTCGCCGTCTGTCGACACCTCGAAGACCGCGGCGCCCGCCCCGTCGCCGAACAGGATGCAGGTGCTGCGATCCCGGTAGTCCATCACCCAGTGCAATTGCTCGGCGCCGACCACGAGCACCCGCTGCTTCACACCGGCCGCGATCATCGACGAAGCAGTGATCGCCGCGTAGACGAAACCGGAGCATGCCGCGTTCAGGTCGAACGCGGCGGCGTTGATCGCTCCGAGCCGGGTCTGGAGGTAGCAGGCATTGCTCGGGCAACTGATCTCCGGTGTCACCGTGGCCATGATCAGCAGATCGATGTCGCTCGCCCCGAGCCCGGCGGCAGCGAGAGCGTGCAGGGCGGCGACCTCCGCCATGTCCGTCGTGTGCATGTGGTTGATACCGCGCGACTCGATGCCCGTTCGTGCGACGATCCAGTCGTGATCGGTTTCGACGAGCTGTTCGAGGTCGGCGTTGGTGAGCTTGACCGGAGGGAGGCACTTGCCCCATCCGGTGATCGTGGCCCGACGTGTCATGGTCGGCGAGACTAGACGTTCGACCCAGCAGCGGCGCCCGACCGACCACGGCGCGTCGCGATTGCGTGACGCCTGTGACCGTTCGATGACGAGATGCGCGTTATTTGCGCGCAGTCGTCGATCTCGTCGACGCGCGGCGATCAGCCGCGACTACAACAGGCATATGGAGATTCGGCGGGCAACGTTCGGGGCGGCGATCAAGTTGGCGGTGGCATTGAGCGTGGTCGCGACGATCATCGCGCTCGCGCTCGACGCCATCGGTGAGGTGTCACGACCGGCAGTGGTACTCACGGTGATCGTGGTCGGTTTCGTGGCGAGCTGGATCCAGACGGGCCGTGTCTCGCGTACGGCGGCCCGCCGCCCCGCACACCGTTTCACGGTCGTGCACCTGAATCACCCGGTGGGTTGAGCACACGCGCCGTGTGACACGATCCGTGTGATGAAGATCCGGATCGGGTACGGGCTCGGTACGCGTACGACGTTGCACGACGAGCGCTTCGGACACGTCGTCGACGAACTCGAGCGCCATTCGTTCGACAGCCTGTGGGTGTCGGAGCGGATCGGCGGTGACGCTCCGGATCCGATGGTCGCAATGGCGTACGGAGCCGGCCGCACCACCAACCTCAAGTTCGGAATGAGCGTCATGGTGCTGCCCGGGCGCAACCCGATCGTGCTGGCCAAGGCGCTGGCCAGCCTGTCGACGCTCTCTGGTGGACGCTTGCTGCCCGCATTCGGGCTGGGGGTGGTCCATCCACTCGAACAGCAGGCGTTCGGCGTCGATCGCTCCGAGCGGGCGAAGTGGTTCAACGAGTCGATGGAGGTGATGAGGGCGTGCTGGACCGGTGGACCGGTCGTCCATCACGGTGATCGGTATCACTACGACGGCGTCACGGTCCGTCCGGTGCCCAAGCGGATGGACGTCTGGCTCGGTGGATTCGCGCCGTCCGAGCTGAGGCGGGTCGGCCGGCTCGGAGACGGCTGGCTGCCTTCGTTCGTCACCCCGGCCGACGCCGCTGCCGGGCGCGAGGTGATCGAGGAGGTCTGTGCCGAGCACGACCGCGAGATCGAGGACGATCACTACGGCGTGTTGATCCCGTACTCGTTGACCGGCGTTCCCGACGCGGTGCTCGCTCAGCTCGCGCAGCGGCGACCCGATCTCGACCCGACAGTCTTGGTGCCGACCTCGTGGACCGCGCTGATTGCCCTGATCCGGCAGTTCATCGACGTCGGCACCTCCAAATTCGTCGTGTTGCCGATGAACGAACCGACCGCGATCGCCGAGTGGTCAGCGCACCTGGGCGAGGCCGCCGACGCTCTGCTCCCGCTCGAGAACTGACCGAGCCGGCCCCTCAGGACGAGACCGAAACGGGCGTGACGCGAGCTGCGGCCTGCTTGGCGTGATAGCTCGAGCGAGTCAACGGGCCGGCCTCCACGTGACCGATGCCGAGTCGCTCGCCGATCGCCTTCCATCGCTCGAACTCAGCGGGCTCGACCCAGCGAGCGACCGGTACATGATGCGATGTCGGACGCAGATACTGGCCGATCGTGACGATGTCACAGCCGATGCCGGCCAGATCGGCGAGCGCGCCGAGCATCTCGTCGTCGGTCTCGCCGAGGCCGACCATGATGCTCGACTTGGTCACCAGACCGGCCTGCCGAGCGTGAGCGAGCACCGAGAGACTGCGTGCATACCCCGCCGATGGGCGTACCGCTCGCTGCAACCGGGCGACGGTTTCGAGATTGTGATTGAGAACGTCCGGAAGCACCTCGAACAGACGCTGCAGCGACTCGAGCGAACCCCTGGCATCGGAGATCAGCGTCTCGACCAGCGTCTCGGGCGATCGTTCTCTGATCGCCGCGACGCACGCCGCGACATGTGCCATCCCGCCGTCGTCGAGGTCGTCCCGCGCGACCATCGTGAGCACGGCGTGTTCGAGGCCCAGGCGGGCGACGGCCTCGGCGACCCGTGCCGGTTCGTCAGCGGCGGGAGCCATGGGCTTGCGGGTGTCGACCAGACAGAAGCCGCACGCCCGCGTGCACCGGTCACCGAGCACCATGAACGTCGCCGTACCGTCGGCCCAGCAATCCGACAGGTTGGGGCAACCGGCGTCCTCGCAGACCGTCACCAGGTCGAGGTCGCGCACGGTCTTCTTGAGACGCATCACCTCGGGACCCAGCACCACCTTGGGCCGCAGCCAGTCGGGCTTGCGCGACTCGATCGACAAGCCGGCTGTGACACCCGCTCGTTCGAGTCGATCGTGCGAGCGGGGTGCGCGGAACGTGACCACCTCGCCGGGCCCGTCGCCGCGAGAGAACGGCGTCAGGTCGTCGGGGCGGTGCTGCCAGGCGACGTCCTGGCGTTCGACCCGCGCTCGGCCCCAGCGCTCCCCCGCCAACCGCGCCACGACGTCGACGACCTCGCGCATCGAGACGTCGATGCCCTCCTCGGCCAGCGAGGTCACCGGACGGTCGGCGATGCCGCACGCCACGATGTGCTCGCGCATGTAGGCCATGTCGGTGGAGATGTTGAGGGCGAACCCGTGCATCGTGCGGCCGCGAGCGAGACGCACACCGATCGCTGCGATCTTGCGCGGATCCGGCCCGGCAGGGTCGATCCAGACACCCGGATACTCGGGCAAACGGCCAGCGCTGCGAAGGCCGAGCTCGGCGAGCGTGTCGATCAACAGGTCCTCGACGGACCGCACGTGTTCGAGCGAACCCTTCGCGTTCGGCAGCGACAGGATCGGGTAGCCGACGAGTTGTCCGGGCCCGTGATACGTGATGTCTCCGCCGCGCTTGACCGAGACGAAGTCGGCGCCGACCGCCTGCGGGTCGCAGTTGAGATTTGCGGCGAGGTCGGCGTGTGGCCCATAGGTGAACACGTGGTCGTGCTCGAGCAACAACAGGTGTTGCTCCCGTCCGTGATCGAACAGCGCCTGCTGAACCGCGAGCGCCTCGCGATACGCCACCCGTCCCAGCCATCGGACCCGGAGGAGGGAGGCGTCGTGCATCAGAGCTCGGCGGCCCAGTCCCGTGTCTCGAGAATCTCCTTGACCCGCTTGAGGAACCCGGCGGCGTACGCACCGTCGAAGGCTCGGTGATCCCAGGCCATCGCCAGATTGCCCACCGGGTGAATGGCGATCGCCTCTGCCCCGCCACCGGCATCGACGACGACGGGCTTGCGAACGATTGCATCCGTCGAGATGATGCCCACCTGGGGTTGGTTGATGATCGGCATCGTGAGCACCGAACCGGCGGACCCGTTGTTCGAGATGGTGAACGTGCCACCCGAGATCTCGTCGGGGCTGAGCTTGCGTGTTCGGGCCCGATTCGCGAGGTCGCTGATCTCGTGGGCGACGGCGCGCAGTCGCTTGGTCTCCGCGCTGCGGACCACCGGAGCCAGCAGACCTTCGTAGTTGAGGTCGACGGCGATGCCGAGGTCGATGTAGTGATGCACGATCAATTCGTTGTCGCCCATGCTGGCGTTGAGGTGCGGGAAGTCGTGCAACCCGTCGATGATCGCCCGGGCGATGAACGGGAGGTAGGTGAGGCTGAAGCCTTCGGTCGCCTTGAACTCGCTCTTGACCTGGTTGCGAGCCGAGTCGACGTTGGCGAAATCGACCTCGACGACGCTGAATGCGTGCGGCGACACCGCTTTGCTCATCACCATGTGATCGCCGGTGAGCTGGCGGATCTTCGACAGTCGCACGGTGGTGTCGCGCTCGCCGGCCACCGGCATCGGGGCCACGTCGGCAGCGACCGATGCAGGGGCAGCAGCGACAACGGGCGCAGCAGCCGGCGCCGGTTCAGGCGCAGGAGCAGCCGGAGCGGGAGCTGGCGCGGCAGCCGGAGCTGGCGCAGCAGCGGGAGCTGGCGCAGCAGCCGGTTCAGGCGCCGGAGCAGCGGGCGCGGGCGCAACTGCGGGCGATTCCGATGCGGCCGGGACCGGACGCGATGCCGTGGCATCGATACGGTCGAGCACGTCCTCGCGGGTGATGCGTCCCCCGGGGCCGGTACCCACGATCTGGTCGGCGTCGAGGCCGTGCTCGTTCACGAGGCGTCGCACGACGGGTGACAACAACCGGCTGTCGCTGGGCGCAGCTGACGGCTCGGCAGCAGCCGGAGCAGGCTGGGCAACGACTGGAGCAGGCTGGGCAACGACTGGAGCAGGCTCGGCAGCAGCCGGAGCAGGCTCGGCGACAGCCGGAGCGGGGGCCGGCGCGGAGACGGGCGCTGCCATCGGCGGTGCCGCCGGAGCGGGTTCGGCCACTGCCTCGGGCTGCGGAGCCGGCTCGGGCGTGGCGGCCGGAGCCGCGACTGGGGCGACGGCACCGTCGCTGACGACCGCCACCACGATCCCGACCTCGACCGTGTCTCCCTCGGGGACACGGATCTCGCTCAGCACGCCGGCGACAGGTGACGGAACCTCGGTGTCGACCTTGTCAGTCGACACCTCGAACAGCGGTTCATCGGCGGCGACGGCGTCGCCGACCTTCTTGAACCACTGGGTGATGGTGCCCTCGGTGACGGTTTCGCCGAGCTGGGGAAGAGTGACGTCAGCCATGGTCGTTGATTCTGCTCCTGTTGCGTCTGATCTGTGAGGAATTCGTGGGATTCGGCATGTCGATCTGTCGAGCGTGAGATGGTCAGCCGTTGAAGCTCCGGCCGGTGAGCGACATCATGGTCTCACCGAACAGCTCCGACATACTCGGGTGAGGCTGAATGAACTCGGCGACCTCGTCGACGGTTGCTTCCCAGTTGACCGCCAGGTACCCACCCGACAGCTGCTCGGTGACCCATGGCCCGACCATGTGCACACCGAGGATCTGGCCGGCGGTACCGTCCGCGCTCTTCTTGGCGATGATCTTCACCATGCCGTCGGTCTCGCCGAGGATCTGGGCCCGACTGTTGAACTTGAACGGATGCTTGCCGACGACGACGTCGATCCCAGCAGCCCCGCACGCATCCTCGCCCGGTCCGGCCCAGGCAACTTCGGGATGGCAGTAGATCGCCCACGGCACACGGTCGTACATGACGGGCATCGGGTCCTCACCCAACAAGTGCTTGACGACGAGGACCGCCTCGGCATAGCCGACATGAGCGAGCTGCGGGGTGTCGACGAGGTCACCGATCGCATAGACGCCGGGCTCACCGGTACGGCAGTACTCGTCGACCTCGACGAAGCCACGGTCGCTCACGACCACACCCGTACCACCGAGACCGAGCTGATCGGCGAACGGACGACGGCCGACCGACACGATGCAGGCGTCGACCTCGACCGACTCGCCGTCTCCGAACGTCACCGTGGTGCCACCGGATCCGTTCGGCACGTGCCCGGTCACGTTGATCCCGGTCTTGATGTCGATCTTCTTCTTCTTGAAGCTGCGCACGACCACGTTGGCGACGTCGGCATCGAGCCCGGGGAGGATCTTGGGGAGACCTTCGAGAATCGTGACCTGCGCCCCGAGATCGGCGAACATCGAGGCAAACTCGCAACCGATCGCGCCGCCTCCGATCACCGCGAGGCGCGCCGGCACATGGTCGAGGTCGAGGACCTCGTCGCTGGTCATGATCGGGCCACCGCGCTCGAATCCGGGAATGGTGCGAGGCACGGACCCCGAGGCCAGGACCACGTGGCTCCCGGTGATCGAGGCCGTGCTGCCGTCGGCCATCGCCACGGACACCGTCCTGTCGGCGCCGAGCGACCCGATGCCGTTGAACACCTCGACCTTGCGACCCTTGCACATCGCCGCGATACCGCCGACGAGGCCGGCGACGATCTTCTGCTTGCGCTGCTGGGTGACCGCGAAGTTCACCGATGGGGCGCTCGATTCGATGCCGAACTCGGCGCCGTGATCGACGTGGCGCTTGACCGCAGCCGTCTCCAGGAAGGCCTTGGCCGGGATACAGCCACGGTTGAGGCACGTGCCGCCGAGCGCATCCTTCTCGACGAGGGCGACGCTGAGCCCGGCGGAAGCGGCATACAGCGCGGCTGCGTAGCCACCCGGGCCGCCACCGATAACGACGAGGTCGAAGGAATCACTCACTCACGCCACGGTATCGCCCCTGCGGACCGGTGGCACGAAGACCGCCAGGCAGCAGCGGACGAACTCAGCCCAGCACCCAGCGGGCCTGCTGGTCGCCTCGCTCGTAGAACAGCACCCGCGACGATCCGTCGGCGCCGGACACGTCGAACCGCACATGGCAGATCTGCTGGGCCGAACTGGTCGCCGCGCAGATCCCGGCCGACTCGACGAATGGCTCCGCCGACAGCGGGCGCCCGGACGCGATCAGCCGGAATCCGGTGGCACCATCGCTGTCGACGACTCCGCCGATCATCACCGTGATGTCGAGCAAGCCGTTCTGCTCGACGGCCGAGTCGACCGTCACCGACATGTCTCCCACTGTGGTGGGCTCACCCAACGGAACCGGATCGGCCAAGGCCTCCTGCGTCGACAATCGGAACAGGAACACGGCGCCCGCGAGCATGATCGCCAGGCCACAGCCGAGGGCCAGCAGGAGAAGCGTCCGGGTCTTCATGCGTCGATCAGGCTAACGGTGCCCCGATCGGTCGCTCGCGATGGATCAGCGCCCGATCAGCTGCGTCGAGGCAGCTCTGCGAAAATCTGAACGATCCCGAAACCGACCACCGCCTGCACGGTGACCGCCCTTCGTGTCCGGTACCTTCTCGTGGGTGAAGCGCGTCCTCTTGCCCGTCATCGCCGCCGCATTGCTGACCGCCTGCGGCGGCAACGACTCCGACGTCGCCTCGCCGGTGGACGCCATTGCTCCGGTTCCCACTGCGGCTCCGGCTCCCTCGCAGACGGATGCTGCACAGACGGCCGGCACGCCTGCGAACGTGCCCGAGGCGCTGAAGTTCTCGGCCCCGCTGGTCGGCGGCGGTGACATCGAGCTCTCCACGCTCGCCGGAAGGCCAGTCCTGTTGTGGTTCTGGGCACCTTGGTGAAGCACCTGCAATCGAGAAGCCTCCTCGGTCGAGGAGGCAGCACAACGGTGGGCCGGTCAGGCTGAGTTCGTCGGCGTCGCCTGGAGCGGCACCGAGGAGTCCTTCGAAGGGTTCATCGACCAGTACTCGTTGACGTTCCCGCAGATCAGCGACGACGCCGCCGAGGTCTTCACCCGCTTCGGTGTGTCGACGCAGCCGGCGCTGGCGCTGATCCTGCCCGACGGTGAAGTGCAGACGTTGTATGGGGCGGCCGACGATCAACTCCTCGACTCGTTGATCAGCGCAGCCATCGGCTGATCGAGCCCTACCCGCTGATCATCTCGCTGCGACAGGCCTCGAACCGGGCGTCGTAATCGGGATCGTCGAACACCTGGTACCAGTTGCGCCCCTCGAAGCACTCCAGGTAGGCGATCTCCTCGGGCAACTCCCAGCGTTCGATCGCTCCTGCGGCGGCGAGGTCGAGGAAGCAGCCGCGTGCCGCCTCGGCCGCCGCAACGAACTCGGCATCCGAGAGCTGGTACAACCGGCCACCCCACCACACGTCCGCGTAGCCGCACTCCGGGTGGCGTAGTACCACCGGGATGTCGCCGGCATCGATGTCGCCCCGGTCCACGTACCACTGGAAACACGCGGTCGCGTCGGCCACGTCGAGGTCGTAGCAATCCAGCCATGAGGTCGTGCCGGCTGCGGCCCCGCCCGAAGCGTCGGTGCTGTTCGCGGTTCCCGGGTCGTTCGCGGTTCCCGGGTCGTTCGCGGTTCCCGGATCGTTCGCGGTTCCCGGATCGTTCGCGGTTCCCGGGTCGTTCGCGGTTCCCGGATCGTTCGCGGTTCCCGGATCGTTCGCGGTTGCCGGGTCGTTCGATGTGTCAGGGTCTTGCGTCGCTCCCGGTTCGTCCGCTGCGTCGCTCCCGGCGACCTCGTCGCCGATCACCTCTGCCGGGTCGCTGCCCACGACCGGGTCGAGCAGCGACGGGTCGTCGACATCGATGGCAAACAGAGGGTCCGAGACGCCCCCGCCGGCCAGGTCGTTGATCGACCCGAAGATGCCTTCCTGGATCGACTCGAACGCGGGCGGCACGGCCTCGATGATGAGGTCGAGCTCCTGGCGATCGAGCGCGCGAAAAGCCTTCAAGACGGCTTCGGTCATCGACGCGATCGGGCTCACGAACCACTCGCCGTCACGCTCGCGCAACTCGAGACCGACAGGCTCGACATCGGCGAACGCCGCCTGCACGACCTCGACCAGATGCGCGACCTCCGGCTGATCCCCGAAGACACCCGCGATGTCGCCGACACCTCCGACGGCGCCACATTGCTCGACTCGTTCGCCATCCATCTCGGCGACCACGCAGTCGCCCTCGAACGAGAAGCTGAAGACCGTCCCGTCGGCGGTCCCCTCGATCGCCAAACCATCGACGAACACGGTTCGACGATCGCCTTCGCCGTCGATCCGCACGGTTCGCTGCACGATCTGCCACTCGAGCAGCACCTCGTCGAGGGTGCTCTCGGCCCGCTCGAGGAACAGCGGCGCGTAGCGTTGCAGCGCTGCGGCCTCGCCGGGATCCAGCGAGCGAATGATGCCGGCCAGGTCGATCGCCTCGATCCGGTCGAGGAATTGATCGACGGCAGCTTCCGGTGTGTCCGCCCCGTCGGAACCGACACCTTCGACAGGGATACCGATGTCGCCGCCGAGCTCGCCTCGCGCCAGTTCCGCGATCGAGTGCAGCAGGCTGAAGTACCAGCGGCCGTCCTCGAGCACCGCCGTCAGGCTGATGTCGAACTCGTCGGTCTGCGTCACCCGCGTGCCCCGCATCTCGGTGACCATGTCGTCGGGCATGTTGTCGGTGATCAGATCGCCGATCGGCAACTCGGCGCCGTCGATGGTCACCGCGACATCGGCCGACATGGCGATGTTCACGATGTCGTCGACGTTGGTCGAGCGGGGGAGCACGGTTTCGTTCGAGAGCTCGATGTCGAGTCCGCCGATCTGGGACAGATCGGTTTCGGCGAGCACATCGAGACGTTGCAGTTCCGAGATCAGTTCGACGAAGGGCTCTCCCAGCGCCTCACGCTCGCCGGGAAGCAGCACGTCGATCACACCGAGGACGTCCTCGCTCTCGATCGCGACCAAGAGGTCGGCGCCGAGTTCCGTGGGATTGTCGGCGCCTCCGTTCGACGATCCGGTGAAGTTCGCAACGGCGAACATGCCGGCCCCGCCGACGGCGAGAACAGCCGCCAGCGCCGAACCGACCGCGACCTTGGAGCGGCGACCGCGACCGGAGGTCGGCGCCGGGCCCGTGACGGCCACGTTCGACGGTTGCGGCGTCGGCTGCCGGACCGCGGGCGTCTCGACGGCGCCCGGAGCGGCAGTCGGCTGATCGATCTGGGGTGGCGCAGCAATGATCACGGGATCGGCGCCAGGCGCCCACGGGGACGATTGCGCCGGCGGTAGCTGTGGCCCGGCAGGGTCGATCGTCGGCGCGGCGGCCGGCAGCGTCGGCGGAGCAGGTTGCTCAGGCTGCGTCGATCCGATCGACTCGACGGGCTCGATCCGCTGACTCGGCTCGATCCGCTGACTCGGCTCGATCCGCTGACTCGGCTCGATCCGCTCGACCGGCTGACCGGCAGGCATCGGTGGCGGCTGCGCGATCGGCGGCTGCGCGATCAGGGGCTGAGGCTGCGGCAGCGATGGTTGCGGTGCCGGATGCAGTACGGGCGGCGGCGACACGGGCGGCAGGTTGGGCGGTAGCGACGGCAACGATGGTTGCGGGAGTTGTGGGGCCGGAGGAAGAGTTGCCGCTACCGGGGGTTGCAGGGGCGCACCGGGCGTCGTCGGTCGAGCAGGTGGACGTTCGTCGGAGGACGGAGGCTGCCAGCGCGCGTTCTCATCCATGGCGATCGAAGCTAATGGGTCGCGCAGGCACCGTTCGGGAACCACTTCTGCTGTACCTCATACCCCAATCATCGGACGATCGAGACGATTGCTTGACCATTGCGTCGTATCGTGTTCGAGATGCGCATCGGCATCACTGGATCATCCGGCCTGATCGGAACCGCCCTCACCTCGCACCTCACCCGGTCGGGGCACGAAGTTCATCCGATCGTTCGGCGCACACCCGAACCCGGGTCGTCGGAACTCGCGTGGGACCCGGAGCGCGGCACGATCGACCGCGACCACGTGTCGGGCCTCGACGCGGTCGTGCACCTGGCCGGCGCCGGTATCGGTGATCATCGCTGGACCGACAGCTACAAGCGGGTGCTGATGGACAGCAGGACGCACGGCACGAAGCTGATCGCCGAGACACTCGCCGAACTGGGCGCCGACGGCCCGCGGGTGCTCGTCAGCGGCTCGGCGATCGGCTACTACGGCGAGCGTGGCGACGAAGAACTCGACGAGTCTTCCGATGGCGGTGACGGGTTCCTCGCCGACATCTGCCGCGCCTGGGAGGCGAGCACCGCACCCGCCGAGAACGCCGGCGTGCGGGTCACCCATATCCGCACGGGAATCGTGCTGAGCGGTGACGGCGGCGCACTCGACTGGAAGCTGATGGCGCTGTTCAAACTGGGCGCCGGTGGACGGTTCGGGAGCGGCCGGCAATGGTGGAGCTGGATCTCGCTCCGCGACGAGGTCCGGGCGATCGAGCATCTGCTCACCAGTTCGCTGAGCGGGCCGGTGAATCTGACCGCACCGTCCCCCGTGCGCAACGCCGAGTTCGTCAAGGCGCTCGGTCGCGTGCTCAATCGGCCCGCGGTGGTGCCGGTGCCGTCCTTCGGCCCCAAGCTGTTGCTCGGCTCCGAGCTGGCGCGAGCCTTGCTGCTCGAGGGGCAGCGCGTATTCCCGAACGCGTTGACGCGTGACGGTTTCGTGTTCGATCACGCCGACGTCGAATCCGCGCTCCGAGCCGAACTGGGACGCTGACGCCGGCGGTCCGGATCGCACGAGGTCGCTTTTTTCTTGTGCCTGCAACATTTGCGACTTGGTATGATGAAGTCGTGCCCGCCCGAACGAACTCTGCCCGGACCGGTGGCACGCCGGCCGCGACATGCGCTCCTCATTGGCTCGACGACCGCGAGATGGCCGCCTGGCTCGGCTACATCGAGACACAGGGCGATCTGATGACTGCGCTCGAGGCCGACCTGGCCCCCACCGGGTTGTCGCTGGGCGACTACCAGGTCTTCGTCTACCTGTCGGGTGCCACCGACCACTCCATGCGGATGTGCGACCTGGCCGGCCTGCTGCAGCTGTCACCCAGCGGTGTCACACGTCGCCTCGATGGCCTCGTCAAGACGGGGTGGGTCGACCGCCGCAGTTCGCCGACCGACCGGCGCGTCATGCTCGCCGTGCTCACCGACGCCGGACGCGAGCAGCTCGAACGTTCTGCCCCCGTCCACGTCGACAGCGTGCGCCGTCGTATCATCGACCTGCTCGACGAATCCGACCTGGACGCGATGACCCGCATCTTCGGCAAGGTCCGGGCCGCCCTCGACGCCGACCGCTAGATGTACCCGGCTGATCGAACCCGGCCGGTCGCACTCAGCTGATAGAAACGCAGCCATGACCAGCCTGCCGTCCGGCTTCCGTTGCCACGTGGCCAACATCGGTATCAAGGACGACTCCGACGACCTCGTGGTGATCACTGCGCACGGCGCGGTGCCCGCCGCCGGCCTGTTCACCCGCAGCAGGTTCGCCGGTCCGAGCGTGGAGATCAGCCGCCGACACGTCGCCGATCATCGCGCCCAGGCTGTGGTCATCGTTTCGAAGAACGCCAACGTCGCCAATGGGCCCGCCGGAGCGGCCGACGCCGCGATGCTGGTGGATGGCGTCGCCACCCGCTTGGGTTGCAGCGCCTCCGACGTCCTCGTCGCGTCGACAGGGGTCATCGGCCGCCGCTATCCGATGGACCGGGTCCGATCGGGCTTGGCAGGCATCCCGGCGGTACCGATGGGCACATCGGCGGAGGATGCAGCCAGGGGAATCATGACGACCGACACGGTGGCGAAAGTCGCAGAGGCACCGATCGACGGCAGCAACGCGCGTGTCGTCGGGATCGCCAAGGGGGTCGGCATGATCGAGCCCGACATGGCCACGATGATCGCTGTCCTGCTCACCGATGTCGATATCGGTGGCGCCGAACTCGACACGGTCTTCCGCCGCGTCGTCGACCGCACCTTCAACTGCGTCAGCATCGACACCGACACCTCGACCAGCGACACGGCGATCGCGCTGGCGAGTGGCGTCGCGGGGCCCGCCCCCCTCGACGCGATCGAGGCTGCGCTGGGATCGGTCTGTCTGGCGCTCACGAAGATGATCGCCCGCGACGGGGAAGGCGCCCAGACGCTCATCGAGGTCACCGTCGACGCGGCTCGCGACACGGCGCAAGCCAAGCGGGTGGCCAAGGCGATCGTGAACTCGCCACTCGTCAAGACAGCGGTCCACGGTGCCGATCCCAACTGGGGCCGCGTCGCGATGGCGATCGGCAAGTGCAGCGACGACACCGACATCGATGCCGATCGGGTGATCATCAGGTTCGGCACGACAGCGGTATACCCCGAACGGGTCGACGGCGCCGGACTGCTCGCGCTGGCGAAATACATGAGCGGTGACGAAGTCACGATCCATGTCAGCCTGGGCACCGGCAGTGCGACGGCCACGGTCTGGGGTTGCGATCTGACCGACGGCTACGTGCGGATCAACGCCGACTACACCACCTGACCTGCCTGCCCGGAGCGCCGATCTGCCTACCCGAAGCGGCGCGATCACGGACTCTCAACGCGCAGGGATCGGACCGATGCCGGTACGGGTATCGACGATGCGGTCGCCGGGCACGCCCCGCAGGCCCTCGTCGAACCACGCCGACACATCCACCACGACATCCGACGCCGCCTTCGTCGAAATACACACCTCACCCGTCTCATCCACCGGCACCACCACCGCATTCGGCTCGATCGCACCAGCCACCGAATAGTTCACCGCCGACGTCGCCGGCTCATCAGACCCACACGGCCACACCCGCATCCACCCCGGCCCCACCGGACCGACCGCCGTCACGTTCAACGCCACCCCCACCACACCCGACGCCGGCACACCGCCACGATCCAACACGGGCACCCGCAACACCGAACCAGCCGCCAACCGCCCACCCTTCACCCGCGTATCGAGCAACCGACCCGACGCACTCTGCAACCCGGCATCGAACCACGCCGACACATCCACCACGACATCCGACGCCGCCTTCGTCGAAATACACACCTCACCCGTCTCATCCACCGGCACCACCACCGCATTCGGCTCGATCGCACCAGCCACCGAATAGTTCACCGCCGACGTCGCCGGCTCATCAGACCCACACGGCCACACCCGCATCCACCCCGGCCCCACCGGACCGACCGCCGTCACGTTCAACGCCACCCCCACCACACCCGACGCCGGCACACCGCCACGATCCAACACCGGCACCCGCAACACCGAACCAGCCGCCAACCGCCCACCCTTCACCCGCGTATCGAGCAACCGACCCGACGCACTCTGCAACCCGGCATCGAACCACGCCGACACATCCACCACGACATCCGACGCCGCCTTCGTCGAAATACACACCTCACCCGTCTCATCCACCGGCACCACCACCGCATTCGGCTCGATCGCACCAGCCACCGAATAGTTCACCGCCGACGTCGCCGGCTCATCAGACCCACACGGCCACACCCGCATCCACCCCGGCCCCACCGGACCGACCGCCGTCACATTCAACGCCACCCCCACCACACCCGACGCCGGCACACCACCACGATCCAACACCGGCACCCGCAGTGTTGCGCCGGGCACCACGGGGCGCGGCGCAGTGTGGCCGGCGGCGGCGAGATCGATGATGTGGTCGCGCAACCAGAGCGCGAACTCGGCATTCCCGGTGGAGGTGAGATGGATGCCGTCGAAGAACCAACGGTCGGCGTCGACGCCGCCACTGGTCGACTCCCAGTCGAGCACGACCATCTCCGGCCAGCGCTGGGCGGCGTCCGCGATGGCGCCGTTCGTCGCCGCATAGTCGGTGGTCGTCTTGCGTTCCGACACGTTGACCCAGGCAACGGCGCCGACATCGCGGGCGCGCAGGGCCGACATCAGCGCATCGATGCGCGATGCCATCGCGCTCGGCGAATCGTTGTAGCCCAGCTCGACGACCACGAGATCCGTCCCGACGGGCACCTTCTTGGCGGCATGGACGCCATCCGTCGAGCCGCCCTGGGTCGGCCGAGCGCCGAGGGCGTCGAACGTCGCGGAGGAGAACACGCCGTCGGTCAGCACTCTCAGGTTCGATCCGCAGCAGTCGACGATTCCGACGCCGACCGAGTCGCCGATGAACGCAAAGCTGCCCGCCCCGGTGAGCTCGCGGCGAACCGGGATCAGTTCGAAGCCTGGCGACGGCAGGCCGAACGCGTTCCGGAAGTCCCACGCGCTGACCGGTGACTTCCCGTGTCCGAGTTGCACCTCGTTGCCCCAGATCCCGTCGAAGGGCGGATCGAGGGGCGTCGTGTCGGGCCGGGTCGCGACGCTGTCGGCACTCGACAGTCCGTACCGGCTGGTGAGCGAGTCGGCATCGATGATCCGGGTCCAGCGGTGGTTGGGATTTCCCGCGACATCGTCAAAGGGATCATCGACGGCCGGGAACGAGTGGCCCGCGGTCCGGGGTCCGTTCGACGCGGAGAACTCGGTCGAGACCAGGTCGTCGGTGCCGTTCCACACCCGCACCACCTCGGCCGTGTCGACGATCGCCTGATCGGTGTTGACGTGCTCGACCCTGACCGAGTTCGCGGTGGTCGGCGCCACCCGGATCGCTGCGCCTGCGTAGACCTGGCACGAGGTGGTGTCGCAGGTCTTGGCATAGGTGTAGCGGGACTGCGCCAGGCCGTATGAACGAGCTGCGACGGCCTGGGCACGCAGCGCATGCATGCCGGCGCCGTTCCCGGCATCGCCCCACCCCGCCGGCACCTCCTTGGGAACCACGCCCCGCAGGTAGTTCTCGGTGTCGAGATCGTTCACGACCCGGTTGCCGTCGGCGGTGTGGTGCAACTCGATCGAGCCGCGGAAGTGCCCGAGCGCGCCCGAGTTCGTGCAGATGCCGAGCACATCGCCCGGCGACGCCGACGACTGATCGACGGGGGTCGAGAACACGATCGGCCCGGCGATGCCGGTGCCGAGTTGCTTCCAGTCGACGACCCCGGGCGCGGCATCGACCATCGCCTGTGCGGCCCGTGCCTCGGCGGCACGCCACTCACCGTCGTCGGTGAGCGCCACATCGCGTTGGAAACGACGGACCGCCTGTTCGGTCATCGGCCCGAACTGGCCGTCGACCCCTCCCGGGTCGTAGCCGAAGTAGGTGAGGAACTGCTGGAGCTGGACGACCGACTGACCGAGCGAACCGACCTGGAGGTCGACGAAGGGCACCTTCAACGCCAGATCGCCAGGGCAACCGAACCCGCTGGTGACGCCGTACACCGAGAACTGGTTCGGGGCTGTCTCGATCGCGTAGAGCGACGTGTAGTTCTTCGTGGAAGTATTCCAGCGCGCCTTGCCGACACGGGACACCACACCGACCGTGCCCGCGCCATCCCACCCCGTCAGCCGGATCCGCATGTGGGGCTCGGAGCGCTGGCCCGGCTTGGTGCCGCCGTAGTAGGCGGCCAGGATCTCTTGCCACGATTCACCTGCGAGCGCACGACCGAAGGCACCCCATTGGCTCATGCCGCGGCCGTGCCCGTTGCCGACGCCGCGCACGATGAACGCGACCACGTCGTCGTCGACGGGGGGCGCGGCTCGCACGTGCGCGCCCGCGCCACCCAGCGAGATGACCAAACTGCTCACGAGCGCGGCGACGACGACCCTCATCCGGGCGAACCGTACCGATCTGTCACGGATTTGTAACGTCACGACTGGATTCATCGGCATCGGTGACCACATTCACAAGTGCCGAGACGGCCGGACACACGAGTGCCGCGCGGACGGGTCACGTCGCCGGGATCGCGGCGACGGCGAGCGCGTCGACGCGATCGTTCATCGAGTCGCCCGAATGCCCTTTCACCCACCGGAACGTCACGTCACCGGAGTTCACCAGCTCGACGAGTGGCTGCCAGATGTCGGCGTTGGCAACGGGCTGCTTCTTCGAGTTCCTCCAGCCGTTGCGCTGCCAGTTGGCCCACCACCGGTCACGGAAGCAGTTGACGACATACGTCGAATCCGACACGACGGTCACCGGGCCGGCCTCCGAACCGACACCCAGCGCTCGCAGCGCTTCCAGGACGGCCAGCAGTTCCATCCGCTGATTGGTCGTGTGGGCCTCGCCGCCCGATCCGCATGGTTCGCCCTCGGGCGCCACGGCCCAACCCCAACCACCGGGACCTGGATTTCCCGAGCAGGCGCCGTCGGTGTAGACGACGGTGGTTCCGGGCCGATCGTGCGATGTCGTCATCGAACCGGCACCCCGAGGGCGATTCGCATCAGCCGATCGCCCAGGAATTCTGTCGCGATCCGGGCGGCGGGCGCCGGAGCCACGTGGATGCCATCGGGCCGAACCTGCTGATCGCGGTCGATGTCTGCCCGTGCGAAGTAGTCGTCGAGCCGGACCACACTGACGTGGTCGGGATCGGCAGTGGCCAGCTCGTCGTACACCTCGTAGATCACCGCGTGACGAGCGGGGTCCTCCTCGATCCCTGCGACCGGCAACCACCACGGGTCAGGTCGCGGGTGCCGCACGAGCGCGACGTGGCCCGCTCCGGCCGCCAACAGATCGCCGACGAGCCCGGAGTAGTCGTTGCGCAAACGAAGCGCGTACGCGTCGTCGAGCGGCGTCAACAGCTCATCGGTGTCCCAGCGGCGATCGCGCAGGTCCCACGACGTCACCATCGCCATGACGACGTCGGGCCGGACCCGTTCCACCGTCGGCAACAGGAACTCCTCGACCCAGTTCTCACAGCCCACCGGCTCGACGATCTCGTCGCCGAGTTCCCACTCGCCACCAGTCAGGAATCCACAACCGGGCGCCGTGACGAGTTCGGCCTGGGCAAGATCGGGATTCGCCGCGGCCCAGGCCAGGATCCCCGCTCCGGTGGCATCGGCGGTCGAATCGCCGGCGACGACGATCCGCACCGGGCGGCTGAGCGGTGGCAGTGCCGTCGGGGCCAGCTCGTCGGCCTGATCGGCGATGGTCTCCGGCGGCGGGCCGGTTGACGCGGTCACGGAGCCCGTCGGTTCGTCGGGTGGCGGATCGTCGCTGCCGGGGGTGACCGTCGGTCGCGAGATCGCGTCCGGCTCGAGATCCGCGACCAGCGGCACCAGCTCACGATCATCGACCTCGATCGCGGCGGCAGCGACCGTCGCATTGTCGGTTCGCCAGTAGTCGCCGAGGCCGGTGGGCACCAGGACCATGCCGACGACGAACACCGTCACGGTCGCCAGAGCCGATCCGATGAACGCCATACGCGGGCGGATCCCCGGCGCGTGTCGGACGGGTAGCTCGATCAGCCGGTAACTCACCACCGACACCACCATCGTGATCGCGAGGCGAACAGCCAGCAGCAGCGGGCCGTCCAGACCGGTGCGCTCGGCGTCGAACAGCACGTAGATCGGCCAATGGAACAGGTACACCCCGTAGGAGATCCGACCCAGCCACACCAGCGGCGCGATGGCCATCGCGCGCCGCACCGGCCCGTCCGGCTGCAATCCGATCAGCAGCGCACCCGAGACCACGGCCACCAGCGGCAGCGCACCTTCGTATGCCGGACCACTCGACGACGGGAACAACACGGTCGCCGCACCGAGCGCAACGAGCGCCAGCGGCGCCAGCACTCGCCATTTGGCGCCCACGGAACGGCCGTACAGAGCAACCGCGACGAACGCGCCGACCAGGATCTCGCCGATTCGCGCAGGCGTCGCCCAGTAGGCCGCATCAGGCCCCCACACCTGGGCGATCACGGGTGCAGCCGCCATCGACACGGCGGTGATCAGCCCGATCCAGACGACTCGGGATCGCCGCTGGGCCGCGCGCGCCAACACGAACGCCATCAGCGGCGGCCAGAACCAGTAGAACTGCTCCTCGATCGCGAGCGACCAGAAGTGTTCGAGCGGAGACGCAGTGCCATTGGTCTGCGCCAGCAGGTCCTGATACGAGCCGCCACCGGCCAGCAACACCCAGTTGGCGACCTGGAACAACGATCCGAGCACGTGCGCTCGCAGCGACGCAACGGCCTGGAACACATCGGTGAACGCGGCGAGCACGACCACGCCGAGCAAGCAGGTCGCGCTCGCCGGCAGGAGCCGCCGCAGACGTCTCGAGTAGAAGGTGGGCAGGTCGATCCGGCCGCTGACCTGGTGTTCGTGCACCAACAGGCTCGTGATCAGGTAGCCGGACAGCGTGAAGAACACCGACACGCCGAGATAGCCACCGCCGAAGCCGCGAACGCCGCCGTGGAACAGCAGCACCGCGGCGACAGCGAGCGCCCGTACGCCATCGAGCGCGGGCTGATATGCGATCGTCGGTCGGCTCGACATGTGGGTCCGAAGTGTAGGGCCGTCCTTGGGTAACGTCTGAGACCATGCAGCCCCCCGCGACTCGCCGACAGCCGGAACGCGCCCGGCGTCACGGACGGTTCATCGGAGCGATCTCGATCGCGCTCGTCGCAACGACGCTGACGACGTTGGCGCCGCAGCAAGGATCCGCAGCACTCCTGGCGAAGGAGACATTCGACCAGACCCCGCGACCGCTCGGGCCGATCAGCCTGATCGGTGACTCGGTGTTGCTCGGAGCGCTCCTGTACTCCCCTACCCTCTCGGATCAGCTGGCGGCACGGGGCTGGGGCCCGATCCGCATCAGGGCCGGTGTCGGCTACACGACCGGCCACTTCACCCAAAGCGGTGAGGCCCGGGCGTCGTACTGGATCGATCGATGGCGTCGGGAGGGTTGGGACCCGGTCGATGTGGTCGTCGGCGTCGGCGGCAACGATGCCGGATACTGCGGGATCGACGTGTCGTGCGCCCGAGCGGCGATCATGTACGTGGTCAACACGATCGGTCCCGGGCATCGGATCTGGTGGCCGAAGATCACCCACCACTGGGCGCGCGAACACTGGCAGCAGAACTGGAACACCGCACTCGACCAGATCGCAACGGAACGTGACGACTTCTTCACCTGGGATTGGCCGGGCGTCATGGCGGCCGCCGGGTTCCGCACCACCGACAACATCCATTTGTCGGCTCCCGATTATCGCACTCGATCGGCCATGATGGCCGCCGAGATCACCGCCGATCTCGCCCGCGCCACGCGCACCGGCGGCGACGCCGGCCTGCCCGAACCAGCCGGTCCGCCGAGTGAACTCGTGCCGATCGAACCGACGCGCATCATCGACACGCGCATCGATCCGCCGGGGCACGTCCCGGCCCGAACGAAGCTCGTGATCGACGTGTCCGACCACGTGCCGCGGGGCACCACGGCCGTGGCCGCCTATGTATCGGCGACCAACACCGGCGGGCCGGGGTATCTGACGGCCTACGAATGCTCGGCGGGCAAACCGCTCGCGTCTTCGACCAATCATCTCGGCGGCGAGACGCGCGGTGCCGTTGCCATCGTGCCGATCTCGACCAAAGGACGGTTCTGCCTGTACACGTATGCCGATGCCGACCTGCTCGTCGATCTGCAGGCGGCGTTCGTGCCGCCCGATTCCGGTGGCGTTCGGTTCACGCCGCTCGACACGCCCGTTCGGTTGGTCGACACCAGACAGACGGGCAGACAAGAGATCGTCGAGGTCGCCGTACCCGACGGTGCGGACGCGGTTGCGATCAGCCTCACCGCGATCGCCGACGATGCCCCCGGATATCTCGTGGCCTACCCGTGTACCGACCCGATCCCTGTCGTGGCGACGGTCAACCATCTTCGCGGTGAGATCATCTCGGGGGCGGCCTTCGTCCCCGTCAGCGACGACGGCACGATCTGCGTCCGGTCCAAAGCAGCCGCCGACATCACGATCGACCTGACCGGCACGTTCTCGGCCGACGGCGACCTCGCCTTCGTGCCGGTGCCACCGACACGGATGATCGACACTCGGTACGGCACGGGCGGCTGGAGCCCGATTCAGGGCCAGTTCCAGGTCATCGACGCCCGCGTCGCACCACCGGACGCGAAAGCGGTCTCGGGCACGATCACGCTCGTCGCCCCGTTACGAACGGGCTATCTGCGGGCGTGGGGATGCGGCAACCAACCGGACACGGCCAATGTCACGTCGCTCGCCGCAGGTGTTCTGGCCAATTCGGTGACGACCGGGGTCAGCGACGATGGGCGATTGTGTGTCTTCGCCCGCTCGACCACGTCGACCTTGTTCGACACGACAGGCTGGTGGGTGGCTGCATCATGAATCGCCGATTGACGTCCCTGTTCGCACTCGGTCTGGCGATCGTTGCGTTCGCCCCGACGGACACCGCGGGAGCGCTTCCGGTCGGCTCGGTGCCCGAGGTCGCGCCACAATCGCAACGGGTGGTCATGTTCACCGACTCGGTCGGCCTGGGCGCCGAGTACGCGCTCCCCCGGGCGTTCCCCGGCGATTGGGACGTTCGTGTCGACGGTCGCCCGGCCGAGATGGTGGGCGAGCTCGAACGCAACTTCGTTCGTCCCCGCCTGGCGACCAATCCCGATTGGTTCGGCGACCACGTCGTCATCGCGGCCGCCTACAACGCTCCGTACTGGGACTGGCCGCGTCTGGATCGCGAGATCGACTCACTGATCAACCTGCTCACCGCCTCCGGGGTGAAGCACGTGTACTGGGTCACGCTGCGCGAGGTGGATCAACGCTACGTGTCGGCGAGTGGTTGGCGCCAGATCCAGCCGTACGCGTGGTACTTCCCGACGGTGAACGAACATCTCGAAGCGGCCCTGGATCGGCACCCCAACCTCACGCTCGTCGACTGGAGAGCGGCGGCGAACCAACCCGGCCTCACCTACGACGCGATCCACCTCAACCCGACGGGCGCAGCTCTCTACAGTTCGCTGATCAGCCAGGCGGTCAACGCGGCCAGTACCCGGGTCGAAGACCATTCGACGACGAAGGTCCACGTGCCCGGCGGCGAGGGCGCCGCCGCGGCTGCGGTGAACCTGACCACCACCGATCCGCGGACGGCCGGCTTCCTAGCCGTCCACCCATGTCAGGGCGCCGTCCCCACGGTGTCGATGCACAACTACGGGCGGGCCGAGATCGCTGCCCACTCGGGGATCGTCCCGCTCGACACGAACGGTGACTTCTGCGTGACGACGCGGGCAGCCACCAACCTCATCGTCGACGTCACCGGGGTGTTTCCCGAGAACGCCGGCTTCAGCGCGGTCGCACCGACCCGGTGGCTCGACACCCGGTCGCTCCCCGGAGGGCTGCTCGTTCCCGCTCGTACCACCGTCGAGCTGGACCTGCACGACGTGCGCCGCCGCGCAGGATTCGTCGGCGATCCGGCCGCCGTCGCCGTGGTGGCGACGTCGGTCGAGGCGACGGCTCCCGGCTTCCTGCGGGTCACGACCTGCGGATCCGATTCCGAGACGTCGAACGTCAACTACCTCGACGCCGCCCCTTCGCCGAACCTCGTGATCGTCGAACCGGACGCCGACGGCCGGATCTGCGTGTACACGCTCGCCGCCACCCACGTCATCGTCGACCTGTTCGGAGTGTTCGACGCCGATTCCGAGGTCGTCGCGGGCACCGCACAACGCCTCTTCGATTCGCGCGACGGCGGCGCTCCGGTGGCGGCTGGGTCCGTGACGGTGATCGATGTCGCAGCAGCGGGAATCGATCCCGCACCCAGCGGCGTCGTCGTCAACCTCACGGCGATCGATGCCCTGGGAGCCGGGTTCGTCACGGCCTACCCCTGTGCGGACGGTCGCCCGAACGCATCGAACGTGAACGTCACGTCAGGTCGGGTGGTCGCCAACGCCGCGATCATCGCCCCGGACGATGCCGGGACGATCTGTGTCTTCTCGTTGTCGTCGACGCACTTGATCGTCGATCTGGTGGGCAACATCGACGCACCGTTCGAGGGGCGCGCACCGGTGCGGGTCCTCGACACTCGGGGCTGACATCGCGAACTCAGCGCGAAATCGAGGCACCGTGTCGTACCCACCGGTAACCGTGCGAGACTGCACCTCATGATTTTCGACGGTCACGTTCACCAGCTGCCCGACATCGACCCCACCGAGACGCAGGAGTGGCTGGACTCGCTCGACGCAGTCGTCGACACCCACGGCAAGACCCGCGCCCGCTTCCTCCTGTCACGATTGCTCGATCGGGCGAACGCCAGTCAGGTGAGCTTTCCGGCCACGGTCAGCACGCCGTATGTCAACACGATCCCGCGCGAGCACGAGCCGTGGTTCCCCGGCGACGAGGACCTCGAGCGGCGGATCCGCGCCTTCATCCGCTGGAACGCTGCGATCATGGTGGTCAAGGCCAACAAGCACGCCGACGGCATCGGTGGCCACCTGTCGACGTTCGCCAGTTCGGCATCCTTGTACGAGATCGGCTTCAACCACTTCTTCCGCGGCAAGGACGACCAGCCCGGTGACCACGTCTATTTCCAAGGCCACGCGGCGCCCGGGGTCTACGCCAGGGCATATCTCGAGGGCCGCCTCACCGAGGACGACCTCGACCATTTCCGCCAGGAGATCGGGCGCAACGGCCGGGGCCTGTCGAGCTATCCGCACCCCCGGTTGATGCCCGACTTCTGGGAGTTCCCCACCGTGTCGATGGGTCTCGGGCCGATCACCGCGCTCTACCACGCACGGTTCAACCGATATCTCCACAACCGCCAGATCGACGACACGAGCGGCAGTCGCGTGTGGGCGTTCCTCGGCGACGGAGAGTGCGACGAGCCCGAGACGCTGGGCGCCATCTCGCTGGCGTCGCGCGAACAGCTCGACAACCTGGTGTTCGTCGTCAACTGCAACCTGCAGCGGCTCGACGGCCCCGTGCGCGGCAACGGCAAGGTCATCCAGGAGCTCGAGGCGACGTTCCGCGGCGCCGGCTGGAACGTGATCAAGGTCGTGTGGGGTTCGAAGTGGGACGAGTTGCTGGCCCAGGACAAAGACGGCGTGCTGCTCAACAAGATGAACAACACCGTCGACGGCGAGTTCCAGCGGTACGCGGTCGAAGACGGCGGCTATGCCCGCGACAACTTCTTCGGGCCCGACCCGCGGCTTCGTCAGATGGTGCAGCACCTCACCGATGAGGAGCTACGGCATCTCCCGCGCGGCGGGCACAGCTACAAGAAGCTGTACGCCGCTTACAAGGCCGCCACCGAGAACCTCGGCAGTGGGCGCCCGACGGTGATCCTGGCCAAGACGGTCAAGGGTTGGACGCTGGGTCCCGGCTTCGAGGGCCGCAACGCCACCCACCAGATCAAGAAGATGACCAGGCAACAGTTGCTCGACCTGCGTGACCGGCTGCATCTGCACGACGAGATCCCCGAACAGTTGATCCAGGCCGACAACCCGCCGTACTTCCGGCCCGCCGCAGACTCCATCGAGCACCAGTACATGATGGAGCGTCGCAAGGCCCTGGGCGGTTCGATCCCCAAGCGCATCACGAAGGCGCGCAAACCGTTGTCGCTGCCGGAGGAGACGAGCTTCGAGGAAATGCGAGCGGGCTCGGGCGAGCAAGAGGTCTCGACCACGATGGGGTTCACCCGGTTGCTGCGCAGCCTGTGCCGCGACGCCAACATCGGCAAGCGGGTCGTGCCGATCATCCCCGACGAGGCTCGCACGTTCGGCATGGACGCCCTGTTCCGCGAGTTCGAGATCTACGCGAGTCAGGGCCAGAAGTACCAACCGGTCGACCACGACCTGTTGTTGTCGTACACGGAGGATTCCGACGGGCAGATCCTCGAGGAAGGCATCACCGAAGCGGGCTCGATGGCCAGTTTCATCGCCGCCGGCACCTCCTACGCCACTCGCGGCGTACCGATGATTCCGTTCTACACCTTCTATTCGATGTTCGGGTTCCAGCGCGTCGGCGACCTGATCTGGCAGGCAGCCGACATCCGGGCACGAGGGTTCATGATGGCGGCCACCGCAGGCCGCACGACATTGCTCGGCGAGGGGCTCCAACACCAGGACGGCCACAGCCTCGTCCTGGCCTCGACCGTTCCGGCCGTGCAGGCCTACGACCCCGCCTTCGCCTACGAGGTGGGCGCCATCGTCAAGGCGGGTTTCGACCGCATGTACGGCCCCGACTCGACCGAGAACGGCGGGCAACTCGACCCCGACGTCATGTACTACATCACGCTCTACAACGAGAACTACGTGATGCCCAAGCTCGAGCCACACCAACAGGCCGAGTTCGAGGCGGGCGCCGTTCGCGGCCTGTACCGCTGGGCCGATGCGCCCGTCGGGCCCAGCAAGCGGGCGACGATCTTGTTCTCGGGCATCTCCCACGCGGCGGCGCGCAGCGCGGCGGCCGAGCTGGCCGAGCACTACGACGTGGGCGCCGAGCTGTGGTCGGCGACCAGCTACAAGAAGCTCCGTGAGGAGGCGCTGGCCTGCGAGCGCCACAACCGTCTACACCCGTCCCAGTCGGGCCGGGTGCCACTCGTCACGCAGCTGCTGGGCGAATCCCAGGGCCCGATCACGGCGGTCAGCGACTTCATGAAGGCCGTGCCCGAACAGGTCGCCCGGTTCATCCCCGGCGATCGCTCCATCAACATCCTCGGCACCGACGGCATGGGTCGCAGCGACACCCGCGAGGCCTTGCGCCGCTTCTTCGAGATCGACGCCGGCCACGTCGTGGTCGCCACCCTCACCGGCCTGTTGCGCGCCGGCCAGATCGATGCGACGGTCGTCGAGGACGCGATCCGTCGCTACGGAATCGACCCGGACGCCATCGACCCGTACGTGGTCTGACGCCCGGCGAGCACATGTGGCACATGACGGGCGCGCTGTCCGTTCCCGCAACCTCCGGCACGGACCATCCGCCGGCGCGACGGCAGTGAGCGAGGCAACACCCGCTCGATGGACGGTCGGGGCCGACACCCACGCCGGCTTCGTCGTCCTCTCCGGCGATACCAATCCGCTGCACACCGACCCGCTCGCCGCCCGCCGGCTGCCGTTCGGCCGTGTGACGGTGCACGGCGTCCATCTCGTGCTCGACACGCTCGAACGACTCGCCGCCACCACCGACGGTGTCCCGTCGCGGGTTTCGGCGACCTTCCGCCAGCCGGTGGGGGTCGGCGATGTGGTCACCACCGAGTTCGAGACCGATGACCTCGTCGCGACGGCGCGGCTCAGCGTCGACCGACGCGTGGTCGCCGATCTCCGCGTCGATCTGCGACGCCCCCAGCGCAGCGCAGACGAGACCTCGCTCGGAGACGCCCAGCTGGCACCGTTGACGCCCGGGCGGGCAGCAGCCGAGCATCGGCTCGACGATCTGGTCGGCCGCTCCGGCTCGGTTCCCCTCCAGGGCGACCGCGCCGCCATCGCCGAGCGGTTCCCGCGGCTGGTCCGCCGGCTCACCGGTGTGACCGTGGCGGAGTTCCTGGCGGCGACGCGCCTGATCGGGATGGAGGTGCCGGGGCTGCATTCACTGCTCTCGTCGTTCGACTGCACGATCGACACACCACGAGCACCCCTCCGAACGTCGCTCGACTACCGCGTCGACACCGTCGACGAACGGTTCTCACGGGTCGAGATCACCATCGATGGCCCGACCGTTCACGGCAGGGCGACAGCATTCGTCAGGCCGTCGCCGGTCGACCAGATCATCGATACATCGATCGTCACGCCCGACGAGTTCGTCGGTGTACGCGCGCTCGTGGTCGGAGGCTCCCGCGGACTGGGAGCTGCGGCGGTGCAGCTGCTCGCAGCGGGGGGCGCAGACGTGCGGTTCACCTACCGATACGGTGCCGACGATGCCGCCCGCGTGACGGCAGCATCGGGCGCGACCGCGTTCGCTCTCGACGCCGCCGGCGGGGCCGCACGGGTGGCGGAGGGCCTGGCTGCGATCACTCACGACGGTTGGATGCCCCGGCACCTCGCCTGGTTCGCTTCCCCACCGATCTTCGTCGGAGGGCGCGACACCTACTCCGACACCCTGTTCGAACACTTCCGGCGCGTGTACGTGGACACGTTCGTGGATGTCATCGAGCAGCTCGACCCCGAACGCCTCGAAGGCGTGCTCTGGCCCTCCTCCGAGGCGGTGGCGGTCGACATCACCGGGCTCGCGGAGTACGCCGACGCGAAACGACTCGGCGAACACGCCTGCCGGGAACTGGCCGCGGCGCATCCAAATCTCATCGTGGATGTCACCCGGTTCCCGCGGTTGCGCACCGACCAGACCGCGTCGATCGTGCCGATCGAGGCGGACGACCCGGCGCCGCACGTGCTCGCAGCGCTGCGGCACTTCGCCGCCGGCCACGTGTAGTCGGCGCCGGCCGCTGCCGATTCGACCCACCCATATACTCGTTCTGTGCCGAACGACCCCCTGCTGTCAGTCTTCGCCGACGGTCTCGGGGTCGACGTGGGCACTCTGTCCGAGGACACCTCGCCGGAGAACACATCCGCGTGGGACAGCTTGGCGGCGATGACGCTGGTCGCGCTGATCGAAGGCCAGTTCGACGTGCGCCTGTCGACGCGGGAGATCATGAAGATGCAGACCATCGGGCTGGCTCGCTCGGTGCTGCGCGACAAGGGCGTCGCCGGATTGTGATGGCCGCGACACCCGGCGAAATCCGCTCGATGATCGTCGAGTGGCAGACGCTCAGGCGGGAGCACTCCGAGCACTCCCCCAGGATCCTGGTCGCTTCCTCGTTCACCGCCCAGCCGATCGCGCCCGCACTCGGCACCGCCTGGCACCGCTCCAGCGGGCGTGTCGCGGCGATCGAGTTCCTCGACTACAACCAGTTGTTCCAACTCTGTCTCGACCCCGGCCGCTACGGCGCCGAGACGTTCGACGAGATCGTCGTCATGTGGCGGCTCGAAGACGTGTTCGAACGCGACGTCCACGCGTGGGGCAACGGCGACCCCGACGCCCGGAAAAGGATTCTCGACGGCGTCACCTCGCTCGCTGCCGCCGTCTCGAACCTTGCCGGGCTCGTACCCGGCTCGCTGGTCGTGTCCGACACGACGACGCCGATCGGGTTCGGACTCGACCACCACGATCCACATCTGCTGACGCAGCTCTGCGAGTTGCAGTCGGCAGCGAACCGTGCCTTCGACGAGGCACTGGGCGAGCTCGGAGTCGACCGCCTTCGGCTGGCTGCGCTGCAACACGCGGCAGGCACCGCTTCGTCGTTCGATCGGCGCAGCTGGTTGATGTACCGCCAACCGTTCACCGAGGCGTTCGCGCTCGAGACGGGCGCAGCGATCGCCGATGTGATGTCGGCCCGCACGCGCACAGCTCCGAAGGTCGTAGTGCTCGACTGCGACGACACGCTCTGGTCGGGCACCATCGCCGATGACGGCATCGGCGGGTTGCAGTGCGGGGACGCATCCCCGGGGTTTGCATATCGGTCGTTCCAGTTCGCACTCCAGCGCCTGCGCCATCAGGGCGTCTTGCTGGCGCTCGCCAGCAAGAACGACCCCGACGCCGTCGTCCGAGCGTTCGACGAGGTCGACGGGATGGTGTTGACCGACGGTGACATCGCAGCCAGGAGGGTGTCGTGGGAGCCGAAGCCCGCAGGGCTGGTTGAGCTGTCACGCGAGCTCAACCTCGGACTCGATTCGTTCGTGTTCGTCGACGACAGCGACTACGAGATCGGAGCGATGCGGACCCAGCTCCCGGCTGTCCGTTCGATCCAGGTGCCGGCCGAGATCGAGGCGCTTCCCGACCTGTTGGCCGAGACCGGATGGTTCCGGATGATCCGCGTGACCGGCGACGACCGCCGCCGAACCGAGCGGATGCAGGTCGAGTCCGAACGTGCCAGGGCAGCCACCACGATGTCGCACGCCGAGTTCTTGATGTCGCTCGATCTTCGCGTCCGGCTGATCCGGGTCGGACAGAGCGAGCTCGGGCGAACTGCTCAGCTCACGAACAAGACCAACCAGTTCAACGTCACCACGGTCAGACGGTCAGAGGCCGAGATCGCCGGCCTGCTCGACGACCCCGACTGGCACGTCCACGCCGTCGCCGCCCACGACCGTTTCGGCGACTACGGCATCGTCGGCGTCGTGATCAGCCACTGGGTCGTCGATCGCTGGCAGCTCGACACCGTGCTGATGAGCTGCCGGGTGCTCGGGCGCGGCGTCGAGACAGCGATGCTCGCCGGCGTGGTCGCGGATCTCCGTGCAGATCGACCCGGTGCTGTCTACGGGACCTACATCGACAGCGGCCGCAATCATCTCGTCGCCAGATTGTTCCCCGATCACGGGTTCGCCCCGATTGACGACGACGACACTCGGTGGGCGCTCGACGCTGACTCGTCGATCGACCTCCCAACTCACATCACGCTCACCGGCCCGTGATCCCCAGCTACGACTCGTTCGACTGGTTCTCCAGTCTGATTCCTGCGCTCGTGGTGCTGATTCCCCTGCTCGCCCTGCTGCGGCTCGGATCGGCACGGCGAGCCGTCTTCGTGATCATCGGCCTCTACCTGTTGGCGCTCGTCGCGCCGCGACTGGCGTTGTTCCACCTCGTCTTCTGGGTCGCCGTGGCGGTCATGCAGCCGATCGTGGCGATGACGGGCGAACGCCGACGCGGGCTGTGGGTGCTGTGGGGCGCGCTGGTGGTGACGCTGGCGCCGATGATCGCCTGGAAGCTCTGGCCGATCGACTTCGTGATCGACCTGAACGTCTGGGGCAACCGCGTCTTCCGCAACACATCCGATCTGATCGAGGCGATCGATTTCACGGCGCCGATCGTGGCACCGATCGGGCTGTCGTTCAGCGCCTTCCGGGCTGCCGACCTGTTGATCAAGACCAATCTCGGTCTCGTCGACAGGCTGACTCCCGGGCGCGTGCTCGGCTACGGCTTGTTCGCACCGTTGCTGGTCGTCGGCCCGATCGCGTCCTACGACGAGACACAGACCACGCTCGAACATCCCGTCCCGCTGACACGAGAACGAGCTCTGCTGGGAGGCACGCAGATCCTCAGCGGGCTGTTCAAGGTGTTCGTGATCGCATATCTGCTGAGCTGGTCCAGCGACATCTTCGGCGTGTTCCACGACAACTCGATGTGGCGTATCTGGGGAAGCCTGATCGCGTTCACCTGGTTCTTCTACGCCAACTTCGACGGGTACTCCGATCTCGCGATCGGGACCGGCAGGTTGCTCGGCGCCGATCTGAGGCCCAACTTCGACTCGCCGTACACGAAGACCACGCCTGCCGACTTCTGGAACAGCTGGCACATCAGTCTCACCAGGTTCCTGCGCACCAACGTGTTCACCGCCATCGTCGGCCGGCACGCGCAACGCCAGTACGCGGCGACCGCCATCACCATGCTGCTGATCGGATTGTGGCACAGCGTGACCTGGGCCTCGGCGTTGTTCGGCGTCTATCACGCCGTCTTCCTGATCGGCCACCGTGCGATCGCACGGCGGCGCCCTCCCAGCGACGCGCAGCGATGGCATCTCCTGAAGCCGGCGCTGGTGTTCGCCTGGTTCGGCCTGAGCCTGCCACTGCTCCAGCTCGACCTCGCCACCGCGATCGACTTCTACGGCGCGATGATGGGGATCCGCACATGAACCGCATCCCGACCTTGCTGACCGATCGTCTCGGACTGTTCGGCACCTGGGGCAGCTTCGCTCGAGTCGCCGGATGGGTCGTGGTGTGGTGCGTGGTGGTCAGCTTCGTCGTGTCACCGGCGCCGCCGAGCGTCGCCGACCGCGAGCATGTCGCCGACGTGCCGGCATCCGAGGTGCGCTATCTCGGGCCGATCTCGCGCCAGGACTTCGGCGGCTTCATCGCCCCTGACGTGGCAAACGGCAACGACGATCGATTCACGGTTGCCTGGATCGGGGGGTCGGAGGTCAAGCTGAACGCTGTCTCGGTGGCCGGCGAGGTGTCGAACCGGGTCACCGCGTTCGGCGGGCGGACCGTGCAGATCGATGGCTACACCCTCGTCGCCCCGCGCCCGATCGACGTGCTGCGAGCGATCGACTCGGCACGCGCCAACGATGCCGACGCGATCGTGATCTCGATCAACGCGATCTGGTTGACCGATGAGTGGTCGATGCGCAGCTGGCCGAACCTCGACGTCGCCAACATCGGCACGCTCTGGCGTTGGCCACGTGCCTGGCCATGGGCCGTGTCGCTCACGTCACCCGCCGACGCAGCATGGCGAGTGAGCCGGGCGGCGTTCCCGCTCGTCGAATCGCAGAACCGCCTCAACGAGCGGGCGCTCGACATCGTCGACGCGATCGACATCGTCGATCACCCCGTCGATGCCGCCGCACCCGAGGACGCCGACCCTCGCCTGCCGTCCAATTCGACGGAATTCTGGCTCGTCCAGGAGTTCGGGCCGGCGATCATGGACGACACGACCGCGCGCGTCGCCGTCATGGTCGAGGGGCTCGACCGCGACTCGCCGGTAGCCGACTCGTTCAACCTGAGACTCCTCGAACAGGCCCAGGCCGCCGGCGTGCCGGTGTTCATGTACGTCGCTCCGTTCTCCCCCGAAGCCATGGCCGACCCCGGCTTCGCCGCAGCGGCCCGGAAGGTCGAGGCCTACTGGGCACAGCTGGCGAATGCGAACACGTCACCGATCGTCGAGATCGAGTCGACACCGATGACCGCCGAGTTCGCTGGGTCGGCGGCCTACAACGACGTCGTCCACATGAGCGACGCCGGACCGTTCGCCGAGGTCATCGCCCCACGACTGTGCGCCAACTGGCGTACCGCCCACCCCACCTGGGAGTGTTCATGAAGCCCTATGTCTCCGAGGCGGCGATCGGCCTGCTGATCGCGCTCTTGCTGCTGTGGGTCGCGATCGCAGCCGTGTCCGACGTGCCGTTCGTCTACCAGGGCCTCTAGCGCCCGCCGCCAACGTGCTCGGCATCGAGGCGCACGAGCGGCGCGTGACGCAACCGACGAGCGCGGACACGCTCGACGACTCGCACGGGTGCCCCGAGCAGGCCGAACGCCAGCGCCCTCGCGTGCACGCCGTATGGCCGGTGGCGAAGCCGCCGTACCGACAGCCACAACGCCCCGCCGATCGTCGCCGCATCGGCGAAACGGAACGCCGCCCAGAGCCGGTTACGTTCCTGGAGGAACCGCGTCCGATCGCCGAGCGCACCGGTGGAGACCCCACCCACATGTTGCACGACCGATGCCGTGACGATTCGATACGTCCAACCCAGCTCGCTCCCGCGCCTCGCCAGGTCGACATCTTCGTAGTACAGGAAGTACCGCTCGTCGAACCCGCCGGCCGCGGCCAGGAACTCGGCCGAGAACAGCACTGCACCACCCGTGAACAACTCGAGCTCGGCGACGAACGGCCGCTGCGGCGGATCGCCGCCGATTCCGATGTCGACGCCCGCACCGTCGTCGCCGATCCGAACTCCGAGACTGTTGACCTGCTCGGTGTCGGCCGCCAGCAGCATCGGCTGGGCCGCGCCGATCCGTTCCGAGGTGGTGCCGTCGGTCAGCGCTGCGACCAGCGGCGGCAGCCAGTCGGACCTGACCACGACGTCGTCGTTGAGCAGCGCGATCATGTCGGCGCCGGCCGCCCGCGCGGCCCGGATCCCCGTGTTCGCCGCCGCTCCGTAACCGCGATTCGACACGCTGATCAGCCTCACGTCCGGATCACCCGGATCTGCCCGGCCGCCGGTGTCGACGACGATCACGAGATCGACCTCGCCGCACGACCGCACCGATGCCAGACATGCCTCGAGCATCTCTGCGGGGGCCGAGAAGGTCACGACGACGGCGGCGATCACGCAGCGAACGGTACAGTGCAACGCCGTGACAGCATCGATACTCGTGACCGGCGGCGCCGGGTACATCGGCTCGCACACCGTCAGGGCCCTCGCCCGGGCCGAGCGAGCGGTCGTCGTGCTCGACAGCCTCGAACTCGGATCGGCGGCGGCGGTGTTCGACGTTCCGTTGGTGGTCGGCGACATCGCCGATGAGGAACTGGTCGAGCGAACCTGCCGCCGGCACGATGTCGACACGATCGTGCATTTCGCCGCCTACAAGAACGTCGGCGAGTCGATGCAGCAGCCCTCCAAGTACTTCCACAACAATGTCGAGGGCACGGTGCGGCTCGTCGATGCGGCACTGCGCGCCGGGGTCGACAAGGTCGTGTTCTCGTCGTCGTGTTCGGTGTACGGCACCCCGGCGGTGGTGCCGGTCGACGAATCGCAGCCGATCCACCCCGAGTCCGTGTACGCCGAGACGAAAGCGATCGTCGAGCGCGTCTTGCACTGGTACGGCGTCACCCACGGGTTGCGCAGCGTGAGCTTGCGCTATTTCAACGCCGCCGGTGCCAGCTTCGACGGCGCGATCGGCGAGAACTGGGACGCCTCGCTCAACCTGATCCCGGTCGCGATCCGCGCCTTGCTCACCGGTGATCAGGAGTTGCAGGTCTTCGGCGACGACTATCCGACTCCTGACGGCACCTGCATTCGCGACTACATCCATGTCGATGATCTGGCCGCCGCCCACATCGCCGCCATCGACCTGCTCGACGCCGGTGGCGACAGCGTCGCTGTCAACGTCGGAACGGGCGTCGGGTCGTCTGTCATGGAGGTGCTGCACGGCATCGAACGTGCAGCAGGCCGTCGGGTCCCGCACCGCATCGTCGAACGGCGGGCCGGGGATCCCGTCTCGACGTACTCCGACACCGCCAGATCCGGTGAGTTGTTGGGTTGGCAACCGCGGTACGGCCTGGACGAAATCATCGATACTGCCTACCGATGGCACCTCGCCCAGATGAGCTCGCCGTGACGGGTTCCCGAGCGGTCGTGGTGCCGCGTTTGGGCGTACTCAAACCCGAGCGATCGCTCGACGTCGTGGCCGCCGCCGAAGCGAGGGTGATCAGAAACGAACTCGAGCGACGGCTCGGACCCATCACGCTCGACCTCCGCATCGTGGGCGACCCACTCGCCGAATGGCAATCGTTCGGGCAGGCCTCGTGGCCGACCGATGTCGACGCGGTCATCGACGCGGGTCTGCTGTGGCGACCGGACCTGCCGCCGCTGACGGCGCTGTTCGGACGCACTCTCGACTCGGGCGCAGCAGCCGTTCGCCGGCGAATGCTGCGGCACCTCGGCCTGGTCCCCGACGCCCCGTTCGACCTCGACGGCGATCGCCTCGATCGTCTGACCGAGTTCCCGCTGCGGCCGACCGACCTCTGGCTGATCGCCGACGCGGCGAGGTCGGTCACCCATCCCGACCCCGCCATCGGCTCGTTCGCTGCGCAACCGGGCAGTGACGAACACGTCCAGCTCGATGCAGCCTTCGAACTGGTCGTCGAGGTACTGGGCGACATCGGTCGACGCGACGACACCATCGTCCGGTTGTCGGCCCAGATCGACGGCCTCACCGGAGAGCTCTCGGAACTGCGATCCGAGCTGGCACGCTCCGAACGGGAGGCGCTCGTCCGACTCGACCAGCTCGCTGCCGTGAACACTGCCCTGCGTGAACGCCTCGAGCGCGCTGAACTTGCACGATCGATCGACATCGCAAGCTCGTGAACGTCCGCCGATTCGTCACCGCCTCACCCGCGCCGCTGGTGTCGTTCGCGCCGATCGGCGAACCGCAGATCAGCTTCGTCATCGTCACCTACGGCACCGGCCCCGTGGTGACGGACACGCTGGCGTCGCTGGCGGGTTCGGACATCCCGAGCGCCTTCGAAGTGATCGTGGTCGACAACCCGCATCCGGTGCACGCACACCGATCGACCACCGAACTCACGTTGTCGACGAGTGGTGTCCGAGTGCTCCGACCGTTTCGCAATCTCGGGTTCGGTGGCGGTTGCGAGCTCGGGGCGCTGCACGCGAGAGGCCGGCACCTCGCGTTCATCAACCCCGACATCACGGTGGCCCCCGGCTGGATCGAGCCGCTGCTCGACGCAGTGGCCGACCACGACACCTCGATCGCCGCCCCGATCCTGCTCGATGCCGACGGATCGATCCAGGAGGTCGGACAACGGCTGTTCGCCACGGGGGCGACCGCACCCACGCTCGAGGAGCCGGGCGATGTGGGAACGGTCACCGTCGACTACGCGTCCGCCGCATGTTGGCTGATGCGTCGAGACGAACACGAGCGGATCGGCGGCTTCGACCCCGCCTACCATCCGGCGTATTTCGAGGATGTCGATCTGGCGCTGCGCGCCAGGTCGATGGGCGGGTCGGTCGTGGTGAGCACCGCCAGCAGGATCGTTCATCATCGGGGCACCGGAACCCCCGACGAAGCGGCTCCGGCATCGGCACAGCGCGACACCTTGCTCGACACCTGGCCGGCAGTGCGCTGGACCCAACCGGTCCAGCAGGCCCGCTGAAGCCCGGAGGACGGGCCTACTCGAAGATCGCCTCGACGATGCGACGGGCCTGGGCGAGCGGAGTCTCGCGCCCGGCCAGATCGAGCGCTGCCGCCCGCATCGCGGCACGCCTGCCGGCGTCGCCGAGCAGCTGATCGACCGCGTCCGCAAGTTCCTTCGGCGTGACGTCGACCGGGATCTTCACGGCGACCTCGTCGGGCAACTCGGCCATCGCCCCGACGTCGCTCACGATCAACGGGATACCACGCGCGAGAGCGTGAGCGACAACCCCCGACGACTCCCCGTTCGACGTTCGACGCAGCTGCACCATCACCGCTGCCCGCTGCAGCCAGGCGCAGAACGCTGCATCGTCGACGGCGCCGGTGGCCACGATGCCGTCCCCCTCGGTCACGAATCGCTCTCCTCCGAGCCCGACCAGGGCCGCACGAACGTCGCGACGCCGGCCGAGTTCGTCCATCGCCGCGACGAACACATCACTCTGCTTGGCGACGTCGGCGATGCCAGCCGATACCACCCACGGTCGAGACGCATCGTCGACAGGCCCCGCCGGATCGACGGTCGGGCAATGATGCGGTCCCACATCGACCGCTGTGACTCCCGAGTCGGCGAACACCAGGTCCGCAGCATATGCCGATTGCACCAGCACCGAGATCGCGCTGCGCGCCACCGGCGCCGCGAAGAGCGTGCCGTCGTCGACCTGGTCGTCGTAGTAGCGCTGTGCGAACTGGTTGATTCGCAACGGATCGAAGGCACCGCGAAGCCGCACGTCGTGCAGCAGCGCGTGCCCCGGAACGACCCGCATCATCGACCGAAAGCTGGAGTGGAAGTGGTTGTTGCCGAGGCAGTACAGCACGGCGTCGAATTCGCCGGCAACCCACCGCGCCGGCAGGCTCGACAGGTCGTGGATCGGGTACGGGACGTCGAGCGCCGACCATGTGGCCGTCCGCTCCACGAACACGCTCACGTCGACCCCTTCGATGTCATCGTGGATCGCCCTGACGATCCGCTCGCTGTGGTCGGCGATTCCGCTGGGTGTCGGCGGCATCAACGTGACCACACCGAGGCGTCGGTTGCGGGACCGATCGACCACGGGGCGCTGGGGTCGAGCCAACGATCGATAGACCGCTGTCAGCCGCTCGGCGGCTCGTGACCAGGTGAACCCCGAGTCGGGAACT
>CAVPAQ010000036.1:0-54128 GCA_963701575.1 uncultured Acidimicrobiaceae bacterium
CTACGGGCAATCGAAGTTGGGCGGCGAGATCGAGGTCGGAGCGGGCGCCACGGTCGTGCGGACATCGTGGGTCAGCGGCGCCAACGGCTACAACATCGTCAAGACCGTGTTGCGGTTGGCGGCTGAGCGGTCAACGCTCCGTTTCGTCGACGACCGCGGCTGCCCCACGTTCACGGCCGATCTCGCACCCATGGTGCGCCGACTGGCCGTCGAGCGACGCTCGGGGATCTATCACGTCACCAACCAGGGGGCCGTGAGCTGGTACGAGTTCGTCCGCGATGTCGTGTCGGCGGCCGGGTACGACCCCGACATGGTCGAGCCGATCGCGACCGCTGACCTGCATCCGCCGCGCCCGGCGCCACGGCCCCGCGAACAGCGTGCTCGACAACGCCGCCCTCCGCGAGAGCGGGATCCCGCTCCTGCGCCACTACCGCGAGCCGCTGAGCGAGCTGGTGGAACAGCTCACCAACTGATCGGCGACCCAGCGCCCTGCCCTCTTGCCCTGCCCTCTTCGACCTACCCTCCTGTTGGTGGGTTTCACACGGGCCGAGCTGGAGTCGTTCACCGGGACCGCGACCGTGCCCGACCTCGTCGGTCCCGGACTGAAGTTGCTGTTCGTCGGCATCAACCCCGGTCTGTGGACGGCTGCCACCCAAACCCACTTCGCGCACCCCGGCAACCGCTTCTACCCGGCGCTTCGGGCGGCGGGTGTGATCGGCCACGAGATCGACCGGGGCGCCGGCATGACCGATGCCGACCGGCAGCACCTGATCGACCGTGGGATCGGCATCACCAATGTCGTGCATCGAGCGACCGCCAAGGCATCTGAACTCTCGGCCGCCGAACTGCGTCAAGGCGGCGAACAACTCCGGCGGTTCGTCGGCCGACACCGGCCGACCGTGGTCGCCGTGGCGGGCATCACGGCGTATCGGACCACGTTCACCGGCCGAAGACGGTGATGGGGCTGCAGCCCGAGGCGTTCGAGGGTGCAACCCTGTGGATCGTGCCGAACCCGAGTGGCTTGAACGCCCACGAGACCGTCGATTCGCTGGCCGCCGCATACCGCCGCGCCGGCGGTCGCTGCGGGAGTGGTCGTCGCGTGAGCTGTGGGTTGCCGGGGCACAGCCAGGCATGATGGGGCAGTGCCGGAAGTGCTTCGTGTCGCATACACCCTCGAGCAATGCTGGCACGACGTTCCCGGCGGCACCGCCGTGTCCACGTTGCGGGTGGCGTCCGAGCTCGACCGGTGGCCCGACGTGACCCTCATCGGCGTCGCGGGTCGGCACCGCAAGCCACCGAGCCCGCCCTACGTCCCGACCGGTTCGCGGTGCGATCCCTGCCCGCTCGCGAGGCCGTGGTTGTACGAATCGTGGAACCGCTGCGGGCGGCCTCGTGTGGAGCGGGCGAGCGGACCGGTCGACGTGTGCCACTCGACCACCGCCATCCCCGCTCCGACCGCTGCGCCGCACGTCGTCACCGTTCACGATGTCGCCTTCGTGCACACGCCCGAGCGTTTCAGTCGCCACGGGGTGCAGGTGATGCGGGCCGGTCTGGAACGCTGCCCGAGCGGCCGATCTGGTGATGTGCCCCAGCCGCACGACCGCTGACGGTCTGGTGCAGCTCGGGTTCGACCGGGCTCGACTCCCGCGTCGTCCCGTGGGGCGTCGACCCGGTCGCCGTCGGGCCGGCAGACGTCGATCGTGTGCGTGCGGCGCACGGCTTGCCCGATCGATTCGTGCTGTTCGTCGGGACGCTCGAGCCCGCGCAAGAACCTGGATCGGCTGATGTCGGCGATGGGCGAGCTCGGCGAACGGCTTCCGCTCGTGATCGCAGGTGCTGCGGGATGGGGTGAGATGGTGGAACACCCCGGGCTCGATTGCCGCTTCCTGGGTTTCGTTCCCGCCGATGATCTGGCTCCGTTGTACGCAGCGGCCACCGTGTTCGCCTACCCGAGCCTCGAGGAAGGGTTCGGTCTACCGGTGCTCGAGGCGATGGCGCAGGGCGCCACGGTGGTCACGAGTCGAGGGACGTCGACCGAGGAGGTTGCGGGCGAAGCGGCATTGCTGGTGGACCCTCAGGATGTCGGTTCGATCGCCGCGGGTCTGACGACCACGCTGGGCGATCCGGCCGCCTGGTCGTCGCCGGCGCGGGCCAGAGCGGCGTCCTTCTCGTGGGCAGCGACCGCAGAGGCGACACTGGCCGTCTATCGGGAGGCCGCCGGATGACCGGTCCGATACGCGTCGCCGTGAATCTGACCTGGCTCGCACCCGGGCGGGTCGGCGGCTCCGAGGAGTACCTCGTTCGGCAGCTGTCGGCGCTGCCGGCCGATGGTTCGATCGTGCCGACGATCTACTGCCAGCGGGCGTTCGTCGACGCCTATCCGGATCTCGTCGGTGAGTGGCCGGTCGTGCCGATGCCGCTGCGTCGAGATCGGCGAGCGACCCGGATCCTGGCCGAACACACCTGGCTGGCGGCGCGGACAACTCGGCCGACCTCGTCCACCACGGTGGCGGTACCACCCCGGTGATCGGGCGTGGACCGGTCGTGCTCACCATCCACGACCTGCAGTACCTGAGGTTTCCCGAGTACTTCGGAAGGAGCCGGCACGCCTACCTCGACCGCATGGTGCCGCGGTCCGTGGCCGGCGCCGATGTCATCACGGTGCCGACGTCCTACGTCGCCGGGCACGTGGCCGAATCGTTCGGCGGCGCAGCCACCGAGATCGTCGTGGTCCCCCATGGCGTATCCGCAGGGCCAGGCGCCCTCGGCCGACGGATCGCGACCGTCCGCAAACGCTTCGCCTGGGGGATCGACCGTTCGTCGTGTATCCGGCGATCACGCACCCGCACAAGGGCCATCGCCTGCTCGTCGACATGTTGCCCTACCTCGATCCCGACATCACGCTGGTCCTGATCGGTGGCGTCGGCGACACCGAGGACAGCGCTGCGCCGAACGATTGCGGCGAGCCCTGCGTCAGGCCGCGTGTTCAGAGCGGGGCGTGTGCCTGCCGGCGATCGCGATACGCTGGTCGCCGGCACGGTGGTGATGGCGTTCCCCAGCGAATACGAGGGTTTCGGTGCGCCGCTCGTCGAGGCGATGACGTTGGCGACACCGGTGGTGTGTAGTCGAGCAGAGGCCGTCGTCGAGGTGGCGGGTGCGGCGGCTGTGATCGTCGAGGATGCAACTGCGCAAGCGTGGGCGGCTGCGGTCGAGCAGGCCATGATCGACGGCGCCCGACTGGTCGAGCTCGGCGCTGACCGCTGCCGTCTGTTCACACCCGAGATCTCCGGCCGGGCGCTCGCAGAGGCGTACCGGAGGGCGTTGTACGCGATGAGGGTCGTCGTCTTGTGCCCGCACTTCGAGCCCGACACGGCACCGACCGGAGTGGTGATGACCAGGATCGTGAGCGAGCTGGCGGCGTTCGGCCACGAGCTGCACGTCGTGACCGCTCTGCCCTGGTACCGGCACCATCGCATCGAGGCCGACTGGCGCATCGATGCAGGCTGGACGGGCCGGTGGATCCGTACCGAGTCGACCGCTTGGGGCACCGTGACGCGAGTACACCCGTTCCCCGGTGACGACAAACGCGACCTGGTGCGGCGAGCGGCAGGGTTCCGCCGGCTTCTCGGTGCTGGCCGGCGTCGCCGGGTTGCGGGCCGGTGGGTGGTTTACGGAAGGCCGACATCGTGCTCACGATGTCGCCGCCGTTGACGCTCGGACTCACCGGTTGGGTGGTCGGACTGGCGAAGCGGGCGCCCCTGGTGTTCAACATCCAGGACGTGTTTCCCGACGCCGCCGTTCGCACGGGCGCGATCGTGAACCCGAGGGTGATCGCCGCCGCCGAACGGCTCGAGAAGCGTCTGAGCTACCGACGCGCTCGTGCGATCACGGTGCTCAGCGACGATCTCCGTGCGAATGTCACGGCCAAGATGCGACCCCGCGACGCAGACGCGGGTCCATGTCGATTCCGAACTTCGTCGACACCGACCAGCTGCACCCCTCCGACCGGATGACCGACTATCGCGCCGAGCTGGGCATCGGCGATGCGCCCGTCGTGCTGTACGCCGGCAACGTCGGCTTGTCGCAGTCGCTCGATCTGGTGCTCGGGGCGGCTCGCCGGTGTCCCGACGTGGTCTTCGTCATCAACGGCGACGGCGCCGCCCGCCCGGCGCTGGAGACCGCGGCGGCGGACCTCTCGAACGTTCGGTTCGTCGGCTATCAACCGATCGAACGGCTGCCCGAGGTGCTCGCCTCGGGTGATGTGCACGTCGTGCCGTTGCGAGCGGGCCTCGGCGACGTCAGCGTGCCATCGAAGACCTACTCCAGCCTGGCGGTCACGCGGCCCGTCGTCGCCTGCGATCGATCCCCACACGGCGATCCCTCGGCTGCTCGCCGAATCCGGTGGTGGAATCAGTGTGCCGCCCGACGATCTCGACGTCGTTCGTGGCAGCCATCCGGGCGTTGATCGACGATCGTGAACGTGCGGTCCGCCTCGGGCAGGCCGGCCGTCGATGGGTTGTCGACGAAGCGTCCCCACGGTGGTCGGTGCCGCGTACGACCACCTTGACCGCGATCGCAGCGAACTGAGCGCTTGCTGAGGGCGCCTGGGGATGCGGCGTTACCGCCGATAGCCTGCCCGTCGTGGCAAGAAGCTCCTCGTCGACCAAGAAGGCCGCCAAGCTCGCGCAGAAGGGCAAGGGCCAGAAGATTCGCTTCCAGGGTGGAACGGTCTTCCCGATCACGGTTGCGGCCACCCTCATCCTCGGACTCGCTCTGATCGTGTACAGCCGGCAATCGCTGCCTGCCGCCGATTCATCTTCCCCGACCATCACCGACCACTGGCATGCTGCGTACGGCTTCTACCTCTGCGACAGCTGGTATGGCTCGAGGGCGACCTCGAGGAGCAGAACGCCCAGGGCCAGTTCATCAACACCAACTTCCTGCGGACCGGCATCCACAGCCACGACGACGGTGTCATCCACTGGCACCCGTACACGGCGGCCGCCGTCGGACGCCACGCCACGCTCGGGGTCTTCCTCGGGAGCTACGACGTGACGATCGACAACGAGAAGTTGACCTTCCCGTCGGCCTCTGCGTTGAGTTCGAACGAGCAGTTCCCTTCGTTGAACTTCGATCCGCTGCCGGAGTACATCGAGGGCGACACCAAGTGCGACGGTGAGGATGCCGAGCTCTCGGTCAAAGCTTGGGGTTCGTTCACCGACACCGACGGCGGCAAGCAGTACATCGCGAACATGGACGAGGTGCACGTCGACGACGACGGCATGGTCTTCGGCATCTACTTCACCCCCAGGGATGCCGACCAGCCGATGCCGCCGTGGCCCAGAACCTCCCGCAGCTCGGTGCTGCCGACACCGACCAGATCCGGCCGGAAGACTTGCTGCAGGGGGCCGCGACCACCGTTGCAGGCACCACGACCGGCGAGCCGTCGTCGAACTCCACGCCCGATACCACCGCCGTAACGGCTGTCACCGACACCTCGGACGCTCCCACCACCGCCGGCGGCTGATGTTCGCCGTCGTGCTCGTCGGCGGGTTCGGAACTCGCCTGCGGCCGCTCACCGACCACGTTCCCAAGCCGATGTTGCCGGTCCTCAACCGGCCGATGATCGTGAACCTGGTCGATCGTCTCGCTGCGGGTGGCGTCACCGATGTGGTGCTTGCGCTCGGCTTCAAACCCGAGCCGTTTGCGACGGCGTTCGCCGACGGCCGTCACGGCGACGTTCCGCGTGCACTACGCCGTCGAGCCCGAACCGCTCGACACGGCGGGTGCGATCGCATTCGCAGACGCGGTCGGCCGGAATCGACGAAGGGTTCCTTCGCGGTCGATGGTGACGTCGTCACCGATCTCGACATCGGCTTCTTGATCAGCGAGCATCGGCGGTTGGGCTCGGCCGGCACCATCCATCTCACGCCCGTCGAGGACCCCTCCGCGTTCGGTGTGGTCGGATGGACGAGCGAGGCCTCGTGCGTCGTTTCCTCGAGAAGCCGCAGCCCGGCGAGACCGATTCGAACCTCATCAATGCCGGAACGTATGTGCTCGAGGCCGGCGGTGCTCGAGATGATTCCGCCCGACCGGCGAATCTCCATCGAGCACGGACGCGTCCGGCGATTGGTCGTGGGTGGGCTGCTCGCCGGTGTGGCAGATGCACGGATTATTGGCTCGACACAGGGCGGCCCGAGCAGTTCCTGCAAGCCAACCTCGATCTCGTCCGGGGCGTCCGCGGGCCCGCCCGCAACGGCACGGCTGCCGGCGCCGTCGTCTCGCCCGACGCAGTTCTGATCGAGTCGGTCGTCTCGCAGGACCACGACGGTCACCGCCGGCGCAACGGTGATCGGTTCGGTGTTGCTGTCGGGCGCTCGAATCGGCGCCGATGCCGACGTCCGTGGCTCGATCGTTGCCGGGCAGGTCGGGTCCGCGGCCATTGTCAAGGTTGCGTGATCGGCTCCGGCTACACCGTGCAGGCCGGCACCCGCATCGTCGGGCAACGGCTGCCGGTTCCCGGTCGACCCGCGAACGCTCGCCGGTGAGCGCACGCGCTGATTCGGGCGGCCATGATGGAGCCGTGACGAACACGATGGTGATCGGAGGCGCTGGGTTCATCGGGTCGCACCTGGTCGACCGCCTCCTGGCCGACGGGACTGCAGTGGACGTGGTCGACGACCTCTCGACCGGAGGGCTCGGCAACCTTGCCGACGCACGATCGGCTGGCGGCTCGATCAAGATCCATCACCTCGATGCCGCCAGCGGCGAGTCTCGCGTCCCTGATCGGTATGCGTGCTCCCGACGTGCTCTACCACCTCGCGGCGATTCCACGCGGAGATGTGTCGTCAGCGCTCCTGGCACGTTCGTTCGTCACCAACATGGCGGTGCTCGATGCGGCACGGGTCCAGCTACGGGCTGCCCAAGGTCGTGGTCACGCTGCCGGCGACCTCGCTCAGGTCGGCCGGCGAGTCGGGACATCCCGCTCAAGGAGATTCCCGATCGAACCGCGAGGCATTCGGGGTGTCGTCGAGCGGGCGGTCGTCGATCTGCTGAATGCGCACCGTGAGCTCGACGGTGTCGAGTTCACGGCGCTGGCGCTCAGCTCGGTGTACGGGCCTCGGCAACGTCCCGAGCACGGGTGTGGTGGCCGCATTCCGGGCGGCCGCCGACGCCAAGGCCACGCCCGTGATCACCGGCGACGGCCGCCAGACCCGAGACTTCCTGTTCGTCGACGACGCGGTCGGCGCGATGGTCGGCGCCGCCGGAGAGCGGGGGAGCGGGTTGGTCGATGGATGTCGGGAACGGGCGTACAGACCACCCTCCGCGACCTCTGGCAGGCGATCTCGGGGTCTACCGGCCAGCAGGCTCGGTTCATGCCATCGACGCCCGACGAGATCACTCGGTTCGCCGTGTCGCCGGTCCGGGCGCGGATCCACTTGTCGTGGTCGCCGTGGACCTCTCTCCCGGAGGGCCTCGCGCAGCTGCGGTGACCGTGCTCCCGGAAACCGGTCAGTGTCCGTCGGCGGCGCCGATGCAGGCCTGGGCCAGCGTGCGTGCCCGATCGATGTCGGACATGATCGATGGTTCGATCAGGCACCGCTGCCGGCCGCCTCGACGTCGGTTGCGAGGTGGGCGTCGGCAGGGTCGATCACGAGCGTCGACACGATGGGTTGGTAGAGGCGGGCGACGCCGACCACGGACGGTTCCAGGTCGAGCTCGCGCAGCATCCGATCGGCCGGCCCCTTGAGGGCTGCGCCCCCGACGATGGGCGACACGGCCACCGTTCGTCCCGGTTCGCGGCCAGCAGCTCGTCGACGTCCGGCAGCGCCCGGATCGGCCCGATCGACACGAGCGGGTTGGATGGAGCGATGAGGATCGTGTCGGCGTGAGCGATCGCGTCGCGAGCGGCACCGGTGAGCCGAGCCCCGTCGTGCTCGAAATCCACAGCCGAGATCGCGACGTCGTGACGTAGCCGAACGAAGTAGTCCTGGAACGCCAGTCGCTCGCCGGTGTCGGCGAGCGTGACGACCGTGCGGAAGCGGTCGTCCGACATCGGCACGACACCGAGCTCGAGGCCCAGGCGCGGATGATCTCCGCGGTCACCTCGGTGAGCGTCGCCCCCTCGGCCAGCCTGGCCGTCCGATAGAAATGCGTTGCCAGATCGCGGTCGCCGAGATTGAACCAGGTGGGGGCGGCCGTCGAGCCGTGCGGCCGCACCGGCACGTACCGCTGGAGCGCCTCCATCGCGTGCCAGGTCTCACCCGCGAGACCCCACCGCGGTCGGGGTCGATCGCCCCCGCCAGCGTGTAGGTGACCGTGTCGAGGTCCGGGGAGATCGCCAATCCGTGCAGCTCCGTGTCATCACCGGTGTTGACGACCGCGGTCACGGTGTTCGGCGGGACCGCTGCCAGGACACCCTTCAGGAATCGAGCAGCTCCGACGCCCCCCGCCAGCACCGTGATCTTCATCAACTCGACTCCAGGGCGCGTTGGTACAACTCGACGAGGCCGTCGGCCGTGGCGTCCCACGAGAATCGTCCGGCGTTGCGATAGCCGGCTTCGATCAAGCCGAGGCGTTCGACACCGCTGGCGAGCACTCGCCGGAGTCCGTTCGCGAAGTCGTCGGGGCGATGCCCCTCGACGAGGACTGCCGCAGTCCCCGCGATCTCGGGGATCGCGCCGGTGGCGGATGCGACGACCGGAGTGCCGGCCAGCTGCGACTCGAGGATCGGGAACCCGAAACCCTCGTCGAGGCTCGGGTAGGCGAGCGTCGATGCATGGCGGATCAACCAATGCTTCGTCGACTCGTCCACCCGCCCCAGACGGTGGACGCGAGCTCGGATCGGTGCCGCCAGCGCATCGATGGCATCGGTGATCGTGTCCGTTTCCGTGCCGGCGGCTCCGGCGAGCACCAGGTGGACGCTCGCGTCGTCGCCGGCCACGATCTCGAATGCCCCGACGAGCACGGGCAGGGCCTTGCGTCGCTCTTCGGTGGCGATCGACACCACGAACGGGTGCCCCTCCAGCTTCGCGGCCAACTGGCCGGCGATCGTCGGTGTCGCGAGGTGTTCGGCGGCAACCGGAGCCGGGGGAGGTCCGAGCCGGACCGTCGCCACCCGGTCGGTCTGCAGCAGGGCCCGGGCAGCGCCCGCAGTCGCGTCCGAGCTGGCGTGGATCCAGGCCCCCCGATCGACGGCTCGCCGCAGTGTGGCAGCGGCGCGTCGGACCATCGGGGTCGCCAGCTCGGGGTGGGCCAGGAACCAGCAGTCGTAGACCGAGATCACCGTGGGAAGCCCCGTCGGCGGCGCCACGTAATTGGTTCCGTGCACGACATCGACGTCGCGCAGCCATCGATCGGCTCGGGGGCGATCGATCCGCGACCACAGGTGCGATGCCACGATCCCCGGAACGGGAAGACGGCGGTGGCCTGCCTGTGGATCCGAACGAAAGCTGACGAGGTACGGAGCCGTGGTGACCTCGGCCCGCTGCTCCAATCCGTGCAGCATGCCGTCGACGGCCACCGCGACGCCGGTGCGGTGGCCGTACAGCGGACCGGTGTCGATGGCGAGACGGAGGGGGCGGGAGGTCATCGTGGTTGGTGTCGTCTGCGATGTGCAACGGCCTACGGTAGTCGGCGGGACCGACGCGAACGCCTGATCTCCGTGGGAGGTACGAGCCCGGCTCCTAGACTGCGCAGGTTCATCGATCGAGGAGTCCACAAGGTGCCACGCGCGTTCATTACCGGAATCACTGGCCAGGACGGTCAGCATCTGGCCCAGTTCCTGCACGACCAAGGGTATGACGTCTACGGCATGGTCAAGGGTCAGAGCAACCCGCGAGTGGCGGCGGTGCTCGAGGAGATGCCCTTCATCGAGATGATCCCGGGGGATCTCGCCGATCTTCCGTCGCTGGTCGCCGCGCTCGAGGTGTCCCAGCCCGACGAGGTCTACAACCTCGGCGCGATCAGTTTCGTCGCGCTCAGCTTCAACCAGGCCGAGCTGACCGCCAACATCACGGGTCTGGGCGTGCTGCGCATGCTGGAGGCGATCCGCATGATCGGCGGGAGCCAGAACAACCCGATCCGCTTCTACCAGGCCTCGTCGTCTGAGATGTTCGGCAAGGTGCGCGAGACCCCGCAGAACGAGGGGACGCCGTTCCACCCCCGCAGCCCGTATGGGTGCGCCAAGGTGTTCGGGCACGACATCGTCGTCAATTACCCGCGAGAGCTACAACCTGTACGCCTGCTCGGGAATCCTGTTCAACCACGAGGGGCCCAAGCGAGGTATCGAGTTCGTGACGCGCAAGGTCACGAACGCCGTGGCCCGCATCAAGCTCGGCCTGCAGCACGAGCTCGTGCTCGGGAATCTGGATTCCAAGCGGGACTGGGGATACGCCGGCGACTACGTCAAGGCGATGTGGATGATGCTCCAGCAGGACCAGCCCGATGATTTCGTGATCGCGACCGGTCAGACCCACTCGATCGAAGACCTGGTCGAGCGTGCGTTCGCCGAGGTGGGCATCGAGAACTGGCGCGACTACGTCCGCCAGGACCCGAAGTTCTTCCGGCCGGCGGAGGTCGATCTGTTGATCGGCGACGCATCCAAGGCCCGCGAGCGGCTGGGTTGGCAGCCGGAAGTCGATTTTGCATCGCTGGTCAGCATGATGGTGCAGCACGACCTGGAGGTCGAGGCGAAGAAGGCCGGTCTGGCCCGTTAGGGCCCGTCGGCTGTCGACACGTCGGTTTCCGGCCCGTCAGCTTTCGAAGGGCATGTCGGTGATCGCGTCCATCACCGAACCCGAAGTCGGAATTGCACCCTTGCGCAGACGATGCCTGAGGGCGAGCGAGAAACTCACGAGCGACGCGGTGCTCGACACCACGAGTCCGATCTCGATGCGGCGGAACAGCTGGTCGTTGGACAGCCAGGTACCCAGCAGGAACGCGACGACGCCGGCACCCCAGCCGAGCGCGACGCAGCGCGTGCCCGCGCAGTGCGATGACGGCTTGCGCAGTCGCGAGACCTGCCATGTAGATCGCGCTCGACAGCGCGAGCATCGCCAGCGTGCGTCCGCTCAAGTCGGCGTCGTACACGCGCCCGATCACGAACGGACCGATCAGAAAGGCACCGCCGGTGCCCACGACGCCCACCAGCATGACGAGCTGCATCAGGCGCCGGAGACCAGACCGGAACTCGTCCAACTCGCCCCGCGCGGCGAGCCGCGACAGCCGCGGCAGCAGCGCCGCTTGCACCGCCTGGAACAAGAACAACGGGATGCGGGCCAGCAAGACGCCGTATCCGAACGCGACGATCGCTTCCTTCTCTTCGGGTGAGTTCCCCGACAGCAGATTGGCTGCGACCGGGCCGGCATTCAACAGAGCTGCGGCGAACAGCGTGCCCAACAGCAGCCAACCCAGGTTCTGGGTCACCTCGTTCCAGGCTGCCGGGGGGCCCGGTTGGGTGCGCAACTGCCCTCGATACCCGACGACGGCTACAGCGACCAGTGGCGACAGCGCGACCGCGAAGCCGTACGGAGCAGCCGCTGTCGCGCCCGCCAGGGCCAACACGATGCAGGCCGCGATCCGGATCACACCGTCGGACCCCATGACGACGGCGTACGACCGAAATCGGCCGGTCCCGGCGCAGATGCCCCGTGCGAGGTGCGCTGGGGCGTAGGCCACGAATGCCGTCGCGAGCGCAGCGAGCATCCACCAGTCGCCGTCGAAGTAGTTGGCGGTGATCAACGGGCTGGCGAGCAGGATCGCGAGCAGGACGATGGAGGTGATGAATGCCCCCATCGCGACCACTCGGCGCACAACGGGGAGGCCGCCTTCGCCGTTTGCCTTGCGGGCAGAGAGCGCCCGACCGAGTTCCTGCTCGAGCGGGAGGAAGAACCCCGGAGCGAGGGAGAACGTGGCGAACCACATGGCGACGATCGGAGCGAACTCCTCCTTGCCGCCCAACGCGAGCGTGCCGACGCGGAAGAACGCATACGTGGCGGTGCCGGCCACGAGCAGGGCCAGGCCGACCGGCAGGGTGCCCTCGGGAAGCGGAACGCGGCGGAGCGCTGAGTTGGTGGGCGAGGACACGAGAATTCCGAGGATACCGGTCGAGATCTCTGGGTGGCGGTCGTGCTGACCGATGCCCGCCGCAACAGCGCCGCCCGGACCGGTACTTCGGGCACTAGCCTCGGTGCATCGTGGAGACGGACCCCTTTCTCGTGCCGTCGGTCGTGTCCGTCATGGTCGTGCACGAGCCGGACGATTGGTTCGACGAGACGCTCGACAGCCTTGCTGCGCAGGACTACGCCAACCTCCGGATGCTGTTTCTGGTGACGTCACGAGACGACGAGATCGCTCATGTGACCGAACGGATCCGAGCGGTGATCCCTTCGGCATTCGTGCGGGCGCTCCCTGGCAACGTCGGCTACGGCCCGGCAGCCAACGAGGTGCTACGCCTGGTCGAAGGCGACAACGGGCTGTTCCTGCTGTGTCACGACGATGTCGCACTCGCTCCCGACGCCGTCCGGGTGATGGTGGAAGAACTGTTCCGCTCGAACGCGGGGATCGTCGGCCCGAAGCTCACCGACTGGGACCAACCCCGGATGCTCCAACACGTCGGCTTGGGGCTCGACCGCTTCGGCGAGGTGGATCCGGTCATCGATCCGGGCGAATTCGACCAGGAACAGCACGATGCCGTGCGAGATGTGTTCGTGCTTCCGTCGGCGTGCCTGCTCGTGAGGGCCGACCTGTTCCGTGCGCTGGCCGGCTTCGACCCGGTGATCTCGTTCTACGGGGAAGACATCGATCTCTGTTGGAGGGCTCACCTGACCGGTGCCCGGGTGATCGTGGCGCCGAACGCTTCGGTGCGCCACCGGGAGCGGCTCGCCGAACGGCGTCCCGATCTCAATCACCGAACGTTGCGCAGCAGGCATCGGATGCGCACGATCGCGACGCTGACGGGCGGATCGCGCCTGCTGGTGCGTTCGTTCCAGCTCGTGTTGCTCACGATCGTCGAGCTGATCGTCGGGCTCTTCACGGGACGCTTCGGTGAAGCGTTGGCGTCGCTGCGGGCTCTGGTGGGCCTGGTGCCCCGGACGGGATCGATCGTGTCACGGCGCCGAGCGATCCGCGGGCAGCGCGTGGTCCACGAGCGCGAGGTGCTCGGTCTCCAGGACCGTGGTAGCTCACGTTTGACGTCGTACCTGCGGGGCAAGGAAACCCACACTTTCGTGGGGGCCGACACCACCGTCAAGCGCTGGCGTGAAGCATCGTTCGGTCCGGTGCTGGCGTGGTTCGTCGTCCTGCTGGCGATCGTGATCGGCAGCCGCACCTTCATTCGCGACGCGGTCCCTCCCGTCGGCGAGTTCCTGCCCTTCCCTGCCAGCCCGAGTGGGCTCTGGAGTCACTACCGCGGCAGCTTCGACGGCCGCTCGTTCGGATCGACCACTGCACTGCCGACCGGGTTCGCGCTGCTCGCAGCGGGCAGCGTCTTGACGTTGTTCCGGATGAGTGCGTTGCTCACCGTGTCGATCGTGGGCTGCTACGTGCTCGGTGCGTTCGGCGCGTGGCGCCTGTCCACCGTGTTCCCGGTGAATCGGGCCCGCATCGCGGGGATGGTCGTGTACGTCGGCACCCCGCTCGTCCCCGGCATCATGAGCACGGGCGACTGGTCGGCGTTGGTGTGGTACGCGGCCCTCCCGTGGATGCTTCATCTCCTCAGGCGCGCGAGCGGCATCGAGACCGCGGACCCCAGTGCGGCCGATCTCGACCTCGCTGACGGCGTCGTGACCGTGGGATTGCGTCATCGATTCCGGTCGCTCGCGTTCTTGACCCTCCTGTTGGCGGCGACGTCAGGGTTCGTTCCGGTCGTCGTCGTCTTGTGGGCGCTGGTCGGGGTGCTCGTCGCCGTCGCCACGCTGCTGGCGGGAGGGTCGTGGCGGGTGGCCTCGTGGATGGCCGGCTGCACGGTGCTGTCGGTAGCGGGCGCGGTGCTGCTCAATCTGCCCTGGGCGCTGCACTGGGCGTGGGACGACCTGATGGGGGTCGATCAGGCCGGATCGACCGGACGCGGGCTCCAGGACATCGCGTCGTTGTCGCCCTCCAGCGACCGGTTCGCGGTCCTTGCGATCGCCCTGTACCTGCCCGTGATCGCTGCGGTCGCCATCGCGCGTGCGTGGCGTCTCACCTGGAGTGTTCGTGCGGCAGTACTCGTCGGCGTGTTCGGCGCGCTGTTGGTGCTGTCCGAGCGGGGCACGATCGACGTGGCACTGCCGCACCCGTCGATGCTGGCGGTTCCGATCGCCCTGGGTCTGGCGCTGGGGGGTGCTTCGATCGCCGGCGGATTCGGCTCGGATGTCCTCGGCCGCGGGTTCGGCTGGCGCCAGCCGCTCGGACTGCTGGCCAACGCTGCGATCGTCGTCGGGCTCGTACCGGCGGTGCTGGCGATCGGCGATGGGTCATGGCATACGCCGCGAACGCCGATGCCGCGCCTGCTGGCCGCACAACTCCCGCAGGACCCCACCGCCGGCGACTACCGCGTGCTCTACGTGGGCGATCCGCGCCTGATGCCGGTGCCGAGTCGGGAGTTCACCGAAGGCATTGCCTATGCGGTCACGGACGCCGGGAGCTTCGATTTCACCGATCGTTTCGTCGTGGAGCGCACGCGTGCGGACGACGCCGTCGAGAACGCCCTGCGGCTCGTCGCCGACGGCTCGACCCTGCGTGCGGGACGCGTTCTGGCGCCGCTCGGTATCCGCTACGTGATCATCCCGAAGACCGACGGGGTCGTTTCCAAGGTCGACGACCCGCTCCCGCTGGCCGATGGTCTGGTGGCCGCCTTCCAGAACCAGCTCGACATCGGCTCGATCTACGGGCCGCCGTCGTTGGAGATCTTCGTCAACGAGGCCTGGTTCCCGGTGGGCGCTCAGCTGACCGGTGCTGCCGCGGAGGTATCCCGTCAGGCGGGTGAGCAGACCTTGGTGCGTTCCGATCTGAGCGCCGCTGTGCCGTCGATGGTTGGCGCCGATGGTCGCGAACCGGATGCCGCGAATGAAGTCGCGCCAGGGGTCGTGCACATCGCGATTCCGTTCGACGATCGGCTCCAACTCACCGTCGACGGCGAGGAGGTCGCGGCCCGAACCGGGTTCGGCGTGACCACGGCGTTCGACATCGGCGAAACGGGGACGGGCGTGCTGTCATACGAGCAGGACCGGACCCGCGGCTGGTGGTTGGCCTCCCAGATGACTCTGTGGTTCGTCCTGCTCGTGCTCGCGGCCGGAGCTCGCTCACCGTTCGGCCGACGTCGTGCGACATTGCTCCATGACGAGACCCTCATCGACCTCGACGAGGTCGTGATCCCCGTGCGCGGTGTGGGGGTCGCCGGTGAGGCGCTCGTGCCACCCGTCGGGGACCACGGGTTCGACGACCCGGAGGCGTGGGTCGACTCGGCCGTCGCATCGGACCTGCCGCAACGCCATACCGACTCCGACATCGACTCCGACCGGCACGAACCGGACGCTTCGTCGGCGCCGTCGACGACACCCGACGACACGCTCGAAGCGGTTCCCGACGAGTCGTTCGACGAGGCGATCGAAGGCGAACCCCGATGGGAGGGTGAGCCATGACGCGTCGGCTACCCGCCCTGTTGATGCTGGTGGCAGCGATCGCTGCACTGATCGTGGGCGCTCGGGATCCGATCGCTCCGTCGGCGCCGGTGTTCAGCGTTTCGGCGTTCGGGTGGATGCCCTCGGCATCGCCGCCCACCGGCCTCACCGAGACATGGTTCTGCCCGGGTGTTCCCGCCTCGGGGATCGACGGGGTCGAAGGATCCGTCGTCATCGCGAACCGACTCGGCGAGCAGATGGTCGGCACCATCATGCTCGTCAACGATCGGCAGCAATCGCAACGGCGAGACCTGGAGATCGATGGCTGGGCGACGGCCACCGTCGATCTCGACGAGACATTGCCGGGCAGCATGGTCGGCGCGGTGATCGAGATCGAGGGCGGTGGAGCGATCGTCGAGCAGTACGCGTTCGATCCGTCGGGCAACAGTGTGTCGGCGTGTGCCACCACGACATCGGACAACTGGTACCTGGCGGATGGCTTCACGGTGGAGGGCAGCCTCAACCAGGTCGTGCTCACCAACCCGTTCGAGCAGACGGTCGTCGTCAATCTCGAGTTCGCAACTCGCGAGGGGCCCCGCCGGCCGGCGTCGTATCGCGGACTCACGGTGCCGGCGCGCAGCATCCGTGTCGTCGATCTCGGGGCTCCGGGTGCGGGAGCCCAGAGCGAACCGATACTCGCCGTCCGGGTCGAGGCATCGCGCGGTCGGCTGATCGTCGGCCGATCGCAACGATTCCTCGGCGGCGGACGGCTCGGAACGCAGGTCACGCTCGCGACGCCGGTGCTGCGTGATCAGTGGTGGTTCGTCGACGGCGACAAGGGTCCCGGCATCAGCGAGCGGTATTCGATCTACAACCCGACCGACGAGCAGGTCGAGGTCGATGTGATCTTCCTCGGCATCGAGACGCCGATCTCCGTCGATCCGATCGTGGTGCCGGCGCGTCAAGTCGTCACCTTCGATCCGGGTCCGCTCGCGGACCTCCCCGAGGGCCGCCACGCCACCGTACTCGCGACCGCCACCGCTCAGCCATCGATCGTCGTCGAGCGGGCGATCACTCGCACGATCGACGACCAGGTGGCGACCTCGGTGATCGTCGGAGCGACACCGAGACAAGACCTCTACGTCGCCACCACCTGGTATCTCGCGGACGGCCCGCCAGTTCCGGCACCGGCCGGGTTGATCGTGTACAACGCCGACAACGCTGCGGGCACCGTGTCGATCTCGGCCGTCGGCACCTCGGGTGCGGTTCCTGTTCCCGACTTGCAGGACATCCCGATCCGGCCTGCATCCTTCGTCGTGATCGATCTCATCGACCCGCTCGTGCTCGACCGGCAGCTCGTCATCGAATCGACGACGAGGGTGTTTGTCGAGCGGTCGTCGCCCACCGGCCGGGGAGACACGCGGACGGCGTCGTGGGCCGTGCCTGCCGGCTGACCGGCTGGTAGACATCTGTTCAGATGGAACGTCTGCTGATCGCCCTCGCCGTCGTGGCTGTGGCTGCCGTCGTCTCCGAGGTCGTGAGGCACCGGCGGAGCGTCGATGCGCCCACCCAATCGCGTCGCGAGCTGCCCTCGCAGCTCGATCGCGCCGACTTTCCCGGTGAGAACTGGCTGGTCGCGGTGTTCACGTCCGAGTCGTGTTCGACCTGCGCCGACGTGGTTCGCAAGGCCGAAGTCGTTCGCAGCGATGCCGTCTCGGTGTCGACGGCGTCGTACCAGTCGCGTCGTGAGCTCCACGAACGCTACGGCATCGACGCCGTGCCGTGCCTGTTGATCGCTGATCCCGAGGGCGTCGTCCATCACGGTTTCGTCGGGCCGGTCACGGCCACCGACCTGTGGGCAGCCGTGGCGACGGCCCGCGAGCCCGGATCGATCGACCGCTCAGGCGGTTGCGACCGCCACGAACACTAAGGATTGCTGCCTGGCACGAATCCGTTACTCGGGGGTGCCGAGCACGTTGGCTTCGAAGTGCTCGGTGACGCCCGATTCGTCGAGGCCTTGCTGAATCAGCTTGGCGACGGCGGGCCCGTCGATCGTCTCGTGCTCGAGCAGTGCTTCGGCGATCAACTCGAGGCCCCTGCGGAACTTGACCAGCAGACCGTGTGCCCGCGCTTCTTGATCGTGGAGGATCCTGGCGATCTCCTCATCGAGCAGGCGGGCGGTCTCGTCGCTGTACTCGCGACCTTGCGACATCAGATCTTCACCGAGGAACACCTGCTGTTGGCTGTGCCACGCCATCGGGCCGACGGCGTCGCTCATACCCCATTCGCGCACCATCCTGCGGGCGATGCCGGTCGCCTGCTCGAGATCGTTGGCGGCGCCCGAGTTCAGGGTGCCGAACACCAGCTTCTCGGCGACGCGACCGCCCATCGCCTTGCAGATCGTGTCCTCGAAGTAGTCCTTCGAGTAGGTGTGCCGCTCTTGGGGGAGGCTCCACGTGACACCCAGCGCCATTCCGCGGGGCAGGATCGTGACCTTGTGCAGCGGATCGCCGTGCGGCAGCACCACGGAAAGCAGCGCATGGCCGCCTTCGTGGTAGGCGGTGGCGCGCTTTTCCTCGGCGTTCATGATCAGCGACTCGCGCTGGGCGCCCAGCACGACACGGTCGCGGGCGTTCTCGAAGTCGATCCGCTCGATCTGCTTCGAACCGCGCCGCACGGCGATCAGTGCCGCCTCGTTGACGAGGTTCGCGAGGTCGGCGCCCGCCATGCCCGGCGTCGCCCTGGCCATGGTGTCGAGGTCGACGTCGGGGCCCATCCGCTTGTCGCGGCTGTGCACGATCAGGATCGCCTTGCGCTCGTCGTATTCGGGCAGGGGGACCACGATGGTGCGATCGAAGCGTCCGGGGCGCAGCAGCGCCGGATCGAGGATGTCGGGGCGGTTGGTGGCCGCCATGATCACGATGCCTTCGCTCGTTTCGAAGCCGTCCATCTCCGACAGCATCTGGTTGAGCGTCTGCTCGCGCTCGTCGTGACCACCGCCGAGGCCCGCGCCACGCTTTCGACCGATCGAGTCGATCTCGTCGATGAAGATGATCGCCTTGCCCATGCGGCGAGCCTGTTGGAACAGGTCGCGAACGCGGCTGGCGCCTACGCCGACGAACATCTCCATGAAGTCGGAACCGGTGACGGAGAGGAAGCCGACGCCCGCTTCGCCCGCTACGGCGCGGGCGAACAACGTCTTGCCCGTACCGGGAGGGCCCACGAGCAGGATCCCCTTGGGCACTCGGGCGCCGATCTCCTTGAACCGCTCCGGCATGCGCAGGAAGTCGACGACCTCGTTGATCTCCTGTTTCACGCCTTCGTAGCCGGCGATGTCGGCGAACGTCGTGGAGGGTTGATCGGTGGAATACGCCTTCGCCCGGCTCCGCCCGATCGACATCACGTTGCCCATCTGACCTTGGGCCCGACGTTGCAGCCACACGAAGAAGCCGATGATCAACAAGACGGGCAACAGCAGGCCGACCATGCTGAGCAGCCAGTTGTTGCTGGGCGACTGGAAGTTGATGTCGACGCCCTTGGCCCTGATGCTCTCCGCGTCGTTGCTGATCAGACCGGAATCCCCACCACCGGTGCTCTGGAACTTGGTGCCGTCGGTGAGCTCGCCGGTGATCTTCAACGAACCGTTCTCGACTTTGACCGTGGACACCTTGCCGGCGTCGACGAGCGTGATGAACTCCGAGTAGGTGATCTCGTCGCCCTGGTCGCCGCTCAGCAGAGACGGAATGAGGAAGATCGACAGGAAGATGCCGATCGCGATCCACGGCATCCATCGACGCACCCATGGCGGGGTGGCGCGAGGCTCGCCGTCCGGCGGGACGGGTCGACGGTCTTTGCCTGAAGGGGGCCCGGCCGGCCGGCCGCGGCCCGGGGGCGGGGGCGGCGGTGGGGGAGGCAGGTTGTCCATGCCCACATGCTAGGGGCCGTGTGCCACGATGCCAGTTCAGCTTCACTTCGGGCCCCTGAGCAGGCACGACGCGGGCTCTTGGGGGTCCACCCCACGCCGTCGAACGCGATCTACGGTATGCGACGTGATGAGGCAATGCTCACGGACGGGCTGCAGCGAAACGGCGGCGGTCACGCTCACGTACCAGTATTCGCACGCTCAGGTGTGGCTCGACGTGCTCGCCCTCGAACGCGAACCGCACGCGTACGACATGTGCGAACGTCACGCGAACCGCCTCACCGCCCCTCGGGGCTGGCAGGTTCGCGATCGCCGGCGGCCCACGCGGCCGGCCTTGATCGCCGTCTGACCCGTTACCCTGCGCGCCCGTGGTCTCCCCAGTTCCGATCCGGCCGGCGTTCGGCGCGTGGTCGGTGGCCTGGTTGCTCGGCTCTGTCGTCGCCGCCCCGATTCTGGTGCTGGCACTGGGCGCCGAACTCGACGGCGACCTCTCGATCCCACAGCTGACGGTCGTCGCGATGGGCTCGTGGGCAGCGTTTCTGGTGGCTCTGGTGGTGGTCAGCAAGAAGTTCGGGACCGGGCGGTTTCGTGACGACTTCGCGCTGCGGTTCGGGCCGCTCGACCTGATCGGGGTGCCGATCGGCGTGCTCGGTCAGCTGGCCCTGATCCCGTTGGTGTACGTACCGTTGCGCGCGCTGTGGCCCGACACGTTCACGACCGCTCGACTCGAGGAACGAGCCCAGGATCTCGCCGATCGGGCGACCGGCTTCTCGACGGTTCTGCTCGTATTGGTGGTGGTCGTCGGTGCGCCGATCGTCGAGGAGCTGGTCTATCGGGGTCTGTTGCAACGCTCGATGGCGGCCGCCTGGGGCGCGGCGCCCGCTCTGGCCCTGACTGCGATCTGGTTCTCGCTGATCCACCTCAGCCCGGTCGAGTATCCGGGTTTGTTCGTCGCCGGCCTGATGTTCGGCGCCGGTGTGCTCGTGACGAAGCGGATCGGCCTGTCGATCGTCACCCATGCGGCATTCAATGCGACCGGCATCATCGTCGTGCTGTCGCAGCGATGATGTGCACCACCTCTTCGCCCGACCGTCACGGGTTCGATCGAGCTGGCAAGATGGTGATCTCTCCATGACCGACCGCATGACCGACCACATCGGCGAACCCGCTTGGGCGCGCGATCCAGAGCCGGACGATGATGGCTTCGGCGCGTCCGCGATGCCCGAATCCCCAGTGCCCGACCAGGTGACGAGCAGGTCGTCCGACGGCTTCGGCGACTGGTTGGAACGCGAGGCCGCCGACACCGGCGCCCGAACCGGCGAGCCCGAATCCGAATCCTCCGGTCTGGTCGTGACCCAACCCGATCTGGTGACGCGAGCCGCGCTGCGGATCGTGCGCCGGCCGACCGAATGGGCCCACCGTCCCTGGCCGACGGATCGCATCGTCAAGTACGTCGTGACCCTGGTGTCGCTGTTCGTCACCACCGGCGTGATGTTCAACGTCGTCCACTTGAGTCCGTTCGCCAGTCGCGACCTGATCTTCGACGACACCACGCCGACCGGTGGCGACTTCGGCGCTCACGTGTGGGGCCCGGCCTTCCTTCGCGATCATCTGCTGGGTTCGTTCCGTCTCAACGGGTGGACCATGGACTGGTACGGGGGTATGCCCGCCTACCGCTTCTACATGGTGCTACCGGCGCTGGCGATCCTGCTCGTCGACGTGGTGCTTCCGTACGGCGTCGCGATGAAGCTCGTGGCCGTGCTCGGGATCGTGACGCTGCCGGCATCGTGTTGGGCGTTCGGGCGTCTCGCCAAGTTCCGGTATCCGATGCCCGAGCTGTTCGCGTTCGCCGGGTTGGCATTCGTGCTCGATGAGAGCTTCAGCATCTACGGCGGCAACCTGAAATCGACGATGGCCGGCGAGTTCTCGTTTTCGATCGCACTGTCGCTCGGCGTGCTCGCACTGGGTGTGCTGGCCGCCGGCTTGCGAACCGGCAAGTACCGCGTGTGGGCATCGGTGCTGATCGCGGCAGCCTGCGTGTCGCACGGCATCGTGCTGATCTTCGTGGCCGTGGCCGCGACCGTGTTCTGCCTGGTCTGGATGGACCGCACCCGCATCGTCTATGCGCTGACGGTCGGGCTCACGAGCGTCTTGCTGATCATGTGGTGGGCCGGGCCGTTCCTGCTCAACCACGAGTACATGACCGACATGAAGTACGGCGCCCGTACCGACTGGTGGGACATGTTCTTCCCGCTGACGGCACCGCTCGACATGATCATCACCACGCTCGCGGTGTTCGGGTTCGTGATGAGCATCGTGCGGCGCCACCTCAATGGCGCCGCACTCGGCGTCACCGGGCTGATCTTCGTGGCCGGGGTGTATCTGGCGCGCGACAGCCTGCCGGTCATCGGCCTGCTGTGGAATCCCCGGCTGCTGCCGTTCCTGTACCTCATCCGCTACCTGCTCATGATGGTCGGTGCGGTCGAGATCGCGAGCCTGCTCTGGAATGCCGTCCGCGACCGCCGTGCCCTCTCGCGGCTGTCGGTCTGGGAGAGCACCGCGATCGCCGGTGTGTCGGCTGCCTCGGTGCTGATCGTCCTCGGCTTCGTGTTCCAGGCGTTGCCATTCGACGGCTACGAGCAGACGAGCGATGGCAAACAGCTGTACACGTGGGGGCCGATCACGGCCACCGACACCAACGCCGACGCCCAAGGTGACGGATGGTCGCGCTACAACTTCAGGGGTTACGAGGGTCGCGACCAGTACTACACCGAGTACTACCAAGTCGTCACCACGATGGAACGCATCGGGAACGACCCGACTCTGGGGTGCGGTCGCGCATTGTGGGAGAACAATGGCGACAACGGCCAGTACGGCACGACGATGGCATTGATGCTGCTTCCGTTCTGGACCGACGGATGCATCGGCTCGATGGAAGGCTTGTTCTTCGAGGCGAGCGGTACCACGCCCTATCACTTCCTCACGACGGCTGCGATGTCGAAGCAGTCCTCCAACCCGGTCCGCGAGCTGCGCTATGTCGACAACGACGCAGAGGTCGGCGTCCGGCACCTCCAGGACCTCGGCGTTCGCTATGTGATGCTCCGCACCACCGAGGCCAAGGCCGAGGCGGCGAGCCGGCCCGAGTTGTCATTCGTCGCCGCGTCGGGGCCGTGGGACATCTATGTCGTGCAGGATTCCGACATCATCGTGCCGTTGGCGACGCAGCCAGTCGTGGTGCTGCCCCGTGCGGGCGATGGACGCGAACGGAACCTCGAGCTCGGAACGAGCTGGTTCCAGCACCCGGATGAATGGGCTGCGATGCCCGCCGACGACGGGCCCGAGGACTGGCAACGCGTGTCGGTCCAAGTCGACACGTCGCGACGCGAGGGTGTGCCGGGTGAGCCGGGGCGCCGGGTCGACATCGTGACGCCGGTCCAGACGATCGAGCCGGTCGCACTGCCGCCGGTAACCGTGTCCAACGTCGAGATCGAGCAGCAGTCGTTCTCGTTCGACGTCGATCAGGTCGATGTGCCGGTGCTCGTGCGGATCGGATACTTCCCGAACTGGAAGGCGTCGGGCGCCGACGGGCCCTATCGCGTCGGCCCGAACATGATGGTGGTGGTCCCCCGATCCACGCACGTCGAGCTGAACTACGGACATACCAAGGTCGACTGGATCACGATCATGCTCACGCTGGCCGGGATCGCGCTGTGCTTCTTCTGGCGCTATCGCGGCGATGTCCGCCACAACGCGGAGGTGCCGGTCGCGTTCGCCCGGGCCGGGGATGGGCCCCGCGACGATGGTGCGGCGTCGGACGAGTTCGGCGACGCGTTCTCCGGCGACGCCGCCGAACCGCGGCCACCCCCGTTCTCGCCACCTCCATCGGATTCGTGGAGCGAGCCCGACTCTGAATCGGCGGGGTGGTCCGGTTCCGATGTGCCCACCGACTCCGGTGGGTCGGAACCACCCCGAACCGCCCGCTAGCGTGGGTCACCGCTTATGTCAGCTCTGGATGAAATCGTCAAGGCCTACGACATCCGGGGGACGGTGCCCGACCAACTCGACGGTGAGGTCGCCCACGCCCTCGGTGTCGCGTTCGCTCGTTTCGTCGGCGGCGACCGGGTGGTCATGGCCCGGGACATGCGTTCGTCGGGCGTGCAGCTCGCCGCCGAATTCGCCCGCGGCGTCATGGAGCAGGGCCTCGATGTCATCGATCTCGGGCTCGGCTCGACCGACATGCTGTATTACGCCGCCGGTGCGCTCGAAGCTCCCGGAGCGATGTTCACGGCGTCGCACAATCCAGCGCAGTACAACGGCATCAAGCTCTGTCTCGCCGGGGCGCGCGCGGTCGGCATCGACAGCGGCCTCGCCGACGTTCGAGACACCGCCGCGGCGGTGCTCGCCGGCACGGGCCCGCGGTCGGCGAACACGCCCGGGTCGCTCAGCACGCTCGATGTGTTGCCGGCATTCGTCGAGCACGTGCTGTCGTTCGTCGACATCGACGCGATCCGCCCGATGCGCATCGTCGCCGACACGGCGAACGGCATGGGAGGCCTCGTCGTGCCGGCCGTCTTCGAGCGCCTGCCGATGATCGATCTCGAGGTGATGTACGGCGAGTTGGACGGCACGTTCCCCAATCACCCTGCCGATCCGCTCCAGCCGGCCAATCAGCGCGACCTGTGCGGGCGCGTCGTCAGCGGCGGGTTCGACATGGGCTTGGCGTTCGACGGCGATGCGGATCGCGTGTTCGTGGTCGACGAGCAAGGCCTCGGGATCAGCGGCTCGACGACGACGGCGATGCTGGCGGCCGCTGTGCTCCGGTCCAACCCGGGTGCCACGATCCTGCACAACTTGATCTGCTCTCGGTCGGTGCCCGAGACGATCGTCGAACAGGGCGGTATCCCGGTCCGCACGAAGGTCGGGCACTCGTTCATCAAACAGGAGATGGCTTCGACCGGAGCGGTGTTCGGTGGCGAGCATTCGGCGCACTACTACTTCGCTCGCAACTATCGGGCCGACAGCGGTCTGATCGCCGCGATGCTGGTCATCGGCGAGCTCAGCCGCTCGGAGCAGCAGCTCTCGGTGCTCCGCAAACCGTTCGAGCGCTACGCGGCGAGTGGCGAGATCAACACCAGGGTCGACGATCCGTCGCTGGTGATCGAGCACGTCAGCGGCGCATTCGCCTCGCAGCAGCAGGATCGACTCGACGGGCTCAGCGTCGACTGCGGGTCGTGGTGGTTCAACCTTCGTCCCTCGAACACCGAGCCGCTGCTCCGACTCAACCTCGAGGCGAGCGATCGCGACGAGTGTGACAGCCGCGTCGCCGAGATCCTCGCACTGATCACCAGCACCTGAACATGATCGACGTCGTCCATCCGTCCCCGTCCCCGTCCCCGTCCCCGTAAGGATCCCCATGAGCCTCGATGCTGCCTTGTTGTCCATCCTCGCCTGCCCGCATGACAAGGGCCCGCTGTACTACCTCCCAGCCGAGCAGGTCCTGTTCAACCCTCGTCTGCGGCGCACGTATGCGGTGCGCGACGGCATCCCCGTGATGCTGGTCGAAGAGGCCACCGAACTCGACGACGCCGAATTCGAGCGTCTGTCGGCGCTCGTGTCCGACGGCGCGATCCCTCCGACGTTCGAGGTATGAGGGCCGCGACCAGCCGAACCATGACGAACGCGTTACGCTCCGGCTCCGTGAACCGCAACGTTCGACGCACGCTTGTTCGCGCCGCAGCTGTGGCGACTGCGCTGGCCGTCGTCGTCACGGCGTCCGTCGTCCGCACGCCGGGCGATGGCGGTGTCGCACTGGCCGGCGACCCGTTGGGCGCCGGCGGCGAGTTCCATTCGCTCACTCCTGCGCGTGTGCTCGACACCCGCGTTCGGGATCTCGACGTCGCGCCGTTGGGACGCAAGCCGACCGACAGCCTGTCGGCCGGCAAGCCCTTCGAGGTGTCCGTCGTGGGTGCCGGTGGTCTGCCGGATTTCGTCGACGACGACGATGACGGATACGACGACAACGTCCTTGCGGTCGTCCTCAACATCACGGTGATCGCTCCGACCCGACTCGGGTATCTCCGGGCGTTCCCGGCGGGAGCCGAGGAGGGGACCACATCGGTCGTCAACTTCCAGACGAACGCCACCGTTCCCAACACGGCCGTGATCCGTCCCGGCATCGACGGCAAGATCGCATTGCGGCTCGTCACTCCACTGGCCCCCGGCGAGGCCGACGTGGCGGTCGACATCTCGGGCTGGATCTCGACGAGTCGCTACGCCCAGCGCGGGGCGCGACTCTTGTCGATTCCACCGATTCGAGTGTTCGACTCAGACTTGGCGCAGTTCGGAGCCTCGACGCTCGGAGCGCGCTCGCAGACCAGGGTGCCCATCCGGGGAGCGGTCGACGCGACGACACCCGGCAAGCCCATTCCCGATGATGCGAACGTGGTCGGTGCCGTCGTGAACGTTACCGGCGTCAACACGTTCGGCGACAGCGTGCCGACCTACATCTCGGCACTGCCCAAGCGGGTCAAGGCGGGAGACAGGCCGTCCACCAGCACCGTCAACCTGCAGGTCGGTCAGGTGCGCGCCAACCTGGCCATCTTGCCGGTCGGGAGCGACGGCTCGATCACGTTGTTCAACCTGGCCGGAGAGATCCGACTCGTCGTGGACGTGATGGGGTACCTCATCGACGACGAGCCCGTTGGCACGAACGAGGGTCGTGTCGTGCCGCTGGTCGCGCCGTTCCGGGCGTTCGACACGCGCCAGGTCGAGTTCAATGCCCAGCCGCTCGGACCTGGCCGAGCCGAGGACTGGAGCTTCGACAGCTTCGTGCAGGACGTGAACATCAACGGCGAGTGGGTCGGCGCGCAATCCGGCTTGCTCGGGAATCTCACGGCGACGGGTCTGCAACGTCAGTACTCGTGGGCGCCGATCGCGTCGTTCATGACCGCCTACCCGACCCCTGCCTCGGGCGATGGCAAACCGCCCAAGATCTCGAACGTCAACATCGTCGAGGGCGACACGGTGCCCAACCTCGCGCTGTTGCGTTACGGCGGCGGCAGCAAGGATCCGAATCGCCTGCGGTTCTACAACCGTGCCGGCTACGTCGACTACCTGCTCGACGTGTACGCCGTCGTGTTGTCCGACTGAGTCGGGTCGATTCGAGCAGGGTCGGGTATCGTGACGTACGCGCGAGCTGACTCGATCGGCGCCAGCAGGCCCCGGCTCGCATCATCCGTCACCGATTCCGGAGGAGACCGAATCACATGACTTCCACCCTCGCTGCGCGCAAGGATTTCCGAGTTGCCGACCTGTCGATGGCCCCGTTCGGCCGAAAGGAGATGATCCTCGCCGAGCACGAGATGCCCGGTTTGATGGAGATCCGCAAGGAGTACGGCCCCAGTCAGCCGCTCGCCGGTGCTCGCATCTCCGGGTCGCTGCACATGACGATCCAGACCGCCGTGCTGATCGAGACGCTCACCGCGCTCGGCGCCGAGGTCCGCTGGGCGAGCTGCAACATCTTCTCCACCCAGGATCACGCGGCTGCCGCCGTGGTGGTCGGCCCCGATGGCACCGCCGAGGATCCGCAGGGCGTGCCGGTGTTCGCCTGGAAGGGCGAGACGCTCGAGGAGTACTGGTGGTGCACCGAGCAGATGATGACGTGGCCGATCAGCGCCGACGGCACCATCTACGACGGACCGAACATGATCCTCGACGACGGCGGCGACGCCACGATGCTGTTGCACAAGGGCGTCGAGTACGAGCGCACCGGCCAGGTGCCCGACCCGACGGAGGCCCCCAACGCCGAGCTGGCGATCGTGCTGGGCTTGCTGCAGCGTTCGCTCAAGAACGACCCGCAGAAATGGACTCGGATGGCGGCCGAGATCAGGGGCGTCACCGAGGAGACGACGACCGGCGTCAAGCGGCTGTACAAGATGTTCGCCGACGGCGAGCTGCTGTTCCCCGCGATCAACGTCAACGACTCGGTCACCAAGTCGAAGTTCGACAACCTGTACGGCTGCCGCCACTCCCTGGTCGACTCGATCTCACGTGCCACCGACGTGATGATCGGCGGCAAGCTCGCCGTCGTGCTGGGATACGGCGACGTCGGCAAGGGATGTGTGCAGTCGCTGCGAGGGCAGGGCGCCCGTGTGATCGTCACCGAGGTCGATCCGATCAACGCCCTGCAGGCTGCGATGGAGGGCATCCAGGTGCTCACCCTCGACGACGTCGTGGGCGTGGCCGACATCTTCGTCACCGCCTCGGGCAACATGGGCCTCATCTCCGTCGACGACATGGCCAAGATGAAGCACAACGCGGTCGTGTGCAACATCGGCCACTTCGACAACGAGATCGACATGGACGGCCTCGCCCGGTCGGGCGCGACTCGCGACGAGCTCAAGCCCGGCACCGACGTGTGGAAGTTCGACGACGGGCACCAGATCATCGTGCTGGCCGAGGGCCGCCTCGTGAACCTGGGCTGCGCGACCGGCCACCCGAGCTTCGTGATGAGTTGCTCGTTCTCCAACCAGGTGATCGCCCAGATCGAGTTGTTCAACAACACCGATCACTATCCGCTGGGTGTCTACGTGCTGCCCAAGCACCTCGACGAGAAGGTGGCGCGCTTCCATCTCGACGCGCTCGGCGTCAAGCTCACCAAGCTCACCGACGAGCAGGCCGCCTATCTCGACCTCAACCCGTCCGGTCCGTTCAAGCCCGAGAACTACCGCTACTGACGCCGGCCACGGTCATCCCGAACGCGGAACCCTCGACGTCGACTCGAGGGTGAGGTGCTCCAGAAATTCCCTGCTTGAGACAACCTTCACTTGCGCACGGCGGCTGCGTGCGGGAGGGTGTGCGTGGCGGCGGGAACCGTTGAGTGCATCGGGGGGTCGCTGTGGCGACGCATCACACATCGGGCCGCGGCAGGCGGATACTTGCCGGAGGCCTTGCTTTTTCATTCGCGACGACGGCGTCGATCGCATTACCGGGGCGAGTGGTCGAGGCTGCACTCTCGCCCGACGAGTTGGCAGCGGCACAAGGTTTGGTAGGCGCGTTCGCCGCCATGGCCGGTGTCGACGGGCTCGACGAGCTCGGCGATGCGTTGCCGTTCACCGAGGTCCTGGCGACCGGTGACGCCGGGTTGGCCGTAGTCGATGTCTTCACCGATCTCGCCACCGACGTAGCCGGCGCGATCGCGTCGTCCGATCCGACCACCGACGACATCGAAGCCGCGATCAGCGGCTCGCGCACGGTGGGAGGTGTCACCGTCGACGTGGATGTCGACGTGTCCGCGACCGGGGTGACGTTCACGACGTTGTCCATCACACGAGACGACATCATGGTGCCGCTCGGCTACCTGTCGGGTTCGCCGGAAGATCCGGCGACGTTCTCGCTCGAGGGCGGTCAACTCGACCTCGACCTCGCCCTGTCCTTCGCCGGTTTGACGCTCGTCAAGGACGGTCCGGAGTTCGTGATTCCGTCGAGCGCCCCCGCTGCGACGCTGAACGCCGTGATCTCGCTTCCCGACCCGGACATCGCCACTCGGCTCGGCATCCTCGATGTCACCGCAAGCGGATCGGTCACTGCCGACGTCACGTTCGAAATCGCCTGGGTCGATCCCGACGCCAGTGGTCAGATCACCCAGTTCGAGCTCGAGAACTCGGCCTCACTCGATCTGTTCGATGTCAGCATCCAGAGCCCGTCGAACGTCGCCATGGACATCACCCTGTCGTCCACGCTCGCCGGACTCGGTGGCATCACCGGCTCGATCGCGGTGAGCCATGACCTCGCCGGGGGAGAACTCCCGTCCCCGACGGTCGACTTCGGCCCGAACGGCGAGTTGGGTGACTTCACCAACATGACCCCTCAGGATGTGCTGGCGGCGATCGCCCAGCTCGCCACCAGCCTGAGGTCACTCCAGCTCGTCACCGGCAACCCCGATCTGCCGCTGATCGATCAGAATCTCGCCGAGTTCGGCGACTGGACCGACCAACTCACCAAGTTCTTCGTCGACAACCACCTGGCGGGCGCAGAGAACCCCCTCGATCTGCTGATCGAACCCGAGCAGGGCGCCGACTGCGGCGACGGCATCGACAACGACGGCGACACCTTCGTCGACGAGGGGTGTCCCGGCCAGCCGGGCGACCTCGAGGCCAAGGGCCTCGCGGCGATCGACGACGTCATCGCCAAGCTCGAGGCGGGCCTCGGCGTGACCGGCGGCGCGCTCGGTCTGACGTACGACGCGCCGAGCCACTCGATCCTGTTCTCGATCGACAAGGACTCGACCTTCTTCCAGGACCCGCTGACGGCCGAGTTCAACCTCGCCGACGAACTCGCCAAGGCGGGGGTGACATCGGTGCAGCTCGACGGCAGCACCAATATCTCCGTCACGCCGTCCTACGGCATCCACATCGGTGTCGGCATCGACCTCTCCGACGCGCTCGCCGATCCGAATGTGACCCCGCTCACCAGCCGGGTCTTCATCCGGCCCGCCGCCTCCGGCCCGGAGCTGTTCTTCGACGCTCCCATCACCGGCAACATCGGGGGTTCCGCTCGGATCGCAATGCTCGAGCTCACACTCGCCGACGACAACCTGGCCGGCGACGTGAACATCCTCACCAAGCGGGCCACCGACACCGACCCGATGATCAGTCTCGACATCGTCCCTGCGGGCGCCGACGACCGGATCACCCTCACCGAGATCTTCGCCGGGATGAGCGAGGCCGGTCTGACCGACGGGACGCCGGCCAACGAGTTCGAGATCGACGTGCCAGGTGCGTTCACGGCCACGGCCAAGGCCAACCTCGCCGTGCCGGAGGTTCGCCTCGATGCCACCGGCAGCATCGCCGGGACCGATCTCGGGAGCGGTTGGGTCTCGTTCGCATGGGACGATGTCTTCGCCGGCGATCCAGTCGTCGACGCCGATGCCGGGTTCACCGACAACTTCCTGGCGTTCAACATCGACCCCGACGACCCGCAGGCGTTGTTCACGGCGATCCTGGCCGCCGTCGACCAGGCGTTGGCGCTGATCGAGGGGCTCGGTGAAGCGAGCGGGCAGGAAGGCCTCAACCAGCAACTCCCGATCATCGGCACCAATCTGACCGAGATCCTCGGCTGGATCGACACGATCCAGGACACCATCACGACGCTGTCGCAGGATCCGTCGGCGACGCTCGATCTGCTCGAGCTCGCGATCGAGTCGGCGATCGCCGAAGGGCTCAACAGCCTCAATCCCGACCCGATGTTCGATCTGCCCGACTTCCCCGATCCGGCCGACCCGGCGTTCGCCCCCGGCGGGGTGTTCGATCTCGCAGCGTTCCAAGCCGCCGTGGCGAGCTACGTGAGCGATCTCGAAACGGCGCTCGGCGCAGCGACCAGTTACGTGACGCTCGGCTACGAACCCGGTACCAGCCCTGGCGCGTTGACGTTCCAGCTCGACATCGGTGTCTGCTCGAGCATCGCCTCGCATCCCGGTTGCACGTTCGAGTACCCGCTCACCAAGGACTTCAACTTCGACACCGCATCGCTCGGCGGCGCCGGTGGCCCCGACCTCGCCGGCATCGCGGGCCTCGAGGGAGAAGGTACGGTCACCCTCGACTACGGCGTGGTCGCCAAGGTCCATCTCGGCGTCGAGCTGCCGACGGTGAGCCCGGCCGGCCCGGGCGAGGACGCCCCCCAGGTCGATCCGTCCGACGGGTTCCGCGTCTTCATCGCCGATACCAGCGGGATCACCGCCGACATCGCCGGCGAACTCGTCAATGCCGAGTTCGGCGCCTCCGTCGGCCCGTTCGGCGTGCAGGTCGGCGAGACCGACGCACTTCCCGAGTCGCTGATCGACGGAGCCTGCGATGCGGGCAACACCGACGACGAGGACGACGACAATTTCGTCAACGACGGCTGTGCCACGGTTGCGAACCCGGAGACCGGCACGGCCTGCGACGCCGGGGACACGGCTGACGACGACGGCGACGGTCTGGTCAACGATGGCTGCGCGGCGATCGCCGCGGCGGAGTCGGGGGCCGCGTGCGCCCTGGGTAACACAGACGACGAGGACAGCGACGGGCTGATCAATGACGGTTGCGACGCCGTCGATGGGGGCAACGACGCGGAGACCGTCTGCACCGGTCTCGACGACGAGGATTTCGACGGGCTCGCGAACGACGGCTGCGAAGCCGTCGGTAACCCGATGATCGCCAGGGCCGGCGCACAGTTCAGCCTGACGAACGACCCGAATCCGGGCGTCGACCGCTTCTACCTCACCGGGCCGGGACTGTCGTTCGGCGACTTCTTCTCGGGCATCGCCCCGTCGATCACGCCGATCGACGGACTCGACTGCGACGAGAGCGCGGTCACGACGCTCGTGGCGTGTGCTCACCTGCCGATCTACGGCGAGCTCGACCTCGGCGGCGGCGATCAGCAGGTGTTCCTCGGCAACATCGACATGTCCCTGGCGGACTTCGATTTCGACAGTGCCACGATCACCGGCGCCGACGAGGTGCTCCAGGGCTTGCAGGACGCCGGCGAGGCGTTCTTGTTCGACCTGCTGGCGCAGGGCATCGGCGCCCTCGGTGACGCGATCGAACAGGGCACCAAGGCAGCCGCGTACGACGTCTCGATCCCGGTGGTCGGCGACGTGCTCGACGCCGGCGCCGAGGTCGCCGAGAAGTTCAACACCAACGTCGTGGACAACGTCGAGACCCTGGTCGGCTCGCTCAACAGCGCGGGTGACTTCGCCACGATCAAGAGCACGATCTCCGACTTCTGGTGGGACACCCTCGACGGGGCGAGAACCGACGGCGCCAAGCCCGACCTCCTGCTCCACATGGCCGACCCCGCCGTGGACCCGGTCCAGACCGAGGACGTGGTGGTCGCTCTGCTCTGTACGGCAGCGCTCGACCCCTGCAACGACACCGATCACACGTTGCTCGACATGCGCGACGTGTCGTTCCAGATCGCGATCGGCCAGTACGCCGAGGCGACGACGCCCGAGTTCGACTGGGGCGTTCCCGGCCTGAGCCTGCGTTCCCACGGTGGCGAGGCGGGCCCGCTCCTGCAGGCTTCGGTCGACTGGCGGGTCAACCTCGGTGCCGGCGTCGGGCTCGACGACGGCTTCTACCTCCTCAGCAATTCCACGGGTGAGGCCAACGACATCGAGGTCAATGCCGCCGTCGACTTCGGAGCCGGCACGAAGGGCGCCGATCCGCTGACCGACACCAACCCGGCACTCGAAGGTGACCTCGCATTCCTCAGTGCCGCAGTGTGGAACGCCAAGGACACCACGCCCACCGACGGCACTCAGTACGACCAGCCGCACGAGGTCTCCCTGACCGTCGGCATCGACCTGTTCGGCGATTCGACGGCCGACACGAAGGTCCGGCTGCCTCAGCTGCTCGAGCTGATCAACCCGACGCTGTGGACGGTCAACCTCGACGGCTACATCGATTTCTACGCCACGGTCGCGACCACCGCTGGTGTCGGCGGGGGTGCCAGCGAGGGCGCCATCCCGCGGTTGATCGCCGACATCAAGCTCGGCTGGGTGCTCGACACGACGGCACAGGACCTGTTCGACGGAACGGCCTCGTTCGGCGCCTTCGATGCCCAGTTCGAGAACATCCGACTCGACCTCGGGTCGTTCATCAGCGACTTCCTCGGACCCGTCCTGGAGGAGGTGCAGAAGTTCACCAAGCCGCTCGAGCCGATCATCGACACGCTGCAGGCGCCGATCCCCGGCGTGTCGCAGCTCGCCGAGCTGGTCGGTGCCGAGCCGATCACCTTGCTCGACCTGATGGAGGCGATCAGTGGCGCCGATCTGACGTTGATCCGGCGCCTCCTGCAGGTGGTCAGCTTCGCCAACGCGCTCCCGACGAGCGCCAACCTCGTGATCCCGATCGGTGCGTTCACGCTCGACCAGGGTGCGCTGTTCAGTTCCGAACTGCCGGCGACCAGCAAGAACCAGCTGATCGGGAGCATGACCCCTGAAGCGGCCGCGATGAATGGCGGCATTCTCGACTCGCTCGGCACGGCCGGTGGGTCCGGGTTCGCCGAGCAGGTCGAGCTCAGCCAGGGCGAGGGCGGCTTCTCGTTCCCGGCGTTCGAGGACCCGACCAAGCTGTTCAACCTGATCGTCGGCCAGGACGTCGAGCTGATCGAGTTCGACGCCGGCAAGCTCAAGGCAGAGGTCGGCTGGAGTCAGTCGTTCGGTCCGATCACGATCGGCCCGATCCCGGTCTCGGTCGTCGTGTCGATCGGCGCCGCCGTCGAGGGTCGATTCGTGATCGGCTATGACACCAAGGGCATCCGCCAGCTGGTGCAGAACCTCACCGACGACTCGAACGAGAACGACGGGTTCTTCGAGAACCTCGGCGCTCTGTTCGCCGGCGTCTACATCGGCGACCTCGCCGACGACGGCAGCGACCCGCCCGAGATCCGGCTCACGCTGGAGGGTTCCGTCGGCGCTGCGATCGACCTGGTCGTCATCAAGGTCGGCATCGAGGCCGGCCTGCGGGCGACACTCGATCTCAACTTGCACGACGGTGGGTTCCTCAACCCCATCCCACCGGAGAATCTCGACGGCAAGCTCCGGATCGACGAGATCATCACCTTCATCAACAACCCGCTCTGTCTGTTCGACGTGAGTGGCAAGCTGGAGGCGTTCATCCGCATCTTCGTGACGCTCGATCTGTTCCTGTTCTCGGTCACGTACAAGCAGACGATCGTCAACATCACGCTGCTCGAACTCGAGAACATCACGGCGGAGCTCTGTCAACCTCCGGACCCCGAACCGGCCGAGAAGTCGGGCAGCAAACTGGTGCTCAACGTCGGCGACCGTGCGAATCTGCGCAACTTCGACGTGCCCGACCCGCCGGGTTCGGATCAGGACGAGAAGATCGTCGTGCGCCAGGTCACGCCGGGGGCGACCGGCGACGTCGAGGTCAGCTACAAGGGATACACCGAGCGGTACCAGGGCATCGACCTCATCGTCGGCGACGGCGACGGCGGCAACGACGCCTTCATCTTCGAAGACGGCGACATCTCCGGCACCTGCCGCGCTGATGGCATCGTCGATCCGGCGGTTCCCGGCTTCTGGTCGATGGCGGCGCCGACGACGGGCGTGAGCTGTCTGGCGGACGTCGACGGCAACGGGCAACCGGATCACCAGGTCGATGACACGGTGACGTTCCTCGTCAACTTCGAGATCGCGCTGTCGATCTGCGGCGGCCCCGGCAAGGACAAGATCGGTGGCGGCGACGGCGCCGACCTGCTCGTCGGCGACGGTGAACTGAACAACTCCACCCTCGTCTGCGAGGAGAACGGCGTCGCCGGCGGTGCCGACGACGACACCGACACGATCAGCGGCGAGGGTGGCGACGACACCATCTACGGCAACGACGGTCCGGACATCCTCGCCGGCGGCAGCGGGAGCGACCACATCTACGGTGGCAACTTCGAGGACGAGATCGTCGGCGGCATCGGCCCCGACTTCCTGTACGGCCAGAACGGCAACGACGGCATCTCCGGTGGTCCTGAGTTCGACCCGTGTCCCGACGACGACCACGACGACTGCACCGCCGGCGGTGATGCAGTCGACTACATGGAAGGCGGCGACGGCGACGACTCGATGGAGGGTGACCACGGCGACGACGAGATGCATGGTGGTGGCGACAACGACACCATGGTCGGCGGCCTCGGCGACGACGAGATGCACGGCGACACCGGTATCGACAACCTCTTCGGCAACGAGGGCGACGACGTGATCAACGGTGGCGACGGTGACGACGACGCCTACGGCGGCACGGGAGACGACGACATGAGCGGTGGCGCTCACGACGACGACCTGGTCGGCGAAGAGGGCGACGATGAGATCGACGGTGACGGCGGTCGCGACGTGATCCTCGGCGACCTCGGCGTGATCAACCGCGATCCGAGCACCGACCCCAACGTCAGCAACTTCGACCCGAGCGCGGGCAAGCTGCTGGTCGAGCTGGTGAAGTCGGCCGGTGTGCCACCGGCAGGTCACGACGACATCAACGGTGGTCCCGAGCCCGACCGGATCTGGGGCCAGGAGGGCGACGACCAGATCGACGGTGACGGCGGCGACGATGTCATCCAGGGCAACAGCGGCAACGACGGCATCCGCGGCAACGCGGGCGGTGACGAGATCTTCGGCAACGACGGCAACGACACCATCTACGGCGACGCTGCACCCGGTGACGTCAACGGCGCCAGCGATGGTGTCGACACGATTCGCGGCGGTAACGACGCCGACACCATTTCGGGTAACGCCCAGGGTGACCGCCTGTTCGGCGATGCCGGCAACGACACCATCTTTGGTGATGCCGACGCCGAGGTGTGCGCCGATGATGGCAACGACTTCATCGTCGCCGGCTCCGGCAACGACCTCGTCTTCGGCAACAGTGGCGACGACGACATCTTCGGTGAGGGCGGCGTCGATCGCCTCGTCGGCGGCAGCAACAGCGCCGGCGTGTGCGACGGCGACGACGACATCTCGGGTGGCCAAGATCCCGACGTGATCGCCGGAGACAACGCAATGATCGGCGACGCCGTCGATCACGACGACATGCTCGTGACGCTGCTGCTCGACCTCCAGGGCGACGGCGACCACGATCTCGACGGCGACAACGGCGACGACCGGATCTTCGGACAGGTCGGCGACGATGTCATCAACGGTGGCAACGGCAACGACTACGTCGAAGGTAACGAGGGTGCCGACGTGATCACGGGCAACGCCGGCGATGACGATCTGATCGGCGGCAGCTCAGCTGGCAACGGCATCAATGGCGCCATACGCAATGGCAGCGGCCGCACTGATGGCAGTGACACCATCGACGGCGACGACGCCGGGCAGACCGGCGTCGACTACATCGCCGGTGACAATGCGTTGATTGCCCGCAACGTTCCCGTCGTCGGACGCGCTCCTGTCGAGCTGTTCGACGTCGAGACGATCGGTGGTGCGGCAGTCGGCGCCGATACCAGCGAGGGAGATGTGCTCGCGGGTGGCAACGGTGACGACCTGATGTTCGGCCAGGGTGGCGCCGACGTGATCGATGGCGACGAGGGCGCCGACTACATCGAGGGCAACCACGACGACGACACCATTCGTGGTGGAAGCGGCAACGACGACCTCGTCGGCGGTGGTTCGGCCAACGATGGTGTCATCGACGCCGATCGCGAAGGCGACACCCTCGCCGATGCCGGCGAGTCGCTGATCTCCGGCGGCCCCGACGAGGACTGGATCACCGGTGACAATGCACTGATCGACCGCAACGTCGACAGCGACGCGGCTGCGCCGATCGTGCTGTTCGATGTGGAGACCACCGTGTCCGGTGCACTGCCAGGTACGGGTGGCGGTGAGTTGCTGATCACCGGCGACGAAGGTCCGGATTGGATCTTCGGCCAAACCGGCAACGACATCATCGAGGGCAACAACGGCAACGACTACGTCGAGGGCAACAACGGCGACGACACCATCACCGGCGGCGGCGACGATGACGACCTGGTCGGTGGTGGCTCTGCGAACGACGGCGTGATCGACGCCGCACGTATCGGCGACACGCTCCTGGACGTCGGCGAGACATTGGTCTCCGGCGGACCGGGTGTCGATTGGATCACCGGCGACAATGCGCTCGTCAACCGCAATCGGCCGGTGTCCGGCCGGGCGCCGATCGAGTTGTTCGACGTCGAAACGACGACCTCGGGCGAGATTCCGGGAACCGGCGGCGGCGAGATGCTGATCGATGGAGGCAGCGAGCCCGACCGGATCTTCGGCCAGACCGGCAACGACCTCATCACCGGCGATTCCGGCGCCGATTACATCGAGGGCAACAACGGTGTCGACACGCTCAGTGGCGGGCCTGACGACGACGACATCATCGGCGGCGGATCCGCGAACGACGGTGTCATCGATGGCCTTCGTGTCGGAAACGGTTTGTTGGACCAGGGTGAGAACGTCGTCACGGGCGATGCCGGCAACGACTGGATCGCCGGCGACAATGCCCTGCTCAACCGCAATATTCCAATCGACAACGGCCCATCCGGACCCGATCGTGCTCCGATCGAGCTGTTCGATGTGCAGACATCCACCGGTGCCACGATCGCACCGGATGTCAGCGGCGGTGACCTGCTGCAGGGCAACGATGGTGAGGACCGGATCTTCGGTCAGGGCAACGGAGCACAACCAGCGGATCAGACCGACCCGGTCGACGGCCGTAACAACGACTTCAACGGAACCGACGAAGCCGACGGCGACTTCGATCGTCTCGCCGGTACTCCCGACGAGGACGGTTCGCACCAGGCCGGGTGGCTCGGTGACACCATTCTCGGTGGCGACGACTTCGACGAGATCGAGGGCAACCACGGCAACGACCTGATCTACGGCAACGGCGATCAGGACGACATCGCCGGTGGTGGCTCGGCCGACGATGGCAAGATCTGGGACGGCATGCGCCTGTTGAACGGCGCCCACCTGCTCGACGGTGCCGACACCATCCACGGTGACGACGCGGACCCCACCCTCGGCGATCACGACGCGATCGTCGGTGACAACGGCTGGGTCGGTCGCACGGGTGCCACGATCAGTGGCGATGGGCCAGAAGGCGTGCCGATCTCGCTGGCCGAGCGCCTGGTCTCGATGACCGACGCCAATCCAGACGTTGGCACGTACGGCAACGACTACGTGGCCGGCAACGGCGGCCACGACGAGATCTACGGGCAGGCCGGCGACGACATGCTCGAAGGCGAATGGGGATCAGACGCCATGGTCGGCGACCTCGGCTTCGTCGTCACGGAGCTGCTCGGAGATGGTGACGCCAACGTGTTGTGCGGTGAGGCGCGGTTCCTCGAACCGCAGCAACCATTCGTGGGTGAGGACATCTGCGTCGATGGCACGTTGTTCCGTCAGGTGCTGCTGTTTGCACAAGACGACACGCAGACCACGGCGGTGATCGGCGAGGACGTGATGCTGGGTGGCGATGGCGACGACTGGATGCACGGCGGTGCCGGCGCCGACCTGATCCAGGGTGACGGTGACGGTGGCGCCGAGATCCCTGATCCCGATGCCACGTACACGTTCGATGTCGTCGACCCGAACCCGCTCTCGGCCGACAAGGACCGGATCTTCGGCGGAGACTCCAACGGTCGGGGCACTGTCGATCCGGTGATCGGCGGTGATGGTGATCTGCTGTGGGGCGGCCGAGGCGATGACTACACCTGGGGCGGGAACGGCGACGACATGATCGACGTCAGGCCCGATGGTGTGTATCCGGCGACCTGGTCGGCATGGGCCGAGGCCGATGTCGAGAGCTATCACGGTATCGACGTCTCCTACGGTGGCTGGGATCAGGATGCTGTTCAGGCGAATGTCGCTGCCAACGGGCCGATCGCCGGTGACCGGATTCTCGATTGGGCCGGTGTCTACAACATCTCGTATCTGTGCCCGGCGACCTATGGCGCCTACGTGACCATCCGTGGCCAGGCGCCGTCGCTCATCCAATGGCTACTCGAGCTTGCCGAGTCGAGCGGCGCAGTGACGCCCGGAACGGTCGGTTCATCGGGCGGTAACGAGGTGGCGATGGTCTACAAGAAGGACGTCAAGAACAACACCAACCCGATCTACCCAGGCACACCAGGGCACTTCACCTGCAACCCCTGACCCGCACAGGCAGGGTTTCGTGGCATCCGATCGGGCTCCACGCAACCATGTGACACCCCTCGCGTACAACTGGACACATGATGTTCCAGTCTCGTTGTGCAGGGTGTCACCGTGTCGGGCCGGTGGTGTGTCGTACGTGCCGATTCGCGCTTGCTGCGCCGCCGTCGATGCCGCTCGGCGGTGGCGTGATCGCAGCCGTCCCGTTCGCCGGTCGGCCCCGGGCCGTGCTCTTGGGCTTCAAGTACGGCAACCGCCGCCAGCTCGCCCACCACTTCGCCGGTCTGCTCGTCAATCGGCTGCTGGCGTCGGGTGTTCGCCCCCGTGACATCGACGTCGTGACGTGGGCTCCGACCAGCCGTCATCGTCGACACCGCCGTGGCTTCGACCAGGCCGAGCTGGTCGCTCGGCGCGTTGCCGCGCAGATGGGCGTCCCGTGTCGCCGCCTCCTCGACCGCGAGGGCGGTCCAGCGCAAACCGGTCTCGACCGGGCGACGCGGCTGCACGGCCCGGTCTTCCGTGCCAGTCCGGCGGCGGCTGGTCAACGCGTGCTCGTGGTCGACGATGTCGTCACCACCGGATCGACGCTGCGATCCGCCGAGGCCGCCATCCGCCATGCGGGCGCCGTATCGGTCTGTCGTGCGGCTGTGGCCACCACGCCGGCTCTGGTCTCGGGCGAGCGCCACCGTCCGGCTCGCCGTCCGCGCTCCACTGCCGGCGGCACGGTCGTGCAGGGCCCGTGGGCTGCCTAGCCCCGGGTCGGGTCGGCTCGATTGCGAGGTGAGACACCGCCCGCTTCGACGTGGTTGGCTCCGGTAGGCTGGGAAGCCGCATGGGCATCCTCGATCGCATCCTCCGCGCGGGAGAAGGCAAGAAACTCAAGGCGTTGGAAGGGATCGTTCCCGACATCAACGCACTGAGCGACGAATACCGTCGTCTGTCCGACGACGAGCTGAAGGCCAAGACGGCGGATTTCCGGCAGCGGCTCGACAACGGTGCCACCCTCGACGACGTCCTCATCGACGCGTTCGCGGTGACCCGCGAGGCGGCAGACCGCGTCATCGGCCAGCGCCATTACGACGTGCAGCTGATGGGTGGCGCCGCGTTGCACTTCGGCTGGGTCGCCGAGATGAAGACGGGTGAGGGCAAGACGCTCGTCTCCACGCTGCCCGCCTACCTCAACGGGCTGGGTGGCAAGGGCGTGCACCTCGTCACCGTCAACGACTATCTCGCGCGTCGCGACGCCGAGTGGATGGGCCGTATCCACAAGTGGCTGGGTCTCAGCGTCGGCCTCATCATCCCAGGGTTCAAAGACCAGCCCGAAGAGAAACGCCGCAACTACGCCTCCGACATCACCTACGGCACCAACAACGAGTTCGGCTTCGATTACCTCCGCGACAACATGGCCCCTCGGCTCGACAACAAGGTGCAGCGTGGCCACAGCTATTGCATCGTCGACGAGGTCGACTCGATCCTCATCGACGAGGCGCGCACGCCGCTCATCATCTCCGGTCGTGTCGGCGACGCGGCCAAGCTCTACTACCGGTTCGCGTCGATCATCCGCTCGCTCGAGCGTGACCTCGACTACGAGGTCGAAGAGGACAAGCGGGTCGTCGTGCCCACCGAGGACGGCATCGAGCGGGTCGAGGCAGCGCTGGGCGTCGAAAACCTCTACGACGATGTGTCGGCCAACCTGGTGCACCAGTTCACGGTGGCGCTCAAGGCGAAGGAGCTGTACCACCGCGACAAGGACTACATCGTGCAGGGCGGCGAGGTGAAGATCGTCGACGAGTTCACCGGCCGCATCCTCGAGGGCCGCCGCTGGTCGGAGGGTATCCACCAGGCGGTCGAGGCCAAGGAGGGCGTGAAGATCAAGGAGGAGAACCAGACCCTCGCCACGATCACGCTCCAGAACTACTTCCGCATGTACGACAAGCTGGCCGGCATGACCGGTACCGCCCAGACCGAGGCGGCCGAGTTGATGAACACCTACGGCCTGGGCGTGGTGCCCGTACCCACCAACCGCCAGCTGGTGCGCGTCGACCAGGCCGACCTGATCTACAAGGGTGAGCCCGGCAAGTTCGGCGCCATCATCGACGACATCGAGGAACGCCACGCCAGGGGGCAGCCCGTACTGGTGGGCACGATCAGCGTCGCCAAGTCCGAGCTGTTGTCGCGCATGATGACGCAGCGCGGCATCGCCCATGAGGTGCTCAACGCCAAGCAGCACACGCGCGAGGCCGACATCGTCGCCCAGGCGGGTCGGCTCGGCGGGGTCACCGTCGCCACGAACATGGCCGGTCGCGGCGTCGACATCCTGCTCGGCGGCAACCCCGAGCTGATGGCGCGCCACGAGGTGCAGAAGGAAGGGTTCAGTCCCGATCTCATGGTCGACGACTTCACCCTGCCGCACCCGATCGCCGAGATGCCCGAAGACTTCCAGGAAGAGCGGGCCAAGGCGTTCGCCCGGTACGAGGAACTGCTCTCGGTCTACAAGGAACAGTGCGCGGCCGAGGGTGACCAGGTGCGAGCCGTTGGCGGGCTGTACGTCATCGGCTCCGAACGTCACGACTCACGCCGTATCGACAATCAGCTCCGGGGCCGCGCCGGCCGTCAGGGCGACCCCGGCGAGAGCCGCTTCTACCTCAGCCTCGACGACGAGTTGATGCGCCTCTTCGCAACGGGTGCGCTGCAGTGGGCGATGGGCCGTTTCGACGAGGACGAGGCGATCGAGGCGAAGATGGTCACGAAGGCGATCGAGCGCGCCCAGACCACGGTCGAGACCAAGAACGCCGAGATCCGCAAGAACGTGCTCAAGTACGACGAGGTCATGAACGAGCAACGCAAGGTGATCTACCTGCGTCGCGACCAGATCCTGGAAGGGCTCGATCTCAAGTCGGCCGCGATGGAGTACCTCGCCGATGCCGTCGATGCGTTGATCGAGACGCATTGCCAGTCGGTGGCAACCGACGAATGGGATGTCGACGGTCTCGCCAAGGAACTCACGCTGTTCTGGCCGACCACGCTGACTGCCGACGCCCTGGCCGAGGTGCGCAACAGCGATGATCTCTACGACGTGATCATGGCCGAGGCCACCAATCACTACGAGCAGCGCGAGGTCGAGATGGGTGAGGAGGTGATGCGCGAGGTCGAACGTCAGGTGATGCTGCGCATCATCGATCAGCGTTGGCGCGAGCACCTCGAGGAGATGGACTACCTCAAGGAGGGCATCAACCTTCGGGCGATGGGCCAGAAGGACCCGCTCGTCGAGTGGCAGCGCGAGGGCTACGAGATGTTCGGTGGGATGATGAAGGGCATCGCCCAGGACTTCGTTCGCTACGTCATGCACGTCCAGGTCAGGCAGGAGGAGGCTCCCACGCTCGAGCCGAAGGTGATCAACCTGCAGACCTCCTCGAGTGACGACGTGCCGGTGTCGAGTGGCTTCGACCGGGCGGCGGCGCAGGCCGTCGCCGAGGGTGAGATTCCTGCCGGCGTTCCCGAGGCGGCACAGGTGGCGCCGACGTCCAAACCGACCACGGTGGTGAAGGACGCGTTCGAGAAGACCCCGCGCAATGCTCCTTGCCCCTGTGGCTCGGGAAAGAAGTTCAAGCAATGCCACGGCGCAGCCTGACCGCGAGGCCGACATGCGTGACTTCACCGACGACCTGCGCGACCAACGCCGACGCCTCGAGGAGGCCGGCGAATACCTGAAGATCGAGGCCGGGCGCGACCGGTTGGTCGAGCTCGAATCGGAGATGCAGCGACCCGATCTCTGGGACGACGCCGAGCTCGCCAAGCGGGTCAACACCGAGTACTCGAACGTCAAGGACGACGTCGACACGTTCGACGGGTTGTCCAGGCGCCTCGGCGATGCCGAAACACTCCACGAGATGGCGCGCGAGGAAGACGATGCTTCGCAAGAGACCGAGATCGAGGCGGAGATCCGTTCGGTGGCCGCCGAGCTCAATGTGCTCGAGCTTCGCAGCCTGTTCACCGGCGAACACGACGACTCACCGTGCATCGTGCAGATCAATGCCAAAGACGGCGGCGTCGACGCCCAGAACTTCGCCGAGATGTTGCTGCGGATGTATGCCCGTTGGGCAGAAAAGCGCGGCTTCGAGATCACGCTCAACTACGAATCCGAAGGCGTCGAGGCCGGTATCAACTCGGCCGAGTTCACCCTGACCGGTCGGTATGCCTACGGACTGATGACCAGCGAACGTGGTACGCACCGGCTGGTTCGGATCAGCCCGTTCGACAACCAGGGCCGTCGCCAGACCAGTTTCGCGGCTGTGCAGGTATGGCCGGAGATGGACGCCCCGAACGTCGAGGTCAACGAGGCCGAGATCCGCATGGAGGTCTTCCGGGCATCGGGCGCAGGCGGCCAGCACATCAACAAGACCTCGTCCGCGGTGCGGTTGATCCACGAACCGACGGGGCTCGTCGCGAGCTCTCAGGAAGAGCGCAGCCAACTCCAGAATCGTGAGAAGGCGATGAACCGGCTCAAGTCGCTGATCGCGGCGAAGATCGAGGAAGAGCACCAGCTCGAGCTCGACGCGATCGCCGGCAAGCAGGCCCAGGTGGGTTGGGGCAGTCAGATCCGGTCGTACGTGATGCAGCCGTACCAGATGGTGAAAGATCTCCGTACCGAGATCGAGACCAGCGCCGTCGATGCCGTGTTCGACGGTGATCTCGACCAGTTCATGGAGGGCTACCTGCGTTGGAAGCGTTCCGAGGCCCGGGTCGACTGACCCGTCGTTCGTGCCAGCCATGAACGAACGTGACGGCTTCGTGACGATACGCTCGTGGCGCCCCCGGGCATTCTCATGATCCGCCTCGAAAACGTCACCAAGAGCTACTCGACCGAGGTCGTCGCGCTGCGAGACGCCAGCTTCGACATCGCCAAGGGCGAGTTCGTGTTCCTCGTCGGGCCATCCGGTTCCGGCAAGAGCACCATGTTGCGGCTCTTGAACCGTGAGGAGCGCCCCGAGCGAGGCGCGGTGTGGGTAGCGGGCCGCAACATCATCGACATGCCGCCCAGCCGCGTACCGCACCTGCGCCGCAACATCGGCAACATCTTCCAGGACTACAAGCTGCTCTCGAACAAGACCGTGTTCGAGAATGTCGCCTTCGCCCAAGAGGTGATCGGCAAGCCCAAGCACGTCATCCGCCAGCAGGTGCCGGCCGTACTCGACCTCGTCGGTCTGGCGGGCAAGGAAGACCGGTTCCCGCATCAGCTGTCCGGTGGCGAGCAGCAGCGCGTCTCGGTGGCGCGTGCATTCGTCAACCGTCCGCTGATCCTGATCGCCGACGAGCCCACCGGCAACCTCGACCCGACCACCGGCGAGGGCATCATGCGACTGCTCGACCGCATCAACAAGACCGGCACCACCGTCGTGATGGCCACTCACGATCAGCGCATCGTCAACACGATGCGCAAGCGGGTCATCCAGCTCGACCGCGGCGTCATCGTCCGCGACCAGGCTCGCGGGGTGTACGAATAGTGTTCTCTCGCTTGACCTACACACTGCGTGAGACCTTCGCCGGTTTCCAGCGCAACGTCACGCTCACCGCCGCGGCGATCATCACATCGGCGGTGTCGCTGCTGATCTTCGGGCTCACCCTGCTGATCCAGCACGGCTTCGACAACCTCCTGCAGCGTTGGGAGGGCGGCGTCGAGATGATCGTGTTCGTCAACGCCGGTACCCAACCCGACGGTCTCGACTTCATCACCAGCACCCTCGACGAGCAGGTCAGTGTCGGCACCATCGCGTCGTTCGAGTATTGCGATATCCAGTGTTCACTCGCCGACGCCGATCGCGTGCTGGCCGGTGATCCCACCACCCGCGAGCTGCTCGACGAGACCAACATCCCGACCCTGTTCAAGATCGTGCCCGCCGAGTCGACGGAGGTCGACTTCCTCCGCGGGCTCAAGGAGAGCTACACGCAGCTTCCCAGCGTCAACTCGGTCACGTTGGCCGAGGAACAGCTCGATCTGATCAGCAAGTTGCAGGGGTTCGTGAGCACGTACACCACCGGTCTGTGGATCGCGCTCATGTTCGCCTCCGGTCTGTTGATCTGGAACACGATCCGAACCGCGATGTTCGCGCGCCGTCGCGAGATCGAGGTGATGAAGCTGGTCGGAGCGACCGACTGGTTCATCCGCGTCCCGTTCATGCTCGAAGGCCTCATCCAGGGGTTGCTCGGCGGGGTGGTGGCCGTCGGTTCGATGCTGTTCATCAACTGGCGGTGGACCCAGGGGGTCAAGGGGTTCCCCGACTCCTCGGGGATGACCGCGCTGGTCGTGATCGACGGCTACCAGTGGACGGTCGCCATCGTCATCCTGGCGTTCGGTGCGCTCGTCGGGATGATCGGCTCGGGTATCGCCGCCTCCCGCTTCCTCGACGTCTGATTTCGACCGGATCGCCCGCTGGCTGCGCTCCATCTCGCCGCTCGTTGCCATCAGGCAACTCGGGCTCACCGTGCCTTGCCGGCGAACGATCCGAATCGGAATCGGCGAGCCGGGCGGTGAGCCGTGGTGAGCGTCGCGAAAGGCTCAGGTCGTGGATTCCGTCACGCTGGCCGTGTTGTGTTTCGGCGCTCGTTGCCGAACGACGACACGTGCTGTGACCGGTCGACTCATTTGATGTCGACGAACATCGGAACCGTGCCGTTCACCTCATCGATCGGTCCGACCACGCGGCCGATCTGGACGGTGGTGCTGCTGCCGTCCGACGTGCGCATGGTGCCGTCCGACGTGCGCATGGTGCCGTCCGCCGACAGTTCGAGCGTTGCGCCGACCCGCATGTCGGTCGCAGCGGTCAAGCCGTTGAGTTTGACCGCAGGAGCGAGCCCGCTTGTCACGACGACGACATACCCGCCGGGTTCGATGCGGCCGGCAACCGGCACGAGGTCGGCACTGCCATCGTTGTCATCCGTGCCGGGCGACATCGCTCGCTCGGCGACACCGATCACGGCATCGGCATTCGCTGCGCCGACTCGCGCAACCCCGAGCATCGGCTGGGCATCCAATGACTCGGTCACGCCGACGACCGCAACGAGGTCGCCCGGTTCGATCGGGGTCGTGCCGGTGTTGACGGCCAGTGCTCGCAATGCGCCCGAGCGATCGACGAGTCCGTTGGTACTGATTCCGCCGTCCCCTCCGAAGTAGGCGTCGAACCAACCGGTGGCACCCTGGACGAACATGCCGCGGTAGAGGTCGCTGTAGATCCTCGCCCCGTAGCCGGCTGCTCCGGCCGACGCTGTTCCCCTCGCGTAGAGCGTCTGTGTGCACTCCCAGGTGGACGTGGTTGCGTTCCAGGTGCTCAGACTGAGGTCGGCGCAGTCGGTGCGGAACCCGACACCGGTGGCGCCGGTCGCGCCCGCCGGTCCGGTTTCACCCGCCGGCCCTGCGGGCCCCGGCTCGCCCTGCGGCCCGGCCGGACCCTGTCGGTAGTACCCCACGATGTCGACCAACAGGTCTGTCGTCGCGTTCGGCGAGGTGCCGGTGAACCAGAGCTGGATGTTGCCGGATGGGGCACCTGTCGTGGGGAGTTCGACGGTGACGGAGTTCGGGGCCACCACGCCGCCGGTCGTGAAGTTGATGTTCGACGTCGCAGGTTTTCCGGTCGCAGTGCCAGGACGCACGGCGATGAAGCCCGCCGTCGTGGGGAGCACGGCGGTCACATTCGCCACGATCGCTGTCGCTCCTTCGGGTACGGGTGCGCCCGTGGTGATCTTGTCGCCAGGTTGCACGACCGGCACCGTGCCGGTCACGTCGAGCAGTCGCGGCTTGGCGTTGACGAAGGGACCAGCGAGCCCAGCGTCGATCCGGGTGTCGAGCACACGGGTCGGGCGAATCGCCACGAACACCGAGGGCGGGCTGGCAGCTTCAGCCGCCCACAGCCCTCCAGCACCGAGCGTGACTGCGATGGCGGCACCGATGGCTGCCCAACGAGACCTCCACATCCGAGGTCGTGGCCCTGGTTGAGTTGGTGTTTGCATCGGCATGGTCTAGCACGCCGCAGGACTGCAATAATCCGGAAAGCCCGAACGATACGACTGTGGAGACTGAAGGTGACGAGGCGGACGAGCGGTCACCGGCGGTCGACGCAGATCAGCCGATGACGGGCCGGATCGGGGCCGATCGCTATGTTCGGGACGTGAGTGACTTCTCAGAGATCCTGTACGACGTCGCCGACCACATCGCCACGATCACCCTGCATCGCCCCGACAAGCTGAACGCGTTCACCGGCACGATGCTCGCGGAGATGTTGGCGGCGTTCGACCTGTCCGACGCGGACGACGATGTGCGTGCAGTGATCGTGACCGGTTCGGGCCGAGCGTTCTGCGCCGGTGCCGACCTGTCCGCCGGTGGTGACACGTTCGCCAGGGGCGGCAGCGACGTGATCTCCGACGCCGGAGTGCCTCGCGACGGCGGTGGGATGCTCACCTTGCGGATCTTCGAGTCGAAGAAGCCGGTGATCGGGGCGATCAACGGGGCGGCAGTCGGCGTCGGGGTCACGATGACGTTGCCGATGGACATCCGGGTCGCCAGTACCGCGGCCCGCTTCGGGTTCGTGTTCGCCCGGCGTGGCATCGTCCCCGAGGCGGCGTCGAGCTGGTTCCTGCCGCGTGTCGTGGGGATCAGCCAGGCACTCGAATGGAGCTTCTCCGGACGTGTCTTCGATGTCAACGAGGCGCACGCCGGTGGGTTGGTGCGCAGCATCCATCCTCCCGATCAGCTGCTCGAGGCCGCTCGTACGATTGCCGCCGACATCGCCGAGCACGCCGCACCCGTTTCGGTCGCGCTGACCAGGCAGATGATGTGGCGCATGCTCGGCGCCGACCACCCGATGAAGGCGCATCGTGCCGACAGTCGGGCGATCCTCGACCGTGGTCGCAGCGCGGACACCCGAGAGGGTGTCACGAGCTTCCTCGAGAAGCGACCTGCCGTGTACACCGACCGCGTGAGCGATGGCTTTCCCGACGTCTTCCCCGACTGGGACGACCCGGAGTTTGCGTGAAATTGTGAGTGCTCGTGATAGGTCCTCACGAGCTTGTGGCAAACGACACAAAACCCCTCAGGAATGTCTCAAGATCTCCGTGGTTGCATCCGATACAAGATGTGACAGGCAGTCGGAAGGAAACACCGCCCGCCGGACGGAGGAGATCATGACCACATTGCTGAACGAACACATCGAAACGGGCGACGTCATCGAGCTGACGCGTGGCGACGATGTCATCACCGCTCTGGTGTTGCTCGCCGCCGACGAGGCTGTCATTCTCGACGCCTGTGACGGCTCGACACCGTTCGTCCTCAAGCGCGATGAGCTGATCGAATACCGCAAGTTCGTTCCCTCGGCCTGAGCCGGGCACTTCCGACCAACACCCTCCCCCCTAGGCTGGGCGCCGTGACTTCCGAGTCCACGGCGCCCAGCTTGTTTTTCCGTGTGGGCGGACACCCCTTCTTCGAACGCCTCGTGAGCGCCTTCTACGAGGGCGTCGCCGGTGACGACGTGCTGGCTCCGCTGTATCCGGACTACCCCGACTTCGGGCCTGCCGAACATCGGCTGGCTCTCTTCCTGGCGCAGTACTGGGGCGGCCCGACCACCTACATGGAAGAGCGTGGTCACCCACGGCTGCGGATGCGGCACTTCCCGTTCCACATCGGCCCACTCCAGCGCGATCGTTGGCTCGTCCACATGGCTGCAGCTGTCGAGCGCACGTGCGCAGCACTCGACGACGGCGCGGCGGTCGCAGAGGAACTCATGGCCTACTTCGTCCCCGCAGCCGAGCACCTGCGCAATGACACCGGTCTGCCGATCACGTCGGCTGCGTACGGACAGGGCTGACTCGTGGCGATCGTCGAGGTCAGCGATCTGTACAAGCGCTACGGCGCCATCGACGCGGTCGCAGGTATCTCGTTCGAGATCGTCGAAGGCGAGGTGTACGGGTTGCTCGGTCACAACGGCGCCGGCAAGTCGACGACGGTCGAGATCCTGGAAGGACACCGTCGTCGCACCAGCGGTGGCGTCTCGGTGCTGGGCATCGATCCCGCTGTCGGCGGGCGCGAGTTCCGCGACCGGATCGGCATCGTGCTGCAAAGCTCGGGGGTCGAGCTGCAACTGACCGTGCGCGAGGCCCTGCACTTCTACGGCTCGTGCTACCGCGATCGTCGCCCGATCGACGAGGTCGTGGAGATGGTCGGGCTGACCGAGAAGATCGATTCCCGCATCGGAGCCCTGTCGGGCGGGCAGCGCCGCCGGATCGATCTGGCGCTCGGCATCATCGGTCGGCCGGAGCTGCTGTTCCTCGACGAGCCGACGACAGGTTTCGATCCGGCTGCGCGGCGCGAATCGTGGCAGCTCATCCGGCAGCTGTGCGTCGGCGGTACCACGGTGTTGCTGACCACCCATTACCTCGACGAGGCCGAGCAACTGGCCGACCGGGTCGGGGTTCTGGCAGGCGGTCGCCTGATCGCAGAGGGAACCCCCGAACAACTCATGGCTGCGGCGCCCAACACCACGATCTCCTTCCAGCTGCCCGACGGTGCGAGTCCTGAACAGTTGGCGCTACCGGACAGCGTCGAGATCTCCGCGGGCGTCGTCACGTTCGAGACCGGCCGGCCGACGGCGGCGTTGGCGGCGATCACCGCTGCCGCGGTGGAGCGCGGATTCGAACTCGCCGGGTTGAGCGTCAGACGCCCGTCGTTGGAGGACGTGTTTCTGCAACTCGGTGACGATCAGCCCGCCCAGGGGCTCGGATGAGCTGGCCGTCGACGTTCGCGCTCGTCGGGGGTCAGACGCGCTATCAGATCCTCACGTTCATGCGCAGCCCGGTCGGGTTGTTCTTCACGCTCGGCCTGCCGTTGTTCATGTTGGTGCTGTTCAATGCCCTGTTCGGTGACGGCACCGTCGACACCCCGGCGGGTTCGTGGTCGGTGCAGCAGTTCTACACGGGCGGCCTGGCGGCGTTCACCGCGGTGTCGGCGACGTACACGAACCTGGTCAACATGGTGCCGATCCGCCGGGATGACGGGATCCTCAAACGCTGGCGGTCGACGCCGATGCCGCCGAGCGTGTATCTCGCGGGATGGCTGCTCGGTGCACTCGCGATCGCCGTGCTCGGTGTGGTTCTGCAGCTCACGCTAGGGGTCGTGGCCTACGACCTCACCATCGACGTTGCGAAGGCGCCGGCAATGATCCTGACGTTCGCGGTCGGGGTGGCCTGTTTCGCTGCACTCGGGCTGGCCGTCGCCGGCCTGGTGCCCAACGCCGACTCGGCGCCGGCGGTCGCGAATGCGACGATCCTGCCGCTCGCCTTCGTGTCCGACATCTTCATTCCACTCCAGGATCCGCCGCGGTGGCTCGAACTCGTCGGTGATGTCTTCCCCTTGAAACCGTTCGTCAACTCGTTCCAGAACACGCTGAATCCGCTCGTCGACGCGCCGGCGTTCACGTGGGGCAAGATGGCAGTCGTCCTGGCTTGGGGGGTCGGCGGGGCCGTGGTGGCCCGCTCGACGTTCACCTGGGAACCCTCGGTGAGCGGCTCGCGACGCGACAAACGCCGCCACAGCCGTCAGCCCAGCGCGTAGCACGCGATAGCAGCGGCTGCAGCGGCGTTCAGCGAGTCGACCCCGTCGGCCATCGGAATCCGCACCGGTGTCGTGATCGCGAGCACGGTCTCGCTCAGACCGGCCCGCTCCGAACCGATCACCACCGCTCTGCGTCCGACCGGTGTGATCTGCCGGATGTCGGTGGCGAGTGGGTCGGGCGTGAGGGAGTACAGGTCGCGGTCGGTCATCGTGTGCAGCTCGTCGACGAGCGTCGTCGTGCGGGCGTGAGGGAGCGAGAACGCTGTTCCCATCGCCACCCGTAGCGCCCGCCGAGAGAGGGGGTCGGCGCTGGTGTGATCGAGCAACACGCCGTCCCATCCCAGCGCGGCAGCGTTGCGGATGATCGATCCGATGTTGGCCGGATTGTCGACCCCCTCGACAACGACGAGCCGGGCGCAACGCGACACGAGCTCGCTGGCGGACGGGCGGGCCGGACGGTGGAACAGGGCGATGATCGAATGCAGTACCCCCAGTCCGGCGACCATCCGGCGCACCTCGTCGCCGCCGACGAAGGCCTCGCCTCCATCCTCGACGAATCGATCCGCGACAGCGGGAATGCGTGAACCATCGACCAGCGCACGGAACGGCCGACATCCTGCGTCGAGTGCCCGTTGCACCACGAGGTCGCCCTCGGCCAAGAACAGGCCGGCGCCGGCATCGTCGCGCTTGCTCCGCCGATTGGCGAGGCCACGTTCGTTCAAGCGGAACGTGGCGAGCCGCTCGTCGTCGACCCGCTCGATCGTGAGGAAACGCTCGGCCCCGCGGGAGCTCGCGCACTCAGTAGAAATAGGGAAACCCTGACCAGTCGGGGGTGCGCTTCTCGAGGAATGCGTCGCGGCCCTCGGCGGCCTCGTCGCTGGCGTATGCCAGCCGCGTCGCCTCGCCGGCGAAGATCTGCTGCCCGACGAGACCGTCGTCGATCAGGTTGAAGGCGTACTTGAGCATCCGTTGCGCAGTGGGGCTCTTGGCACAGATCTCCGCCGCCCACTGCAGGGCGGTTGCCTCGAGGTCCGCGTGCGGGACCACCGCATTGACAGCGCCCATCTCGTGCATCTGCTGGGCCGAGTACTCGCGCCCCAGGAAGAAGATCTCGCGAGCGAACTTCTGACCGACGAATCGGGCGAGGTAGGCCGACCCGAACCCGCCGTCGAAGCTGGCCACGTCGGCGTCGGTCTGCTTGAACCTGGCATGCTCCTCGCTGGCGATCGTGAGATCGCAGACCACGTGCAAGCTGTGCCCGCCGCCCGCCGCCCATCCCGGTACCACGCAGATCACGACTTTGGGCATGAACCTGATCAAGCGCTGACACTCGAGGATGTGCAGGCGGCCCGACCGGGCAGGATCGATCGTGTCGGCTGTTTCGCCGGCGGCGTACCGGTAGCCGTCCTTGCCGCGGATTCGCTGGTCGCCTCCCGAGCAGAACGCCCAGCCACCGTCTCGGGGCGACGGGCCGTTGCCGGTCAGCAGCACGCAACCGACGTCGCTCGACATGCGCGCATGATCGAGTGCGGTATACAGCTCGTCGACGGTGTTGGGCCGGAACGCGTTTCGGATCTCCGGACGATCGAACGCGATCCGTACTGCGCCGACGTCGTTGGCGCGGTGATACGTGATGTCGGAGAAGTCGAAGCCTGGCACCTTCGTCCAAGCCGAGGGGTCGAAGGTCTCCGAGACGGATGTTGCCATGGGCACCATGTTGCCCTCGTCAGGTGATCATGCGGCAATCGGGCAGGCTGTCTCGCCTCGCAGTCGCGAGCGCAGTGCCCAGACGAGCAGCACGATCGACAATCCGGCGAGCACGGGCTGTGCCGGCGCGAACCAGTCGAGCGCGCCGGTCGAGCCGAGCGCCACGACGGCCAACTTGTTGCACGTCGGACAGCCGACGGCGAAGAACGACAGCAGCCCGCCGACGCCGCCCGCCCTGCCCGGCGTGTCGAGCTCGTCGGGGACGACATCGTCGATCCCGTTGCGACGCACGTAGGTGGCGACCAGGAGACCGCTCAGAACCGCCGTGACGACGAGCACGGGATACGACCACCAGGTGACGCCGACGGGTCGTCCGAATACGGGATTGGGAATCACGTCGGTCGGGAGGCCGATCGCCGCTGCGACGACCAGCGAGACGCCCAGCGCAACGATCCATCGGCGCAGTGGCCAGTTGGCGATCTCGCTCACGGCAGCGATCGTACCGACCTGGGCGCCCCGGCGTCGCCGGCGCTACGGTTCGTCCGTGGCAGCAGCGCTGACGATCATCCCCGTCGAGGACCTGCCGGAGATCGAGCCGGGTCACGACATCGCGGCGCTCGTCGCGGAACGGATCGAACTGGTCGACGGCGACATCGTGGTGATCACCTCGAAGATCGTGTCCAAGGCGGAAGGGTGCGCGGTCGAGCTCGCCTCGGTCGAACCGTCCGCGTTCGCGACCGAGTGGGCGCGAACCTGGGAGAAGGATGCACGCGTCATCGAGGTGGTGCTGCGCCAGTCGAAGCGGATCGTGCGTCAGATCGGACCGGTTCTGATCACCGAGACGCTTCACGGGTTCGTGTGCGCCAACTCGGGGGTCGACCAGTCGTCGAGCGGCGCCCACGACCGCGTCCTCGTGCTGCCCACCGATCCTGACGAATCGGCGCGGCGCGCCCGGTCGCGCTTCGCCGAATTGGGGGTCGACGTCGGGGTCGTCGTGACCGACACGTTCGGGCGGCCGTGGCGAGAGGGCCAGACCGACATCGCAATCGGCGTTGCCGGGATCGATCCACTGCTCAGCTACATCGGCCAGCAGGACCCGCACGGCCACGAGTTCCGGGTGCAGGAGATCTGTGTCGCCGACGAACTCGCGGCCGCCTCCGAGCTGGTGAAGGGCAACACGTCTCGCGTCCCCGTCGCGGTCGTCCGCGGCTACGGCTGGGTGGCCGACGACACGGCGTCGATGGCCCCGGTGATTCGCGACTCGAGCCGCGATCTGTTCCGCTGACCGCCCCGGTGCACCCCCGCTCGAGTTGACTACGGTTCGTCACATGGGTTCAGGCCACGGCATGCACACGCACCCGTCTCCGGACGTGACGATCGACTACTTCGCCGCCGGCGAGGGGCGGCCCCTGGCGCTCGTTCACGGCATCACCGAGAGTCGCCGCACGTGGGATCCGCTGCTCGCGCCATTGATCGCTGCCGGCTACCGCGTGGTGGCCGTCGACCTGCGTGGTCACGGAGCGTCGTCGAAGGTCGCGCCCTACGACCTCGCCACGATGGCCGCCGACCTCGGCGCGGTACTGGCCGAGGAGCAGATCGACGACGCACTCGTGATCGGCCACTCGCTCGGCGGTG
>CAVPAQ010000037.1:0-11068 GCA_963701575.1 uncultured Acidimicrobiaceae bacterium
GTCCGGGAACCGGGAGATCTGTCCCGACTTCGGCGGGTAGAAGCCAAATTGGCGGAGACGCGTGGCTGTGACCTGCTGGTTTGTGGTGGAAAGTGGGTGGTGGTGGCCGATTTGTAGGGGCGACAGGTGCGTGACATGAGTGGCGGGTTCGTGTACGTTAGCTGCTGTGTTCGTGAAGACGACTCGGCGGAAGCGGGGCGACAAGACCTACACGTATCTGTCGTTGGTTGAGGCCGGCCGCGTCGACGCGAAGGTGACGCACCGGACGTTGTTGCGGTTCGGCGAGGTCACGGCGCTGCGCGACTCGGGGCAACTGGATCGGATCATCGGCGCCCTCCAAGCCCACGCCGAGGGCACCTGGTTGAACACCGCCGAGCTCGACGCCGACGCGGCGCCCGGGTTCGGGGCGGTGGCCGCGGTGCGGGCGATCTTCGAACAGCTCGGCTTGGTCGACGCGTTCGGGGACTTGCGTGGCCATCGCACCGCCCCGGCGTTGGCCGACACGGTGTTCGTGATGGTGGCCAACCGGCTGTTGGCGCCGGCGTCGAAACGACGCACCGTGATCGAGTGGCTCGACGGTGACGTCGAGCTCCCCGTCGGGGTCGCGGCTCCGTCGTTGGATCAGTGCTACCGGGCCCTCGACGCCATCGCCGATCACACCGCCGCAGTCGAGGAGCATCTGTTCGCCCGGTTGACGTCACTGTTGAACCTCGAGCTGCGGTGGTGCTGCTACGACTTGACCTCGACCTACTTCGAGTCAACCCAGGTCGATCCCGATGGCCGGTTCGGCTCGAAGCGGTTCGGCTATAGCCGTGACCACCGCGGCGACCGACCCCAGGTGATGATCGGGCTGCTGGTCACCGGCGATGGGATCCCGATCGCGCATCGCGTGTTCGACGGCAACACCCGCGACTCGACCACGATGCCAACCGTGCTCACCGATCTGCAGGAACGCTTCGGCGTTGGCCGCATCGCACTGGTCGCGGACCGGGGGCTGATCTCTGACGACAACCTCGGCGACATCGCCACGGCCGGCTTCGACCACGTGATCGCCACACGCCTGCACCGCGACCCCACGGTCGCTGCAGTGCTCGAGGCGGCCACCGACCCCGACACCGAGTGGGTGCCGGTCGCTGGTGGGCGCACCGCCTGCGAGATCATCCACGAGGGTCGCCGCCACGTCGTGGTCGACTCACCCAAGCGGCGCGCCCGCGATGACCGGCGCCGCGACGAGATCTTGGAACGCACCGAGAACCAGTTGATCGCGCTCTCCCAACGGGTGCATGCGAAACGCCTCAAGGATCCGGCCAAGATCGGCGCCGCCGCGCAACGCATCCTGGGCGCGTCACCGATGGCGCGCTGCTTCACCACCGTTGTTGGTGAGGGCCGGTTCCACTGGGACTACGACACCGCCGCGATCGACTACGAAGAACGCCTCCTCGCGGGCCGCTACGTGTTGACCACCTCACTGTCACCCGCCCAGGCATCCACCGCCGACGTCGTCGCCCACTACCAGAGCCTCGCCAACGTCGAGCATCGCTTCAAGGTCCTCAAAGACTTCCTCGGGTTGCGACCCGTGTATCACTGGACCGACCAGCGCGTCCGCGGCCACATCGCCGTGTGCGTGCTCGCCGCGGTGATCGAAGCCGTCATCGCCAACCAGCTCACCGACGCCGGCATCGAGGACCCCAACCGCGAAGGCCAGACCATCACACCTCGCCGGGCGCTCGGCGAGCTCAACCGGATCCGCACCCACCACCTCACCGCCGGCGAACGACACATCACCGTCACCACCCGCCGCAACCCTCTCCAAGCCGCGATCCTCACCGCGCTCGGCGTCGACACCCACAACTGGGACAACGCCACCATCACCTGAACGGCACCCACGTCACCGCTCGAACTGTCGACGCGTAGGGGAAACACCCTCCAACCGCACACCCCCTCAGCAGGACTTTCGCGTTCTACCCGCCGAAGTCGGGTCTGTCGCACCGACGCTGGGCCGCACGCAGTCGTTCGCTCGGGTCGGCGTGTGCGAACATCCTGGAATGCGCGCACAGCCTGCTGGTAGCCACTACATCGGGGGACGATTCGTCGAGTCGTCCGGGCCACCGTTCGAGAGCCGGTTCGCCGCCACCCGGGAGGTGATCGCGTCGCTGCACGAGGCCGACGCCGGCACGATCGAGGCGGCGGTCGAGGGGGCAACGGCGGGAGCAGCCGTCTGGGCAGCTACCTCATGGGCCGAGCGGGGCCGCGTGCTGCGAGCGGCGGCAGCGATCATCCGCGAACGGAATCATGAGCTGTCGCTGCTCGAGACGCTCGACACCGGCAAGCCGCTGCAGGAGACGTTGGTCGCAGACGCAGCGTCAGGCGCCGACTGTCTCGAGTACTTCGGATGCCTGGCGGCCACGATGACGGGGGAGTACGTCGACCTCGGTGGGTCGTTCACCTACACCCGGCGCGAGCCACTCGGCGTCTGCGTCGGAATCGGTGCCTGGAACTACCCGATCCAGATCGCCTGCTGGAAAGCCGCCCCGGCGCTGGCCGCCGGCAATGCCATGGTGTTCAAGCCATCCGAGGTCACTCCACTCAGCGCCCTCGCGCTCGCCGAGATCTTCACCGAGGCGGGGCTGCCCGATGGAGTGTTCAACGTGGTGCAAGGCGGTGGTCGAGTCGGGGCTGCGCTCGTCGAACACCCCGCTGTCGCCAAGGTGTCGATCACCGGTTCGGTGGCGACCGGTGAACGGGTCGCCGCCGGGGCCGCACCAGGGCTCAAGCACGTCACGCTCGAACTGGGCGGCAAGTCACCCCTACTCGTGTTCGAGGACGCTGATCTCGACAACGCGATCAGCGGCGCGATGCTGGGCAATTTCTACTCGAGCGGGCAGATCTGCTCGAACGGCACACGGGTGTTCGTGCACCGCGACATCCACGACGAGTTCGTCCGCAGACTCGTCGAACGAACCGAACGGATCGTCCTGGGCGATCCGTTGGACGAGGCGACGCAGATGGGTCCGCTCGTCAGTGAGAACCAGTTCCGCAAAGTCGTCGACTATCTCGGGATCGGAGCCGCCGAGGGTGCTCGGATCGCAACCGGCGGGGGGGCCGCAGCGGTGGCAGGACAACCCGACGGCTGGTTCGTGCAACCGACCGTCTTCACGGGCGTCGCCGATTCGATGCGCATCGCACGTGAGGAGATCTTCGGTCCGGTGATGTGCGTGTTGTCGTTCGATGACGAGCGGGAGGTGATCGAACGTGCCAACGCACTCGATGTCGGGCTCGCAGCCGGGGTGTTCACCAAGGACGTGCAACGGGCCCACCGGGTGATCGCACGCCTCCAGGCCGGGACATGCTGGATCAACACCTACAATCTCACGCCGATCGAGGCCCCGTTCGGCGGCTACAAGCGGTCGGGCATCGGCCGTGAGAACAGCCGCGCCGCGCTCGATCACTACAGCCAGCTCAAGAGCGTGTACGTCGAAGGGGGAGACGTCGACGCGCCGTACTGAGCGTCTGGTCAACTGCGCGTTCGGTGCTTGCGGGCGCCGAACAAGGTTCCGGTCAGCATCAGTGCGACGCTGACCAGCAGCACCACGCTCGCGAGCACGTTGACCTGGGCCGGGAATCGCACGCGGAAACTGCCGTTGATGTACAGCGGGAACGTGTTGAGCGAGCCGGCATTGAACAGCGTGATGATGAAGTCGTCGAGCGACAGCGCAAACGACAGCAGCGATGCCGCCAGGATGCCCGGCAGGATCAGTGGGAAGGTGACCCTCCAGAACGTCCGCATCGGTGTCGCGCCCAGATCCTGAGCGGCCTGTTCGAGCGTCCAGTCGAAGCCCCTGACGCGGGCCCGAACCGTCAGTGCGACGAAACTCACCTGGAACATGATGTGGGCGATGACGATCGTGTTGAAGCCCCGGGTGATGTTCCAGTCGAGGAACAACGTGGCCAGCGACGACCCGAGCACGATCTCGGGGGTCGTCAGCGGAAGCACGAGGAAGAAGTTGAGCGCCCCGCTACCACGGAACCTGTAACGGGCCAACGCGATCGCCATCAACGAACCCAGCGCTGTTGCCACCACGGTCGAGATCGTTGCGATCTTGAGGCTCTCGACGAAGGCGTCGGTGAGCGCCTGGTCCCCGAACGGGTCGCGCCAGTTGTCCAATGTCCAGCCCTGCCACTGGACGTTGTAGTTGCCCTTCGGGTTGTTGAACGAGAATCCGACGATCCAGGCGATCGGAACGAACAGGTAGACGAGCGCCAGTGCGGCGTAGACGTTGAGCGTCCACTTGGCGATCGACCCTCGGACCGACGTGGGCGCACTCACGACGCCGAACCCCGGGTCGACTGGATGCCGCTCATGCCAGGTCCTCGGTACCGAAGAAGCGGCTGTAGACGATCACCATGACCGTGATGATCGCCATCAGCACGAATGACATGGCCGAGGCCAGCGGTACGTTGTTCTGCACCAGGAACTGGTCCTGGATCGAGTTGCCGATCATGGTGGTGCTCGGGTTGCCGAGGTAGAACGCGTTGACGAAGTCGCCCGCGGCAGGGATGAACGTCAGCAGTGTCCCGGCGAACACGCCCGGCATCGACAACGGCAAGACGACCTTGCGGAACGCCGCAGTCGAGGTGGAATACAGGTCCTGTGCCGCGTCGACGAGACCCGGATCGACCTTTTCGAGACTGACGTAGATCGGCAGGATCATGAACGGCAAGAAGTTGTAGGTGAGCCCTCCGATCACAGCGGCCGGCGTCTGCAGGATGCGCCCGTTGTTCATCACGCCGGCCGACTCCAACAATCCCGACAGCTTGAGCGTGTCGAGCAGTTGCACGACCTGACCGGTGTCGTTGAGCAGGCTTCGCCAAGCGATCGTGCGGATCAGGTACGACGTGAAGAAGGGAACGACGACGAGCCCGAGCAGCAGGTTGCGATACCGGCCCCCTCGGAACGCGATCACGTAGGCGACCGGGTACCCGATCAGGATCGTGAGGATCGTCGCGATCCCCGCATAGAGGAACGCGCGCTGGAACTGCGGCCCGAAGTCGGTGAACGCGTCCGCGTAGTTGCCGAAGTTCCAGTCGAACTCGGCGTCGACCGCGAATCTGCTGGGGAGCGTCGACAGCGACAGCCGCAGCAGCGTGACGAGGGGCGCCAGGTAGAACAGCGCGAGCCACAGTGCTCCCGGTTTGAGCAATCCGTACGGTGCGATCCGCCGTCGAGCCTCGGGCCCGCCCATGACGGCGGTGGCGATCAGCCAGACGATCGACGCGAAGACGAGTGCCAGCGCGAAGATCGAGGCCGGGCCGGTGAACCAGCGCGCGCCGATCGCCATCAGCAAGAGACCCGCGCCGACGAGCGCGGCGAGCCCGACCAGCTCGGGCCGCTTCACCTTTCGCGAAGCGTCGTGCGTCGTCGCCCTGGCCATTGCCGTCGGTCAGGCGCCGATGATCTTGGAGAACGCTGCGTCGAACTCGGTTTCGACGTCCTCGGACAGCGAGGCGAAACTCCGAGTGTTGTCGAGCGTCGCGTCGTCGGGGAAGATCAGCGGGTTGTTCGCCAGGTCGGGGTCGATCTTCTCGACCTCGGCACGAACGCCCTTGACCGGTGACACGTACTGCACCCACGCCGTGAGCTGTGCAGCCTGAACCGGGTCGTACACGAAGTCCATCCACTTGGCAGCGGCGTCGCGGTTGACGGCCCCCTTCGGCATCACCATCGTGTCGGCCCAGCTGGTTGCACCCGTGGGCGGGAACAGGAACCGCACCGATGGGTTGTCGAGCTGGATCTGGGCGACGTCGCCCGACCAGCCGATCGTCGCCGCGAAGTTGCCGTTGGACAGGTCGTCGAAGTAGTCGTTGCCGTGGAAACGCCGGATCTGACCATCGGCCTTGGCCTGCTCGAGCTTCTCGAATGCTCCCGCGGCCTGATCGAAGCTGGTCAGGGTCGAGATGTCGACGCCCTGGCTCAGCAAGATCACCCCGATCGTGTCGCGCATCTCGGTGAGCGCTCCGATCTTGCCCTTGAACGCCGGATCCCAGAGGTCGTCGACGCTCGTCAGCTCACGACCGGTGACATCGAGGTTGTAGGCGATGCCGGCGAAGCCCGTCTGCCACGGCAGCGAGTACTCGCCGGTGGGATCCCAGGCCGGGTTGACGAGGTCGTCACGCAGATTGCTCTTGTTGGGCACCTGGTCGAGGGGCAGCTTGTCGAGCCATCCCAGGTTGATCAGGCGACCAGCCATCCAACTCGTCGGAGCGATCAGGTCGGGATCGATCTTCTCGCCGCGTCCGAGCAGCGGTTGGATCTTGGCGAAGTACTCGACGTTGTCGTTGAACGCTTCGGTGTAGGTCATCTCGACCCCCGACGCCTCGGTGAACCGATCGACGGTACCGATCAGCCCGTCCTCGGTCGGGTCGATGTAGGCCGGCCAGTTCTCGAAGAACAACGTGTTGCCGCCGCCGCCCGCTGGGGCGGTCGAGCCCGTCGCGGCCGTATCGCCACTGGTCGGCACCGGTGCCGAAGTGTCGTCGTCGCCTCCGCACGCTGCCAGCAGCTGGGGCAATGTCAATCCGGCTGCACCGAGGGCACCCGAGCGGATCAGGAACTGGCGGCGGCTGAGCCCGACGTTGCGTGGGCGAATGGGTCGTCGGGTCATGATGTCTCCCCTTTCAGGAGTCAGAGTGATGCTTCGATGTCGTCGATGTCAGAGCTGCTGGCACCGGCGGTCGCCGGCCAGCCGTCGATCATGAAGGCGGCACCAGGGCTCCACCGTACGTGAACCTCGGAACCGGGCAGCAGCAGCGGAGTGTCCGGGCCGGTGTTCATCTGGGCGACGACCATCGTGCCATCGGCCAGTTCCGCCTCGAGTCGCGTCGAGGCCCCCTGGAAGATGAGCTCTTTGACCGTGCCGAGGATGCTGCGGTGATCGGACGCCGGTTCTGCGCTCGCGGTGAGCCGCTCCGGTCGCAACATCACCGAAACCTGGGCGCCGACCACCGGAGGCTCTGCAGCTCGCGTGCGAATCGTGCCGCCCGCCGTGAGCGCGACCACGGTGTCGTCACCATCGTGCCCGGTGACGGTCCCGGGGAGCAGATTGGCCGAGCCGATGAAGCTGGCCACGAACAGTGATGCCGGGGAGTGGTAGATCTCCTCGGGCGATCCGATCTGCTCGACGCGGCCTTGGCTCATGACCGCGATCCGATCGCTCATGGTGAGCGCCTCACCCTGGTCGTGTGTCACGAACACGAACGTGATGCCGACCTCGCGCTGAATGCGCTTGAGTTCGAGCTGCATCGCCTCGCGCAGTTTCAAGTCGAGCGCTGCCAGCGGCTCGTCGAGCAGCAGCGCACTGGGCATGTTGACCAGCGCCCGGGCCAGCGCGACGCGTTGCTGCTGTCCACCGGACAGCTGGGCGGGCTTGCGGGCAGCGAACTCCGACAAGCGAACCACGTCGAGCATGTCGCGAACCCGCGGCTCGTACGTCGCTTTGGCGACCTTGTGACTGCGAGGTCCGAACGCGACGTTGTCGGAGACGGTCATGTGGGGAAACAGCGCATACTGCTGGAAGACCGTGTTCACGTTGCGCTTGTACGGAGGAGTGCGCGAAACATCGACGCCTTCGAGCATCACCCGACCACGGGTGGGCTGCTCGAACCCGGCGATCATCTTCAACGTGGTGGTCTTGCCGCAGCCGGACGGTCCGAGCATCGCGAAGAACTCGCCGCGGGCGATGCTGAAATCGGCCTGATCCACGGCGACGAAGTTGCCGAAGGACTTGTTGACGCCCTCGAGCACGATGACATCGTCGCGATTCTGCGTCTCCCCCATGTCGTGTTCACCTCGTGTTCTGGAGCGGCGCTCGCTCGTTGTCGCGGAACACTGCCATCTCGTGTGGTTTGTGTGCAAGCGCGGATCCCGCTCCCGCTCTGCCAAACGCCTGTGAATACGCTGAGAACAAGGCCCTCGGCGAGACGAATTGTCGCTCCTATTGATAGACCAGAGGTCGTGACTTCACCGTCGCCTGTTCCCTCGCCGCCAATTGGCGTGCCTCGTCTGCCTGATCGCGAGCGCATCGAGATCGAACTGACGCCGAATCGGCGCGCCGCATCCGGTGGCGATCCTGTGTCATCGCCCGGCGTGCGTGAGGCTCCGGTTCGGTCGTCGTCGCCGATCTCACCGCCACCCTTCCTCCCGCCACGCAACAAGCCCCGACGCCGGTGGCCGATGCGGGTGCTGCTCGGCGGGGCGGTCACGATGGCGATGATCGGCGCCGGATTCACCGGCGCAGCTGTGTACGAGCGCCTCGATCGAGCGCCGGGTGCGCCTCGCCGAGCATCGAATGCGGCGCTCGACATGGGCGGTGCCCGGGTCGGCGACCTGCCGTCGATCGACGTCGCCGCCGTTGCCGCGTACGTTGCTCCGTCGGTGGTGACGATCAGCGCCGACATCGACGGACCGTTCGGATCGGGTGGCTCGATCGGCACCGGTGTCATCACCACGGCCGACGGTGAGATCCTCACGAATGCACACGTCATCAAGGATGCGACCGCGATCCGGGTGCGCTTGGCAGGCGAGACCGAGCCCAGACAGGCCACGCTGCTGGCCGCCGACCCGGGGAATGATCTGGCGCTGTTGAGAATCTCCGGGGACGGATTCGTGCCCGCAACGTTCGCCGACCCCGACTCGGTGCGGATCGGTGACTCCGTCGTGGCGATCGGCTTCGCGCTCGACCTCGCCGGTGCGCCCTCGGTCACGCTGGGCATCGTGTCGGCCCTCGAACGCACGATTCAGACCGAGGCCGGAGCGCTCGATGGCCTGATCCAGACGGATGCGGCCATCTCGTCGGGCAATTCGGGTGGTCCCCTGGTGAATGCGCTGGGGCAGCTGGTCGGGATCAACACCGCTGTGGCGCGAAGCGACAATACGACCGCCGCCAGCAACATCGGCTTCGCGATCTCCGGCACCGAGGCGATTCCAGTGATCGAAGCGCTGCGCCGGCAGGCCGATGGTGTGCAGCGCCAAGAGGGCTTCCTCGGCGTGGGGCTCAACGAGCGCCGCGATGGCGGGCAGGGCGCGATCATCGACACCGTCGACGAAGGCACCCCAGCCGCCGCGGCGGGGATGCTGGCCGGTGACATCGTGATTGCGATCGACGACACGGCGATCGACGGTGCCTCCGGGCTGATCGCCGCCATTCGCGACCGCGAGCCCGGCGACGAGGTCGAGATCGTCGTGCTTCGCGACGGCGAACGCCGGACCCTCACCGTCGTGCTCACCAACCGGCCACAGACCTGACCGGCGACGGCCCTGATCGGCGCGGCGATGGTGCCCCGGATCGGGGCCATTGCGTCGCTGCCGAAGGTTTTCGAGGACTCGACCAGTGTTGGTTGTCGGTAGCGCAGCGCGCGGATAGCATTCCCTAGCCGCCTTCAGACCCGTCTGATACGGCGCAGTGTTCGCAATCGATGTCCGTGTGAGCCTGATCCGGCTGGTGCCATGAGCACTTCCGGCAGGGACCTCACGGCGACAACTTGACCGAGTGCTCCGCTCGCCCGTGAGGGCAGCGGAGCATTTGCGTGAGGACCGCAAGGTTCGTTGACCGCAATGGCCATGTATCAGTGGATAGCCCAACCGGGCTCGATCAACTCGAAGGAAGCCGCAATGGCACAAACAGTGATTCTCGGCGAGAAGGTCGGGATGACGCAGAAGTGGGTGGACGACAAGGTCGTTCCCGTCACGGTCCTCCGTGTCGAGCCCATGCGCGTCGTCCAGATCAAGACGACCGAACGCGACGGCTACACGGCCTTGCAGGTGACCTACGGGCACCGCGATGCCAAGAAGCTCAACAAGCCCGCAGCCGGTCACTACGACAAGGCCGGTGTCCAGCCGGGCAAGCGCCTGGTGGAACTGCGGCTCGACTCCGTCGACGGCTTCGAGATCGGTCAGGAGATCACGGTCGAAGCGATCGCTTCGGGTAGCCGCGTCGACGTGACCGCGACCAGCCGGGGCAAGGGCTTCGCCGGCGTGATGAAGCGTCACAACTTCAAGGGCCAGGGCGCCAGCCACGGCAACCACAAGAATCACCGCACGCCCGGCTCGGTCGGTGCCTGTTCGTTCCCTGGCCGCGTGTTCAGGGGTCAGCGGATGGCCGGTCACATGGGCCACGAGCAGGTCACCACACTCAACCTCGAGGTCGTCGACGCGGACGTCGAGCGCAATTTGTTGCTGATCAAGGGCTCGGTGCCGGGCCCCAACGGTGGGGTCGTGTCGGTCCGCAATGCCGTCAAGGCTCCGACCACGACATCGGCGAAGGGAGCCTGATCGACATGGCACAGATCACCCTCAAGAACGCCGCCGGCAAGGACGCCGGCAAGGTCGAACTCGATGACTCGATGTTCGGCATCGAACCCAACGTCCCGGTCATGCACCAGGTCGTCACCGCCCAGCTCGCGGCGCGCCGGTCGGGGACTCAGAGCACCAAGACCCGCAGCGAGGTCCGCGGCGGCGGTGCCAAGCCGTTCCGCCAGAAGGGCACCGGCAACGCCCGTCAGGGCTCGATCCGTGCGCCGCACTACAGCGGTGGTGGCGTAGCCCTCGGGCCCAAGCCCCGCAAGTACGACCAGAAGACTCCCAAGAAGATGATCGGGCTCGCGCTTCGTTCGGCCTTGTCCGATCGTGCCGCCGAGGGCAAGATCATCGTCGTCGACACCTGGGGCTGGGACAAGCCGAGCACCAAGGCGGCCAAAGCCGCGCTCGCCGGACTGGGCATCGACGCCAAGGCGCTCGTGGTGGTCGGCCGTGACGACGCCGCGGCTGCGCTGAGCTTCCGCAACCTCACCGAGGTCCAGCTCATCACCCCCGGCGAACTGAACGCCTACGACGTGCTGTGCAACGAGTACATCGTGTTCACCCAGTCGGTACTCCCGACCCCGGCTCCGGCCAAGCCCAAGGGCTCGAAGCAGCCGGCGGCCACCCCCGACGAGGCAACCGACGAGTCGGGCGGCGCAAGCGGTCAGAGCGAAGCGGAGGCCAGTGGCGGCGATCCCGTCTGGGCCGGCGCAG
>CAVPAQ010000038.1:0-36744 GCA_963701575.1 uncultured Acidimicrobiaceae bacterium
TGCCGCGCGGCGGGTTGCGACGGGCCGACTCGGCGACGTCGAGGACACCCGCCCCGTCGAACTTCGCGGGGGCCCCGGTGTCGTGGGCACCGGACCCGAGGATGTCCTTCACCTGCCACGGCGTGAGCTCGGGCCGGTGATCGAGCAGGAGTGCCACCGCGCCGGTGACGACAGCTGCTGCCTGAGACGTTCCCGATCCCAGGAAGAGCCGCTCGTCGTCGGCGAGTCTTCCCTTGGGGTGATCGACGTCGATTCGTGAACCGGGCACCCGGAGGCTGGCGACCGAGACGCCGGGCGCCACCAGATCGGGGTTGCGCACGTCGCCACCGCAGGGTGCCCAACCGGGCAACGACCACTCGCCATCGTCGTCGTAGTGCGCGGCCGACACGGCGATGACGTGAGGGTTGGTGGCGGGGTTGGCCAGATGCCTCAGGCCACGCGCCTTCGTTGCCGGCCGAGACGATCACGGTGATGCCGTGGAACATGGCGTTCTCGATCGCCTTCGACAGCGGATCGTCGACGTACGACTGGGTGCCGGTCGTGTTGTACGACAGGTTGATCACCCGGATGTTCAAGCCGTCCGCCTGTCGGTGCTGTACCACCCAGTCGATGGCGGCGATCACCTGCGAGACGTCGGTGGCGCCGGTGTTGTCCGCCACCTTGACGCTGATCAGCCGCGCATCGGGGGCGATTCCGATGACGTCGCCGTCGCGGGGTGAACGGGGGTCGGCGCCGGGCGTGCGGCCGACGATGATGCCGGCCATATGGGTGCCGTGGCCGTAGGTGTCGAGTCCCGAGACCTGTGCGACGCCACCCTCGAACGAGAGGTCTGGTCCCACCACGATGTTGCTCTCGCTGAGCTCTGCGACGGGTGCGACCCCGGTGTCGATCAGGGCGATGTCGACGCCCTTGCCGGTGTAGCCGGCGGCCCAGAGTTCATCGGCTCCGATCTGAGCGGCGATGTCGAGCAGCTGCGTGGTTTGGCGGGTCGTCTCGTCGGAGTCGGATGACGGTGAGGAGCCCGTCACGTCACCTGACGTGGTGGTCGATCTGGTGGTCGATTTGGTGGTCGATTTGGTGGTCGATTTGGCCGTCTTGTCCCTCGCGAGCTTCGCCTCCTTCGGCGGCTTCGGCGGCTTCGCTGCGTGCGAGTTCGCAGCGGCGACCGTCAGAGCCGGAGCGAGGGTGAGGATCGCAGCCGAGACTGCGATGGCGGCGAGCAAGCCGCGCTTCGTGCGTGTGGCGCTCATGACCAGCGTTCCCCGCTCCAGTTGGTGCCGGACCAAGTGGCACCCGACCAGGTGGCGCCGGACCAGGTCGCTCCCGACCAGGTGGCGCCCGACCAGGTCGCACCCGACCAGGTCGCGCCCGACCAGGTCGCTCCTGACCAGACGCCGCCCGACCAGGTGGCACCGGACCAGGTGGCACCGGACCAGGTCGCACCCGACCATGTGCCGCCGGACCAGGTGGCTCCCGACCATGTGCCGCCCGACCAGGTCGCACCCGAAGGGGCGCTCACGCTCTGGCTCGAACTCGTACCGAGTGCCGGTGTGAACTGTTGCTTCGGTGCGCTCAGGGCGACCTTGGGCGCACGGATCGCGTCCTTCGGGCTGATCTTGCCGTTCCCGTCGACGGTGCTGGGTACGTCCTTGAAGTCGATCGACTCCTTCTGGAACACGTACTTGACCTGATCGTTCGTGAACGCCGGGTAGCGGGACAGCATCGCCGCGACGAAGCCACTGACGACCGCCGCTGCTTGCGAGCTGCCGGATCCGAGGAAGTACGTGCCGTCGACGCGGGCCGACGGGTACATCTGGTCGAGCTTGGAGCCGGGCACCCGGAAGCTCATGATCGAGCGCCCGGGGGCGAGGAAGTCGGGCGCCCGGTACTGGTTGCCGACCGAACTCCACGGGGCGATGAAATCCTGTGCGCCGGACGAGTCGTACATCTCGTGAGCACCGACCGCGATCACGTAGGGATCGACGGCTGGGCTGTCGATCCCACCGGCGGTGGTGCCGCGATTGCCTGCGGCGGCGACGACGACGATGCCGGCGTTCCAGGCCCGCTCGACCGCCGCCGAGAGCGGATCGCCCTGGCTGGCCTTCACGCCCGGCATGCCGAGCGACAGGTTCAGGACGCGGATGTTCAGGCCGTTGTCGTTCTTGTGCTCGACGACCCAGTCGATCCCGGCGATCACCTGGGCGATGTCGGTCTGCCCAGTTGCACCCGCGACCTTGACGCTGACGATGCGGCTGTCGGGGGCGATGCCGCCGACCATGTTGCCGTCGTCGCCGTTGATGATGCCGGCGAGGTGGGTGCCGTGTCCGAAGGTGTCGAGGTTGCGCAGGTTCGCCTGTCCGCCCTCGTTGGAGAGATCCGGCCCGTAGATGATCTTGCCGGGCTGGTTCAGACCGACGACCGGCGTGACGCCCGAGTCGATCAGGGCGACGTCGATGCCCTGCCCGGTGGCGCCCTTGCCGGCGTACTCGCCGCTCGACTTCTCGGTGACCATCTTCATGATCACCGGGTCGCCCGGCTTGACTGCCATCGACAGACTGATCGGTGCGTTCGACGCAACGGCCGGCGGGGACGCGCTCGGAACCGGGCCCGAACCCACGGCGGCGACGCCAAGGGTCCCGATCAGCGCCGCGATCGTGGCCACGGCGCGCCGTCGGCGGCCCTGGATGGGCACACATTGGACGGTCATGGTCTTGCCTCTCGTCGAATTCTCAACACGGTTATCACGAACAAATATCGCCCAAAGTGGTGTGTTTGTTACAGAGAGTGGGTCACGTTTGCTTCAAGAACCACCCGGTACGACCCTCGGGGTGCTGTCCGGGCTCCGCCGGGGTCAGACGTAGCGCAGGTCGGGCGACAGGGCGGCGGCGATCGTGCCGCCCTCCTCGATCGCCTGGCGAAGTCGTTCGAGCGCCCGATGGGCGAGTACTCGCACGTTGCCCTCGCTCTCGCCGGTGATCGCGGCGACTTCCGAGACGGGGACGTCATGGATCACGCGCAGCATCACGATCTCGGCGGCGATCGGCTGCAACGTGCTCAGCAGGGCGAGCACGTTGTCGAGCGAGTCTCCGAGCGGGTCGATGGCGCGGCCCGCTGCGAGCCGCGGCATGATCGAATCGACGAGCACCTCGTGCCGACGAGCCGTTCGTCGTCCTTCGTCGATTGCTCGGCGGTGGGCGATGGTGAAGATCCAGTTGCGGAATGCGACGCCGTCCCCCTCGAAGTGTTCCAGGTTCCGGCGGATGTCGATCCAGACCTGGCTGGTGATGTCCTCGGCGGCCGACCGGCCGCGCCCCCGCAGCATCCGCAGCAGTTGGGGCTGGTACACGGTCCACAGGTCAGCGAGCGAGTCGATGTCGCCACGGCGAGCGCGATCGATCGTCGACTGATCCGCCGTCGTTGCCGGGATGCCGTTGCTCACGGCAGGCACCGTTCCGACCTCGATCGCCCCTGAACGGGCAAACGCAGCGTTTTCGCCTGACCGGCAACCGTGCTGAACACGGCGTGATCTTCGCCTCGGTGGAACGCCACACTCGCCCATCGGCATCCGCGGTACCGCGCTCCAGCCGGGTCCGCTCAAGTTTCCGTCTGCACTGCGGGAGCTCGGTAACGAAGGGAAAACGATGATTCGGACGGCGGCCGGACCGCCGCCCAAAGGGGAGCGAATGGTCGCTCGAACCGTGGCCGGACCTGGGCCGCGGGACGATCGTGCCGATCGTGTCGGACCCCAACCAGCCGATCGAGGTCGCCCCCGACCCCGGCGGTCGCCAGACTGTTGTCGTGGGTGCTGGATCGAGGGATCATTGGTTCGAAGATGTTGCCGATCATCTCGGGGCGGCGTATCTGCGCTACTCGTTCACGAAGGGCACCCGACAGGAGGTCGAATTCCTGATCTCCGCGCTCGGGCTGCAGCCGGGGATGAGGGTGCTCGACGTGGGGTGTGGCCCGGGGCGGCATGCCTACGCACTCGCCGACCGCGGCATCGCCGTGCACGGCATCGACATCAGTCAGCGGTTCATCGAGATCGCCTGCGACGGAGCGCCGGACGGTGCGACGTTCGAGCGGCTCGATGCTCGCAACCTGGGCTTCGCGGCCGAGTTCGATGCAGTGATCTGTTTGTGTCAAGGGGCGTTCGGGCTGATGACCGCCGACGGTCACGACGAGACGGTGATCGCCGGAATGGCGCACGCCCTGCGAGCCGGCGGCCGGTTGGCGCTGTCGGCGTTCAGTTCGTACTTCGTGATGAAACACTGGGAGGGTGCCGACTTCGACGCCGATCTCGGCGTCAACCACGAACGCACGGAGATCCGCAACGAATCCGGCGAAGCGATCGAGGCCAGCCTGTGGACCGGGTGCTACACCCCGCGCGAACTGCGTCTGTTGTGCGCCGCACACGGGCTGCTCGTCGACTCGATCAGCAGTGTCGAACCGGGGGCCTACGGACTGGACGTGGCGACCGCCGACAGCGCCGAGTTCCTGCTGCTCGCTCACCGGATCGCGTGATCCGCTCCCTGTTGGAAAGCAATGTGTCCTGGTAGCATCGAGATCTGCACTGGTAGCAGTGCGCGTCAGCTTCCCCATCCACCCTTTGAAAGCAGTTCGTTTCTTGTCCGACACCTCGACCTATACGTCCGCCTCGAATCCCGCCATGGGAACCTTCGACGAGGAGGGCATCTACACCCCCCGTGAGATCGTTTCGAACGATCTCGGAATGAGCTTCGCAGATGCCATCGCCGGCACGATCGTCGAAGTGGAAGATGGCCAGATGGTCAACGGCACCGTCGTCAAGATCGACAAAGACGAAGTGCTGCTCGACATCGGCTACAAGAGCGAGGGTGTCATCCCCAGCCGCGAGCTGAGCATCCGCAACGACGTCAACCCGTCGGAGATCGTCAGCCTGGGTGAAGTGATCGAGGCGCTCGTCCTCACCAAAGAGGACAAGGAAGGCCGTCTGCTCCTGTCGAAGAAGCGGGCACAGTACGAGCGCGCGTGGGGCACGATCGAGGCCAAGAAGGAAGCCGACGAGGTCGTCGAGGGTCCGGTCATCGAGGTCGTCAAGGGCGGCCTGATCGTCGATATCGGCCTGCGAGGCTTCCTGCCCGCATCGCTCGTCGAGCTGCGCCGTGTCCGCGACCTGGCCCCGTACATCGGTACCACGGTGCAGGCCAAGATCATCGAGCTCGACAAGAACCGCAACAATGTCGTGTTGTCGCGCCGGGCCTATCTGGAGGAGACCCAGAAGGAGACCCGCGACAGCTTCCTCACCAACCTCAAGATCGGCGAGGTCCGCGAGGGCACTGTGTCGTCGGTCGTCAGCTTCGGCGCTTTCGTCGACCTGGGCGGTATGGATGGGCTGATCCATGTCAGCGAGCTTTCCTGGAAGCACGTCGATCACCCCGGTTCGGTCGTCGCAGTCGGCGATCCGGTCAAGGTGCAGGTGCTCGACGTCGACTTCAGCCGCGAGCGCATCAGCCTGTCGCTCAAGGCGACCCAGGCCGATCCGTGGCAGGAGTTCGCGGAGACCCACGAGGTCGGCCAGCTCGTCTACGGCCGTGTCACCAAGCTCGTGCAGTTCGGTGCGTTCGTGCAGGTCGGAGACGGTATCGAGGGCCTCGTGCACATCTCGGAGATGTCGGCGCACCACGTCGACTCGCCCGAGCAAGTCGTCACGCCCGGCGAGGAGCTGTGGGTCAAGATCATCGATCTCGACCTCGCACGTCGTCGCATCAGCTTGTCGATCAAGCAGGCTGCCGAGGGTGGCGAATTGGCCGCCGAGTACCGCGAGCACTTCGAGATCGACTCCGAGGGCAACTGGGCAACCAGCAGCGACGAGGTCGAGGCCGCGTGGGCCGAGTACCAGAGCACCGATCCCGCCGCGCCCACCACCGATGCTGAGGCACCGGCTGCTGAGGCACCGGCTGCTGAGGTGCCCGTCGCCGAAGAAGTGGCCGAAGTCGTGGCCGAAGAAGTCGCCGAAGTCGTGGCCGAAGAAGTCGTCGAAGTGGCCGAGGCGCCCGTCGCCGAAGTCGTCGCCGAAGAAGCCTGATCGTCGGTGCTCCTGGTCGGGTTGACCGGGGGCATCGGTGCCGGCAAATCGACGGTGTCGATGCTCCTCGCCGAGCATGGTGCCGTGATCGTGGACGCCGATCAGATCGCACGCGACCTGCAGGTACCCGGTGCACCGTTGCTGCAGCGAATGGCCGACCGGTTCGGGCATCACATCCTTCACGGCGACGGCTCGCTCGATCGTGCAGCGGTCGCAGCGGTCGTGTTCGGGGAATCCGACGAGGCCAAGCTCGCGCTACAGGACCTGAACGGCATCGTGCACCCTGCGATGCAGGACGAGATCAAGCGCCAGATCGCCGAGCAGGCGGACACCGATCGTGTGGTCGTGCTGGATTTCCCCCTGCTCGGCGAGAACCCGCGTTCCGACATCGCGGCGACGATCGTGGTCGATGTCGAGCCGGATGTCGCGATCGAGCGTCTCGTCAGGTTTCGCGGTATGGCCGAGTCCGACGCTCGCAATCGCGTCAAGAGCCAGATCAGCCGCGCGGAACGTCTGGCGACTGCGACACATGTCATCGACAACTCAGGCGACCTCGAGGCGCTGCGCGACCAGGTCGATGGGCTGTGGGTGCAGCTGGGCGAGCTGCGAGACCGGTTGGCCGCGAACTGAACGTCAGTCGGGCACGCCGGTCAGGTCGAGCAGCGCCTCGACCTGACCATGGTCGCCGATGCCGGACGGCTCGAACCCCAGCCTGGCGTAGAACCCGGCTGGTGAGCCCACGACATCCGGCGGGAAGCTCACCGCGAGGTGACTGCTGCTCTCGCGTCGTCGCCGCGCGATGTCCAGGATGACGCGTCGTCCGATCCCTCTACCTTGATGGGGTGTGTCGATCACCAACCGCCAGAGGTAGGGGTTCGGTTGTTCGGCGTGAGGCTCGCTCACCATCACGAATCCCACCAGCTCTCCGTCCGCCTCGACGGCGCGCAGCCAGAGGTGCAGCACCTCGCCGCACGACGTCAGCGCTGCGTACGCCTCGGCGAGCGACACGAGCACCGGTGCAACGAGTCGCCGCTGTGAGAACGATCGGTCGATCGCGCCGAGCGCGCTCACGTTGTCGTGCGTGATGTCGACCAGCGATACGTCGAGGGGTGGTCCGGTCGGCCGGGCGATCCAGGCCCTCCAGTCAGGTTCGAGCAGCGAGAACCTCGCGTCGTCGGCCCATTCATCACGGACGTACGCCGCTGAACGGGCAGTTCCGACGTACTCGAAGCCACAGCGCTCGAGCACACGGGCCGAGGCGAGGTTGCGCGGATCGATGGTGGCCGCGATGCGGTGCACCCTCCCGATCCGGAACAGCCAGTCGACGACGGCTCGCACGGCCTCGGTCGCATAGCCGTGACCCTGATGCTCGGGCGCCAGTGTGTAACCGACGAGCGCCAGCTGCTGGTCGGCATCGAGCCATACGGCGACATCGCCCACGATGCCGGAGCCGTCGTCGAGCGCAAGCTGGACCCACCGGTCGGCGGTGGGCCCGATGAGCGATTCCATCTCGTCGATGAGCTCGTGAGCGAGGTCTCGGGTGTAGGGGAGTGGCCAGTCCTGGAATCTGGCCAGGTCGTCGATGTTGCGGTATCGGGTGAACTCCGTGATGTCACCGCGCGCCAGCAGGCGTATCGTCAGGCGCTCGGTTTCGAGCGGGAACGAACGTTGCCGAGGCACGCTCCCATTCAACCGTCTCGGCGCCGGCGATCGGAGGCGGATTCGATGGTCGTACGCTCGAACCGTGACGACCACGGTGTTCCTTCTTCTGGCCGCGGCGGCGATGGCGCTGTTGGATTGGTGGGCGGTCTTGCGGGGGAAACGCCGCCTCGAGTGGTTCGCCAAGCCGGCAACGATGGCTGTCCTCGTCGGCGTTGCAGCGATCGCCGGCGATACGACCGGCGATGTGCGGGCATGGATCGTCGTCGGGGCGTTGTTCGGTCTCGTTGGCGACGTCGCGCTACTGGGGGAGGGTGAAGCTGCGTTCATGGCCGGTCTCGGCGCATTTGCGGTCGGGCACCTCGCGTATGCCGTCGGCGCGGTCCTCGTCGGCTTCGAGCCCGTGTGGGCCCTGTCGGGCGCGGCGTTCATCGTCGCGTTGCTCTCGTACCGCTTCGTCGGTCGCACGGTGCCAGGGGCTCGCGCTCAGGGTGGCCCGGTGCTGGCCGGCGCCGTGCTGTTCTATGCGGCCGTGATCTCGGTGATGACCGTGACGGCCTGGGCGACGGGAGCCTGGCTGGCAGCCGTTGGGGCATCGATGTTCGCGGTCAGCGACTGGGTGCTGGGTCATCAGCGGTTCGTCGGCCCGCTACCTGGCAGGCGGCTGTCGGTGATCGTGCCGTACCACGTCGGCCAGGCGCTGCTGATCGTGGGCTTGGTGACGGCCTGAGTCGCACGCCGGATATCGTTTCGGGAGATGTCAGGGCTCTGGGTGTTCGGCTACGGCTCGCTCGTGAGCCCAGATTCGTTCGGGCACACGCTCGGGCGTCGGCCGCAGCTGGGCGTCGACTTCTTCGAGGCCGAAGTCGCCGGATACGGCCGGCGATGGAACTACGGCATCGTTCACTCGACCGGTACGGCGCCCGACGAGTCGGGCCGGATGCAATCGTGGACGATCGTCGCGCTCGGCGTCGTCGCGTCGGCTACCGAGATCGTCAACGGGGTCGTCGGGTGGGTGTCGAACGAGGAGCTGGTCGGACTCGACCGACGCGAGCGTTACTACGATCGTGTCGATGTGACGTCGTCGGCAACCGTGCACGGTCACGCTGACGTCACGGCACGAATCGTCACCTACGTGCCGCGGCGCGAACCCCGTGAGCGGTACGAGCACGCGCGCGACAATGGCGCGGCGGCCGTCGATCAGCGGTACTTCGACCTCGTCGATCGGGCGTTCGGCGATCTCGGCACCGACCGTCGCGAGCGTTATTACGCAACGACCCCGGCTCCCGATGTGCCGGTGATGCGTATGCAGCGTCCCGACGTGCAGGGGCGGTACGGCATGCCCGGGCCCGAGTGAGCGTGAACCCGAACGTCCGTTCGATGGTAGACTGGACGGCATGTCCGAAATCGCCATGACGGATAGTTCACCCGATGGTTCGCTGCAGAGTTCGCCAGACGGCTCGATCGCCGAATCCCCCTTTCGAGTCGTGTCCGATTTCGAGCCCGCCGGCGACCAGCCCAAGGCGATCGACGAGCTCGCACGAGGGATCCAACGAGGCGAGCGCTTCCAGACCTTGCTGGGCATCACCGGCTCGGGCAAGTCGGCCACGATGGCGTGGACGATCGAGCAGGTCCAACGCCCGACGTTGATCCTCGCACCCAACAAGAGCCTGGCGGCACAGCTCGCCCAGGAGATGCGCGAGTTCTTCCCCGACAACCGGGTCGAGTACTTCGTCAGCTACTACGACTACTACCAACCCGAGGCATACATTCCCTCCAGCGACACCTTCATCGAGAAGGACAGCTCGGTCAACGACGAGATCGATCGGCTGCGGCACTCGGCCACTGCCGCACTGCTCACGCGGCGCGACGTCATCGTGGTGGCCTCGGTGAGCTGCATCTACGGCATGGGTAATCCCGACGAGTACAAGGGCCAGTTGCTCGATCTCAGCGTCGGTGTCGATTACGACATGCGCAGCATCCTGCGACGGCTCGTCGACATGCAGTACGACCGAAACGACGTCACGCTCGGGCGCGGCAAGTTCCGGGTGCGTGGTGACACGATCGAGGTCCACGCGGCCTACGACGAGAGCGTGATGCGGATCGAGATGTTCGGCGACACGATCGACCGGCTGACCCGGATCGATCCGTTGACCGGCGAAACACTCGAAGACATGAAGCGCGGCGTCGTGTTCCCGGCGACCCACTACGTCGCAGGCAACGAGCGGCTGGCGATCGCGACGCAGAAGATCGAGCACGAGTTGCAGGTGCGGCTCAAAGAGTTCGAGGAGGCCGGCAAGCTGCTCGAGGCACAACGGCTGCGAATGCGCACCCAGTACGACCTCGAGATGATCGGTGAGCTCGGCTATTGCAACGGCATCGAGAACTATTCGATGCACATCGATGGTCGCGACTACGGAGAGCCGCCGTTCACCCTGCTCGACTACTTCCCCGACGACTTCCTGCTGGTCATCGACGAGAGCCATGTCGCCGTACCCCAGCTGCATGGCCAGTTCGCCGGTGACCGCAGCCGCAAGGACATGCTCGTCGAACACGGCTTCCGGTTGCCCTCGGCCCGCGACAACCGTCCGCTCACGTTCGAGGAGGTGCTCGAACGCATCAATCAGTGCGTGTTCTTGTCCGCGACGCCCAGCCCCTACGAACTGCGGGTCTCGACACAGGTCGTCGAGCAGATCGTTCGGCCGACGGGTCTCGTCGACCCCGAGGTGGTCGTCAAGCCGACCAAGGGCCAGATCGACGACCTGATCGAGATGGTCAACGGACGCGTCACCAATGGCGAGCGGGTGCTCGTCACCACGCTCACCAAGAAGATGGCCGAGGACCTCACCGATTACCTGCTCGAACAAGGGCTCAGGGTGCGGTATCTGCACTCCAACATCGACACGATTCAACGGATCGAGATCCTCCGCGCGCTTCGGCTCGGCGAGTTCGACGTGCTGGTCGGCATCAACCTGCTGCGCGAAGGTCTCGATCTGCCCGAGGTGTCGCTGGTGTGCATTCTCGACGCCGACAAGGAGGGTTTCCTGCGGTCGGAGACCTCACTGATCCAGATGATCGGTCGCGCCGCCCGCAACGTGGCCGGCCAGGTGGTGATGTACGCCGACCGTGTCACCGCTTCGATGGAGCGTGCGATCGGCGAGACGCAACGTCGTCGCTTGCTGCAACTCGCATACAACGAAGAGCACGGCATCGACCCGCAAACGATCCGAAAGGCCGTCGGCGACATCTTGTCGTTGTTGCGGCCGGCGGAGGGGTCGCCGGTCCCCGGCAAGGACAAGCGCCGTCAGCGTGAGCGTGACAAGGTGCAACGCGAACTCAAGTCGCTGCCACAACAAGAGCTCGGTCGACTCATCCAGACCTTGGAGGAGGAAATGCACGAGGCCTCGGCGGAACTCAAGTTCGAGTACGCGGCGCGGTTGCGCGACGAAATCAACGACCTGCGTCGCGAGATCCGCGACGCCGAGTGAGATGGCTGCGGGTCACGCGCCGTGGCGCCCCTGCAGCGGTACGAAGCGGACCTGTGTCAGCGACTGGTGCACGTCGCCGGCCGGCGTGCGGGTGACGAGCACCAGGTCCTCGGCGCCTCTGCCGACCGGTGCCACCAGCCGCCCGCCGGCCGGCGAGTTGTTCCAGTAGCGGCGGTGGGATGTGCGGTGCCGCGGCGGCGACACTGATGGCGTCGTACGGTGCGCCTGGCGGATAGCCCAGCGAGCCATCGCCGCAGATCACGACGACCCGGTCGCCGTACGGTCGCAGGTGAGCCCTGGCCATCTCTGCCAAGGCTTCGACGTATTCGACCGTCACGACGCTGCCGCCCAACTCGGCCAGCACGGCGGCCGCGTACCCCGAGCCGGTTCCGACCTCGAGTACCCGGTCCGTGGGGCTCAGCATCAGTGCCTGCGCCATCAGGGCCACGATGTAGGGCTGCGAGATCGTGGCGTCGTATCCGATCGGCAGAGGACGATCGTCGTACGCGGCGGCGGACAATCCGGCCGGTACGAACCGATGTCGCTGGACGCGCCTCATCGCGTCGAGCACACGCTCGTCGGAGATGTTCCGTCTCGCGAGCTGTCGTGCCACACAGCGTTCGCGTTCGCCGGATCGGTCCTCGCAGCGCATTGCGCATCACCTCTCACCCACAACGGTAGAGGATCGCCACAGCGACGGGTCAGGCATCCGACCGGACGCCGGGCCGGCGGCCCGACAGCGGCGATCGTCAGTCGAGTCCGTGCTCGACGGCGTACCGCACCAGATCGCTGCGGCGACTGAGGTGCAGCTTGCCGAGGATGTTGCGCACGTGGTTCTCGGCGGTCTTCGGCGAGATCGAAAGCGTCAGCCCGAGCTCCTTGTACGTCTTGCCGCGTGCGACGTACTGCAGCACCTCGCGCTCGCGTTCGGTCAGCGGATTCGTGTCGGCGGCCTTCGCGAGGCGACGGAACTCGCCGAGCACGAGCGCGGCGAGCGACGGCGAGAACACGGGTTCGCCCGCCGCCGCTGCTTTGAGAGACGCGCGCAACTCGTCGAGTGGGGTCGTCTTCACCAGATAGCCGGCGGCGCCGGCCGCGACCGCATCGAGCAGGTCGCGTTCGGCTTCGCTGACGGTCAGGATCACGATCGGACAGATGGTGGCGCACTTCTGAACGACGGCCAGCCCGCCGCCGCGAGGCATGTGCAGGTCGCACACGACGAGCTGCGGTTGACGGGCGGCGATGACGTCGATCGCGCCCTCGGCGTCGTCCGCTTCGCCGACGATCTCGAAATCACCGGACAGCTCGGACCGCAAGCCCGAACGAACCAACTCGTGGTCGTCCGCCAACACGGTGCGAATCGGTTCCGTCACGCTGTTGCTCCCGTCATCGGGTCTGATCCTGTCACCCGGCGGCGGTCCAGATGCTGATCTCCGTGCCGGCTCCCGGTGACGTCCGGATATCCACCCGGCCTCCGATCGACTCGACACGTCCGATGATCGATTGGTCGATGCCGTGCGAATCGCGTGCTTCTTCGAGGTCGAATCCCGATCCGTCATCGTGAACGCTCGCGAACACGTGGCCGCGGTCGTTCGTTTCGGCGTACACCACGACCCGTGTCGGCGCTCCGTGTTCGAGCGCGTTGGCGACCGCCTCGCCGACGGCCCTCGCCAACATGTCCTGATGGTCGTCGGGCAACCGGCAGCCGTCATCGATGACACTGACCGTGACGGCGGCGTCGTAGCCACGGCGGACACGTTCGACGGACTGGCGGATCCGCGCCTCGAGATCGACGACGTCCCTGCTGGCGCTGCCGAACAGGAACGATCGCAGATCTCGGTCGGCCTCGCGGGCGGCGGACGCGAGTTCGGGATCGCTGGCTGCGGTACGTTGCTCGACCAGCGCGAGCGTCTGCAGCACCGTGTCGTGCAGCACCCGACCGACCTCGTCGCGAGCACGACGATCGGCGATCTCGCCCTCGGCACGCTCGAGGAGGCGTGACAGCCAGCCGAACACGACACCGCAGGCACCGAAGAACAGGCTCGTCGCCACGATCGACACCACGTGGCGCGTCGCCCAGTCGTCGAAGTCGTTCAACAGCGCTCCCACCATCTCGGCGGGCCCGATCGTGAGGCCGCTGATCCCGGCGATGACCGGGCCGTACGCGACGCCGACGGTCGCCATGGCGAGTAGCGGCCATTGCGTGGCGATGCTCTGCGTCGTCGCGAACACGTGACCGGGGTCGAAGACGTAGCCGTCGACGATGCTGAGCCCGACGGCGAGTCCGAGCTCAGCCAGCACGAACCCGACGCCGATGAGGCGCGCCGGGTCGGTGCGCACGGTGACGGTGCTGAATGCGGTCAGCGCGAGCGTCGCCGCGACCGCCAGCCAGGCGACGACAGGGTGCCGGAGTTCGTCGCCGCTGAACGCGACGATGCCGACCATCCATGCGAGCGCCAGCCACCTTGCGACGACGAGTGCCTTCAGAATCGTCTTCGCCGTCGGGAACAGCGCCGGAGGTTTCGTCGACGAGTGTCGGGCTTCCACGCCCGACAGTGTCGCACCGTGTCGGTCCGCAAACGCTCATGGCGACCCGGTGACATGATCGTGAGGCGCCTGCGGTGGGCCCATCGAGCGTACATGTGTTCGATCGACTCTGGTAGTGTGTCGTCTGTGACGGATTCCCAGCAGCTCGCCCCGGCCTTGCGTCCGGCGGCTCGGTAGCCTCGAACGACGATGGCTCCCCGCACGACCTCGAAGCCTTCCGGACCCATCATCGAGGTCCGGGGTGCTCGCGAACACAATCTCAAGAACATCAATGTCGAGCTGCCGCGCGACAAACTCATCGTCTTCACGGGGCTTTCGGGGTCGGGAAAATCGAGCCTGGCATTCGACACCATCTACGCCGAGGGGCAGCGCCGGTACGTCGAATCGCTCAGCTCGTACGCGCGTCAGTTCCTCGGACAGATGGACAAGCCCGACGTGGATGTCATCGAGGGTTTGTCACCGGCGATCTCGATCGATCAGAAGTCGGCGGGTCGCAATCCCCGTTCGACGGTCGGCACGATCACGGAGGTCTACGACTATCTCCGGTTGTTGTACGCGCGCGTCGGTGTCCAGCATTGCCCGAAAGACGGCACCCGGTTGCAGCGTCAGACGCCCCAGCAGATCGTCGACCGGATTCTCGAGCTCGACGAGGGCACCCGGTTCCAGGTGCTCGCTCCGGTCGTCCGCGGGCGCAAGGGTGAATACGACACCTTGCTCGCCGACCTGAGCGGGCAGGGCTACGTACGCGCTCGCATCGACGGCGAGGTCGTCATGATCGACGAGTTCCTGCAGCGCGACGAACGACTCGCTCGTTACGAGCAGCACAAGATCGAGATCGTGGTCGACCGTTTGGTGTTGCGCGAGGGGCTCGAACGACGTCTCACCGACTCGCTCGAGACCGCGCTGCAGCTGGCCGACGGCGTTGCCGAGGTCGAGCTCATCGCCCGTGAAGGCGAGCCGACGCCCGAAACACTCACGTTCAGCCAGCATCTCGCCTGCCCGAAATGCGGCGTCAGTTACGAGGAGCCGGCACCGCGCAACTTCTCGTTCAACTCGCCCTACGGCGCCTGCGACAAGTGCGATGGCCTGGGCACCACCTTCCAGGTCGATCCCGAGCTCGTCATCCCCGATCCCGACGCCTCGCTCAACGATGGTGCGATCGCCCCATGGCGCAGTGCCCACACGCAGTACTTCACGCGCATGCTCGAGTCGGTGGCCACGGTGCACGACATCGATCTCGACGCGCCATGGGCCACCCTCACGGCCAAGCAGCAAAAGGTCGTGCTGCACGGTGCCGGCGGCAAGCTCACGGTCAAATACAAGAATCGCTACGGACGAACACGTCAGTACTCGACCGAGTACGAGGGTGTCATCCCGTGGATCAAGCGTCGCCACGAAGGCGCCGAGAGTGACTGGTCGCGCGAGCAGTACGAGGGGTACATGCGTCTCGTTCCGTGCGGAGCATGCGGGGGTGCGCGCCTCAAGCCGTACACATTGGCGATCACGGTCGGCGACAAGAACATCTCCGAGGTCTGCGAGATGTCGATCGGTGAGTCCGCCAAGTTCCTCGCAGCACTGGAGTTGGGCGAGCGCGATCGGCTGATCGCAGAGCGTGTCACGAAGGAGGTCAACGCACGGCTCGGCTTCCTGCTCGATGTGGGCCTCGACTACCTCACGCTGTCTCGTTCGGCGGGCACGCTGGCCGGTGGCGAGGCGCAGCGAATCCGTCTCGCCAGCCAGATCGGCTCCGGGCTGGTCGGCACGTTGTACGTGCTCGATGAGCCGTCGATCGGCCTTCATCAACGCGACAACCGGCGGCTGATCGACACCCTCACCAGATTGCGCGATCTCGGCAACACGGTCATCGTGGTCGAGCACGACGAGGAGACGATCCGAGAGAGCGACTGGGTCGTCGATATCGGCCCCGGCGCCGGCGAACACGGTGGCGAGGTCGTGTACAGCGGTCAGTTCAAGGGCATCCTGAAATCCTCCAGGTCGATCACCGGTCAGTATCTGTCGGGCAAGAAGTCGATCCCGGTCCCTCAGCAACGGCGCACGCCGAAGCTCGAGAAGGTGACCGTCCATGGCGCACGCGAGCACAATCTCCAAGACATCGAGGTCGACATCCCGCTCGGCTGTTTCGTGGCGGTCACAGGGGTCTCGGGCTCGGGCAAGTCGACGCTCGTGCGCGACATCTTGCTGCCGGTCCTGATGCAGCGGATCTACAAGTCGAAAACTCCGGCGGGCCGGCACAAGAAGATCGACGGCATCGAGTTTCTGGACAAGGTCATCGACATGGACCAGTCGCCGATCGGTCGTACGCCGCGCTCGAACCCTGCGACGTACACCGGTGTGTTCGACAGTGTTCGCAAACTGTTCGCGAGCACCAACGAGGCGAAGGTGCGCGGGTACATGCCCGGTCGGTTCTCCTTCAACGTCAAGGGCGGTCGATGCGAGGCGTGCGCCGGCGACGGCACGATCAAGATCGAGATGCACTTCTTGCCGGACGTGTACGTCCCATGTGAGGTGTGCAAGGGTGCGCGGTACAATCGCGACACGCTCGATATCGAGTTCAAAGGCAAGAACATCGCCGATGTGCTCGACATGCCCGTTGCCGAAGCGGTTGGTTTCTTCGAGAATCAGCCGTCGATCAGCCGGTACATGACGACCCTGATGGATGTCGGCCTCGGCTATGTCCGGTTGGGCCAGTCTGCTCCGACGCTGTCCGGTGGTGAGGCCCAGCGGGTGAAGCTGGCCACCGAGCTCGCCAAGCGTTCCACCGGTCACACGATCTACCTGCTCGACGAACCGACGACGGGCCTGCACTTCGAGGACGTTCGCCGCTTGCTGACGGTGTTGTCACGCCTCGTCGATCAGGGCAACACGGTGTTGGTGATCGAGCACAACCTCGATGTCATCAAGACGGCCGACTGGCTGATCGATCTCGGACCGGAGGGTGGCGTCGGCGGAGGGTTGGTCGTGGCCGAGGGGACTCCCGAACATGTCGCGACGGTCGAGTCGAGCCACACCGGCAGATACCTGCGCGATCTGCTCGGCAACGAGCAGGACTGATGTCGCAGTGGTGACCGATCCGGCACTCGTCGCACGCGCCCGCCGTGCAAGAGTGGGGGCGTGAACGGCGTGACAAACCTCGACACGTCGATGGACAGCTATCAGGAGCAGCAGCGCAAGACGCTCAACGTCATCCGATTGGCTGTCGTGCCGGGCCAGGCGGCTGTCGCAGGCACGGTCGCGGTGGTCAGCCTGCTGGCCTCGGACATGCTCGGCAACGACCGGCTCGCCGGTCTGGGCGGTGCCGCCTTCACGCTGGGAGCTGCTGCGGTCTCGATTCCGCTCGCCGCCTACATGCGTCGTCACGGTCGACGGCCAGGTCTCGTGCTGGCGCTGATGGGCGGGGGAGTGGGCGCCGCGATCGCCGCCACGGGCGGGCAGTTGCGATGGTTCCCGCTGTTCCTCGTGGGCATGTTCTGCTTCGGGTCGGGACAGGCGGCGACCCTGCAGGCGCGATACGTCGCCGCCGACCTCGCCCACGACTCCGATCGCGCCCGCGCGATCGGAGCCATCGTCTGGATCGGCACGCTGGGCGCGATCTTCGGGCCCGTGTTCACGCCGTTGGAGAAGGACTTCGGTCGATGGCTCGGGCTTGACGAATTCATCGGGCCGTATCTCTTCGCGGGCGCGCTGTTCCTGCTCGGAGCCTTGGCGTACGCGACGCTGTTGCGGCCCGATCCGCTCGTGCTCGTCGGTGGAACCGACCCGCACGCCGAACGATCTCGTCCGCTCGTTCAGGTGAGGCACTCGTACGCGGTGATCCGTTCCTCGCCCGGCGCGATGCTCGGCATCGTCGCGATGGCGGGCTCGCAGGCGGCGATGGTCGGCGTGATGACGATGACACCACCGCACATGAAGGATCACAACCATGCCGACTTGTCGGCGTTGGTGATCGCCGTGCACATTCTGGGCATGTTCGGCTTGGCGCCGCTGGTCGGGCGATTCGTCGATCGGCTCGGTGCTGTGCGCGCGATCCAGATCGGCGCGATCGTTCTCGGCTCGGGCACGATCGCCGCGGTCGTCGCCGGTTACGTGCCGGCGATGATCTTCGTGGGTCTGTTCCTGCTCGGGCTCGGCTGGAACATCGGGCTGATCGGGGGCACCACGTTGCTGACGGCGTCGGTTCCTCCGTTCGCCCGCATCGAGGCCCAGGGCACCGGCGATCTCACGCTCAGTGTGTGTGGCGCGGTCGCAGCGTTCGGTTCTGGCTTCGTGAAGCAGGCTGCCGGCTACCACATTCTCGCCGACGCAGCGACGGCGCTGGCCGGCGCGATGTTGTTCTATGCCTGGCTCACGCACGCACGAATGGCCCGAGCGGGCCACATCGCCGCCGCGTGACGATTGCGTCCGGGGGTCGGTTCAATCGCCGACGATGAGGCAGGAGCGGCCGGACCGCTTGCCGCTGAGCATGGCCCGGTCGGCTGCGTGCAACAGGTCCTTGACGTCGGTCGGTGCGTTCCGACGGGCGTAGCCGACGCTGGCGGAGATGCTGACGGGTCCGAGGTGCTCGGGCAACGGATCGGTGATCGACGCGAGCAGACGCTCGGAGATGGATCGCGCTGTCGCCTCGTCGGTGTCGGTCAGCAGCACCGCGAACTCGTCGCCGCCGATTCGAGCGATCAGGTCTGTCGGTCGGCAGGCGCGGCGGAGACGGTCGGCCACCTCGATGAGCACAGCGTCGCCGACCCGGTGACCGAACTGGTCGTTGACCGCCTTGAAGTGGTCGAGATCAATGAAGAGCAGCGTTGCATTTGCGCCGTCGAAGGCCTCGAGGAGCTGATCGAACCGGCCTCGGTTCGAGAGGCCCGTGAGCGCATCCTCCAGCGCCGCAGCTCGCAGTGCCCGGTCGGCTGCGTCACGTCGAACGGCGTGCGTGATGAATCGAATCTGCTCCCGTTGGTTGATGGCGAAGTTCCCCGACGTCACGGCGGCCGAGGCGTCCGAGATCAGCGTCACCAACACGCATTCCGCGTGGTCGTCGACGTCGATCCGCGTGACGGTACACGAGTCGACGCCGTCCGCCTCGGCGGCAAGTCTGAGCACCGCCGGCAGTTGCTCGACGGAGTACTCGACCGAGTGTCCACTGGACATGTCGCGCCACAATCGGTCGTTGCGCGCATCGACGAGCGTTCGCATCGCCTCGGCAGACGGGCTGCCTCGTGGGCTGATGACCATGGGATCTTTACCTGAGTGACACAAGACGATATGGGGATCGACATGGGCCTCTTCGACCGAGTGCGCCTGATGGGTGATCAGCGCGCGGAGCACCGTCTCGAGCGTGGCTCCGTCGATCAACAGGTCGACGACGTCCATCGAGTTCGGGAAATGGCGGCGAGGCGTGATGGTGACGACCCACCCGCCACCGTTTTCCGTGAAGCCGCGCGGCTGAACGTCTGCCGTCTCGGTTTCACCGTCTGCGCCGACCAGCCGGATCGGAAACGGCGAAGGGTTGTGCAGAATCGGGTAGTTGTTCTGAGGAAGGAACATCTGCTTCAGATCCGCACGATCGGACTCCGAGACGAGTTCGAGCACGTGTCGGCCCGGCAGATCCCGCGTGCGATGGCCGACGAACCCGTCTGAGGCGCCATGCGCATCCGTGATGTTGCCGACGCGGTCGATGACCAGTATCAGCGATCGGACATGAGCGAGCACTGCCAGCGGGTCGAGTGGGCTGCCGGACGATTCCATGTCGTGCACGAGTGTGTACCGTCGTGCCGACTCAAGCGCCCACGAACAGGCGGCCTCGAGCGGCGCGTTTGCCGGAGGTCAACGCATCGCTTGCCGAGGCCAGAAGTTCCTCAGTGTCCACGAGACCGAACTGGTGAGCGAGAGCGATCGTGGCGCTGACCGCCTCGGGCCCGACGTCGGTGGGAAGTGGTTCGGCGATGAGGGTCACGAGTCGTTTGGACACCTGAAGCGCTGCCGCGCGTTCGACATCTCCGAACAGGACGGCAAACGTGTCGGCGCCGATGCGGGCGACGAGGTCGGAACTCCTGCACGACGCAACCAATCGATCGGCAACATGCCACAAGACCTGATCTGCCACTTCTTGGTCGAACTCCGAGGTGATCTCTCCGAAGTGATCGATGTCGACGAGGATCAGGGTCGCGTGGTCGGAGTCGTAGTCCTCGAGCGCCCGCTCGAAGCGATCGCGATTGGCCAGGCCCGTCACTGCGTCGACGTCCGGGTCGTTCGGATCGAACTGGCGCCCGTTCGGTGCCGGCTCGCTCGAGGCAGCCTCGTTCGCGTCGCTCTGGGCGGCCTGCCTGATCGCTAGTTGCTCGGCATCGCGGGCGGCGGCAGCCGCCAGCTGTTGCAGGATGTGCCGACGTTCGGTGGCCGCAGCCACTCCCGATTCGTTCTCGAACCAGATCGCAACGCATGCCAACTGATCTGCGACACGGATCGCGCCGATGTGGGCGGCCACCACGTCGTCTGCCTCGGCGGCTACTCGCACGACCTCGGGCAGCGACCGCGTCGGGAATTCCGCGGTGTCGTCGATCGGGGCATCGGCCCAGAGGCGGTGGTGACCCGATGCGACGGCGACGGAGACCGCCGCCCGCAACACACCGATGCCCGGCGCGGCCAGCACGCGGTGGTCGTCGCGTTCGGGGTGAACGACGATCACGAGCGGACCAAACGCCGGATCGTTGCCCGCATCGTTCGCCACGGTGAGCGCGGTGGAGGCGAGCTCGTCGCCGCTGGGCGCTCTGAGATGGTCGAACGGCGAGGACGCCGGAGCGATGGTCATGCTCGGTATATCGGCTGTACGGCCCCTCTGCTTGAGTCGTAACCGGCCGACGGCCAGTCAGCGAAGCCGCTTGGAGAGCTCATTGAGTCGGCGCTTTTCGTCGGCGGTCAGCGACTCGAGCCCGGTCGCCGAGATCTTGTCGAGCAGTACGTCGAGTTCGTGCTGGGCGGCGGCGACGTCAGGCCCCGATGGCGGGCGCGTCGGAGCGCCCCAGGGACCGTCGACGACCTTGCCGGTGCTCGATCCGCGTGGCCGTGTGGGTTTGGCCGACCTGCCCCGCTTGGGACGCGATGCGCCTTGACCGGCGACGCGCGGGATGAAGTCGAGTCGCTCGGCGAAACCCCACTGACGCACGATCACCACGCCGAGCGAGATGGCGGTGAGCATCAACAGCAATGTGCCCCACAGCCGGTCGCCGGTGAGACGAAGCACGTCGATCCCGACGAACACGAGCGCCAACACCCAGGCAGGGATACCGAAGAAGAATGGCTGCGATGGGTATTGCACGGCGAAGATTACGAACATCACCGATGCGAGCAGGCCGAGCCCGACCTCGTTGGTGGTGGGAAAGCTTCCACTCGGCAGCAGCGTGACGAAGACCGCAGGGATGATCGTGACGGCGATGGTCAACCCGAGGTAACGGTTGCGGCCGACCATCTCCTCGACGGCGTGACCGATGAACCAGAAAAAGGCGAGCGTGATCACCACCCAGATCTGGGTCGGCGGGTTGGCCAATGGCCAGGTCGCCAACCGCCAGACCTCGCCATCTCGAACAGCGAGAGGATTGAAAGTCAACCTGATCACGGCGGCCTTGCTGATCGCCCACAAGAACATCGAAGCGACACCACCGACCACGAGCAGAGCGGTGGTGGTGAGGTCGAGATTGCCTACCCGCGTCCATCCGTCGCGCTGACGTGGATCCGGGAGGGCGAACTGAAATCGGTTGGCCACGGGTCTCACCGTACCTGGCCGCATCGTCGTAGCCTGAGCGCGGCATGATGCGTCGACCCGCGACAGGAACGATTCCCGACGATCCCGGCTCGTACCAGTTCAAGGATGCACACGGACGTGTGATCTACGTCGGCAAGGCGTCGAACCTCCGCCAACGCCTCTCGAACTACTTCCAGGCGCCGCGCAACCTGCATCCGCGCACTCGTCAAATGGTCGAAACGGCCGAATCGGTCGAGTGGACCATCGTGCGCAACGAGGTCGAGGCGCTGATGCTGGAGCACTCGCTCATCAAACAGCACCAACCGCGATTCAACGTTCGGCTTCGCGACGACAAGTCGTATCCCTTCCTGGCGGTGACCGTCGACGAGCAATGGCCCCGTGCCACGGTGATGCGGGGCCGCAAGCGCAAGGGCACCAGGTACTTCGGTCCGTACGCCCATGCGTATGCGATTCGTGACACGCTCGACCTGCTACTGCGCAGTTTCCCGATCCGGACGTGCAGCGCTGCGAAGTTCAATCAGCACGAACGACTCGGGCGGCCGTGCCTGCTGTTCCACATCGAGAAATGCTCCGGTCCGTGCGTCGGCGAAATCGAGGAGATGCCGTACCGCGAGCTGGTCCGCGAGTTGTGCGACTTCCTGGCCGGTGATACCGACGACATCGTCGATCGACTCGAGACGGAGATGAAGCTCGCCGCCACCGAGCTCGAGTTCGAGAAGGCGGCTCGGTTGCGCGACCGCCTGATCGCCGTGCGCAAGGCGATCGAGAAGCAGCAGATGGTCGCCGAGAAGAGCGAAGATCTCGACGTGATCGGTATCGCCGACGACGAGCTGGAAGCGTCGGTGCAGATGTTCTTCGTACGCAAGGGCCGTGTCGTCGGGCGCAAGGGATTCGTGCTCGACAAGGTCGAAGAACTCACGCCCGGCAAGCTGATCGATCGCATCCTCGAGGCCGTCTACGGGGACGAGCCGGTGACCGGCTATCCCAAACAAGTGCTGGTGCCCTACGAGCCCGAAGACGTCGACACCTACGAGGAGTGGCTCAGCTACATGCGCGAGTCACGCGTCCAGATCCGGGTTCCCCAACGCGGCGACAAACGGGCCTTGCTCGAGACCGTGACGAAGAACGCCGGCGAGCAGTTCACCCGGCACCGCATGAAGCGGGCCTCCGACCACAACACCCGGTCGCGTGCGCTCATCGAGCTCCAGCACGTGCTCGAACTGCCGGAGGCACCGCTGCGCATCGAGTGTTACGACATGGCGCACCTCCAGGGCACCGACTACGTCGGCTCGATGGTGGTCCTCGAGGACGGCCTGCCGAACAAGCGCGAGTACCGGCGTTTCAAGGTGCACGTCGAGGGCAACGACGACTACGCGGCGATGGAGGAGGTGCTCACGCGGCGGTTGCAGGCGTACGTCGACGAGCGCGACCGCCCGATCGGCGAGCCAGGCGCCCGGCCCGGGAAGTTCGCCTATCCGCCACAGCTCTTGGTGGTCGACGGTGGCAAAGGTCAGCTCGGCGTCGCAAAACGCGTCGTCGATTCGCTGGGTCTGTCCGACGAGATACCGGTGGCGGGGCTGGCGAAGCAGTTCGAGCAGGTGTTCGTGCCGGGGCGTTCAGCGCCCGTCGAGATTCCGCGCGGGAGCGAGGCGCTCTTCATGCTCCAGCGAATTCGCGACGAGGCCCACCGGTTCGCGAACACGTTCCACCGAGAGCGGCGCTCGAAGCGGATGACCGCCAGCTCTCTCGACGGCATCGCCGGGCTCGGTGAGGTCCGGAAGAAGAACTTGGTGAAGGCGATGGGCGGCGTCAATGCGGTCAAGCGGGCGGAGCTCGCCGACCTCGAGGCGCTCAGCTTCCTGCCCGACGCCGTGGCTCGCGCCGTGTACGACAAGTTCCACCCCTGAGCGTCTCCGCCGCTGGTTTCCGGACGCAGCTTCAGGCGAGTTGATCGATCACATCGGATGTGATTCGCTCGAGTGACTCGCGGCGGGCCTCGGGCGTCGACCCGAGATTCCAGTCGGGAACGATGAACTCGTCGAATCCCAACTCGCCGTATCGGCCCATCTCGTCGACGAGCTGCGAAGCCTTGCCCGCGATCATCCGTTCGCCCATCGGGCTGGCGAGGGCGGCCTGGATCGCTGACGGGTCGTCGGACAGCATCACCAGCGCCTGCACCGACGTCCACATCGTTGCGGGGTCGCGGCCCACTGATTCGCAGGCAGCGGTGAATCCGTCGCGTCGGCTTCCTGCCATCGCGACGCCACCCCACGTGTTCCACTCGTCGGCGTGACGGGCGGTTATGCGGAGCATGCGCGGGCTTCCCGTGCCGACGAGGATCGGTAGCGGCGACTGGATCGGTGCCGGATCGGAGGGCGCGTCCGTGATCGTGTAGACCGAGCCGGCGAACGTGGTGCGTTCCTCGCTCAGCAGCGCGCGGATGATCTGGATGGCTTCGTCGAAGCGGTCGACGCGCTGCTTGGGTGGTTCGAGCTCGATGCCGTAGGCGCGGTGCTCGTTGATCTGCCAACCCGCCCCGAGCCCCAGCACCATGCGTCCGTTCGAGATGTGGTCGATGGTCGCCGCCCGATTGGCGAGCACCGCAGGATGGTGGACTGATGTCGGCGCAACCAGCGAGCCCACTCGAACCCGGTTCGTGACCGCCGCGATCGCCGGCAGCATCGCCCAGCACTCGTGTGTGTCGCCCGGGGCGAACGTCTCGCTGCCCGTGTTCGGCATGTAGTGATCGGCGTACCACACGCCGTACCAGCCGGTGGCTTCCGCCCATCGAGCGGTATCGAGCACCTCGGCGGGCGCGTGACTCATGTCGGGCCAGATGGAGAACTTCACGGACCCCGACCGTAACCTGCGTCTGCGTGAGCAGCGAGCCGGAACGAGACCCGTCGCGAGACCTCTGGGAGGACCATGCCGGCTGGTGGATCGATGGGTTCACCGACGGAGCCGATCCCGAATACGAGGAGCAGATCCTGCCGCTGGCCGCCGCCGAGCTCGGAGCAGCGCCATCGATCCTCGACATCGGATGCGGCGACGGCCAGATCAGCCGCATGATGGCAGCCCGTGGCGCCCACGTCGTCGGCATCGACCCCACCTGGAATCAGATCAGCGTCGCGAACGAGCGGGCCGGTGGGCCGAGCTACCTTCGGGCGACCGCCGACGGCTTGCCGTTCGCCGATGCGAGCTTCGACGCCACGATCGCCTGCCTCGTCTTCGAGCACATCGATGCCGTCGACGCGGCGATCGCCGAGGTGGCGCGGGTCACCAAGCCCGGTGGCCGCTTCTGCTTCTTCTTGAACCACCCGCTGTTGCAGACGCCCGGCAGCGGATGGATCGACGATCACATGGTCGATCCGCCCGAGCAGTACTGGCGCATCGGGCCCTACCTGGTCGAGAGCGAATCGATCGAGCAGGTCGAACTCGGTGTGTACATCCGTTTCATCCATCGCCCGTTGTCGCGATACATCAACACCTTGGCCGACCACGGTCTGATCTTGGAGCGGATGATCGAACCTGCACCTCCCCAAGGCTTCCTCGACCTCGCACCGGAGTACGCCGAGGCGACGACGGTGCCGCGTCTGCTCTACCTGCGACTGCGCCGCGATCTCCACTGACGCAAGCGGTACTCACGCAAACGGTACGGTACGGACGTGGCCGACATCGTCTTGATCACGGGGTTATCCGGCGCGGGCCGATCGGGGGCGGCCGCGGTTCTGGAGGACCTCGGGTTCTACGTCGTCGACAACCTGCCGACTTCGCTACTTCCCACGATCGTCGAGCTGGCGGCGCAACCCGGGGGAGGTATCGACCGGTTGGCGCTGGTGTCGGGCCGCAATCACAACGACGTGTTGCCCGAGGTCGCCCACATCCGCGCCGAGGGCCACGACGTCACGGTGTTGTTCCTCGATGCATCGACGCCCGTGCTCGTGCAGCGCTATGACGCGACCCGCCGCAAGCACCCGTTCGCGGAGGAAGCCGGTGGCCTGCTGGAGGCCATCGAACACGAACGCGGTTTGCTCGACCAGGTGCGGGCCCAGGCCGATCTGGTGATCGACACGAGCGATCTCAACGTGCACCAACTCAAGGAGCGTCTCGTCACGGCGTTCTCAGCGGCCGACCGCCACCACCTCCAGATAGCGATCGAGAGCTTCGGCTTCAAGAACGGGTTGCCACTCGACGCCGACATCGTCATGGACGTGCGGTTCCTGCCGAACCCGCACTGGGTCGAGGAGCTGCGCCCGCTCACCGGGCACGATCCGAAGGTTCGTGACTTCGTACTCGAACGTGCGGTGACGTCATCGTTCCTCGACCACCTCGAAACGATGCTGGTCGAGCTACTGCCGAGCTATCAGGCCGAGGGACGGAGCTATCTCACGATCGCACTCGGATGCACGGGCGGTCGGCATCGCTCGGTGGCGATCACCGAAGAACTCGCCCGCCGCTTCGCCGACCGCGGCATCGTCGCTCGAACGTCGCACCGCGATGTCGGCGCGACTCGCTGACCGAATCCTTCGCGACGCTCGACTTTCGCCTCTATGCCACCTCGTGCGCGTGCAACTAGTGTCAGTTGCCGGAATCCAGGAACGACGCGGCTCCCGATCGGGCGCCGCTGACAAACCTCCTTCGAAAGGACCCCTCAATGACGGTACGAGTTGGAATCAACGGATTCGGTCGGATCGGCCGCAACTTCTTCCGGGCGGCCAAGCAACAAGGTGCCGACATCGACTTCGTCGCGGTCAACGACCTCGGTTCGATCGAGCAGATGGCTCATCTGCTCAAGTACGACTCCGTGCTCGGCGTCCTGCCCGACAAGATCTCCGCCACGAGCCGCAGTATCAAAGTGGGCAAGGATTCGCTCCGGGTTCTCAGCCAGCGCAACCCGGCCGACCTCCCGTGGGGCGAGCTCGGCGTCGACGTCGTCATCGAGTCGACGGGCTTCTTCAACTCGCGCAGCGCCGCGAGTGCACATCTCGACGCAGGGGCACCGCTGGTGATGGTGTCGGCGCCCTGCACCGACGCCGACGCGACCTTCGTCTACGGCGTCAACCAGCAGGACTTCCGGGTCAGCCGGCACAGGGTGATCTCGAACGCCAGCTGCACGACGAACTGCTTCGTCCCGCTCGTCAAGGTGCTCGATGATGCCTTCGGTATCGGCCAGGGCCTGATGACGACGGTCCATGCCTACACCGGCGACCAATCGCTCGTCGACGGGCCCCACAAGGATCTCCGGCGCGCACGCGGTGCGGCGATCAACATCATCCCGACCTCGACCGGCGCTGCCCGTGCGACCGCACTCGTGTTGGAGTCGATGAAGGGCAAGCTCGACGGCAGCGCCTTGCGCGTCCCGATCCCGACCGGCTCGCTGACCGACTTCACGGTCAACCTCAAGAAGGCTGCGTCGGTCGAGGAGATCAACGCCGCGTTCGCGAAGGCCGCCCAGGGCACGCTCAAGGGCGTCCTCAAGTACACCGAGGACCCGATCGTGTCGAGCGACATCGCCGGCGACCCGCACTCGTGCATCTTCGACGCCGGCCTCACGATGAGCATGGGCAAGATGGTCAAGGTCAACGGCTGGTACGACAACGAGTGGGGCTACTCCAACCGACTCGTCGACATGACGATGTTCGTCGGCAGCAAAGTCAAGCGCTGAGGTCCCGTGATGATCAACGGGATTCCCACGCTGGAGGATCTCGGCGACGTCGCCGGCAAACGGGTGTTGGTGCGAACCGACTTCAACGTGCCGCTCAACCGCGATGGCGAGTCCGTCACGATCGCCGATGATTTTCGGATACGCGCCGCGCTGCCGACGATCACCTGGCTGACCGAGCGCGGCGCCGACGTCGTGTGTGCCAGCCACCTCGGGCGTCCGAAAGGCGAACCCGACCCGAAGTTCTCGATGGACCCGGTGCGGGCTCGGCTCGCCGAGCTGGCGCCGGGCGTCGAGCTGCTGGAGAACCTGCGTTTCAACGCCGGCGAGACCGAGAACGGCGAGGCGTTCGCGGCCCAGCTGACCGATGGCATCGATCTCTACGTCAACGACGCATTCGGAGCGTCGCACCGTGCGCATGCATCGATCGTCGGTCCGCCCAGGACGCTGCCGTCGGCGATGGGGCGTCTGCTCGAAAAAGAGGTGGACGTGCTGCTCGGTTTGCGCAAGCACCCCAATCGTCCGTTCGTTGCCGTGCTCGGCGGCGCCAAGATCTCCGACAAGCTCGGTGTGGTCGAGGCACTGCTCGAGATCGTCGATGCTCTCGTGATCGGCGGCGCCATGTGTTTCACGTTTTTCGCAGCCCAGGGAAAGCGGATCGGTGATTCGTTGTACGAGCCCGACCAGGTCGAGACATGTGGCCGGATTCTCGCGGCCAGTAGCGACAAGATTCACCTGCCCGAGGACCTGGTGGGCTTGGACGCCGGCGGCGGTTTCGCCACCTGGGGCACCAACCTGCCCGATGGCGCGAAGGGTTTCGACATCGGGCCCGGGTCGGCTGCGGCGTTCAGCGATGTCATCATGGACGCCCGCACGGTGTTCTGGAACGGCCCGATGGGCATGTTCGAGGACGACCGGTTCGCAGCCGGTACTCGCACGGTTGCCCAGGCGATGGCCGACACGAAGGCCTTCACGGTGGTTGGCGGGGGCGATTCGGCGGCGGCGCTCGCCCAGTTCCGACTCGACGATGACGTCGATCATGTCTCGACCGGCGGGGGAGCGAGCCTCGAACTGATCGAGCTCGGCGACCTGCCCGGTCTCGCTGCTCTGAGAGGAGCCCCCAATGCCCACGGCTCGTAAGCCACTCATCTCCGGCAACTGGAAGATGAACCTCAATCACTTCGAGGCGATCCAGACGGTGCAGAAGCTGCACTACTCGATCCCCAAGGAGGTGTTCGACAAGGTCGACGTCAGCGTGCATCCGCCATTCACCGACATCCGCAGCGTGCAGACGGTGATCGAGGCAGACGATCTCGATCTTCTTCTGGGTGCGCAGCACTGCCATTGGGAGGACAAGGGCGCCTTCACCGGTGAGATCTCGCCGGCCTTTCTCGCCAAGCTCGACGTGAAGCTGGTCGTGTGCGGTCACAGTGAGCGCCGCGACATCTTCGGCGAGACCGACGAGATGGTCAACAACAAGGTGCATGCGATTTTGCAGCACGACATGACGCCGATCATGTGTTGCGGCGAGTCGCTCGCCGAACGTGAGGCCGGTGAGACCGAGGCCAAGGTGCTGACGCAGGTTGCGGCCGGGCTCGCGCGGCTCACCGCTGACCAGGTGGCAACGATGGTGATCGCCTACGAGCCGATCTGGGCGATCGGCACCGGCAAGACCGCAACGTCGGACGACGCCCAGACCGTGTGCAAGGCGATCAGGGGTGCTGTCGGCGCCCAGTTCGGCGCCGAGGCAGCCGCGGCCGTGCGCATCCAATACGGCGGATCGGTGAAGGCCGGTACGACGTCCGAGCTGATGGCGCAACCGGATGTCGATGGCGCACTGGTCGGTGGTGCCAGCCTCGATCCCGACGAATTTGCTCGGATCGTTCAATTCGCAGCCGGGTGATATCCGGCATGTTCGTGTCAACTTTATCGGGAGATGCATTACCGGCCGGTAGCTGAGCTGGTAGCGTCTCAGTGCCCGTTCGATCGGGGAGGACGATACGGGTCTGCTTTCCGCAGACCGCCATCTCTTGGCAGTGTGAACACGGCCTGTGCCGGCGGCGCAATACCTCCCTCCGCATTTCCTTTGAGGAGGACCACGTGAAGATGACCCGCAGGAGTTCCAAACTTCTCGCTACGGTCGCCGCAGTATCGCTCGTTCTCGCCGCTTGCGGCGGAGACGATGACAGTGGCGACGTTACTGATGGCACCACCGCCACCACCGAGGCCGGGGGCGCGACCGCGACCACCGAAGCCGGCGGCACGACAGACGCCACCACGGCGCCCACCGATGACATGACCGACGAGACGACCGCACCGTCAGGCGACGGCATGTCGATCGCATACGGCAACGCTCAGGAGTTCAGCAACTACAACAACAACCTCGCGACCAGCAACTCGGTGAAGAACGGCATCATCGTTGGTCCGGTGCTGCCCGACGCGTACGAGTTCAACGGACCCGGTGGCGGCCTGGTCATGGACGAAGACGTGCTCGTTTCGGCGACCGTCACCAGCGCTGACCCGCAGGTCGTCGAGTACGTCATCCAGCCCGCCGCGGTGTGGTCGGACGGCGATCCGATCGACTGCGACGACTTCTACCTGTCGTGGATCGCTGCGAACGGCGTGCTCAAGCAGCTCGACGCCGACGGCAACCCGATCATCGATGACGAGTCCGGAACCGAGCTGTTGCTCTTCAATGCTGCCGGCACCACCGGCTCAGAGGACATCGAGTCGGTCACGTGCTCCGAAGACGGCAAGACGGTTACGGCTACGTACAGCCAGGTCTTCGCTGATTGGCAGTCACTGTTCACTGGCATGGTGCCGGCCCACATCGTCGAGCAGCAGGCAGGCGTCGACGACCTCATCGTCGCGTATGAGAGCGGCGACTTGCCCGCTCTCGAGGCCTTGGCCGACTTCTACAACAACGGTTGGGCGCTGAACCCGGGTGAGTTGAAGCCCGAGATCATGCCGTCCGGTGATGCCTTGATGATCTCGTCGTGGGAGGCCGGCCAGAACCTGACGTTGGTTCCGAACCCCAACTATTGGGGAACGCCGTCGGTTTCTCAGGAGATCGTCGTTCGGTACATCGCCGAGGAGGCCCAGGCCCAGGCGCTCGCCAACGGCGAGATCAACGCCATGGACCCGCAGCCGACACCAGACCTGTTGGCCCAGCTGAATGGCCTCGACGGAATCGTGGTCGAGACCGCACCTCAGTACGTGTGGGAGCACTTCGACTTCAACTTCGCCAACGAAGCGTTGGCGAATCGCGACGTCCGCGAGGCATTCGCGTACTGCTTGCCGCGCGAGCAGATCCTGGCCAACCTGGTGCGCCCGGTGTCCCCGGATGCGCAGATCCTCAACAACCGCTTCAACCAGGAGTTCGAGGACTCCTACGCTGACGCCTCTGGTGGCATGTACGACCAGGTCGACCTCGAGAAGTCGGCGGCACTGCTCGAAGGTTCGGGCGTTGCCCTGCCGATCGATGTCCGCCTCGGCTGGTTCGACAACGGCGGCAATGCCCGCCGCACCGACCAGGTGGCGTTGACCATCGAGAGCTGCAACCAGGTCGGCTTCAACATCATCGACGCCGGTTCGGAGACGTTCTTCGATGTCGAGCTCGACGCCGGCGACTGGGACATCGCGATGTTCGCGTGGGGCGGTAGCCCGCTGAAGACCAGTGCCACCGGTGCGTTCACGACAGGCGGCGGCAACAACAACGGTAGCTACAGCAACGCCGAAGTCGATGCGCTGTCCGATCAGCTCGGGCAGACGCTCGATTCGGCCGCCCAGGCCGAGATCGGGAACCAGATCGATGCCATCTTGTGGCAGGACCTGGCCACCATTCCGGTGTTCAGCTTCCCCGGCATCGTGGCGTACACCGACAACGCTCAGAACATCATTCCCAACCCGTCTCAGAACGGATTGACCTGGAACGCGTTCGATTGGGCGGTCACCTGAGTAATCAGGGACAGCATTTCTGAACTAGGTTTGCGCCGGGCCGACTCAACTCGGCCCGGCGCAAACCGGTCTCACCCTTATGTTCTTCTTCGTCGTTCGTCGCTTCCTGGTCTCGATACCAATCCTGTTGGCATCGACGTTCGTGATGTTCGGACTGGTCACCATCTCTGGTGATCCGCTGGCCAATCTCCGGCAGTCGAACAATCCGAATCGCGACCAGATCATCGCCCAGACGCGACTTCGGCTCGACCTCGACAAGCCGTTCCAGGAGCGCTATTTCGAGTGGTTGAAGGGTTTGCTCCACGGCGACTTCGGCCTCAATCGCGAGGGGCAAGACGTCTCCGTCCTCCTCTCGCAGGCAATGAGCACCACCTTCCGATTGATCATTCTCGCCACGGTGCTGTCGATCCTGATCGGGGTGTTGTTCGGCATCATCACCGCCGTCCGGCAGTACAGCGTGATCGACTACACGTCGACCTTCGCCGCATTCTTGTTCTTCTCCCTGCCCGTCTTCTGGCTCGCCGTGCTGCTCAAAGAGTTCGGGGCCATCAAATTCAACGACTACCTCGAAAGTCCGGGGATATCGACCGGTGGAGCGATCCTGCTCGGGCTGATCGCGGGGGTATTCCTCGGTGGGCTCACGCCCGGCAGTCGACGGCGCCGCGCCGTCGTAGCCACCCTCAGCGCAGTTGTCGTGTTCGTGATCATGATGACCATCGATGCGACAGACTGGTTGCTCAACCCCGGCTTCTCCCTGCCGTTCATCGTGCTCATCGCGATTGCCGGGGGTGTCGGATCTGCTTTGCTGTTCGCCCCGCTCAGCAACCGTCAAGTGTTGATCGCCGGGATCGTCGCCGCTCTCGTGGCGGTCGTCGGGTCGCAGGTGTTGTCCTCGTGGGTCGAAGATCCGACATGGTCCCGACTGTTCATCATGCTCCTGCTGACCCTGGCCTCAGGCGCCTTGGTCGGGTTCCTGGTCGGCGGAACGATCGATCGGCGACCGGCGATGAGCGCCGGCATGTCGGCGTCGTTCATCGTCGCCAATGTCGTGTGTGCCGACCAGTTCATCTCCGCTTGGCAACCAGGGCGCACGATCGCCACGATCGGGCCGAAGTCGCCCAATCTCGATGCGCCGTTCTGGGAGACGATGGTCGACTACGCCGGGCACCAGGTGCTGCCCACGCTGTCGCTCGCGTTGATCGGGTTCGCGACCTTCATGCGTTTCACCCGGTCATCGATGTTGGAGACGCTCAAATCCGACTACGTCCGCACGGCCAAGGCGAAGGGTCTGCCGGCCACTCAGGTGATCATGCGGCACGCCTTCCGAACGGCGCTGATTCCAGTGATGACGGTGATCACGATCAGTTTCGCAACCGTCATCGAGGGTGCCGTCATCACCGAGCGAGTGTTCGCCTGGAAGGGCATGGGATCGCTCTTCATCGAAGGCCTACTCGAGGTCGACCCGTATCCGGTGATGGGATTTCTCCTCGTCGTCTCGGTATCGATCGTTCTGCTCAATGCGCTCGCCGACATCATGTATGCCTATCTCGACCCGAGGATTCGCCGATGACCGTTGAAGAGGATTCCGCCGCCAACCATTTGTCGGAAGAGTTGGCACGAGCGTCCGACTCGTCGATGCTGATCGAGCCCGACTTCGACTTCGAGATCGAGCGCGAGTTCACGGTCGAAGCGCGCTCCCAGTTCCAAATGGTGGTGTCGCGGTTTTTCCGCCACCGCCTTGCCATGGTGAGTCTGGCAGTGCTGGTCGCGATCGTTCTGTTGGCGTACGTGGGCCTTCCTCTGTGGAAATACCCCTACGACAAGAGCGGGATCATCGAGAACGGCGGCAAGCCGACTCTCGATGCGATCCCATGGCTGGACGGCGATGGCATGAAGCTTGGCGAGCATCCGTTCGGCCAGGACAACATCGGGCGCGACTACCTGGCAGTGACGCTGCGGGGAGCACAGCAGAGCCTCATCATCGCCGCCTTTGCGGGGCTGCTCGCCACCTTGATCGGCACGATCATCGGTGGGCTGGCCGGCTACTACCGCGGCTGGGTCGACACCGTGCTGATGCGCTTCGTCGACGTCATGTTCACGATCCCGTTGCTGCTCGTGGCCGCAGTGCTGGGACGGAGTTTCGAGTCGAGCAGCATCTTCATCACAGCGTTGATCATCGCACTCGCATCATGGCTGACGACATCGCGGATCATCCGGGCCGAGTTCATGTCGCTGCGCGAAAAGGAGTTCGTCGAGGCAGCGAGAGCGATGGGGGCCAGCAATACCCGCATCATGTGGAAGCACATCCTGCCCAACGTGATCGGCTCGGTGATCGTCACCGGAACCTTGCTCATCTCCGCTGCGATCCTGGTCGAGACCGCTCTCTCATACCTCGGCCTGGGCGTCAGCGGCAGCGACTGGTCGCTGGGCAAGCAGGTATCGGCGTATCAGACGGCGTTCAACACGCGTCCATGGCTCTTCTGGTGGCCGGGTATGTTCATCGTGGTCATTGCCCTGACGATCAACTTCATCGGCGACGGACTTCGCGATGCGTTCGATCCGCGTCAGAATCGGGTCCGCCAGTGACGCAGGTGTCGACAACGGAAACGCAGGGCGGCATCGACTCCGACGTGCTGCTCGAGGTGGAGGATCTGCACGTCACTTTCCCGTCCGAAGACGGCAAGGTGATGGCCGTTCGCGGTGTGTCGTACCAGGTGCGCCGTAACGAGGTCTTCGCGATCGTCGGCGAGTCGGGGTCAGGCAAGTCGGTCGCCACGATGGCGTTGATGGGCTTGCTGCCGCGTTCCGCTTTGATCCAAGGCCGGGCGACGTATCTTGGCCAAGAGTTGCTCGGAGTGCCCGATCGCGAGGTGCGCAAGTTCCGCGGGAACAACATCTCGATGATCTTCCAGGACCCGATGACGTCCTTGAATCCGGTGTACACCATCGGTTACCAGCTCGGTGAGATCGTGCAGGCTCATCATCGGGTGTCGCCCAAGGAAGCCATGAGCCGGGCGATCGATGCGCTGGAGAAGGTCGGCATTCCTCAGCCCAAGCAGCGCTCTCATTCGTATCCGCACGAGTTCTCGGGCGGCATGCGTCAGCGCGTCATGATCGCGATGGCGATGATGAACAATCCAGACATCATCATCGCCGACGAGCCGACGACTGCGCTCGACGTCACGGTACAGGCGCAGATCCTCGAGACGCTGATGAGCGTCAAGGACGAGTTCGGTGCTGCCATCATCCTCATCACGCACGACCTCGGCGTCGTGGCAGGCACCGCAGACCGTGTCGCGGTGATGTACGGAGGTCGCTTCGTCGAGCGGGGTACCGTCGACGAGATCTTCACGGTGCCTCGCATGCCGTACACGGTCGGACTGCTCAACTCGATCCCGTCGCTCGAAGGCGAGGATGGCGACTTGACGCCGATCCCCGGCACACCACCCAGCCTCGTCAATCCACCGGCAGGCTGCCCGTTCGTGCCGCGCTGTACGTTCGCTGTTGCGAGGTGCAACTCGGTCGAGCCGGCGCTGACGCCCACCGATCGCCCCGAGCACCTCGCGGCATGTCACGAATGGGCAACCATGGTCGAGCTGAATGACGGTTCGCATGTGTTCGAGCGGCCGCTCGATCCCGCAGGCACGCAGGAGGTAGCGGGTTGAGCGCCGAGCCTCTGGTCGAGGTCACCGATCTGGTCAAGGAGTTCCCGATTCGAGGCGGCGGCTTGCTGCGACGCGACGTCGGCAAAGTGCACGCAGTGTCGGGGGTGTCGTTCTCCATCGATCCAGGCGAGACGCTCGGCCTCGTGGGCGAATCAGGCTCGGGCAAGAGCACTACCGGGCGTGCCATCCTGCAACTCCATGCACCGACATCGGGTTCGGTGCGCTACCAGGGTAAGGAGCTCGTCGGCCTCGGACGCAGCGAGCTGCGACCTCTCCGTCGCGACATGCAGATGGTGTTCCAAGACCCGTATGCCTCGTTGAACCCGAAGATGCCGATCAACGACATCGTCGGGGAACCCTTTGTGATTCACGAGACCCTGAGCAGGAGTGAACGTCTCGAGCGCGTTGCCGCGCTCTTGAAGGATGTCGGCCTCCGCCCCGAGCACGGCAACCGGTACGCTCACGAGTTCTCCGGTGGACAGCGCCAGCGCATCGGCATCGCACGCTCGCTCGCTCTCGACCCCAGCTTCATCGTGCTCGACGAGCCGGTTTCGGCGCTCGACGTCAGCGTTCAGGCCGGCGCCATCAACCTGCTGAAGCGAATTCAGGCTCAGCGCAACATCGCCTACCTGTTCATCGCCCACGACCTGTCGGTCGTTCGCCACGTCTCCGATCGCGTCGCGGTGATGTACCTCGGCAAGATCGTCGAGATCGCCGATCGACGCGAGCTGTACGCAGCCCCGACCCATCCGTACACAAAAGCGCTGCTGTCCGCGGTACCGGTGCCGTCGCCGACACGTGAGCGCGAACGGGTTCGCATCGTGTTGGAGGGCGAGGTGCCGTCGCCCGCAGATCCGCCGAGCGGCTGTCGTTTCCGGACGCGGTGTTGGCTGGCGACCGAAGTATGCGGCGAAGTCGAGCCGCCCCTGGTCGAGCGCTCGCCCGGTGTCTTCTCGGCGTGCCACCATCCCATCGAGCCGGGGCAGCCGGTCGAGGTGGCAAGCGCCCGCGGATCTTGATGGCGAGCGCGGCAGGCCCGTCGGGCGTCGGGCCAGACGTCGTCACATTGCACTCGTCGTGGACGGGCATCGTGGGGTCGTTCATCGGAGCGGGAATCGTTGCGGTCGTTGCGGGAGCTCTTATCGCAGTCAATGGCCTGACCGTCGTGAACGGCGTGCTCGCTCTGGTTGCTCTTGCCCTGCTGGCGGTGGTCGCGCTCGACCTTCCGATCGCTTCGGAGTTCCGGCCGGATGGTGTGCTCAGGCGGGCCCTGCTGCGTCACCAATGGATAGAATGGGACAACGTGACCCGGCTCGGGCGGCTGCGTGTCGGGGTGCTGCGGACGGTCATGTCACGTCGTGGAGGCGGGTTGGTCGCTGACATCGGCGGTCGCAACTACGTGCTCGTGGATCGCATGGAGAGCGCCTTGGAGTTCGACCGTCTTCGAGTGGTGTTGGGGGAGCGTGCGACGTCGCTGTTGACCACGGCCGACATGCGCCCACCCGAGGGGCGTTCGCCGACATGGCTGTATCGGCGTCAGCAGTGGCGGCCTGAGTCGGCTCGGCGGCGATAGGCTCTCTCCCCGTGCGTGACGTCATGCTGTACATCGTTCTGGTCATCAACGTGGTGTCCATGTTCGCCTTGATCGCCGGCATTCTGCTCCACAGTGGGCGGGGTGGCGGTCTCTCCGACATGTTCGGAGGTGGTGGCGGTGCGGCACTCGGATCGACGGCTGCCGAGCGCAACCTGAACCGAATCACCTTCGTGTTCGCACTGGTATGGATCCTCACGGTAATTGCCTTGAGTTTCCTGTTCGTCAGGGTCTGATCTGGCGGTAGCCTCGGGTGATCAGTCACGTCGGAGTGGCGGAATGGCAGACGCGTGAGCTTGAGGTGCTAGTGCCCTACTTATGGGCGTGGGGGTTCAAG
>CAVPAQ010000039.1:0-26365 GCA_963701575.1 uncultured Acidimicrobiaceae bacterium
TGCATCGAGATGCCCTGTTCGAGCACGTCGCGGGTGAAGCGTGCGTTGCCGAAGCCACGTCCGCGGTTCGGCCTCGATCACCTCGGCCAGTCGGATCCTGGCGGCCTCGGTGAGGTGGTACTGCTGCGTGTTGGAGATCAGCTCGAAGATCTCCACCAACTCGTCGGCGGTGTAGTCGGGGAACTCGAGCGTGCGGGCGAACCGGCTTTCGAGGCCCGGGTTGGTGGCGATCAGCTCACCCATCTCGTTCGGGTAGCCGGCGACGACGACGGCGAGGTCGTCGCGGTGATCCTCCATGAACTTCACGAGCGTGTCGATCGCCTCGCGGCCGAAGTCGTTCTCTCCTCCACGGGCCAACGAGTAGGCCTCGTCGATCAGCACCGTGCCGCCCAGTGCGGACTCGAGCACGGCCCGCGTCTCGGTGGCCGTCTGGCCGACGTAGCCGGCGACCAGGTCGGACCGATCGGTCTCCACCAGATGGCCTCTCGTCACGATGTCGAGGCTGCGGTAGAGCTGGCTGAGCAGGCGGGCGACCGTGGTCTTGCCGGTGCCCGGGTCGCCGACGAACACCAGGTGACGGCTGGTTTCGATCACCGGGAGGTCGAGTTCGGCCCGCAACTTCTGGACCCTCAGCAAACTGGTCAGGCGCTGGACCTCGGTCTTCACGTGGTCGAGCCCGATCAGCGCGTCGAGCTCGGACAGGATCTCCTCGACGGGTCGCTCGGGCGGCAGGTCAGGCCCGGGCGCCGCAGTCGCGGCAGGTCCGCCGGTCGCCGTGGCTGCTGGCCGGCCGGGCCGCGGCACGCCAGTGGCGTCCATCGTGCGCAGCATCATCGCACGAAACCCGTCGATGGCGGCGATCTCGTCGGGGGAGGGCATCAGATCGAGCGCCGCCGCAGCGTGGGCCAGCTTGAGGGCCAGGTCGTAGTACGCATTGGCTCGTCTCGCACCGTCACGGGCGTCGGCCTTGACGAGCAGGTCGAACATCGTGCTCGGAGCGTCGAGCCAGCCGGCCTTGCTCGTGATCAGGTCGCTCTCGTGCAACTGTTGCGGACTGATCAGGACGGGAGGGGCGAGATGGAGTCCGATGTCATCGAGCCAGGCCTCCAACTCGCTGGTTGTCAACCTTCCATCGCTCGCCAGGATCGCCGACACCAGGTCGCACGCCTCGAGCAGACACTCGTGACGATGCTGCATGCCCGACAGCGCGGACAGCTCGCTGTCGACCCCGTCGACGAACCCGTTGACGTACTTGTCGAGTGCCCCAGCCATCGCCACGCAGCGTAGGCGGTGTCGAGGTCGGCCTGGACCGTGAGCCCCGCCCGGCGAACTGCGACGACGAGGTCGTGGCTGACACCGAGCCGGTCGACGGACAACCAAGGTCGTGGAGGATCCCGGCGGCAGGAAGGAGCGCAGCGACCAAGCCGCCGGACCCCCTGGCAGGAGTCCCAACTCCGATTGACCGTCGGGTCAAGACGGGTTGTAGCGTTGGCCTTCTATGGCAGCAGAGGTTGCGAACCGCTTCGAAAGTGTCCAGCAGGTGCGAGACGGGTTGAAGTCCGTCAATTATCTGGCCGATGACGGCATCTCCGGGGTGGCATTTCTTGCCGATCGGCTCGGCAAGCCGGTCCTGGTCGAAGGCCCGGCCGGTACCGGCAAGACCCAGCTCGCCAAATCTGTCGCTGAGATGACCGGTGCCCGGCTGATCCGGCTGCAGTGTTACGAGGGCCTCGACGAGAGCCGCGCCCTCTACGAGTGGAACTACAAGAAGCAGCTGCTGCGCATCCAGGCCGACAAGAACAGCGACTCGTGGAGCGAGATCCACGACGACATCTTCTCCGACGAGTTCCTGCTCACGCGCCCCTTGCTCGAGGCGATCAGCGCCCCCGACCCGGTCGTGCTGCTGATCGACGAGGTCGACCGCGTCGAGGTTGAGACCGAGGCGCTGCTGCTCGAGATTCTCTCCGACTACCAGGTGTCGATCCCCGAGCTCGGCACGATCGTGGCCACGCAGATCCCGCTCGTGTTCCTCACCTCGAACAACACCCGCGAGCTGAGCGAGGCGCTCAAGCGGCGCTGCCTGTACCTGCACGTCGACTACCCCACGATGGAGCGTGAGAAGGAGATCGTGCTGACCAAAGTGCCAGAGGTCACCGAGCACCTCGCCGATCAGATCGCTCGCATCGTGCGCTCGATCCGGATGCTCGACCTCAAGAAGTCCCCGAGCGTCTCCGAAACCCTCGACTGGGCGCGCACGCTGCCGCTGCTCAACATCGACACGATCGACGAGGCCACGGCCAAAGAGACGCTGCACATCCTGCTCAAGTACCAGACCGACATCGCGAAAGCCACCAAGGAGCTCTCGGTCGACGGATGATCGTCGGGTGAACAGATGAGTAACACCACGCTCAGCGGCGGCCCCCGGGGCTCGATGCTCGATCTCCTCAACGGGTTCGTCCAGGAGCTGCGCAACGCCGGGCTGCCCGTCAGCCTGACCGAGAACCTCGACGCCATGGAGGCGGTGCAGCACATCCCGATCGAGGATCGCGACGCCTTCAAGTACGCCCTCGGGGCGACGCTGATCAAGAACAACTCGCACTGGCGTGCGTTCGAGACGGTGTTCGAGGTCTACTTCTCGCTGCGCGGCCCCGAGTACAAGCTGGCCGAAGGTGACGAGACCGATCTCGACGAGCTCTGGCGCGACATGCAGGAGCAACAGCAGCAGGGCGAGGGCAAGAGCGGCGGGGGAGCGATGGACGCCCTCACGCCCGAAGAGATCGCCCAGATGCTGATGCAGGCGCTACTCAACGGTGACCAGGCGATGATGCGTGCACTGGCGAAGCAGGCCGTGCAGCGTTTCGCCGGCATGGAGCCCGGCCGACCGGTGGGTGGCACCTACTACCTGTATCGCACGCTGCGCAACCTCGATCTCGACGGCATGCTCGACAAGCTGATGGAGCAGACCGCGCAGCAAGCCGACGGTGGTGAGCTGACCCATCTCGAAGAGCGGCTCGAGCACGACGAGTTCGAACATCGGATCGAGCAGTTCAAGCAGGAGATCGAGGCCGAGATCCGCCGTCGCCTGGTGGCCGATCGGGGTGTCGAGGCGATGGCCAAGACGCTCCGCAAGCCCCTGCCCGAAGACGTCGAGTTCATGCACGCCTCACGCGACGAGATGCAGAGCCTCAAGAAGGCGCTCCAGCCGCTCACCCGCAAACTGGCCGCCCGCCTGGCGCGCAAGCGCAAACACGGCCGCAAGGGCCCGCTCGACTTCCGCAACACGGTCCGTCACTCGCTCAGCTACGGCGGTGTGCCCGCTGAGCCGAAGTTCAAGTACCCGCGGCCGGCCAAGCCCGAACTGATGGTGGTCGCCGACATCTCCGGCTCGGTCGCAGCGTTTGCACGCTTCACACTGATGTTGGTGTACGCGATTCAGGGCCAGTTCTCGAAGGTTCGCTCGTTCGTGTTCATCGACGGGATCGACGAGGTCACCGAGTATTTCCGGGCTACTGAGGACATCCAAGAGGCGATCCACCGGGTCAATACCGAAGCCGACGTGGTCTGGGTCGACGGCCACAGCGACTACGGCCACGCGTTCGAGGTGTTCTGGGAGCGCTACGGCAAAGACGTCGGCCCCAAGACGACCGTGCTGCTGCTGGGCGACGCCCGCAACAATTACCACGCCAGCCAGGCGTGGGTCGTCAGGGAGATCCGCCAGAAGGCCCGGCACGTCTACTGGCTCAACCCCGAGCCGAAGTCGTACTGGAACACCGGCGACTCGATCGTCGGCGACTACGGCGTTCACACCGACGGTGTCTACGAGTGCCGCAACCTGCGCCAGCTCGAAGGCTTCGTCGAAAAGCTCGCCTGACGAGGCGGACCGGTTCGCCCGATCGCTGCGTTCCGTCTCACCGCTCACAGCCCAAGGATGTTCGGTTTCGCCGCGCCTTGCCCGGACGAAAACCGATCCCGCCTCGTTCTTGTCGAATGGCGACCGGGAGCTCATTGGGGGCGTGGTGCCCGTTGGTTGGGGAGCTCTCCGACGAGCGTCATCACCTCGGTGAGGGGTTTGCGGGCGAGATCGGGGACCAAGCATCCGTCGACGGGGTAGCCGACGGGGAACAGCACGAACGGGCGCTCGTTGGCAGGACGGCCGAGCACCTGGGTCAGGAACGCCATCGGGCTGGGGGTGTGCGTCAGCGTGGCGAGGCCCATGTGGTGGAGCGCGGTGATGAACACCCCGGCTGCGATGCCGCACGACTCCTTCACGTAGTAGTGGTGCTTGCGGGCGCCGGACTCGGTGATGCCGTAACGCTCCTCGAACAGCACCACGATCCAGGGGGCCTTGTCGAGAAACTCCTTGTGCCAGTCGGTGCCGATCGGCTCGAGCTCACGTCGCCACTCCTCGTTGATCCGGCCCCGCTCGTAGTTGGTGCGTTCTTCCGCCTCCGCCGCGGCACGGATCTGGCGTTTCACGTCAGGATTCCCGGTGACGACGAATTGCCAGGGCTGATGGTGTGCACCCGACGGTGCGGTGCTGGCGGTCTCGATCGCTCGCTCGATCAGGTCGAAGGGCACGGGCTCGTCCGACAGCATCCGCACCGACCGGCGACGATCCATCTCGATCCGGAACTCGTCGGCGCGCCGACGCATCTCGTCGACCGTGAACCGCTCGAACTCGAGCGGAATGAACGGATGCCGCTCGGCCAGCTCGGGGGCCGGGTAGGGATGCTCGTAGCGGGTCACGACTCCTCGATCGAAGATGCGGCGGGCCGGAGGATCAACGACTGTAGGGCCCGCCCGACCGGCCCGACATCGTCGAACAGCAGCGAGTCGGACATCCCGATCCCGTTCGATTCCCATCTCGACACGGAGTCCATCCCGAGCCACTCTCCGATCGGTGGGCGGTGCAACACGATCGTCAGATCGGTGTTCATGAACGTGATCTGGTCGGGATCAGCGTTGCGTGACACGGCGTTGCCGCAATCAGCGAGCGGGCAGATGCGCTGGAACGGTGAGGGTTCCTCGGTGTCGAGCAGCGGCAGGGATCGCATCCATATGCGGTTGGGACCGGGTCGAGGCCCGTTGCCGGCCGGGTAGCGCACCTGCACACCGGAGTCGAATGCCGCGAGATCGTGGGCGTGTTCGGTCAGGGGAAAGGCGCCGGGCTCGGCGTCGGACAGGCGGGGGGTGTCACACGGGGCGGTCGGCATGTCGATCGGGCGGTGAGCCGCAATGTGCATGCTGTGCGCGGTCGCCACCGTGTTGCCGTTGCCGTCGATCAGTGTCGACGATGTCGTACCGACGGTTCGTCCGCTACGCACGACCTCTGTCTCGACGCGGAATCCGGCGTGTGGAATCGGTCTCGCGAGGTCGACGGTGAGCCGGACGAGTTGGTGTTCGGGCAGCCGCCGTTCGGACGCGCGGGCCAACAATCCTGCGGGTGGCCCCGCATGGCATGCGTGCGGATCCCACGGGCCGCGGCATGCGTCGGTCGGCTGGAACCACTCGGCGTCGATCGTGGTGAAGAAGCTGTCGGGCATGGTGCTCTCGACACTACGTGCGGCGCGTCGTCGTACTCCGAGCGGGTGGTGGGTTGGTGGGTGGTGGGTGGTGGGTGGTGGGTTGCTCGATCGTGGGTTGGTGGGTGGTGGGTGGTGGTGCCTTCGAGCGTTACCGTGCAGTCGTGGATGGCATCCGGCTCGACTTCCGATACGACCGATGGTGCGGCTGGCTGCTGGGCCTGTTCGGATCTGGGCGGCGGTTCAGCCACGTGACGATGAGCGACGACGTGATACGCGTCAAGATGGGCTGGTCGTTCCGTAGCGAGATCCCCCGCTCGAGTGTGATCTCGGCGGCGAGATCCGAAGGCCGGGTGTTCGGCTGGGGGGTGCACGGTTGGCGCGGGCGCTGGCTCGTCAACGGCTCATCGCACGGCCTGGTCACGTTGCTGATCGAGCCGCCGGCGCCGGCACGGGTGTGCGGCGTGCCGGTGCGGCTTCGCGAGTTGACCGTCAGCCTGGTCGACCCCGACGCCCTGCTCACGTGACACGGCCACTCGCCGGGGTCGGCCGCCGCCGGCGACTCGACGGGCAGGGCGCGGCGCTGGAAACAGAGTCGGGCACCCCGGTCTCGGCTACATGCGTGCACGGCACGAGCCAACTGCCTCGTTCGACGACTCGGGCAGACGGCCGGCCGACACCGATTCGATCGGAGGTGCGGCCCGTAGGACGGAATACGGCCACGACTGCAACGGTTCGCTCCCGGCGTCGCCGTGCTGGGCGTCCTGGCCGGGCTGATCCACTCGGCGGTGACCGGGGCAGTGGGCCCGCTCGCGGTGGCGTCGTGGGAGACCACGAGGGTGCCGCACATCATCGAGCGTGCACCGATCGACGATCGTTCCGCTCCGGTGAGCTGAGTCGGATCAGGAACGCTGGTAGTTCGGGGCTTCCTTGGTGATCGTGACGTCGTGGGGGTGGCTCTCCTCGCGGCCGGCCGTCGTGACCCGCATGAACCGCGCTCCGACGCGCAGCGCCTCGAGGTCGGCGGCGCCGGCGTAGCCCATGCCCGAACGCAGACCACCGACGAGCTGATAGATCGTGTCGCCGAGTGGCCCGGCGTAGGGCACCCGACCCTCGATGCCCTCGGGGACGAGCTTGCGACTGCTGGATGCGAGGTCGGACTGCTCGCCCGACGACCGCTCGTCGGACTGTGCCGTCGCATAGCGGTCGGCGCCGAGGCCCTGCATCGCACCGAGCGAACCCATGCCCCGGTAGCTCTTGAACCGGCGCCCCTCGAAGAGCTCGGTCTCGCCCGGACTCTCCTCGGTACCGGCCAGCAGCGAACCGAGCATGACGGTGCTCGAACCGGCTGCGATCGCCTTGACGATGTCGCCCGAGTAGGTGATGCCGCCGTCACCGATGATCGGGATGCCGATCTGGCGCGCCTTCTTGGCGGTGAAGTAGATCGCCGACAGCTGAGGCATGCCCGCGCCGGAGATGATGCGGGTGGTGCAGATCGAGCCTGCGCCGACTCCGACCTTCACGGCGTCGGCCCCGGCTTTGGCGAGCGCCTCGACGCCGTCCTCGGTGACGACGTTGCCGGCGGTGACCGCAAGGTCGGGCCATGAACCCTTGATCCGCTCGATGGTCTTGACGACTCCGGCTGAGTGGCCGTGCGCCGTGTCGATCGCGACGGCGTCGACGCCCATGTTGACGAGTGCCTCGACGCGGAGCTCGACGTCGTCACCGACGCCACATGCAGCGGCGCACCGCAAGCGTCCCCTGCTGTCGCGCGAAGCGTTGGGGTAGTCGAGCCGCTTCTGGATGTCTTTCACGGTGATCAGCCCGGCCAGCTTGCCGTGGTCGTCGACGAGTGGCAGCTTCTCGATGCGATGTTTCTGGAGCAGCAGCTTGGCCTCGTCGAGCGACGTGCCGACCTTGGCCGTGACCAGGTTCTCGCTGGTCATGAACTCGCTGATCGGGCGCTCGTAGTCGCTGCCCTCGCAGAACCGGATGTCGCGGTTGGTGAGGATGCCCACCAGCTCGCCGGAGGCATTGATGATCGGCACACCCGAGAACTTGAACTGGTGCATCAGCTCTTCCGCCTCGAACAGCTTGGCGTCCTTGGTGAGCGTGACCGGATCGGAGATCATCCCGCTCTGGCTGCGCTTGACCTTCTGCACCTCGGCGGCCTGACGCTCGATCGACATGTTGCGGTGGATCACGCCGATCCCGCCGTGGCGCGCCATCGCGATCGCCATGCGGCCCTCGGTGACTTTGTCCATCGCGGCCGACACCAACGGCACGCTGAGCTGGATGTCGCGGGCGAACACGGCGCTGGTGTCGACGGCGTCGGGCAGCGTGTCGGAATAGCCAGGGATCACGACGACGTCGTCGAACGTGAGGGCGTCGTAGCGGTCGAAGAGCTGTTCGTTGAGGTGGCTCATGGGGTGTGCTCCGGTTTCATCGAGAGGGTTTCATCGAGAGGGGCGGGCTGGGCTGCCCGCAGAGGTTGCGGATCGTGTCGACGAGCAGGCGATGCTCGACGGCGTGGACCCTCGCCTCGAGCGATTCGAGGGTGTCGTCCGGCAGGATCGGCACGTCGGCGGTGGCGAGTACGGGGCCGTCGTCGACGCCTTCGTCGGGGACGAGGTGCACCATCACGCCGGTGCTCGTGCGCTGACCGGCGAGGGCTTCCTGCCACGCCCGTTCGATGGCGTGGGTGCCCGGAAGCTCGCCGGGGCGGGCCGGATGGAGGTTGACGACCCGATCGGGGAACCACCCGAGGAAGTCCTTCGTCAGGATCCGCATCCACCCGGCGAGCACCACGAAGTCGGGCGCGAAGCCGGCGACGATGTCGGTCAGTCGGGCGTCGTAGTCGGCCCGAACCTCGTTCGGATGAGGGCCGATGTGGACCGACGGTACGCCGGCATTCGCCGCTCTCTGCAGCGCGTACGCATTGGGCTTGTCGGACACGACGGCGACGACTTCAGCAGGAATCGTGCCGGCCGAGCAGGCGTCGAGAATGGCCTGCAGGTTGGTGCCGTTGCCCGAAACCAGCACCACCAATCGGCTGCTGTTCCGGATGCGTGCCTCCATGAGACGACGGTAGGCGCGCGGTTGCACAGACCTGCGTTGCCTGAACGAAAAGTCAGTGATTCGTCGCCAAGCGGTTCCCCGCGCCCCGACCGTCAACGCGGCCGACCAGGCGCTCAGGGCCGACGCGATCCAGCTGGTTCGGTTGTCTCAGACGGTTCTTGCGAACAACTCGCCCGATTCTTCGATGAGAACCGGTGGCGGATCGGGTGGTCTTGCCCTCGATCGTGGTCGGCATGGTCTTCGATTGGGGCCGTCGACGGTTTGCCACAAGGTGCCGTTCGGTCGGAACCAGCTGACGAGACGATGTGCGTCGATCGACAGCTGCCAGCCGCCCTCGTGGACTTGGTGGTGATGGGTCTCACACAGGGGCAGCAGGTTCGCCAGCACGGTCTTCCCGCCCCTGGTCCACCAGATGATGTGATGGATGCGGCACTGTGAGAACGCCACCTGGCAATGCGGATGAGCGCACGTCGAGTACATCGCCGCAAGCTGCCGGCGTTGCGCCCGATTGGCGGTTCGCGACTCGGCGCACAGTTGATCGACGGTGCCGTCCGGGTTGACGATCACCGCAGTGATGATCGCCTCGCAACAGAACCGCTGCACCGTGGACACCGGGATCGGTTGCCCGTCGACCGTTTCGCACAACGTGTTCTCATGCCGGCCATGACACGCCGACTCGTGGTCGACATGCACTACCACCTCGGGGATCCGGTGGCCGGACTGCCCGGTACCGACCGCAGTCATCACGGCTTCGATCCGGAGTTCGTCGAACGAACGCAGCTTGTTGGCAGGGTCTTGACGCAACGTGGCGAGATGCGCGTCGATCACCGCATGCAATGACGCGTCACGCAGTGGGTCGAGCGAGATCAACGTCTGCTTCATTCCGGTCGCACGATCGGTCCAACGCTTCAACTTCGACGCAGCGCGTTGCCGGTCGAGCTCGTCAGCGTCGCTGCCGGGTCGATGCGACTCGCGGATCTTGTCGATTGCCGCCTTGGTGGTCTTTTCGAACAATGCCACCGGTTGATCAGCGGCGTTGGCAACCAGATCATCGACGACGAACGACAGATCGCAGCGTTCTTCGTCGCTCAGGTCCTTGGTCAGGCTTGCCAAGGCATCAACATGACCGGCTGTGCAAGCACCCGTAGCCAACGCATCGTCGAACTTCGGCATCTCGGTGCAGACCCGGTCGCGCCCGCCCGTGGCGAGGGCTTCCCGGGCCGTGAGTCGCCCCTCGTCGAGCAGCACATGGGCACCGCTGTCGGCTGCGCCTTGTGCGGCGAGTTCGTTGGAACGTCGATTGATGCGAACATCGACATAGTCGGCGAACGCCCTCAATGTGGCAGATCGCCGAGACATCCCGGCGAGGTCGGCGGCATCGGCGACATCGGGATCGCAAGCCAGCAACCCCTCCACTGCTGCGGTCACCCCCGAGTCGATCATGCCCCCATCATGCGCATGGGGGTGTGACAGAGATGATCTGTCCGACCGTTGGGCACCGCCATCGGGCGGGTCGGCCCACGTAGAGGGGGAGTCCTCCACCTGCACGGCGACGGCGGCCTTGACTACGATCTGGACATCGAGGCGGAAACGACCGGATCGAGGTGCCGAGCGGTGGCGCCCGGAGGGCTGTTCCGATCGCGTCCGCGGCGGGGGCGGGCGAGGCGATGAGCCGGCCCACGGTGGTGCCCGTCGCGATCGTTGCTGTGTTCGCCGTGATGGGCGTCGGATGCTCCGGTGGTGACGACGCCGCTCCGTCGTCGAGCGCCGCATCGGTCTCGACCACCATTGCGGTGTCGAGCGCGCCGACCTCGACGATCGCGTCGACGGTGGCGCCGACGACGCTGCCCACGACGTCGCCGCCGACCACCACGTCGGGCACCGACGCCACGACGTCGTCCACCACGATTCCCACCAAGCAGCAAGCCAAACGAGACGTCATCGCCGCCGCAAGGGCCGCTTGGCAATCCCTAAACGATCTTCGGCTCGATCCCACCAACGATGCCCTGCTTGAAGCCTTGGCGTTGACACGAACTGGCGCCTCCCTAGAAAGCGCGATCGACATCATTGCGACCTATCGAGCTGATGATTTGAGGGCAGTGACCAACGATGAGTTCCCGGCCTACTTCCAACCAATTCGCGACTCGGTGATCATCGACGGTCCGGCAGGAACTGCGAGCCTTGAGTACTGCAGACTCGGCTCCAACTTGCTCGTCGAAGTTGGCGGCAACCCGGACGGCACAGACCTAGTGCTGGATGAAAGCATCAGCGCCTATCGAGAACGCTCGGACCTTGTTCTGACCGAGACCGGATGGCTCGAAAGCGGCGGCGTTGTACTCCAACAGTTCGAGGGGGCGACCCGATGCGACGCCTGATTGCTGCTCTCGTTGGCTCGCTTAGCCTGGCCGTACTGGTCCTTGCGCTACAGAGTAGATCCGGAGTTCAAGCCGACGAACTGCCTGACAAGACAACGACGAGTGTGGCTGGGCCGGTGATTACGGCGGTGGTGACGGTGCCGGGCGGTCAGGATCCGGGGGGCCCGCCGGTCACTGTCGAGGTTCCTTGTTCGTGGTTCGGGTTCGTGGCGAGCGACGAGGACGCCGATCGGTACAACGAGATCACTCAGGATCTGATCGACATCATCAACGACATCGTCAACATCAACTTGGTGATGACGATCACGTATTACTCCGAGGATGGCTTGCTGCATCGTTGGAACGATCGGATCGGTGACTTCGAGCAACACCAGATCGCTGATTGCTCGCGCGCGACGGCCGCCAACGGTGTCGTCACCGGTGACGGTCGCTGGGTCGTGGTCGGGCCGCCGAGCCCGGCGATCCTGTTGCCGGGCACCACCAGCCAGGCGACCAGGGCGATCACGCCACCGGCGCCAGCGATCAGCCCGCCGGATCGCAGCGCGGTGAACCTGGGGTTGTGGTTGGCGGTCGAGTCGGTCGGGCCGATCAGTGTCGAAGCGCGGCTGGGGCCGTTGTGGGCCCGCACGACGGCGACTCAGGTGTCGACGAGTTTCGATCCGGGCACGGGTGACGCACCGATCGTGTGCCCCGGCGTCGGCACGCCGATTCCCGATGGTGAGAAGAACTCGATCGAACAGGGCCCGTGCGGGTACACCTACACCGCCGACACGAACGGTGAGACGGTTTCGATGACGATCACCACGACATGGACGGTCACGTGGGAGCTGTCGGACGGAACGACGGGTCGTGAGCCCGACATCGTGGTCACCACGGTGTTGCCGTTCGAGGTGTACGAGATCCAGACGATCGGCACCGACGGCTGACCCGGCTCCGAGCGGGTCGGCGTCGCTGCAGGCCTTACAGCAGATGCACCGTGCGCGAGCCGGCCTGACCGCGCACGAGGGCGCCGATCCGCCACGTCGCTTCGGGGATCGACGCCTGAACCTCGGCGACGTCGGCGGCTGCAACGACCACGACCATGCCGATGCCCATGTTGAGCATGCGATGCAACTCGTGCGTGTCGACACCGGTTGCCAGCTCCGCGATCAGCTCGAACAGCGGGCCCCGCGGCCAGGAGCCCAGCTCGATCTCGGCGTCGACACCATCGGGTAGTACACGCGGCAGGTTCTCCGGCAGCCCACCACCGGTGATGTGGGCGAGCGCCTTGACCTTGCCGGATGCGAGGGCGCCGTCGAGCACGTTCAGATACGAGCGGTGTGGCTCGAGCAAGGCATCTCCGAGCGTCCGGTCGAAGCCGGGCGGCGTGACGTCCATCGGCACCCATTCGAACAGCTTGCGCAAGAACGAGAAGCCGTTCGTGTGTGGGCCGCTCGACGCGATGCCGATCAGCACGTCGCCGGCGGCGACATTGTCGCGAGGCAACAACTCGCCGCGTTCGGCAATGCCGACCAGCGTGCCCGCGACATCGAACGCTCCTGGTGCGTAGACGCCCGGCATCTCTGCGGTCTCACCGCCCAGCAGCACGCACCCCGACGCCTCACAGGCCTCGGCCATGCCGGTGACGACGTCGGCCACGAGGTCGGCGTCGAGCTTGCTGGCGGCGATGTAGTCGAGGAAGAACAGCGGTCTCGCCGACTGCACGAGCACGTCGTCGATGCAGTGGTTGACGATGTCGGTGCCGACGCCGCGCACCTTGCCCAGGCGGGCAGCGAGTTCGACCTTGGTACCGACGCCGTCGGCCGATGCGACCAGCACCGGATCGGCGAGCTCGAGGATCCGGCGGGCGGAGATGACGCCACCGAAGCTGCCCACGCCGCGCAACACGTCGGGCCCCAGCGTTCGCTCGACCGAGCCCTTCATCCGTTCGACGGCGCGGTTGCCCTCGTCGATGTCGACACCCGTCGATGCGTAGGAGCTGAGCAGTGCGCCGGGCGCACGCCAGCCGATGTCGCGACGCACCTGCATGTTGGCGAATTTCACGCCGTCCATGCCGCGATAGGCCGCCGAACGGGCTGCAGCGAGATCGTCACCGAGACCGGTGACGGCGAGCACCCGACCACCGGCGGTCTTGCCGTTGGCGACGCCGGCCGGGAAGAGGATCGCCTCGGGAACCAGGCTGGATGCGGTGGCCCATTCCAGCGTCGAGAACCCGTCGAGTTGGATCGGAGCGCCGAGGTGCGGATCCTGCGGGTAACCGGGCGCGGCAGCGACGACGGTGCAGGAAGCTCCGTCGCGGACCTTGACCGTGTGCTCCGCGATCGAACCGGTGGTGCAGGCGAGTGCGAGCTCGGCGAGATCGCTCTCCAACAGTGGCAAGACGGCCTGTGTTTCGGGGTCGCCGAAGCGGCAGTTGTATTCGATCAGGCGCGGGCCGTCGGCAGTGAGCATCAGCCCGGCGTACAGCACACCGACGTAGGGCGTCCCGGCCGACGCGAAGTAGTCGAGGATCGGTTGCACGAAGGTGCGCAGCAGGTCGTCGGCCTCATACGGCACCGGGGCGGGGGCGAACGCGCCCATCCCACCGGTGTTGGGGCCGGTGTCCCCTTCGCCGACACGCTTGTGGTCCTGGGCGAGCGGCAGGGCGACCGCTGTCGAGCCGTCGCACAGCGCGAGCATCGAGCACTCCGGGCCGACGAGCTGCTCCTCCAGCACGAACGGACCCAGGATCGCCGTGGCCCGGATCGCGGCCTCGGTCGCGGCGTCGTCGGCGGGCACCACGACCCCTTTGCCTGCCGCGAGACCGTCGAGTTTGACCACCACCGGTCGGGCGAAGTCGCGCCACCATTGCAGCGCGTTCTCGACGTCTTTCTCCTCGAAGCGTTCGTACGCAGGCCCCGGTACCCCGAGCGACGTGGCGAGGTGCCGGCTGTAACCCTTCGACGATTCGATACGGGCCTGTTTGGACGTCGGACCGAAGCAGGGGATCTTGCGAAATGCGCACTCGTCGGCGATGCCTGCGACCAGGGCTGATTCGGGCCCGGGAATCACCAGATCGACGTTGTCGGCGGTGACATCACCGAGCTCGCTCGACACCGACACGGTGTGGCCGTGTCGTTCGCAGGCCCACACGATCGCATGCTCGCGTCCGCCGCCACCGACCACCAGCACTCGCATCAGGCGATGGCCCCTTCGAAGGACAGCTTGGCCTGCGCCTCGTGGACAGGGATCGGATAGGAGCCCGTGAAACACGCATTGCAGTAGCCGTCGTCGGCGCCGACGGCACGCATCATGCCGTCGAGTGACAGGAATGCCAGACTGTCCGCGCCGATGTGGGCCTGCATCTCCGCGACGGTCTTGTGGGCGGCGATCAGGTCGCCGTCGTGGCCCATGTCGACCCCGAAATGGCAGGCGTGTGTGATCGGCGGGCACGTGATGCGCACGTGCACTTCGGCCGCTCCGGCGTCACGGACGAGCTTCACGAGTGGCCCGGCGGTGGTGCCTCGCACGAGTGAGTCGTCGATCATGATCACACGCTTGCCCGCCAAGTTCTCGGTGAGGGCGTTGAACTTCAACGCGACACCCCGCTCGCGCATCGCCTGTGTCGGCTCGATGAACGTGCGGCCGATGTAGCGGTTCTTGATGAGGCCGTCGTTGTGGGGGATGCCCGATTCGGTCGAATACCCGATCGCCGCAGGGATCGACGAATCGGGGACCGGGATCACCACGTCGGCTTCGACGCCGGATTCGCGAGCGAGTTCCATGCCGAGTCGTTGACGCACGTGGTGCACGTTGTGGCCGTCCCACACCGAGTCGGGCCTGGAGAAGTACACGAACTCGAAGGTGCAATGGGCGCTCGTGGCAGCCGGTGCAAGCGCCTGGTGGCGGTGCATCTCGGCGCCTCGCAGGGTCACGATCTCGCCCGGCTGCACTTCGTCGATCTCGGTGCACCCGAGCGTCGCGAGCGCACAGGTCTCGCTGGCGACCGCATAGCCACCCTGCGGCAGCCGACCGAGCGAGAGGGGCCGGAACCCCCACGGGTCCCGAACGGCGATCACCTCGTCGGCTGCCAACAACACGAGCGAGTAGGCGCCCTTCCAGGCGGGGAGCGTTCGCTCGAGACGTTCCTGCCAGGTGCGCCCTCCGGCCGCCGCGAGCATCAACGCGATCACCTCGGTGTCGCTGGTTGCGGTCAGCCCGAACCCGCGATTGAGCAGTTCCTCGCGCAACGCCGGAGCGTTCACGATGTTGCCGTTGTGCGCCACCGCCATCGGACCGTGCATCGTCTCGACCAGGAACGGTTGGATGTTGCGGTGAGCGTTCGAGCCGGTGGTGGAGTATCGAGTGTGACCGATCGAGTGGTAGCCGGTGAGCGGTCCCATGGCCTCGGGTGTGAAGACGTTGGCGACGAGCCCTTCGTCCTTGTGGAGCCGGGCCCGCTGGCCGTCGCTGACAGCGATGCCGGCCGCTTCCTGCCCGCGATGCTGCAGCGCGAACAACCCGAAGAACGTCAACTCGGCGACCCCCTCGCCGTGCGGCGTCGAGATACCCATCACCCCGCACTCCTCACGGGGCTCGTCACCGCGAATGCCCTGCCCTGAGTCGTCGGGGGCGGACGGCATCGGATCGTGCTCGTTGGCTCGCAGCGCGAGACGGACCGGCACTGAGTTCACAGCAGGCCTGCTTTCGTGAGGTTTTCGTTCAGGCGTTCTTGGACAGGATAGGCGCCGGGCTCGAAGGGCGAGCCGGTCAGGCGCTCGTAGGCGAGAATGTACCGGGCGGTCGTTGCCGACCAGACCTCGGCGGGGACCTGCGGCACCGGACCGTTGCCCTTGTAGCCGATATCGGCGAACGCGCGACGGACGACCTCCTTGTCGAGGCTCTCGGGCTCCTCACCTGCTGCGACGCGTTGCTCGTAACTGTCGGTCATCCACCACCTGGACGAGTCGGGGGTGTGCACCTCGTCGATCAGGAGCAACCGGTCGTCGTCGGTCAGACCGAACTCGTACTTGGTGTCCGCGAGGATCAGGCCACTCGCTGCGCCGACCTCGACCCCACGCGCGAACAGAGCCAGGGCCGCGTGCATCACGCGCTCCCACAGATCGGCCGGGAGCAGGCCACGTTCGACGACCTCGGCACACGACAACGGTTCGTCGTGTCCACCGTGTTGCGCCTTGGTCGTGGGCGTCACGATGTGACCGGGCAGTGCGGTGTTCTTGCGCAGCCCGTCGGGAAACGAATAGCCATAGATCGAGCGGGCGCCCTCGCTGTACATGCCCCACAGGGACGTGTCGGTGACGCCGGTGATATGGCCGCGCACCACCACCTCGACGGGCAGCGGGCGGGCTTCGCGTGCCAGCAGCGCGTTGGGGTCGGGAACCGAGATCACGTGATGGTCGACGATGTCGCCGACTTGCGCGAACCACCACGCGGCGAGCTGGTTGAGGACCTGGCCCTTGTAGGGCACGCCGGCCAGGATCCGATCGAAGGCCGACAACCGGTCGGTCGTGACGATCAGCCGTTGGTGCGCGCCGCAGGCCCACGACGTGCGCACCTTGCCGTCGCGGCGGTCGGTGAGCGGGAGATCGACCTCGACGAATGGCTCGAACAAGCTGGTGCGCATGATGTCCTACATCTCCGTCGCCGCTGCGACGCCGTTCTTGAAGATCTGCAGGCCCAGGTGATCGAGCCCGTAGCCCCGCAGGTGGTGTGGGTGCTGGCGGCCGATGACGAAGTTCTCGGGGTGCGGCATCAGGCCCAACACGTTGCCGGCCGGGTTGCACACCCCGGCGATGTCCGCCACCGAACCGTTCGGGTTGGTGCTGCGGTATCGAAGCGCGATCTGGCCGGCCTCGGCGAGCAGCTCGGGGTCGGGATGGACGTAGCGGCCCTCGCCGTGGGCGATCGGGCAATGGATCGGCTGCTCGATGCCCTTGGTCCACAAGCAACGCGACGTCGGCTGCGGCTCGAGCACCACCCATCGACATTCGAATCGTCCGTGTGCGTTGTGCCCGAGCGCGCCCGGGAGCAGCTTGCTGCGAGTGAGCACCTGAAACCCGTTGCAGATGCCGATCACGGGGCGTCCGGTTGCCACGAATTCACGCAGGGCGTCGCCGACGCCGACCATCAGATCGAGCGCCAACATGCGCCCGGCGCCCAGCGAGTCGCCATAGGAGAATCCGCCGGCGACCGCGACCAATCGGGCTTCGGTCAACAGCTGCGGGTTCTCGGTGAGTTCGGAGGCGAGCACGATCGTGGGATCGGCACCGGCCAACCCGAGCGCGAGCGCGAGATCCTTGTCACGGTTGGTGCCGGGTCCTGCGATCACGAGTGCCGGGAGTGCGGTCACGACTGCTCCGTTCCCGAGGACGTCTCGCCCGACGACCCGTCGGCGGTTGCGATGTCGGCCGTCACCGCCGACCGTTCCGGTGGGACGACCGTTCGGTTGAAGGCGTTGGTGAGATCTTCGATCGTGATCGGGTCGACGCCCGGAAATTTCAGGTGCTGGCTCTGGGTGACGTTGCCGATGACCTGGATCTTTCCGTGCATCACCTCGTCGAAGCGCGACAGGTCGCTGGGTGCCACCTCGACGATCAACCGGCTCTGTGATTCCCCGAACAACGACGCGGGCAGATCCTCGTGCGGCAGTTCGGTGACCGTCACGCCCATCCGGCCGGCGATGCACATCTCGGCCAGAGCAACGGCGACACCACCCTCACTGACGTCGTGGCACGACCACACGAGACCCTCCTGGATCGCCTGGTGCAAACGGCGATACCTCACCGGGGCGTCCGGATCGGGCGCCGGCACGCAACCGATCTCATCGGGTTCGCCGTACACGAGGTCGAGGTGGCTGCCGGCGAACTCACGGCTGGTGGTGCCCAGCAGCACGAGCGCGTTGCCCGGCTGAACGAGCTCGGGTGTGAGCAGTTGGTCGGCATTCGGAACATGCGCGATCGCGGTGATCACGAGCGTCGGCGGCACGCTGTGTCGTTCGCCGTCGGACCCCGTGTATTCGTTGTTGAGCGAATCCTTCCCCGACACGAACGGCGCCCGGTATGCCATCGCCGCTGCACAGCAGCCGTCGACGGCCGCGACGAGCTCGCCCAGCGTGGATTCGCGACGCGGGTCGCCCCACGAGAAGTTGTCGAGCAGGGCGACCCGGTCGGGGTCGGCGCCGACCGCGACGATGTTGCGGATCGCTTCGTCGACCGCGCCGTACGCCATCGCTTCGGGGTCGTGAAGGCCCCACCACGGGTTCACACCGATGCCGATCGCGAAGCCGGCTGAGTCGGTGGGTTCGGCGATCACCACACCATCGGCCGGCGCATCCACCAGTGCGCCGATCAGCGGCCGGATCGCCGTGGCACCGAGGATCTCGTGGTCGTACCGGTGGATCGTGCTCGCCTTCGACGCGATGTTGCGATGGGAGAGCAGACGCATGAGTGCATCCCGGGGATCCTCGACGGTACGGCTGACGTATTTGCCGCGCACGGGTTTGGGCATCGTGGCAACCATTTGGCGCTGAGGTCGCCCGTCGTGCAGGAAGTCGGTCGGGAGTTCGAGAACCGGTGTGCCACCGCTGCGAACCGTCAACACCTGATCGCCGGTGAACCGACCGATGTCGGCCAGCTCGACGCCGTAGTACACACACCGGTCGACCAGCTCGCTCATGCGGTCGGGATCGACCGCGATCACCATGCGCTCCTGCGCCTCCGACAGCCACACTTCCCACGGTTCGAGACCCGGATACTTGAGGGGCACGAGGTCGAGTTCGATGTCCGCGCCGACCGTTTCGGCCATCTCGCCGACCGCCGACGACAGGCCCCCGGCTCCGCAGTCGGTGATCGCGGTGTAGAGATCCTCGGCGCCCACGAGTACGTCGATGAGGAGCTTCTCGACGATCGGATCGCCGATCTGCACGCTGGCACCGGCGACCTGCCCGGTGGTCGCGTCCATCGTGAGCGACGAGAAGGTGGCGCCTCGAATGCCGTCTCGGCCCGTTCGGCCCCCGAGTACGACGACACGATCGCCCGCAAGAGGGCCTTCGTGCTGCGTCCAGCCGGTCGCCGATCCGATACAACCGGCGAACACCAGCGGATTCGTCGTGTAACCAGGGTCGTAGAGGATCGCGCCGGCGACCGTGGGGAGGCCGATCTTGTTGCCGTAGTCGGCCACACCGTCGATCACGCCCTCACGGATCCGACGGGGGTGCAGAGCGCCGTGCGGCACGCTCGCCAGCGGCGTGTCGGGAGGGCCGAAACACAAGATGTCAGTGATCGCGATCGGGCGATGGGCGATGCCCAGCACGTCGCGAATGACGCCGCCGACGCCGGTGTTGGCCCCGCCGAACGGCTCCACGGCCGAGGGGTGATTGTGCGTTTCCGCCTTGAGAGCCAGCGTGACGTCGTCGTGGAAACCGACGATGCCGGCATTGCCCACGAACGACGACTTCACGAACGGTGCGTCGATGGTGTCGGTGCACTGGCGCAACATGGCGATCAGTGGCAGGCGGTCCTCGCCGTCATCGGTGTTGATATGGGCCCGAAATGTCTTGTGCGCGCAGTGTTCGCTCCAGGTCTGCGCAAGTGTCTCGAGTTCGACGTCGGTCGGGGCGCGCCCGACCTGGTCGAAGTGGGCCTGGATGACGATCAGCTCTTCGGGGTCGAGGGCGAGCTTGCGCTCGTGGCCGATCCGGATGAGCTGCTCGAGGCTGCGGCCGGCGATCTCGATGACCTCGGCGACGCCCGTGCTGCGTCCTGCGGCGTGGAACGTGGGTTCGATGCAGCCGGTGGTCCACTTCTCGATCACGGGATTGGCGACGACGCGTTCGATCAGCTGTTCGGCGTGGGGGGCGTCGACAGCTTCGCCGAACTCGACCCGGCGGCCAGTCGCTGCTCCGGTGACCGCAAGCCCCAGCTGTTCTGCGGCATGCAGCAGCGTGGCTGCGGCATTGTCGGTGACGCCGGGGAGGAACGTGATCTCGGTACCGACTGTGGTCGGCGGGTTCCAGGAGCCCTTCTGGAGCAGCGGATCGACGAGGAAACCGTGCAACTTGTTCAATGCGTCCTGATCGAGATCACCTTCGAGGAAGACCAGTTCGGCGAACTCGACCTGGGCACCTTCGTCGAGCGGGACCCCGAGCTGGTGCGCGGCATCAGCGATCGCTGCGGCTCGCGGGTCGGCGTCGATCGATCGGATGGTCAGACGGTGCCGGGGGGCCACTGGCGCGAACCTAGGAGGTCGCGCGCCCGACACCTGTGATCTGAACGAAATGTCAGCCTGAAGGTCGCAATTTTCACGTGACGGTGCTCCATTGATGTCGTTGCGTGATCGGTGTCGCCGCGCTGCGGTGGATGGTGCGGGCGCGTGCAGGTCGACGGGCGGGCGACGGGTCGGGTGCCGTCGCTCCCAAGGCGGACGGTCGTGGATGGCGCGTCTCGAACTCTCTCGACGCGTCCCGAGGCGGTACCGTCGGGGCCGTGGCGAGATGGCTGTTGAAATCCGAGCCCGACGTGTTCGGGTACGACGACCTGGTGCGCAACAAGCGCGAAGGGTGGGACGGTGTGCGGAACTACCAGGCCCGCAATTTCATGCGTGAGATGAAGCGCGGCGACCGGGCGATCTTCTATCACTCCAATGCCAAGCCGCCCGGCGTCGCCGGCATCTGCAAGATCGTCAAGGGCGCCGAGCCCGACCCCACACAGTTCGACCCTGGAAGCAAGTACCACGATCCCGGCTCGAACCCCGAGGATCCGCGCTGGGACTGGGTGACGGTCGCTCCCGACCGCAAGCTCAACTTCGTTTCGATCGACGAGCTGAAGACCGTGCCCGAGCTCGCGGGCTGCCGCTTGCTGGCGAAAGGAAACCGGTTGTCGGTCATGCCGCTCACCGACGAGGAGTTCGAGATCATCGTTTCGTTCGCAGATGCAAAGGGCCGATCGTGAGCGAAGAGCTCCTGCCGACGAAGGTCGTCGCCATCCGCCACGGCGAGTCGCAGGTGACCGTCCACCGTGTGGTGGGCGGCCCACGGACCTGCACCGGGTTGTCCGAACTCGGTGTGCAGCAAGCCGAGCGGTTGCGCGACCGCCTTGCCCGAAGCGGCGAGATCGAGGCGACCGTGCTCTACTGCAGCGCCTATCCGAGGGCCCGCGAAACGGCGGAGATCATCGCCCCGGCGCTGTCACTTCCGGTCGAGATCGAGGCGGCATTCGGCGAGCACGACCCTGGGCCCGACTGCGACGGACTCAGCTTCAAGGACTTCGTCGACAGGTTCGGCATGCCCGATTGGGAGAGCGATCCCCATGGCATCACCTTCCCCGGTGGCGAAACGATCGCAGAGTTCGATCTGCGTGTCGGCGCCGCGTTTTCGCGTGTCGTGCGAGAACACGCCGGTGGCGTGATCGTGATCGTGTGTCACGGCGGCGTGATCGACGGTCTGATGCGCACCGCGCTGCGGGCGCCGACCACCGGAGCGTTCGAGCTGCACACGTCGAACACCTCGCTCACCGAGATCGTGCTGACCCGCCCTGGCCGCTGGCGGCTCAACCGATACAACGATGCCGCTCACCTCGAGGGTCTCCCCAAGGAGACACCTCGGATGAGTGACGCCTGACTGCGACAGGGCGACGCACGGTGCAGTGGTTGGTGATCGGCGGCGGTACCGCCGGTTGCGTCGTCGCCGCCCGACTTGCCGAGGTTGTCTCGAACGAGGTGACGCTGCTGGAGGCCGGACCGGACCACGGCCCCGACCACGTGCCCGCCGACGTCGGCCTCTATCTCGACGACCCGACCCGGTGGCACGACAACTGCAGCGTCATCCGTCGTGCCGGTGGTGTGGCCGAGCACTACTGGCAGGGCAGGGGGTTGGGGGGCTCGTCGCTGGTGAACGGGCCCGTGATGGTCGCCAACCCTGCCGATGCGGGCATCGAGCACCTCATGCCGATGGAGCCGCCGGTGACGCTCGGCCCGCTCGGCGCGGCCGTCGTCCTCGCCGATCCGGACGCCCGCCCGGTACTGCTCGCGCGCCGCAGCGGTCGTCGCGTGTCCGCAGCCGACGCCTATCTCCGCCCGCTCGGCAACCGGCCGAATCTGACGGTGGTCGACGACTCGGCGGTGGCCCACTTGATCTTCGACGGCCGATCTGTTCGCGGAGCGGTCACCGAATCGGGCATCGAGCACCACGCCGAACGCGTCGTCGTCTGCGCCGGCGCGATCCGAACACCGTCGCTGTTGTTGGCGAGCGGGGTGGACACTCCCGGTGTCGGTGAGGGTCTGCAGGATCATCCGGCTTTCGCGATCATGTTGCAGCTGGCGCCGGGCTTGATCGATCCGTCCGTGCCCAACATCGTCGCTGCCATCGATCGTCCCGGAACCCAGATCCTGGTGATGAATCACCTGCCCGGGGCGCCTGGATACGGCTCGCTGATCGGTGCACTGATGACGCCGACCAGCATCGGCCGCGTCACGCGCGACCCCGTCACGGGTACGTCATCGGTCGAGCTCAACCAGCTCGCGACCGACGCCGACGTCGAACGGCTGGTCACGCTCGTACTCGAGATGCTCCGGCTCTGCTCACACCCGGCCGTGCAAGCTGTCGCGCCCTTGGCGATGATCGATGCTCGCGGCACCCCGGCGGAGTCGTTGGGCGACGATCGTGACGTCGTTCGGGCCTGGTTGCTGATGCACCTCACGGGCTATCACCATGTCGCCGGCACGTGCCGCCGAGGAACCGTCACCGACGTGTGGGGTGCGGTCCGCGGCTATGACGGGCTGTACGTCGGCGATGCCTCGCTGTTCGAGGGCGTACCACCCATCAACCCGTATCTGTCGGTCGTCACCCTCGCCGAGCGGCTGTCGGCGCATTGGCGCGACTCGACCGCGACCTGAATCGGCTGTCAGGCTGTTCACGACGCCACGCGTGGTGTATCGGCGCGTCGAGCGCGTCAACTGCCGAGCGAGTCGGCGAACGAGCGAGGAGCAGGATCGATGAGCACCAGTACCGAGGCCACACCGAACGTGCGGATCAACGCACTCCACCACCTGGCGATCAGCACCAAGGACATCAAGGCGCAGATCGAGTTCTTCAGCGACGTGCTGGGGGCGGAACTCGTCGCATTGTTCTGGATGCACGGCGTGCCCGGGGGATGGCACGGCTTCTGCCGCCTCAACGACCGGTGTTCCGTCGCGTTCGTGCAGCTGCCGGCAAACGCCGAGATCGAGTCGGAACTGGGCGTCACGCACGCCGGCACCGGAGCCGGTCCGTCGGCACCCGGCACGATGCAGCACGTCGCGTTCAACGTCGACTCGGTCGACGAGCTGGTCGCCATGCGCGACCGCATCCGATCGCGCGGCATCAACGTGTTCGGCGAGATCGACCACGGCATGTGTCATTCGATCTACTTCGCCGGTCCCGAGGGCCTGGTGCTCGAGGTCGCGACATCCGAGGCGGCGATCGACCCGAACGCATGGATCGATCCCGAGGTGGTCGCGCTCGCCGGGATCAGCGCCGACGAGCTGGCCCGGTACGTGCATCCCGAGCCGTACGGGGGCGAGGGCGGCACCGTCGGTCAACCTCCGGTCGACATGGCGCGCCCACAGCTCGCCTACCCGAAGCCGATCCTCGAGAAGATCATGTCGGTGCCCGACGCAGAGCTCACCAGCTCGCGCAGCTACGCAGAGCCGCCGGTGCCGGTGCCCGCCGACGCACCGGTCCAGGTGTGAGGTGAACGACGCGGCGACCGTGCCCGGAACCCCGCCCGGTTGCGAGCGCGTCGCCTACGTCCTCGTCCACCGCGAGGATGCCGCGTTCAGCGACACCTACGGTGGCGGCGGCAACATCATCGGGCTGGACTGCCACCTGGTGCGGCCTGCGCTGACGCCGTCGAAGCGGGTGCTGATCTTCATGCACCCCACCGGCGGTGGCATGTACCTGCCGATCGTCCCCGGGCTGGCGGCGGCCGGCCACCACGTGATCTGGGCGAACTCGCGCTATCGCGGCACCGACTCGGCGCTCATCATGGAGAAGGTCGTCGCCGATCTCGGCGCCGTCGTGATGGACGCGCGCCAACGGCTCGGGTACGAACAGGTGGTGTTGGCCGGTTGGTCGGGCGGTGGCTCGCTGTCGGCCTACTACCAATCGCTGGCCAACCGGGCGACGGGGATCGCCGACACGCCGGCGGGCGATCCGTACGAGGTGGCCGCCGAGCGACTCCCCCCGGCAGATGCGCTGCTGATGCTTGCCGCCCACATCAGCAGGCACGGCACGCTGACCGAGTGGATGGACGCCTCGATCGGCGAGGAGTCGCGACCGTTCGACCGTGACCCGGACCTCAACCTGTACGACGCTGCGAATCCGAATCAGCCGCCCTATACAGCGGCGTTCGTCGATCGGTATCGAGCCATGCAGGCGGCCCGCAACCGTCGCATCACCGGATGGGTGCGCGAGCAGCTCGCTGTGCTGCGGGCATCGGGCGAGCCCAATGGTGAGCGCGCCTTCGTGGTGCACGGAACGATGGCAGATCCCCGATGGCTCGACCCCACGATCGACCCCAGCGAGCGCCGGCCCGGTTGGTGCTTCCTGGGCGACCCGAAGGTCGTCAACGACGGGCCCGTCGGGCTGGCGCGATTCTGCACGTTGCGCAGCTGGCTGAGCCAGTGGAGTCTCGACGATGCCCGAGGCGACGCACAGCGCAGCCTTGCTCACGTGACGCAGCCGGTGTTGGTGGTGGGCAACACCGCCGACGACGCCTGTACGCCCAGCCATACGCACCGCTTGTTCGCAGCGGTGCCGCATGATCGAAAGCGCCTGCGCGAGGTCCGCGGTGCGACGCACTACTACACGGGCCCACACGGCCGCCAACACCTCGGTCAGGCGATCGATGAGATCGGGAGCTTCCTCGACGACGTGTTGGCGAACTAAGGGGTGTTGGCGAACTCAGGGCGCGGACCCGAATCGGATCGGCACAGACCGGGAAGTCGAAGCACTGCTCGGAAGGTTCGGCGAGTGCCATTGCACCGTTGTGGCCATTTCCTTATGATCGGATCGAGGCTCGCTGTGGGGGTGAGCAAGGGGACACAACGGTGTAGTCGAAACGACCGCCTGGCGGTGTGATTGGGCGTCTTGCGGATCGAACCGGCCGACCGCTGCCTGCGCGTACTCCCTCTCGATCCCGAGTCTCGGGCACGCCGTGCCCTGCGAATACTCGTTCGACAGGAGAGAGATCATGAAGCGTTTCATCGGGCTCGCAGTCGTTGCGATCACCCTCACCAGCATCACGAGCATCGTCGGCTCGCCGGCGGAGGCCCACGGCAACTGGCGACACCCGCGAGTGTCCGCGCCGATCGCCGAGGGGCTCGTCGGACCACTCGGCCTCGTGGTGGCCGACAGCGGCAAGGTCTACGTGTCGCAGGCCTTCGCCGGCATCTTGAGTTCGATCGACCGTCGTGGAAGGGTGCAGGACGTCGCGTTCCCACCCGATCCGAACGCAGGAATCGCCGGTGTCGGAATGGACCGGCGAGGCAGGGTCATCTTCACCGTCTCGGGCTACGACCCCGCGACCGACGACTACATCGGTCTCGTGCAACGGATCAGGCGGAACGGCTCGATCGAAACGCTCGGCGATCCCGGGACGTACGAGGAGACCGCCAATCCCGACCAGGGCAACTGGTACGGGTTCACCGACCTGTCCGACGACTGCGCGGCGTTGGTGCCCCCCGAGGTCGGCGGCGGGTATCCGATGCCGGGAATCGTCGATTCGAATGCGTACGCCCTGACGACGCTCAAGAACGGGACGAAGGTCGTCGCCGACGCCGGCGGCAACGACCTCGTCAAGATCGACAGGCACGGCAACGTCTCGACGCTCACCGTCTTCGCTCCACAACCGATCGTCGTGCCCGACGCCGCGGCCGCCGACGCATTCGGATTGCCGCATTGTGTGATCGGCCATGCCTACGGATTCGAACCGGTGCCGACCGATGTCGAACTCGGCCCCGACGGCATGCTGTACGTCTCGCTGCTCCCCGGCGGTCCGGAGGACGACAGCGCCGGAGCACGCGGCAAGGTCGTGCGGGTCAACCCCCGTAACGGCCACGTCCGCGAGATAGCGTCCGGGTTCCTCGGAGCCGTCGATCTCGCCGTCGCCCCCGACGGAACGATCTACGTCGCCGAACTGTTCGGCGGACGGGTCTCGAAGATCGTCAGGCACAAGATCAAGACCGTCGTGGAGCTCAACGAGCCGGGCACGATCGAGTTCGCCCGCGGGAAGTTGTACGTGGCGATCAACTCGCTGTCGTTCGACCCGGATACAGGGGCGCCACTGGGCGCGATCGTCAAGGTCAGGCTGTAGCGGCCCGCTCTCCCCGGTGAGATCGCCGGCGGCGACGTACTCG
>CAVPAQ010000040.1:0-28069 GCA_963701575.1 uncultured Acidimicrobiaceae bacterium
GCGGCGATCCTACTGAGACCGCTCCAGCCATCGGTTGGCGGAGAGGCCTGGGGTCGTACGTTCGTTTCGGGCCCCGGAGCCGGAACGCCGATCAGCCCGCGATCAACGTCTGATCAAGCGGAGGCGGATCATGAACTGGCCGTCGTCGCTCACGATGTACAGCTGTGAGCCGTCCGCGACCGTCAGCACGTCGGACGGCCGGCCCGCGACGAGCACCTCGATCAGGCGACTCGACGTCTCGTCGGCGCCGCCCGACAGGCACGAGTACGGGTCGCTGGGCGATCCGTCGGTGGTCAGCCGGCCGTCATAGGCCCATTGCCAGCTGCACCCGCCGAACGTGAACCTGCCGAGACCTTCGTCGAACGTGAGCTCGGTCGCGCCGTCGTCGAGCGACCAGGTCCCGACCAGCCCGGACTTGTCGGCGACCGGCCGCAACACGTCGAGCGGGACGTACTCGAGCACCTTCCTGTCGTCCGGGCCCCGCACGACCAGTCGATCTCCCTCGGGGATGAACGCGTCACCCGCGACGGGGGCGATGCCGCCACGGCCCTCGGCACAACCGATCGCGGTCGATTCGACCGAGGCGTCGTCGCTGATCGCCACGAAACCGGTCCAACCGTCATCGGGTACCCACGATCCGCGGAGACCGAACCAGTTGCAGCCGTCGTATCCCGAGATCATCGGCGTGGCGGACGGGTCGGTGGGCAGCTCGATGAACGGCAGCAGGCCGAAGGGGTACCCGCTGTCGCTGTTGTCGAGGACCCATCGGCGGCCGCCGACCTGCGCGAGGAGGCGGTCGACGTCCTCGACCTGGGCGACCGAGGTGCAATCCGTGCCACCGCACTCGCTCAGGCGGATCACGGTACCTTCGTCGACCAGCAGGATGTCCTCGCCCGCCGACCTGGCTTCGACGGCGTTGCCTGCTTGCAGCATCTCGATCAACCGCTGGGCGTCGATTGCGTCGGGTTCGAGGCAGAACGACCCCGGGTCGGTTGGCCAATTGGTCACGCGGAGGCCTCCGTCGAAGGTCCACGTCACGGCGCACGTGCCGATCGCGAAGTACTCGTTGTCGAGGATCTGCACGTTGTGTCCCGGATCGAGGTTCTTGACGCCCACGATGTCATCCGCGCTCGCGGCGATCGGGTAGGCGTCGAGGGCTGCGAAGGACGCGCGCGTGTTGCCGTCCGCGTCGACCAGGCCGAAGCCGTCTGCCTCCTGCACCAGACGGTCTCCCGCGTTGGGCACGAGCGCAATGCGATCTCCGCAGTCCATCGCGGTTCCGTCGAGACTGACCTCGTCGAGGAGATCGCCGAGCGCGTGCCACGTGCCCCCGTACTGGTTGCAGCCGTCGAAGCCGGTGACGATCTCCCCGTCGATGCTGATCCATGGCACGAGCGCGCCGGTGTGGCCAGTTGCGACCCAGCGCTTTCCTGTGAGTTGGTCGAGCATCGACGGCACGGCGTCGACCGAGTCGGGAACCGTGCCGGGCGCCACCAGCGAACGATCGCGTGAGCCGATGATGGCGAGGCCGCCCACGACCAACGCGAGCGTGGCCGCGACGGCGAGCGTGACCTGCCACGTGGGGCGCCAAGGAGTGCTCGTCGTCGGGGTGGAGCGAACGACTGATCGGCCGTCGGACACCCCATCGGCCAGCAGCGCACGGAGCTCGGCTCGGAAGTGCTCGGTGGGTCGGTCTCCTGCGTTGGTGACCGCGGCGCGGATGTCCTGGTCGTCGAGCTGCTCGGTGTCGTTCATGATGCGGTCCCCTTGTTGAGCTCGTTGCGCAAGGCCGTGCGGGCGCGGGCGAGAAGTGATTCGGTGGCGCGGACGCTGCGGTCGAGATGGCGGGCTACGTCGGCGACCGACAGATCGTCGACGTAGTGCAGCACGAGCGCGCATCGCTGGTCGACGGGAAGCGCGGCGAGTGCGGCCGTCGTGGAGCCGTCGCCGTCATCGGCGGTCGAAGTCGCCGGAATCTGTCGGTCCCTACGTCGTTCGCGGTCGTCCCGCCGTCGATCGGCCTTCAGCCCGTCGAAGAACCGGTGCCGGCACGTGACGATCAGGTAGCCGGGGGAGAGGTCGAGCGACTCGCCCCGGCGCAGCCGTCGCAACACGGCGAGGTAGGTCTCCTGCACGAGGTCGTCGGTCCACGCTCGGTCACCGCCGGTGAGGCGCGATGCGTACCGGTAGACGTCGTCGACGGTCGTCTCGTACAGCGCGACGAGTCGATCAGGTGAGTTCGTCACGGAGAGTGGGTCCAGTACGTCGCGCACACCATGAGAACGACGCCGGCGACGTATCCCCGTCGCGGTTCGCCGGAAATCCCACCGGTTGGCCGAATCGGTTCTCAGCCGGCACGGGGCAGGGCGAGGTGGTCGCAGATGTCGGCGAACACGGCGTCCTTGGACTGCGTGGCGTCGATGGTCACGACGAATTCCTTGCGTTCGAACAGCGCGATCACCGGTGCCGTCTTGGCGTGGTAGTCGGCGAGTCGTTGTGCGAGGGCCTCGGGATTGTCATCGGGACGGGCGACCAGCTTGCCGCCGCACACGTCACAGGTGTCCTCGACCTCGGGGCGATGGGCGATCAGGTTGTAGTCGAGTCCGCACACCGAGCACAGCCTGCGAGCCAGTACGCGTCGTTCGACCTCCGAGTCCGGCATCACGAGGTCGATCACACCATCGATGTCGTAGCGCTCGAGGAAGAATGCCACCTGTGTCGCATTGCGCGGGAAGCCGTCGACGATGAAGCCGTAGTTCCAGTCGTGTTGCTCGAGCCGGTCGCGCACGACCTCTCCGACGAGGTCGTCACCGACCAGCTCGCCGCTGTCGATCACTCGTTTCACCTGGGCGCCGAGCTTGGTGTGGTGCTGCACGTTCCAGCGCAGGATGTCGCCGACGCTGATGTGCTCGAGCTGGAACTCGGCCGCCAGCCGGGTGGCCTGGGTGCCTTTGCCGCTGCCCTGCACCCCCATGATCACGTATTTGCGCACGACACCATGGTGGCACGGCCCTGCGATCCGGTGGGAAACCGTGAGCGCCCGACCTCAGCGGCGGCCCAGAGCGAGCAGGCGACCGGGGAGTTCGACGACGGCTCGCAAGGCGTCGAGCAGGCCGTTCACGGAGATCTTGAGCACGCGGAACGGCAGCAGGAGCAACCACACGATCGGATAGGCGATCACGGCGACCAGTGCCAATGGCCAGGAGAGAGCAGCGAGGATCAGCCAGAGGATGAATGTCATGGGTCCGGGTCCTTCCGTATCGCGGGTCTTGTCTGCAACGTACGCGACCGCGACCGGAGACGCAGCCGGGTGGGCCCCCGAGCCACCGGTAGGGCGAACCCCACCAACAGCGGGCGCCGAGCAGCGGGCTCCTGGGCCGCTGCCCCTCGGGCCGGCAGCATCAGGCGCCACGTCGCCGAGGACGACACAGCGATCATGTTCCTCGATGAACCCGGCGTACGGTGACGGCGCCCAACGACTGTTGCCGATGACCAGAAGTACATGGGATACGGTGAACGACGCGTTGGGAAGTCAACCGGATCCGGAACTGCGAGGTTCCTCGCCATCTGAGGTGATTGCAGCTGTCGACTTCGGACGTCCGATAGCAGACGACCGCTGATCATGAGTTGAGAGAACCCTCGACCAGGCTGCTGGAGAGAGAGCGCGCTGCCGCGGGCGAGGGTGATCTCATCTGATGAGTTCGGGTTCGGACGGTGGCCTGGTCATGCGGCTCGGAGGGCGATGACTCGTTGTCGTGCCAGCTTCGAGAGGTGTTCGATGTCGTCGGGGTCGTCCTCGCTGGGAAACGTGGGTGGTCGTACACCGACGGGGAGCATGATGGTGTCGTCCGGGCGGATGGTGTAGGTGCGGCCGTTGGTGCCTCGTTCGGATCGCCATCGGTGGGTGGTCTTGTCGATGTTGTGGCTGCCGCAACGGATCCTCGAGTTGTGTTGGTCGGTTGCGCCGCCGCCGGTCCATTCGTCGGCGTGGTCGACGTCGCAGAGTTCGGCGGGTAGTTCGCAGCCGGGGTGTTCGCAGTGCAGCACGAGCAATTTGGCGGCGGCGCGGGCGGGGCCGTCGAACAGTCGGCGGCGGCGCCCGAGGTCGATCGCTACGCCGGCGGCGTCGACGATGACGCGGCGGACGTGACCAGCGAGGGCGGCGCGGAGTACGTCGTGGGGATGCGCGGGCACGCCGTTGGTGGTTTCGCAGCGAAGATCGGTGAGCGACCGGGGTGATGCGATGAGTTCGTGGAGCAGTCCGGTGGGGCGGGGGAGCCCGGTGAATGGGTCGACCGGTCGACCGTCAGTTCGCGGCGGCCATCAACGTACCCATCCTAGCGAACACATGTTCGTATGCAAATCTGTGACCTGGGAACATGTGGCGTCTCCATCATCGATCGGGGTCTGCCGGCAGGTCTCCCGGAGAGCGGTTCAGGAGGCACGTTCGGCTGATCGGATTGTCGTCCCACGGTCGGCTACCGGGCGGATTCAAAGGGCCTCGACGGCCGCCGCTGGACGGCTCTGCGGGCAGCCCAGAAATCTCGAGAATTCTCTGGGGTCGCCTCATGGCCGAACGGCACGAGAGGCTGGGCTGGTCGGTCGGCGCCCGCGTGCGAGAATCCGAGGGTGAACCGTCAGATCAACCCGAAGTCGATCGCGCCACCCGCCGCCAACTACGCCCATGCGGTGCTGACCGAGGGGGCCTCCCGATGGCTGCACACCTCGGGTGTCGTGCCCACGCGAGCCGATGGCAGCGTGCCGGGCGACGTCGGCGAGCAGGCCGAAGTCGTGTGGGCCAACATCGGGGCGATGCTGGCGCAGGCGGGGATGCGCCCCGCCGACATCGTCAGCGTCACCACGTACGCGGTCGTGGGTGAGCCGCTCGGTCCGATCATGGCTGCTCGTGACCGGTTCATGGGCGGGCGCGCGGCGGCCTCGACGCTCGTCACAGTCCCCGCCCTCGCCCAATCGTCTTGGAAACTGGAGATCGCGATCGTCGCTGCGGCCTCATGACGACGGTCCGCCGGCGCCGTGGACGATCGGTGGGGCCTCCCACATGTTGTCGTCCGAAACGGTTGCACTGACCGAGCTCGCACACCCGGAGTCCGGATCAACCGACGTGATGCCCGGCTCGACAGGTGGCCGGTGAGTGGCCGCGGTTCGAACCCCGCGCTGCTGTCAGACCCCGGTCGATCCACCGGCTTCTTCTGCTGTCGAGCAGAGTCGTACGCTGGCCGCTATGGCTGATGACGTGCGCAAGACCGACTCCGGGATCGAGATCAAGCCGCTGTACACGGCCGACGATCTCGCCGGCTGGAACGCCGCCGATCAGCTCGGCCTGCCCGGCGAGCCGCCGTTCACGCGCGGCGTCTATCCGTCGATGTACCGCGGCCGGCTGTGGACGATGCGCCAGTACTCGGGGTTCGGCGACGCCGCCTCCACCAACGAGCGTTTCCACTTCCTGCTGAACGCCGGCCAGACCGGCCTGTCCTGTGCTTTCGACCTGCCGACCCAGATGGGCTACGACTCGGATCACCCCCGCGCCGAGGGCGAGGTCGGCAAGGTCGGGGTCGCAATCGACTCGCTCGACGACATGCGGGCGCTGCTGAAGGGTCTACCGCTCGACAAGGTCACGACGTCGATGACGATCAACTCGACGGCAGCGATCCTGTTGCTGATGTACGAACTCGTCGCCGAGGAGCAAGGCGTCGATCCGTCGAAGATCTCGGGCACGATCCAGAACGACCTGCTCAAGGAATACATCGCCCGCGGCACATACATCTATCCCCCGCGACCCTCGATGCGGATCATCACGGACATCTTCGCCTACTGCTCGAAGCACACGCCCCGGTGGAACACGATCTCGATCTCGGGCTATCACATCCGCGAGGCGGGCTCGACAGCGGCGCAGGAGATCGCGTTCACACTCGCCAACGCGATCGCCTACGTGCAGGCGGCGATCGACGCCGGGCTCGACGTCGACGACTTCGGCCCGCGGATCAGCTTCTTCTGGAACGGGCACAACCATTTCTTCGAGGAGGTGGCGAAGTTTCGGGCCAGCCGCCGGATGTGGCACAAGATCATGACCGAACGGTTCGGGGCCAAGGACCCGAAGTCGGCGATGCTGCGCTTCCACACCCAGACCGGGGGCTCCACGTTGACGGCCCAACAGCCGGTCAACAACGTCGTGCGAGTCGCCCTCCAAGCGCTGGCGGCGGTGATGGGCGGGACCCAGTCGCTGCACACCAACGGATTCGACGAGGCGCTCTCGCTGCCTACCGAGGAGGCCGCTCGTCTGGCTCTGCGCACGCAGCAGGTCATCGGCTACGAGGCCGGTGTCACCGACACCCCCGACCCGCTCGCCGGTTCGTACCTGGTCGAGTCGATGACCGACGAGGTCGAGCGACTGGCATGGGAGTACATCGAAACGATCGACGAGTTGGGTGGAGCCGTGTCGGCGATCGAGGCCGGCTACCAGATGGACGAGATCGAGCAGGCCGCCTACGACTACACGAGGTCGATCGACGACGACCAGCGCGTGATCGTCGGGCTCAACAAATTCCAGATCGACGACGAGCCCGAGCCGAGCGTGTTCCCGATCGACCCGACGCTCGAGGGTGCCCAGCACGCCCGCCTTGCGAGGTACAAGGCCGACCGTGATGCAACAGACGTGACGACACGGCTGGAGGTGTTGCGCGAGGCCGCCCGCGGCACGGAGAACGTGCTCTATCCGATGAAGGAAGCGCTGCGAGCGGGGGCAACGCTCGGCGAGGTGAGCGATGCGCTTCGAGACGTCTTCGGTCTGTACCAACCGTGAACCGGCTCGGTCGATGAACTGGTTGGTCGAGCACGCCGGCGTCGACTGCTGTGACATCGTCACGATCGGTCGGCGCACCGGCAGGCCGCACGGAATCGAGATCTGGTTCGGAGTGATGGACGGCGCGATGTACCTGATCTCGGGCAACGGCCCGACCGCCGACTGGTACCTGAACATGATCGCTCATCCCCAGGTCACGATCCGATTGGGAGGACGCGAGTTCACCGGCCGAGCGAGCGCGGTGACCGATCTCGACGAGCGGCGGCGATGTGGCGATCTGATGGGCGCCAAGTACGTCTGGGAGGGTGATCCCGATATCGGGTTGACGTACCAGGCCTGGTGCTACGAGGTGCCGGCGATGGCGATCGATATCGATGATTGACCGCGAGCGAAGGAGCACGGGACCTGTGGCACTTGGCAACGGCACGTCGCGTGGGGCAGAGTCGAGGTATGTCGATGTTGTCTGACTTGTATCGGGAACAGGGTCCGTTCGCGTCGGTGGTGGTGCGCACGCCGAGCTCGGTGAGCGACGCCGCCCACCGGCTCGAGATCCGGTGGAAGAACGCCAGGCGCGAACTGGAATCGGCGGGAGCGACCGATGCGCTGCTGAGGCGGTTCGACGCTCTCGCCTCGCAGCTCGAGCTGGGTCACCGCGGCGGTGGCCTTGCAGCGGTCGTCACCGCCGACGCCGAGCCACTCGTCGAGTTCCTGCGGGAGGACCCGAATCAGAACTCGACCCGGCTGGCTGCGATCCCGACGCTCACGCCGTTCATCGCGTCGCGCCAGGGCGCGATTCCGCACGTGGTCGCATTCGTCGATCGCACCGGAGCTGATCTCGCCGCAGTGTCGGCCGGGTCGATCGAGGACTACGTGATCGTCGAGGGCGAACTCACCCATATCCACCGCGGCCAGCAAGGGGGCTGGTCACAGCGGCGCTACCAGCAGCGCGCCGAGAACCGCTGGGAGAGCAACGCCAATGAGGTGGCCGACGCACTCGGCAATCTGGCGCGTCGCGTCGGTGCCCGCCTGGTGTGCATCTCGGGCGACGTGCGAGCTGTCGGTTTTCTCTACGACCATCTGCCGACCGATCTGAAGCCGGCGGTCGTCATCTTGCAGGAGGGCGAGTCGGAGGCTGTCTGGTCTGCCGCCGACCGTGCGGTGGCCGAGCTGGTCGACAGCGAATCCGATGCGCTGATGAGCTCCGTCGCAGACCGACGCCCGCATCGCACCGCCACGACCAACACGAGCGACGTGCTGCGGGCGCTCGGCGAGGGGCGGGTGCAGACGCTGCTCGTCCACGACGACGGCACCGACGATGTCGCCGCCTGGGCGGGCCCGGCGCTCGACCCGATCGGCTCGCTGCACCAGAGTCGCGAAGACCTCGTCAAGGGCCGACTGGTGGATGTTGCCGTTCGCAGCGCCGTGCTCACGAACGCGGTCGTGCGCATCGTCTCGAGGCCACCCTCCGGCGAGGGTCCGCTCGCCGCGCTGCTGCGTTGGTGAGCCCGCTGCAGATCACGACGATCCCGCGCCCCGCCGATCAAGAGGCTGACAGCCGATGGACGCCGCGCGTCGAGTGACCCCCGGGCGGCTGCGCCGGCTGATGGAAGAGCTGCTCGACGAGCAGCCCGGCATCATCGAACGGTCGTCGATGCCCGCCGTGCTGGTCGACGAGATCGACTACGCGCTGCGTCCGCCGCGCCACGAGCGGCGGACACCGAGCTACGGCTCGTTCGTACTGCCGACCGAAGCACTGGACACCTGGGGGGCCCGCACCGGGTTGGAGGTCGTCACCAGCCGCACCGCCGAGGCGGTCGACGACCAGGTTCGGCGGTACGCGGACGGACTCACCAGCTGGACGGTGCGAACCGAAAGTGGCGTCGACTACTTGGTCGTGTTCGATCGGCCGGCCGGGAGCGAGCGCGATCTGGTGGTGCTCGCCTCGGCGAGCGGGGCGATGATGGTGCAGCGCCATCCCGGCGGTGAGGTGCGCCTGGTCGGCTCGTTCGGGGTCGCCCGCTGGGACGGGATGAGCTGGCGGGTCGAACCACCGGTCGACTCGTGGTTGGCATGGGCGAGCTGCGGGTTGGGTGACGTCGGCACCGATGCGCTCGATCGCCTGTTGCGCTTCGCCGTTCACGACCTCGGCTCGCAGGGGATCGGAGCATTGCTCGTGTACTCGCCGTCGGACCTGGCGTCGGCCTCGTTCGAACGGCGTCTTCCGGCGCCACCCCCGTTGCGGATCGAACGCCCGACCGACCTGGCGCCGCTGCGTCACGTGCTCACTCAGATCGACGGTGCCGCGCTGTTCGATACATCCGGCATGTTGGTCGCGCTCGGGGTGCGCCTGATCCCCAGCGTCGAGGCCGAGTCGGCGATCGGTCCCGTGGGCGGCACCCGGCACACCTCGGCCCGCCGGTACAGCCACGACGATCCGGATGCGGTGGTGATCGCCATCAGCGAGGACGGTCCGGTCACCGTGTTTCGGCGCGGCGATGTCGTCGGTCATTCGCCCGACACCGGCTGATCGCGGGCGTCAGCCCGCTCGCTGTCAGTCGCCGAGGTGGGTGACGTTGGCGGGGGGCCGTTCGGGCGCCTCGACGGTCGAGACGGGCCAGCCGAGGTAGATGATCGCCAGGATGCGGTCGTCGGGGCCGAAGCCGCACAGCTCGAGCCCGCGGGGCGAGTCGATCAGCGGTGCCGTCCCCCAGAATGACGCCAGCCCGGCCGCGGTCGCGCCCAGCAGGATGTTCTGGATCGCGGCCGCCACGGCGTCGCGGTTCTCGTCGTGAAAGGTCGGGTGCTCATGCGGGGCGCACGCCACCACCAGGGACACCGGCGTGCGGGCGTACTTGGTCAGCGTCTTGGTGCGCTTGCCCTCGTCGCCGACGCCGCGCTCGATCATGTCGGCCACGAAGGCCTCGCCGAGCCGGAGGCGTGCGTCGCCGGTGAACGACGCGAACTTCCACGGCCAGGTCTTCTTGTGATTGGGTGCCCAGGTACCGAGCTCGCAGAGTCGATCGACCAGTTCCCGCGGTACCTCGCGCTGGCGGTCGACCAACATGTGGGTGCGGCGCGACTTGACGAGGTCGGCGAATTCGTCCAACGAGAACTTCACGGCCATCAGGATGTCAGGCGGTCGCCCAGATCAACACTTCCACCCCGTTGGATCCGGCGGTGAAACCGAGACCATTCGCCTCGACGAGGCGCGCCGCGTCGCCCGTCGACAGCGCACCACCGGGGTCGAGCTCGCCCGAACCACTTGCGACGAAGACGTGCACGTGGCGGTCGTCGGGCACGTCGATCCGTTTGCCGGGGGCCAGCCGGCCGCCCCACAGCACGGCTTCGCGTTGGTGGATCGTGATCGCCGAATCGTGTCCTTTGCCCGAGGCGATCGGCACCAGCTCGCCGGACTCGATCTCGGCGCGGATATCGAGTTGCTCGTAGCCCGGCTCGATCCCGGTCGTGTCCGGCGGCACCCACATCTGCATGAAGTGGACATCGGCGGTGGCGCTGGCGTTGTGCTCGCTGTGGCGGATGCCGGAGCCGGCCGACATGCGCTGGGCGAGCCCTGGGTAGATGATGCCGTGGTTGCCTTCGGAGTCCCGGTGCTCGAGTTCGCCGGACAGCACCCAGGTCACGATCTCCATGTCGCGGTGCCCATGCGTGCCGAATCCGGTGCCGGCGCGGACGATGTCGTCGTTGTTCACGAGCAGCAGTCCGTGACCGGTGTTGGCGGGGTCGTAGTGCGGGCCGAAGCTGAACGAGTGCTTCGAGTCGAGCCAGTCGATCTTGGTGCTGAAGCGCTGGTCGGCGCGGCGGATGTCGATGCCGGTCGCTGTGTTCGTCATGTACGACCAAACCGTTGTGCACGCAAGGATATTCCGGAACTGTCGAGCCGAAACGATCGTGCGACACTCTCGGGGTGCGACATCACGGGTGGATCACGGCCTCGCTCGCGGTCGTCGGCGCGGCCGTCCTGTTCGGCACCACGGGCACCGCACAGGCGCTCGGCCCCGACTCGTCGACACCGCTCGGCGTCGGCGCGGTCAGGATCGCGATCGGTGCGATCATGCTGTGGTTCATCGCCCATCGGGTGCCCCGGCTCACACGTATCCGCGCCGATTGGCGGCTCGTAACGGTCGGCGCGGTCGGCGTCGCCGCGTACCAGCCGGGCTTCTTCACCGGAACCGACCGGCTCGGAGTGGCGCTTGGCACGATCGTTGCACTCGGCAGCGGCCCGGTCTTCGCGGGCCTGATCGAGTGGATCCTGGGCGGTCGCCCCTCGGTGTCGTGGGCGGTCGCGACCGGCCTGGCGATCGCCGGCGGTGGGCTGATCGTGTTCGCCGGCGAGTCGGGCGCCCGGTTCAGCGTGGTAGGTCTCACCGGTGCGCTCGCTGCCGGGCTGGGCTACGCGCTGTACGCGCTGGCAACCAAGCGACTGATCCTGAGGGGCGTGGGCTCGACGGAGGCCTCCGCATGGCAGTTCTCGTTCGCTGCGTTGGCGCTCTTACCGGCGATTGCCGTCGAGCCGCTCGATTGGTTGGGGACCGCCGCCGGCGTGCTGATGGCACTGCACCTCGGCGTGGTGTGCACGGGTGTCGCCTACTTGCTCTACGGGTGGGGCCTACGGACGATCGACACCTCGTCGGCCACCACCCTCACCCTCGCCGAACCGGTGACCGCCGCCTCCCTCGCCGTGATCGTGCTCGACGAGCGCCTGCGGTGGTTCGGGTGGTTGGGCGCTGCGTTGGTGGTCGCCGGGCTCGCCCTCGTGGGCGGAACGGTCAGCGCTCGATCGTGGCGCCGGTGACTGCTGCCGTCGGCGTGTCGTACTATCGGACGATGGCCGAGGTCGTGTTCGCCAGGGCGTTCCGTCGTCATGTCGACTGCCCCGACACTGCAGTGCCCGGCGCAACCGTCGGCGAGGTGCTCGACGCCTATTTCGAACTGCATCCAGGGGTCCGCGGCTACGTCGTCGACGAGTCGGGAGCGGTCCGCAAGCACGTTGCCGTGTTCTGCAACGACGATCTCATCACCGATCGAACCGATCTCGGCGATCCCGTCGCCGCCAACGATCAGATCCACGTGTTCCAAGCACTCTCGGGAGGCTGAACCATGTCCGTCACCGCTCTCGTCGGCACCCGCAAGGGGTTGTTCACCCTCACCCTCGACGCGTGGTCGGCGTCGGTGTCGGAACCGGCGTTCGTCGGCACCCCGGTCACCAATGCGATACGCGACCCGCGCGACGGCGCGCTGTACGCGTCGCTCGACCACGGTCACTTCGGCGTGCACCTGCACCGCAGTGACGACGATGGTGCGACCTGGACGGAGATCGCGGCGCCCCAGTACCCGCCCAAGCCCGAGGGTGTCTCGGAGATCAACCCGATGTCACAGCGCGAGCGGGAGTGGGCCACGCAGCTCGGATGGATCATCGAACCGGGACACGCCGACGAACCCGGCGTGCTCTGGTGCGGCACGATCCCCGGTGGGCTGTTCCGGTCGGAGGACCGCGGTGCTACGTGGCTGCTCGTCGAGTCGCTCTGGAACCTCCCGGCGCGTCAGAAGTGGTTCGGTGGCGGGTACGACGAGGCCGGTGTCCACTCGATCTGCGTCGATCCCCGCGGCCCCGGCCGCATGGTGGTGGGGGTGTCATGCGGCGGGGCGTGGCGGACCGACGACGGGGGAGCCACGTGGTCGGTGGCCGCCCGCGGCATGCGCTCGGATTTCGTGCCACCCGGTCTGGAGGACGACCCGGACACCCAGGATCCGCATCGCATCGTGCGTTGCCCGTCGGCACCCGACGCGCTGTGGTCGCAGCACCATTGCGGGATCTTCAAGTCGGTCGACAACGGCGACTCGTGGACGGAGGTCACCGACGCCGGACCGTCGACGTTCGGGTTCGCAGTCGCTGTTCACCCCGATGATCCTGCCACTGCATGGTTCGTCCCTGCGATCAGCGACGAGGTTCGGGTGCCGGTCGACGGCAGGTTCGTCGTGACCCGGACGCGCGATGGTGGCGGGACGTTCGAGGTACTCACCGAGGGCCTTCCGAGGGAGCACGCCTACGACCTCGTGTACCGGCACGCGCTCGACATCGACGTCACCGGCGAGCACCTCCTGATGGGCTCGACCACCGGCTCGCTCTGGTGGACGCGCAACGGCGGTGACATTTGGGATCAGGTCTCGGCCAACCTCCCACCGATCGCCTCGGTCCGCTTCTGCTGACGGTGGCGAACGTTCGTCGTTGACGAATCCGTAAGTCACCACTAACGTATTGGCATGCACCCGCTCGACGCCGTCTCCGAACCGCGACGTCGCCAGATCCTCGCCCGGCTGGCTGAGTTGGGCGAGGCGCCGGTCGGGGTGATCGCCGAAACGTTCGACATCAGCCGGCCTGCCGTGTCGCAACACCTCAGGGTGCTCAAGGACGCCGGCATCGTCACCGAGCGCCGGTCGGGTCGAGAGCGCCTCTATCGCATCAACCCCGACGGGCTGAGCCGTGCCCGCGCCGCGATCGAAGTCTTCCTCGTCAACGAACTCGACGACCTCGAGTCGTCGGCCCGAGCCGCCAAACAGAAGGAACCGCAGCAATGAGCGACACAGCCACACAGCTCGGACCGGTCACGTTCGAGCGTCTGATCGACACGACGCCCGACGAAGCGTTTGCGCTGTTCACCGAGCCCGAGCGGCTTCGCCGATGGCAGGCGGTCAGCGCCGCCGTCGACCTCAGGGTGGGCGGCGAGTACCGCCTCACCATCACGCCCAGCCACACTGCCTGCGGTACGTTCACCGAGGTCGTTCCCGGCAAACGGGTGGTCTACACGTGGGGGTGGGTCGGTTCCGACGACCTGGCGCCGGGCGCCTCGACGGTCGAAGTCGAGTTCGAGCCGGTCGGTCACCAGACCAGAGTGCGAATCACCCATCACGGTCTGTCGGCCGAGCAAGCGGCCGGGCACGGCGAGGGCTGGACGCACTACATGGAGCGCCTCGGCGACGCAGCGAGCACGGGCGATGCCGGAGTCGATCCGTGGGCAGCGGGCGGTGACGAGCTCGACCACCTGTCGGCGGCCGAAGCGAGCTGGGCGCTGTGCCGGCAGGTGATGCTGCCCTTCACGCCGGAACATCGCGAGCTGCCGACGCCGTGCAGCGACTTCACCGTGCACGAGTTGGTCGAGCACCTCATGAGCAGCGTGCGCGGTCTGGGGTCGATGGCCGGAGCGGAGATCCCCGAGGAGATCCAGGCGACGTCGGCTGAGGACTACCTCGCTCAGGCGGTCGAGCCGGCGCTCGCAGCGTGGCGCGAACGCGGGACCGATGGCGAGTTGCCGTTCGCCGGTGGGCAGGCACCCGCTACCGTGCCGGCCGGGATCCTGAGCCTCGAATTCTTCGTCCATGCCTGGGACTTCGCCCGCGCCACCGACCAGCCGTTCACGGCACCCGACGCGTTGACGGCGTTCGTCACCGATGTCGCCGAGCAGATCATCCAGCCTCAGTTTCGAGGCGAGGGCAAAGGCTTCGCCGAGATCGCCGAGCCGGATCACGACGACGCCGTCAGCAAGCTGATGGCCTTCACCGGCCGCGCCACCTGAGCGCCGCGGGTCCCGAACATCAACCACCCACAGACATCCAGGAGACACGTCATGCCCAAGTACCTCTTCACCTACCACGGCGGCGGAATGCCCGAGTCCGAGGCCGAGCAGGCCGAACACATGGCCGCCTGGGGCGAGTGGATGGGCGCCCACGCCGGCGCCTTCTCCGACATGGGCGCACCGATCGGGGCGGTCATGACGGTCGGCGCCGACTCGGTGACCGATGGCGGCGGCGTCAACCCCGTCGGCGGATTCGGCCTGGTCGAAGCGCCCGACATGGCAGCCGCCTGCGAGATCGCCAAGGGCTGCCCCGTCGTCACGCTCAGCGGCGGCACCGTCGAGGTCGGCGAGACCTTCGAAGTCGACATGTGACGCACCCTGTGTCGGACGCGTCGCCGCCGGGACCGATCGGATCCCGGCGGCAGTCGTGAAGTGGTGAGGACTGGTGTCAGCCCGACCCGGGTGGGGCGAGCATCAGCTCGATGTCCGCCGTGTATTCGCGCCCGACCCCGAAATCGCTCGTCTGGGTCGTCGTCCCGAAGCCGGTCACGCCCTCGAAGTCACCCGTTCCGCTGATCACGTGATCGGTCGCGGTCGTCGCGCCGTCGCCCGACCAGACCCAGTAGCTGCGCACCGTGAGCGTGCCCGTGCCCAGCCCGTTGATCGTGACGTCCATGACGTAGTCCAGCGTGGTCTCGGCGCCGTTGGGCGACGACGTGCCCGTCGCAACATATGTTCCGGTGATGTCGCCGGCAAGCGAGCCGGTCCGCTCGACGGGCCACGGTTGGTCGACATCCGGTGTTCCGGTCTGATTGACCGTCATGGTCGCCGTCACGGCGACCCGCCGCGGCAGCCGTGCCGTGCCGCCTGCGACGGCCGGGGCCGGGTCACCGAGCACGATGCTGTCGATGATCGGTGCGATCTCGTCGAGCCACGGCTGCAGGTCGGGGCTGAAGGCGTAGGCCCAGATGCCGAGCGGCTCGTAGTCGTCGAGTTCGACGAACCAGTAGGCGTTGGCATTGGTCCCGCTGAGCGCCGAGCCGGGGTCCGGGAACTCGTCGATGAGATCGGCCGAGAGTGAGTTGAGGTTGAGCGAGACGACGCCGTCGGGCAGTCGGACCTGACGGAATTTGGCCGAGTGTCCACCGATCGTCTCGTCGACACTGGCCTCGACCACGATGCCGTTGGCCGCGATCCAACCGTCGATGTCGTCGGGTGGGATGTTGCCCAGCCCCTTCACGTTCGGGTCCACCGCCTGCTGGGCGTCGTAGAACGAACCCATCCGCTCGAACCCGAGGAAGCCGTTCTGGTTCTTGATGCTGAAGGCCTGGGGGAGGTTGAGGTCGACCTGGAAAGACGCTGTCGTATCCGCGGGCACCTGGAAGGTGACCGGGACACCGAGCTGCTCGGTGGTGTAGCGGCCGGCCGGCAAAGCGTCGCCGGCCGCCGGAAGCGTCACTGCCTCCGCGACGACCTCGAACGTAGAGAGCCGTGCCGTGCCGCCTTCGATGACTGGGGCCGGTGCACCGAACTCCATGCTGTCGATGATCGGCTGGACGGTCGTGTCGAACCACGTCTGCTCGTCGTCGAGGTTCGGGATCGCCATGATCACGAGTGGCTCGTAGTCGCCCATGTCGACCAGCCAGATCGAGTGCAGCCGGTCACGACCGAACGGAACCGGTGTGGCGTTCTCGTCGATCGTGTCGGCCGATCCGGACGCGGCCCAGAGGCACGGTTCCTCACCCGGCGGGCACCAGTCGGCCGTTGCCCCAGGAGTGATGTCGAGTCGGATCTGGCGGTACTGGGTGGGTCGACCGCCGATCTCGATGTCGGCACTGTCGGCCAGGATGATCCCGTTCTGCTCGATCCAGCCGTCGATGTCGTTGGGAGCGATGCTGCCGAGGCCCCGCTTCTGCTCGTCGCGTGCCTCGTCGGCGTTGTACCACGAGCCGACGCGACCGATCGCGATGAACTCCCTGCCGGTGTCGTCCGACCACAGCTGGATGCCACCGGGCTCCTGGTTGGCGACGACGGTCCAGGGTGCAGTCTGACCCTCGCTGAGTGTGAACGCCACGTCGACCCCTGGCGCACTGCTCGTGTAGCGCCCGGGTGTGACCTGGGCACCGACGTCTGGGAGCTGCTGTGCGGCGCCGGCTGCAATCGGCGGCGTGGTGGTCGCGACCGTCGGTGCCGGGGGCGGCCTGTCGGCCGGGGCCTCGGTGCCGTCGTCGCGGTTGACCAGTGCGATGCCGGTGATCGCCAGGGCGATGACGGCTGCAGCTGCGGCCAGCAGGGGCCAGCGTCGGGTGGTGGTGGTGTTCTCCGTGAGCATGATGATCTCCGTCTCCTTGGTGGGTTCCTGGTCGGCGATCCGGGAGAGGATCGAGTCCCAGGCGTCGGGAGATGGGGTTGCTCGGTCGGCGATCTGCTGAAGGCCGCGCTGAAGAACCTCTTCGTGGCGACTCATGACGACAGCTCCTTGCGCATCACGGCCAGGGCCCGTCGCAGGTGCGACCGCACGGTGGCCGAGGGTTGGTCGATGATCTTGGCGATCTCCGAGGCCCTGTAGCCGCAGTAGTACCGAAGCACCACTGCGATCCGTTGATGCTCGGGGAGCCGATCCAGCACGTCCCACAGCGACTCGGCCTCCGGAGGAAGATCCGGTGGTCGGGTCGGGGCGTGCAGGTTCATCAGCCGGCGTCGACGAAGGACCGACCGGCACCTGCTCACCACGACGGTGCGCAGGTAGGCGCCGGGCCGGTCCAATTCGTCGAAACGCTGCGAGATCTCCACGAACGAGTCCTGGACGACCTCTTCGGCTTCGGCAGTGCTCCCGATGAGCGTGAATGCGAGACGCACCATGCCGGTGTACTCGGCGCGGTACAGCACCTCGAGCGTGGCGGCGGGCCCCTGTCGGACCGCCACGTTCTTGATGCTCCGCATTCCCTCCATCACCCCCTACGGCGCACGAGTTGCGAAAAGCGTTGCAGGAAGTTCTGGTGACACGGGTCACTCGGTCTTCTTGGCGCGGCTGGGCTGCACCCGCGGGGCCTCGTTCGGCATCTTCGGATAGACGGGTGGCCAGGGCGCATCCGGGATGCCGTCGGCGATGTCGTCGGCGAACCGTTCGACGAGCTCGCCGATGTCCTGCGGCTCGTCGTCCATATCGGCCCACGGGTCGCCCCGCTCGGCCAGGCGGGCGGGCACGGTGAGCATCGTCAGCTCGTCGGGCACCACCTCCATCAGCTCGTCCCACTCGATCGGCGTCGACACCTGGGCGCCGACACGGGGTCGTACGCCCCACGCGCCGAACACGTTCTTGTGCGGCGCGTTCTGGTTGAAGTCGACGAACACCTTGCCGTCCCGCAGCTCCTTCCACCACTGATCGGTGATCAGGTCGGGATGCAGGCGGGCCAGGTCGCGGGCGACGGTGACCGAGGCGCCGCGCACGGCGAAGCTGTCGTAGCCGTCGACCACGCGCACATAGATGTGCATGCCCTTGCTGCCGGTGGTCTTCACGTACGAGCGGATGCCGTGCTCGGCGAAGTACAGCCGCACGTACATCGCCGCCTCGCGGATGTGGTCGAACGTCTGGCCGGGAGAGGGGTCGAGGTCGATCCGCAGCTCGTCGGCCCACTGCGGCGTGTCGGCGCGGTACTGCCACACGTGCAGGCCGAGCACACCCATGTTGGCGGCCCAGAGCACGTGGGCGAGGTCGGCGATCACCAGCGCCCGCGATGGTGTGCCGTTGATCGTCTGCACGGTGGTGGTGACCAGCCAGTCGGGCGCCGAGTCGGGGATCCGCTTCTGCCAGAACGACTTCTCGCCGACACCGTTCGGGTAGCGCTCGAGCAATACCGGCCGATCACGGATCCACGGCATCAGCGCCGAGCCGACCGACAGGTAGTAGTTGGCGAGGTCGAGCTTGGTCAGACCGAGCTTGGGGAACAGCACCTTGGCGGGGTTGGTGATACCGACGGTGCGACCGTCAGCGACCAACTCGACGGGCTCGCCATGGTCGGCCTTGGGCATCTCCCGACAGTAGCGGTGGCTCCGACGGCGCCGTGCCACGATGGGGTGATGCAATCGGACGCAGGTTCCACCGCCGACATCGTCGAGCGCGATCGCCGACACTTCATCCACCCCTACCAGGTCTTCGACACGTACCTCGTCGACGATGTGTTGCCGATCGAGCGCGGTGCCGGCGCCCAGCTCGTCGACACCGAGGGACGTAGCTACATCGATGCCGTCGGCGGCATGTGGTGCACCAACATCGGCCTCGGCCGCGACGAGATGGCCGATGCCATCGCTCAGCAGGTCCGCGAACTCGCGTACGCCAACCCGTTCGCCGACATGACCAACGTGCCCGCAGGGCTGCTGTGCGAGAAGCTCGCCTCACTGGCACCGGGCGATCTCAACCACGTGTTCCTGACCACTGGCGGCTCGACCGCAGTCGACGCCGCGTACCGGATGATCCAGTTCTACCAGTACGCCAAGGGCACCCCGGAGAAGCGGCACGTGATCAGCCGGGTGGACGCGTATCACGGCACGACGTACGCATCCGTGTCGATCGGCGGCAAGCCGGGCGACCGTGTGCCGGGGTTCAATTACATCGACGACACGATCCATCACCTGTCCTCGCCGAACTTCTACCGATACGGCAACGGCCGCACCGAGCAGGAGTTCGCCGACGATCTCGTTGCAGAGTTCCGGGCCAAGATCGACGAGCTCGGTGCCGACCAGATCGCGGCCTTCTTCGCCGAGCCGATCATGGGGTCGGGTGGCGTCATCATGCCGCCGGCCGACTACCTGAAGCGGATGTGGCAACTGTGTCGCGACCACGACATCGTGTACGTGAGCGACGAAGTCGTCACGGGCTTCGGGCGGCTGGGGGAGTGGTTCGCATCCGAGTCGGTGTTCGGCATCCAGCCCGACATCATCACCAGCGCGAAAGGGCTCACGTCGGGCTACCTGCCACTCGGGGCCACGATCGTGAGCGACCGCATCTACGACGTGATCTCCGAGACCGGCCACGGCCGTTACCTCGCTGTCGGCTACACCTACTCGGGCCACCCGGTGTCGTGTGCGGCGGCCCTGAAGAACATCGAGATCATCGAGCGCGAAGGATTGCTCGAACACGTCCGACAGATCGGGCCGTACTTCCAGCAACAGCTCCGCACGCTCACGGATCTGCCGATGGTCGGCGAGGTACGTGGCTCGCACCTGATGGCGTGCGTGGTGTTCGTCGAGGACCAAGCGACCAAGCGCAACTACCCGGAGGAGCTCGACGTCGGCAAGCTGGTCGCCAACGCTTGTGAGCCCCGTGGATTGATCGTGCGTCCGATGGCGCATCTCAACGTGATGTCACCGCCACTGGTGATCGACCGCGACGATGTCGACCACATCGTGAACACGCTGCGCGACGCCATCGTCGAAGTCAGGGCGAGGCTCGATTCAGCTGGTTGAGCGTTGCGCTGTGGCGGCCACCAGGCCGAGGGCGACGAACGTCGAACCGGAGACGTAGCGGCGGATGAACGGCATCGCCCGACCGCGCAGCAACATGGCCCGTACCGAGCTGGCGACGATCGCCCAGGCGCCGTCGGTGATCAGGCCGAGCACCGTGAACAGGGTGCCGAGCACCAGCGCTTGTGTCCAAGCCGGCCCGCGGTCGGGATCGACGAACTGGGGCAGGAACGACAGAAAGAACAGTGCGACCTTCGGGTTCAGCGTGTTCACGACGATCCCCTGCGTGAAGGCCCGCCGCAGGCTGACGTGCGGCGTGAGCCCCGATAGCCGTTCCGGCCGGGTCAGCAGCGTTCTGATGCCGACTGCGATCAGATAGCCGGCCCCGATCCACTTCACGATCGAGAACGCAGTGGCCGATGTGGCGAGCACGGCCGACAGCCCGACCGTGGCGGCGATGACGTGCATGAAGTTGCCCAGCTCGAGCCCGGCGACCGAGGCGAACGCGACCGAACGGCCGTCGGTGACGCTGCGGTTCACGATGTAGGTGACCGCCGGCCCCGGGATCACGAGCAGCACGACCGAAGCGATCCCGAAGGCGAGCAGGCTGCTGAGCGTCGGCACGGATCGAAACCGTAGCCACGCCGGTGACGAGAAGACGATCGACATGTCGCCCGTCATGTCGGCGACTCTCGCAGGATGCATCGAGTCGGTGGTGCCGCGCCCCCATCGGGAATGGATTGGCAATCATATGCGTATGTGCTTATATGTACGCCATGGGTGACGACGACGGCTTCAGGGCGCTGGCGAACCCGACTCGGCGCGCCCTGCTGAAACTCGTTCGCCACGATGCGCTGCCCGTCGGCGAGTTGGCGCAGCGGCTCGGTGCGTCCCAACCGGCCACCAGTCAGCACCTCGCCGTGCTGCGCGACGCCGGTCTCGTGATCGTCACGGTCGACGGCCGACGTCGGCTGTACCGAGCAGACGAGGCGGCGTTGACCGACCTGCGGGCGTTCTTCGACGACTACTGGACCTCAGCGGTCGACCGACTGGCAGCCATCGCCGAATCTGCGGCGGCGGATCGGCGGCGGGCGTCGTGAACATCGTCGAGTTCGATCGTGTCATCGATGCCCCCGTCGACGTCGTCTGGTCGCTCGTCAACTCGGCGGATGGCCTGAACCAATGGATGTCGGTCGAGGCGAGCGTCGATCTGTCACCCGGTGGCACGATCCGGTGGGTGCACGACAACGGATGGGTTGTCGCCGGCCAGTTCCGAGAGATCGTGCCGATGCGGCGGCTCGTGTTCACCTATGGCTGGGAACACGGCGGGTTCCCGGTGCCGCTCGGTTCGAGTGTGGTCACCCTCGAGATGGAGGCGCTCGGTTCGTCGACCCGGCTCAGCGTCCGCCACGACGGGCTGACGCCGGAGATGGCCGAGCAACACCAGGAGGGCTGGATGATGTTCGCCGAACGATTGGCGCACCGAGCCGAAGCGGTGGCGGCGTGAGTTTCGCCGGGTTCGATCCCGACGCGTTGGCACTCCTCGATCGGCTACCCGGGATGGATGCCGACGAGTACGCCGCCAACAAGCGCGTGCTGGCAACTGGCGTGACGGGGCCGGGCAGCGAGCTGATCGTCGAGGTCGCAGATCGGCTCGACGCCGATCTGACCGTGATCCCACGCAGCTCGGTGTCGCCGCTGCACCGTGACCTGCGCTTCGCCCCTGCCGGAGCAAGCCGGTACAAGGATCATCTGCTGCTCACCACATGGGAGGGTGACGACAAGAAGACGTCGCCGATGCTCTGGATCCGCATCGACGCCCACCGCGCAGGCTTTGCCAGCGGCATCGGCTTCACGCCGGAGATTCGACGACGATGGCGTACCGCGGTCGCCGGCCCGGCAGGAGCCGCACTGGCCGACGACCTCGACCGGCTCGTCGCCGAGCGTGCCGCCGAAGTCGCCGGCGATCAGGTCAAGAAAGTGCCGGCACCGTTCGATGCCGGTCACCCCAGGGAAGACCTGCTGCGGCGCATCGGTGTTCAGGTTCGCTTCGTCGACGATTTGCCCGAGTTCGTCGGCTCGCCCCAATTCGTCGACTGGTGCGTCGCTCGACTCGAGGCGCTGCTGCCGGTTCACCGTTGGTTGACCGAACACCTCACCAACGACAACAGAGGAGATTGACGCATGGCACAGACGGACGAAGACGTGTTCTGGGAGCTGATCGACGAGTTGCAGACCGAGGATCCGAGGGTCGAGGAGGGCACGATCATGGGTGGTAGGTGCGCCCGCGTGGCGGGCGAGTTCCTCGGCCTCGTCGACTTCAAGGGTTCCGGCCTGGTGGTGAAGCTGCCCCGGGCTCGTGTCGCCGAACTGATCGAGCAGGGTCACGGCCAACCGTTCGCCCCGGCCGGCAAGGTCTTCAAGGAGTGGGTGTCGATCCCGGTCCGCGACCGCCGCCGCTGGCGCTCACTGCTCAGAGAGGGCATCGCCTTCGTCGCCCCGATGTAAGACGAAGACGAGGTCGCCTTCGTCGAAGCTCTCGAGGCCGAACTCGGGCAGCTCGGCGGTTGCGAATCCGAGCCGTTCGAGCAGGTCGATCGAGGCCGTGTTCGACGGATCGACGGTTGCCCAGCACTGGATGACGCTGTGGGCCGACGCCAGATGGTCGATCATCCACGCGGTCGCCTCGGTGGCGAACCCGCGCCCCCACCACGCCGGGCCGAACACGTACGCGATCTCGGCGATGCCGGGTTGGCCGACGCCGTGGCGCAACGTGGCCTCGATCCGGCCGATGACGACACCGTCGAGCAGCACCGCCCAGTTCAACCACTGCTCGTCCCACTCGGGCCCGGGACCTGCGCTGACCCGCTCGATGCGGGCGACCAGCGCCTCGACCGAGGTGACGTCGGGCCCGCCGATGAACCGGCCGACTCGCTCGTCATCGAGTGCAACGAACAGCCCGGCAGCGTGGCGGACAGCGAGCGCTTCGATCGTCAGCCGCTCGGTGTCGATGATCAGTGTCCCGTGTGCAGGTCGTCGTTCAGGGCGCCCCATGTCCCGACACGTCGCCGGGCGATGACCTGGCCGGTCTGCCCGTCGCGAATGAACATCAGGCCGTTCTGGCCCGACAGTTCACGAGCCTTGACCAGACCGGACGGCGACATCACCGGTGTCCCGGCTGTCACGTAGAGGCCGGCCTCGACGATGCAATCGTCGCCGAGGCTGATGCCGACGCCTGCGTTGGCGCCCAGCAGACAGCGTTCGCCGATCGAGATGGTCTCGGTGCCTCCGCCCGACAGCGTGCCCATGATCGATGCACCGCCTCCGACGTCGCTGCCGTCGCCGACCACGACACCCGCCGAGATACGGCCCTCGACCATCGAGGTGCCCAACGTTCCGGCGTTGAAGTTGCAGAAGCCCTCATGCATGACCACGGTGCCGTCGGCCAAGTGGGCGCCGAGCCGGACCCGTGAGGCATCGGCGATCCGAACGCCCGACGGCACGACGTAGTCGAGCATCCGCGGGAACTTGTCGACGCCGTGCACGTGCAGCACCTGGCCGGCCTGCTTGACCCGAAGCCGTACGTCATCGAGCTCGCCGACGGCGACCGGGCCGAGGTTGGTCCACACCGCGTTGTTGAGGGCGCCGAAGATGCCGTCCATGTTGATCGAATGCGGTTGCGCCAGGCGCCCCGACAGCAGGTGCAGACGCAGGTAGGCGTCAGCGGCCGAGCTCGGCGCATCGTCGACGTCGATCGACAGCCGGACCGGACGAACGATCACGTTGCGCAGCTCGTCGCGCTGCTCACGCAGACCGAGCTGAGTGTCGAGGTCGGGATACGCCGCGATCATCTCGTCGTCACCGAACTCGCCCCAACCGAACCAGCGGTACCACGCATCGAGCGTGGTGCCGTCGGGTGTCTCTGTGGTGAGGCCGGCGCCCCATGCCATGCGTGCCATCAGTTGGCCTCCTGTTCCGGGCGCAAGGTGGGAAACAGCACGACTTCCCTGATGGAGTCGACGTCGGCCAGCAACATCGCCACGCGGTCCATGCCGATCCCGAGCCCACCGGTCGGTGGCATGCCGTACTCGAGTGCCCGCAGGTAGTCCTCGTCGACGGTTCCGGCTTCGGCATCGCCGGCCTCCTTGGCCGCTTGCTCGTCGTCGAAGCGGGCTCGCTGCTCGACCGGGTCGTTCAGCTCGGAGTAGCCGTTGGCGAGTTCGCGCGAGTCGACGAACAATTCGAACCGTTCGGTGACGAACGGATCGGTGCGGTCGACGCGGGCGAGCGGCGAGATCTCGACCGGGTGCCCGGTGACGAACGTCGGCCGCACGATGTCGGTCTCGCACAGCTCCTCGAACAGCGACTCGATCACCCGCCCGGAACCCCACGACGATTCGTACTTCGCGCCGTGCCGATCCGCGATCGAGCGCACCTCGTCGAGCGGTTGCGACGGATGCACCGTCACGCCGACCTTGTCCGAGACGGCGCCGCTCATGGACAGCCGTGGCCACGGTTGGGCGAGATCGAACTGCTCGCCGCGGATGGTGATGGTCGTGGTGCCCAGAGCGTCCCTCGCAGCCTGCGTGATCAAGCGTTCGGTGATGGCCATGATGTCGGTCCAGTCGGCGAAGGCCTGGTACAGCTCCATCATGGTGAACTCGGGATTGTGGCGTGTCGAGATGCCCTCGTTGCGGAAGATCCGGCCGATCTCGAACACGCGCTCCATGCCGCCGACGATCAGCCGCTTGAGGTGCAGCTCGAGCGCGATCCGCAGGTACAGGTCCATCGCCAGCGCATTGTGATGGGTGGAGAACGGGCGGGCGTGGGCACCACCGGCTTCGGCGTGCAGCACCGGCGTCTCGACTTCGATGAATCCCTCGTCGTGGAGCGTGCGCCGGAAGCTGGCGACCACGGCGTGGCGGATCTCGAAGTGGCGACGGGCCTCGGCATTGACGATCAGATCGGCGTAGCGCTGCCGGAACCGCGTGTCGGTGTCGGTGAGCCCGTGCCACTTGTCGGGTAGTGGCCGAACGGCCTTGGCCAAGAGGGTGACCGTGTCGGCCTTGATCGACAGTTCGCCCTTCCGGGTCGTCATGACGGTGCCGTGCACGCCCACCCAGTCGCCGAGATCGAGTTCCTTGACGTCGCCGAAGTGTTCGTCGCCGGTTACGGCCTTGGAGATGAACAGCTGGACCTGATCGGTGCGATCCTGGATCGTGGCGAACACCAGCTTGCCGGTATCGCGCTTGAGCATCACGCGACCGGCGACCGTGACCTCGTGCTCGGTCTCGGTGCCGGGCTCGAGCTCGCCCCACGATCGGCGGACTTCGTGCAACGTGTGCGAGCGATCGAAACGGTACGGGTACGGCTCGTCGCCGCGTGCACGCAACTCCGCGACCCGCGCCAGTCGCCTGGACTTCTCCGCGACGAGACCACTTCCGGTCGAATGGTCCGGTTCGTCGGGGTTCTCGGTCGGTTCGCTCACGACCATCAGACGGTAGCCGCTCGCCTCGCCGCCGACACCCTGGGATCGAGCGCCCACCCGCCGCAGCGACCGTCGCAGGGGTGACGCCGTGTGCCGGGCGTCGTTCCGTAGCATGTCGACGTGTTGCCGCTGTCCGCCCCACGACGATCTGCCGCGGTCGCAGCTGTGTTCGTGGCTCTGGGCGGTATCGCAGTGCTGGCCGCGGGCGCCGGTGTCGACGATGCCGCCGTGGTGTCGCGGGGTGCAGATCGTGTCGCGCAGCCGGTCGGTGACCTGGCGGTCGTCTTCGACATCGGCGATGTCGACCGGTTCGTGATCAATGGTGCCGATACAGCGGTCAGACGTGTCGGCGGCGCCGCCACGACCAGCCGCAGCGGCTCGTTGGGTCTGCAACGGCTGCTCAGGTCGGGCGCAACGGTGCACGCTCCGCCGTCGGGCTATTTGATCCCGATGACGTTCGTGTCCCTGCCGAAGGGCGCGATGGCCGGCGTGATGGGCGCCGATGTGTCAGCGGTCGTCGACGACCGCACGGTGGTGCTGAATCAAGTGACGGCCGAACTGATGGGCGCCCGGCAGGGTGACACGATCGAGATGCGAGCCGTCAACGGCTCGACCGTCGCGCTCACGATCGGCGGGATCCGGCCGTACGACCAGCTCGGCTGGGCGGAGCTCGTCTTCACGACGGAGGTCGCCGATCGGCTCGGGGCCACCAGCGACACCCGCGTCGTGATGTGGGGCTTCGACGATCGGGCGGGGCTCGATGCCGCCCTCGCCGACGTCGGTGTACTCGGGCGGCGCGACACCAGGGTCGGTTACAGCTGGGATCCGCCCAACCCTGACGACACGATCAGTACCGCCCGCACCAAGGTCGCCCTCGGTGAGCCGTGGTATCGCATCGAGAGCGACGGTTCGCTGAACATGCACCCCGACTGGAAAGCGACGAACCTGACCGACGGTCGCATCCTGCTCGACCCCGTCGTGCAGATCAGGGCCCAATGTCACGTCAGGATCGTCGGCGATCTGTCGGCGGCGCTGGCAGAGGTCGCCTCGGCCGGGCTGGCGGGCGCGATCGAGGTCGCCAACACCAACGCGTACGGAGGCTGCTACAACCCCCGCTACAGCCGTACCAGCGGCTTCCTGTCGCGCCATGCCTACGGGATGGCGCTCGACACCAACACGGTCTCCAACTGCGGTGGCTGCCGGCCGCCGAAGATGAACTGTGACGTCGTGCGGATCTTCCGCAAGCACGGATTCGCATGGGGTGGCAACTTCCGTCAGCCCGATGGCATGCACTTCGAATGGGTGGGTGAGCCACGAGATCAGATCTCATACCCATCCCCCTACTGTCCGAACGTCGTGAACCCGGCGGTCCAATCGGCGCCGGGCGGGACGCTCGGGGCAGGCGTGCTCACTGCCGGTGAGGTCGCAGTCGATGTCGATCATCCCGACGAGACGTAGCCTGGCGGCCGTGAGCTTGCGATTCGTCATACTCGGTGGTGGTCCCGCCGGCAATCAGGCTGCTACGTACGCGGCGCGTCTCGGTGCAACGGTCACGGTGATCGAGCGCGACGTGTTCGGCGGCGCCGCCCATCTGTGGGACTGCATTCCGTCGAAGACCATGATTGCCACGGGCGGGGCGATCAGCTTCTCGCACCGGATCGAGGGGATGGGCCTCGAGCAGGCCGATCCCGAAGTCGACATCGAGGCGTTGACCGCGCGCATCGCCGGCATTCAGCACGACCTCAACGAGGACATCGTGCAACTGCTCGAGAGCCAGCGCGTCCGGATGATCAGGGGCTCGGGCCGGTTCACGGGCTCGCACACGATCCAGGTCGACGGCCCGGAGGGTTCCGAGGAGATCCCATTCGACGCGGCATTGATCTCGACCGGTTCACGGCCGCGCATCCCCGACTGGTGCCAACCCGACGGTGACCGCATCTTGACCACGCGGGACTGCTATCCCCCGAAGGTGTTCCCGACCAGCATGACCGTGGTCGGCTCGGGCGTGACGGGCGTCGAGTTCGTGCACATGTTCTCGTCGTTCGGCGCCGACGTCGCACTCGTCGTCAGCCGCCAGCACGTGCTCCCCGGCAAGGATCCCGAGGTTGCGGGCGTGCTCGAGGACGACTTCGTGGAACGCGGCGTCAGGTTGCTCAAAGGCGCGCGGGCCCAATCGATCGAGTACAACGAAGAGGGCGACGGCGTGATCGTCAGCTGCGATGACGGCCGCATCGTGAGATCGAGTCACGCAGTCCTCGCGATCGGATCGGTGCCGAACACCGACGGCCTCGATCTCGAGGCCGCCGGGGTCGAGTTCGACAGCGGTGGCTACGTCCCGATCAACCATCACTGCGTCACCAACCAGCCGCACATCTACGCCGCCGGCGACGTCAGCGGCAAGATGCCGTTGTCGTCCGTCGCCACGATGCAGGGACGCAAGGTGGCCGAGCACGTGATGGGGCTCCACACCGTCGAGCACCGCCACCTCGACTACGACAAGGCGGCCTCGGCGATCTTCACCGAGCCCGAGATCGCCGACGTGGGTCTCGCCGAGGCCGAGGCGTTCTCGTCGGGTCGCAAGATTCGTGTCACCAAGGTGCCGTTCTCGAGCTCGGCGAAGGCCCTCATCAACAACGACCCACGCGGGTTCGTGAAGATCATCTCCGATCCGGCCACCGGCGTCGTGCTGGGCGGCTCGATCGTGGG
>CAVPAQ010000041.1:0-34436 GCA_963701575.1 uncultured Acidimicrobiaceae bacterium
TCAACTCGAGGTCGACGGCGCCGCCGTCACCTTGCTGGGCGAGGGCGACGGACCGGTGGAGGCATTCGTACAGGCCATCACTGCCCACTTCGGCCAGGAATTCGACGTGGTCGACTACGCAGAGCATGCGATCGGCCGCGGTAGCAATGCCCAGGCGGTCGCGTACGTGGAGACCATCAACGGCACCAACGACATCCGTTGGGGGCTCGGCCAGGACCCGAACATCACGACCGCGTCGCTACGGGCCGTGTTGTCCGCGTACGAGCGCCAACACGGCTGAGGGCAACGCCGAGTTCCCGTCGGCAGCCGTGCGTCGCGTCTAGGGTTTGCCCATGATCACAACGCTGCGACGCTTGTTCTGGTTGGCACTGCTGAGCGGTGCTGCGTATGCAGGATGGACTACCTGGCAGCGTCAGCACGCGCCCGCGGCCGCCGCCCCCGAGTGGCCGCCGCTCGATCCTCGGCCTGCTGCCTCGACCGAGGCCGATGCGGCAGCGGTCGGCTTCGCCGCTCTCGATGCCGATGCTGCCGGCGAGCGAAGCAATGGTGGGGAACCTGGGGAACCGACGGGCTCGGATACCTCCAACGGGGCTCGTTGGGTCGCGCCGGTCGACGGTGAGTGTCCCGAAGGCTTCCCGATCAAAGCCAACGACAACTCCGGCATCTATCACGTGCCGGGCGGACGGTTCTACGCCCGCACCGTCCCCGAGCGTTGCTACGCACGTTCGCAGGACGCGGTGGCCGACGGCTATCGTGCGGCCAAGTCCTGACCGAACGTTCGACCGACAACGTGCCAGAGGGCTCTGATTGAAACTGATGACACCGATGACAAGGGGGCCCTCATGAAGGTCAGCGTCGATTTCGACATGTGCGCATCGACGGGCGGTTGCATGCAGATCTGCCCCGAAGTCTTCGAGGTGCGCAGCGACGGATATCTCTACATCCTCCAGGACGAGCCCGACGCTGCCTTGCACGACAAGGTCCGCGAGGCCGCCGATCTGTGCCCGACCGCGGCGATCCAGCTCGAGGGCTGAACACCGACCACCAGTTCACCGATTTCGTCACCGAATCGACACGTCGGCGTCGCTACCTGCACAGCGGCATGCTCTACCGTCTGTGACGTGGGCTTTCACGAGCAACTGAGCCGATCTTGGACAGCGTCGAACTCATTGCTGTGCGTCGGACTCGACCCCGATCCGGCACGTTTCCCCAGGGCGCTCGAGACCGGTCACGACAACGTCTTCCGGTTCTGCAAGGCGATCGTCGACGCCACCGCTGACCTCGTGTGCGCCTTCAAGCCACAAATCGCGTACTTCGCGTCGCAGCGCGAGGAAGGCGCTCTCGAGCGGTTGTGCGCCTATATCCGCGACACCTATCCCGATGTGACGCTGGTCCTCGACGCAAAGCGGGGCGACATCGGTTCGACGGCCGAGCACTACGCCCGCGAAGCCTTCGGCCGATACGGCGCCCACGCCGTCACCGTCAATCCGTATCTCGGCGGAGACTCCGTCGTGCCGTTCTTCGCCCACGGCGGCGGCGTCATCGCACTGTGCCGCACCAGCAACCCAGGTGGCAACGACCTGCAATCGCTCGACTGCGGTGGGCGCCCCCTGTACATCCGGGTCGCCGAGATGGTGGCCAACGAGTGGTCGCAACACGGTGAGTGTGGCCTGGTGGTCGGCGCCACCTACCCCGACGAGCTACGTGCTGTTCGAGGCGTGGTCGGTGACCTGCCGATTCTGGTTCCGGGTATCGGAGCGCAAGGGGGCGACCCACAATCGGCGGTCAGCGCAGGCTCCAACGCAGACGGGCGCGGTCTGATGATCAGCTCGTCGCGCGCGATCATCTACGCCAGCGCAGGCGACGACTTCGCCGAGGCCGCCCGAAACGCCGCCCTCGCGGCACGCCTCGCCACACTCCCCCCGGGCTGGTGACCGCGACGGCTGATTCCCGCTGGCGCGTGCGGCCGGCGTCGGACAGGATGAGGCGATGACGCCTCAGGAACGCCGAACACGATTCTTCGAGCTGCACACACGCCAAGTCGTGTTCGTGATGCCGAACCCGTGGGACATCGGATCAGCGAAGCTCCTCGCCGGCGCCGGCTTCGATGCCCTCGCCACGACCAGCGCCGGGTTCGCCTGGTCGCAAGGCCGCGACGACTACGGGGTCACGCGCGACGAACTCGTCGACCACGTACGTGCTCTGGCAGCAGCGACCGACCTACCCCTGAACGTCGACAGCGAGCGTTGCTTCGCCGACGACCTCGAGGGGGTCGCCGAGACCGTTCGGTTGCTGCACGAGGCCGGCGCCGCCGGCTGTTCGATCGAGGACTGGAACGGACCGACGGGCACGATCGACCCGATCGAGGTCGCAGTCGAACGCGTCGCGGCCGCCTCGGCAGCCGCGGACGTCGACGGAGATCGCCTGGTGCTCACGGCCCGGGCAGAAAACCTGTTGCACGGCGTCGCCGATCTCGACGACACGATCGAGCGGCTCGTCGCGTATCGCGACGCCGGCGCCGATTGCGTGTACGCGCCAGGGCTCAACACGATCGAACAGATCCGAACCGTCGTGGAAGCACTCGGCATGCCGGTCAACGTGCTGGCCCTGCCCGGTGGTCCGTCCGTGAGAGAGATCGGCGAAGCAGGCGCGAGGCGGGTCTCGACCGGTGGATCGCTCGCCAGCACGGCCTACGGGGCGCTCATGATCGGCGCCCGCGAGTTACTCGAGTCGGGTACGAGCAGCTACTTGTCGACTCGGCTGCTACCGGGCGACCGAGCTGCGTTGCGGTGACGAATGGCGCCTGGCACCATGCCGCACATCAGCTGTGCAGAACTTTGACGCTGAGGATGCCGGGCGCGCCACGCAACGTCTCGATCACGTGACCAGGGACCTCGGCGGTGACCGCCAGCAACATCACGGCCGTGTTTTCGGAGGCGACGCGCCCCACATCCATGTCTGCGATGTTGACGCCGGCGTTGCCCAGCAACACACCCACGGTGCCGATCACGCCTGGCCGATCGTCGTTGGAGATGACCAGCATGTGTTCGGCTGGCGGCACGTCGAAGGCATGGCTGTCGACCTCGACGATGCGCTGCTCGCTGCGTCGCCCGGCGAGCGTGCCGGAGATGCTGTGATCGTCGCAGCGCAGCGATATCAAGTTGACGTACTCGTCAGTGTCGATGCAGTTGGTTTCGCGCATGGTGATCCCCGCTGCCTTCGCCATGGACGGAGCGTTCACGTAGCTGACCGGATCCTCGCTGATACGGCTGAAGAAACCCTTGAGAACTGCCAGCCCGAGGATCCTGGTGTCGTATTGGGCGATATCTCCCTGGCAGCACATCTCGAATGAATCGGGGGCGCTGCCGTGCAGCGATCCGTACAGCCGTCCGAGCGTCTCGGCGAGCGGCAGGAACGGGCGAATCGTCTCGTTCGCCTCAGCGGCATCGACGTTGACCGCCCAGGGCACGAAATCGCCGTTCAGGGCCAGCTGGACCATGTCGGCGATCGCCTCGCCGGCCTTGTCCTGTGCCTCACGGGTGGACGCCCCGAGATGCGGCGTCACCACGACCGACGGCAGGTCGAACAGCGGCGACTCGGTGGTCGGCTCGACATCGAACACATCGAGCGCCGCTCCGGCGATCACACCGTCTCGAATGCACTCGGCCAGGTCGGATTCGGAGACGATGCCACCGCGGGCGACATTGATCACTCTCAGACTCGACTTGGCCTTGACCAGCAGATCGCGATTGATCAGCCCAGCGGTTTCCTTCGTCTTGGGCAGGTGGATCGTGAGGAAATCGGATTCGGTGACGACCTGGTCGAGCGGCAACAGCTCGACGCCCATTTGCTTCGCCCGCTCGGTCGAGACGAACGGGTCGTAGGCGACGAGGCGCATCTGGAACGCCTTCGCGCGATCGGCCACGAGCTTGCCGATGCGACCCAGTCCGACGATGCCGAGCGTCTTGTCGGCCAGTTCGACACCCTCCCACTTGCTGCGCTCCCAGCGACCCTCCTTGAGGGCGGCGTGCGCTTGGGGCACGTTGCGTGCCTGGGCAAGCAGCAGCGCCATCGTGTGCTCTGCCGCCGAGATGATGTTGGACTGCGGCGCGTTCACCACCATCACGCCTCGGGCGGTGGCGGCGGCGACGTCGACGTTGTCGAGCCCGATGCCGGCGCGGCCGACCACGACGAGGTCGGTGGCAGCACCCAACAGCTCGGCGGTGACCTGTGTCGCCGAACGGATGATCAATGCCTCGACACCCGAGATCGCTGCCATGAGTCCGTCGGCCGAGATATCGAGTTGGACATCGACCGTGTGACCTGCTGCGCGCAGGCGCTCCAGACCGCCATCGGCGATGGGTTCGGTGACGAGAATGCGCGCCATGGGTGACATGCCTATCGGTCGGAAGGGGGCAACCCAACCGCTTGAACGAGTCGTCAAGGGGTCGATCGTCACGGCGTGTGCCGTGGGCGCGTCGGCCACCGCGTCGCGAGCGGCGCCACCGGGTACCGTCGGGCACATGAGTGATGGGGATCTGGAGATTCGAACGCTGACAACGGCCGACGAGATGACCACGATCGTCACCGTCTTCCAGCAGGTGTGGGGATCGGTCACCCCGATCGTCGGCGCTGAGCTGCTGCGTGCGATCTCGCACAATGGCGGCTATGTCGCCGGAGCCTTCGAGTCGGGCAACATCATCGGTGCGTCGTTCGGTTTCCTGGCTCGACACGAGAGCGAAGAAGCCCTACACAGCCATGTGACGGGCATTCTGCCGGGGGTGCAACACGGGGGTGTCGGCAGGGCGATGAAGAACCACCAGCGAGCCTGGGCGGCCGAGCGTGGCATTCCGTGGATCACGTGGACGTTCGATCCGCTCGTTCGTCGCAACGCCTGGTTCAACATCGAAGTGCTCCACGCCGAGATCGCCGGCTACCTCGTCAACTTCTACGGCCCGATGTCCGACTCGATCAACGCGCACGACGAATCCGATCGACTGGTCGCGGCGTGGTCGACGGACGAGCGCACGGAGCGGCCGCGGCCGGTGGCGACGTCGACACGCCACGAGATCGCCACACCGGACGACATCGTCGTGTTACGCCGCACCGAGCCGGCCCTGGCTGCCGATTGGAGGGGCACGGTACGTCGTCAGTTCACCGAGCTGTTCGAGGCCGGCGGCCTGGTCACGGGCTTCACCCGCGAGGGTTCGTACGTCGTGCACACGCCCTCCTGAACGATATCGACCCCGGCCAGCCGGATCGCCTCACCGATATCCACACACCAACCCGATCGGAGTCCAACATGCAGCTCCAACAACTCGAACTGCGACGGATCGAACTCGACCTCGTCACTCCGTTCCGCACCAGCTTCGGCGTCGAGTCCCGACGCGACATCCTGCTGATACACGTCTCCACCGACGAGGGCGGCGGCTGGGGTGAATGCGTTGCGATGACCGAGCCGGCGTACTCGGCCGAGTTCGTGAACGCTGCCCAACTCGTGATCGCCGAGCACTTCTGGCCGGCCCTGGTCACCGACGGGCCCATCGGCGCGGCAGACGTCGCGCCTCGACTTGCACGCTTCGCCGGTCATCCGATGTCGAAGGCCGCGCTCGAGATGGCCGTACTCGACGCCCAACTGCGGGCGCGCTCGACCAACTTGCACGCCTACCTCGGCGGCGATCGCGACCGGGTGCCCAGCGGGGTCAGCGTCGGCATCTTCGACTCGCTCGACGAGCTCCTCGCACAGGTACAGGGATATGTCGACGACGGCTATGCCCGGATCAAGCTCAAGATCGAGCCGGGCTGGGATCTCGAACCGGTTCGGCTCGTCCGCGAGCTGATCGGCCCCGAGATGGGCCTGCAGGTCGATGCCAACACGGCGTACGGCCGCTCCGACATCGAGTATCTCTGTCGGCTCGACGAATTCGATCTGCTGCTGATCGAGCAGCCCCTTCCCGAAGACGACATCCTGGGCCACGCCCAATTGGCTGCGGCTGCTCGGACACCGATCTGCCTCGACGAGTCGATCGTGTCGCTGCGGACGGCCGCTGACGCAATCGAGTTGGGCGCCGCAGAGATCATCAACATCAAACCAGGCCGCGTCGGCGGCTATCTCGAGGCCCGTCGGATCCACGATCTCTGTGTCGACCGAGGTATCCCGGTGTGGTGCGGCGGGATGGTCGAGACCGGTATTGGCCGGGCAGCGAACGCCGCGCTGGCGGCCCTGCCCGGATTCACCCTGCCTGGCGATATCAGCGCCTCCTCGCGCTTCTACCGACGAGACATCGTCACCGATCCGATCACGGTCGAGGACGGCCACGTCGTCGTGCCCACGTCGGCGGGGCTCGGATTCGACATCGACGTCGAGTTCCTCGAATCGGTCACGACCGCCACCACGGACCTGCCGGCCTGAGATTGCGCCTCGGGCCACAGCCCGACATCTGCCAGCGGGGCGCCACGCACAAACCGATACAGTCCTGCCCATGTACGTGTTCTTGTCGGATGAGTGGATTGCGGCTGCGCACGAGATCCGGGAGCGCTATCAGGGTGACCTCCCCGAGATCACGATCTCCGTGCGGATCAACCAGGTGATCACCGACGTTCCGTTCGGCGACGGCACGGTGCACGCCTTCGTCGACACCAGCAACGGTGGATTCGAGCTCGCGATCGGTGAACTCGACGAACCCGATGCTGTGCTGATGACCGACTACGACACGGCCAAGGCGATGATGGTCGATCAGGATCCCACGGTGGCGATGCAATCGTTCATGGCCGGCAAGATCAAGGTGCAGGGCGACATGATGAAATTGATGGCCATGCAGACCGCCATGCCATCGAACGATTTCTCACTACAGCTGGCGGCGGACATCAAAGCCATCACCGAGTAGCAGACCCTCGAGTCGCCGCCGGCCACGACGTCGGCCGGACCAGGACACCGCCGCCTCAGGGGCGATGCACGAAGGCGCTCATCGCCTCGTCGAGCTGGTCGAGATCCCACCTGGTCGTGTGCTCGATCGAGTTGCCGACCAGTGTCCACGGCTCGAGTCGCCGCACGGTGCCGCCCTGCACGTAGAACGTTTCCCCGTTCAGTGGGCAGGAGGCCCCGCAGAGATACGCCACCAGCGGCGACGTGTTGGCCGGGTCCCACTGGTCGAATCCGTCGGCGGGAGCTTCCATGATCTCGGGAAGCCCCGGCGACGAGAGCGTGAGGCGCGTGCGCGCCCCGGGAACCACGCAGTTCGAGACGACGCCGTACTTCGCCAGTTCCTTGGCGGCGATCTGGCTGAACGTGACGATGCCCGACTTGGCGGGGCCGTAATTGGCCTGACCCGGATTGGCGTAGATCCCTGACGTCGAGCTGGTGTGCACGAGGTTGCGCAGCTTCGTCACGCCCGACTTGTGTTGCTGACGCCAATGAACCGCCGCCCACTTCGTCGGCGCCGCGTGACCTTTCAGGTGGACGCGAACGACCTCGTCGAAATCCGTCTCCTCCATGTTGACGATCGCGCGGTCACGCAGGATTCCGGCGTTGTTCACCAACACGTCGAGGTCGCCGAACGCGTCGATCGCTCTCGCGACCATCGCCTTGCTGCCCTCCCAGCTGGCGACGTCGTCGGTGTTCGCAATCGCAACACCACCTGCTGAGCGGATCTCCTCGACGACTGCCTCCGCCGGCGTCGAATCACCGCCCGAACCGTCGTTGTCGACACCCAGATCGTTCACGACCACACGAGCACCATGCGATGCGAGCAACAGCGCATGCTCGCGGCCGAGGCCTCGGCCGGCACCCGTCACGATCGCAACGCGACCATCGAGTTCGACCATTCGGCTTGCAGCTCCTCTGATTCGGCGAGACAGCGATGATGCACCGCCGCATGAAGGACCGTAGCAAGCCGACCCCGATGGCAACGTGGTCGCCGACCGCGGGCTCGGCGCGACAGTTGTATCTACAGGGCGGAGATCTCGACGATCGAGCCCCGCCGGAAGGTTTGACCGACCTCGGGTTCCACGCCGTCGATCTCGTAGCTGCGGATCTCGCCCTGCGCGTCTCCGAAGACCAGTCTCGGTTCGAAACCGGCCTCGCGGAGCAACTCGGCTGCCGCCGCGAACGTGCTGACATCGCTGAGATCCGGGAACGACACCAGGTCCGGACCGAGCGATACCACGACGGCCACCTCGGAGCCCCGTGCGACCTCGGTCCCCGCTTCCGTGCCCTGACCGATGACGACACCGATCGGAACGTCGTCGCTGAACTCCTGACCACCCTCGACCAGAACCAGCCCGAGCGCATCGAGTTGCGTCCGTGCTTCGCTGAGGGGCGCCCCGACGACGTCGGGGACGGTACGCGGCGCGGGCCCGAGCGACACGACGAGACGAACTGTCGTTGCCGGCTCGACCAGCGAACCAACACCCAGCGTCGGGTCACCAGGCACCGACCAGGAGATCACCGTGGCTTCGGGCACGACCTCGTCGAACTCTTCGACGACCTCGACGTCGAGCCCGCGTTCGATCAGGCGGGTCTGGGCCTCGCTCAACAGCACGCCGGTCGACTCGGGCAGCTCCCGCAGCATCGGCCCATCGCTGACGACGATCAGGAATGGCTCGCCCTCGGCGAGATCGATCCCCGCCTGAGGGGCGGTCCGCACGACCTGTCCGACGATCGGCACGAGATCGCTGCGCTCGCGCTGTTCCGTGATCTCCCAACCGTTGGTCGCCACGAGGTTGCGCGCCTCGGCCTTGGGAAGCCCCACGAGATCCGGAACCCGGTACACCGGCGTCCGGAACAGCTGCGTCGCCAGCACGCCCAGTACGGCGAGCGCTGCCAACACCATGAGCGACAGCAACACCTTCCACGGGAAGCGACGCGGTCGGCGAGTGATCAGAACCGAGTCGTCGATGGTCGGCATCGTGCGCGTGACCGCTGCCGAAGCGGGCCCCACATCGGGAGCGATGGCCACCATCGACGGGCCGGTGCCGATACCCGAGTCGAGCGGGAGGATCACGAGGTCGCCGGCAGCGTCGGGCTCAGCCGGCGGCGCAGGCTCGTGGCCACCGATCGATGAATCGACCAGATCAGCCGAGTCGACCACTTCGACCGCTTCGACACCGTCGACCGCGAGCGGTTGATCGGCGGCCGCGGCGAGTAGATCGTCGGCGTCCGGCTCGTCGAGTGGAACCAGAACGAGGGGCACGGCGGCGGCATCACCGGGTCGGAACACACCACCGGTCGGATCATCCGGGGAACGCAACTGGTCCTCCGGTGTGTCGAACAGACCCGTCGACAGCAGCGGAAGCGGCTCGGGGCGCGGCAGCTTGGACGCAGCCCGCACGAGTTCCTTGCCGAACTCGGCAGCTGTGGCACGGTCGTCGGGATCGGGGCGACCGGCCCGCTCGAGCACGGAGGCCAGCGGACCGAGGTCGGCCGACACCGGCATCAGCTTGCCGACCCGAGCCGCGAGCGCAGCCACCGTGGAATCATTTCGGAACGGCAACACGCCCGTGACTGCTTCGTGCAGTGCGAGGCCGAGCGCGTACACGTCGGTGGTGCCGTCGATCGGGAGCGACAAGCCTTGCTCCGGCGACGCGTACCAGGCGACATGAGTGGGCACCGAGTCGGGTTGGGCCCACATCTGCTCGCCCAGCAAGCGGGCGAGGCCGAAGTCGATGATGCGAAGCCGCCGGTCATCGCCGAACACCAGCTTCGAAGGTGTCAACTCACCGTGCACGAACCCGCGTCGATGGGCGTGATCGAGGCCCCGACAGGCATCGAGACCGACCGCAAGCGCTTGCGATGGCGAGAGGCGACGTCCGCGGTCGAACAGATCCCGCAGGCTGCCGCCCGTGAGCTGCTCGATCACGACATAGGCCACCGACGTGTCGCCGACCGGTGCCAGACCCCAGTCGTAGACAGCCGCGATGTTCGGATGACTGAGCGCCGCGACCGAGCGCATCGTCTCGTCGAAATGGGCGCGGAATGACGGGGAGGCGGCGAGGGACGGACGGATCACCTTCAGCGTGACGGCGCGCGCATGTTGCACGTCCTCGGCGGTGTAGATCGCTGTGTTCGCGCCTTCCGATACGAGCCCTCGCACGCGGAAGCGGTCGGCGAACAGCGACCCGACCAGCTGAGCGGGCTCGACGGGGTCACCTGGGGGTGTCACGCTGGGGCTCACGATGCCCGAACGCTACCGCTTGCCCCGGCCCAGTGGGGTGACGCCCTGGGATGGAGAATTCTCGCCGGCAGCGCTGCCAGTTACCTGGACGCGCACGGCATGATGGACCCTGTGACCGACCAGGACAGCGACACGTTGGCTGCTCAGCAGCGGTCGACACCGCCCGATCAGCCGTTCGTCGACGACTCGGCTCCCCCGCCACGCACGTCGCGCCGACACATCGACAAGACGTTGTTGATCGTGATCGCGGTGCTCGGGATCGGGATCGCGCTGGTGGCGCGCGGCGTCCTGGTCAGCATCACGGGTGACGCGCGGTCCAAGTTGCCGGCGTTGATCGAGCAGGTCGAACCGGTGCCGGAAGCCGTACAGGTCGTCAGCCAGAGCAACGTGTTCGTCGACCTCGCTTCCGGGTACACCGGCGTCCTCGTGATCGACGGGGTCGAGATCGAGACCGTCAATGTCGAAGATGTCGGCAACATCGGGGTGCAACCGGGGCAGCAGATCGACTTGCCGTCGGTCACCATCTACGAGCCCGGCAACGCAACCCTCACCTTCGCGCCCAGTCAGGACGCTGCCATCACGCAGTTCAGCGAGGGCCAACACCGCGCCCAGGTGATCTACTGGAAAGTCGACGAGAGTCGACAGCGGGCCCGCAGCTACACCTGGACCTTCCAGGTCGTCTAGCGGCTCGCCACCGTTGGTGGGGCGTCCGCTCAATGCTCTCGCAGGGCAGCTTCGACCGCCGCCTCGGCGTGCAATCGGGTCGTCGCGAAGAATGGCACGCTCACGTCCTCGGGGCCGACGAGCAACTCGATCTCCGTACACCCGGCGATCACCCCCGATGCACCGCACGCGACCTGTCTGTCGATGATGTCGAGATACCGCATCTTGGAATCCGGGTCGACGACACCGCGGACGAGTTCGTCGTAGATGACGTCGTGGATCGTGGTTCGATCGCGTTCGTCCGGCACGATCACCTCGATGCCATGACGTTCGACGCGATCACGGTAGAAGTCGTGTTCCATCGTGTATCGGGTACCGAGCAGAGCGACCCGGCGCACCCCGCTCGCCAGCACGGCCCGCGCCGTCGCATCTGCCAGATGCAGGAACTCGACATCGAGCGCCGCCTCGATCCGGTCGGCCACCGCGTGCATCGTGTTCGTGCACAGCACGATGAGCTCGGCGCGGCCTCCTGCAACGTCCGGGCATCGGAGGCGAGCAGCTCGCCCGCAGTGTCCCAATCCCCTGCCGATTGCAGCGCCTCGATCCGAGCGAAGTCATAACTGCGGATGATCAGATCGGCCGAGTGGTTACCACCGAGGCGGGCGCGGATCCCCTCGTTGATGAGCCGCTCGTATTCGATCGAGCTCTCCCAGCTCATACCGCCGAGCAACCCCACGGTCCTCACGACGGGATCTGTCCGGTCGCCAACAGCTCGTCGAAGTGCTCGGCGGCGACGATCGGGACCGCGTACGCCTCTGCCTTGGTGAGCTTCGAGGCGCCGGCCCCCTCACCGACGACGAGGGCGAACGTTTTCTTCGACACACTGCCCGGGCTCTTGCCGCCGCGTGCGACGATCGCTTGCTCGGCCTCCACACGAGTGTGGCCGGGAACCGCCCCCGTGACGACGACGGTCTTGCCGTCGAGCGTCTGTTCGAGAGACGCCTTGATCGCCTCCCGGGCCGCCGCCTCCTCCTCACTCCCGAAATTCACACCCGCATCCTCGAGTCGGTCGATGAAGTCACGATTGCTCGGCAGGTCGTACCAACGGCTGATCGACGCCGAGATCACCTCGCCCACCCCGTCGACCGCCGCCCGCTCGTCGTCGGTCGCCTCCATGACGCGACGCAGCGTGCCGAACTCGGCCGCCAGCGCCAGCGATGCCGATGGGCCGAGATGTTTGATGCCCAGGGCAGTCAGCACCTTCGGCAGCGGCCGGGAACGTGACGCCTGGATCGACGCCACCAGCTTCTCGGCGCTCGGCCGGGCGAAGCCCTCCAACGACTCGATCTGCTCGGGGACGAGCGTGTAGATGTCGGCGGCATCCGCGACCAGCTGGGCGGACGTCAGCTGCACCACAGTCCGCTCGCCCAAACCCTCGATGTCCATCGCCCCGCGGGATGCCCAATAGACGATCTTCTGGTCCCGCTGGAACGGGCACGCCGGTTCGACACATCGGGTGTCGGCCTCCCCCCCGAGCCGCACCAGGCGGCTGCGCAGATCGCACGGACAGATCGTCGGGAACTGCCACGGCTCGGTGCCCGGCGGGCGCATCGACAGCACTGGACCGACCACCTCGGGGATGACGTCGCCGGCCTTGCGAACGATCACGGTGTCGCCAGGTCGGACATCCTTGAACGCCACCTGGTCCTGGTTGTGGAGAGTCGCCATCGACACGGTGGAGCCCCCGACGAAGACGGGTTCGAGCACCGCGAAGGGGGTGGTCCGGCCAGTGCGTCCGACCGACACCTGGATGTCGCGCAACAGCGTCGTGCGCTCCTCGGGAGGGAACTTGTACGCGATCGCCCAACGAGGCGCCCGCGACGTGAACCCGAGCGCCTCGCGCTGTGCCAGATCGTCGACCTTGATCACCACCCCGTCGATCTCGTAGCCGAGATCGTGGCGATGTTGCTGGCGATAGAGGCAATACTCGGCGACGGCGTCGATGGTGTCGAGCATCCGCAGCTCGGTATTGATCGGGAAGCCGATTCGGCCGATGTAGTCGAGCGTCTCCTGGTGCGTGACGAACTCGGGCCCACCCTCGATGTGACCGAGCTGATAGGCCCAGAACGAAAGTCGGCGTTTGGCGGTCATCGCCGGATCCTTCTGGCGCAGGCTGCCGGCCGCAGCATTGCGGGGATTGACCAGTGGGCGCAGGCCGGCAGCCTCGTACTCGGAGTTGAGGGCCTCGAAGACGGCCGTCGGCATGTACACCTCGCCGCGCACCTCGACGACTGCAGGGGCGTCATCCACCGTCAACCGCTCCGGCACGTCGCCGATCGTTCTGACGTTGGCCGTGACGTCCTCGCCGACGCGGCCGTCGCCGCGCGTGGCTGCCTGCACCAGACGACCATGTTCGTAGCGCAGGCTCATGGCCAACCCGTCGATCTTCAGTTCGGCGGCGAACCGGGGCACCGTCCCGTCGAGTCCCTTCACCACGCGGTCGGCCCACGCCCGCAACTCATCACCGTCCATCGCGTTGTCGAGACTGGTCATCGGTTCGACGTGCACCACTGGAGCGAACGTGGCGCTCGCCGCCCCTCCCACCGCCATCGCCGGCGAGTCATCGGCCGCCAGATCGGGAAACTCGGCCTCGAGCATCCGCAACTCGCGCACCAAGATGTCGTATTCGCCGTCGGGCAGCTCGGGGGCGTCGAGCTCGTGGTACAGGCGGTTGTGGTGCGCAACCTTCGCGCGCAACTCGGCGATGCGGGCGGCGGGCGTCTCGGCGGTCGAGTCGCTTCGTTCGTCCTCATTGCGCATGGATCCCCCTCACACCTGGTCTCGTCGGCGAATGGTCGCGGTTCCTCGGGCGATCGCCTCGGGCACCGGAAGCGAGTGTAGAGATCCGTGCCCCTGCGCGGCGGCAGTCGACATCGGGCAGATCGAGCTGCTCGATCGCCGTGGGCTCAGGCGCCGAGCACGAACTTCGCAGCCGCCGACTCGCTGCGCAGCGAGCGCGACACGTCCCGAAGCGAGTGGCACAGACGCTCGGCGACTGCCACGCTGTGTGTGCCGAGCCCGCACTCGGGGCTGACCAGGGACTGGTCGCGCAGGAGGTTGGGGTCGCAGCCTCGCTGGACCAACTCGCACCACACCTTCGACATGTGGTGCCACGACCTGGCTGACGTCACACCGATCGGCCCTTCGGTGGCGACGGCCCCCCAGGCGATCCACCCGCCGTTGCGCAAGAAGCGATCGAGATACCCGGCGAGCGGCACCAACGACATGCTGGCCGGCAGCGAGAGCACGCTCGGCCCCGACTCAAGCAGCGTCGCGACGTCGGCATCGCCGCAGCAGTGCACGCCGACCGTGACCCTCGGCTCGAGTACCGCCATCGCCGAGGAGAGTAGATCCACCGCCTCGTCGGGTGCGATCGGAAAGTCGCGGGACATCAACCCGTCGATCAACGGTTCGTCGAGGACGACGAGTTGGGGCGCATCGGGCAAGGCTGCGGACACGGCCGCTGACAGCGCGCCGAGATGGCTACCCACCGTCTTGGCCGCCACAGCGAAGGCCACGTCGGACGCAGCGCCGGCTCGCCGCAGCGCAACGCCCAGGCTGATCGGACCGACGAACTGCCACTTCACCGGGCCGGCGTAGCGGCGTGTGCGGGCGACATCGAGAAACGTGCGGAACCCCACGAAATTGTCTCGCTGCAGGTCGGTATCGACCGGCGCATCGGCGTCGAGCCCATCGACGTCGACGGCAACCGTGCCGTATTGCCCGAGCGTGATACCCGACGTGCCCACCAGGGCCTGCGCGATCGACGACTCGGCGGGCGACCGCCTCGGAAGGCTCGGGATCGCCGGCACGTCGTAGGCATCGAACGCGAACTCGACCGCCTGGGATGCGTTGCGATGGGGCAGACTGCCGATTCCCGTCGTCGATCCGGAAACGATCACATCGAGCGCGCGGGGCGTGACCGTCGAGGCGTTGGTCGTCGTCGACCCGTTCCCCGCACCTCCGATTGACACGCCCATATCTGGATCACATCGTGTCATCTTCGCGCTACCGACGACGATTCCGCTCAGCTCGACTGATCGGATCGGGGCAGTCGTTCCCGTCATCAGCCGCCAGACTGGCTGGCGTGTCACGAGTCCGGCCCGTCGATCGAATGCTCCCCTGGGTTCTCCGGGTCGCGTGGGTGGGCGTGCTCGTGTCCGGTGGCGAGGCGATCGACGGCGCGACCATCGATCGGAGCGGACTGGCCGGGTCGATCGCGACGTGGGCTGCCGCAGCTGTCTGGCTGGTCGGTGTCGCGTCGATGGCGATTCCGGCCGTCGTCAGTCTGACGGCAACGCGACTCATCGTGCCGCTCTCGGTCCCGGTCGCTGTGGTCGCCTGGGCGATGGGAGCCGGCGCGGTGGACGGCGCCGTCTTCTTCGGTGTTGCCTCGATCTCGGCCCTCGTGGCGTTCTCCGGCGACCTCGGTCATCTCTTCGTACAAGCCTCGGCCTACGGCGAGGAGGACCGCCACGTCCTGCGACCACCGGCTGCATACCTCCTGGCCGTCGTCGTCACCTGGGGCATCTGGGCAACGAGCATGATCACCGGTCCGTTGCTCCTCGGTGCCCGGGTCTGGATCTTCGGCGGAGCCTTGTCGGCGCTCGCGGTGGTCGGCGCGATCTGGGCATGGCCGCGGTGGCACAAACTCTCACGCCGTTGGCTCGTCGTCGTACCGGTCGGGCTGGTCATCCACGATCACCTCGTGCTGGCCGAAACGGTGATGATCCGGCGGCAGGAGATCGCGTCCGTGCGCCTGGCAACTGCGGACACCGGAGCTGCCGACCTCACGGGCCCGGCTGCCGGGCATGCACTGGAGATCACGACCGTCGAGCCGATCACGGTGATCTTCGCGGCGACCCCCAAAGAGCCACGGGGCAAGGCGATCCACCTCACGGCCTGCCTCGTCAGCCCGACACGACCCGGACGGGCCCTCGCAGCCGCGAATCGACGGCGCCTCCCGGTCGGCTGACAACGACCAGCCGACACGACCGGTCCGAGCGGTTCCCTCTCGTCAGCGGGCTGCGCAGCCCCCGCCGAGCACGCACCGGTCGGCCAGGTCGTAGAACACCACGCTCTGGCCCGGCGCGACACGACGCTGTGGGGCGCTCCAGGCGACCTCGACGCCCGCTCCGCCATCGACGACGATCGTGGCGGGGTGTGCGGCTCCGTGGGCGCTGCATTGTGCGAGCACCTCGCCCTCGGTCGGCCCGTCGGTCCAGGTGACGCGGTCGACCCTCATCGAGCGGCCGAGCAGGTCGGCATCGTCGCCGACGACCACCGTGGCGTTCGGCACGTCCACATCGACCACGTAACGCTTCGGACCGCCGCCGGGCAGTCCGATCCCACGACGCTGCCCGATGGTGATCATCTCGACTGCGTCGACATCGCCGATCGGGCGGCCCTCGCCGTCGACGACTCGCCCGGGGCGAAACGCGATGCGATCACCCAGGAACGTCTCGCGGCCGCCCGTCGAGGTGATGAAGCACACGTCCTGGCTGTCGGGCTTGGTGGCCGTGCGAAGCCCCATCTCCGCCGCCAATCGCCGCACCTCGGTCTTGTCGATGTCACCAACCGGAAAGAGCGTGCGGGCCAACGCCGACTGGTCGAGCATGTGCACGACGTAGCTCTGATCCTTCGCCGTATCGGCGCCACGCTCGAGTGTGAACGAACCACCCGACCCGCGGCCGACTCGGGCGTGGTGGCCGGTCGCGACGGCGTCAAAGCCGAGCTGCTCGGAGCGTTCGAGCAGCCGGTCGAACTTCACGTGTCGATTGCACTCGATGCACGGGTTCGGCGTGATCCCGAGTGCGTGATCACGCACATAGGGGTCGACGACGTGGGTGTTGAAGTCGGCACCGAAGTTGAAGACGAGGTGGTCGATGTCGAGCTGTTGCGCGACTCGGCGAGCGTCATCGACGTCGCTGACGCTGCAGCATCCGGAATCGCTGTCGCCACCCCAGAGTTTCATCGTGACACCGACGACCTCATGCCCGTCGCGCAGCAAGAGAGCGCCCGCAACCGAGGAGTCGACGCCACCGCTCATGGCCAGCATCACCTTCACGATCGGACCTTCACCCTCGGACCTTCACGATCGGACCGGCACGACCCGTCATGTTCAACTCGGACCACCCGACGCGCTCACGCGAGCCTCGCGCAGACGAGCGACAGCGACCGTGACGACCTCGATCGCGCGGTCGACGTCGTCGACCGTCGAGGTGTGCCCCAACGTCAGCCGTAGCGCTCCGACCGCCAGCGAGCGGTCGACGCCCATTGCAGCGAGCACGTGCGACGGCTCCATCGCGCCGCTGGCGCACGCCGATGCTGCGCTGGCGCAGATGTCGCCCTCGTCGAGCAGGTACAACAACGATTCGCTCTCGATGCCCTCCAGACAGACGTGGGCCGAGCCGGCGATCTTGAGCTCACGGGGCACCGTTTCGACGACACCCTCGATCCGACCGGCGAGCCCATCGATCAGTCGATCGCGCAGCTGAGACAAGCGGGTGTTCTCGGTGGCCCGTTCACGGTCGGTCTCGACCAGTGCGGCGGCCAAGGCAACGATGCCGGCGACGTTGTGTGTTCCGCTCCGCCGCTCGCGCTCCTGGCCTCCGCCGCTGATCAACGGCCGCAGCGATGCGCCGCCACGAATCGTCAGGACACCGACCCCCTTGGGGCCCCCGAACTTGTGCGCGCTGAACGACATCAGATCGACGAGCGGAGCGATCGCCCGGAGGTCGAGCCAACAGACGGCCTGAACGGCATCGGTGTGGATCAAGGCCTGCGGGGCGCGCCGCCGAACGATCCGCGAAACCGCAGCGAGATCGGAGATCGTGCCGACCTCATTGTTGACGGCCATCACGCTGACCACCCCGACCGCAGCACCTGCATCGGACGCCAACGTCGCATCGAGCTCGTCGAGATCGATGTGCCCAGCAGCGTCGACACCGACGACGATGCCGCCATGCTCGAGCGTCGGATGCAGAACGGCGTGGTGCTCTGCCGCCGAACACACGGCGATGCCGTCGGCGCCCAACACGGCGGTGTTGTCGGCCTCGGTGCCGCAACCGGTGAACACCACTTCACCCGGTCCGACACCGAGCACCTCGGCGACCTGATCGCGCGCCTCGTCGACAGCACGTCTGGCGTCGCGGGCGAATCGGTGCGAACCGCTGGGATTCGCGAACCGCTCGGTGAGGAACGGCATCATCGCCTCGACGGCGGCCGAGCGCATCGGCGTCGTCGCAGCGTGATCGAGATAGGTGATGCCCACGCGTCCACGCTATCGACCAGCCGCCGGTGCTCGAGGCCAGGTACCGTGCTGATTCGGATGAAGGGCTTCGACGACACCAGCTACGGGTCGGCATTCGCCGACATCTACGACGATTGGTACGAGGGTATCTCGGACGTCCCAGCGACGATCGATCGGTTGCACGAGCTTGCCGGAGGCGGCCGGGTGCTCGAGCTCGGCGTCGGAACGGGGCGCCTGGCGATTCCTCTCGCCTACGACGTCCGCGCCGGTCAGCGCCGCGTCGTCGGAATCGATTCGAGCGAGTCGATGTTGTCGAAGCTGCGCGAACGCGATCCCGAGCGACGCATCGAAGCCGTCTTGGGCGACATGGCCACCCAGCTTCCCGACGGTCCGTTCGCGCTGGTGTTCGTGGCCTACAACACGATCTTCAACCTGCGGACCGCCGAGGCCCAAGCGGCATGTTTCGATTCTGTCGCGGATCGATTGGAGGCGGATGGCAGATTCGTCATCGAGGCGTTCGTGCCCGACGACCCCCCTCGCGAGGGCGACGACATCGCTATCCGGACCCTCGAGGCAGACCGCGTAGTCCTGTCGATCTCGCGCCACGATCCTGACCGCCAACTCGCCGAGGGGCAGTTCATCGAGCTCACCGAACGGGGCGGCGTGCAACTGCGACCGTGGGCGATCAGATACGCCGCTCCGGTCGAGCTCGACGAGATGGCCGCCGCAGCCGGGATGAGGCTGGAACACCGCTGGGAGGACTTCGGACGCACCGCATTCCGGCCCGACTCGGCGCGCCATGTCTCGGTCTACCGGCGCACCTGACCGCCACCGACCCGGCGGTGACCGTGGCGACACGTTCGCTCAGCGCCAATTGGTCAACTTCCGGCGGACTTTGGTCGTATCCTGAGGATTCTCATGAGTCAAATGCGGTTGAATCAGCTGACCGGGCGTTGGGTCACGATCGTTGCCGAGCGAGCCCAGCGCCCGACCGACTTCGCTCCGCGCTCCGATCTGGCAGCGTTCGAGTCGGATCGTCCCTGCCCGTTCTGCCCCGGCAACGAGGAGTCGACCCCACCCGCCCTCGAAACCATCAGCGATCAGGGCGACTGGGAGGTTCGGGTCGTGCCGAACCTCTATCCCGCCTTCGACGGTGCGGAGGGGTTCGCCGTCCATCACGACGGCCCCGTGCACGTGATGGCCGAGGGCACGGGCATCCACGAGGTGTTCGTGTATTCCCGTCAGCACGATCTGGCGCTCGATCGGCTCGACGATCGCACCGCAGCTCAGTTCATGCTCACGCTCAAGCGCCGTTTCGCCGAACACGCCGGCATCGCGCACATCCGGTACACCCAGGCAATCGTCAATCACGGTCGCGAGGCGGGCGCTTCGATCGCCCACCCCCACGGGCAACTGCTCGGGCTGCCGTTCGTGCCGGGCGAGGTGCTCGACGAGGAGCGTGCTTTCGCCCGATTCGCCGGCGGCTGTCTGCTGTGCACCACCGTCGAGGCCGAGCTCGCCACAGGCGACCGGATCGTGTTCGCGAACGACGACGTCGCCGTGATCTGCCCGTACTGGAGCGGATCGCCGTACGAGCTGTTGATCGTTCCGCGCCGCCACGACCTGCATCTGCAGGACGCTGACGACGACTCGCTCGCTGCGGTCGGACGCGCATTGCGGGACACGACGGCGTTCTTGAATCGAGCGATCGGCGATGTCGCCTACAACGTCGGGTTCCACACCGCCCCGCACGCCCACACCGGCGAGTACCACTGGCACATCCACATCTGGCCCAATCTCGTCACCCAAGCGGGCTTCGAACGCGGAACGGGCGTGTTGATCAACATCGTGCCGCCCGAGCAGGCCGCCGAAACGCTCCGAACCGCAGCCTCGTTGTCGCGAAGCTGATCGGTGGTCAGCCGACTGCTCGCACCAAGGCAGTAACGGCAGCGCCGATCACGATCACCACGACGAGCGGAGCGCGGCGCCAGGCGGCGAACGTCGCGGCCCCCACGCCGACTGCCCGTGCATCGAGCACCAATTCTTGCCCGATGGAGAACGTGTCCTTCACCACCAGGGCTGTGATCAGCGCAGCCGGGATGAGGATCAGGCAACGATCGACCACACTGGGCAGGGTGCGTGCTCCGACCACGACGAGCCCCAGCACCTTGCAGGCATAGGCACCAATGCTCAACGCCACCACGAGTTGCCAGCTGATCTCACTCACGTGCCACGCACCCCCACGAGCACGGCGACGCCGGCGAGCAGGATCGACATGCCGATCGGCACGAACGGAATCGTGACCAGAGCGATCAAGCCGCCGATGATGCCTGCTGCGCGACCGTTCCGCGTGGTGTAGTGGGGCGCGACCATGGCCACGAAGCCGGCAGGGAACGCCGCGTCGAGACCGTACGTCAGCGGATCGATACTGGATCCAGCGAGCGCGCCGATCAACGTGCCCAGGTTCCAGAAGACGTACACCGATACGCCCGTGATCCAGAACGCGGTCGAGCACGAACGACGGTCGGCTTGTGACGTCGCCATCGCGGTCGACTCGTCGATGGTGAGCTGGGCCGCCAACAATCGGCGCGCCAACGAGCCATCGAGATACCTCGCCATGGTGAGCCCGTACACGCCGTTGCGGGCCGCGAGCACCATCGCGCTGCTCAACGCCGACCCCGTGGTACCTCCGCTGTCGATCACGCTCACGGCGGTGAACTGCGACGCTCCGGTGAACACCAACAGCGACATCGCACAGGCCTGCAGGACCGAGCCGCCGGCCGACACCGCACCGACCCCGAACACGACGCCGAACACGCCGACCACTGCACCGAGCGTCAGACTCGCCGAGACGACGGGACGCAGCTCCGGGGGAACTGCGGCGATCCGGCGGGGCACGGCGTGAGCCTAGGCAGGTGCCGTCATCTCGGCGAATCGAACCTGCCATGACGCGCGTCCTCTATCGTGCGGCCCGTGCGCGTGCTGATGCTGTCGTGGGAGTTCCCGCCGAGCGCTGCCGGTGGCACGGCGGCGCACGTCGACGGACTCGCCCATGCGCTTCAGCGCGCAGGGCACGAGATCGTGCTGATCACGCGCCGGGTAGCCGGCACCGTCGCCGATACCTTCAGCGCGGGCGTTCGCGTATTGCGCATCGATGTCGACTTACCGTGGCTGCCGGACGATCAGATCGCCAGCACGGCGTCGGCGAATCATGCGTTCGTTGCGGTCTCCGTCGCCCTCGGTGACTGGCGACCCGATCTCGTCCACGCCCACGACTGGCAGGTGGCATGGGCGGCCGACGTGATCGCGACGCTGTACGCGATTCCGATCGTCACCACGTTCCACGGCACCGAACGCGGACGCCACGGGGGCCATCTGGCGCCGGGCACCCCGACCGACATCAACAGCGTCGAGTGGTGGCAGGCCTCCCGTTCGCGGCGCGTGATCACATCGACCAAGCTGCTGGTGCGCGACATCCTCGATGGGTTCGAAATGGACCCCGACCACGTGCACCGCATCCCGAGCGGCATCGATCCTGCCTGGTGGGGAACGGCGGGGCCCGACGAGAGCGCCAACAGGGCCCGGAGCGGGCTCGTGCTGACGTGGGGCCGCGTGCAGTACGAGAAGGGCTTCCAGGTCCTCGCCCGCGCGATCGGTGCCCTGCGGTACCGGGTCGCCGGGCTCGAATGCATGATCGCCGGACGCGGCAGCTACCTCCCCGAGCTCCAGTCACAGATCGATATCGCGGGGGTCGGGGACCTGATCGAACTACCCGGCTTCTTGTCGGACAACGCGCTTCGGTCGGCGATCCATCGAGCGGGATGTGTGGTCATCCCGTCGCTGTACGAGCCGTTCGGCGTCGTCGCACTCGAGGCGCTCGCCGGCCGTTCGCCGCTGATCGTTGCGGACACCGGCGGATTGGCCGAGCTGGTCGGAGGCACCGGTTCAGCGTTGCTGTTCGAACCGGGGAACTCCGACGACCTGGCCGACTGCATCGAGCTCTTGCTCACCGACGCGGGTGTCGCCGACGAGCTGGTGCGGCGCGGGCAGGCGCTGCTCGAAGCGAGCTACTCGTGGGACGCGATCGCCGCTCGCACCAGCGCCGTCTATCTCGAAGCGCTCACTGCCACTTGACGGTCACGCGCCATGGCCGATCGGGCTCGTCAGGTTCCCGTGAACTCGGCCTTGCCCGGGCCATGGGCCAGGAAGCTCTGCACACCGATTTGGCTGTCGTTGGTCGTGAACGATTCGACGAACAACTGCTGCTCGATCCGGAGACCCTCGGCGAGCGACGTCGACAGACCTCGATCGATCGCCTGCTTCGCGAGCGCTTGTGACAGCACTGCACCGCGAGCGCATTCGGCGGCGAGCGACAACGCCCGGTCGTGCAGTTCCTCGCCGGGCACCACCTCGTCGGCAAGCCCGATGCGCAGGGCTTCATCGGCCTTGACCTGACGTCCGGTGATCGAGATCTCCTTGGCGCGGCTCGGACCCACCTGACGCGCCAGGCGCTGGGTGCCACCACCACCAGGGATCGTGCCCAGCAGGATCTCGGGCTGCCCGAAGACGGCCCGTTCGCTGGCGATCCGATAGTCGCACGCGAGCGACAGCTCGCAGCCGCCGCCGAGTGCATACCCCGACACCGCCGCGATCACGAAACGCGGGATCGCCGCGAGCGCGTCGAGCGCTGCGTGGATGCGGGCGGTGATTCCCACGGCTTCCTCGGCGCCGCCGAACTCGGAGATGTCGGCACCGGCCGCGAAGATCCGCTCGCCACCGGTCACGACGACCGCGCCGGGCGGGTTCGCCGTGAGCTCGTCGGCGATCTCGTGCAGGGCGGCAACCACCGCGCTCGACAACGCGTTGACCTTTCCGTTGTTCAGCGTGACGACGGCAACCCCATCCTCGCGACGCTCCAGCAATACCACCGCTTCGGTCATGCAACCATCATGCCCGACCCGAGCGGGGCTGGGCGGATCAGGCGATGCCGGTGAGCATCTCGTCGGCCGCCGACCACGGATCGACGGCGTGCGTGACGACGGCATCGGTCAGCTCATCCCAGCGCTCGCCCGTGCAGATCTCGCGCGCCCGTTCGCGGAGCCGATTGGCGACGATCTCGCGCAGCTCTTCGCCTGTGCGGAACGCACGTCGAGCCGCGAGCTGACCGCTGGACTCGGCGTGCTCGCGGTGGGCGAGAACGGCGTCCCAAAGTGCCTCCACGCCGTCGCCGGTCGTACCGACCGTCGGCACGATCGGTGGGCGCCAGGCATCGTGCGGAAGGTCGGACAGGTCGAGCATCTGCTCGAGGTCGCGGCGGGTTTCCTCGACGCCCTTGCGATCCGCCTTGTTGATCACGAAGACGTCGGCGATCTCCATCAGCCCCGCTTTGTTCGCCTGCACGCTGTCGCCCCAACCGGGATTGACCACCACCACCGTCGTATCGGCTTTGCCCGCGATCTCGACCTCGACCTGACCGACCCCGACCGTCTCGACGAGGATCCAGTGGCGGCCGATCGCGTCGAGCAACCGCACCGCCTCGGGCGTGGCGAGCGACAGCCCACCGAGGTGGCCGCGGGTTGCCATCGATCGGATGAACACACCCGGGTCGGTGGCATGGTCCTGCATCCGAACCCGGTCGCCGAGGATCGCCCCACCGGTGAACGGCGACGACGGGTCGATCGCCAGGACAGCGACCTCGAGGTTGATCGAACGCAGGAGTGTGATCGTGGCGCTGGTCAAGGTGCTCTTGCCGGCGCCCGGCGCACCCGTCAGCCCGACCGTGTAGGCCTGGCCGCTCTTGGGATACGCCAGCCGCCCGACCTGCCGCCCCGGTTCGCCACCGCGTTCGATCAGCGACAGGAGCCTCGCGGTTGCACCACGATCGCCCTCGACCGCCTGTGTGAACAGTTCGTTGGGATCCGACGTACGGGCCATGGCCTGACAGGTTGTCAGACCGGGCTGTCGATCGCCGCCTCGGCGTCGGCGATGTTGATGACCTCGGTCACACCGTCGACGCGATCGCGCATGATCCGCTCGATACCGCCCTTGAGCGTCTGGGTCGACACCGGGCAGGTGCCACAGGCGCCGACCAGGCGGACCGACACGATGCCCGTCTGCTCGTCGACATCGACGAGCTCGATGTCGCCGTTGTCGGCCTGAAGGGCCGGGCGGATGACTTCGATGCAGGCTTCGACTTGGGCACGCATGACATCGCCATTCAATCAGCGAATCCTCGGCGATTCCCCTACCATGCGAGGCATGTTGTCCATGGTTGGCGCCGTTCCCCTGGTCGCCCACCAGGGCGGTTGGGACGAGGTCGCCCTCGTCGGGGCCCCGATCCTGTTGATCGTCGCACTGCTGGCACTCGCCAAACGACGGGTCGACCGGGGGCTCGAGCCTGCCGATTCAGGTCGCGACGACGAACCGTGACCGATCCGTCGTGACCGGCATCATGCGTCGAAGCGTTCGATCTCGGCGCCGACCGCGCTGAGCCGGCCCACCAGATCGTCATAGCCACGGTCGATGTGGTGCACCCCGCTGATCGTGGTCGTGCCTTCGGCTGCCAGGCCGGCGACCACCATCGCCGCCCCGGCTCGGATGTCGTGCGACACGACATGCGTACCCACCAACCGCGGGACGCCCCTCACGATCGCATGGTGGCCATCGATACGAATGTCCGCCCCGAGCCGCACGAGTTCGTCGACGTATCGGAAGCGTCCCGGATAGAGGTTCTCGGTGACGATCGCGACCCCTTGTGCGACCGACAACATGGCGATGATCACCGGTTTGTAGTCGGTGGCGATACCCGGGTACGGCAACGTGGCGATGTCGGTGGCACGCAGACGCTCCGGAGCGGCCACCCGCAGTCCGTACGGCAGCTGTTCGAACTCGAGGCCCATGTCGGCGAACCGGCTGAGCGCCATCTGCATATGAGCCGGTTTGGCGTTGAGCAGATCGAGTTGGCCACCGGCGACCGCGCACGCGGCGACATAGGTGGCAGCCTGGATGCGGTCGGGCACGGTTTCGTGTTCGCAACCGTGCATCTCGTTCCGCTCGACGCCCCGGATCTGCAGCGTCGACGTGCCGGCGCCGTCGATCTGAGCGCCCATCGCAACCAGGAACTCACACAGATCGATGATCTCCGGCTCTCGAGCAGCGTTGTGGATGGTCGTGACACCATTGGCGAACACGGCAGCGGTGACCAGATTCTCGGTCGCTCCGACGCTCGGGAAGTCGAACGTGATCTCGGCGCCGTGCAACCGGTCGGCGAAGGCTTCGACGTAGCCATCGCCGAATCGAAACGTCGCGCCCATGGCCTCGAGACCGGCGATGTGCATGTCGATCGGGCGGGTACCGAAGTCGTCGCCGCCCGGCATCGACAGGCGAACGTGCCCGCATCGGGTGAGCAGCGGGCCGAGCACATTGATCGACGCACGGATCCGCTCTACAAGCTCGTACGGTGCAACCGGTGTCAGCCCACCGGTGTTGACGATCGTCACGATGCCGGGCTCGTCCAGCCAGACCCGGACCCCGATCGCCTTCAACAGGTCGCCCATGATCGACACGTCGACGATGTTCGGCACGTTGGTGATCTCGTACGTACCATCGGCCAACAGACTGGCGGCCATCAGCTTGAGCACCGAATTCTTGGCGCCCGGAACCACCACCTCACCCCGGAGCGGTCCAGCGTTGCGCACCGTGATGTGGCACTCGTTGGGCGTCTCCGGCATCACTCCCCCAGTATGCCCCGCCGGGCGTTCGCACGCTTCCCGGCGGTGTCCATCGTCACGTGTCAGTCCGAGCCGCGCCGTTGTGGCGGCGCGATGCTCAACTCGTAAGCTTGCCGGGTGCTCGGAACTGGTCGAACGGTCACACGCACGTGGCCCGACCAGCCGGCCGTCCGTGAGTTCATCGAGCGTCCGCGCGACGACCTCGTCGGTGAACTCCGGGCTGACGACGGCTCGTTCCATCAACTCGCCGGACCCTTCGAACGGTACGAGCGGACCCTCACCAGCGACGGCGAGCAGCTGACGGAACGAACGACATACTTGCTGCGCATTCCCTGGTTCGGATGGTTGTTCGCGCTGCCCGTCCGTCTCTTGATCGGCCGCCGGGGCTTCGATCCGGTTCGTCGGCACCCCCATCGCACGCCGTGGTGGGCGCCACCCGACCAGATCTCATCCCGCCAGGCACTGGTACTCGGACTCATGGCTGCGGCGTCCATGTCGTCCGCGTTCACGAACACCCTGTTCACCCAGACCGCCCAGTTCGCGGCCGAGGACTTCGGCATCGGCGACGTGGGATACGGCGTTGCCCAGTCGATCGTCCGGGCCGGCATCGTGATCGCGCTGCCGTTCGCGATCGTCGCCGATCGGATCGGCCGCCAACGGGTCATCCGGGTCGTCGCATGGGCCGCCCCGTTGATCACAGCGCTCGGTGCGCTGGCGCCGAACTTCCCCGCGCTCGTGGCGACACAGGCCGTCGGGCGCCCGCTCGGCCTCGCCCTCGACTTCCTGATCGCGGTCGTCGTCGCCGAGGAGATGCCGCGCAACAGCAGGGCCTACGCGGTCAGCATCATGGCGATGGCGAGCGGCCTCGGTGCAGGTATCGCCGTGATGGCGTTGCCACTCGCGGATCTCGGTCAGAACGGCTGGCGCCTGGTCTATGTCGTCACGCTGGTCTGGCTCGTGGTGGCGGTCGACATCTCGCGCCGGCTCCCCGAGACCGAACGCTACGAGCGCCCGCACGTGGTCGCTCCTCGGCTCGATCGTGCCCGTCTCGCGACGTTGGCGGCCGTTGCGGTCTTCGCCAATCTGTTCGTTGCTCCGGCCAGCGCCTACCAGAATCGCTATCTCCGCGAGATCCGCGGCTTCGACGCCGGCATGATCTCACTCTTCACGCTGACCACCGCGACACCGGCAGCACTGGGACTGATTCTGGGCGGCAGGCTTGCGGATTTCCGGGGCCGACGCCGGCTGATCGCCATCGCGATTCCCGTCGCGACCGTGCTCGTGCTCGGATCGTTCAGCATCAGTGGTGCACCCATGTGGCTCTCCGCATTCGGCGGCGGGTTCATCGGCGGCGTCGCCTACCCCGCGCTCGCCGTGTACCGCGCCGAGCTCTTCCCCACCGGCAACCGCAGCCGGGCGGCGGGCCTGCTGACTGCAGCGGCGCTGCTCGGTGGGATCGGGGGGCTCCTGATGGTGGGGCAGCTCCTCGATCGCGGCCAGTCCTATGGACAAGTGATCGGACTCATGGCGATCGGCCAGGTCGTGGTGGTAGTGCTCGTGCTCACACGGTTCCCGGAAACCGCCCACCGGGAGCTCGAAGAGCTCAACCCGGAGGACGAACCGGTCATGACCGGCGACCTCCATCCGGATTGAGGACGATCCGAGCCGGAGGCGATCGGCGGATCAGAGGACGATCCGAGCCGGAGGCGATCGGCGGATCAGCGGATCAGCGGATCAGCGAGTCGACGAAATCCTTGACCGCACCGCCGATCGTGTGATCGGCACCCCGCAGGTCGTGGCCGGCGCGTTCGATGAACAGGTGCAGAACCTTCGCGCGTTTCGGCATCGTCGCCGTCCACGTCCTGAGCTCGTCGGGCGTTGCGAAGCTGTCCCGCGTGCCCGAGATGAAGAGGGTCGGCACGTTGATCAACGGTAGGTGCTCGACCCGTAGCCGATCTGGTTTACCCGACGGGTGGAGTGGATAGCTGATCAGGACGAGACCTGTGAGATTGGATGGAGCCGGCAATTCGTCGGCACCCGCCGCGATCATCGAACACATCCGCCCGCCCATCGACCTGCCACCCATCACGAGTGGTTCGTCGTCGGGCAGGCCCGTCAGCTCGTGCCTGATCTGGGCCAGCAGTTTGGGCGCCCGGTCGGGGGCTCGGCGCCCCTGTTTGCGGTATTCGAAGTCGGCACGAATGCAACGGTGCGGAGCGATGGAACGCTCGATCGCATCGAACGACGGGTGCGACGAGTCGGAGCCGGCTCCGGGGAACAGCAACAGCGTCATCGGTCGGCCGACCCCGTCAGGATCCGCCGGGCCTCGTTGAGGTCGAGGATCGCCTTGCTGGCGTCCAACGCCTCGCCACCGTGATCCGGATGCACGTCGCGCATCCGCAACCGGTACTGCTTGGTGATCGCCCGCTGGGAGGGCTCGTCGGCATCGGGCGTGAACCCGAGGATGGCGAGCGCCCAGCCTCTCGGATCGGCGAGCGCCGACAGAGCGGTCGACTGAGAACCGGCGAGATAGGCGACCAGCGCAGGTCCGATCGGGCCGCGCCATCGCAACGCCTTGCGCAGCACCGGACCGACGACCAGCCGGCTCGACTGCTCGAGCCGCTCGGTCGCGTAGACCGCACCGAGCACCTGGGCGAGATCGCTCCCGGTGGTTGCGAAGTCGAACTCGATGTCGTCGCCATTTCCGATCATGCGATGCCGACTGTGCGAGAGCCCGTGCCGGTCGACCTGGAAACGATGCCGCAGGCGCGGCTGCACCACGCGCGAACCCGCTTCGACCTCCGAAATGAGACGCGAAACCTCTGCATGCAGCTCGGCGTCGACCGTCGAGATGTGGTTCGCCACGACGGCGCCGAGCAACAACCCGCCGAAACCGGGAGCAGGGGTGACCGGGAGCACGAGATGACCCAGGGCGATACGCCGCGTCGGCACAGCAGGACGCGTGTGGAAGACCTCCAGCTCGGCGAGCAGCATCACGGCGACAGTAGCGCCGCTCACCAAATCATGCGCAGTACAGCTCGGCGTTGCCGGCCGCGGCCGGCGAGATCAGACGTACGGACGGCAGGCCACGCGCAGCTGGTCGGCGGCCGCGGTGAGGAACTCGGGATCGGATCCGGACTCGAATCGGGCGACCAAGTCGTTGGCGAGTCCGACGATCGTGTCCCAGACGCGCATTTCGAGACCGAACGGCGGGACCGAAGGCGACAACTGCGGGACGAGCGCGAGCACCTCCGTGCGAGCCGCCGCGTGCGTGCTGTCGCGCGCCAATCGGTCGGCGGCGACGTACAGATCGTGCAGTGCGCCGTCGGGCGCGTGGACGTCCTCGTCGAGCGAGGCCACTTGCCCGGCCTCGATCGCATCGAGGAGATCGTCGACGACCTGCTCGGCGTCGTGGGCCACGAGCAGCGTTCGACCCTCCCAGATGTGGGGGATCTCGGCCTCGATCAACGACTGCTTCAGGATCTCGAGATCGACCGACGGCCATTCGTCGAGACCGAACTCGGTCGATGCATCACCATCGAGCAACGGCACCGGAAACGGCCCGATCTCGACCTCGAGCCGATCGAACAACGCGTCGACCGCTTCCTCGATCTGTTCGGGAACCACCAACTCCTCGCCATCCCAAGTATGCGGGACACCCAACTCGGCGAGGGTCTCCGCGAGCTCGGCACGCTGGTCGAAGCTCCAACCGGTGAGGTTGTAGTGCACCTTGACCTGATCGGGGTCGTTGGGATCGAAGTCGACGTCGAAAGCCGGTGGCGCCCCGGCCGCGACCTCGTTCGAGACCTCGTCATCGTCGCTACCGAACCTGTTCACGAAGGGCATGATCCCGACGCTATCCGTCCGACGGCTGCGTGCCGCCGCGAAACCTCCTTGGCGCGGCCGAGACGACCGGCCAAGCTGGTATCTCCGAGCACTGGGAAGGAGGAACCATGTCGACCACGAACACCGATGCAGTCAACGGCGTTGCGAGCAACTCGCTGACTCACTGTGGACAGCCGATGTGTGGTTCCGACCGCCCCGAGCTCGCGGCGGCGGCCTGCATCGCCTGACACCGGCGGGCGACCGAGCCACCCCGACACGGGAACGACCCGAGCCGCCTGCCATCTCACTCGGGGCGTGCCGGCAGTCCGGCAGACCGGAACGACCCCGGCGAACTCCGATGTCCGTCACAGCCCCATCACAGCGGCCATCACAGCGAGGCGTCGTCCCCCACCTGTCCGTGCCCCACGGGGCCCCGACGAGATCCATCAACAGATCCATCACCGGAAAGGCACATCCATGTACTTGTTCACCGACCCCATGTTCGAGCGTCTGGTGGCGACCGAGCGTCAAGAGGCGCTGCGCCGCCTGGCCGGCCAGAGCCGGATGCGCCGGGACACCCGGCGACGGCAGCGTCAGCGCCGACGCCAGGAGTAGTCGGCGAAGTCCTCAGGACGCAGCATGCGGATGTACCGGGCTGGGCACGCGACCACTACGGTGGTGGTATGCCCAGTCCGGCCGCCCAGCGTCCCGACCGTAACCTCGCCATGGAACTCGTGCGGGTTACCGAATCTGCAGCGCTCGCGTCCGCTCGTTGGGTCGGGCGCGGCGACAAGATCGGTGCCGATGGCGCCGCCGTCGACGCCATGCGGCTCAGCCTCTCCAGTGTGCAGATGAACGGCATCGTCGTCATCGGCGAGGGCGAGAAGGACGAAGCCCCGATGCTGTTCAACGGCGAGCAGGTCGGCGACGGCAGCGATCCGCTCGTCGACGTCGCCGTCGACCCGATCGACGGCACCACCCTCACCGTCAACGGCCTCAACAACGCCCTGGCCGTGATCGCCGTCGGCGAACGCGGATCGATGTTCGATCCGGGGCCATCGTTCTACATGGAGAAGATCGCGGTCGGCCCCGATTCGGTCGGAGCGATCGACATCACGGCATCGCCGACCCAGAACCTTCGCTGGATCGCCCGATCGAAACAGGAGAGCGTGCGCGATCTCACCGCCATCATCCTCGATCGTCCGCGCCACGCCGATCTGATCGACGAGGTCCGTGCCAGTGGTGCCCGTATCAGGTTGATCCGCGACGGCGACATCTACGGAGCGATCGCCTGCGCCTGGCCCGATGCCGGGGTCGACGTGCTGTTCGGGATCGGCGGCACACCCGAGGCCGTGATTGCAGCCGCTGCGCTCAAGGCGATGGGTGGCGAGATGCAGACCCGCCTGTTGCCGCAGTCCGACGCCGAGCGCGAGGCGGTCGTGGACGCCGGCCTCGACCTCGACCGCGTGCTCACCCAGGACGACCTGATCCAGGGCGACAATTGCTTCTTCGCCGCCACCGGGCTGACCGATGGTCAGCTCCTGCGAGGTGTCCGGTTCGATGCCATGGGCGCCCGCACCCAGAGCCTGGTGATGCGGTCGCGCAGTGGCACCGTGCGGTTCATCGATGCTCGCCACCGCGTCCGCAAACTCCAGGAATACAGCGCCATCGACTACACCTGATCGGCGAGCGCCGCCTCGAGAGCGACCGTTGCTTCGGCCCCGAACGTGCAGAATATGATCTCTTCGACGCTGCGGGGTTCGATCTCGGCGTCGACCGACAGCCACTCGATCACGGTCGAAACCGCGACCGCGGCGGCTTCTGCGATCGGATAGCCGAAGACCCCGGTGCTGATACACGGGAACGCAACCGACTTCGCCCCGATCCGCTCGGCCTCCTCCAAGCTGCACCGGTAGCAGCTCGCGAGCAGTGTCGACTCGCCCACCGCGCCGCCTCGCCAGACCGGCCCGACGGTGTGGATGATCCATTTCGCAGGCAGCTCGTAGCCCGAGGTGACCTGTGCGTCACCAGTTGCGCATCCGCCGAGAGTTCGACACTCCTCCACCAGGCGGTGGCCGGCCGCTCGATGGATGGCACCATCAACGCCCCCGCCGCCGAGCAACGAAGAGTTGGCGGCGTTGACGATTGCATCGACCTCCAGCTTCGTGATGTCGCCCTCGACGACTCTGATGCGATCTCTGATCCCTCGGACCACGTCACTTCCCGGTTCTGCTCGTCCGCCATCGTAGGTCGGGGAGGTGCCGCGGATCGACGTGACGCGGTGCCGAGGCTCGACGTGACAGTTTGGGGAAGGGGCTGCGTTCGAGGATGCGGCGTTCGAGGATGCGATGTCGACGCCCACCTCGCCGAGCACATGGCGTGGCCGGGCAGCAGGCACGACGCGATCATCCTGTACGAGATCGACCGGGCGCTGGCCGTGCGCAACGGCAGCTGAGCCCGATCCGGGGCAACGGGCCCATGCCGAACCCACAGTGTCGGGCCGCTGGTCCGTTCGCGTCAGGCCTCATCATCGCGCTTGACGCCGTCCCTGACGCCAGTCATTGTCGAGACATGTCGCCGCTTCGGCGCGGCCCGGACAGGAGGAATCGCCATGCCCGTCTTCACGTCGCACGCCGTCGGAAGCCCCTGCTGGGTCGACCTCATGAGCCCCGACGTGGACGCGTCGGCCGAGTTCTATCGAGCGGTCTTCGGATGGGAGGCCACCGATCAGCACGACGATGCCGGTCACCGGATCTATGTGATGTTCACGCTCGACGGCAAGAACGTGGCCGGGCTCGGCGGGCAGCCACCGGGCACGGAGGGCATGCCGCCAGTTTGGAACACCTACGTCGCGGTCGACGATGTCGCAGCCACGGTCGCGAAGGCCACCGCTGCCGGAGGTTCGATCGTGGCGCCGCCGATGCAGGTGATGGAGGCCGGCGAGATGGCGGTGTTCGCCGACCCGACCGGGGCGGTGATCTCGGTGTGGAAGCCCGGCCGGCACATCGGTGCAGAGATCTGCAACGAGCCGAACACATTCAGCTGGAACGAACTGATGACCAGGGACATCGACACCGCGAAGACCTTCTACGAGCGGGTGTTCGACTGGTCCTTCGATGGCCAGGACATGGGCCCCATGGGCATGTACTACGTCGTGCAGGGCGGCGATCGCGGCGGGTGGGCGGGGATGATGGCGATGCCTGCGGAAGTGCCCGACACGGTGCCCAGCTATTGGGCGGTCTACTTCTCGGTCGCCGACGTCGATGCCACGCTGGCAGAGATCACGGCCGGCGGCGGGTCGATCACTCAGCCTGCGACCGACATCCCGGGCGTCGGTCGCATCGCCGGAGCGCAAGACTCGACGGGCGGCGATTTCTCGCTGATGCAGCCGGCGGGCTGATCACCCTCAACCGCGCTGCACCAGCCCCGACATCCGTCGCCGCACCCAGCGCGGGGTGAAGTTGGTCACCGCAGCCATCGCCTTGTACTGGACGCCGGGCACCGACAGCGCGCAATTGGCGATCACGTCGGCAAGGCCGGTCTGCACGACCTGTTGGGGGCTCGTCCAGACGAAACCAGGGAACGCATCCGCATACTGCTCGGTGTTGCTGACGCTCTGGAACTCGGTCTTCGTGAGGCCGGGGCACAGCGCCGTCACGTGCACGCCGGAGCCTCGAACCTCCTCGTGCAGACTCTCGGTGAGGCTCGTGACGTACGCCTTGGTGGCCGCGTACACCGCGAGCTGAGGCGCGGGCTGAAACTGGCGACGCTCGACACGTTCACCAGCCAGCCCCGGCCCCGCGGCACCATCGCTGCCAACGCGGCATGACTCAGCCGGGTCAGCGCCGCGACGTTGAGCTCGACCTCATCTGCCAACCGATCGGCATCGAGCTCGGCGAAGATGCCGTTGCTGCCGAAACCTGCGTTGTTCACGACGAGGTCGACCGGACGAGCGGCGTCGCCGATGCGTGCCGCGACCTTGCGTTGCCCCGTGTCGGTGAGCAGGTCGGCGGCCAGCACCTCGACATGCGAGAATTCGTCGGCGATCGCCTGCAGGCGATCGACGCGCCGTGCGACCACGACGGTGGGAACTCCGGCCTCGGCCAGCGTGCGGGCGAACACCTCACCGATCCCCGACGACGCACCGGTCACCAACGCGGACGAGAACGGATAGTCAGCCATGCCGCACGTTACCGCCGACGCCGGCCACAGGCGTGGCGTACTCGATGGCGAACAGGACGTCGAACTGCCCGATCTCGTTCGTCTGAGTGGCCACCTGCATGGCCACAGCCGTCGATGAGGTCAGAAGCCGACGCCGGCGGCGTTGAGCCGGGCGTGGGCACGGCTCAATGCACTGACGGCCTCGGCATCATGCTCGTGACGGAGCAGTTCCTCGGCGCGCTCCTTGGCGGCCCGGGCACGCTCGACGTCGACCAACGACCCGAGCTCGGCTGCATCGCTGAGGATCGACACCTTGTTGTTGCTGACCTCGACGAACCCACCATGTACCGCGATGTCCTCGATCGAGCCGTCGACGAGATAGACGCGAGTGTGGCACTCCTGGAGTGCCCCCAGGAACGCAGCATGACCGGGCTGGAACGCGATCTCACCGCCGCCGATCGTGCGCGTGATGACCATCGTGGCCTCGCCGGAATAGAGCACCGCTTCGGGTGAAACGACCTCGACCTTCATCGGATCAGCCATCACTTGCTCCTCGAACGACCATCGTCGGCT